>JBCBEC010000035.1:35551-77039 GCA_038528965.1 Bacteroidota bacterium | reverse complement strand
ATCCTCATTTAGCGCCCTCGCCTGCCTTAGTACCTAAGTACGGCGGGCATGGTGCTAAACTCCGGTTTCAGCGCCCGTCTGGCCAGCCGGACAGGCCTTGATCAAAGTAAAAATGCCTGATTTTTACTTGATGACCGACCACGTAGTAGCTGCGAAGCAAATTCCCAAACACGCTCTAAACGATACCACCCGGTCACTCACCGTAGCCATGACGTTGCCCAGATGATTGGTCAACTCATAGCGTTTGTTGGCTCTTACAAACTCCTGGGGACAAGGATCACAGCTGCCCCCACAATCGATTCCGGTTTTGCATTCAAGGTAGTGGCCATCTATCCAGTATCTTTTGAGGTCTCAAATCCTGACAGACTAGCCGCCAGGATCTTTCAATACTGTGTCAGTTGTAGCATGTGGAGGCTAGGCGATAATAAAAGAAGTATAAAATGGCTAGCGCCACTATACTCCTCAGGTTGAGATACTTCATCGGAGGTTCATTGTGTCCGCCGCAGCAAAGCGTAGGAGGAACCTCCTGGCAACGGCTAAATGGATTGGCCGTTGCATTTCAACTACGCGCAGGGGGGTAGCCTCCAAGGTCATTGATCACCGTTGTTAATTACAAACATGTATTTCGCAAAATAGGAGCCTTTCTTCTGGAAGGTATAGCAAGAATGATTTTTCATCGAAATAGTAATAGCCCATTTCAAGATTAAGATTCAATGAATCTGCAGTGAGTCCGTTTTCTACATATTCGGCATTTGTTAGCATAACATCAGAAAAATAATCCTTATGCCGATAGTAAATCGAATACGTAAGGGATGATGATAAAGTATCAATCTTATTAGCTATCTGATTTATCAAGATCACATCCTCCTTCGAGACTGGTAAGGCATTCCAATTAACTAGTAACTTAGAAACTGAGTCACTTCTAATGAGCATGCGGTTATGTTCACAAACTTCCGTGAATCCAAATTTCTCATAATATTGATAAATAATATCATAAGCACTGTTTTTGAGGGGTTGTAACATCTCTGGAACAGGCATAGAGGTCTCACTTTCTTCTACACAAGAAGATAGACATATACAGACAAATATTAGCAACTGAAAAAGGTATCTATACATTAAGGGTCAATTAAAATTTTGGGTATTTTGATAATTAACTTCGTTCCTTCACCATCTGGGCTCCCGTAATAGCTAGAGTAATTGCGCAATTGCTTGTAAGGGTGACTTCCTGCTTTCCATGCTCTACTTGACCACTCCTCCAAGATTTCGCTACGTGTTCGTCCATCTGTATTGTCAGCAACGTCATTGAAATTAAATTGATCTTCTAAAATAACTTGGTCGTCAACGATTTGAATAGCGACTTGTCCAAAAGAAGTTTTTAGAGCATAAAATGAACTATTCCACATTTTGTCGTAAACCTCACTACCGCTCTGACCACCAGATCCACCGACCATTACTACATCGTCATATTGATTGCCAGAATCAGTAGTAGCATAATCTTCGTACTCTATTATGCTACTGCCTCTTTTCATAGCATTCGCAACTACTTGAGAAAGAGCGACTAATTCTTCTGTGCTTAAGTCTTTTTCAGTAAAAGTCTTGCCGGTGAAGCCAAATACATCTCGTGTAAATAAACGTAGATTTAAAGGCCTCAGTGTTGTAGCATCCCTTCGAGTACCAATGAGAATTTCTTTGTAGTCCTCTGGAGAATACCATCCTGCTTGACACTCTACACCATCTTCGCCACAACTGCCACGATGCCAAAACCATGACTTGCGTGTTACAATATCATTGCCACCTTCATAGCCAAGTTGAGGGTCCATAATTCTTGTTGTTCTAGTCGTCTCTTGAACTTCACCTTCAAATGTACCAGGGTTTACAGGAGCTTCTTCAAGTCCATCTAAGTCAACAAACGTAATCGGCTTATTCCCCGCAAACTGATACGGCGTATACCACGGATAATCCGGCGCCAACGGTAGCAAAGCGTAGGAGAAACCTCTTGGCAACGGCCAGATGGATTGGCCGTTGCATTTTAACTATGCATAGCTGGGAAATAGAGCTTACGACGTTAGGTCAGTGTTGAGTGGGCTTTCTTGATGTCTCAAGTAGTATCAAAATATACTTTAACATTCGTAAAATCATGATTGAGCAAATCCTGATAGTGAATAAAAAAATGCAATTTACCGTGGTCACCCCATACAAACCCAATGTCCTCTTCGGTATTAATTGTCAGCAGTAACTTCCACTGCAGATAACTTTCAATCTCGGCGATTGATAATTCTTCAGGATGCCTTACCCTTTCGTTCTGAAGATGCGATTCTAAAGACTCTGATTGAATCCCTCTGTAGTATCCTAAAATTTGGTGCCCAGACGTAGAAGTTCCATGACGTAAAATACCTTCGAGATATTGGGGATTTCTTATTGAAAAAGACGGTCGAAGGGCATCAGGATATTCTTTATGTATTTTTGCAAAATGCAAAGAGTTATATAAAGGTAGAGTCTTGATTTCCTCAAACGAAATGGGCGCTTGGTGAAATAATTTGACAGTAGCTTCCCGTTGCCAAATTGGCAAAATATTTAATGGGTAATTCGTCACCTTTTTAGCTAATGGAGCTGTTACTCGCACAGTGTCTTCTTCAAAAAAAACAACCTGTGCATCAATATATTCGTAATCATAAAAGAACAACAAAATCCCTTTTGGAAATAGCGATGAAATCTGCCCTTCGGGTATTTCGGTTGTATGAATTTCTGCTAGAAACCATAAAGGCGTTCCGTCCCTGTTAACAGGCCATTGAGATTCTTTCCTCAAAGCTGGAATGCCTCCAAACTTTGATTTAATACCCACGGATGCGGAAGTATCAACTGTCCTGATGCTAATTGCAGGTAAGATATTATTCTTTAACCAACTTACATACGGCTCACTGACAGTGTTCTCCACAATGTCCAATATCTTTTTATCCGGATCGTTAGTGCTCATTTAGAAATTATATGCATTTGAGAAATTCAAGAACCTACGCTCGTTATATCTGGTAGTCCCAGAAAGAAGTACACCTTTGTACCAGTTTGGTGTAGCAAACACTTGATAGCGAAGCGTCAGAAAGTGCTTCATTGCAGGGTTTGTACCTGTCGAGTGTGCTGCCCATATATGGCTATAGCGAACTGTTTTATTTCCTTGTATACTAAAGGACTTTATATTCCAGGTTTGGTTACCCAAAACTTTAGCTAGCAAAGGATTGGCATCAGCAATGTGTCTGGCCATCAAGCTATGATGTTTCACCCCATTTAAGCCAGCAATGTTTAAGGGGGTATTTAATAGCCCTAAATCCTCCCAATGACCTACGACATTCCCCCACTTATGATCATAACCTATATTGTACAGCTTACTAACACCAGTTCGCCAGCCCCCCTCATACCTTAAGGCGTAAGCAAGTCGTACTGAGCCTTGACCTAGTGATTTTACAAAAAAGAAATCTCCAACAGTCATTACGCTATAAAATATTCCACTAATGTAACGATCGTTCTGAAATGCATTAATAGCACTCCTCCCAGAGCCTACCAATGGA
Organism: Bacteroidota bacterium; assembly: GCA_038528965.1. Taxonomy (GTDB): domain Bacteria; phylum Bacteroidota; class Bacteroidia; order Chitinophagales; family Saprospiraceae; genus Lewinella. Next base: position 73,479 of record JBCBEC010000035.1, on the reverse strand, counting down.
ACTACCGCTTCAAATCCCTCTGCTTCTCCAACACTTCCCTCTGCCTCGTTCCACTCGAAATTTGCTGTAACAACGCCAACCCCACTATTTTGCAGCTTCATATCGTCGGCAACCACAGTAGGGCAATTAGTGCATTCTCTCTCGAAGGGTTCGTCAATTCCAATTTCACCTTTACGAACTCTTTTTGCTTTGACGGTCAAGTCTAGTTCCCCTAATGGGTTACCACCATCAATAGTTTTTTCATTCTTCTTTCCAGAAGTAATTTCTGGTTCTAGCCCATCTACATCAATCGCCCAAATCGGCATATTCCCCGCGAACTGGTATGGCGTATACCAAGGATAATCCGGCGCCAAGGGATCCACACTCAAAAACCGCGCAATACTCGGATTATAGATTCTAAACCCATAATCATAATGCGTCTGCGCGCCCCACTCATCATCCTTATCCCCCTCTTTACCATTAAACCCAAAACGGTAATTATCAAACTGCCACTCAAACTGCCGGTCCTGCATGCGCAGGCCGAAGGGGTAGTAGTCTTGGGAGGAGCGAATGTAAGCACGGTATTGCGGATCGAGTGGATCATCATCGTTATATGATACCACCCGATCGCTCACCGTAGCCATCACGTTGCCCAGATGATTGGTCAACTCATAGCGTTTGTTGCCTCTGACAAACTCCTGCGGGCAAGCTGCACAGCTCCCCCCACAATCGATTCCGGTTTTGCATTCAAGGAAATGGTAATCTATTTAGCATCTTTTGTGGTCCTAAATCCTGACAGACTAGCTGTCAGGATTTTTTGTTGCAGTAATGAAAAGATATAAAATGGCTAACGCCACTTCACCCACTAGATATTAGCCGACAAGCCTCGTTACCTCAGCCTGCGTTCCCGTCTTGACAAAAGCACTAGCTTTTCGTCATTGATAGTGGGGCTAGTGAGGGGATGCAGTGGTAGTTTACCGCAAGCGCAGCCTGCTGTGTTTTTTTACACCTGTAGCTCACGCGGCGATGCAATCGCCTTGCAGCGACGTTGAACTGGACAGCGTACTGGTGCTTAGTCTTGGCTTTTCATGCTACGCGTAGCGTGGGTACTACGGAACGTCGGGATTACTTCTAACTAGGCTGTTAGCGAGAGCGGACTATTAGTTAGTTTTTTTTACCGTGTAAGTAATAATATAGGGTTTATCTGCTAACGTTTCACCTTCAATTTGCAAAGAGTAAGATTGACTTCTTCGAATAACTTTCCGTACAATCATCTTCCTACACTCATCACTTTTGTAAAATGTTGTTACAGAGTCATTAGGTAGAGATACGAACTCGAATAAACAATTATTCTTCAAAATGTCCAATTCAGCTTCGTTAGAATAAAATGTTTTTTCATACGAAAACAGCACCCCATGTTCGAAGTAGAATGTAAAATTGGTTGGTCTCTCAGATAAATTTCTAATCTTTAGATTCTTAACGAAAGAATACCTCTCAGAACCACTATATTCGTCTACTGCATCCAGTTTCATGCTAGGAAACTGTTTCTTGACTTCTTCAGATGTTTCTTTAAGTTGCAAATTGATATCCTCCATGATGCAACTGAAACAATCATCTACTATCTCATATTCATTACGAGTAGCTGTCTGATTATGTGAGGGTTTGCAAGAATAGATATTCATCAGAATAAATACTACTATGAATAGCTTACTTTTCATTGTTTAAATCGCTTAACATTTTGAAAGAATCATATAGATCAATTACTCCCTGCATGTCTGAGGTAAAATGAACGCTTGTGCTGTTCAGTTCCCTAAAATCATCCCCACTATATGTTGTTATTTTACTTGCTACAAAGTTGAGGTAACTTGTAAAATCGGTAATGTTGTTAATTCCTTCATTCTCTTTCATGAATGTATCCATATGATGGGCTCCCCACGCATTATTTAATAAGTCTCCAGCCCCAAGAGAACCAAGATTTAGCTTAAATACGTTAAAATCACCTTGATTTCCCATTTCATTAAAATCGCCAATCATGGTTCCCATTTCTGAACCATAAATCGAAGAGAGCATACCTGAGTAAACTTGATGTCGAAAAACTTTTCCAAAGAAATTATTTTTTCCTTGATCTCCTATTGGCCGGGTTTCTATAGAAGAAATAAATATTCCCACAACTGATGTCTCCCTTTTCTCGGAGGCATAATCTCTCAGGTAGTCTACACCACTGGCGTTTTTGAAAAACCCCGAGTAACTTGAGGCTGGATCTAGTACATTTGCAAGAACTGATGCCTGAACAGCTTCTTGAGGGTGTTCTAAGGTAAACTCCAATAAATAATCCCAGTTATCAAAATCATCATTTAGCGTCTGATTGATACAGTATGGGACAGTCAAGCAATCACCACTAGGGGTATTATGTAAAATTGAAAAGGTCTTCTTCAACAAATAGCCACCAGTTCCATCAAGCACTAATTCTTGACCTTCTAATATAACAGATACCCCTTGATCACTGGGGTCTGCCTCTGGAAAAACTCCTTCCAACCCGTCTAGATCAATAAAGGTGGCCGGCGCGTTACTAGCATACTGATAGGGTGTCAGCATTGGATAGTCCGGAGCCAATGGATCAACGCTGAGGAACCGCGCAATACTCGGATTGTAGATCCTAAACCCATAATCATAATGCGTCTGCGCGCCCCACTCCTCGTCCTTATCGCGCTCTTTTCCATTAAACCCAAAACGATAATTATCAAACTGCCACTCAAACTGCCGGTCCTGCATGCGCAGGCCGAAGGGGTAGTAGTCTTGGGAGGAGCGAATGTAAGCACGGTATTGCGGATCCAGCGGGAAAAAACCTGATGGACTAGCCGCTAGGATTTTTCAATACTTCACAGGAGGTGCACTGTGTCCGCCGTAGCAAAGCGTAGGAGGAACCTTCTAGCAACGGCCAGATGGGTTGACCGTTACATTTTAACGATGCGCAACGGTTAGGTTCTCAAGAATATCAGATCGATACTACAATAAAGTGATTCGGATTTTTTCATTTAATCGCTTTAGAACATTCAAATTCTCAATGTCGACTCTACTTAATTCTAATATTTCTAAGCTATGCATCGCATTGAAAATTCCTATTATATCTTCTTCAATTCTAGTATCCTCAACTGTCAAAAATCGTATACCTCCTGACTTTAGGACATGAAAATCCTTCTTTCTTCCCCATATCTGTAATTTTGCAAGGCCATCTAAAGATTCAAGAAATGATAGGGAGATATTATTTTCCGTACTACCTAAATACAAATCAGAGAGTCTCCTTAGATATTGGATTGGGTGGTGGTCCTTTAAATACAAGCAATCGAGTCTTAGAAACTTCAGATTTGGAGTAAACTCAAGCCCATTAATATCAACAATGTCGCTAGAGTTGATATTTAGTCTTTGAAGGTTTGATAAATACCTTAAAAAATCAAGGTTTTTCCATTTACCTTTATTTCCGTAAAGGTAAATTTCAACTTTGTCATGGTTTGAAAGTATTTTATCATTGAGCTTTTCCCAAAACTCAATCGTACTTGGATGTTCTTCAAATCTAAGTAAATACTTCTGTTTTGGAGAGGACAGAATTTTATCAACTATCTCTTTATTTATTTCTTTTAAATAGTTCATTGTCTACTGATCTACATAGTTGTTTGCGTTAAAATCTTTTCTCCAGTCCCCCTTATAGTTGTTATCAAGATAATTGGAAAAAAACTCCCTTAATCTATCCATATCTCTGAGTTGCGCAGGTTTGTTTGGACCTCTAGTAGTGAACCTCAACATATCATTTGCAAGAATACCACCATCACTATGCCTCATGTTTCCATTGAAATCTATCAAGAAACCTTCTAATCCATCAATGAATTCCATTCTTTGAAAGTTGAGTGACTCTAAACCTGGTACAACGTCTTGCAATTGACTTCGCCCTCCTTCAAAATCAAGAACAGCTATCATACTCTTTTCTAGATCTGCCTAGCCTGCATATCTATCATAAATTCCTCCTTTTAAATGTGTTTTCCCAAAATACGGCTTTATGACTCCGTCTTTAGTTGCGGACATCCTGAAGTAAACTTGTCCCTTTAACCCCTTACCTACAAAACTCGGGACCCTAAGTGGTAAAAATGTAAATCCAGCAATAAGTGCAGCCTGTCCGTATTCCTCATCATCTACAGCATGGTAAATATCACCAATCGGCCCTAAAGTTAGCTCATAACTTAGAGTAAACAGATTTTCATTATATGCTTTTGCCCGGTAAAAATCGTTTATAGCATCGATAAATCGCTGTCTGTTCCTCGACGGCTCAGTTAAGTCAATAAATTCCTTTCTAGGATTAAGCTGAAGAACTGGAATAAAGGGTGCATCACTTAACCCTCCTGGCCTGTAATTCCAATACTCTATAATTTCTTCAGTTCTGACAATTTTCATTTCAGGAACACCAGTCTCAGAAGCTGATGGTAAATAGTAATGGGCCTCTAGCCCATCTAGATCAATAGCTTGAATTGGCGTATTACTCGCAAACTGATATGGGGTCAACATTGGATACTCAGGACTGAGCGGATCCACACTAAGGAACCGCGCAATACTCGGATTATAGATCCTGAACCCATAATCATAATGCGTCTGCGCCCCCCACTCCTCATCCTTATCCCGCTCTTTGCCATTAAACCCAAAACGATAATTATCAAACTGCCACTCGAACTGCCGGTCCTGCATGCGCAGGCCGAAGGGATAGTAGTCTTGGGAGGAGCGAATGTAAGCACGATATTGTGGGTCCTGCGGGTCGTCGTTATTAAACGATACCACCCGGTCACTCACCGTAGCCATCACGTTGCCCAGATGATTGGTCAACTCATAGGGCTTATTACCTCTTACAAACTCCTGGGGACAAGGATCACAGCTGCCGCCGCAGTCGATGCCGGTTTTGTATTTAAGGTGGTGACAACCTATTCCGTACCTTTTGAGGAATCAAATCCTGGCATACTGATGTTGAGTCAGTACAGGTTTATCTTCAGGGCATAGAAAAAACCTGACGGACACCGCCAGGTTTTTTCTATGCTGTAATGACAGAAGTATAAAATGGCTAGCGACACTATACTCCTCAGGTTAAAGTACTTCACCGGAGGTGCACTGTGTCCGCCGTAGCAAAGCGTGGGAGGAACCTCCTAGCAACGGCCAAATGGATCGACCGTTGCATTTTAACTTCGCGCAGCGAGGGAACCGTAGGCACAGCCTACTTGCAACGGCGCAGTTTTTGGCCATTGCATTTCAACTACGGGCAGCTGGGGGGATATTACATCTTTAGGGGCGGTTTTTTAGATTTATATAAATCATAGTTTCCTGCTATTTCATTAATTAAATTCTGTTTTATACTATCCATGGCACCTTCAATGTTTGGATAATCAAAACTTAGTTTTATTACCCCCCCCATAGCGTCGACAACCTGTTTTGTATATTCTAGGTCGACTGTCAAATTATTTATTCCTATATAAGGAAGTCTAATGTAGTAGCATACAGACCAATTACAGAATGTAGAATCGTCTACTTCAATTACCATATCATTAATCTCTGTTGATACAGAAAATTGTAGTCCGATTCTTTCTTCTTGATTTAAAGAAATACTTTCTTGTAATAACTCTTCAACCGCAGACCTAATCCTCTTTAAGAGTAAATGAGATAATCCCAATTTAACTCCTGGTTGTACAGAAACTGTAGAAATAGCAAAAAATCCCATAATCCAAGTGTTTTTATTTTCTAGGAAGTCTACGGTCATTTTCATTCCCTTTAGGAATATTATTTAGTTTAATTAATTCAAGTTCCAAAGACTCTGCTTCTTCTGTTGTCCCCATAAAATCCTTAATAACATCACCGTCAATAATTGAGTTGGGGTATTCGGACTGGAGATCTTTGATCTGTTTTAAAAGGCGATATGGCCTGCCTCTACTATCTAGTTTTCCCTCTAAATGTGCCTTGCCGATTTTATACAACTCACCATCTATATATATGGCGTATACTCCTTGTCGACCAAAATACTCTTTGTTTCCCCTAGACATAGATTTTCCACTGCCATAAAACTTATTGAGATCATTTTGTTCTTCAATTGTTAAAAATTGACCATTCGCTTGTTTCTCTTGTATATCACGTATGTAAGCATTGTCCTTTTTGAACCTTTTAATACTATTCTCAAAGGTATCCTCCTCCAAGAGAAATTCTGGTGGGTTATTTCCCCAAATTGGATAACTACCATCTATACTTTGTCCTGATGAGATGTTACGATCCTCTGAGTAGAGTTGAGTTTCCTGAAAATACCAAGTCTTTTCACGAGTTTCTTCTATTTCTGCCAGAATGATGGGGTGAATATCTAATGCTGATGGGTTTCTCGAATTCCACGGTGCGTACTGACGAAAATCTCTCACAGCACTGGGAACGCTAGGCGTAGGAGCACGGAGGACAGGGAGTCTACCTCTAAATAACAACATTGGTGCTGGAGCTTCTTCTAATCCATCTAAATCAATTGCATATATCGGCTTATTCCCCGCAAACTGATACGGCGTATACCACGGATAATCCGGCGCCAAGGGATCCACACTCAAAAACCGCGCAATACTCGGATTATAGATTCGGAACCCATAATCATAATGCGTCTGCGCGCCCCACTCACCATCCTTATCCCGCTCTTTGCCATTAAACCCAAAACGGTAATTATCAAACTGCCACTCAAACTGCCGGTCCTGCATGCGCAGGCCGAAGGGGTAGTAGTCTTGGGAGGAGCGAATGTAAGCCCGGTATTGTGGGTCCTGCGGGTCATCGTTATTAAACGAGACCACCCGATCACTCACCGTTGCCATGACGTTGCCCAGGTGATTGGTCAACTCATAGCGTTTGTTACCTCTTACAAACTCCTGGGGACAAGGATCACAGCTCCCCCCACAATCGATTCCGTTTTCACCATTGTTTTGAATACCGTCGTTACAGTAATCAATGGTGCCATTATCCAGATCAATGTTATCAATATAAACGGCTGCATTAGCGGTCTGATTACTAGCCGGATGGAAAAACTTAAGTTTTGAATTGGCGTTGAAAGGCCCCGGCACAATTGCCGTAAGGGTGAGATCATTCACTGGTACAAAGCCAAAATCAGTGCCATGTACCCAAGTCCGAACGGTACTAAAGCTCGCTCCATTATCGTGCGAAACCTGTAGGGCTAGATAATCACCGTTTACACTCAGATTGGTATTAAAGCAGAAGCGTACCCGAAGATCAGTAGCTACGGATAGATCCAGCTGGGAAGGATCCGTTTGGATGTACTCGCTGGTATCCAACTGCACCGCAAAGGTAGCGGGCCCGCCGCTGCAAGCAAACTGCGTACCATTAGCCAGGCTGGCACCACTACTGATACCTTCCCATTCGTCTTCCCAATTGCTAAAGTTGAAACGTTCAAGGTGTACGCCGTTGGAAAAAGTAAAATCACTGGTATAGTCATAACATGGCGGGCAGTAGGCTCCACCACAGTCAATTCCGGTTTCGTCTCCGTTTTGCACACCATCCGTACAAGTAGGACCACTACCGGCACCTTCTGGTATGCCTACCCCCACCTGAACACCAGAGGTGTAGTGCCCCAGGCGGCTGGAGCCGTATAAATACTGTTCTTGCCAGTTCAGCGCCTGCGTGGGGTGGCTGTGCTCGTAGGTGGCCAACACATTACCTTGTGCGTCGCGCACGTAGTAGGTGTCAACGGTAGCTCCGTCGGCATTGGTGTAGCGCTTGCGTACTCGATTTTGACTGGCATCGTAGTCAAAATCCGTACGGGCACTGTCGTTATTACTAACAACGCTCAGTACTTTTCCGTACGGCGACCAGGTGATGCTATCGTTTTGAGATTGGGCGGTATTCACCGAATGGATGAGGTTACCCGCACCATCGTAAGCATAGGTATTGGTGCCTTCAAAATCGCCGGGAAAGACGGCGTTGTCGGCAGCATTTACGTTATCTACCACACTCGTCAGGCGATTGGCGCGGCGGCCGTCGGCCAGATTGCTGTAAGTGTAGGCCAAATCATCCAAAATGGTAACCCCACTGGTTGTTTTTGCGTGTCGATCCAAGCTCAGGATGTTACCGTTGGGGTCATAAGTGTAACTGGTCTTAAACTGGTTGCCAAGGTCTCGCTCATTACCGTTCCAATCAAAAGTACCGGCATTCCTGAGCTCGTAGGCGTGCTGGCCCAATAGACGGTGCAGTTGGTCATACTCATAGGTATAAGCCTGAGACAAGCCATCCTTGTGCTTGCTGTGGGAAGTAACCATGTGCCGGATATTCCCATTGTAAAGTCCGGTATTGGCAGCTGCCAATGAACTACCAGCAATTGGCATGGCTACAGATGTCCCGAAGAAGGTAGTGCTCAGGGGCGTATAATCTCCATCGAAGTAACTGAGTGAATAACCAAAGACATCCTTGGCTACTTGAGAACCCAGAAATTCAAAGATGGGCGGCGGAATAGTATCAAAAGGATCAGGGTCAAAGCCTACGTAGGTGGCTGCCGGGCCACCATCGTAGCCCGGGTCGTATTCTGCTTCCCGGATATTATCAGCATTCAATCCTTTAATCCAGCCCTGAATGGTGTAGGCGTAGTCGCAGCCCTGTACTTTGAGTTCCCCCAGTTCGCTGCGCTTTAGTGGTCCGTGCGGATAGTATTCGTAAAGGGCATCCTGATCCCAGAGCCCACTATTGGAGTGCATGGTTTCGGCGGTACTGGTATGCACATTTACCAAGCGGTTTTCGTCGTCGTATTCGTAGCGGTGGGTGAATTGATCCAATTCCCCTTCCTGGTATTTCACCGCGTGTACATTTCCACTAATGAGATCGTATTCGTAGGCGACCGTCTTGTAACGGTTACTGATACTGGTCAGCTTCGGAAAATCCTGCACCAGTAGCTCCACATTGCCCGCAATATCGTACTGGTAGTGGGTGGCATAATCATAGGTGGTACTATCGCTATCGTTCAACTCTTCGAAGGTCACCGATGCTACGCGGTTGCGCAGTATATCGCCGGTCAGGCTCACATCGGGTATGGCTGTCACGTAAGCATTATAATAGGTGCGGGTAACGTGCGTTTTGGTCGCATTACTACCCGCAGCAATCCAATTGGCAAGTAGTTGTGGATCCAGCGCCGTACTGATCGTCATCCCCGTAAGACTTTCCTTTTCACCTACTTCCACTACCCGGCCCAGATAATCGTAAACGGTATAGCTGTAGAGGTTTTGACTTTGCTGGCGACCATCTTGGGATACAACCACCCGCCCTAAACGATCATACCAAGTCTCCACCGGATCGTCCTGATCGGGGCAGGTTTTGTAAACTACTGCATTGAGGCTGTTATACTGATAAGTGGTAATCATATCGTGCCCGGGATAGACCGGCGAATTACTACCCGGATCCTGCCGATGCGCTACCACATCTTGTATACCTGTAGCGTCTAGTCGGCTAATACCCTCTGGAGGTACAGTTTGTACCAGGTTCCCGGCCTGATCGTAGTAATAGAGGGTGTAATGGTATTCGGTGTAATTAATGCTTCTGCTGAAGCTTTCTGTTAAGCCACTCAGACAAGTAGCCAGGTAGGTATCCACAAAGTCTTCCCGCAAACTGGCCAGGGAATCCTGATAGTCGAGGGTGGCTTGCTGCTGAATAAGCGGCAGTACAATATCTTCGAAACAAGGCTTATCCACCTCTGGGAAAGCAGATTCTGGGCACAACAGAGGAGGACCTATGAGTTCGGAAGAAGGCGTGGCCGGACCAGACAGCCCACAATCTAAAGCAAACTGTGCGTACTGCTCTGCTGATAAATTCCATCCCAACTGATAATTGTAATAACGGGCCTGCAAAATGTCGCGCTCTAAATCCGAAACCCCGGTGAAGGTTGGCACACTGTCGCGCAGGTCCGTGAAGTCTTTACAATCAATACAGACGTTACATTCCAAATGCGGAGGGATGGTTACCGTTACCGGAAAGACATTGCTGCTGTAACTGGTGTCCATGATGGCCTGCAGTGCGTCCAACTCTTCCTGGGTCATCAGTACATCCGGATGGCGATTAAAGTACACCAGCAGCGCAGAGTCTACTGCGCTTGGGAAATTAAAAGTCACCACAGACTGAATAGTCGCCAGTTTATCCTGCCAGCAATCCTCCTCATTCAAAGGATCAATATAGCGGGTAGTAACGGGCCCATAATAAGGCAAGCGTTCGTGGGGTGGTAGCCCCGTATTGACGAAGGGCGTACACTCCGTCGTATCATTTGGCATAAAACCGACAATCGCGGTAATGGCTTCCGCAAACGACCCATAGGTAGGCGCAGGCGTAAAGGTGGAATCCGGCGTAATGGCACCATTCGGGTGTTGGAAGTCACAGCCCGCCAGGCAGATTTCCAACAACTCGGTCCGCAAAGTGATGGAATCCGCTACCGCAATGCCACAATCGGCAAATTCGGCAAAAATGTTGTCAATGGTCAAATTGCAACTACTGGTACAGTTGTCGGTTAAGGTCCCTTCCAGTTCTGTTTGCAGTGCGGCCTCCAGTTGATCATAAGGATCATTGGAATTGGTGGGATCATCCACCACCGTGGAGTAATTACGGTCCTCCAGAACGGGAGGGAACAATCGAATCTGCGCCGTATCGGCCGTCCCCAAGATCAGCACATCGGTATAGAGGTCCACCAGGCGAGCATCTATCGTGCCACCACCACAGACCGTATTATTTGCAATTTGATCCAGGATGACCAGCCGTTGCATCTGGCGTTTTTGACTAATGTAAAATTGCCGCAGTAATCGCCAGGCTTCATCGTCGGCATAGGCGGGCCCCTGCCCTAGCGTTCCCCCTTCACCGTAAACGATACGGACTACCATTTCTACTGCTGACACCTCGGCTTCGGGCACACCGGTAATGACCGTATCGGTGATATTATTCATGTAATCAATAATCTGCTGCCGGTAGGCTGCTCCTGGTCCTCCGGTCAGGAAATAGGGGTCACCTAACTCTATCGTGAGGCTGTCCCAGTTGAACTGCCCCATTTGATTGATCAAGCCCGCATTGAGTGCTTCTTGGTAGGTATCTACATTCCAAAGTAGCTCATCGTAATTATTGAGGATGGTGTCCGCACACAGTTCCTCTACCAGGCACCACTCCGGATGAAAGGCAGCAGCCAGGGGCTGTAGCCAGGATTCCCGGAAATTCGTAATGAATTCGGTCAGCGTTAACTGATTGACGGGTAATTGCTCTACGGAACCGTTACGAACTACCTGTACGGAATCCCCACCAAAGTCAACAGTCGTGAAGTTGATGGTAGCGCTGGTATTCAATACCGAATGAGGAAAAGTCGTAGCCGAATAAGCGCCACTGATCGTTTCGTAGCGGGCGTACTGCGCTCCCGGTAGGAGGTCGGTATATAGCGTTCTTCGATACAGTTCACAAGGATTGTTGGTTCGGCAGAAGCGATCAATATTGTCTTGTAATTCGGCGAACATCTGTTGGCCCAGGGCCGTCTCCTCAGCGGTGGGTGAGAGCCCAAATGCCTGAGCGATAAAATCTTGTTCCTTGATATCTTGATAACTACAAATATCCACATCGCACTGGAGCACTAAGCTATCCTGATACTGCTGAACAATGTCCTCAATACTGGGCAGGCAAGCCGAACTGCTGGTATCGCTGGTTAAATGATCAACGTAGTAATTGACGTACTCATCGAACTGGGTAGCACTCAAACTCAGGCGTTTAGTGATTTTGTACTCGCCCGGCGTCAGTTGAATACCACTTTGGTTGAGCGACAAATCCGCTTGGGGATTAGGGCAGGTCAAGTCCAGATTGCCCACTACGTAGTTACTATCTACCAGTACAAGCGGTTGGCCAGGGTTGGCAGTATTAAAGCTGTTTCCGCAGTCATCACTAATTTCAATGACCAAATCGTACTTGCATTCGTAACAAGCCGTATCCTCAGCACAGTCGGAAAGCATTTGGGGAATGTCCTCCAATAAATAAGTAAGCGAAAGACTGGTGTTTTCCGGCACCAATAAAGAGGAGTACGAAACCAAAGATTGATTTTCGGGAATATTGAAGATGGAATTATAAGTGGTACTTAGTGACTCCGTTACTTCTGCTTCGTTGAGGGCCGTAACGTTGGCGGGTACAGTTCCGGCCAGTGCAGTAGCAATGGTACGCCCTTTGGCATCCAGGTAACTCACGGAGGCTTGCCCGTTGGGATCAATCACCATGTGCTTTTCGTAATGCTGAGCCAGCCCAACATTGTTACCAAAGAGCCGATCCAGCTCTTGTTGGGCGGGCTTGCCATAAAAATAGCTGGACTCGCGCCCACTACCCAGCATCAGGTGTGGCCCTACCCCACTCTGCCGGCGTACCCGGCCAGTGGCATCTGGAGTAAACTCAACCATTGAAAACGGATAGCCCTGCGCGTCGGGTGTTTCCCGCGGGGCTGTACTGCTGTTTTGCGAGAAGTAGCGGCCCACCCCATTGGTATTGGCCAGAGAATCTGGGGCGGGGTTGCAATCTCCCGTTAGGAAATCACTCTTCGAATAAGGCTGTCCGGCCGTATTGCTGGATTCGGCAAGTAAGGTAAAATACTCCAAGCCCCTCGTTCGATCAATCCTGGGGGATGGTATAGTTTCAATGACCGCCCGCCCGTGCTGGTCATAAATGGTCTGTGTGGAAAGTAAACGTTCCGAACCGTTCGAGACAATGTAATTACCACTACTCCCCAGTACTTGCTTTTGTCCAAATCGAGTACGGCTTTGCCGCAAGCGTTGCGAGCCATCGAAGTAGTTAACGCTCATCATACGCTTACCTTCTTCCGCAAAAGAAGAGGAGAACTGCCAGTTATAATCCGACTCAAACCAATTCAGATCAATACGCTGGGGAAAACTACTGAGGGTACCACTTTGCCCAGTAGTAGACCAGCGGGTAAAGATATAGGCATTATTAGCATCTCGATTGACTCCTCGAAGCCGGTAAAACAGATGCCCTTCCGGGTAGGCTTCCGTTAGGAAATACTCAGTGGAATTGGTATTGATCCGCGTAGCATTGTGCCTAAATAACCAGTCAAAACTACCGTATACTGTTGGATCTCCACTAGCGAGCCATTGACCTACCTCGCTTTCGTAATGATAGAATACATACTCCAAATCATAACTAGTAGCACCATCAATTCCTGACCAACTAATCCGGTGCCGTAAATCTGCCACGTCGGCGTACGGAATGGAATCGTAGAGCACTGTGGGGATGGTATCACAATTAAAACTCATAGCCATAGCCATGGCCATTTCACCTACTATCCGCATTTGGGGCATTGTCTCGGGGAGCGAGTCTCCGCTAACTTCAATACGCAGTACTTCTACTTCCATTTGTTGCCCCCCCGTAAAAGTGGTATAGGCAGCGACGGGCGAAACCCCGGTGGTATCATTAAGCTGATAGTCGATGACCAGATCGGTAATAAATCCATCACTGGGCGGCCCACTTGGGTTATCCTGGCCACGCCAAATATTAACCCGGATGGTGGCGGTAAATTGGCAGTCGACTACCTCGGAGGTGTCCGCCATTTCATCTAGTCGGAAGATGATTCTGTTATCCACATAGCGAAATGAGTCAATAGCTTGCCACGAAGTGGAATCTACGTACTGATCGTTAGCCACCAGGAAAGAAGAATTATCAGCAATGGGACTACCGACAACCTGATTGACAAAATAGGCGGTGTTCTGGCCATCTTGTGCCTGCACGTGACTAGCGATAAAGAGGAGGCCTATAAAGAGTAGAGCTAAACGGCTCATAGCGCTATTGATTTGAAATTTTGCGATTTGGTTGCGAATCTATACGTACGTCTCCTAGGGGTTTAATCTCATGACGGTACGCCCTTCCTGGATGGTGACCACCCCACGTTCCGTTTCTCGTTTGATACGGCTGAGTAGGCCGGCATCGTCGTATTCGTAGATGACCGCGTAGTTATTGTCATCCAACTCTGCCAGGAGGCGCATAGAGGCCGGGTCATAGACAAAACCCTTGGCTACGGCATCTTCGGGCATGATGCGTAGGTCATCAAAGAAGGTATTTCCTCCCGAGCTGGCTTTGAGCGTGACTTCTAGTGTTGCTGCTCCACTTGGAATAAGGAAGGCCCCTTGTACCCGGACCCAACCGTCAACGGGGTCTCTTAGTGTAGCTGGTGTTTGGGTAGTACCTACCTGCTGTTGAGTGGAGTTGAAAAAGCGGAACTCCAGCGAAGCACCGGCCAAATCAAGTGCACAATCGAGCGTTCCATTATCAGCTATCCAACCGCTAAAGTGGTACTCCCGCCCGATGTAGGGACTAAACCTCGGTAAACAATCGTCACAATCCAGCTCTAATCCGTAGGAACCCTTATAGTCCTTATCCGAACAGTCGGCATTAGCTAGCGGAAAACGAATGCTCCGATCCGCATTTAAGCGTAGGGAATAACGGCCGGTATGCGCAAATTCCTCCGTCAGCATTTGCTGATCGGTGGTATCATAAAGCGGAGATAATAAATAGAAGTGTCGCGGTGTGTTGAACTGCTCCCCGGCATTATCAAAATAGTAATCTTCAAAAGATTCAAAGCCGATTTCACGTAATTCAGCGTTGGCTACCGTAGCAACAGCAGCAACATTATTGTAACCAAATTGTACCGTACTGGCAATATCGAGTGCATCTTTGCTTTGTAGTGGTTGACCCAGCCGATTGTAGTAGGACACCTCAGTGGTTTTTAGCCAATCCGGATTGGGATTAGGTTCCCAAACGCCGTTTTGTTCTCGCCAGAACATGGAGTCTACAGATATCCCACTTACTTTTTGGGCAACACTTTTCTCGATGGGATGACTGGTGGTAAAGTCGACCTTGGTTCGAGCCTCGGCATTGTACATCGTCCATTCGTTGCTCAAGCGCCAGTTCCCTTCGATACCACGTAGGAAGACATTACCAAAGGTGACCTCATCAGTTGCTGGATTAGCGGTACGCGGGTCCTGATCACAATTAAAGGACCATCGGTTATTCATTTCTATTGCGGAGGCTTGAATGACATCCAAACTATCTGGATTGCGAATACTCGTTGGGAGGCTTTCACCCATCGGTATAACTCTTGGATCCTCTAGCAGCATAACGCTTTGCATCTGAGCCATAGATTGATTGCGCTGACCAGAGCGAATAACCAGGGCACTCATGGGGTTACTATAGTCCGCTGCGACACCATTTTCTTTAATAATCAGCCAGTAGGGCTGGCCTAAGGTATCTGCCTGATAAAGGAAGAAGGGACCGGATTCAAATTGCACGGGGTCTTGTGCGGGGTCGTACAGTAGTACCTCATCCCCATGTGTCCAGTATTCATTTCCGGTGGGTAGGTTGCTGAGTCCGCTATTATCTACCGTAATGGCGGGCAGTTCCGCCCTAATATTCTCGTAAGCGGGCCGCATCCCATCGTAAGCCCAATAGGCGGGGAAGTTCCAGGTGTATACCTTTTCCCGGAATTCATTTTCGGTACTGGATAAAAGCACCTGTCCGGTCTCTTCGTCGTAGAGCAGGTTTTCGCTCTCCAGGGAAGAACCATGCTTAGTCACAATGACTTTTTCCACTATGCCGTAGCGGCGAATATGCTTAGTTGTGACACTGGTACGCAGTTGCCGAATGCTAGAATTTAAGCTGGGATATACGGTGACAATCGGAAATGCTATTGCTGAAAGCGGAAACGGAAGCGGTAAAGACACTACATCCACTTGACTTTCTACGCCACCGGCGTTGACATAAGTGTCTTCCTGGCTCATTTCTTGCCAGAGATTTACTTCCAATCCAATAGAACCAGTAGAAATATCGCGCTGCTTATTGACGATCTGCACTGTATTTTTCAACCGAAGTTCCTCGGCTTCCGGATCTTCTACCAGATATTGGTAATCCGTACTCTCCAGTAAAGCCCCTTGTGCGTTGTAAGTACGCATGGAACGGGGCTTACCGTGCATATCGTTGGTTTCCACTACGTACCCTTGAGTAGCCGCCATTTTTTCCATTTCAAAGTTGGTGAAAGGTGCTATGAGTGGAATGGAGGTAATGGGTATTTCATCCTTACGAGTGACCTTTACGAAGGTGGGAAACTCCTTAGCGGTATAGAAGTCATGAATCGTCCAACCGGTTGCGGTTCGGGCATCTTCGGCATTATTGACGCTCTCCACTTTTACTTGGCGGTAACCAATCACAGGGGCGGGAAATAGCGATTCTACATAGGGGGCCTCTATGTAAAAATAGTTAGAAGGGGCTAAGTGATTGCGATCTTCGTACACATCAGGTTTGCGCCCCAGGTTTTCCTCTCCACCTAAGAGCGGTTCCCAGGCGGCTACGCCGGAGCTAATCATACGTTTCACGCCATTTATTTCCTCTTCTATTTGGTATTCGTAGGTTTGGCCATAAGTAGCTCCCGTACCCGCAATACCTGTACTTTCTTGCCAGGCATCACTGATTTCTAAACGAGCTACTCTTGAACCTCCGCCAAACTTCTGGAAGCTAGGATCAGCGAGGCGCACCATAGCGTTAGTGCCACTTGCCAGTGTTCTACTCCAATTATTGCGCATAGCGTGGCGTTCGAAATTGCGGAACAACTCACCCAATGGGCCAATAGCGCTAACCAAAGCTCCAATGGCATCAACGACAATTTCAGCAGTAGAACCCTCGAGAGAAATACTTGGATAGATAAGCTCCGGGATTTCCAGACGAAGTTTCTGTAGGCCGGCTTGCGTAATAGGGTGAACGGAAGCTTTGCGCTGGACAGGCTTTAACTCCACCAGCAGTTTAAGCTTGGCCGGGTTCTGGGTATCCTCTACGATCTTCAAGCTCGAAAATTCGATATCGGCATAACCCGCTACATAGTTATTCTTGGTGGTATCCTGGATCAGCCTCAATAGGCATTTAAAGTAGAGTTGCTCCATATCTGCGAAGAAGAATTGTCTGATCTGAGCAGCGCTCAAATTCGTCAAGGGAACCCCGTTGGCAATGCGCTCTAAATCGCCTCTTGCTTCCTCAATATCTACTACGGCCACCAGATCTAAGTCGTCTTCGCCATCATCACCATAGAGGTCTCTACTGATGGGCTCGTCCAAACTTGTGGTGCTGGATTGAAAGCCCTCGACAAAGAACATCCGACCAGCACGCTTATTTTGTACGTAGGCATAATCATCTGATTCGTACGTGACTTGGATTTTTCCTCCGGAGGGTAAGGTGACCTCATCCAGATTCCAAAGGGCAGTTTGAGCCTGAGCGCTGCTCGTATCTTGTAAAGCGTAAGGGAAATCCATTTGATTGGGGAAGGCAGTGGGATTGTTCTGATAATACCCCCAGCGATTAACCCAAGCTTGTTGGTAATCAACAGTAGTATCGCCGCTCACATCTTCCGCCCGGTAATTGAAGCGATAGGGATGAAGGAGTCCTGCTTTACTATTGCCAAAAGTAAAACCGACACTTTTGAGCGTGAGCTTCGCACCATTAGTGGCTACTGAGTTGGGCGTATTCGTACAAAGTGTATACTCATAGGAGAGATGAGCGGTCTTTAGCGGTTCGGGCTGTTCTAGCGGACTGGCGGCGTTGGCTCTTGCAATTTCCGACTTCGTGTAGAGCCGTATTTCCTGAAGTCGGCGCGTTCGCTGCGAAGTCGTATCGGCTGGTGCATCCGCTATCAGGCCATTGCTATTGATCCCTACCGCATCAAGTCGGGCGGCCTGTGCTTCGTTGCCGGATGTGGTAGGATCATCTGTAATGGCCGTTAGAAAATGAGCCAGCATGCTACGGCTTTCAATCGAATGCAAGTACCAAAGCTCTTTAGCACCGTAACTATAGGAAGCCTTGTCATCCAAATCATCTGCTCTATTCCCCTCCACGTAACGAGCCACCCCTGCGGAGCCTGTAGCGAGTTGATCAGAATTGGACACGGCGGTTCGCCACTGGTAGGATTCACTCACCCGGGTATAGTTGAACTTGGTAGCAGTTCCCAGATCATCATCCGTTATGCCATCTCCGGTAACATCCTGATAGTCGGCCGACAGAACGGCAGTGAGCAAATACCCGTGGGCGTAGGCCGGTGTTTCTTGCTTTTCGTAATAATTATCCCGCCCCGATGCATTATTAGTGGATGCCTCTGTACCGCTGTATTCAATCAGACCAAAATCGGGATCAGCGGGATCAAGCAAAGCTGGGGCTCCGCTCTCCACACTAATCGTCACATCCTCCTGACTCACATTATAGGTAGGCAGTCCGTACACGTAGCGGGTACCATCCGCTTGGGTTACTGTGATCTCAGAAATATGATGACCTTGGCGATACTCCGCCATGTTGGCATCATCAAAGCGTGGCAGAGTACTTGCCTGCGTGGTAGAGCAACTAGGGCAAACCAGGGTGTTTTCGGGATAATTGCGAAGCTGTTTATCCAACCCACCTTCCGCTGCTTCCCGGGCGGTCAGGTAACTTACGGAAACCGTGCGTTTGTGTCGTTGCTGACGACCAACATTGTTTCCTATACTAGCTTGTGAAATGTTGTTAATCTCCCACTTATTGACGGCTGCCGTGGCTACGATATCACTTCTAATCTCGGTGTGAATGGGTCGATTCGCTTGTAGTTGTTGGTAAAAGTTATTGTCACTTAGGCCCATGTCACCGGTAGTCGCTAAGTAGGCTGCTTCTCCATCCTGATTGGTTTCATGAAACTGTAGGGTATTCGCTACCGCATTCGAGTTTGTCCATTTCTTGCGTTCATAGAAGTTCGCGCTGAGGTCTACGTCCAAACCAAAGCGCGCGAGGGCACCAAAGCCAAATTCACCACCCAGGGTCGCTCCAACATCATTGTTTACTCTCTTGGTTGGGGAAAACAATCCAACTTGGCTACGATTGATGTGAAAAGAAGAGGAGATACCCGCAGCCGATGCACTGAAGTAATCGTACGTCCCTACCACTGGTGGCAGATTGGGTAGAGATTGTTCGTAGGTGCCATAATTTTCCCGGTTGTAATCTGTCAGGGCAGTTTCTACATTCTGTCCATCCTCGGCGTACAAGGTTCCGAAGGCGGGAGAACTTACCCTATCGGTACTTAGGGCCTGACTAGAGTAATAACCATCAATACTAATATTGGGGTGGGCTGAGAATATTTCGGTACCAAAGGTTCCACGAAACCGAAAGGAAGTATTTTGCATTGGAATCTCTCCGATGGGGGCATAAGCAAAACCATTGGACAAGACACCAATACCGATTCCGAACATGGGACGTGCCCCTTTGTTCTTGAGTCCAGATTTACCATTTAAAGTAAGTCGACGAAGTCCTTGTCTGGAACTCACATTCGCTGCCGTATTCAAGCTATAACCTCGCTTGTTGAGTCGCGCACCAATACCAATACCCACACCTGCACCTTGCTGGGAATCACCGGAAAGGGTAAATCCAAGGCTAAATAACCGACCAAGTCCCAAAGAGGGTGACAAGGAAAGAGAGGTGCCAAATCCGCGATAATTGTTGTAATAGATGGAACCGTAGATGTCTCCGGGTTCAAACCCTATTACTTCTAATCCAGGACTAACCCCAACTCCCACCGTTCGATCGGGCCTAATATTCAGGGTACGATCCACCAAATCACCTTTAAAATCATCTGGTAAGCCCCGAACCTCGCGGTTAATCGATCCCGGATTTAGTGACCAGCCCAACCCTACCCAGCTGGCTTCTTCCTCGGCGGTTACATCACTGCTATAATTGAGGGTAATAGGGTAACCCTCCACATCCATTAAGGGAATTTGGTAATTAAAATCTCCAGTAAACAGATCAACCATATCCGTAGTCCCTACAGCAGCCAGGGAGGTCATTTCTGGTTGGGAAGGACCGCTAGTCAGGGCTTGCGCCAGCGGCAAGGCAAAAGTCTGCAAGAGTAGGGTGAGGATCCAAAGGCGGATAGAATGACGGAGGAGTTTTTTGCGCTGATACATGAAACTAGATTTTTGCGGCGGAGATTAGTAATGGCAGACTTGCCATATCGTGATTGAATACTGGATCGTTAAACTGTAGCGTGGCATCGGTGGGTGTTGTAGCTCCATTGGCTACTAAATCGTTCAAATTAAACCAGAGTACAATGCGTTGTCCATCAGCATTTGAAACAATGGACTCCACTTGATAATGCGCGCAGTCAAATTGTTGCTGATTGACCTTTAAGCTGAAGTGAGGCTCTAAGTCATAATTGATTAAATGATGCACCTGGGAGGCATCCATTCTCGGATTCATTCTGGCAATCATTTCGGTATAATTAACGGAAGCATTCGCGCTTACAACTCTTAAATTAATCTTGCAGAATCCCTCCTCAATACCAAAAATTGCCCCACCACTTTCGTGCTTCTGTACACCGAACAATTGATAGGTAAAGCCATTTTTTTGAGGTAGTGGCTGATCAGTACTGGTCCGGCTTTTTGTACAGCAAGCCAACACTAACCCAAGCCCCACAACCACTAGAAGGTGTGACATAAGTTGTCTCATAGCATTTATTCGCTTAATTGTACTTGGAGAATATGTGTGCCTCGGGTATCAAAAACCACCAGATTATATTTCCGGCCCATAGCAAATTGTCCGATCTGGCCAATACTGAGTTCGATGGTATTTAGGCCGGGAATCAAGGCTATTTCGGGCAGATCACTTAAGCGTTCGCGGAGGTCTCCAAACCCGACAATCGTGTAGTCTAACTTGGCCTTACCTTCCCAATTATCGTAAGCAAATCGCAGTTTACCACCCCGATTCTGATAGACTACCGCTTTGGAATGTGGACTTAAGAGCGGAAAACTCCCCGCACTACGACCGTTCGGGTTTACTGAAACTTCTCTTTCTCCTATCCTGAAAGTCCAAATGGAACTATTGGCTACTGCTTCACCATTGCCAGCAATCGCAACAACCTGCCACACGTAGGACTGGTTCTCTTCCAGTACCGGAGCGCTTGCTGGATAATTCAGTAGATTATTAGGCAGGAATTCAGTGCGGAAAAGTATTGGATTAGTCGCCATGGCTTCAATGGCAGATTGGCCATCGCGCCTGCGTTTTACGCGCAAACGGTAAGTACCATCAGGGCTACTAATACTATTCCAGTACGCATCCCAGATCAGCATCGGAAAGAAGCTTAGTATTTCTTCACCATCAAAAGGAGCAACAAGCTCAAAATCTACAGCGGACACCGCAACATATTCCTGGCAGAATTCACCAAGTACCTGTCCAGATGTTCGCTCCACAAATTGATAACAATAGCGATACTCTCCCGGAGGGAGTTGTGAAGACAGGCGTAAGGCCTGGGCCGCCGGTGAATTCCCATAGCTGGGAGGACTCCAAACTAAATCTTGTCCCTGAATGGGGGCACCTGGAGACAGGCCCGCCACCGTTGCCTCAAGCCACAGGAGTTCTTGTCCTCCAATTTCGAATAAAACGGTGCTGAACTGTCCTGCTACTGGCTCCGATCCAAGATTCGTCACCGTCATTTCGTATAATTGCGCCATAGAAAAAGGTGGCGTTATTGGGGGAGCTATAATGGATACCTGCCCATAGATACGGGTTAATGATACCACTAGTGCCAGTGTATATATTAAGCGTTGCATAGACGATTATTGTAGATGATAAGACAGTGATAATTGACCTACCCAATTCCAGGCGAAGGCGGGTGAGGCCAACAAATTTTCGTGATCGTGAACGTTATTGATATTAGTCAGTGAGAGTGTGCAATGGGTCTGGGACCAAAGTTGCCCCCGAATATTGCCCGTGAGACCATACTGTGTATTCGTATTGGCGTCTTCATTTCTAAATGCGGACAGTCCAAACTGCCAATTGTCCATTTGGTAGGACACAGCAGTGGACAAACGCAGGGCGTCCCCAGAAGCATCAAAAAGTATATTCCCTATCACACTCCAACTTTCTAGTCGATGCAGCGTAAGGCCAATATTCGTGTTAAGAGTCTGGGAATACACAGCAGTATCTTGTAGAAAAATACCTTGTACGAAGTTGGAGATGATAGCTTGCCCCGTAAGAAGCGTTCGTTCGTTCAGATTGAAGTTGGTCATAGCCTCTCCCATGAAAATATCCTGCCGATTATTGACCTCTTCCTCCGCATTTTGGAGACGATAAGTGTTCGGGTAAAAGCGAAGGCCGAAGCGGAGGTGTTCACTAGCACGATAAGTAGCTCGCCCCCGAACCTGCTGACGGCGCCAATCGCCATTTATCCCCACTGCGTTTATTGGTTGTCCTAATCGGTGCAACAAATCTAATTGCAGTCGATTTTTCATAAAACGACCAACTGCCGTTGTCTCTATCCCCTCGGTGTTTAATAGCTGAAATGGATCTGCCAGGGACACATAAGCTGGCCCCGTACGGAAATAGCCAGTTCCTATTTTTATCTGAGACTTGGGTTGATACTGTAGGGTAAAACTTCCGGCGAAATTGTCCGTTACACCCATTTCGCCCGGTGTAGAATTATTATTTTCCTGAGTGAGCTGCGATTGATAAAGCTTCGTTTCAACCAGTAGCTTCTCACCAAGATGGTATGCCCCAGATACTCCATATACCCAGTTAACTCGATTGCTGGCAATACCTTCAGTAAACGGTACGCCATTTACCCCCATGCGTAGACAAGAAACAGAAAACGCCCCTTTGTCGTGCGTCCAATTGATATTGCTATTCAAAACACTGTTCGCACGATTCTCATCCCAGTACTGAATACCATTGGAGGGCAGAAAAAAATCCGTAAATGCTTGCCTACCGTAGCCTACATCAATTTCTAAACCAGCAATCTCGAAACGAGTACTCAGTCCACGTACCGGCAAAGAACTAGAGACAAAATCTCGCTGTTCTAAGTGAAAATTCCCCACATCGAAAGATTGTAGTTTTATTGGCGGGGAGGGAGCATCCCAATCTGGGGTAAGGATTTTGGTGTCGCCAGTTTCGATTATGGCCGCTGTAATATCAGCAAACTTACTTTTCAAACGGAGCATCTCCTGGTAAGGAATTTCCTGGATTTGCTCTTTATGGTGTTGGTAGCGCTCCTCTAACTGACTTAGCGTATTAGCTAACCCAGTATAGTCGGCTTGTAGATCGTCTAATTCCTCGGCTGAAATGGGTGGTATGGCTTGGGTAAGGGTATCGCTCAACTCACTTTGCTGCTCAAGTAGTTGTCGCTCTAAGTCAGCTAATTCCTCACGCCATGCCAATACTTGGTCAGAAGTAATTAATTTTTGATAATAAGAAAATAACGCCTCGCTTACTAATACTTTTTTATCATCCAGACTCAAATCAAAATATTCATGATCTGTAAGCTCCTCAAGGCTTTGCGTACTACCAAAAAACTCAGCTAACTTCTCTTGTTGCATTCGGTCAACATCAAAGTTGACCGTAACCGTAGAGCGTTCCCAAGATATTTCTCCATCAAATGCACGGAGGGTCCCACCTAATTCTAAGGGAAAGCCAGCCGCCTTAATTTGTGTATTCAATCCAATTTCGTTCCATATATAGCTGTCGCCATCTGAATTGGTGGTCACGAAGTTATTCTGGAGCAATACAAGTCCTAGTCCTGGATCACCCCCTAGATCCAAGTTAAAATCACTTGGAAGCTGACTAAATCCTCCCAAAATATCACTAGTGGCCAGCACATTAGCAGTGATACTTTTTTCCTTCATCCTGGAAAAAAACTGCTGATCCTCCAACGGTATATTTAAATTTTGACCATGTATTTTCTGAGCATTCAACGACAACATAAAGCTAAATCCAAGCATTAGAAATCCGTTATCACTAAGCCTCTTAAAAAGCATAGTAACTTAAATTTGATTATTGAAATTTCAAGCAATAGTCAACCACAGATAGCAATACAACTAACTGGATAACTAATACTTATAAGGGTCCAACAAAGAATAGAGTGAATAGTATAATGCAGAAAAAGGGTAAAAATGTGACATGATAGCGTCAGATAAGTGGGCCTATGAATATTAAAAAAAATAACTGTTAATTGCAAATTAACCATCCGAAAAAAAAGAAGATTAACACTTGATAAAAAAAAGTATGTCGCAATTTCTTCTTTGCTATCTATGTAGCTTCTACAAATCAGTAATTTTAAAATCGCGGGAAACTTAAGAATAGAAAAAGGATGCTTGTTCAAACTACCTCAACTAAGGCAATAGAATCAGCATTCATCAAATAGCCAGCAGCAATACGCTCTTAGTTTCAATGATGCACTCGCCCTGAATAGTTTATTCACATATCCGGTAGCCCCCTGCATAAGAAGGATATCTTGTTTCGGCAGCATCTCCCCATCAGAACGGATAAAACAAGGCACCATTAAGCAACATTACCGGTTAAACTAAAAACTCCTTATTTTGACCTTTGGACCAATTCCTAGCTATGACACGGGCACTTATTATTGAAAATGAGCCAAAAGCGGCACGAGTGCTGCGTAAACTCATTCACCAGTTGCTCTCAGATATTGGTGAATTACAAATAGCGGATAGCCTCTAGCGACGGCCACGGGTTACACCTAGATTCAACCCGCCCGTTGGGCGGGTCCCACCCTTATGGTCCGGTTCACCGAAAATCCCAAATCCTCCTCGGATTCAGGACACACCGGTTCTATTCCGCTACTGGCAACAGCCAGCGCAGCACAAAACCTGATATCTCGTTCTATTTACTATTCCGTAAACAGAACCCAGCATGGTGTTCATTGAGCTATTTAGAAAGCTCGGTATGAGTAGCTCATTCCCTTGCCAGGTGCTACTCTCCTCCGAAATCCCAAACCGACTTATTTGGGATCAAAAGCATTTGTTGCCAACCATTCATTCCCTATGCGGTTGTTTGCAAACGCCTGCTTATTGCCTTTGGTGGCTATAGCCTTAGCGACGGCCACGATAAAGATGGACCAACTCTGATTACTTAAGCTAGCTTAATACAATAGCTAGCAAAGCGGCATCCATCGGCAAACAAGCATATACATTGATGGGTTAGTCTTGTCGTTTTGAGATGAGGTAGTTCAATAGGGATTCTACCTTAGACTAACTTGCTAAAGATAAGAAAGAATAAATTAAAACACAAATAATTTATTTACCTGCAGGTGGAAACAATTTATGCCACCAAAGTCCCAATGGACTCCCCCTGCACGATGCGTGCCAGGTTAGTTGGATCATTAATATCGAATACGATGATCGGGATATCGTTTTCTTGGCAAAGCGTGAAGGCCGTGGTGTCCATCACATTGAGGCCCAGACTGAGCACCTGCTCAAAGGTGAGTTTATCAAAACGAGTGGCGGTAGGATCTTTCTCTGGGTCGGCTGTGTAGATACCGTCTACGCGGGTACCTTTAAGAATCACATCGGCGCCAATCTCATTGGCACGCAGCGCCGCTGCTGAATCGGTAGTAAAGTAAGGGCTACCCGTACCTGCACTAAAGATGACCACCCGCCCTTTTTCCAGGTGGCGAATGGCGCGGCGGCGGATGTAGGGCTCCGCTACCTGATTAATGGTTAGGGCTGAGACCAGGCGGGTAAAGATTCCATTATTCTCTAAGGCACTTTGTAGCGCCATGCCGTTGATTACGGTAGCCAGCATTCCCATGTAGTCACCCTGCACGCGCTCAATACCAGAATCCTTCGCTTGCAGGCCACGGAAGATGTTTCCTCCACCGATAACGATCGCCACTTCTACTCCTAAATTCACCAATTCTTTCACTTGTTCGGCATAGTGCTGCAACATGCTAGCCTGAATACCAAAACCTTGATCTCCCATCAGGGATTCTCCGCTCAGCTTAAGGAGTACACGACGATACTTTATCATAGGAAAAGAGGATATAGAAATAAGTTTTCGGACTAAAATATCTACTTACTATTTTCTTACTGACAAGTGAATATTTCAACCTGATTTCCAGGTATTCAATCACTTATGAAATATTCCCTTGTCAAAATAGAAAGTAGACATTTCTTTACGTCCACTTTGTTTACACAAAGATCGAAAAACGCTGCGCAATTTCCCAGCGCTTGCTCACTATAGGGCAAAAAAAAGGCGAATCGTTTCCGATTCGCCTCCTGTATCAATTAACCTAAGGTTATGTGCTTGAAAGCAGTTACCGTCAGGTCTTTTTCAGTATTGTTGAGATAAGCTCCAACGTTTTGCTTGCCATCCTTTACAAAGGCCTGCGCCAAAAGCGTAGTTTCTTTGAAGAACTTGTTCAAACGTCCTTGAGCAATCTTGTCAAGAATAGCCTCAGGCTTTCCTTCCTTACGCGCCAATTCTTTACCAATCTCCAACTCCTTTTCAATAGTAGCCGGATCTACATCGTCCTTGCTTACTGCAATTGGCTTCATTGCAGCTACCTGCATGGCTACGTCACGACCAGCGTCGTAAGCAGCATCACTAGCAGCAGACAAACCTACCAATACAGCAGCTTTGTTACCCATGTGGATATAAGGAGCAACCATAGGCGCTTCCAGGCGCTCATAAGTCAATTCCATCTTCTCTGTAAACTTAGTCAACAGATCATCCAAAGTAGACTTCACTGTTCCACTAGTAGTAGTCGCTCCCATCAAGCCATCCAGGTTCTCTGGGAAAGAAGACAAAGCAGCCTCGGCGATAGATGTCACACCATCAACGAACTCCTGGTTCTTAGCCACGAAGTCAGTTTCAGAACTCAGCTTTACTACTACGCCGCGGGTCTTATCATCACTCACCAGTGCCACTACAGCACCTTCCTTCGCCTCATTACCGGCACGCTTAGCAGAAACTTTCTGTCCTTTTTTACGAAGAATCTCAATGGCCTTGTCGAAATCGCCCGCCGCTTCGGTCAGGGCTTTCTTACAGTCCATCATACCTGCGCCAGTCATGTCGCGCAGTTTTTTGATGTCAGCAGCAGTTACGCTCATTTTGACTATTTGATTTTTAGAGTTTGCTTTGAGAATTACCAATTTGTGTCAACCACAGTTCCTTCACTGTGGCTGTTTGACGCAAAAAACTACTTGTCGATTTAATTCAAGCACTAAATCGCTAGTTTAGCTTTTCTGCGGCTGAGCACTCTCTTTTTCCGCTTTGGCCTGCTTCCGTTCTTCCAAACCTAGCTTAACCATCTGCGTGATGTAATCGGTGATGATAGCGATAGACTTAGAAGCATCATCATTACCTGGGATTGGGTAATCCACCTGATTTGGATCAGAATTGGTATCAACAAGACCCAACGTACGAATACCCAGTTTGTGCGCCTCAGCAATAGCAATGTGCTCGTGGTGAATATCTACGATGAACATCGCTGAAGGCGTACGGTTCAGGTTGGCAATACCACCCAAAACCTTGTCTAGCTTCGCGTGCTCACGCGTCAGCGTCAAACGCTCCTTCTTGGTGATGCTACTCAAAGAACCATCTCCCAGCATACGCTCGATGTTCTGCATCTTACGTACTGAACGGCGGATCGTTGCGAAGTTGGTCATCATACCTCCCAACCAACGGTCGGTTACGAAAGGCATGTTCACACTCTTAGCAGCTTCCATTACGATCTCGCGCGCCTGCTTCTTAGTAGCTACGAACAAAATCTTCTTACCGGCCTTTGCCATCTGGCGGGCCGCCTGACCTGCGCGCTCCAGGCATTCGCTGGTGCGGTTTAGGTCGATCAAGTGGATACCTTTACGCTCAGCAAAGATGTATGGAGACATCTTTGGGTTCCACTTCTTCTTCAGGTGACCGAAGTGTACACCTGATGCGAGCAACTCTTTATAATTAGGCTTTTCCATTATTCGTTTTTGATTTTTAATTCCGCTTGACACGGAATAGATTGCTGAGCCTCCAGCACCATTGGCAACTAAGGCTCAAAATCACGAAAATCCGATCATTAACGCTTAGAGAACTGGAAGCTCTTACGGGCCTTAGGCTTACCGTACTTCTTACGTTCTACTACGCGTGCGTCACGCATCAGGAACTTCTGATCTTTCAGTGGCTTACGGAAGTCTTCATTCAACCTCACCAGCGCGCGGGCAATCGCCATACGAATAGCTTCTGCCTGGCCCTTGAAACCGCCACCGTCTACATTAACCTTTAGGTCGTAGATCTTACTATCAATCTCCACCGTGTGGAATGGAGCTACTACCTTAGATTGGATATGTGGTTGGGGAAAGTAGACATTCAACGGCTTACCATTTACGGTTACATTGCCGGTACCTTGCGTCAAGTATACGCGAGCTACTGCTGCCTTTCTTCTCCCGATGGTATTAATCATTTCCATTATATCGAAGAAATTTGCGTTCAGTTATAATTAAATCTCCAGTGTTTCAGGCTTCTGTGCCGCGTGTGGATGCTCTGCTCCTGCGTACACGAACAATTTCTTGTACTGTGCCCGACCCAATTTGGTCTTAGGCAACATGCCTTTCACTGCAGTTTCTACAATGGCAATTGGCTTCTTCGCCATCAGTTCCTTAGCCTTGGTAGCACGTTGTCCACCAGGATAACCAGTGTGACGCAGGTAGGTCTTCTGGTCCATTTTCAAACCAGTAAACCGAACCTTATCCGCATTGATAACCACCACGTAGTCGCCATTATCAAAGTGAGGCGTAAAGTCAGTCTTGTGCTTACCGCGTAGTACAGCTGCAATCTTAGTACACATCCGGCCTACTACTAGTCCTTCGGCGTCAATGATGTGCCACTTGCGCTCTACGGTCGACGGCTTGGCCACCTGTGTTTTATAGCTCAGTGTTTTCACTATTATTAAGCTTTAATTGTTTTAAAATCAGCTGCTTTTGTCGATGAAGTTGCCCCCTCCTCGGGCGTGAGCAAGACGGACCTCCCGCAAAAGCCGTGCAAAGGTAGCTGCTGCCAGCGAAAAAAAGAAGCTTTTTTCAAAAAAACTTACACCCCAACCTTCATAACTCATTGAAAAACAGTCGAAATTTCGCCCAGAAATTTTAGAGGTCGAAAAAAAAGCACTTTTTCAACCTCACAAAACCAGCCTTTTTTACCGATTTTTAGCACGTCAAAAACGGCCTTCGCACAATGATGAATGGCAGCTTAGCGGATTCAGCTAATTTTGTAAGGCAACTTGCCTGTTGATGGTAATAAATGATAAGCACTTGGGGCCTCCCTGCGGTCGCTATGTTTCGCAGCTCGCTACTCGCTCGGCTGCGCTAAGGCGCATCCAGACCGCTAGCCGTGCCCGCCGTACGAAGTACTTTGGCAGGCGGTGCGCGTCTGCTGCTGCACAGCGCTAGGCCGCAACGACCCCGTCCAGGGCTTCTACTCAGGGCGCTTCGTTTAGCATTAGTAGCGTAGAAAACCTCCTCCAACGACTAATCGAGTTGGCTGATATCAAGTAAACATCCTCAACGAAGTCTTGACAATAGTAATGCCGCTCCCGAAGCAAGTCAGGAGCGGCATTCCACTTATTTCTAAGTCAGCTCAAAGCAGCATTACTGCTTCATAAAGGTCATTGCCTTACGGCCTTCTTCTACTTCTACAATAATAGAGTAAGTACCGGCTGGCAACTCAGAAACGTTTACATCATTGGTGCCTACACCGCTGATCACCTGCTGGCCCAGGAAGTTCATCACCTGGAAAGACTCAACTGGTGTATCGCTCTTGATAGAAAGTACTTCCGCTACTGGGTTCGGGTATACGCTCACTTCCAGATCTGGATTCAAGTCGTTTACTGATACTGTACCTTCCGTTACTACTACACTACCCAAAGCAGCTTCGTTGTCTGGGTTGGCATTGCGGCCGGTAATGGTAAAACCATACTGGATCACAGTACCAGCAAGCAATTCAGCACCAGGTACGGTAACTGAAAAAGTACCACTGGTAGGAAGATCGAAAATGTAACCTCCCCCTAGAACATCGGCGAAACCGTTGTTAGGATCAAGCGCCTTCACGAAATACGTGGCAGTATACCCTTCAGCCAAAGTGTAAGACTGCACGGTACCAACGAAAGTGAGATCATTCTCAGTAAAAGTTGGACCTGGCTCTACGAAAGTGTTAGCTTCCATGTCCTTGTTACCTTCACCGGTATCCTGGTTTACCCAAAATGGATCTGTTGGATCATTAGCGTAGGTGTTAAAGTTTGGCTGCAGGGTCACGGTATTAGCGCCTACATCAGGTACGGTCTTCAAGTCAGGAATAGCCCAGAAGTCACCGAAGTTTACACTACCGTCCAGGTTGAATACGGTCATGAAACCAATCCAGCTGGCACCGGCATCAACAGTAACGGTGTTTTGTGCCGAAAGGAAAGGCAGGGTCAAAAGAGAAAGCATTGCAATTGTAAAAATCTTCTTCATCGGAAATTAGGTTTGATAATGGAAAATGTACTAATGCTATGGTAGGTTTCAGTACATCATGAAATACCGTAAATCACTAATTACGGCTTTCCAAGATAGGACTTTACTAACACACATAACATACTGTACCCGAACATACAGCACCATTAAAAGTTCAGGCTGAATTTACAATACCAGCAAGCTACCAGAGAAATGCAGTTCAGCTGACAAAATTATCGCCCTTTCATTTAAACTTATAACGCTGACTAGTTTGAGTCTACCATCTGACAAGCATCGCTTTACTCTTACACAGGCTTTGCACGGCAATAGGTTACTACAACTACTTACAGCCAGTTAGCGATACCAAGTACTTGCCCAAGCAGCAATAGTCCCACTGCACGAAGGATAATACGTTGCAGTGAGCCAAATATCGAGTACTTAACCACTAGCGTACGAAAGAAGAAGGCGAGCAGGAGGAGCACCAGCATAGATAGCAATAGCAGCACTACGTGCCCAAGGGTGAGCCAAGGGACCAGTGTAGTCTTTGGCAGCAGCCAATAGATAAGGGAATTGATGCCCAGTATTACTGCAAAGCCTACCGCAATCAGAGGTAGGTGCAGCACGTAGTAAGTGCTATGGAGCTGTATATCAAGCGTGCGGCCCTTACCGCCTAAAACAAACAGCAGGGCCAGCAAAGCGGCTAGGCCTAAAATCTGCTCCGGCGCATTGAGTAATAATTCCATGCCTTGAGGTTAATTAGCCAACACCCAATAATTCTCTTCATCAATAGTGAAAGCCAAGGCCCCTTGCTGCTGGTTATAATAAAAAGCCTGATCACCCTGCTCACTGCTGTAGACATTAGCAAAACTCCGGCCATAAAGCAGTGTATCCCCTACGAACCTGCTCCGTATAAGTAGGCGTTCCTGAAACTCGTCACTGACTTCACCTTCTCGTTCTTCGGTGATAACCTTCACCGCACCGTAACTCTTGTTAAACAAGCTGACATCCACTCGCAAATGATCAATGATGGCCAGGGCCGTTAAGTTATCATCATACTCACAACTGGTACGAAGTCGGCAACTGAATACTGGCTCACCATCTACATCCGAAAAGGCGATCCTCTCCATTTCAGACTCGTAGTATTCGTACTGGGTGCGCCAGACATTTTCTTCACACGAAAAGCGGATGTGTAGTTCTTCGGTTTCTATTTCTCGACCAAGCGTAGATTGCACCCTGTGCCATTCGCCGTCTTGATCTACAAACTCTAGGACGACATCATCCGCATAAGGAATGAAGAGACGAGAATTAGCAGTTAAAGGTAATTCTCCCAAATTAACATCCGGCCCACACTTACTGCAGGCATCCAATAGCAGTACCACCAGTAATGCTAAGGCAAAGAATCTAATTGATAGCATAGCGCGTGTATTTTGGATAAGAGAGGGTAGTCTAGATCACAGCAGCTGAATTCACGAGTACTAGCACTGTGAATTCGACAACAAAACGATTCAGTCTCAGCAAACGCTGCAATGCCCGCTTAGGGCTTGGCCACTACCAATTTTCCGGAACCAATTACCCCTTGTGATCCACTTAGCCAAAACACATACGCCCCCGCAGTCAAATCACCACGCTCTAGGCGTAAGCTATCCGCAAACTGCTGATATTCCACGGCGACTTTGCGGCCAGTAGCATCAACCATCCGTAACTGTAAGGGCTCAAAGATCCGAGCAGGTAGTCGAATCCGGGTGTATGCCTGCATAGGGTTGGGGCTTGGGTTCAGCTCCAAAATAGGCGAGCTATTGGCTCCGCTCACACTCGTCAAAGGTGGGCAGTTAATTTCTACTGTTCCTACCCGCAAAAAGAGATCATCAAAGTAACTGTCGTTATCGGTTCCAGCATTGCGGGTGCCTTTTAATTCCACTACCGCCTGGCTTGTACCAAGCGGGATAGCCAGGGCTTCGCTGACTAGGGTCCAGTTATTACTCAGCGTGGTAAGGGTATTACTCTCTCCAGTGGACATCCCGTTATCATCCTGAAAGATCAGCTTCATCTCGGGCCGGTCACTGCCGGAAAAATTGGAGAGATATGCTCCAAATTCTACCGAAAAGCTACCCGTCGCAATGGAATCAGCATAGGCACTCAGGTCTACAGTTTGCCTTGCTACTGCCTCTTCACTGTGCTCACATAATCCTCCTACCGTAAAATAGCGTTCTCCGCTATGCGGCGCCACGCCGTCACAAATACCATTCGTTAGGGACTCCATTACGCCTTGGATCACGGTCCACCCTACCAGTTCTTCCTCCGCACCGGGGTTGTTTAGCAAGTTGGGCGGTGTCATAGCTGCTCCGGTGGTAAAGCTTGCCGGACTTGACCATTCGCTCCAATTAAATTCTCGGTCGCGATAGCGCACGCGCCACCAGTAGGTCTGGCCGGCTTGCAGTTCGTAGGCTTCCTCATCCGTTAAGTCGTCCCCGGCCTGGGTATCAATATCGAAGTACCAGTTCTCAAAGTTTTTCCAGCTTTCAAAAACGGGATTGGTGAAATCATCTTCGGTGCTGGTCACTTGCCAGTGGCTCTGTCCGTGCGTAGCAGCAGTAGATTCAAACGGGCTAGCCTGCAGCAATACGCATTCGGGTGCCAGCTCAATATCGACCGGATATTCTGCCACTGGCGTACCAATTTCCGGAGCGTCCAGGCGAATGACCAAGCTATCCGTGAGTTGGTTATCGATCACCATATCCTGATCTCCCCGGCTGATTCTCTTGATAGTGACCTGAGGTGCATCACCGGCAGTTACTTCCGCCACCACAAAACCATATTCGTCCTGTGAGACGGAAAACTCTTCGTAGTCGGCATTTGGGAACTCGCCCCAATTGTCAATGGCTCCACCAGCCGAAGCTACGTTGATCCACAGGTGTTTGTGATCACGCGACTGCCCGCGCGAATAGCCGTGGGTATGCCCGAAGAGGTGAACACTGGGCTTGCCACAAGTAGTAGAAAACTGCTCCAGCCGCTGGATGACTTCACCGGTAAAGTTAGATTCTCCCGGTGTCCATAATTCCGACTTGTGGGGGTGGTGCAACTGGGCGAAGACGAAATCAATAGAGCTTGCTTCGCAGGTTTGCTCCAGCAAATTATCCAGCCAAGCTAACTGTTCGGCATTGGTGAATGGTCCATTGGAATCTAAACCAATAATGCGCAGGTTGCTGTAGTCTTTAAACCACCAGTGTTCCGTAAAATCCGGACTGCCATTTTCCGGTAGTTTAAAATAGGTGTAATAGTAAGCGGCGTTGTTTTCATGATTACCCAAAACCGGATAAACGGGCACATGACTAAATAAAGCGGAGGAAGGATCGAAAAAGGTATTTTTCCACTGGTTGTAATTGGTACCGGTCGTCACCAAATCTCCCGGGATCATTACCAGGGCCAGCTCATCTTCCAATTCAGTATCTCCTCCCGTTAGGTATTCAATCACACCTTCCTCTACAATTTCACGAAACTTGTCTGGAAAGCTGTTATCGCGCTGCATATCACTCATCGCCACCAGCTTAAACGATTGCTCATCGCTAGCGAAGGGTGGGGTCCGAAAACTGTGAATTTCGGATACGGCCGTCTCCGTACGTACGCGATAATAGTAGCGAGTAAAGCGCTCCAAGCCATCCAGTCGAACCTCGTGCACATTGGCGGCGCCCTCTGAGGTGTAGGCAATTCCGCTGGTTTCAAAGCCCAGCGCTTCCGTAAGTCCCCATTCCACAATACTCTCCTCTTCACTGTCCGTTTCCCAAAGGATATGAGCTTGATTGGGTTCTACATCCTGTAAATAAGGTTGAATGCGGATGCTTTGGCTATTGGCTGCTTGCCAGCAAAAAAGAAAGAGAAATAGAAATAGATAGGTCGCTCTCATGCTCAGATCATTTGTCTAGGAGGCTGTGCTCCTCTTGTATTTATTATTGGGTTCTTCCGCTTGAACGCCCGTATCTCAACTGATTCCGTAACTCGTCAAAGTAGCGGCAATGCCTTCCGAATAGGAGGTCACTTTAAAGTCCGGAAAACGGGCTTTGAATTTCGATGAGTCGAAGATATTATCAATTTCGTAGCGAGGGAGCAACTCTAACGTTTCTTTGATACTTCCATTGAACAATGCCACCACTCGCAGTAAAAATGGACGCAGAATACCGTAAGAGATGTGTCGTTTGAGTTGGCGGCTCACCTCTTCCACAAAGCCTTTATTGGTCAGTCGGGCATCATCACAGGGCAGGTGCCAGGTTTGACCGTAGGCATCTGGTGTATTGGCCAATAAAGCCATGGCTCGACTGGCGTCCGGGGTGTAGATGAGGGTCCGTAAAGTATCATCGCGCACCAGCACTTTAGGCGCTTTACCTTGCTGCAAATTTTCGAAGATGAGGGTATTGGTAATACTCTTGGTTTTCCCTGGCCCGTAAAATTCCGGTGCCCTACAGATCATTGCCGTCACCTCTCCGGCCGCCATTGCTTTTAGCAGTAGCTCTGCTGCTTCACGTTTAGCGCGGCCTTTAGCACCATCACTGGCCAACGGGGTATCCTCCACCTGCTGCTCAGCATCCTGCGGATAAGCGTAGGTATTGTCAAAGTAGACCAGCTTACAACCTACTTCTTTACAGGCAGCGATCACATTGGCCAAAATACGCGGCCAGTCGCGGAGCCAAACCTTCGAGCGGTACGGCAGCCCCACGGTCAGGTAGGCAATCTCGGTGCCTTGTACTGCCTCCCGCACCTGGTCTAGTAGGAGTAAATCAGCCTTAATTAGCTCGTCTTCTGCGTGAATCGCCTGTGGGTTTCGTCCAACCAGACGGATTGCAGTGCTTTGATCCGCGCGTAGCGCTTTCGCAAGTTCTTCGCCAATAATACCGTTGGCGCCGAGAATGGTGTGCATAATGGCTAGTCTGTTGTGGGTAGCTACACAGTTAAAATAGAAGCACCTCAACTGATCGCTTATCATTGAGGTGACTAAAGATAATAAAGGGAGGTCGATCAGCCAGCTAAGTGTAAATAGTGTAATAGATTTCCAATAATTGTATTACACGAGATCGAGCTAGCAAAAGGAAATTATATATATCGAGTTGGAGGCTTATTTACCCCAGTTACTTTCGATTCCGTAATTCTTTCAGCACAAAAAGGGAGGTAGTTGAATAAAATTAAATTTGATTTTTAATTCAATTTACGGTATATTGTATATCAATTAATTAATTGATGAAAATTAAAATACGTATAAATTAATTTTTACAAAATAAAAAACATTGACACATAGCTACAATTCACCTTAACCCTTTCACTATGTCTGCAAAAAAGAGGATACCTAAATCAAAGTATGAACCGCCCAAATTGCGTTCAATATCTCAATCTCATCTTTTCCTAGAACCTACGCGGCAACAATATACCTCAGAACAATACCAGGGATATGACAATAGTCTTGTGACCGCGGCACAAACCAATCAGACCATGTTATACTTCAATCCAGATGGTTCCAGAATCCCGCTGTATGATTACGCCGAGGAAGATGAATACTTCGCCATTAACATAGAGTTGCCTGGAGTTCCCGCTGATGAAATCGACTTACTAGTCGACGATTATGGATTGGAAATATCGGCCTTGCCGGCCGAGCAGGAAGGGGCACCGTTATTCTACGGAAGGCTGGCTTTACCCGAACAAGTCGTACCAGAAAAAACAGAAGCCTTAGCCAAGAATGGTGTATTAGAACTAAAGATTTATAAGGTAGAAATTTCGCAAGGGACTAAAGTTGAAATTAAGACCTAGAAACATCTAATACCAAAATGAAACAGCAAGAAACAATCAAATACTGCCCTACGACAGTAGTAAATACTGGACAGTTTGGCGACCAATTGATCTTATATCACGCCATGTCTAAACAGTATTATGTGCTGACCGCAGTTGGGGCGCAAGCTTGGCAATTATTGGATGGTAAACGAAGCATCGCTGATATTGGCAAAATATTAGTAAAACACTATACGGTAGAGATCGATAAAGTGCAATCTGACTTGTCAGAATTGTTTCAAGGCCTATCAGATTTTGGTTTAGTGCAAGTAGTAGATTAATGCCACGGACATGGAACAGAAAAAACTTGTAATACAAGATCAAGTATACTGGCGATCATTCCAAGATGGGTACGTCATAGGTAGCGGCACCAAAGACAACGGCGTCTATCTAGCTAATGAGATGACGGTCCAAATCTTGGAGACGATTCGAAAGTCTCAATCAACGAGCGTATCTGATTTAGTTCGATCGCTCACAAACGAGTACAATGTAGATACGACAACACTGACAAATGATATCAAGCTAGTAACCCAGCAGTTATTAGATCGGCAGATTCTCTCCGTTGCAGATCTCCAGCCAAAAGTTCGTTCTAGGTCATCGGATAATGCCGCACTCTTTTCTCACATGTTGCTGGAGCTGACTTGGGACTGTAATTTACGTTGTAAACATTGCTACATGGAGGGTGGAAAGTCCAGACCAGTGAATACCAGCTTCCAATTATTTGCGAATGTTATTAGAGAATTTAAAAAATTAGGTGGAAATTTCCTGACCCTCAGTGGCGGCGAACCCATGCTGTATGATGGCTGGGACATTTTGGCACAATTGGCAACTGAGATTGGCTTACAGTTGTCAATCATGACCAATGGCACCTACCTAGATGAAGAGCGCCTGAGTTTCATCCGTTCTCACGATATGTTTATCGGATTAGGGTTAGACGGTATTGTCGAGCAAACTCATGATCGTAATCGTGGTAAAGGTTCTTACAAAAGCGTCATGCAAGCGCTAGATCTACTAGAACGGCACCAATACCTCAACAAAACAACCATCTGCTTTACCCCAATGGGATTCAACGTTTATGACCTTCCAGGTGTGGTAGATATGATGTTGGCAAGAGGGTTACCTCATTTATATGTTTCAATTTTAGAAGATCGGGGGCGTGCCATGTCTTTTAAAGATCAAGTTGACTTGACCGAGACCCAAAAGAAGTGGTTAATGCAGTATCTGTATCAAGCCTCCGTACAGACCGCCGGACAAATAAATATTGAGGTTACTCATCATACCGACATCTTTCAGCGCTTACTATACGATTTTGATTCTAGCAACTTGGAATTTCCTCGCAATACTATTCGTGTAGCTTCTGAAGGAGAGGTTTACTTAAGTGCATATTTAGGTGCAGCTGAACATTGTGTTGGCGCAATACACCAGGATTCTCTACACAAGATGCTCAATAGTGAAGTGGCTAACAACATTATTGAAAGCTGGACTTCTCGGGCTCAAAAAATTCCAAAATGTCAAGCGTGCAACTACTTATCTATCTGTAAGGGTGGTAGTGGTAATTTAGCCTACTCTTCTCACCAGGACTTCTACGAAACGGATAATTTCTGTGATGCCAGAATACACTTATTTGATTCGATTGCTCAACAAGAATTAAGAGCTATCTCAGCCTAATATCGATTACATCTTAAAACCTACAATTATGGAAAGCACATATGCAAATAATATGAGATACGCAATGCAAGGTAGTTACCGTGGTGCTCCCATGCGCGCAGCAAGTATGCGTGGTGTAGCTTATCGCGGTGCTCCCGTGCAGAATCCGAACTTAAGAGGCGTAGCTTA
>JBCBEC010000035.1:0-35452 GCA_038528965.1 Bacteroidota bacterium | reverse complement strand
TAAGAGGCGTAGCTTACCGTGGTGCCCCAATGCGCGCAGCAAGTATGCGTGGTGTAGCTTATCGCGGTGCTCCCGTGCGTTATTGACACACTACTCGTTCTCTTTCGTACACAGCAAGTATCTCTCCGAATAGGCCAGGGATAAATATATGCTAGTGTAATATGGTCTTTGTGAGCCTTGGGCACTTCCGAGGCACACAATGACCAACATGCAATAAGTAGATAAAACACCACTGTATCCCGAACGCTATTTGATCAGGATCAAAGACAGAAAGTAAGAGCATGTTGGGAAATTTCGGCAAAGGCTAGAAATCACTTCAGCAAGCCGAAAACCTATAGTTCTGTTGCAACATCATTACCCTTATGTATGCTATCCAAACTCTAAACAAAACCCAGCTGAGCAATTTTCGAAAATTAGCATACGCTGTTGAGAGCATTGCACTAAATATTCACGAAACCCGCTTGCTCATTTGCTCTAACGACCCTGACTTAATCAATCGCGTCCGCGAAGGTTATCACTTCTTTGAAGTGGAAAAACCCAGTCCTTCGAGCAAGAGATGGTTTTACTTGCTAGGGCTCTCTTGTGACAGCAAGGGCTATTCTAAACTGATGGAAGATGCCCTCCAGGACAAGGCAATACCGCCTTATTGTCTTGTATGCCCTAACTATGGTAAAATATATTCAATTGACAACTACGGAACACTGAACTTCCTTACTGGCGTTTTCTTCACCGGTGAAATGGTTGCTCGTAGCAACAAGGAATTCTTGGCTGTACATGGTGGCGGGGTTGCAAAAGATGGTGTAGGAGTCATATTTCCAGCAGCACTGAGATCCGGCAAAACCACCCTTACTCTAAGCTTTATCTTTGATGGGTTTAAGTTCTCTAGCGACGACGTTTTACTCATTCATCGGAAATCATTAAAAATATATCCTTATCCCCGACTATTGTCGATTCGCCAGGGATCATTGTACATCATTCCAGGATTATATAAAGACTATCCTAAGCTCTATCCTTCTGACGTGTTCGGTGAACCAAGGTGGTATCTGGATAAAACCGAAGCTGTGGCAGAACCCTTCACTTGCAAAATGGTAGCATTTCCAACCTTAAATCAACATAGTACCAGTCTTTCACCAATACCCAAGACCCAAGCAGCATTAGAACTAATTAAACATTCATTCATACCAATGACACCAACCAAAAGTTTTACGGATCACCAAGAAGATCTGGACACCTTAAGTAAGTTTTTGGAAGACACTACCACCTTCCGCCTCAACCATTGGTATCCGCAAGAGAGTATCAACATGATTAAAGAAAAACTATTTGCCTAGCCTGCGTCCAAAGTAACAGATTAGGACTTTCCACCTGCGAATGCCCAAAAAACAACGAACAGGGTAAATTTCAGTATCTGCGAAAAATGCATTACCCCTTGCCAGGCCCGAGATAGTCTTTCAGGTCGGCTTTTCCAACTTATCTTACTTCGCCAAGTGCTTCCGAGAAGAATTTGGGGTAGCCCCATCAGCCCTGTAAAGGTGATCACTTCACCTTGATCACTCCAGTACGGTAGAGGTCGAGTGCCGTATTCAGTAAACTGGAGATGGTGCTTACGGGTAAATCTTCCGTGGGGTCCACCCGA
Source organism: Bacteroidota bacterium (assembly GCA_038528965.1). Lineage (GTDB taxonomy): Bacteria > Bacteroidota > Bacteroidia > Chitinophagales > Saprospiraceae > Lewinella. The sequence continues at coordinate 33,819 of JBCBEC010000035.1, read as the reverse complement.
AATATTTTCATTCGGGAACGCTTCCCTTGTTCTAGCTGGGGATGATCCAGATAGTTGCCTTCTACCAATAGCAGATAAGGTTTCTGGGTATCCTTATCTACCCACAAAAAGCAGAACATCTTTTTGCGGTAGCAGAAGCAGGGCATCCCCCACTTCTGCGTTTCGTTCACCGCCTCATCTTGTTGTAGAATGAGGCTACGGAGTGCCAGCAGGCAACTCTGGTTGGGCTCCTCTTGGCCATCGTAGAACTGTTCGAGTGCTGGCAACATGATGCTAATTATTCTGAACGGCGATGAAGAACTCTACCTCCGCATCCTCCGGGTTACGGGCCTTTGCACCAAATACTTCAAAGTCGGCGGTGTAAGCGCGCTTAAGATCCATGGTCCAGATTTTCTGCCACTGCTTTACCACAATACCCTCCTGCAAATTGCCACGGGCACTCATTTTGACATACTCACCGCCACTAAAGCTGCGGGCCACCATCCCCTCGGGTATTTCATCCGTTTGGGTTACCTGGCACCCCAGTACTACCGTGTACGGTTGGGTGTGATCCCCGACATAATCGGTGTACAGTGAGTAAACGGTATCGTCCATGCGGTTGGGAATTTTGGCCAGTGCATTGCTACTCAGAAACTCGTTCCACAGTGCTCCAATTTCTTGAGCAGCTTGGCCATCTGCATTAGAGGTACGAATGGCCAGGCCAATCATCTTAAAAGGTGCTACCTGTACTTGTTGCATATCATTTGGTTTTTGATCTGTAGCAAAGGTATTGTCAAGGTGTGTCAAGGGTATGTCAGGGGTAGTCAAACTTTTTTTCCGGCAGCTTTCCAGGTACTCCTTCAGGGTCATGTTATGGGGTGTAAAATGAGCTTCTTGCACCCGTAGATCTTCAATACGATCTAATCGAAAAGCGCGAAAAGCACGTCTTTTACGACAATAGGCTACCAACACCCAGTTTTGCTGAGTAGTGTACAGCGCGAAAGGCTCAATAGTGCGCTGTGTCCGCTCGTTTTGTAAGGACAGGTAAGTCAATTCAACCAGCAAAAAATCGGTAATTGTGGACTGTAGCTGAATTAGATAATTGCTGGTTTTATCATCACGGTGGTTGCGCCTAACCTGTATGCGATCCGCTAGGAATTCCGTTTTCTCCTTTTGCTGTACGCGCAAAGTAGACTTGATTTTCGTTAAAGCACTGGAGTACTGTTCGCGTAGCGATTGGTCCTTATTGGTGAGTAGGAGATGCTCTGCGGTAACTAGTGCCAGCGCCTCCTCTTCTGTGAACATAACGGGGGGCAAGGTGTAGCCATCTACAATAGAGTAACCCTTTCCCTCTTCCGTTACGATGGGGATACCAGATTCTTCTAAAGTGCGAATATCGCGGTAAACTGTTCGGATACTCACCTCGTGCCGGTCGGCAATTTCCCGGGCGGTGACCAGGCGCTTAGATTGCAGTTGGGTAGCAATAGCTGCCAAGCGGGTCAAACGGGGTTTTCCTTTTGCCATGTTACGCTAGTTTTCTTCCTCTATTTCCTCCGCAAGCACACGCAAAATCGCATCCAATTCCTCCATAAGTGGTTGGTAGTGCTCCGCTTCTGTTAGGATGCTAGTGAGAATAAAGCTCATTAGGCCGTTCTCTATGGCAGAAGACTGCAAAACGTGCAAATTACTCCTTACTTGTTCCTTCGGCTGTAATCCCATCACCTCTCCTGAAACACCAGCCTGATCCAAAAGCACACGGAGGCTGTAATCACCGGATTGAAATAGATCGAGGAGCTTTTCTCTTTGAAGGCAATTTCGCCCACCGCATAAAGCAGGTATTTGCTGAAAGCCCCCTCACGTAAAAAGCCTTGGCGGATTCTCCGAAAGAAACGAATCATAGCAGAAGGTTTGTTAGTCTACTATCGCTATAAAATTTCTGAGACTTAGGAAGCAGACCATTTCTGCTTTAGATAGGTAAAGCTATCTTCCACCTCCGCAAATAGATCACTCTCCGGAACAAGATCATCAATGATATCCACCGCCTCGAGCATATCACGCGGCTGCTCGTGTAAACCTGTGAAGATGACTTCAATTTCTTGCTGACGCAGGCTTAAAATAACATCCTCTAAAGCGTATAAACCGGATTGATCGATGTAGGGTACGCGATCCATGCGGATAATGAGCGCTTTAATATTATCGGGCAGGTCATTTACACCATCTTTAAAGAAGGCCGTGAAACCGAAAAAGAGTGGACCATAGAGGTGCTTGATAATCACCTTATCCTTGTAGGCTTCGTAGAATTCTACCTCGTCCTGCCAGGGCTTGGTACCATCCAGATCAGCAACTGGCCCAACCTCCAGGCCTTGCTCACTCAAGTCGCCTGCTTTTTTCATAAAGAGCAAACAGGCTAAGGCTACCCCAACGCCCACCGCCTGAATGAGGCTACCAAAGGTGGTGAGTAAAAGCACGAGCACCAGTACGGCAGCGTCGGCCCGTGGCACCTTGAGCAAGTGCTTTAGTCCTTTGACATCGATAATCTTAAAGCCGATGGGGATCAATAGACCGGCCAAGACACACAGTGGAATATGAGCAGCCAAAGTACCCAAACCCAGTAAAACCGCCAGGAGAAAGATCCCGTGTAAGGTACCGGATAAGCGGGTGCGTCCGCCCGCATTGATATTGACTACAGTCCCCTTGGTTGCACCGGCACCGGGAATACCGCCAATTGCAGCGGCTAGCATATTGCCAATTCCTTGCCCAATGAGTTCGCGATTACTATTGTGCTTGGTCTTGGTCATGTTATCCGCAATAACGGAGGTCAAGAGGGAGTCGATACTACCCAATACCGCCAGTACCACTGCGTATTCTGCAACCAGACTCAAGGCGCTAGCATCTACGGAAAAGATGCCATCGATCTGCAAGGCCGGTAAACCGGACGGTATATTACCGATCACCGGCACATCCATACCGCCAAAATAGCTCACTAGAGTAGCTACAATCAAGGCGACCAGCGCACTGGGAATGGCTTTCGTGATTTTGGGAAAAAGATAATACACCGCAATGGTGATCCCCCCAAGTAAGAGGGCTTGCAGATTGGCCTCCTGAAACAGGCGTGGTAAGTCTTGCATGACCGCTACGGTTGACTTAGACGCCCCCAGGCCAGCAAAAGGAAATAACTGTAGAATAATGATTATCAATCCCACCCCACTCATGAAGCCGGAGACTACAGGATAAGGGAAATATTTGACGTAGCCCGCGATATTCAAAAAGCCAAATAACACTTGTAAGGCGCCTCCTAGTAAGAATGTCAAGACAATAATGCCCATGGCACTATCCAGGCCACCTGTCATTTCAATGGCTGCTGCTACTAAGGTGGCCGCCACTACCGTCATCGGCCCGGTAGGACCACTGGCCTGCGTCTCCGTGCCTCCAAATAATGCGGCAAATATGCCTACGGCAATGGCGCCATATAAACCGGCTGTGGCACCTAAGCCCGATTGAACCCCGAATGCCAGTGCCAGCGGCAGTGCTACTACACCGGCAACGAGACCTCCTGTAATATCTCCCTTTAAATATTGGGTATCATAGAATTTGGAAAGCATGCTTTTGACTTTAGATAGGATTGGAAGATAGGAATTACAGTTTTATGAACCATTATCCTCCCACAAAATGAGAAAACGCTTTAGAATGTGAAAGTGAAACAAGCAGTTACTTACATGGTTGCGGTAATATAAGAATTACCAATTTCAGGAAAAACCGTCATTCGAATTCAGATCTTCGTAAAAGTGCCATAATAGCGTCAGAATGCACTTTGAGTGGCATCTATCAGTGAGTTTGCTCGTACCTTTGAACTTAGAAAGGAATTAGATCGTTTCAAGACCATATGCAGCTACGTCCCGTTGTACATTCTCGGATTTATCGCGACTTCCTGGCCATCGAGCCTAAGGATTATCACGGTATTATTCGCTACTACGAGGAACACGAAGAAGCTGTGGAAAACCTGGAAACCGAGGAGTTTACCGAGATCCAGCTCGTATTTACCCACGCGCTATTTGAGGTAGGCGCTTACCGGCAGTTTCTGGCGGTAGTAGACCGGGCCATTCTCATTACGTTGGATTACAACTATCCACTGGCAGCAAAACGGCAACAGAGCGAAGAATTTGAGCAACTACTCTTCCGGAAAGCTGCGGCCTACCTGCAGACACTCCAGCCAGCCGAAGCCGAACACGTGATTTGCGAGCTGCTCCGGATTAATCCAGAGCAGGAGATGGCCGTACTGCTTTTACGTAAATCCCTTCGCCAGCAAGATAAAGTCATTAACCGACGTACGCGGGCGGTGTCCATTCTCTTATTTGGCATTTCTGCCTTGATCATTCTCTTCGAAGTGCTCTTCGTACGGTCTTTCTATCACCAGTACACGGCAAGCGTTGAACTCAGCCGAAACTTGATCTTCCTATTTGGGCTGTTGATCCTGGGAGGTGGAGAAGCACTTACTTTTTGGCGAGCTTATCGCCGTTCCCAAGCAATTATGCGCAGATAAGAGTCGGATTCTACACTAAATCCTACCTTTGCAGCTTATGATAGAAGCCTTTAAAGAATCACCGGTTCTGCTTTTGTTTGTGGTGTCAGCTATTGGCTACTGGGTGGGTAATATTCCTATTCGTGGCACCAAGTTGGGTGTGGCAGCAGTCTTGTTCGTAGGGCTTGCTTTTGGCGCTATTGATCCTGCGCTAAGTATGCCCGACATTGTCATCGTACTCGGTCTTTCGATGTTTGTCTACACCATTGGACTGAGCAGTGGGCCAAGCTTCTTTTCCACCTTCAAATCACAGGGGTTACGCAACTTCTCCTTCATACTAGCCATGCTGGTCTTCAGTACTTTGATCACCTTGGGCTTATATTACCTGTTTGATCTGGATGCCGCGACGGCTGCTGGCCTCCTGGCTGGTAGTAGCACCAATACGGCTTCTTTGGCCGGTTTATTGGATCTTATTCAGCTATCGCAACCGGCCGCCCTGCAAGCAGAAATGAGCAACGCTGCCGTAGTGGGGTACTCGCTCTCCTACCCTATGGGGGTACTCGGAGTCATGTTAGCTATCAGCTTGATGCAAGGCTGGTTTCGCATTAACTATCCACAAGAGCTACAAGAACAAAACCTGATCCTTTCTGGCGACAATATCCGCCGACACACGGTGGTTATCACCCAAGAAGCAGTGGTAGGGCTCGCCATACGTGATATCTTCCAACGTTTCCAAAGGCGTCTGGTTTTCGGACGTATGCAACGCCAGGGCGTGGATCAGCTTCCCAACATGGATACCGAGCTGCAACTGGGTGATCAACTGGTGATCATTGGCGACGCCGCAGTTTTGGAAGAAGCCACCGCGATGTTAGGAGAAGTACAAAACAAAGAGCTTTCCTACGATCGTACGTCTTTTGATGTTCGACGGCTTTTTGTTTCCAACCCCAAAATTGCGGGCGAGAAGATTGCTTCCTTGAACCTAGCTGAGAAGTTCTCTACCATCATTACCCGCGTACAACGCGGTGATGTAGACTTACTGGCTAGTGGTGATACCGTACTGGAGCTCGGCGACCGCGTACTAGTCATAGCCCGCAGGCAAGATTTTGAGGAGTTGAAAAAACTGTTTGGCAACAGCTACGAGGCACTCAACCATATCAACCTGCTCTCCTTCGGTTCGGGTATGGCCTTGGGGCTTATGTTGGGTTTACTCACTTTCACCCTCCCCGGTGGCGTATCCTTTAGTCTAGGTTTTGCCGGAGGTCCTTTAGTGGTGGCCCTTATTCTTGGTGCCTTGCGGCGTACCGGCCCTATTGTCTGGACCCTACCCTACGGAGCAAACCTCGTACTGCGTCAATTGGGTTTGATCCTCTTACTAGCCGGTATTGGTGTACGCTCCGGTCATACCTTCCTCAATACGATTCTAGCTGGTGGCGGCGGATGGATCTTCTTGTGTGGAGCCATCATTGCTACCACAACGGCGTTTCTTACTTTATGGCTGGGCTATAAATGGCTGCGTATCCCCTTTGGCTTACTCACCGGTATGATTGCCACTCAACCCGCCATTTTAGATTTTGCCCTGGATCGAGCCGGTAACCGCTTGCCAAGTATGGGATTCACATTGATCCTCCCTATTGCGCTCATTACTAAAATTCTCTTCGTACAACTGCTCTTTGCCTTTTTGAGCTGATTCTATCATCGGTCATCGAAATCCGGTTATATTTGTTGTTATACCCCACCTAATTGGTCTGGTTTAAGGCTGAGTAGTTCTAGGGGAAACGAGCTGGACGTACTAAGCGCCTGGTTTCGTACCAAATGACTTTATAATCAAGCTGTTCACCAACTCCCCCACATGCGCAAAGGTCTTATCTGGTGCTTATTGATGATTGGGCTTATTCCGCTTCTGTTCGGACAGCTTACGGTCGTCGTGGAGCAACTACCGGACTATACCCCTGCCGAAGACAGTATCTACTTAGTGGGCAGCTTTAATAATTGGCAGCCCGCCGATGAGAACTTCCGGTTTGAACCACTGGGTGATGGACGTTGGCAGTATGACTTCCTTACCCCAATGCCTGATTTTGAGTACAAGATCACCCGAGGTTCCTGGGAAAGCGTGGAAGGAGGAAGTTTGGCCGAGCCCATCGGCAACCGTTCTTATCTTAACAATGATGAGCTTCGCGATACCGTGCGTATCCACGTAGCTGGTTGGGAGGATTTAAAGAAGGAACTCCCCTTTTGGGATACGATCTTGGTACGCATCACAAGCCTACCGGAAAACACACCCACTGATGCCAGCTTATACATTGTGGGATCCTTCAATGGCTGGTCGCCTGCTGACCAGGACTTCAGAATGGAACGCGACTCTAATGGTTTTTATCAGGTAGCGGTACCCATTCGCAGTCAAATAACGGAATACAAGATCAGCCGTGGAGGTTGGGCCACCGTAGAGAGTCGCGCCAATGGATTGGCAAGACCCAACCGGCGTTATGAGCATAAAGAAGGAGGCGGGGAAAATATTATCCGTGTTGAAATTGCCAACTGGGAAGACCTTTCCGGAAACCGTTTCAATTGGTACGCCATATTCTTACTCCTTGCGGCTATACAAGGCTTGCTGCTTGTGGTGGCAGTGAATAGTTTTAAGGAGGCCGGGAGTATATCCAGTCGTTTGCTTTCCCTGTTACTGTTGCTGCTGTCCATTACCTTTCTAGCCCGTATTGGAGCATTCGATCGAGATATCTTTCAGCGATTTCCAAAAATATTGCTGGTGCCTGATTTGGTCTATTTCACTTATGGCCCAATCTTCTGGCTTTACCTGCGGTCTTTACAACCAAGCCTGCCCAATCAGCGGCACTGGGCTTGGCACTTTATTCCATTGCTATTGGCTATTGGCATCTATTTACCTACTATTAGTCTACCTAATTTTGACTTCACTACCCAGGTGGTCAACCTGAAGCTTCGTCCGTTCTTCATTGGTACTGCAATGGTGGGCTGGGTATTCAGTGCATTTTATTGGCTACTGAGTCGCAACTTCCTGAAGCGCTTACAGCTGAGTAGCGACCCGGCAGCAGGGCCTATGCTAGGCTTTTTGTGGACGGTTTTTTATATCCACTCCATTTGTTTGATCGTATGGTTTTCGACTTATTTACTCGGCTTCATTAGTCTGGCTCTCGATCAAAACTGGACTGACATCACCGACCGGGTTACCGATGCCAGCTGGCTGATTCTAGCCTCTGGTGCCTACATGATGGGCTACTACGCGATGCGCCACCCTCAGATTTTTCGCAACCCCAAGCTGCCGTTGGTGTCCATCCCACAAATATTGACCGAAAACCCAATGGCTGCACTGGAAAACCAAAAGCAAGTATTGCAAATCAGTGAACAGCAGGCAAGTGCTGCATCATCAGCAAATACGAATGCACCGGCCTTAGGAGATCTGGAAAGACTTGAGCTATTGATGCGAGAGCAGAAACCCTACCTGAACCCCGGACTAAGTTTAGGAGAACTGGCAGCGACTGTTGATTTACCCAGTCACCAACTCTCAAAAGTAATCAACGATGGTTTTCAGAAAAACTTCTTTGATTATGTCAATAGCTACCGTATTGAAGCCTTCAAAGAACAAATTCGGGCAGGGGCACACCAGGAACGCACGATACTGAGCTTGGCTTTAGAGTCGGGTTTTAATTCCAAGACTGCCTTCAACCGCGCCTTTAAAAAGCATACCAACCAAACGCCTCGCGAATACCTACGCGAACAAGAAAATCGAACCTCCTGATTTTCAGAGGATTAAAAGTACCACTTTCCAAAGTACCACTTTTCTAAAACAAATTCCGACCACCTTATAAAACGGTGCGCACAGCTGCTTTTGTGATTATATTTTTGCTTCAGCTTATTTGTCGAAATAAAATTTTATCAGAAGTTATGAAAGCAAAAATTGTACTCCTTTTCATTGCTTCTATCCTATTGGCCGAAACCACTTATAGCCAAAATTATTCCCAGAGCACCGATGTGATGCTCCAAGGGTTCAACTGGGTATCCCACTCCAATTCTAGTGGGTGGTACAATGTTGTACAGAGTAAAGCCCAAGAACTGGGAGACGCCCAATTTGACATGGTCTGGCTGCCACCACCAAGCGATGCAGCCGCACCACAGGGCTATCTGCCACGCGAACTGTACGATGTTAGCACCAATTATGGAACGCAACAAGAACTAACAAACTGCATTAGTGCACTGCACAATGAAGGCATCAAAGTACTAGCCGACATTGTGATCAACCACCGAGTAGGAACCACCAACTGGGCCGACTTTACCAACCCCACCTGGGGCTGTTGGGCCGTTGTCAGCAACGATGAATGGGGACAGAATGGTGGTAACCCTTGCGGTAACTTTGATACCGGAGACAACTACCACGCCGCACGAGACATTGACCACACCAACGGGACCGTACGAAGTGACCTGATTGGCTGGATGAACTGGCTAAAGAACACCATCGGCTTTGATGGCTGGCGCTACGACTACGTACGCGGCTTCAATGGCTACTACAATGGTGTGTACAACGACGGAACCAATCCTTACTTCACGGTAGGAGAACTTTGGGATAACCTGGACCTGAATAATGTAAATGCCCACCGGCAACAGATAGTCGACTGGATTGACGATACGCAAGGAAAGTCGGCAGCTTTTGACTTCACGACAAAAGGCGTACTACAAGCCGCCGTCAATAACCAGTACTGGCGATTGAATATTGGTGGCGGTGCGCCTGGCGTCATCGGTTGGTGGCCATCACGCGCAGTGACTTTTATTGACAACCACGATACCGGGAGCACGCAGGCCTATTGGCCGTTCCCCGGTGGTAAAGTGATGCAAGGTTATGCCTACATTCTCACTCACCCTGGCGTGCCCTCTGTGTTCTGGGACCACTACTTTGACTGGGGCCTAAAAGGTGCAATTGATGCGCTAATTGAAGTGCGCAAGGATAATGGCCTACACAGCGAAAGTAGCATTGATATTAAGGAAGCACGCTGGGACCTATACGCCGCCGAGATTGATGGTAAGGTAGCCATGAAGATTGGACCTGGTTCTTGGGCGCCAAGTGGCTCTGGTTGGGTTTTGCGGACCTCTGGCAATGATTATGCGGTCTGGGATAAAGCCCCTGCCGGTGATTTAACCATCAACTTCCGCCCAACGAGCTGGAGTACCCCTTACCTCTACTTCTGGAACGCCACTCCTAGTGGACAGACTACAGGTTGGCCGGGTGTACCGATGCAGGCAATAGGTGGTGGCTGGTACAGCTACACGCTAAGCAATACAGATTGTACCAACTTTATCATCAGCAATAATGGCTGGCCGCAAAGTCCTGATATGTGGACCTGCAACGACGCCTGGATTGACCAGGGCAACTGGGGCAACTATACCCTCACGGCAGCGCCAACGGGTGAATTTGCCGGCGGTAACGAACAGTTGAGTATCGGACAGCCAACAATGAATGCCTCCCCTAACCCCATAAAAACGAACGCACAACTGCAAATAGCACTACCAGGAGACGGACAGGTGCAACTGAGTATACACAATGTAGCAGGTGTGCAAATGACCCAACTGATGCAAGGCGAACTGAGTGGTGGCTACCACCAGTTTGACTTTGCGACTGATGATTGGCCGGCAGGAGTCTACCTGGCCAAGATGGAATACGAAGCACAAGTTTTGACTATGAAATTGATTGTTCTGCCGTAGTAGAAACCACTACACTTACGCCAAGGCCGGAGACGCATGGCGATGCGTTTGCTACCGGCTATGATTGGCCATCCTCCGGAATAATCGGTTTTAATAGGATAGGACTGGAGAGTAATGAAGATGTTCATTGCTCTCCTGCTTTTTTTATCTGCGTCGGGAGACGCATACTAGCGTGAATTTAGTTGAATTGGTTGGGTTGGTGAATTTAGTTGGGTTGGTTGAATTAGTTGGGTTAGGGAATTTAGGAATCCAAAGTTTCGTAGCGACGCGATGAATCGCGTCGGGAAAAGTGTTTGTCTTAGAACGAAGGATTTCAACCTCTATATAATATCGCGAACTGCCCTGGCAGAGAGCGCGAGCGGCGGGACGCCGCAAGGGCTAAGGATAGCAGTGGTAGGCCGGAGCCAGGGCGGAGGACTAAGAACGGATAGCCCGCCGGCGCGTGACGCACGGAGTGCGGAAAAGACGGAGCCCCCTAAAAACAATCATCCCGAACGCTGACGGTTGCCAACATTCGGGATGAAAATAGATTTTAATCGACTCAGCTTGTTGCCTCTCTTAGAATTGTCCCTCCAATGCAGTGGTGCGACTGTAGTTTAATACAGACTGCAAACTACGCTTTGGAGCGGTAAACTTAACGCGCGGAAACTGTCGCTTGGCGTTCTTTAATTGCTCCAATTCTTGAGACAAGGCCGGATCACGACGCAGCGCATCCTGGATTGCTAATCGCTGGGCAATTGTGGTTTCGGCATACAGGTAGGCGATCAAATCTTCAGGTGTAAAGTTGTGCTTCATGAAAGGCATTTAATGGCGTTGAAAAATATACCATCTAAACAAGGAAAAGGTAGGCCTTATTGTTTGTTTGGTACATATTTTTTTGTTAAAGGCGTTCTTCGAGTTACGAATACTAGCCTAAAAATTGCTATCTGGGCCGGCTCGCAGCTGGTAGCATTCTTACTTTGTACTGCGGTACCAAGTTTGGGTACGATAAAGACCCGTCCAGTGCTTTCCGCGTACCTGTAGTTCGTCAGTTTTCCCGTCTTCAAACCAAATGCTGCAACCATAGGTGCTCCCTGATTCCGGATCGAGAATGGTCCCGTCTTTCCAATAATCGCGGTAGCTAGTGAGATCTTCGATAATGACCATACCAACTACAGGCTGGTTTTTCTTATCGCCTTTGCATTCATCGCATACGGTATCGTTATCGGCAAGTAGTAAATCAATGACCTTGCCGTACAGTTTACCATCCTGCTCGTAGATTTCTACTTTAGAGCGCGCTTTACCGCTATTATCATCAATTGTTTTCCAAACACCTAGGGGTGATTGCGCCAGTAAAGTGAGTGCTCCCACGCAACAGAGGAGCATAGTGAGAATGTACTTCATGTTTGAGCTTTTCTTTTTTGATTAACACCGCTAACCGACAATAGTTAGGGGTTTAGAGCATGTTTTGGACCTCCTTGACTGCTTCAAAGTGGCAAATTTCTTCCTACTTTTCGTTCTTCGATCAGTCACTACGCTCAGGCGTAGCTCCTTCCTCGGGCCTCAATTAGAATAAAATTTGTTCACTTTCAATGAATCTGGACGTCCAAAAAATGCTCTTACAAAGGCATTAACGCTGCCACTGCAGATTTCGTACAAAGGCTTATCTTACTCGGACCAAATTATGACCCAAAATGGACTTCCTAACCATTATCCGCTATGCGTGGCTGGCCTACGACAGCACCCGCCCAATCAAGCGAATTTCTGACATCAGCGCCATGGTATCGACCAATCATGTTTACAAGATCAGGTTGGAAGATGGCCATAATATCATTGCTAAACTGTCCTACTTTGGCAAGTATGAGCATTTTGTGGAGGATCATACCATCATCAATGTACTGGGTAACAACCTTCCGGTACGCTACGAAAACTTCTTGTCCAGGGCTTTGATGAAGGGCAACCAGCTGTTTTTTCACCGCTTTCAGAATGATATCATCGATGCCTGGGTGGTGTTCTTTCGGCCCATCAAGATCAAGAAAAGCCTGCCACGGCGCTTAAGCATGTCGCACATTGAGCAGCTAGGCGAGCAGTTTGCCGATTTTCACAAAAGCTGCCACCTGGTACGTAACACCCTACCTGTCACCTCAAAGAACATGACCACGGACATCAATCAGTTACTTGAGGTAGTGGATGATCGTTTTGCCAAACACGCCGATCAAATTAAGGAGCAGTGTGAGATTTTCTTGAACAATACCTACCGCATTAACGTCCACGGTTTTGACAAGATTCCAGTATTTGTGGACTGGAACATTGGTAACTTTTCAGTCAGTTCACGAGGTAAATTTTATTCCCGTTGGGACTATGACTGGTTCCGTATGAGCTCACGGATTGTCGACTTTTATTTCATTAGTCGAATTGTTTCCGACGTGGGTGATAAGACGGTGTTTACTTATAATGTGGAGACGATGATGGAAGATCGTTTTCTACACTTCTTGAAAGCTTACCACCGGGTATATCCACTGACACGGCCGGAAGTGGAGTTTATCAAAGAGGCGTACCGTTTCTTCTTGCTGAACTACGTTATTCGGGAAGGAAATTACTTCTTCCGGCCCTCCATTGCCAAGCAATTGCAGAAAGATGTGCTAAAGGTGCACTTGAAGACGATTGATAAGAAGTTTGAATTGGATAGGTTGTTGCGGGTGTTGGAGTTGTAGGTTGCGTCCGAGTCCGGAGACTCGGACGAACTGGAGACTCGGACGAACTGGAGACTCGGACGAACTGAGGAGACGCAAAGGAGCACAGTGTGGCTGACTCGGGCGATAGTCTTATCTTCGGGCTTTTAATTGATGGATACTATGTTGGAGACGCTGGATTTTCTGGAGATTGCTCAATCTTACCGAGCTATATTTTTGGATTCTTATGGGGTTGTAAAGAACCACCGGGGCCTTATTCCTGGTGGGTCGGAAACGATTAAGGCGCTGCGAGAAGCAGGGAAGACGATCAGAATACTAACCAATGACGCCTCCCGAAGTCCTGAGCAGCAAGCGGCACGATTTGAAAAGCAGGGATTAACGGGTCTAGCTCCAGCAGAGATTATCACCTCCGGAATGATGGCTAAGTTATTTCTGGAACAGAAAGTTAAGGGTGGAAAAGTAGCATATCTGGGCACAGAAAACGCCGCGCATTATATTCTGGCCGCTAATTTGAATAGTATTCCTGTGCGCGAAATTGATCTAACTGACTGCGGGGACATCACCGCTATGGTTTTCCTAGACGATGAAGGTTTTGACTGGAATCGAGATATCAATAAGACTGTGAACCTGCTACGGAAGCGTAACATCCCCGCTATAGTCGCCAATAGCGATAAGCTCTACCCCGTTGCTAAAAATGATGTCTCCATCGCCACCGGCGGTATTGCTAAGTTGGTGGAAAGCATCCTGAATCGGAAATTTATCCACTTTGGCAAGCCCGATACGCAGATGTTCAACTACGCCTTTGAGGACATCAACACGCAGGACAACTTTACCAGAGAAGATATTCTGATGGTCGGTGATACCCTCCACACTGACATTCTTGGCGGTAATAAATTCGGCGTGCGTACAGTACTGGTACTATCCGGTAATACCAGAGCGGAAAATGCGGATATTCAAATTCGCTCAACGGGGATTATTCCAGATTATGTTTGTGATTCGATTGTGGGGTAAGTGAGTTGAAAAGGTCAACGCATTTTACAAAAACTTCCATAGCAGCCGTTCAAGGATATTAGTGGTAATCAGTCACCGAACGGATTCAAAGTTTTTTATCTTTAATGCCGACCAATACTTTGAAGCAGTTCAATTTCTGATTCAGTTCAACTAAAAGTGACTTTCAGAGGTTTTTTTAGGTAACATTTAGGCTAAGCTCGTTGACAGACAGGTAGTGAATAGCGATTTCACTTCCATCTTCAATACGGGTTCGACAGTAGCTCCCAGGCCAAAGCTGGATACTAGCCACGAGAAGGCAAGAAAGATCAGCCCCATGTGCCCTAGCCTAGATCAACACCTCTTATGTGCTAACGAAAGCTTGTTGTTGCGATTAACTTAGAGCGTCGATCGTAATATATCAAGAATGAAATCCCTTCTCCATCCGTTTACCAACATTGGTAGATTGGCTGCCTAATTTGTTACGGATCATTGAATGCTTACATTTACTTGTTTGACATATCTATTTCTTCGTGTTACGAAAAAATCTAAGTGCCACACCTATGAATAATGCCACTACATTATTGATTCTCGTGTTGCTATTAGCTTCCTGTGGAAGCACACGAAAAGCCTACATAGGAAATAACCGCAATGCAGCTATTACCCAAGTACAGAGCGAGCGGCCACCTGTACATTCTCTGTTCTTGATCGGAGACACTGGTGCAGGACGGGATGGAGAATCTATCATACTCGAAAGTTTAGCTAATGAGCTTAGCAAAAGCACGGAGAACAGTTCAATCGTGTTTTTGGGAGATCAGGTGGATCGTAATGGGTTTCCTAAGAAAAAAGATCCTGATCGCGTAGAAGCCGAGCGCCGTTTAGGTGCGCAGCTAGATATCCTTAAGGACTTCCCAGGGAGAGCTTATTTTATTGCCGGCGAAAAGGATTGGAATAACGGACATTCTGGAGGTCTGAAAGCCGTACGCAGACAAGAGAAGTTTTTGGAAGGGTACTTTGATGATGAGGACAAAGTACGAATGTATCCTGGTAAGGGCTGCGCGGACCCTAAGGTGGTGAAAATAACCAAAGACCTCGTTTTTGTCTTCATTGACAGTCAGTGGTGGCAACATAATTGGGACAACGAGCCAGAAATCAATAAGGGCTGTGATGTAAAGTCTCGTTATGACCTAATCAATAGCATTCAAGAAATATTCGCCGATCATAAGAATGATGAAATAGTCCTGCTCATGCACCACCCCATCCAATCTAACGGATTGCACGGCGGACGATTTGGCCTTATGGATCATATCTTTCCTTACCGCTCTTCACATAACCTTAGTATCCCACTGCCAGTAGTTGGTTCTATCAGACCACTGCTCCGCACCTTAGGGACGAACCCACAAGATATTACTCACCAACGCTACCAAGAACTGGTAACATCCATAGAAGCCGCAGCTCGGAGGGTGGGTGCGCACACCATTTTTGCCTCCGCACACGATCAGGGACTACAGTATTTTGATGATTATAAGTTGCAGTACGTGGTTAGTGGAAGTGGGGCAACAACGAGCTTTACGGGCAAAGGCGGGGAGGCCACCTACTCGCATCAAGCTCATGGTTATGCCAAAGTGATATTCTACGAAGAATTTGAAACCTGGCTGGAATTCTATACGGTAGCCGAACAAGGTGCTGTGCCACAATTGGCGTTCCGCACGCAAATTAGAGAGCCCCGGCCGGGGACGGTAGATGAAAAAGTTGACTATCCGCCACTTACTGATGCGGACATCACACTGCCCGCTAATGCAGGTTTTGAGGCCAGTAAATCCAAGCAATTTTGGTGGGGAGATCAATACCGCGACGTCTGGACACAACCCGTCACTGCTCGAATTATTGATTTAGAAACGGAATTAGGCGGCCTTACTCCAATTAAGAAAGGTGGCGGCATGTCTTCCAATTCTTTGAGAATGGAGGCAACCGATGGCAAACAATACATCTTACGTTCTATCAACAAGGATTATCGTAAGCTTGTACCTCCTGAATTCAGCAATCTGAATTTAATCAGTGTCTTTCAGGATCAAAACAGTGCGAGTCATCCATATGCGGCGCTGACCTTGCCCACATTATCACGTGCCGCAGACGTTTACTATACCTCGCCTCAGTTAGTATATCTACAGCACCAACCAGGCTTGGGCAACTACAACTCTCAGTTTCCGGAGGAACTGTATTTGTTGGAGCAGCGCCCCGCTAACGATTGGAGTGATGCCGAACAGTTTGGAAATAGCGAAAAAATATTGGGTTATACCGATCTGCTGGCAACCCTTAGAGAGAAGAAGGCCCACTTTGTAGACCAAGAGTGGGTATGTAAGTCGAGGATGTTCGATTTATTCATACATGATTTTGACCGTCATGATGACCAATGGAGATGGGCCAGTTTCAAGGAAGATGACTATACACTCTACCGCCCGATTCCCCGTGATCGGGACCAGGCTTTTTATAAATTCCGTGGGCTTATCCCCAAGTATATCGCGGCCTTTGTAATCCCTAAGTTTAAAACGATGAAGGGGGATTTACGAGATGCCAAAAATCAAAGCTTCAATGCGAGGTACTTTGATCGCTACTTCCTCAATCAATTAGAATGGAAGGATTGGGAGCCCATCATTCGTCAACTACAAACCAATCTTACCGACGAGGTCATTGATGAGGCCATGCAACAATTCCCACCGGAAGTCATCGGAGAAGGAACAGCGGAGATTGGTCAATTCCTTCGCGAACGCCGCGGCAACCTAATGGAAATGGGCCGCCGCCTTTATGATTACATATCATTGGAGGTAGAGGTGACCGGCACAGACCACAAAGATCGGTTCGAAATACAGAGTAATGAAGATGGGTCCCTGCAGGTGAAGACGTACGTTCAACGAAAGGAGAAAGGCGATTTATTGAAGTTCTCTCGTACTTTTTATCCTTCAGAAACCAATGAGATACGTTTGTACGGTCTGCGGGGCAAGGACGAATTCAATTTTACTGGAGATCGGAGCGGAAGAATTCGCGTTCGGATAATCGGTGGAGAAGATGATGATGTTATCAATAATGAAATAGCTTACAAAGTATTCGTTTACGATGAGACAGAGGGTATAGAGCTCAATGGATCAAGATTCCGTGATCGAACTTCCGATACCGATTATGAGGTAAATGAGTACGATCGCTACGGTTTCCGGTATAACACCATACTACCCATTTTAACCCTTGGGTATACAGTAGATGACGGCATTTGGGTTGGCGGCACAGCTAGCTGGACGCGTCAAGGCTGGCGCAAGTTCCCTTATAAATCTAAACAGAGCATTACTTCAACGGTCGCACCCGGTAGCCGCGAGGCCTTCCAATTTGGGTATTCAGGACATTTTCCCAAGGTACTCGGAGGTATTGATTTTGCGCCAAGTGCAGAAGTGAACTTCCCTCGTTACGAAAGCTACTTCGGACTGGGTAATGAGAGCCGTAACGAACTGCTGCAACGATCCTTTAATTGGGTAAGACTGCAAAGCATTGAGGTTGCTCCTTTACTGCAAATAAGTAGCAGAAACAACAGTACAAGCGTGGTATTCGGACCGGTATTTGAATCCATAGATGTCAAAAACACGGAGGGTCGCGTATCAGAAGATCCAATTATTGGGTTTGCACCTATGGCCTTTGACCGCCGGCAATACCTAGGCGGGATGGCACGCTTTAATAGCAGTTATACCGATAATAAAGTATTCCCGACCAGCGGATTCCGCTTTGAAGCAGAATTTAAGCATTTAGAGGAGATAGACCTGGATGAATCGGTAACAACCTTCCAGACCAGCGGGCAGTTGTACATGAAGATTGCGCAGTCGCCGCTCTTAGTGTTTGCCAATGGTATTGGCTACCAGAAGGTATGGGGGACACCCCAGTTTCATCAGTACGCTGACCTCGGTAACCGGAGTAATTTCCGGGGCTTCCGCAACGAACGATTCCGGGGTGAATCGGCATTCTACCACAATGTGGATTTGCGCATCCGCTTACTGCAATCCAAAAACAACATCCTGCCAGTTGATGTGGGCCTCGTTGGAGGATTTGACTACGGCCGCGTTTGGCTAGATGGCGAAGAGTCTGACACTTGGCATAACAGTCAGACGATTGGGTTATGGATCGATGTATTAGGGCTGGCGGTTCTTCAGCCTTACTATTCTTTCAATAACGAACAAAATCTGTTTAGCTTTCGACTTGGCTTTAATTTCTAGCAGGCAGCCTAGAGCCTGGTCGGTGTTCATCCCTTGGGCTCCGCACAGGCTCTTTAATCAGTTTAATGAATACCTTCATGAAAACAGCTAAACTTCGGTGGTATTAAAGCAATACAAATGGAAAACACAACACTCTTAGCACAGGTAGAAGAATATACTTCCGGGATATTGAAGGAACAGCTCCCTCCGGAATTGGTACCTTATTACTTTGAATACACGAAGAAAGTAGTAGAACTAGCCAAGTCAATTGGAAGCCACGAGCAGCTCAGCGACGAAGATATGGAGATGGTGCAGATTGCTGCTTGGTTTCATGATACGGGGCTAAGGGACACCTATGCTAACTACGAAGAAAAAAGTGTAGCTATTGCCACGGAATTTCTCCAGGCAGAAAAGGTACTTCCTGAGAAAATAGATAAAATTCTAGCCTGTATTCTTGCCGTCCGAATAGGAGACACCCCAGAAATTAACATTGAATATGTTCTGGCGGATGCCAGAAAAATTGACGTCCAGGAACAGAGCTACAAGAGTTATTTAAGTCAGGAAAATCAGGAGCTACACGCGGCAAAAGGAGCAGAGAAATCCGAAGTAGAGCAACTGCAGAATTACCTGGGGCGTATTCTGAAATACGAATTCTACACCGCTTATGGCAAAGAGTTTTTGCAGCCCGCCAGGGGTAAACTCAAGTCTAAGGTAGAAAAGCGACTCAATAAACTGCTTAAGGCAGTAGATGAGAGTTTGAGTGGGAGCCTCGGTGTTTCGGCGGAGCAGCTGAAAGCAATGAAGAAGAAATTGCGGAAGGTGGAAGGCAAGCCAGAGCGCGGTATTGAGACGATGTTCAGGTTAACCTCCAAGAACCACATCGACTTGAGTGGTATGGCGGATAGTAAGGCCAACATTGTCATCTCTATTAATTCAATTATCATCTCCGTTGTACTGGGCAGCTTAATGCAAAAATTGGACTCAAATCCGCACCTGATTCCTCCTACTATTATTTTGTTATCCGTTAACCTGGCTTCTTTGGTCTTCGCAATCCTTTCCCTGCGCCCTAATGTATCGGATGGCTTATTCACCCGTCAGGATATCGAGAACCAGAAAACCAATCTGCTGTTTTTCGGAAACTTCCACAAAATGAAGCGGGAGGATTACCATTGGGGAATGAACAAGCTCATGGAGAGTGCTAATTTTCTTTATTCCAACCTCATTGATGACATTTATTTCTTAGGGGTGGTCCTGGCCAGAAAATATCGTTTACTACGAACTTCCTACAACATTTTCATGTACGGAATGATTGTGGTCGTAGTAGCGTTTATCATCTCGCTTAGCTTTGTTGAAGAACCCATTACGGAAGCGATCATTCATACTTTACAAGAGGAGAATTAGGCGTTCCAAGTACGCCTCTATCGAAAAAAGGCGGTGCTTATATTAGGCTAGATGAGTGGAGAATGGGGGGAATCAGCTTCGATCGATCGTAGGAATATCAGGTTTTGCTTGGGCGCGATTTGATTTTGGGGCAGCGGGTATAGAACAGTATTCTGGTTTAAAAATTGGACTTGATGTAGCCCGCCCGTTGGGCGGGACCCACCCTTATGGTCCGGTTCACCTCGCATCCCCTCCTTCAATAAGGACAGGACACACTTTTCTCATCTTAGTTCAAGCGCTATCTCGAACTAAGCCAGCAATGTGTTAAAAGCCTAGAAACACTAATCCTGGCCAAGCAGATGAGCTCCTCTGCGGATAGGTTATAGTCTTTCAGGTTACCAGCAGGCCTTGGTCCTTATTTGCTGGTATAGCAGCAAGTTGCAGCAAAGTAAAACAACAAACAATACTGAAATAAAATTTCACAAAAGCAACAAAACAAGAATTGTTGTTTCCACCACTGCCAACCCTTGCGCTAGCCCCTCCTTTTCCCTACCTTTGCGCTCCCTATAGCCACAGTGAAAAAATGGGCTTTCGATTTCCAGTTAATACGAGAACACAAGCGAACGTTAGTAAGTGTTGTTGGAGTGTTCACTGGAATGCGATCGAAAGACAATTTTTGAACTAGTACTACAAGTTAAATGATGATTATACCAGCACTCTGGTTCCACTAGCTATTCTACTCTTTGATGCCGCTCCGCCGGCAGCTGGTACTGTATTTTATCATCCTTTACTGTTTTTAATTCCCCTCAATTATGCTTGATAAATTAGCCGCCATCCACGATCGCTTCCGTAATCTGGAAGAGCAACTAGCCGACCCTACCGTGATCAGCGATATGGACCGCTTCCAGAAGACGAATAAAGAGTACAAAAAACTCCAGCCCATTGTAGAGGCCTATAAGGCGTATAAAGACCTATTGGGTAATATTGAAACCGCGGAGGAAATGCTGCGCGACCCCGAAATGAAGGAGATGGCCTCTATGGAGCTGGATGAACTCAAGCCGGAGCGTGAGAAGATGGAAGAGGAGATTAAGGTGATGCTCATACCTCGTGATCCGGAGGATGAACGCGATGTGATCTTGGAAATTCGTTCGGGTACCGGTGGCGATGAGGCCAGCATTTTTGCGGGAGATTTACTACGCATGTACATCCGTTTCTTCGATGAAATGAAGTGGAAACACGAAGTCCTCTACGAAAATGAAGGCAGCGTAGGTGGCTACAATAAAGTAGTGGTTGAAGTAAGAGGAGAAGATGTGTTTGGCCGATTGAAATTTGAGTCCGGTGCGCACCGGGTACAACGTGTACCTAAGACGGAATCTCAAGGCCGCGTGCACACCTCGGCCGCTACCGTAGCGGTGATGCCCAAGTTGGAAATGGAGGATGTGGAGATCAAGAAATCCGACCTTAAGATTGATACTTTCCGCTCTAGTGGTGCGGGTGGGCAGCACGTAAACAAGACAGAATCAGCCATCCGTATTACGCACTTACCCACCGGTATAGTATCCGAGAGTCAGGACGGCCGTTCCCAGCACAAGAACAAGGAAATTGCCATGGCTCAGCTCTTGCGCCGTATTCAGGAGCAACAGCGCCTGGCACACGAGGCTGAACAAACCTCTAAGCGCCGGAGCCTGGTAGGTTCAGGTGACCGTTCGGATAAGATCCGTACCTACAACTACCCACAGAACCGGGTGACCGACCACCGCATCGGCCTAACGCTCTACAACCTGGATCAGATTGTAGAAGGGCAGATTGGTGGAGTCATTGAAGCGCTCCAGATGGCAGAGAATACCGCCAAGATGGAGGAAGGGATGATCTAATAAGTTTTAGATTAAAGTGAAGTCGCCGCAGCCTATTATTCTTTGACAATAGGTTTCCAAGAATCATCTCCTATGATGTTATAGTCCATCGGTTCTGACGCTATTGTTACTTCTCGAGTAAGGATATTAATCTTCGTTAAGCTATTAGGTGAATCGGCACGTACAGCCGCAATTAAGGGAATGCGTTCCTGGTTACTGATGTAAAAACGTTCGCCAGTGAATTGCTGGATTTCATTATTAGGGTACACAATTATCAATGCACTAATTTGCTGCTTGGCATTTCGTAAGGTAAACACGTGATAGGCATCGGGTAACACACCCTGCATAGTGACAAGGGAAACAGAATCTGGTAACTGAATTCCATTGACATAATCCTTACCATTGTGGACAAACATCCATCGGGAACGGGTTCCAGTGAAAGCGCATGTCCTAAATTCCGACAGAATTTGCTGATCAGCATATGCCTTGGGAGAATAGAACCATACAGGTAGCAGGAATTCTAAATCCAGTGGAGGCCGTCTCAAATACCCACCAAAGGAATAGCCTTCCAAGACCGTATCCTGCTGCTGAAACTTAAGGTGAACCCAATTATTATTAAGTCCTTCAATTTCATCAGAATAATAGGCTACTACTTGCTGCACAATTACCTCTCCACCATCCGGTATTTTACCTAAAATAGGTGCCTTTAGATCCGGAGAGGCTCGTACTCGCAGGCCAGAAGGAGCTTCTACAATGAAGCGGTCACCGTTGAGTTGTACTGTACATTCTTTAGTTGGTGGCTCATCTGGCAACTCCTCCCTTTGCTGACAAGCAGAAAAGAGGATCAGCAGGAAAAATAAGAGAGCAAAGTTCAGATAGGTTGATAAAAGTCGATTTTGGTTTATTAGTGGTGTTTTCATGTCTGGTAGTTTTAAAGCAATTTGCGTCTACCTGACTGCTATTCGCCAGCTCAGTCTAGTATTTGTGGGGAGAGGATGAGCATTCGTTAATACGTGCGCTTATTATTGAGTACTTTAATCACTAAAACTAACAGACTAGTCATGAAAAACATCTTGAGCCTCCTGCTGATCCTTCTCATCCTCCCCTTATCAGCGCAAGAAGAGCCCAAAGCCGTAGAAGTAGCAGAACCAGAGGTAAGTACAACGGAACAGTCGGTGACCATTGCTGGAAAGACGATTCCACTCGTCACCAAGGCTGGTACTACTTTATTGCGCGATGAATACAATGAGCCAATTGCCCTATTTGGATTCACCAGCTATACCCACAAAAATGGCGCGGCGGATCGTCCCATCGTCTTTGCCTTCAATGGTGGGCCTGGTTCTTCGTCCTTTTGGCTGCATATGGGTGTATTGGGCCCTAAACGCATCGTCATTGATGATCCCAATTTCACCCCAGCCTCTCCTTACGAGTTGGTTAACAATGAGTACTCCATTCTAGACGTAGCCGATTTGGTTATGATTGATCCTGTCGGAACGGGACTAAGTGTACCTACCGGAAAAGCGGAATTCAAAGACTTTTGGGGCGTAGACCAGGACATTCGCAGCATTAGCCTCTTCATCACGCAGTATTTGATCGCAAATGACCGGATGAATTCACCAAAGTTTCTACTGGGGGAAAGTTATGGGACCTTCCGCAATGCCGGCATCATGAATCGCTTACTCTCACAGGGTATCGCCATGAACGGTGTCATTATGGTGAGCGCTGTATTTGACCTGCGTACCCTCTTATTCCCACCGGATGATGATCTGCCCTACATTGTACATTTCCCTACTTACGCAGCTACCGCCTGGTACCACAAAAAGTCACGCACCCGCCACGGTGATCTAGAACTCTTTCTGGATGAGGTCCGGCAGTTCACCGCCGACGAGTACGTTGCCGCATTATTTAAAGGAGATCAGCTCACCGAAAAGGAACGGGAAGCTATAGCTGAACAACTTAGCATTTACAGCGGCTGTAGTAAAGACTTCTGGCTACGGGCCAACTTACGAGTCACTGCCAGTGAATTCTTCCAAGAACTATTACGTAATGAGGGAGAAACGGTGGGCCGCTTAGATTCGCGCTTTACTGGTATTAATCAGGACTTACTAAGCCAGACCGCAGATTATGACCCGCAGAGCCTAGCTATCTCTCCGGCCTACATTACGGCCTTCCTTGATTATTTCCACCGCGAACTAGGTGTGCGTAAAGACTTGCAATACACCATCACCGCTGGTCGCCGTGAAGGCTTTAAATGGGATTGGACCCACCAGGGAAATATCCGTTGGAACGCTAATGCTGCCATCAATACCGGCCCCGACATGGCCAAGGCACTAACACATGACCCAAATATGAAGGTGCTTATTCTGAATGGTTACTACGATATTGCTACCGTTTTCTACGGTGTGGAGTACAGCATTGATCACCTGGGGTTACCGCCACACATTAAGGATAATATCATCATGAAGTACTACGAGGCGGGGCATATGATGTACACGCATCAACCCTCGCTCGTAAAATTCAAGGCGGATGTCGCCGAATTTATAGCTGATTGTCTACGACCTTAACGATAGCATCGCGTGGTGGAACACGCTGTTCACCATTCCAGTAGCTGAATACAACCTGGAAGGTAATAAGTAAGAATAGCAGTGGAAAAAGTAAGATGATGCGACTTTTCTTGTGCATGGCATTTCTGGTTTTGCAACAAAACTGGGCCAGAAGTAGATAAGTCGCTATTGTGGATGAGTATGTGTTGGACTTGGGCGAAAATCCGTAGGCAAAAATAGGTGTTAATGTGTTAATGTGTCTATACCTTGAGATTTAATTTTTGCCCTAGCACCAAAAAACCGATCATTAACAAGCCATTGTTGGATATGGGAGCTGTCGTGACGATATATTAGTCAAGGCCTCAGCCCCAAAACAAGAAGAGGGTATAAGGTTTCCAGAACACCTGTCTACCTTATACCCTCTATCTTCTATTTGCGCTTGTTTTCCCTAGAAATCCATTCCTAAAGAAATATGCAGTTTGGGCTCCTGTACCCTTCTCGTCTCATACCCCCAACCGTAGTCAAGGCGCACCATGTAGCCAAATAGTAATGCTCGTGCCCCTACGCCATAGCTAAACACCAACGGATCGCGGAAATAGACCACTCGTGCAGAGACGGGTGTAAATACCGTGGGGTTCTCGGGGAAAGTTGTCGTATTAAGCGGATTTTCGTCTCCGTAGGGATCCGGACCACTCCAAGCCGTACCGGCATCAAAGAAACCGATAAGCTGGAAGTTGCGGAAGAAGGGTGACCGAATACGCTCTGAGAAATAACGGAATATCGGAATACGCGCCTCAACATTGGTCAACACGTAGGAATTACCGTTACGTATATTCAAATTAAAACCTCGCAAGTTGTTGGCCAGTGTTACAAAGCCTGGCTCTTCTGGTGGTAGAGGAATTGTATTATTGAATTCTGGCAACAGCCAATTATCTGTACCACCCAGATAGTAGAGAATACGATCCTGACCAAAGGATACTGCTCCCGCTAAGCGGAAGGCCAAAATAGAACGCTTGTCAATTTTCAGATAATGACGGGCATCAATACCAGCCACTCCCAGAAATCCGCGAGCAAAATCAAAGCTAAAGCTTGGATCTAAACTGGCACTGAAAGTTTTGTAGTATTCAGTATACACCTTAAGTCTGGTACCCTGGCGCAGATTCAATGCTAGATCTAACGTATTATCGAAAACGTACTCAAAGCGAGCACCAATCCGTTGCGTACGGTCCGGAGCCGGTGCGTCTTCCAGAGCCGTCTGATCAGTAGCTAGATACTGGACACGGTCACGACGGATGGTTGCGGTAGCGCGCAAACTTTGGAAAATATCCAGCGGGTAACGTACGCCATACTGGCCCAGGACTACGTTGTTCTCGCGGCGCCACGGTACAAAGGATTCCCCTTCTTCACTGAAGCGCTGATTACGGCGGTACACAGCGTAAAAACGATCCAGTCTCCGCTTACGACTGTGGAAGATCAAGAAGTATTCTGTACCGTTGAAGGTCGTCGGTAAACGCATGCCACCTTCCACTACATAGTCTTCAAAGAGGTCCTTGAAATTTGCCTTCAAGAGTAAACTCAGTGGTTGGGTATTGAACCCATCCGGATTTGCGGCGTAGCTATCCAAACCTTCAAACAGCAGATCATTATCCATATTGAAGGTCACAAAGTCGGTACGGAAAGTAGTACGATAGTTGACAATGCGCCCAGGTCGGAAACGATACACCTGCGGCCCAGTATCTTCTCGTACCGTAGTTACCGGTTCAGAAATGGGATCAAAAGTTCCAGTCTGCCCAAAAATAGTGAGTTCGCCCGGTTGTTCCTCCTCTGGTGCGGGCTCCGCAAAGGTTTCCTCCTCCGAGAATTCACTTTGGAACAAGTAGTTATCTATATCAATTACCTCCGTACTATCAACCGCAGCAGGAGTTGGGGGTAAGTCCGGTTCAAATTCGGTGGGTGGAGGTAAGGTTTCTACCACTGGCGGATTTTCCGGTACTGTCCCAACTGCTGGGTCTTCCTCAATTTGGGTACTGGGCACATCTTCCCAATTGGTAGTCTCCGCCGGTACCACCGCTGCGTTGGTTTGCGCATGCTGGAATATTGTAGAATTAACCGCAGATATGGTTTCCGTATTAACCGTACTCAAGCGCAGTGTCCCCGGTGCCAATCCCGGTACCGGGAAGTACTCTAGTAAGCGCCCGGTGCGTGATAAATGCTGGTGACCCAGATTACGATCATAGTTCGTGGCCGCAGCCACTATTGAACGCTCTTTGATCACGGGAAATATCTCAATCGTATCAATTAAGGTCGTATCCAGCGAAGTGAGCATTGAGTCGGCGTGTAGCACAATCTCGGTCCCGTCGTCCAGGATAATACGCTGATCGTAGTGATCAATATAATCCTCCAGGTAACCGATTTCCCGGTTGAAGAATCCACTTCGATCCGATACATAGGCAAAGTAGGTAGAATCAATTCCTATCGGAGAACGTTCGTTAGCCAAAGGCGTATCCGTGATACGCACCAATTCACCGGGTCGGTTAGAAAGGTCATAGTAGAATAAGTCAAAGTTATTCAGCGGCAGGATGGTATCCAGTCGACGCGGCTGCATTTCTGTTGTAGTCCGGTTGGACGCAAAGATGATACCACTACGCCCTCTAATCCGGACGGGCATAGCGTCTAAATCATCCCAAAAATCAGTGGTAATACGCTGCGACTGGCGGGTAGCTGGGAAATACAGGAAGATATCTGAAAACCCACGTACTGTGGCGGAAAACACCATCGTGGACGGATTCACATACTCCATGGAATACACTCGGTGATATTCCGTGCTTAGCTCTCGTGTATCTTCTTCTTTCTCCAACACGTTGTAAAGCATCAACTTCGGGAGATCACGATTTTCGTATAGAATAGCCAGTTCCTGCCCACTTGGGTTCCAAGCCAGAATAGGATAATTGTAGTCAGTAGCTTGTATGGCGTTGCGGAAGCCACTCTTGAAAATCAATTCCCGCTCACCATTTTGCAGGTTTTGCAGGTACACCTTATAGCGGCCAATTTCATTCAAAACATAAGCTATCTGTTGCCCATTAGGGCTAATCTTCATCTGCGTCATGGGCAGATCTCGCTTATTCTTAATCGTAATTTCTTGGCCCTGTGGTTGATTGCGGTTCTGAGCATCGATCTCGTAGCGCTTCAAGAAATAGTTCTGCCAGTCATTGAGAGTGATCTGGTAGGGGGTACCCAAAACGTACAAAAAACCGCTTTCAACACTACGATTGATCCGCGTGAGGTATAGCAGGTTGGAAACCGTTGGGGTACCGTATAATTCTGCGATGTAGTACCAAAAAGCTTGACCCACCAGCTTGGGATGAGCATCCGCCATGGCCTCAAAGCCCGTGTATTCGCCAGAGTTCAAAATCTGACGCAGTTCATCGTCGTGTTCGGTATTCCAGGTTTCGCCAATGTAGGCAATCAAGCCTTCCTTAAACCAGTCTGGTAAGTTGAGAAGAACAGCGTTCTGAACAATCTCTTGCAGGTTGGCCCCAAACAACATCGACTCCAGATAAACCGAAGCAATCCCTTCTCTGATCTGTCGGCGCAAGTCGGTATGATCCCCATTGAAGTAGACGAAAATTTTATTCCCCGCAATTTTTGTCTGCCCTGCCACATTCGTAAAAGCCTCATCATTACCGATGTTGCTCTGCTTCAAGTCCGTCAAATCCACATAACAGATAATCTGCAGCTTTTCGTTGATTCGGTGTTCCAGGATACTTTGGATATAAGCAAAATCCTGCTCCGCCGTTTGCACAACAGCCTGACCTATATTACGCGCTTCGCCGTACCAGTAGGTAATAAAATTGTCGCTCTCGTATTCCAACCACTCATCAAAGTCGCGGTGGTGCTGTACCCGGTTCTTACCGAAAGTGACCTGAGAAGTTTGGGCACTGAGGTTTAGCGAGAGAGCAGCAAGTAAGGCAAGGTAAAGTAGTTTGCGCATAGTATATTTTTTTGGCACTATGGGGAAAAGGCCGTTAGTTCTACTTAAAAAAATATTTACCGATTGCTCTGCTGATCTTTGCATCAGCAGCGCTCTTGAAATGCACCGTTTCGCTTCGGATGCCAAGATCGAACTCGGTAAACTACTTTTTCTGTGATCGTTACCTAGAAATTCAATGAATCAATAGCTGATTTTGTTTTAACAGGCCAGGGCTAATTCGCTACATTTGTGCGCAGCAGACGAAAATCGCTACTTAAGGTATTTCTTTTTTAACAGAAAAGCGAGCCCCTTTACCGATATAAAACCGGAAAACCATGGCCCAAGTTGTACAGCTGACGTTTAATCCTTTCCAAGAGAACACCTTTATCGTACATGATGAGACGGGTGAATGCGTCATTTTTGACCCGGGCTGCTATGATGATTCCGAAAAAGAGGCCCTGTCCGCTAAGATTAGCGAACTCCAAGTTCGTCCGGTACGCCTGATCAATACCCACTGCCATCTCGACCATGTTTTTGGCAATAAATTTGTAGCCGACACCTACGACTTGCCGCTTGAAATACACGAGGAAGAGCTCTCCATGCTCAATGCCGTCCCGCAGATTTGTGAAATGTATGGCCTTCCTAAACCAGATCCAAGTCCGGCTCCCAGCAACTTTCTCCAGCCCGGCGACACCCTGGAATTTGGTAATACTAAGCTAAAAATGCTCTTTACCCCCGGCCATTCTCCCGGTAGCATCAGCTTTTACTGTCAGGAGGATAAATTCATCATTGCCGGCGATGTACTCTTCTACGGCAGCATTGGCCGTACCGACCTGCCCGGCGGCGACTACGATACGCTGATCAATTCCATCAAAACACAATTGCTCCCCCTAGGCGACGATATCACCGTGTACTCCGGGCACGGCCCCGCCACACGTATTGGCTACGAGCGCAAGAACAATCCGTTTTTGCAGGAATAAGGCTAATCAAATCATGACTTAGGAAGGGAGAACACAAAAGTGGTGCCGGTAGGCGTTTCATCCGTAGCCTTATTCTGGCTACTCTCAATCCAAATTTGCCCACCTAAGGATTCCACAATCTTCTTACTCATGGAGAGGCCTAGTCCGGCTCCTCGATTTTCGCCGCTGCCCCTCAGGCGCTTAAACATGACGAAGACATCCTTTTGAAATTCTGGAGCGATGCCGATCCCGTTATCCTTTATCTTAAGGTGGTGGAAGTCCTCCATTTCAACATATTGAACACTAACAATAGGCACCTCACTCTCATTGTACTTCAAGCCGTTCTCAAGTAAGGTTTTTAACACTAGGAATACTTGTGTAGAATCCGTTTTGATAGTTGGTAATGCGGTGGGATACAAAATACCGTTCCGTGCTGTGAAATAATCGCTCAAGGATTCCTTCACCTCCTCCAAGAGCCCGGAAAGATCGACCGTTTCCACCAGCGGCTGACTCTCCTCTAGACGCGTAAATTCTATAATCCGCTCCACCAGCACATTCATTTGTGACGCAGCATCTTTTAGGTGTTTAAGAAAGGCCTTTACTTCTTCATTGGAACCGCCAAGGCGACGTTCCAACAATCCAGTGAAGCTATTGATATTTCGCAGTGGCTCTTTAAGGTCGTGGGAAGCGATGTACGCAAAACGTTCCAACTCGGCACCAGAACGCTTAAGTTGCTTATTGGAGGTTTG
This sequence comes from Bacteroidota bacterium, assembly GCA_038528965.1. Lineage (GTDB taxonomy): Bacteria > Bacteroidota > Bacteroidia > Chitinophagales > Saprospiraceae > Lewinella. The sequence goes on along the minus strand of JBCBEC010000035.1, from coordinate 4,252 downwards.
CAGTTCGGTGGTCTGCTCAATTACCTTATCCTCTAGCTCCTCATTATAACGCTTGATCTTTTTTCGATGACGAAACTGGGTAAATGCCAATAAGGACACCAACCCTAAAATGATAAACCCAGACCACACCAGCACATTACGGTTACGAATAATCGCCTCGTTCTTGGCCTGTTCTTCACGTAGTAGTTCATTTTCTATTTCCTTCTGTGTGGTTTCGTACTGAATAGAAAGCTCCAGTACTTGCCGGCTCTTCTGGTCGTCAAACAAGCTATCGCTTACCGCTTGAAACCGTTGTTGGGTTGCGAACGCCTGCTCAAATTGCTTCAAACTAGCATAATTGTCTGCCATTAATCGAAGTAACTTTTGCTTCGAACTTTGATCGTCCACCCGCTCAGCCAATATGATGGCCTCTCTTGCGTAATCGTTAGATGAATCATACCGTCGCTTTTCTTGCTCCAGATTCGCCAAATTCCTGAGTGCGGTAATGTGAATTTCTGGCGTTTTCAGTTCCTCTGCTACGAGTAGAGCGTCCATACAATAGCGTTCCGCTAGTTCGATTTCTCCTTGCTGTAAATGGGCAGAGCTTAGGCAACACAACATATAGGCCACCCCATAGGTATCCTCTATCTTTCTGGAAATCGTCAGGGATTGATCAAAGTATTTGAGCGCTTCTTCGGTTAAACTATCCTCGATATAGGTCAGACCAATATTACCAAGGTTGATGGCTTCTCCTAATTCATAACCGATGGCTCGATCAACTTGAAGGGCTTGCTGATAATACGCCAGCGCTTGTTCGTAGTCATCCTGATAGAGGTGGACATTCCCAATGTTACCAAGGGCACTGGTAATCATGGTAGAATCGCGGAGTTCTTGTGCTAAGTTCAACACTTCAAAGTAGCAAGTAGCGGCCTGGTCAAAATTGCCCGTAGTCTTGTAAACTACCCCCTTGAGGTTCAAGCTTCGCAAAGCCATTTCTGGATAAGCTTTATCCTTAGCCGTAGCAACTACTTCATCTAGATAAGGCAGAGCGGCTTTGTAGTCGCCTGCTCGGTAATATCCCAAACCAATTTGGTTGAGCCCAGCCAATACTCCTCTTTCAAAATTGAGCTCACGAGCCAGGGTAACCGACTCCTTTGCCGAAGAGATGCTCAATTCAGGGTCAACATTAGTGTAGGCTAATGCTAATCCTACCAGCGTATTGACCTTGTTGGTATCATTGTCCATTTTCTCTAGCACCCGCAGTAAACTATCAATCTTCATCTGCTGGGCACAGAGTTCCACTGTCGTAAAAGAACAGCTAAGCAGGATAAACAGGATTGGAATTAAACAGCGCTGTAAATACACTTGGGGACAATAGGTTGCATTGAATATTTGCGTATGGAAGATAAAAAAATTGTTGTGCCCCACAAAACCTGTTCCTCCTGTCGACGAGAAAAGCAAGCAGCTTACATACTTCCTGTTAAACTAATGCTTTGCTAGTAGCCTTATAAGATAAGTATTTGAAGGTATAAAAAAGCATGCTTAATATAGCGGCCCAAGAAGCTGTCTTAATAAGCCCAGTATTAAAGACCACAGTATGACTGCTCCATCCAAATCCGCTACTTTAGTCCAAGCCTATGATGCCGCTGCGTTCCGCCAGCTAGGTCACGAACTCATCGACTTATTGGCCGATCACCTGGAAAAGGTGCAAAATGAAAAAGTGGATCACCTCATCCACTACCGCGATCCAGCAACCGAACTGGCCTTCTGGCAGGAAGATTTTGCCAATGCCCCTGCGGAACCCATGGATTTCTTCCGCAAAATCTTGGATCACTCCACGCATGTGCACCACCCCAATTACATTGGTCACCAGATATCTGTACCCGCCCCCGTAAACGCGCTAGCCGGTATGGTTTCCGATGTCCTGAGTAATGGTACCGGTGTCTATGATATGGGCATGTCTTCCAATGCCTTGGAACGGGTAGTTACTGATTTCACTGCGAAAAAAATTGGCTTTGACACCGGTGCCAGTGGCTTTTTGACCTCCGGCGGAACACTGGCTAACCTGACTGCTGTGCTGGCCGCACGCTCGGCTAAAGCACCGGGTGAAGTATGGGAAAATGGGCACCAAGGGCGCCTGGCCATTATGGTATCTGCGGAAGCGCATTACTGCGTCGATCGGGCAGCGCGTATCCTGGGCATGGGCAAAGAAGGCATCATTAAGGTACCTGTAGATGATCACTTCCGCATTCGCACAGAACTCCTGGAAGAATACTACCAGAAAGCTACGGAAAGTGGGCTGCAGGTAATTGCCATGATCGGCTGTGCGGGTTCTACCGCAACGGGTTCTTACGATGATTTGCAGGCACTCGCAGCCTTTAGCCAGCAGCATGATCTCTGGTTCCACGTAGATGGCGCCCACGGCGGAGCCGTAATTTTTTCTGAGCGTTACCGTCATTTAGTAGCGGGGATTGAGCAAGCAGATACAGTGGTGCTTGACTACCACAAAATGCTCATGACGCCGGCCTTGAATACCGCGCTTATTTTCCGTGAAGGTCAGCGCAGCTACGAAACCTTTCAGCAGCGCGCTCAGTACCTTTGGGAAGCGCAACAATCACCGGAGTGGTACCATTCCGGCAAACGCACTTTTGAGTGTACCAAACTGATGCTTAGTATCAAAGTGTACGCCACCTTGCGCACTTATGGCCCTGAGGTGTTTGGAGATAATGTGGAACGCTTGTATGATCAGGCGAAGGCCTTCGCCCAACTATTGAACACTGACCCAGATTTTGAACTAGCCGTAGCACCCGAAGCGAACATCGTTAACTTCCGCTATACCAAGCTAGCACGCGAATCGTGGGACTTAGAAAACACCAAAATTCGCCAACGATTAGTAGATAGTGGCCGTTTCTACATCGTGCAGACGGTGATCCGTGGTGAAAAGTGGCTGCGGGTCGCTATTATGAATCCACATACGGATGTCCAGCATTTTCGAGCCTTGCTGGATGAGATTCGGCATATGAGTCGGTAGAGACGCATTGCACGGCAGTAAAGACGCCATGCAATGCGTCTCTAGCAGCACCGTACATCATAATTCTTAATCAAAACATCCCCACCAATACTCCTCCATGCGATACGAAACAATAACGAATACCGATCTCAACGTCAGTAAAATCTGCCTGGGCACTATGACCTTTGGCGAGCAGAACACCGAACAGGATGGCCACGAGCAACTCTCTCTGGCAGTAGAAATGGGTGTTAACTTCATTGATACCGCCGAGCTATATTCTTCTCCGGTCAAGCCGGAAACCCAAGGCAGCACCGAACGCATCATTGGCAACTGGCTTAAACAGCGCGGCAAACGCGATGATCTAATTATTGCCTCCAAAATTGTGGGTGACCGTCCCTTTGCGGCCCACATTCGTCCCAAGCTAGGCTTTAGCAAGGAAAACCTAGAAGAGGCGCTTGACCTCAGTTTACAACGCCTGCAAACTGATTACATTGACCTGTACCAATTGCACTGGCCCAGTCGTAAGACCAACTTCTTTGGTCAGCGTGGCTACCAGCATGATGAAAGTGATCCTTGGGAGGATAACTTCCTGGAAATTCTGACCAACCTGGACACCATCATCAAGAGCGGTAAAGTGCGCTACTTCGGCGTCAGTAACGAAACGCCTTGGGGGCTCATGCGCTACCTGCACCTGGCCGATAAGCATGACCTACCGCGCTGTGTGAGCATTCAAAACCCTTACAGCTTGCTCAACCGCACCTACGAAGTTGGCCTATCGGAAATTAGCTTGCGGGAAAAAGTAAGCCTCCTACCCTACTCTCCACTAGGAGCAGGTATGTTGAGTGGCAAGTACCACCTCAAAACCGATAAGCCCGAAAACCGCCTCAACAAGTATAAGAATGTCAAGCGCTACAGCTCCGAACAATCCTGGGAAGCTACCCAACGCTACCTGGACATTGCCCAAAAGCACGACCTGACGCTTACGCAACTGGCCATGGCCTTCGTCAATGATCGTCCATTTGTGACCAGCAATATCATCGGTGCTACCAACAAGGAGCAGCTTACTGAAAACATCAACAGTATCGACGTCACCTTGACGGATGAGATCTTGGGTGAGATTAACGCGGTGCATGAGGTGATTCCGAACCCGGCGCCGTAGGGGAATTAGGATTAGAATTAGAATTAGGATTAGAATGAACTGTGTAAAAATGCAAGCAAAAGAGTGACTATTATGATTGTGCTTTGAATTGCAAGTAGTGAAGA
>JBCBEC010000034.1:0-78624 GCA_038528965.1 Bacteroidota bacterium | reverse complement strand
ATTGGCACCCAGCATAAACTGACCAATGAGTAAAGTAGCAAGGACAAGTAAACCAATTCTGAAGCACCATTTACCCGGCATTTGCTTGTTTTTCAACAAAGCTAGGCCCCAAACTAGCTGGCCTACTTATACAATGTGCAGGAGTATGTATACAATCTGCAGTTTCAAGTGAGAAAATGATGCGGCTTTAGATTGGGCCTGCTTATTAGGGTACTCCTCGGTACGCCACTCCTCTCTTGGACGGTGGTTGCTGTGCTCCGTCATTATTGATTTCATTTGGCAGGCGCAAAGGTGTGGCTGATTTTGCATAAGTTTTCATGTTGATTTTTGATGAAATGCATAATGAATGCTTATGTATTTAAGTTCAATAAAAAGCCGGTCCCATGCTTTATTGAAATTATACTCAAAACCCCGTATTCATGTATCACCGCTATCAGGCAGGCTACTGTGCCCTATTTGTCCTGTTATTGGGATTTACCTCCACAGGACTTATTGCTCAATCCTCGCTCTATCAGGACGCCAAATTGATCGCTGAGTTTTTACGTGCTTCACAGCCCCCTCGCCTGGTTTTTGACCTAGCAAATGATGCTCATCCAATTATCGAAACGCTGGACGGTGACCGTATTGAGTTGGCCCAGGCCAATTCGAATTATCTGGTGCGCAGCGAGGGGCTTTATCTCATTACTGCAACCAACCAAGACAGCTCACATGTATTGAAACTCCAACTGGGGGATACGCTATTTGTCCTGTCGCCTTTTGTGGAGGCTACCTTGTTTTACGTCGACGGGGTAGTTGACCTTTACGATGCCAATTCGTTGGTTTTTGAGTGGTCGGGTTGGCAGGGAAATGAGCGTTTTCAAAATGTTGAGCATACCCTGGCCGCCCATACTGATTTTGATCAGCTGAATAAACCGGGCTACCGGTTTTCGTGGTCGCAATGTCTGGCTGCTTATCAGGGGAATCCCTTTTTGCCTGCCGCCTGGCGCGGGAGCCCGTATCTAAACGATAGCTGGGAGGGAGACGAAGAAATGATCCGATCTTTTCCTTTGGCGTACTACGAGAAATATCCCTGGCAGCGCCTCTTGACCGGAGATTCTATTCTACAGCTAAAGCAAGCCATTTCTTTTGAAGAAGTCAACACTACTTACCGGCGACCAATTATTACCTCACGTCGGGCACTGGACTTGTCGAGTTCGCGCATCAATGAGACCAGCCGCAACCGGGGGCTGCTGGATGCCAGAACAGTTGCCTCCGGCTTATCTGACTTCATTGCCGAACGGGCTCAAGAGGAGCTAAATCTCACCTTCTTTCATCGTTTCCGCCAAAACCTGGAACGCCCCTCTGAGCTGACGCTACTCTTCCCCAATACCCGCGATCTGCTCTTTAAATTTGAGATATCAAATTACAAAACGCTCCTTGCGCACGCGCGCACCTCCTTTGAACAGGATCTGGATAATTTGGGGATTAATTTCCCAAAAATTCTTAGCCTGAATAAATACCAGGCGCTCAATAATGATCCTAATGTTTTCAATCTCTCTTTGATCTATTCCATTGCTGATCTGGCCTACAAAGAGTATCCTGTGGAGACTATTCTGATGGCCGCCCATCAAATTCTACAGGAGCGTCAGGCTAGTTTGCAGCAAAGCATTCATCTACAGCTGGCGGATACGCTCTCCGCTTTACAGAGCCGTCCACTCTTGGCGGAGGCGCCAATGCCTAAGACCCTGAGTGGAGCGATTGAATTACCAACTGCACGCTTGGCTTATGATCAGTTGTTGGATAGCCTGCGTTCTTACACTTTGAATTATTTAGACTCCGTCTATTTGGTCTCTTTTGCGCTCGAGGGTTTGGCCACTTTGGAAGTATCACAAATGGCCGAGAATGAGCGGGTCACGCTGCAGGAGTCCTACTACAGTAGCTCAGAAGAAGAGTTCCCACTTGGTTTGGAGCAGCTTTACTTTGACGGATCGTTTCAACTCGATGACATCCAGCAAAATATCAATGAATCATACCGTTATTTAGAACTAGTAGGTTATCAGCAGGGGGAGAATATTGAGTACCAAAACCGGGAACTTGATGCTTACTATACTTATTTTGATCACTACCGTAATGTTATTCCCGCCCATCTATCAGGGAACGAATACTATGGCTATATTTTGGAGCAACCTCGCCGGGGAGATCATGATCAGTTCTTTCTCAATAAGCCGGTACCAGCGAGTGAATTAATAGCGCAGGGCCTAGATGAAGTACAGGTACTACTAGAGCGGGAATATGCCCCGAAGATGACTGCCTTTCAGCGCCTGATGTCAGAAAATCTGAGTGCCATCAGGGGGCTGCGTACCGAACGCGAGTTGCTCCAGACAACGGGAGAACAAGTGCGCTTACAGGCTGTTGCCTTTGATCGGCGATTTCAACTTTTGTCTAACGCCATCGATCGTGAAATCAGCTACTGGCAAACACTTACGGGCCTCGGTGTCAATAACCACTACCTGGCAGGCCTACAGTACCTGCGCAATTATCTGCACGATAATCAGGAGGTTGTCGAAGGAAGTGAACAGGAAAGTACTACTGGAATCCTTTCGGCGGGCAAAGGTCAGCTCAAAGTGGATAACCGGAATATTTGGCGTATCCGCCAATTGGCTCACCAGCTTACGGCCTTTCCAGATGCCTATGCGGATATCATCGTTCGCCCCGAATTTCAACCCTTACAAGAGGATTTTACGGCTGAACTGGAACGTGCCCGTGATCGTATGGACTATATCGCCGATGGCTTAGAGAAACAGACCGCCCTCTTGGTTCAAGTCTTTGGCGCCGAAAATATTAGTGCCCAACGCCACCAAGAATGCCTGGCGGAAGCGGATCGAGAAGAAGCAATCCAGCGAATTCAGGAGCAGGATTACTTCTGGGCAAGAGTGGAAACGGCTGGCTCTGATAGCTTGGTGATTGCTCCAATGCTGCGGGTGTTGGAGAATAATGTGGAGTATCAGCAGCTTATTCAAGAAATGGAAGATATTGATCAGCGCCTCTATTATCAAGATGGTTGGACCGATGAGCAACGGGACAGTATGGCCGATCGCTATGAGCAAATCAGCCGCCGGGTTTCGGGTATCTACGAGGTGGAGCAAAATATGTGGCAAGGGGAGTACGAAAAATGGCTAGCTGGGATTGGTGTGGACGAATACCGAACAGAACTGAATACAGCGCTTTTGGAGGTGGATTCTACTTACAAACAGGCAATGACGACTGCAGTGGAATCACAAACCGAAAGTAGTTTAGCGGTACGTGATCGTTATTCCATTTCTGATAATCATTCCCTGCTGGCCTACCGTGGCGATCTGCCCAACGAAGGGCTAGAGGTGGCACTTGCCTTTCCGGATATCGATGCTCTGGAGCAGCAGCTATTGGTTCTGGAAGACCGGATTGCCAAGGTGCAAACAGTAGAACGAAATTTGGGAATGCTACTGGATAGCCTAGCATCTACTTTCACCCCCCAGCTGGTAAGGGCCAAAGATAATGCTGCCTATTTAGCCAAGAGTATTGAGCTCTCAGCGCATTTGTTGTTTGCTTTTCGCAACCATGAACGGCAATATGATACCCTCTTCTACCAGGATACCGCCTACATTGAAGTCACCAACATGCGGTTGGATTCGCTGACCGGATTAAGTGAAAGTTTTCGCTATGATTCGTTACTGGTGACCCGCCGGCCCGTTCCCGGTACCACCAGCCCTGTGTCTGCCGCCCGCTGGCTTAGCCGGGAGGAATTTGACGCTTTGCGTACGGATGAGTTGGAGTGGAATGTCTTTATGACTTTGTTGTATCAGCGCTTGAACTCGGTAGAAGATGGTCCTGAATTTTCGCCTACGGGAGTAGCCCTGTTGGCCACTAAATTTTTGCAGATCGCCAATGATGTAGAGCTCAACTTAAACCAGCTGCGCCGGAAAAAAGCCGATGCTCCAGACGAGGTGAAGTTTCGGGACTATTACCCTTTTATTCGTTCTACAGTGGATCTGTTCAACACCATTCTGGTAAGCCAGACTATTGCTTCGGGTACTGATCCGAGCCAGATGGTATCCTTCGTCCAGCAGGACCCAGGCTACCAACCCCTGGCCTTAATACCACAAATTTCCGATGAGGCGCTCTCCATGTACGAGAATATCTATGTCAAGGACTACGGTAATGCGGTGCTCAACGCTATGGAGTTGCTCAAGTTGATCGCCTCCAATGAACTGGACAAAAAGGACCGTGCCCAATCTGGCCGAGCCATTAACGCTGTACTAACCTACGGAACCTTTATGGCGAATATGTTGAACGCCCGGAGTTCAGATCACGTAAGGACCATCCTGCAATCGGCTACTTTACCCCCAGGTAGTTCGCGCATTAAACGAGAGGTGAGTAGTAACTTCACCATCAACTCTTATTTAGGTGTTTCTTTTGCTCAGGATCGTTTGGTGAATGCACCGGTAGGCGTGCAGGAAAATGCCTTTAGTGCGGCCCTTGCGGTGCCTATTGGCGTTACCTACAGTTTTAGTCCTCGTTTCATTAAGAATAAGAGCTCCTTTAGCATCCACGTACCCTTATTGGACCTTGGAGCCATCACGGCCTACCGGGCCAGTCCTAATAATTCTATCTTTCAGGTCAATCAGCTACCGGAGTTCAGTTGGCAGAATCTCTTTTCGCCGGGCGCTTTTGTAGTGTATAATTTCGCCAATTCTCCTTTCTCTCTAGGCGTCGGGGGACAATATGGTCCTCAGCTGCGCGAAATTGAGATTGAAACTGGTGATCCGCTTTTGGTAGATTCTTGGCGTTTCCCGATGCTGTTCTTTGCGGTAGACGTACCATTCTTTAATTTGCATACGGGGCCACGGAAGATCATTGTGAAATAATCAGTGGCGCTGCCAGCATATAGAAACGCTTATTAGTTACTGCATGAAGAAAAGGATAGAGACATACGGAAAAGGTGGGGTCCTAGAGATAAGTGGTAACCCTCAAGAGACTATTCTGTATTTGAAAGGAAAGCCCATTCAATACAGTTGGTACGCTGAGGTGGGCACCATATGGAGGTATCATATTGCTCAGGGGCTCAAGAAGAAAGCAGTTCAACTCAATAAAGGAGTAGAAGAACAACTAAGACGGGGAATAGCAAACAAAGTTGAATTTTCGGAGATAGCTGAATACTTCAATTCCTTTTTCGGCTACGGAACCTACGAGTATGGCTACTATGAGTTGTTTGAAGATATTCAGTGGATCAATATCCCGGAAACAGAAGAATACCAAAGCTTTGATTACTACGGAGGTGCTATCGATATTTCACCAACGCAAAATGCAATCAATGAGGAATGGGTAGCTGAATACAAAGAACAAATACTGACTGGCGTAAGGCCCGTTATCGTTCTACTGCACGTTGAAAACTCCTGGATGTTTCATCTACTAGATGGGCACCATAAATTTTGCGCCTACCAAGTAGCAAAGATCAAACCTCATGCTATCATCGTAACGAAACTGGGCAGTGAATACAAAACGACAAAAGAGACAATTGATCTAGCCAGATCCATGAATTGCTTCCGGCAAGATTCTCTGGAGCATATGGAAAGAGAGAAACGCAATTTGCAGCGGTATCGAAATAAAAAGCTAGTTTTAGAAGAGGCCTTTCGCCTAATCAAAGGCGGATGAGAACACGATAAATACGTGACCAAGCGGATAGCTTACAATTGTCTTGGTCAAAATTATAACCACCGCTTATGAAGCAAATTCTAGACGATGACTTCCTGGAAGAGCTGACCAATTCAAAGCGAAAAAGCAAGTGGTTCTACGTATCCACGGTCTTCCTAATCCTTGGGTTTGTGTTAGCGACCATCCTTTCCTGGTGGGAAGTGGAGACGATCATGGGTTCGGGCCCGGTGGTTTCAATTATTGGTATTATTCACCTCCTGATTAGTCGAAAATCGAAAGAACGGATAAATATGTTTCTGGGAGCGCTTCCATTGGTGCTTTCGGTAGCGTGGTTCATTATTATTAACGCCTTCAACTTAAGCCCTAGAGATTGTCAATACATTGTTCCGGCATCTGGGGCTATCGCGACCCTGCTAGTTAGTATTCTTGGATTCGTCGCGTTATCGGTTAGATGGCGTGAGCCGAAGCAAGAATAGAACGCTGTTGAGCGTAGCGATTACGGGTTCATCCGTTCTAGCAAACGCGCACGGTGAGCCTTGCCTACCGCCAACCATTCTTCATCCACCTTCACCCGATTGCCCTCTAAGGCTTTTAAATGCCGGAAGTTAATGAGGTGGGACTTGTGGATTTGCACGAAATCTTTAGCAGGAAGCTTTTCCAGAAACTGCCCCAGTGTTTGCAGACTCAAAAGCGTCTCGTTCGGTAGGTGAATCTTGATGTAATTACCGTAGGCTGAAACATAGCGGATATCCTCTAGAACTACTTTGACCATCTGCCTATCCACTTTGACAAAAAGGTGAGTAGGGGAGGAGGCCGCAGCCGGAGCATTCTGGGATTGAGGTTTAGCCGGAGAATTTTGCGCCTGTTCCACCTTTTGGATAGCTTGCAGGAAACGCTCCAGCGAAAAGGGTTTTAGTAAATAGTCGGTTACCGAAAGTTCGAAACCCTCTAGCGCATATTCCTTGTAGGCGGTGGTAAGAATGACCTGGGGGCGCTTGGTCAGGCTCCGCAGCAAACTTATTCCGCTCAGTTTTGGCATGTTGATGTCCAGAAAAAGCAGATCTACCTCCTTTTTTCGGAGCTCGTCCATAACTTCAAAAGCATCCTTACAGCTTCCCACCAACTCTAAGTGGGGAATCTGGTCAATATAGTTGGCCACAATCTGGCGAGCAATCGGCTCATCATCGGCAATCAGGCAGCGGATTTTCATGCTTGGGGGCTTGTGAGTTGGTCGAGTTGGAGTTCTAAAAATACGCGAAAGCTACTGGTCTCGTTTTGGATACCCAGCTCATAGCGATTGGGATACAATAGGTCCAAGCGTTTGCGCACATTGGCCAGTCCAATGCCACTCGTGTTTTGTGCTCTTGGACTTTCGGTGATATGCTCATCCTTGGTATTGTAACAGCTAAACAACAGCTTATTCTCGCTGATACTCAACTTGATTTTAATTTGGGCGGCCTCGTCGTCGGAAGCTCCAAAGTGCTTAAAAGCGTTCTCCAGAAACACAATGAGCAGCATGGGGGCAATGCGTTGTTGATCAGCTTGTCCCTCCTGGACATAGTCGATGGCCGTACGTTCCTCTAGCCGAAGTTGTTCTAGGGTAATGTAGTTCTGAATATACTGCAGTTCACTACTGAGAGGCACCCATTGTTCTTGGGTGTTGTACAGGCTGTAGCGGAGCAGGTCAGACAGCTTAAGCATGAGGTCCGGTAACTTATCCGACTTTGTCACTGCCAAGCCATAGAGATTGTTGAGGGTATTGAAGAGGAAGTGTGGATTGAGCTGGGCTTTAAGAAGCTTTAGTTCTGCCGCTTGTGATTTGTTGGTTTGCAGAATACTATCTCGCGCAATACGTACAGCCACACCAGTCAAGGTTGCAATGGTTAATGACCCTAACAAGTTGAGAAATTCACCAACCTGAAAATCGTCTCTTTCGATCGGTTCGCCTCCGGCTAGTACGGTTACTACACTAGCTACTAAACACAGGATGATCGGCCCCAAGCCCGCAAAACAGGAAACATTCCAGAGGTAGGCTAGGAAGCCCCAAGCGTAGCGGCCTTTGCGCCAGAGCGGCAGGATTAAATAATTGGTAATGTAAACGGGGATTCCTATGACGACGCATAATCCTAGTATCACACCATAAACCTCAGCCGCGCTGGTATCACCATCGACCTGGGCCGTCAACTTGATCAACAAGAACAGCAGCACCCAGAGCAGGATATTCTGCCACAGGCGGTTTTCCCAAAGCTGATCGCGCCAGTTACGCAGGTAAGTGAGAAGGTTGGTCATGGATAGCTAGTTGAAGGGGGAGGTGAATAAGTTTAAGGGAGGATTGAAGAGGGGGGTTGACAGACGACCAGCCTGTGGGCTGGGTTACCCACCTCCTGACGACCAAATACGATTTGGTGTCAGGATCCTGATATTCCGCCAGTGGGGGCGGAATCATCAGGGCTCGACAGCAGTTGATTAGCCGCAGAGCAATTGCAACTACATGATGGTGAAGTTGCAATTGCTTATTATCGGTTGGCATTTATGACTATTTGTTCTCAAATTTAAGCTTTAGTAATACTTAAGCTACCTTCAGAAGGATCAACACCCTCTCCTCATTGATCAACGTCCTCCAATGGCTGATCATCATCCAATCCGCTCATTTATACGGCCAATATGGCATTCGTCTAAGCTTTGGCTATGCTCGGAGTTGAGTAGGGGACGTTCGCGGAGTTTATTTGGTGAAGGTTAATGATTTTGAGAGTTTTAGCTAGACAAATTGCTAATTCACAATCCTTTACTCACATATGGAATTACGAATCTCCGACCTCTCCAAAACTTACGCCAACGGGGTTAAAGCCCTCGATCAGGTGAGTTTAACTATCCCTAAAGGCATGTACGGACTATTGGGCCCCAATGGTGCCGGCAAGTCTACACTCATGCGCACTATTGCTACCCTGCAGGAGCCCGATTCGGGGTCCATTATGCTGAATGATCTGGATGTCTTACGCCAGAAGCACGAACTCAGAAAGGTACTTGGATACCTGCCGCAGGAGTTTGGGGTATACCCACGGGTAAGTGCACAAGATTTACTGAATCACATGGCGGTTCTAAAGGGTATTACCAATGGCCGTGAGCGCAAAGAACTCGTCAATGCTTTGCTAGAGCGGGTAAACCTCTACGAGCAACGCAAGAAAGCCGTGAGCAGCTTCTCTGGTGGTATGCGTCAGCGCTTTGGCATTGCCCAAGCGCTTATTGGCAACCCGCAACTGATTATTGTAGACGAACCCACAGCGGGTCTTGACCCCGGCGAGCGTAACCGCTTCTACAATCTCCTGGCCGAAATTGGTGAAAACGTGATCGTCATTCTCTCTACGCACATTGTAGAGGATGTCAAAGAACTCTGTTCTAATATGGCCATCATCCACCACGGTAAGTTACTGTACCACGGAACGCCACAAGCAGCTATGGCGGCGCTGGAAGGTAAGATCTGGGAGAAGCAGATTACCAAAGCCGAATGGGAACGCTACGATCAGCAGTTTCAGCTCATTTCTACCAAACTGGTAGCGGGGCAGCCACTCATTCATATCAGTAGTGATGCTGATCCTGGTGATGGCTTTGTCGGTGTTAGTGCCGATCTGGAAGATGTTTTCTTTTCACAAGTGATGCACTAAAAACCGGAAGCCATGTTTAAAGAATTTTTTCAGTTCGAACTACGTACCCGGCTCCGGCAGCCCATGGTGTACATCTTCATTATTGTCAACTTCCTGTTGATCTACAGTGCTTCCGTTTCGGATAGCATTCAGGTGGGCCAAGATTTGGGTAATGTGAATGTCAATTCACCCTTTGCCTTGATGATGTATCCAGCCTGGATGACCTTCATCAGTTTATTGATGGTCACGGCCTTCATGAATACCTCTGCTCTGCGTGATTATAGTGTGAAGTATGATCAAATCCTATTCTCTACGCCCTTGAGCAAATGGGGGTACTTAGGAGGACGTTTTACTGGTGCTGTACTCGCAGCTACACTACCGGCCCTAGGTATCTACCTGGGCATTTTTCTGGCCTCCCTCAGTGGCTGGTGGGTCGATGCTGATCAGGTTGGACCGTTCTACCTTGGAGCCTATCTCAATAGTTTTCTGCTAGTTGTTTTGCCCAATACCCTCTTCATTAGTGCTATCATCTTTGCCCTGGCGGCTTTATTCCGCTCTAGCGTAATCTCCTTCTTGGGAGCCATTATTTTGCTGGTCGGCTATGGTGTTACTGCTAGTTTGATGGCGGATTTGGATAATGAGGCAGTGGTCAAACTAATGGACCCACTGGCGATCAATACGCTGGCACTGGAAACCAAGTACTGGACCATGAATGATAAGAACACGACCTGGTTGGGCTTTAGTGGAGCGCTTCTGCTAAATCGCTTGCTCTGGATCGGAGTGTCATTGGCCATTTTTGCGTTCACTTACTGGCGGTTCTCCTTTACGCGTAGGCGTGAACGTAAAAAAGGGAAAACCGCTACTACGGAAGCATCTCCGCGTTTGGTGGTAGGGCAAACGGAGCCCCTACCATCTGTTACGGTAAACGATAGCCTGGGTACGGCGCTGAGCCAGCTTTGGCACCAGACAAAACTGGAGTTCTGGGGTATTGCCAAGAGTACGGCCTTTATTGTCATCCTCATCGCGGGTGGCCTCAATATGGCCTTTGGTATCCAGTACGTCGATCAGTGGTTTGGTACGGGTAATCATCCCGTCACCTACCTCATGGTTGATGCCATTCGGGGCACACTTTATCTCTTCCTCTTTGGTATTATCATGTACTACAGTGGAGTGATTGTTTGGAAGGAAAGGGATGCTAAGATGGATGAGTTCTACGATGCCTCTCCTTTCCCTACCTGGGTGCCCATGGTAGCGAAATTCTTTGCCCTGGTTGGTATGGTAGCAGCCATTCTCATCTTAGGCATCTTCATTGGAGTCGCTACGCAGGCCGGAAAGGGATATACCAATTTCGAATTTGCGGTTTACGCACGTGAATTCCTGCTGTATGATCTCAACGGGTTTGCCCTCTACATTATGCTGGCCTTGTTGATCCAATCCCTGGTGAACAATAAGTATTTGGGGTACCTGGTATTTCTAGTCGTTATTGCGGCCAACGCCTTCATTTGGTCGCCATTGGATGTAAGCTCCAACTTGCTCATTTTCGGTGGTACACCATCCTATACCTACTCTGATATGAATGCCTGGGGCCCTTACGAAACGGGCTTGCGCTGGTTCAATTTATACTGGCTGGTGTTCATGGTGCTTTTAGGCATTGCCGCCGCTCTATTTTGGGTGAGAGGCAAGGCCAATACCTTTGCTCAGCGCAGCAGTATCGCACGCTTGCGCTTTGATCGACCTACTGTTATGCTCAGTGCGGGAGTGGGATTGGTGTGGTTGTTTATCGGTGGGTTCTTGTACTATCAGACCAAAGTGGTGAACACCATTACGCCCTCGGACACTTTAGAGGAAAGATCGGCTTCTTACGAACGTTCCTATAAGCAGTACGAAGGAGTGGCTCAGCCACGTATCGTATCGGTGGATTATGCTATTGATATCTTTCCTGAGGAGCGCGATTTTCTGGCGAAAGCCAAAATGAGGGTTGTCAATAAGCACAATGTGAGCCTGGATAGCTTGCATCTTAGTCTCCCCAATGAATTTAAGGTTGCTGCCGAGATACCGGGTAGTGAACTAGTTTGGAACGACACCACGTTACGTTACCAAATCTATGAACTCGATCAACCTATGGCACCGGGCGATAGTATGCTCATTCAAATAGCGTCTGAGTATGTCAGTAAGGGGATTGAGAATGAAGTATCCAATCTGAATATTGTACCCAATGGTACGTTCGTAAACAACGGGGCCTTCATGCCTGGCTTTGGCTACGACGCTAGTCGAGAACTCAGTAGCCGTGATGATCGTCACGATAAGGAACTACCCAAACGCCCTAGAATGCCCAAGCTTAAACACGAGTGTGGTCATAGTTGTGCCAATACCTATATCTCTAGTGATTCCGACTGGGTAGATGTTCATTCGGTACTCAGTACCAGTAGTGATCAGGTAGCCATTGCGCCCGGTTCGCTGGTGCGCGAATGGGAAGAAGATGGCCGTCGTTACTTCGAGTACGAATTAGATCATCAGGCCCTCAATTTCTACAGCTTTATTTCGGGCGCTTATCAGGTGGAACGCGACAAGTGGGAAGGGCCTACCGGCGAGGAAGTGGATGTGGAAATTTACTATCACCCTGGCCACGAATACAATGTGGACAAAATGGTGAAGTCGGTGAAGCATTCCTTGTCTTACTGCTCTAGCAACTTTGGTCCGTACCCG
Organism: Bacteroidota bacterium; assembly: GCA_038528965.1. Classification (GTDB taxonomy): domain Bacteria; phylum Bacteroidota; class Bacteroidia; order Chitinophagales; family Saprospiraceae; genus Lewinella. The sequence continues at coordinate 66,607 of JBCBEC010000034.1, read as the reverse complement.
CATACACAGGCGCGCATCATTGAGTTTCCACGCTATGCTAGCTTCGCCCAGGCCTTCCCCGGTACCATGCCTTATTCCGAAAGCATTGGCTTTATGGCCGACTTGCGGGAGGAAGATGCCATTGACGGTGTATACTACGTAGTCGCCCACGAGATGGCGCATCAGTGGTGGGCACACCAAGTGATTGGTGCTTTGGTACAAGGCGCTACGATGATGTCGGAGACCTTTGCCCAGTACAGCGCTCTGATGGTGATGGAAGAAGCCTACGGGAAGGATAAAATGAAACAGTTTTTGGAGTACGAAATGGATCGCTACTTGCGTGGCCGTAGTGGTGAACGTGAGGGAGAGCAACCTTTGTTGTACAACGAAAATCAGGCTTATATCCACTACCGTAAAGGAAGTGTAGTTATGTATGCCTTACGGGAATATATTGGTGAGGATAGCCTTAATGCAGCTTTACGCCGCTATGTGGATGATGTGGCTTACCAGGAGGCACCGTACACCACCTCCTTGGAATGTATCGAGTACATTAAAGCAGCTACTCCGGATAGTCTGCAGTACCTGATTGAGGATATGTTCGAGACCATTACCCTCTACAGTAACCGTACGACGGAGGCTACCTACAAAGAACTGCCCGATGGCCGTTACGAGGTCAACTTTACCGTAGAGGTAGAAAAATTCCGGGCAGATTCACTTGGCCATGAAACAGAAGTCGTGTTCAACGATTGGATCGAATTGGGTGTACTGGCCGTAGCGGAAGAAGGAAAGCAGAATAATCGCCTGCTCCATTCAGAACGGCACCGTATCAACAGTACAATGTCAACCTTCACGATGATCGTTGACGAAGAGCCGTTCGAGGCGGGTATTGATCCCAACTACTTACTAGTAGATCGCTTTCCAGAGGATAATGTCAAGAAATTGACGCGCCTGGAATAAGAAAGATAGCAGAAGCTGGTCCCAAAGCTGGTTTCTAGAGATTCAAATGGTGAATAATTACTGGAGCCGGATGCCGATGTAGGTGTCTGGCTTTAGTTTTTGTGGGGGGCTCGCAAGGCTCGCGGGGAATAGTTCGCTATGCTCGCAGGTAAGTAAAATCAAGTCGTTATTTCCATTGACCTGAGTTTCTACGAATGGAATAATCCTTCCGCAAATAAAGTGGGTCCAATCATGGTTTTAACGAAAACTAATACCGCGAGCTACCCCCGCGAATGCAATGAACTTTAACCCTTCTGACTAATCATATACCCATGACTAATAGCCACCTCCTTGGCCGGCATTTCGGCAAAAGGGGTGGCCAGGGGCGTGGCCAAAACCTGTTCCAATACTCCTTCCCGAAGTTTGCTCTCTGCAAAAGGAATATCAAGCTCCTGATACAATTCCCGGTAGTGTTGTAGGCGCCAGCGGTTTTGAGGTTGGATGCGATTATCAATCAGGTCCCATTGCTTTTCGCTGAAGCGTAAGAAGTTGTAGATATCGATCCCCCGATCCATATGCGCAAAGTGATCAGACATATCGATGAAGTGGCTCATGATGCCACCGGGCGCCAGTAAAGCCCACATGCGTTGGATGATGCCCCCCAATACCTCAGGGTAGATGTGCTCGTAAGTATTGTTGGAGCTAATGAGTTGAATGTTATTGTCCTCCAACTGGAGTTGCCGAGCATCTGCTACAATGGGGCCGAAGTCAAGCTGCGCGTAAATCTCAGCTTGGGTATTATAGGTATCGTAGTTGCGGCGAATTTCCTGCAGGAGTTGCCAGCGGTTTTCGTCTATAGTGCCCAGGCTTTCGCGAATGCGATCTTCGTACCGCTCCATTTCCTCCAGGCAGCGCAAGAAAGTAGCTGGAGTGAGGTGTGCTGAAATATCAACGCTGTAAACCTTATCTGCTCCCTTGAGATAATAGCCCAGTGGTATAATAGGATACCAACCGGTACCCAACTCCAGGCAGCTAATCCCCTGTAAGTTTTCGCGGCCCGTAACTTGCTGGAAATGCTCTAGGTGATCGCACAAGTGATCGAACTTGTTGAAGAAGTGCTGCTCATTGAGGTCAACGCCACGGGTCACATACTTCTGAAAGAAAAAGTTGATCCGATTGCGTAGCGGGAGAAAAGAAATAAACTTCTGGATGATGGCCTTCAGGTACCACTTCTTCATCAGGTATAGTTGCTTGCGTTGGGGCATCCCCGCATTCTAAAGGCTCGCTAATTCAAGAGCAGCCCGCGGAAGGCAGTATTGTTTTCAGCGGCAAAAATAGCGGATGGCACAACAACAGCCAAGTCTAACTCCCAGTAACCGGAATTGGAAGGCGCAAAGTTTCCCATTCCATGATGACGGCGTTGCGTCCAAGGGAGAACTCAAGAGTCTCACTAGTATCGGCGATAGTGGTAGGTTGCGAGCTAACTCGGATCACATCTTGTTCTTCGTCGTATTCGTAAGAACCCCACTGATCGGCCTCTCGGTTGAAGATGATTTGCCAGCCATTTGCATCTGGAATAGTGAATAAGCCGTAAGTGCCAGCGGGCAACTGAGCATTACCCACGGTGATATCCTTATTGACGGTAAAGCGAGTAGCTTCGTTTGCTCCGGTACGCCACACTTCGCCGTAAGGCACTAGCGAGTCCCAGATACTACGGCCCTTAACAGAAGGGCTGCCGTAGTTGACGGTAATCTTTACGCCGTCTAAAACTCCACTCATTTCTTTGCGTGGGCTAGCGAGTTCGGCCTCTACCACTGTGGTGGTAAATTCAGGCAGAGGCTCTGTAGAAGCAACAAACTGCTGCCGCTCGACAGTGTCGGTAGCTGCTTCTTGGTCCGTCGAATTACAAGCGGTGATGAGAAAAGAGAGGAAGAGTACTTGGGCGAAAAGGGAGTATCGCATTTGGATGATGTTTGTTTGTGGGGGCAAATGTATATGATCGTTAATATTCAAACAAGTCCCCTCTTGGATCGGTTGAGCGGGTGAATGATAAAATAACAGGTGTGAATTATTTATAATTTATCTTTAAAAATATGTTTTTGCCCTAGGATAATCCCTCCAGTCTTACGCATCCTTTTTAGTAACTTTACGTAATAGTTTATCGCTGGGAAGCACAGTATTTGCTGCCGTTTTTCAGTACTTGCAATTCATCCCTTACATCCTACCTGTAACGCACCAAAGCGATTTGACCCTTGGTGCGACTGTATTCTTAATAACATACATGCTGGTTTTTGAAGCTTGTGTACAAGCGATCGAGGAAACTCCTTCTGTGTAGGGCGTTACTTCTGTGTGGCGGAAGCGTCAAATAGGCCAGTAAAACTAAGCACTATGCACCAGATGACTACACGTACCCTTAGTCTTCTCATTCTCTCTCTTTGTTTTTCCTTTTTTGCTAATGCCCAGATGATCTGGCCGGGCGATATCAACAACAATGGCATTGTCAATGGAGTAGATTTTCTCTATTGGGGCGTAGCCAATCAGGCTACGGGCCCGAATCGTCCTGACGGCAATACGATTTGGCAAGAGCAAGCCATGGGCAACCCCTGGACAAAGCAATTCCCGCAAAGCACCAACTATGCCTATGCTGATGCTAACGGCAATGGCCAGGTAGACGCGAACGATGCGGATGCCCTTTCGCAAAACTTTGGGCTTGTACACGGTACCCAGGTGCCGGACAACTTCCAGCCTGAGTTGCCGATCGACGTTGTGGCCCCTGGAATGCTATTCAACCAATTCGAGGATGAGGTGGTTTCGGGACAAGCAGCGGAAGTCCTTTTCCTCTTGGGCGACAATATGCCTTTCGAGTCTTTCTACGGACTGACGTTTACGTTAAACTATCACCCAGGTATCTTGCAGGCAGAGGATGGCCTATTGGTAAGTCTGTATTCCGAGAGTTTCTTTAATCCCACCAATACTGGAGTAGCGGCCTTTGTGCAAAATAATAGTGCTGCTGGAACGGCGACAGTTACCTTCGTGCGGACTGATCAAACTGATGTGCAAGGTGCGGGTAAGGTAGCGCGTTTTATTCTCAACTTCGCAGATCTAACCCTGCCGGGGACTCCGGATCAATTACCGTTTTCGGTTACCGATATCATGGCGATTGATAGCGAGATGAATCCCGTCGGTATCGCGTCGGCAGGCATGCTCTTCACGAATAATGGTGGAATAACGGGAGGTTGCCCTAATACCGTAAGTCCCGTTTGCGGTAGCAATGGTGTCACTTACCTCAATTCTTGTTATGCCGAGGCCGCAGGTATCTACGACTATACCCCAGGTACTTGCTTTGATGATAGTTGTATCGATCCCTGGCAGATTAATCCAACGCAGAACTGCCCAACGGATTACGAGCCGGTTTGTGGTTGTAACAACATCACCTACCCCAATGAGTGTGCGGCGGATGCTGCTGGTGTTCAGAGTACCCGCCCTGGACCTTGTCCACCTTCTAGTTGCTATGATCCACAATATGTAATAACGAGTAATGCTACTACCGTAAACGATGATACGGGGGTGATTACGGCTACTTGCCCGGCAGATGATGCGCCCGTTTGTGGTTGTAATGCTGTGACTTACGATAATGCTTGCTATGCCGAAGCAGCGGGTATTACAGTATATACTCCTGGTACTTGCGAGAGTGCCTGTATTGATGCGAACCAGATTGACCCAGACGCGCTTTGTCCGCTCAATTATGATCCCGTTTGTGGTTGTAATGGGGTGACCTACCCCAATGATTGCCGGGCGGATGCTGCTGGTGTCACCAGTTATACCAGTGGCCCGTGTAGTGGTACCTCTGCCTGGTGTGCCGAGGCTGTCCCAATTCAGTGTGGAGATTTCCTTCCCTTTGAAACTACTGTGGGTGCTGGTAACAATATCACCAATTATCCTGGCTGCACGAATACTTCCTTCTACGGTCCGGATCGCGTTTACGTGATTGAAAAGCAATCAGCTGGAGATTTACAGATTGGTTTGGAGATCATTACTCCAGGAATGGACCTTGATCTATTCCTTCTGGCAGATAACTGTAGCCAACTGACTTGCTTGGCCAAGAGTACCACCAGCAACACCAATACCAACAACGAGGGGATCATTCTTGAAGATGCCCCTATCGGAACTTACTACATCGTGGTAGATGGTCAATACCCTAGCTCAGAAGGTACCTTCCGTCTGGAAGTGAGTTGTGGTTACCTGTATTGTGGTGATGCGGTTTCTTTGCAGTGTGGAGAGCCCTATTGGGGCACTAACCTGAATGGTAATGATGATGTGTCGCTTTACGGTTGTGGTAACGTTCGCAACGTAGAAAATAATGGTCCGGAGATCGTACACACTTTCACAACTACGGAGGATGGACCAGTAACGATCACCCTAGCGGGATTGTCTGCTAACCTGGAACTGTTCTTGCTCAATTCCTGCGACCGGGGAGATTGCCTAGAATACAGTCAAAATTCTGGCACGCAGAATGAATATATCAGTGAATTCTTACCAGCCGGCACATACTATGTCGTTGTGGACGGCTACAACGGGGCGGTAAGTGATTACGATCTATTGGTAGAATGTAGCACCCAATGTGATTTTACGTTGGTCGACCTTTCGGCTACCTCCAGTAGCTGTGGCCAAAATACGGGTTCTATACACATTGGTTCCAGCGGCGGCACGCCCAACTATCTGGTTACTTACAGTGGACCAGTTAGCGGTAGTTTCACTACCAGCAGCAACTCTTGCACCATTTACTATTTACCTCCGGGTACTTACACGATAACCAAGACGGACTCGCAAGGCTGCTCCGTGACGGGCACCGTCACTATTCTTGGGGGTGGTAACCTTTCGGCTACACTTACCCCTAACGATGCGGTATGTATGTCCGAAGGTTCTATCGATGTTCATATTGCCAATGGCCAAGCGCCTTACCATATTTACGTTAGTGGACCTACCTCTGGTAACCTGGTATCTCAGTCTAATAACTTTACGATCAGCAACTTGGATCCAGGTGATTACAGTATCCACATTACGGATGCTAATGGTTGTTCTATCTCCCAACAGGTAACGATTAACCATAGTAGTGGCAACTTTACGTGGAGCTTTACGGTGACACCAGCGAGTTGTGGTGACTACGGCGCTATCCATGTACAGACCTACAATGGGGATTCACCTTATAACATCCTGGTCAGCGGCCCAGTCAGTGGTGGTGCCACAGTACACGCAAGCAGTTTCAATATTATCAATTTGCCTGGTGGTACCTATCAGGTAACTATCGAGGATGACAATTGGTGTCAGGTAACCCGAACGGTGGTTATTCCAGACGGTAACCTGGAAATGAGCGCTACGCCGCACCCCGGAGTATGTGGGGACAATGGAAGTATTGAAGTGAACGTCTCCAACGGCGATGCACCTTATTGGATTACCTGGACCGGTCCACAGAGCGGCTCCATTAGTACGAATAGCAGTAATTACACCATTCCCAACCTGCCAGCCGGTAGTTATACCATTACGGTAGAAGATGATAATGGATGTACGGATTCCGAAACGGTGACACTCACCGTTGGTGAGGGAGGCGGACTGAGCATCAACGTAATACCCCTACCGGGAAGCTGTACCCAAAACGGTGCACTTTGGATTGATATATTCAGTGGTACCCCAAGTTACACTATCAGTTATACTGGTCCGGAAAGTGGTATTCTCTCCACGAACGAGGATGGATTGGATATTGGCAACTTGCCTTGTGGCACCTACACCGTAATCATCACCGATGCCAACGGCTGTAGCGGAACGCAGACGGTAGAGATTGGAGGTTGTGATGAAATTGATGTAGATCTGACACCGCAAAACGGAATTTGTGGCTTGCCAGGATCTGTGCTAGTGACCATTAACGGTGGTTCGCCCACTTATGTCGTAAGCTGGACGGGCCCACAAAACGGCCAGACGACTACCGCTACTAACGTCGTGAACTTGCCGAACCTACCCGCCGGCACTTACTCTGTACAGGTAACGGATGCCAATGGCTGTTCGGATTATGCGGTAACGCAAGTGACTAGTGCCGAGTCGAATTTGCATATTTCGACCACTGTCTCCGAGGCAGTATGTGGTTCTGGAGGCTCTATTGGTGTGAACCTCAGTGGCGGCGTAGGTCCTTATCAGGTGAGTTGGACCGGACCTGAATCTGGTAGCCAAACGATAAGCGGTTCTTCCACCATCATTGGTGGTTTGATTGCTGGTGTTTACACTATCTACGCAGTAGACGCCAATGGTTGCTCTGCGACTACAACCGAAGAAATTCTGAATGTTGGTAGTGACCTTGAGGTGAGTTTAGTCGGGAACAATGGCATCTGCAACGACTTTGGAAACATCGGTGTTTACATTGCCAATGGTACCGCTCCGTATCTTATCAGTTGGAGTGGCCCACAAACGGGTAGTGCTTCCACCAATGGTACGGTATTCCAAATTCCTAATACCCCTGCGGGTAATTACACGGTAGTGGTAACGGATGCCAACGGCTGTTCTACCTCGGGTACTGTGAGTGTAAGTGTGGAAAATAACCTTCTAGCTACCCTTCAGCCAGTGGATGGCCTTTGTGGCAGCACCGGTGCCATTATTGTGGACATCCAGCAAGGTGCTCCCAACTTTACCATCAGTTGGACGGGCCCACAATCGGGTAGCGTAAGTATCAATGGTTTCCAATACGCGATTTCTAATCTGCCTTCTGGTACCTACACCGTGGTTATTACCGACAACATCGGTTGCACCCGTACGCTAACTGCTGAGGTGGATAACAGCAATGGTGGTTTAGATATTACTACGGCGCTGATCTACAACGTCTGTGGTCAGTACAACACTATTTGGGTTGATATTGTAGGAGGAACACCGCCTTACACGGTTAGCTGGGAAGGCCCGCAAACCAGCTCCGGCACTACCAACACGCAAGGTTTCGAGATCATGGACTTACCTCCGGGTACCTATAAGGTGACGGTGGTAGACGTGAACGGCTGCATGGATATGGAGCAGGACATTATCATCTTCCCTTCTCCGGTAGATATATTTGATGCCACACCAAGTGGTGGCGTTTGTGGCGAAACGGGCAGCATTCAAGTCAATATTGACGGTGGAACAGCGCCTTACGTGCTGAACTGGAATGGCCCAGTAAGTGGTACCCAAACCTATAACACCGGTGGCGTCTATGTCTTAGACAACCTACCAGGCGGAACTTATACGTTGACCCTAACGGATGATAACGGCTGTACCGAAACTGAGACGGTAGTGATCAATACCGGTAGTCCGGTGCAGGTGATTACAGCTTTGATCTACAATGAATGTGGTCAATACAACACCATTTGGGTAGATATCGTAGGTGGTACACCACCTTATACCGTCACTTGGGAGGGAGGACAAGATGGTTCTGCCACAACCAGCACGCAAGGCTACGAAATTGAAGATTTGCCACCAGGCACTTATAAAGTAACCGTTATTGATGCCAATGGCTGTATGGATATGCAGCAGGATATCATCATCTTCCCTGCGCCGATCAATATCTTCACCGCGACCCCCATTGCTGGTACTTGTGCCGGACCGGGCAGTATTGTGGTAACCACCATTGAGGGCACTGCACCCTACTCTTTGAGTTGGAGTGGCCCACAAAATGGAAGCGATGTCTTCTCGGGAAGTTCTTATACAATTGGTAGTCTTCCTGCGGGCACCTATACTTTGACATTGATTGACGATAATGGTTGTGCCGAAAACGAAGTTGTAACGGTAACTACTGCAGAGGATGATGTAGACCTAAGTGCTACGCCAAACAACGGTGACTGTACGACTGAAGGCTCAATCACTGCACAGGCAGCTGGTGGTGATGGAACCTACACCCTGACCTGGACGGGACCGGAAAGTGGTTCAGCTACGATTGGTGGTACGCCATTCCAGATTGGGGGCTTGAGTCCGGGCACCTACGTTTTAACAGTAGATGACGGTAATGGCTGTGATGATACCGAGTCGGTGATCTTAACTGATCCGGAAGATGATCTGTTGATTAGTTTGACGCCTACACCTGGTGACTGTGAGTACGATGGTCAAATAGCCGTAAGCATTGCTGGTGCCAACCCGAACTATACCGTTACCTGGACCGGCCCTGAAAGTGGTACGGTAACCATTGGTGGGCAATTTGTCGTGCTACCTGATTTGGATGCTGGGACGTATACCGTATCCGTAGTGAGTGCAGATGGCTGTTCGTCAACTGCAAGTACAGTACTAACTGCACCTGAGGGTGCCTTGACAATAGCGGCTACGCCAATTGCTGGCTTCTGTGGTGAACAAGGTTATATCTTCTTGAACATCATCGGTGGAGTTGCGCCTTGGCAAGTAAGTTGGGCTGGACCAGAATCGGGTAGTTTGACGACTAACAGCCCGAACGTACAAATACCAGATCTACTACCTGGTGGATATACCATTACGGTAGTAAGTGGAAACTGTGACGGAGCGGTGAGTAGTCTTTTACCTGCACCGGCACCAGATTTAGAAGTAACTGCAATACCAAGCCCCGCTGTTTGTGGCGAGGGAGGTAGCATATACGTAAGTGTCGCCAATGGTCAGGGCACAACTACGATCAGTTGGACTGGACCGGAAAGCGGTAGTCAGACCATTAACGGAAGCAATCTGACCATTCCTAACCTGACCAACGGCACTTACACTATTACGGCCACCAGCGGTAGTTGTAGCGATGTAACTCTGGCTACGGTACAGAACACAAATAGCAATATCGTAGTATCTGCTAGTCCGAACCCTGCGGTTTGTGATCAAAACGGCAGTATCTACCTGAGCTATAGTGGAGGTCAGGCACCGTACACGATTGCTTGGACGGGCCCAAGCAATGGTACTTTCACTACGAATGGCACCAGTTACACCATTCCTAACCTTACTGCTGGTACTTACAATATCACGGTTAGTAACGGAAACTGTACGGGCAGTGCTACGGCTACGGTAACTCAGCAGAATAACGATTTAGGTATCTGGGCTGATCCACAAGATGGAAACTGCTTAACGCCTCCGGGCTTCTCGATCACTTTCAGTGGTGGAACTCCACCGTATCTACTGACCTGGCAAGGACCAGAGAATGGCTCAGCTACCGTAAATGGCAATAGCTACGATTTGAATGATGTAGCCACCGGGCTGTACAGCTTTACGGTGACCGATCAAAACGGCTGTACAATTTCTACTATTGAGTCTGTGGGCGATACCAGTATTGATATTGACCTGACGGCTACCGACGGCACTTGCGGTGACAATGGCAGTATTATGGTAAGTATCTCTAACGGAACGGGCCCCTACCAAATTAGCTGGTACGGAGAAGTGGAAGGTTTTGCAACATCCAACAGCCCCGTTTACGTTATTGAGAACCTACCAGGTAGCCCTTACACAGTTGTTGTGCAAGATGTCAACGGTTGTATTACCAGCGACAACATTGTGGTAGAAAGTGGCCCAACTGATTTTGAGGTGGTACACAGTGTGAGTAATAACGGATGTGGTTCCTTGAATAACATCTGGATGGACTTCTTCAACGGTGTTGGACCATATACGATTGAGTGGATTGGCCCGAACTCTGGTACGGCCACGACGAACAACCCTTACTACGATATTGAAAATGCCGCCTCCGGTGTGTACATCATTATCGTTACGGATGGAACGGGTTGTGTAGATGTCCAGTGGGTTGAGGTAATTAATATTCAGAATACGCTAGACGTAACCTTCGAAGCTATTAACGGCTCTTGCGGCGGTCCAGCCAGTATTGCGGTACACATTGATGGTGGAACCCCTTGGTACACTATTGCCTGGAACCTCGGTGCTACACCAGTAGGGGAGGTGGATGTGAATTCCAGCTTCTACACGATTGATGATCTGGAAGCAGGTACTTACTATGTGCGGGTAACGGATGCTAATGGTTGCCAGCGCAGTGCTAACGTAACTGTGCAAACGCCAGCAGATTTGCTACAAGTGAATCCGACTATCGTCGGTCCAGGTTGTAATACACTTGGTTCGATTGGTTTACTTTTCGACGGAGGAGAAGCTCCGTATTCGATTGATTGGTCTGGCGATGCTAGCGGTAGCGCTTCAACCAATACCAATAGTTACATTATTACTGGCCTTAATGGCGGTCACTACTTCGTGACAGTGATGGATGCTAATGGTTGTCAGAATGCGTTATCGCTGACCGTTCCTGGAACAACTCCAGGCAACTTGGTGGCAGACTTTGACTACACCATTGATGGCCTCACGGTCAATTTCCAGAACCTATCCAGCAACGGTATTTACTTCTGGGAATTTGGTGATGGCAATGAAGACGGGGTTACGAATCCACAACACAGTTATGCTGCACCGGGCACTTATACTGTTTGCCTTGAGGTATGGGGCTCTTGTGGCTCCGATACGCATTGTGAGACGATTACAGTTACTGCGGAAGAGAACCTGGCACTATTAGATATTGGTGAATCAGAAGGTGGCCCTAACGCCACTGTGCAAGTACCGGTGACGATTGATAATGTCCAAAATATTATCTCACTAGCGGGGAGCATTGAGGTAATGAATGAGGAGGTAGCTCTGATTACCGGTGTAACTAACGGCATCATCGCCCCTCAGTATAATGTGGCAAATAACACCTTCAGCTACTTCAATAACTCGGGTGATCACCTGGATGTAGGGCCGGACGATGTGCTGTTCTACTTGAATGTACTATTGCTGGGTGATGCGGGCGAAAGCACCATCATTAAGTTTGTACAAACGCCACTGCCAATTGAGGTGGGCGCGGTGATTGGTGGTACACCAACAGTTGTACCATATACCTTGTCAATGGGCTCAGCTAGTATTGTCAATATGGCTGCGTTGAGTGGTAACCTTTCTACCTTCTGGGGTGAAGGTATCATGGATGCTGCAGTGACAATTACTGGCCCAGGGGTTGAGGAGACTATGATGACGAACGAAGGCGGCACCTACAATATGCCAGACCTGACTCCGGGAATGGAATACACGGTGAGTGTAGAAAAGAATGCTGCGGCAGACAATGGCCTGTCAACATACGGCCTGTTTATCGGTCAGCGCTTCCTATTGGGCATGAACCCACCGCAGGTAACTTCGCCATATCAAGTGATTGCGGGTGATGCCAACTGTAATGATGCCTTCACTACGCTTGACCTCTTCTTGATTCAACGCCTGATTATTGGCGCGCAGTCTGACTTCGATCAGTGTCCATCTTGGGTATTCGTGACAGAAGGTCAGGATATGCCGACCGATTTTGATGCCTACAACGTCTTCCCGTACGAGTCTACCAGTAGTATGATGCTGATGGAACCAGAAACGGCCAACTTCGTTGGTGTGAAGGTGGGTGACATCTTAGGTGAAGCTAATCCAGCCAACTTTGGTGGTGAGGGCGAAGGCCGCAATTTGGATCCCCTGCCATTCGTAGCGGATAACCCAACTGTTGCCGCAGGAGACGAAGTGACCTTGTACTTCCGTAGCGAAGACTTTGCGGATATGGTGAGCTATCAGTTTGGTATTCAGTTCCCAACCAGTCAGCTGGAATTCCTAGAGTTCCTCCCATCCGAGGAGCAGCCATTCCATACAGTGGTGGTAGGTGGTTCGGAAGCTGCTAATGGTGAGTTACGCTTGAGCTGGTTCAGCCTGGACGGAAACGGCCACAGTGCAACACCAAGCACTACACTATTCGCCTTGAAATTCCGCGCCCAAGCTGATATCACGGACTGGAATAGCCTGCTACGGATTGATCCGAATGGCATGCTACCCGAAGCTTATAATAGCACGGATGATGCCTTTGAGCCAGAACTACAGTTCGGCGAAACGATCACGAGTACAGATGACCCAACCGCTGCGAACTTCCGCTTGGATCAGAATAATCCTAACCCATTTGGTGGAGTGACGAATATTGGTTTCTACTTGCCAGAAGGCAGTATGACTACCTTCAGTATCCACGATGCGTACGGACAATTAATCTGGCAGCAAGAAAAGCATTACGGAGCTGGTGAGCAGCGCCTGCGCTTGGACCAACTGGCCCTGCCAGCTGGCGTGTACTACTACACCTTACGTGCGGGTGAGCAAACGGCTACCCGTTCGATGGTAGTGGTGCGGCCGTAAACGTAAGACACGAAGATGAACGAGGCCCTTCTGCGGAATGTGGAAGGGCCTTGTTTGTTGAGGTAATATTGACTTGATTATTCAGGAGCGAGGAAGAATTCGGAGCATTGGTGACTTGCTTTGATTGTTGGACATACCGCCTTCGGCGGGCCCACCCTCTCCTGGTCCGGGACATGACCAATCCTCTCTCACGAGAGTAATGGCATGGGATTCACACTCCCGACAATGACACCTCACTGTCGGGACCAACAAAATCCTATATCGAGTAGAAAAACCGGGAATAAAAACCTCTGATTTGTTTGCCGCTGTAGCGCCCTTGGCGGCGGGAATATTAGCCTATGATTAATGGCTTTTCTGCTTACTCAAGCACTAATGTAATTTATTTTGTTGATTTTTTAAAATATAAAACACAAATAAATTTATTTCATCCTTCCGTATCTTTATCTGCCGTTACAAGCTTCATCCCAAAACTATGAAACTACACTTGCCGAAGTTATCGCTTCTAGTGTGCTTCGTTTTCTCTCTACTGTATTGGCCTCCAGGTGCTCTGGATGCACAAAGCCTGACACTTAACTTGCCCGAAGTTACCGTCGCCGATGGCGAAACGGTAAGCCTACCACTCACTGTGAGCGGTTTCGATAGTATCGTTAGTATTCAGCTTTCCATCAATTGGAATACAGAAATTGCCACCTATGTTGATTTCGAACTGGGGGAGCTTCCTTTATTGGCTATTGGTGACTTTCAAGCCGAACAAGGCGAACTCCGCCTGAGCTGGTTTGATAATACGGGCAATGGCCGCACTCTGGCCAATGGCGCCGTTATCGCCAATTTACAGTTCACAGCGATGGGGAATCCCGGCGATTTTACGGATCTTCTTTTTACCGGTACTCCATTGGAGGTTCAAATTTTTCGTGCTACTCCCGTGGTTGGCATTTTTGAGCCCGTTGAACTTGATCCAGTTGATGGTCGTATTGCTATCCAGGCACCGCTGGGCTTTGGTATCAATAGTGCCGATGTAAGTTGCTTTGGTGCCGCAGATGGTAGCACGCAGGTTACCTTAGAAGTAAATCCGGATGACTTTGATCTTTCCTGGACCGGGCCGGACGGTTTTTCTGCTACAGGTTTGACGCTAGATAATCTTTCGGGGGGCGTATACGTATTGACCATTACCGATAACGGTGGGACGGTGGTATTTACCTACGAGTTAATTATCTCGGAAGCCGACAGCCCATTAGAATTAGAAGCTCTTGAAGTAGTAGACTCCGAATGCGAAGCCTCCACTGGTGCGATACTTAGCTCTGCCATTGGAGGCGTGCCACCATACCAATATTCCTTGAATGGAGTGGGGAGCCCCAATGGTGATTATTCCGACTTGTCGGCCGGAAATTATTCCTTGCAAATTATGGATGCCAACGCTTGTACCATTTCGGTTGATACAATGGTTTCAGCACCCGATGCTCCGAGTATTGATCTGCCTGATAGCTTAAGTTTATGCGATGATGAGATCAGTATTGTGGTAGCAGCTGAGGGAACGTATCAGTGGTCCACTGGTGCAGCAACCGATAGTATAGTAGTAGATGAGATCGGCTTTTATAATGTGACTGTCACCAATGCATCTAATTGCAGCGCCTCAGCTACCGTAGAGGTGGTAGCGGGTGAACTACCCATAGCTGCGTTGGAAAACGATTTTCTGGAGCTTTGCCCAGGAGATTCCCTACAACTGGTGGCCATTGGAGGGGAGTTTTACCAATGGCTCAATGGTCAAAATACCCTTAGTGCGGTAGATATTCCTAACCCGATAGCTTTTCCTGATAGTACCCAACAGTACGAATTGGAGGTAGGCAATAGCTGTGGTACGGACACCCTTAATTTTTCCTTATTAGTGTATGAGGTACTGGCCTCTGCCGGCCTTGATACTTGTATCGCTCCGGGGGATGAGGCTCAGTTAATGGCGATTGGAGGTATCTTTTATGAATGGGAAGACAATCAGTTTCCGGTAAGCGACCCAAGCATTGGTAACCCGACGGTTGCTCCCGAAGATAGCACTACTTACACTGTCGCGATTACCGATATCAATGGTTGCATTACCCGTGATAACGTAACTGTATTGGTCGCTAATGACCCGGTTTCTAGCATTACTCCCTACAATCTTATTTCCCCCAATAATGATGGATTTAATGATGTCCTCGAGTTTGGGGAAATCGGAAAATTTGGTAGTAACTCACTTAAAGTCTACAATCGCTGGGGAGATTTAGTGTATCAGAAGTTGAACTACCAATCTGATGAGGAGCGGTTTACGGGCTTATTCAATGGTAAGCGCTTACCCGCCGGAAACTACTTCTATGTACTGGCTTTCCGCCAAGGTGAAATTCGCCAAACGCTCACCATTATTTGGGAGTAGAAAAGTACATGACTAGCGTAAAATAGAGACCCTCTTAAAAACAGAAAAATGAGCCATTCCCTGAAACGAAAATTGTATTACCCGATTGCACTAGGACTTGTGTTTCTTGCCGTCCTGAATGTGAGCAATTGCTTTGCGCAACAGCTACCGGCTCGTAGCCCATTTGCACCCAATAATTTTCTGTGGAACCCTGCGATGACGGCTATTGAAGATTATTGGGAAGTAGGAGTTACACACCAGCAAGAATGGGTGGGCTTTGAGGATTCCCCTCAGACGACTACCATCTTCGGGCAGTATCCGTTTCAAAAGCAGAATTTCAGTATGGGGGGCTATTTATCGCTGGATGAGATCAAGCCAGTTCGAAATAATACACTAGCACTCACCTATGCTTACAAGCTCAACTTTGGGCAACGCCGTCGTCGACGTCGTGCGGGTCCACGCAAAGATGCGCAACTCTCTATTGGCCTTATGTTAGCTATGCAACAGGTGTTCATTGATGGGGCCGAATATATCGTACGTGATGTTGGAGATCCACTACAGCCGGTGGGCGAGCTCAATGAATTTCGGCCTAATGTTGGCTTTGGCGTCTACTTCGCGTCGCGTCCTGCCGGGCCACAAGATGGGAGCTACTTCTTCGCTGGAGCGGGTACGAATCAGATCTTACCACAAGATGTCACCTTTAGGGAAACCTTGCCTACCGGAAACCTCCAACGCGCTTTTCATGGCAATGCCACTTTGGGGTACCGTTCTGTTGGAAATACCTTAATCATTGAACCATCGATGTGGCTTAATCTGGCGGGAGAGAATATTAGCAATAGCCAGTTTAACCTACATATTGAAAACCCCAAAGCCTTTTGGTGTGGGCTTAGCTATAGTCTCAACCAGACTTTGGCAGTGCAGGTTGGTTATTTGCTGCCTGGTGGATTTACGGATGATGATACGATTAGATTAGGCCTGCTAGGATCATTTAACATGGGTAGCTTTGGTGCATCACGCGGACTTGGTTACGGTTTTTACCTGGCCTACCGAACTGGGGCATAGACGTCAGGGAATCTGGATGACGTACCGCTGATTGAGCTTGTTATTAGCCTTAACAACGAGGTTGTACTGCCCGGCTGGAGCATTACTTAAGTCCAGCGATTTCTTGTAAGGCCCTGGTGTTTGGGCCTTATACTCCAAACGCGCCATTTCCTGCATTTGACTGTTGATGAGGATGATCTGCACCTGGGAAACCTCCGTTAGATTGTAGTCGATATGTACGTTTCCGCTAGCATCTGGTGAAATCTGTTGTGGTCCACCAGGATTATTTTGGGCTATCGGGCCACCACCTGGAGGCTTAGGGCGTGCATTAGGATTCAAAATCCGAACCACATCACCTTCTTTGGGGCTCCAAATAACGAGACCATAGGGAGGTTCAAAGATATTGTCAGGAGAAACCTCGGCTACTCGCGTTGATCCTTCTGTTTGAATTGTGCGGATCTCAATTTTTTCCTGGTCGATAAAAACCCACTTGAATTGATTAAAGCGCCCGTGGCTACGGGTCCAGGGCTTAGGGTCATCATTGCTACGCAATGGGGCGCCCCAGCCACCTTCTCCCATGTAAACGGTCCCATTGGCATCATCCCGGATAAAGCCTTCGTGACTGCCGGGCTGACGACTAGGTCGAATGGGCCAAGTTGTTTTTACAACGTGCGCATCAGACTCCATCACCAACTGCACCTTGTATTTGTGAAAGAGCGTGGCCCATTGTACAATCAGTTCTTCGCGCTCTTGCTTGGCACCATTGTGCGGACGAATGGCCTGGTGATATTGCGCCATGCGCCAAGTCGCACCTTGGTTAGCTTGCAAGTCCCGCCCCAGCCAGTCGCGTTGATCACCACCGCCAGGAATCTGAGTGTTGAGTGTGTAAATCCGCAGCAGGTCTCCACCTAGCGTTAAGGCATAGTAAACGTTAGGATTGGGAACATCAAAACAGTTGACCAGCGTAGAGTTATTGGCCTCGTGATTGCCACGTGCCGGAACAATGGGGAAGATTCGACCATCACTACCTATAGTGAGCTGCCAGTCATCAAACCATTCACGCCATTCCTGGTCCGAGTCATCATCGGTCATGTCCCCTCCGAAAACCACACAATGAGGACGGAGTTTACTTACCAATCTATTGGCGTCGCAACGCGCCATACGGTGGTTGCGCGAGTCACTTCCAGCAATAATTGACAGGCGTTGGTCGGGGCTGTTCGGTGCGGTTTTGAAGGAATATCGTTTACTCACTCCTTCTGTATCTCGCACTACAAAATAATAGACGGTGTTAGGTTCTAATTGTTCCAAACGAACAAAGACGTTGTTCATCGACTTGGACTGGTTGGCCCAAGATGGCGGCATCTGGAAACGATAGGCTGCGGTGTTTTGGCCATGATCTACTTTATCGTAAAAAAAGGTTGGTCGGCCACCCGTTACCTGGTCCCATCCGATCACCATACTTGTGGCAGGATTACTGCGCCAACTGGCCCGCAGGCGGTCAATACGTGTATTACCTATACTGGGAATCAGCACCCCGATGGTCAACAAGAAAAGACTGCGAACTAACAAATCTTTATAGGTGGGTGCCGACTGCGGCATATGCGTGTTGGATTTTGGGTTAAACTCAGGCATGCAAAGCTAACAAGTATCGTCGAAACGAAGTTGATCCATCGCGGAATTCAGTTTTCGCGGCCGTCCATCCCTTTGCTGGTCCTAAGTTTACTGCAACCCTTGTTAATGTTTGTCCTTTGTAAAATTCCAGACGGCACCTTTATAAAGGGCTAGCGCCCACAAAATATTGTACCTTCGCACCGGATTTATGCTATTCTTAAATTTTCGCAACCAGTATTGTTAAAATGGCCACGGATACTCAGCTTTTTGATCTCATTCAACAGGAGAAAGAACGCCAAATGAAGGGCATTGAACTCATTGCCTCCGAAAACTTCACCAGCGGTGCAGTCATGCGGGCGATGGGTAGTGTTTTGACTAATAAATATGCTGAAGGATACCCTGGGCGTCGCTATTACGGCGGCTGTGAGGTAGTAGATGAGGTAGAGCGCTTGGCCATAGCCCGCTTGAAAGAATTGTTTGGCGCAGAATATGCTAATGTGCAGCCACATTCAGGTGCACAGGCCAATGCTGCGGTTTTTCTAGCCATTTTGCAACCAGGTGATGCTATCCTTGGCTTTGACTTGGCACACGGTGGTCACCTTTCGCATGGTTCTCCGGTCAATTTCAGCGGTAAGGTATATAAGCCTCATTTCTACGGGGTAGAAAAGGATACCGGTCTTATTGATATGGATAAGGTGGAGGCCAAGGCCCGTGAGGTAAAGCCTAAGCTTATAATCTGCGGTGCTTCAGCTTATTCCAGAGATTGGGATTATGTACGCTTTCGCGCAATTGCGGATGAAGTAGGTGCACTATTGCTGGCGGATATTGCTCACCCTGCGGGTTTAATTGCCACTGGTTTACTAAATGATCCATTGCAGCACTGCCATATCGTAACGTCTACCACACACAAGACCCTGCGTGGGCCTCGTGGTGGTATCATCATGATGGGTAAGAACTTCAATAACCCTTGGGGGCGTACTACCAGAAAAGGTAATCCCTTGAAGATGTCAGCAGTGCTGAATAGCGGCGTATTTCCTGGTATGCAGGGTGGCCCACTCGAGCATGTTATTGCCGCCAAGGCAGTTGCTTTTGGTGAGTGCTTACAGCCATCTTTCAAATCTTATGGAGAACAAGTCATCAAGAATGCACAGGTGATGGCGCAAGCCTTCGTAGATCGTGGCTATCAGATCATCAGCGGTGGAACCAACAATCACCTTATGCTCATTGACCTACGCTCTAAAGGTGTAAATGGTAAAATAGCAGAAGCTGCCCTGGGTGAGGCTGATATCACCGTAAACAAGAACATGGTACCATTCGATACGGAATCTCCAATGGTGACTAGCGGAATCCGCGTGGGTACGGCAGCGGTAACGACTCGCGGCTTCACCGAAAACGATTGCTTACAGACTGTTGAATGGATTGACGCTGTATTGAGCAATCCGGAAGACAGCACACAAATTGCGAAGGTGCGTGAGGCTATTAATACTCACATGGCACAATTCCCACTCTTTGCTGGTGAGGCGGTAGAGGTTTAAGCGTAAGCATTCCTTAGAGGAAAAAAGTCCCACTGCCATGTGATTGTGCAGTGGGACTTTTTTTATTGAGTGGCGAAAATCTGGGCGAAAAAACTAGTAATTTAATTTTTTCGATGAGGTCCTTGTTGAGAGTGATTTGCTTGGCTTTAAGTTGTTGACATTCAGTCATGTGTGACTTTTTTTGAGAAATTTAGTTTTTTCGATGAGGTCCTTTGAACTCAGCCTACAATTCACCCCTTATCAGCCTTCCCTAAAACTCTTGCTCATTTAATCATTCTACCCTTCCACAAAGTCTGCTGGAGGAGTAAATAGATCTCCGGTATCATTCAACAACTTAATATTACTCAAATTGGCATTGCCCAGCTGATCGGTCAGACCTTCTTCGGTACGCCAGCCCCAAAACTTCCATTCGGTGGCGAAAGGAATACCGTCTACGGTTTGATAGTTTAGGTATTCAATGGCGTGCGGGTCTTCCTCTGCTTCTTCCTGACTTGAACCTGCGGTGACAATGTAGGCAGCTACCTGCAATAGTTGGCTGTCTTCATCTGCGTACAGTATGTACCAATCATCGGGGGCATCTCCGGTACCTGCTTCAAAACTGAGCTTATGCGTCAGGTAGTTTTCATCGTTCATGCTCTTGTCAGGATAGTCGGTCCATACGGTGCCGCCATCGTTGAGTTTGAAGGGCATTAAGAAAAAATAAGACCAGGTGTAGGCTCCGAAACGAGCACTAGCCATATTCTCGGTTTCTGGGGAGAGGAAAATTTTATCATCCTGTACGTAAATCTTCTTACCGTCCTTAGTGGCAATCAATGCTTGACGTGAGTCGGTGCTGAGGGTGAGTGTACCGTTCAGCCGTTCACTACCACCAAAGAAGAGTTGTAAATCAAACTGTACTGCTGCGTGTTTGCGAAAATCACTTTTGGCATGGGCGTCTTCTACCAATTGTGCAAAGCTTGGTTCGGGCTTTTCGTTTTGTGTGGTGTTGGCCGCAGCTACATCAGCAGTAGCTACTTCCGTTGAAGTTGGTTGTTCTTGGGCGCAGCTTTGTAGAATGACTAAGCTGATCATTAGTGTTAGAATACTAAGAAGTCTCATGATGAAGTTTGTGGTTTCCTGCTTTGAAATGGATGTGTCTTGCAAGGTCTACTTTCGTAGATCGTAGAATATACCAAAGGAGTAAGAGGGGGCTGCCGCAATAATTTCGCCGCGGAAGGCACCCGCTACGGAAGCGGATATGCCCCATCGATCACTCAGATAGTAATTCGCTTCGAGTGCAACGCTGCTGAACTCCGTATTGTTCGCAAAAATGCTGGTGCTGTTCGTGGACTCGGCCGTATCACCGTTCTTTAGGGACTCTACGGTATTCAATCGGCCAATGAGCCAAAATTTGCTGGGCATTAATTCTATACCCCACTCCAAGCCGTAGCGAAACTCTTCAGAAAAGCCTTCCGTACGGTGATTGAAGCCTACATAACCACTGAGGTAACTATTGGTGCTTCGCCCTAGTCGGAAGCTGGTGCCACCATCAAATTGGATCATTTGGTTAAACTCGCCATCACCTGTTTGTAGATTACCTTGTGAGCCGCCCCCTGTTTCCCCGGTAGGTAAGCCCAGGGTTAAGGTTACAGCTAACGGAAAGCGATTACCAGGCGCGGTTAGGCCATATTTTACACTAATGTCAATATCTCCAATACTGTTCAGTCCCTCACCTGGTTGGATAACATCTCCAGTAGTACTAGAAACTAAATTGTTCATGTAGTTGCGGCTGAATAAGGGCGCATTGACAATTCCCGTCAGGCGATCGGTAAACCCGTATTCTCCGTAAAAACTGGTATTGAAAATACCGGTTGTTACGTTAGGGTCTGTCTTGCCAGCATCCGTGAAATGTTGATCAAAAATGATCCACCATTCTGATAGTTTAAAGAAACCGTTGCCGGCTGCTTGAGGCCACGGACCACCAGCTTGTAATTGCCAGGAAATACTGAATAAAAGTGCGAGGAGGAGAACTTGCTTTTTCATGATGAATTAGGAGTGAAGGGGTTATTGAATTTGTCCGTCGCCTACTTTTACGTTGAAAGGCTTACAGAAGTAAAGTACATAGTTGTAGGTATCCAGGCTGGTATTGGGAATCGTATAAGTATGGGCACCATTGAAGGTTTCTACTTCCCCAATTTCCAGGGCATTGGCAATGGTATTTGGATTGTTGGTTAAGTAGATGTACAAACCAGGTAATGCCGTTGACGCTCGATAATTTTCTGCGATGTCCAGCACCAAATCACTCCCTTCTTCCCGGATCGTGAAGTCACCTTCTAAGAGATAAAAAGTGGTGGTGCGGATAACTCCACTGCGTTCGCTAGGGAGGCTGATGGTTTCTTGTCCGGTATGTACTTCTACAGCATCTTGTACGAGGGTCGTGCCATCGTCAAAACTGGCGGTAATCGTAGCCGAGCCTTCTTGTAAGGCAGTGGCCAAACCATCTGCATCAATACTGATGATGTCAGGTGCGGTACTTTCCCACAGGATGTCAATCGACTCGGCCACACCTACACTATTCAGGAAAATGGCATCAAATTGATAGTCGGTTCCGAGGGCAATCGTATCAACTGATTGGGTGATTCGCAGTTCTGGTTCCACCGTATCGAATACAATATCGTCTTGGATACAGGAAGTCAGGGTAAGGGCAAGTAATAGTGTAAGGCAGAAGTATTTCATTGGTATTGGTTTTTTGAGGTTGGGAGAGCTGAGGTAAAAAAGAATCCTTCTCTGTGGAATTAGAGAAGGACTCATTTACACTCCTGATCACACTATATCGTTGCAGCTTCGAGTTCTGCGGCGGCCGGGAAATCCACCGGGATTTGGGTAACGCCGTGCAAGAAGTTGCTTATAATTTTGTCGCCGATTACGACGAGGATATCAACTAGGTTGCCGCGGTCGTAGCCAGCAGCAAGTAGATTTTCAACGCTTTCCGCTGAAGGCTTACCCCGTTGGATAGTGGTGTCCTTTACGAATCTGGCCAAAGCATTCAATTTGCTGTCAAAGGACGCAGCGCCAGTACGCAGTTCGATGATTTGTTCATCGGTAAAGCCATTCATTTTACCTAAGGCAGTGTGAGCGGCCAAACAGTAAGCACAGTCATTTACTTGGCTTACTACGAGGTTGATTACTTCACGCTCTTTTGCTTTAAGGCTGCTTTTGCGGTTTTGTAGGGTCAGGTAGTCGCCAAGGGCGGTGTCGCTGTAAGCGAAGGTGGCATAAAGGTTAGGAACAAAACCCAGGCCTTTTTCCAGTTGGTCAAAAATTGCTTGGTTGTTAGTAGAAACTTGGTCGCGGGTTGGAACTTGAAAAGCACTCATAATATCTATTTGGTTTTTTGATTAAAAGTTGTTGGTTATCGTTTTGTCGTTCTGTTGGTACAAAGATGCAGCCTGAAATAGGGGAGGGGTTAGGATGATTTTCCCGGCGACTTGTACAAATTTCCTGAGGGAAGGCTCGCGTTGCTCGCGGGGGAGTTCGCCTGCGGCTCACGGGGGTAGCTCGTTGGTACTCGCGGGGTAAGCTCACTTTGCTCGCGGTTGTAGCTCACTTCGTTCGTGGGGGGGAGCTCGTTGGCACTCGCGATAAGGGTTCACTAGTGCTTGTAAGGGAGTTTGCTATCGCTTATGGGGGAGTTCGCTGTGTTCGCGGTTTTAATTTTGTCAGCATCATAGTTTGGGTATAGGGGCCATGTGAGCGTTTTTACATCTTTTATAGACATTACTTTTGATGATGGACAGTACGAAAAACGCTCAATGGAACTAGTAGTAGACTTTATCTTAGTTGCCGGAATTCTATTGAATCTGCTTGCTATTATTGGTTTACTCAGAGTTAAAGAGCGCCAATTGCCACAGCATATCTTGATCGTATTCTGGGGCTTTATCCTGGGAATACTTACTTATTTCTACGCCAACTGGCATGATTTAAAGGCCCTGGCATTTATTACTAATTATGTAGAAGATGGTGCCAGGTTTATGATTCCCCCTTTAGTGTATTTGTATGTTAAGTCCTTATTAGTGCCACAGCATAAGGGTTTCCTTAGAGAGCACTTGGTACATTTTGTACCATTTAGTATTTACTGGGCGGTTTACACCGTGCCAAAATCACTGAGCACTTCATTTGACTATATAGCGCTTATTGACAACTATGTAGATTGGGCCTTAGTGCAAGATCTATTCGGAATCGGCTATTTTCTGGGAGCTCTCCAGGTTTTCTATCACGTTAGAGGTGAAATCAAGCACGCCTATTCCTCTATTAGTAAGAAGAACTTTTTGTGGCTCGAGCATTTTTTACTCAGCTTCCTAAGTGTCCTTTGTATTGATTTGGTCATTACCATTAGTGAAATCTCTTTTGGATACAATGTGAATTGGGATGGCTACATCACCGTCTTTTTCTTGATTGTGGCTATGTCTTATTTAGGACATTATGGTTTAAACCAGCCCATTGTATTTTTACCAACGGTTGTACTGGAGAGCAATGGTTTGGCAGTTGTACCTACCAAAAGCAGGTCATCTGTTTATTTAGGTGAACCTGAGAAGAGTGTACTGAGGCAGAAATATTACCACTGTATGCAAGAGGAGAAGCTCTTTCTATTGCCTGATCTAAAGTTGACAACACTCGCCTCAGCAATGGGAACCTCGCCGCGAAAGCTCTCGGCCCTGCTCAATGAAGTATTGGCTACTAATTTTCACGATGCCATCAATTCTTATCGAGTGGAAGAGGCTAAAGCACGTTTACAATCTGATCTTATCGAAAGTCATTCCATTACGGGAATCGGCTTATCCTGCGGCTTCAGTTCCAAGAGCAGTTTTTATCGGATTTTCAAAAAGCATACTTCTTATTCTCCCTCCGCTTACCTCGAAATGGTGCAAAAGCAGTCTCATTCCAAGCAATAAGACCGGCGGAGCAGGTAAAACTGATGTTTTCTCCGGTTAGCGAACAAGATTTGTGAAAAAAGTGATGCGTAACCTGATTCTGTTTATTCTTCTTTGCGGCCTCTTTAGTCAATTGTCCTTTGCCCAAGAGCGCAAAATCTATTCAACCAAATTAACTCCAGGGACCATCGAGCTTGATGGCCAATTTTCTGAACCGGCCTGGGATGGGGTTGAGTGGGCTGGAGATTTTATCCAAGTTGATCCAGATATTGGAGCCCGCCCCTCTTTCCAGACCCAATTCAAAATTCTCTTTGATCAGGATCATTTGTACGTGGCCATTAGCGCTTTGGATGACCAACCCAAGGAGATTGTAAACCTTCCAACGGCGAGGGACTTTTTTGATGGAGACTATGTGGAAATAAACATAGATAGTGATGCGGACCAAAAGGATGCTTTCTCCTTCACCGCCACGGCTGCGGGAATCCGCGGGGACGAACACATTATTACTTCCGAAAATTGGCTCAACGATTGGAATCCCCATTGGGAGGTAAAGACTACACGGCATGAAAAGGGATGGAATGCCGAGATGAAAATACCCTTGAGTGAGTTGGAATTGTACATTGGTGCCAAAACCTGGGGTATTCAGGTCAACAGATATATAGAACGAATTGATGAGCTTTCCTCCTGGAATGCTGTACCAGACGAAGATAAATGGACCGAGTATTTTGGTCAACTGGAGGGCGTTTCAGGTTTACGATCTGGCGAACCAATCTCGGTTTCAGACCTATTACCTGCCCGTCTTCTGGAAGAAGATTTTCGAATCCTATTTCAATCCCTTCAGGAATCCTATCCGTCCCTCTATCGGTATCGAAGTCCAGCATTTCTAACCTCTTTTTACGATAAGACGGTGAGCGCATTTGATGAAGAAATGACGCGCTCAGCGTTTGGTGTAGCCGTGTCTGCTTTTGTAAGCATAATTGGGGATGGTCACATGCAAGTTGCTTTTCCAGATGAGTTTCAGAAAGAATACCAGCGTCAACTGAAAAGGCTACCGTTTGCCATGAAGATGGTTGGAACTGATGTTATTATTACCACTAATTATCTAGACGTCAGCGGGCCACTTAGCAATGCCCGGTTGGTTGCACTCAATGGGAAATCAATAAACGAAGTGCTTAATGAATTAGCCCAGATCATCCCGTCTGATGGTTATAATCTCACCGGAAAGTACCATCGGCTTTTCTACAACTTTGACTTCTACTATTCGCTGATTTATGGTAATAACAGCAGGGCTGAAATTGACTTCATTCCGTTCAATGCTGAACAGCCTTCCTCTGCTACTGTAGACTTAATAGATGGGGAGACATTTGAGAAATTACAATCGGAATTGTCGACAGAATCGGAGTGGAATCCCTTTAGTTTTCGTATAGTAGGTGACATCGGGGTACTCAATATTAAGACCTTTAACGGCTATGATGACTTCACCAACTTCATTGATGAGAGCTTCCAGGAAATAGCGGACCTCCAACTGGATGAACTCATTATTGATCTACGATCTAATGGGGGAGGAGAGGAGACCAATGCCATTTATTTATACTCCCATTTGGCGACGGACCCTTTCCTGTACTATGATAGATACGAGGTTAAGACGCCACAACAGCCACTTAGCGGACAGCAATCGAGCCTTGTTTCTTACGAGACAATGAACCTTTTGCGGAGCGCCTCTTCATTAAACGCTGCACAGCAACAAATAATCGACGACATTTCCGCATCTGATGGCCGCTTGATTGATCCTAATGAATTACAGATGCCGGCGTCTATCAATAGATTCACGGGTACTGTAGTAGTGCTGATAGACGGGGGCAGCTTCTCAGCTACTTCTGAGCTATGTGCAATTATGGCACGCGACCAAAGGGCAACCTTTGTGGGGACAGAAACAGGAGGAGGGCTTGATGGCAATACAAGTGGCCTATACGACCAAATCACCTTGCCGCATTCTGGCTTGAAAATAAAAGTACCATTAATCAAATATGTGAGTGCTATTGGCGAAGCTGAGCACCAGTTCGGGCGTGGAGTAATGCCTAACATCACCGTATATCCTACACAAGATAGTGAGGGACAAACAGTAGATAATCCCTTAAATTTTTCTATAGATTTACTGAAATCAAAGTGGTAGTTGATCAGCGACTTACAGAACGAAGTAAGTTGGGATGATTGAGCTCTACTCCAACGCGGTAGCCAGTCATCCCAACCTTGCCAGCAAACCCGCGAACGTAGTGAGCTTTCCCCACAAGCGCCAGCGAGTTCTCTCCGCGAACGACAGTGAGCTTCAACCGTGAGCGATAGCGAACTAAAACCGCGAGCAACGCGAGCCCTAAAACAACAACTGCACAACCGTCCCTTCCCCTTCCACGGACTGCAGCTCAATGGTACCCTTATGCATACGCATGATTTGACGGGAGAGGCTCAGACCAATACCCGAGCCGGTAGGTTTAGTGGTGAAGAAGGGAACGAAGATTTGTTCTAACTGTTCGGCAGGAATGCCAGGGCCGTTGTCGGCAACTTGTAGGATAGTTTGCCCCTGCTTGTTGCGATTAACGTGAAGATGTATGACGCCATCCGCTTGGTCCGTAAGCGCATCAATGGCGTTTTTGGTGAGATTGATGACGACTTGTTCCAGCAGATGAGGATCCGCTTGTAAGATTACATCGGCGGGAGAACGGTGGAGGTGGAGCTTGATTCCCAACTCATCTATCTTGGGCTGGAAGAGGGTCATGACCTGTTCCATAAGTTCATTGGCCGATACTTCTCGGAACTTGGGTGGCGGAATGCGGGTAAGGCTGCGGTACGTTTCGGTAAAGGCCAGCAGGCCTTCTCCGCGCCTTTGGATAACTTGGACTGATTGCCTAATGTCTTTTAGGGTGCTTGGTGAGGGCACCTCTTCGTCAGCCAGCATCGCATCAATGGTACCACTCAGTGAGGTGATGGGCGCTACCGAGTTCATGATCTCGTGCGTAAGGATCCGGATGAGCTTCTGCCAAGCAACTAACTCTTGCTCCT
Organism: Bacteroidota bacterium; assembly: GCA_038528965.1. Taxonomy (GTDB): domain Bacteria; phylum Bacteroidota; class Bacteroidia; order Chitinophagales; family Saprospiraceae; genus Lewinella. Next base: position 38,978 of record JBCBEC010000034.1, on the reverse strand, counting down.
CTAACTCATTTTGGATGTTTTTGATACTTACCAGAAAGAGCCGTTCGTCTTGAAGGCGGAGTTCGCTGGTGAGGACGGCCAATTGCAGTAGGCGGTTCTCTACCGTGATTTTAACGAGGTCGCGTTTGCCTTCCCGGCTGGCTTTAATGGCTTCCAACAGCTTTTGGTCCACTTGCTCAAGCCCATCTAGATGTAAAAGGAAGGATTTGTGCAGCATTCGCTGTAAAGCCTTATTCATTAGTCGTACTTCTCCCGCTTCGTTGTAGCAGAGGAGTCCTACTTCGATTTGTTCAACTATCGTTTGCAGAAACTGGTGGTTGGCTTCCTTATCGGCACGAACTTCTTGAAACTTTCGGTTGATGAGGTTAAACGCATCATACAACTCCCCAAAGGTTTCCCCACGGTGTGCTGCGGAGGAGGTAGCGGTGAAGTCATTGTATTTGATGGAAGTCAAGAAACCGACCAGATCGCGATTGGTTTGATCTACCAGGTAGAAGATGCTGGCTATCATACCTAGCGCCAGAATCGCCGACAGCACCGCTAAAAGACCATTGCTATCCCAGGTGTAAACCATGCCAAAAAGGCCTAGGGTGAGTAAGAGTACCCGGATAATCAGTATAGTCCTAAAGCGGTATAGCATTCTTTTATGATTGGGTTCCTAACCTTGTGTTAGAGACGTACGTCCTCTTTGATGTTACCATCAACTAATTCAATGATGCGATTACCGTACTGAGCGTTTTTTTCACTGTGAGTTACCTGGATGATGGTTACGCCCTCATCATTTAGTTCCTTAAAAAGGTCCATGATTTGCTCCCCCTGACGCGTATGCAGATTTCCAGTTGGCTCGTCGGCAAGGAGTAAGCGTGGCTTGTGTACAATCGCTCGGGCCACACCAACTAACTGCTGTTGCCCACCTGAGAGTTGCTCTGGAAAGAGATCCTTTTTACCTACAATTTGAAAGCGGTCCAGCATATCGGCTACAATGCTCTTGCGCTCTTTGGTTTTTACATTGCGGTACAAGAGCGGCGTTTCAATGTTTTCGTAAACGGTCAGGTCATCAATCAGGTGATAGGCCTGGAAGACAAAGCCCATATATTGTTTATGCAACTCGTTACGGCTGCGCTCATTCAGCTTGTGTACAGGCTCGTCCAGGAAGTGGTACTCACCGCCGCTAGCTCCGTCTAGCATGCCTAGGATATTGAGAAGTGTGGTTTTTCCAGCGCCACTGGGCCCCATAATGGTCACAAAATCGCCTTCCTCTATACTTAGGCTGATTTGATTGAGTAACCAAACCTTTTGCAGGCCGTTGCGTACAGATTTTTCCAAGTCGGTGAGTCGTATCATTTCTGATGTTTAAGTTTCCAAGATAAATAAGAAGCTCAGATTTTGTAGTCTGCCTTCTGGTTTTCTTTGCGGGCTTGTATAGACCGTCTTCCCTTATTATTGGACAATAGATATGCCAAAAGCGCTAAGGGGCTGGCTTACAAACTATTAACCAGATGCGCCGGATCGTATATCTGTTCGAGCCTGAACAAAAAATGTACGATAATGAACACCTTTGCCCTTTTTGTGAACAGTGTTTAATCGTAGTGGCTATTCGCAAAGTTTTGATTTCCAATGGCTTAAATTTTCTGGCACAGCAGTTGGACCTTATAAAGCAGAAATCACCCAACTTATGCTTTTACAATACATCAAAATTGCACTGAGAAATGCCCGTAAGCGCCCGGGCTACACCTTTATCCATTACTTTGGCTTGGCTGTGGGCATGGCAGCTTGTTTGTTGCTGCTGCGCTATATCGGTTTTGAACTCAGTTTCGACCGGCATTTTAGCAAGGCTGATAGTATCTATCGTATTATCAATGAGCGGTACCAAAATGGGGAGATGGTGCAAAAAGGGCCCATCACTTATCCTACCGTTGGCCCAACGATCATGCGGGACTATCCAGAAGTGGTGAATGCTACCCGCTTTTTTGGCGGTGGTGGAGAGTGGATCAAACCGGTCGATGGGACTTTGCAGCAAATTACGGGTGTCTACTATGTAGATGATGCCTTCTTGCAAATTTTTGACCATCCGCGTTTAGCGCAAGCAAGTGATACCCTGCTGAGTCGGAGCCGCGAGATTGTCATAACTGAGAGTTTTGCGAATAACTGGTTTGACATCAGCGAAAACGATTATAACGAGGTTTTAGGAAAGCTCCTGGAAGTGGATGGCGATTCCATTCCCTTTACCATTTCTGGTGTGATTGCGGATGTTCCTGAGAATTCCCATTTGGATGTTGAGGTGCTCATTTCCTACCAAACACTCATCGAAGCCTGGGGGGAAGATGTAGATCAAAGCTGGACATGGTCTGATTTCTATCACTATGTAGAACTTGCCCCAGGGATAGATCACGCGGCTTTTTCGGCTAAGCTTACTGACTTTTCAGATCGCTACTTCCGCGGCAGTGAAGTTTCAGGTGCCGATGAGACCTTCTATTTACAACCACTCTTGGATGCTCACTTATACTCAACCGACCTGGAGTACGATTGGGCCCGCAAAGCCAATGGTAATTCCATCTGGGCACTGCTGGTCATTGCCTTTTTTATCCTCCTCATTGCCTGGATTAATTATGCCAATTTAACCGCTTCCCGTGCCTTGGAACGTGCCCAGGAAGTAGGACTTCGTAAGGTGGTTGGTGCTAGTAACCAGCAGTTGCTTAGCCAGTTTTTAATTGAAGCACTATTAGCTAACGGAGTGAGTTTGGGCTTTGCCCTTGGCTTGGTAGCTGTACTCCGACCCTTTGTGGAGCTGCAACTACAAGTGGATATGTCTACGGTGAGTCTCATGGAGGTTTTGCAACAGCATCCTGCCCTTGGTTTTACCGCTTTAGGTTTGGCTGTGCTAGGATTGTCGCTCTCTGCCTTGTATCCATCTTGGGTGTTAAGCTCGCAGCAGATGGCTAGTGTGGTAAAAGGTTATTTCAGTAGCCAGGGCCGTGGCCGTCGCCTACAGCAGGGCTTGATTATTTTTCAGTTCACGGCTTCCATCGCGCTTATTGCTGGTACGCTTTTGGTTTACCACCAAATTCGTTTTATGCAGCAAAAAGATCTGGGAGTTGATATTGCTCAGGTAATGGTAATTCAGAGTCCGGACCTTTCCAATTTTGACAATACCTTCATCAATCGTATGGATCTTCTGAAGGACCAATTTGCGGCTTTGCAGGGAGTAGAGGTCGCCTGTACTTCGAGCCGTGTCCCGGGAAATGGGATCGGTCGTGTTTTTGGCCTGACGCTGCCTTCTGCTGAAGATGATAGGAATCACACCTTTGGGTTTATCAATGTAGACCACAACTATACAGAAACTTACCAGCTAGAAATTCTAGCGGGCCGAGCACTCCGCCCGGAGGATCACAGCAACAACTTCTCGCAAATTGAAAATTTGCTGATCAATGAGGCCGGTGTTCGCACTTTAGGTTTTGAGAACAATGAAGCAGCCATCGGGCAGGTTATCAATACGTACGGAAAGGATTGGACGATTGTTGGGGTGATACCTGATTTTCATCAATTATCGCTGCACAATCCGATTGATCCTGTTCTTCTTCAACCCTTGTACGATCCCAATAACCCTATTTCAGTGCGTTTAAACAGTTCGCAAGTAGAAGCGGCTATACCGCAATTGCGGGCGCTGTACGATGCGCAGTTTCCGGGCAATGCTTTTTCGTACACCTTTCTGGACGAACAATTTGCCCAGCAATACGCGCGTGACCGCCAATTTGGTCAGATGCTACTGTTCTTTACTCTCCTGACCATCGTAGTAGCTTGTTTGGGCCTGGTAGGCTTAGCTGCCTACGCTGCTCAATTACGTACCAAGGAAATCAGCATTCGCAAGATTTTGGGGGCCGGTACTGCTCGGCTGGTCTTGTTGCTCAGTGGTAATTTCCTCAAGCTTATTATTGTAGCTATCATCATTGGCCTGCCGCTGGCCTGGTGGGGGATCCAGTACTGGCTGAGAGATTACGCCTACACTGCAAGTATTCGCTGGTGGACCTTCCCCTTAGCGGCACTAGCAGGATTAGGAGTAGCTTTGCTTACCGTTAGTTACCATGCCTTGCGGGCTGCCTGGGTAAATCCGGCGGAACAATTGCGGGGCGAGTAAGTCTACTGCTGATCTACCAATGGAACGGGAATCAAGTGGTTCTCCACCTCCAATTGCGCGGGGAAGAGAACTGCTCCGTTTTGTGGATGGATGGCAAAGCCAGAATATTGGTAAGCCAAAGGATCAGGCAAGGCAGTGAGTCTTAAGGTTCGCTGAGATTCCAAGTCATAGCGTTTCAAGACCGGTAAGCGATCACTGGTGCGTGCCCAGTAAAAGAGCTGGTCTCCTTGTATTAACCAGTTGGGAGCATCTTGAGGATCAAAATCACTAATCAATAATTCCGTTTGCTGCGTTATAGCATTGTAATGCCATATCCCAGCTTCGGTCTCATGACTAAATATCCAATCATTATTATACGGCCAAATTCGAGCTGCCGGTAAGGAGATAACGGTTTCGGCATCGCTCCCTGCAGCAATGGCGTGGCGTTGAATTTGGCGTTGGCCGGCGCTGCCCGTTACGTAGAGGATGGATTGGCCATCTGGTGCCCAAACAGGGTATTCGCCCTTGCTTAGTGGCGTTACTTTTCGGCTTTCGAGTTCGAAGGTGCATACACCTGCCTCGCTTCCTTCTAGCATAAACACTAAGGCATCCCCTTGCGGTGACCACTGCGGAGACTGAATCATCATGGGCGCCGCAAATAAGACTTCTTCTTCACCAGATGCGTGGCGAAGGCGGAGCTCGTAGGCTTGTTCTCCCTTGGTCACAAAAGCTAACTTTTCTCCGTTTGGGCTATAGCCAGGGTGCCAGCACTTCATTGCGGTAGTAAACGCTTGTTGTGGGTCATCGTCCTCCGCCCGGAATTGGAAGAAGGCGTAGTGCTCCTGCCAGGCCTCTGTCCAAAAATATTCCTCTTGTTGCTCCAAATGGCGTAATGCGAGCGGACTGGAGTATATCGTCTGCTTGGTGCGTGTTTTCAAGTCCATGGTATGAATACCGAAGGTGTAGAAATCACGAGCGATGTAAGCAATAGTTTGTTCGTTCAGCCAGCTTAGCCCTCCGAGTATCATTTCGCGATCCAATAAGGGTAACTCAGCACCACTTTCCAGGTCTTTAAGGTACAGTTGGCCCAAGCCCGGTAAAACACCATCATAATCTGGCACAGAAGTGGAATAGCGAATAAAACAGAGCTGCTTACCGGACGGGGAATAACGGGCCTGCATATCACCGATGTAGTCAACTGGTGGGTAGGTGAGTGCCACTTTTTCAGCACTATCTATATGGGCCGTAAATAACTGATAAGGTCGCCCCGTTTGCCCTTCAGACCAGAGCAGTTGTTGTCCATCTGGCGACCAGTCCAAAGAGGATAGTGGCGGCGTATGAGCTACGCTCACGAGCTGGCGTTCAGTTTGCTGTTGGACATCGCGTATACGAATGATGCGTTCGGCACCGAGGCGGGCCAGATAGGCCACTTGTGATCCATCAGGTGCAAAAACAGCCTCGGGTGAAAAGCTACCATTGGCCTTGGCAAGTGGGACGTCTCTATGCTCTTGTCGCAGTACAAGTTGATTGGAATTATCGTCCTGTTGGACGTAAGTCATTTTTAGTTGATCATTGGACCAACGTAAAGCAGTGCTGACTGGAGCTTCGTTGAGTACGCCTTGTAGTTGTTCTTGCGCATCTTTTTTACCAATCATCCAGTAGCCCAGGATACTCAATAGCAGTACGAAAATACCACCTAGTGCCCAAAGGAAGGAGGTGAAGCTCCTTGCTTGGGTAGGTGCCACCGTACTAACCGGACTTAGTAAGCGATAACCCACCCCACGGATAGATTCTATTTCAATAACACCACCAGCTTGCTGAAAAAGAATTCTCAGATCGGAGATCGACTTACGGATGGTTTCATCACTCACCAAGACACCCGCCCAGATGTTTGACAGGAGCATTTCTTTAGTAACCACTTCTCCCTGCCGAGCGGCCAGAAAGCAAAGAAGTTGCATCAACCGCTTACTTACGTCAATGGTATTACCATTTTCCCGCATGCAAAAATGCGCGGGATCAACAGTGAACTGACCAATCCGGAAGGGCGGCTGTTTTTCCATAACTAGGGCGAATTCTCCCAAAAATCGGGATTTCACACTCTTTTCACACTCTTTTTCGGGTCAAAATTGTGCTAGACCCTAATATAGCGGAGTGGATGTACACCAAAAGTAGCGTATCCCACAGACTGGGCCACGCCGCATTAATAATCAGCTTTGTATACTGCGCGACAACACTCCCCGTATCACATCGTATTTGGCCAGCGTTGCGCCGTACTAGACACGATGATCACCTGACATTCAAAACAGTTAACACGGTGTAGATTCTACTGTCCGTGCTTGAAGAATCTTACTAGTCTTTTAAGTACTTAATCTGCGAATAGGCATCCACTTTGGATTGCTTATTCGCTTTTTTAGTTTCGCGGTAATCTAATCTCATAGGTCTTGCCCGCTCTATTAGTGAGCTTACTATCGATCAGCCATGGATTGTACACTTTTAGGATGCGATAGCTCGTACCCCGCTCTTTCGCGAAAGCACCCCAGCTTTCCACAGCTTCGCTTACCTCTTCCGTAGTATAGTCATCCAGTGATTTGTAATAATCTTCCTTATCGAGATAGAAACCAAAGGCCCGTGGGTTTTCCAGAATATTCTTGATCGCTACCAATCGGAAATAGTAGCGAGAAGTTTCTTCGTTCAGGTTGAGTTCAAAGTAGTTGTCGGCTTCCTGAACCCGTAAGCGTTTGCTCATGTTCCCACCGCCCATGTTGTAAGCAGCCGCAGCATTGGCCCAACTACCGAAACGTTGGCGCAAGGAGCGAAGATACTTTGCTGCTGCGCGGGTTGATTTTTCCAAGTGGTAGCGCTCATCTACTTCGCTATTAATCTCCAAACCGTATTCTGTGCCGGTCCCTTTCATAAACTGCCAGATGCCTTTAGCACCAGCGGGGGAAACAGCATTACGTAGCGCAGATTCTGCTACCGCAATGTATTTCAGATCCGTCGGTACGCCTTCTTCTTCCAGAATGCGTTCCATTACTGGGAAGAATCGCATGGTAGATTTGATAGAAAGGATCGTGCTACTGTGCCAATAGGTATTTACGGTGAGCTCTCGATCCAGGCGTTCCCGGACATCAAAATTATCCATCGGAAGTAGCTCTCCACAGAACTCAAACTCCTGATCGAGATCCATTCCTTTGACAATTTGTGGAACGTTCTCGGTGGGTTGCCAATCGTAACTTGGTTGCTCCTCGGACGTCATTCGAGAGGCAATGAGTATGAAAATAGAGGTCAGCGCGAGGAGTAGTAGGTTAATGCGCCATAAGTTTTGTTTGGTCATCTTTTTGTGTTTTGGAATATGCTCTTTGGGTGACAATAAAACTCAAGATAGGGAATTGGGGGGTATTGGTAGGATCATTATGCTGAGTCAACGGTTAAGATGAGGGCTTAATGGACTGAAATTTGGTACGGGGCATCAATGCCACTTGTCTGCAATAATGTACCTTTCTAGGGAAATTACTAAAACCAAAAATATTCAATAGTATGAAAGCACCAAACCTATTCTTTGTACTTGTATTTGCTATGGCTACTGCTTGTATGCCTTATGACTTAACGAAAATGAAGCCGGCGCAGGTGCAAACGCTCTATCAGGGTTCCTTGGCGGATGCGGTTTATCCAACCAATGATAAAGTAGATAATAACCTATTTGCCATCAATACTGAGAACAATTTCTTGGTACGTAAGACTATTAACGGGGAAGAATATGTATTGATGCTTTCGTGGAAAGGGAATGATAAGTACTACAAAGCCCCCTATGTGGAAGAAAATGGTGTTTATAATACCGGAGACCGATTCCCCATCTGGGTGACCGCCGCCCCACAGCTGGCCAATTGGGCAAAGACAGAACCTCGCTTTATGAAATGGGCACGGGACGGTGAAAAAGAAAAAGTAGACGGTCGACTCAAGCAACTGCTAGGTTTACCGCCTAATCCAGCTTACACCTACAATTATTTCGTGGAGTTTTGGGTCAAGCCAGGCGATTTGTTCCGGCCCTGCCCCGACTCAGAAATTACCGATAGCGCCTGTGGTGCTAGCTTTCCTGCAACCATTGATTCCACCTATCAGGCCTGGATCAATACTACTAGAGCTGAGCGCTTCTACGACCCAAGCGAAATGATGGATAAATACCCCTGGACAGCCTTAGGGTACACCTATGACTGGTCGCCACGTAACAGAAACCACCAAGGTCTAAGTGAGTACGTAATTAGAAACAACAGCGATGTAATTGTGAAACAAATTTATGCGACCGAGGAATACTTGTTGAAGTAGGAGAGGGGGAATTGGAATCGATGTAAGGAGTATCGGGAACGTATTCAAGCGTTACCTTACAAATTTTTCGCCTAGTCTATTGGCAACTTTTCTTCCTCTAACTCATCAAAATCATATCCGAATACAGATACCTGATATTTACCTAGCATTTCGATAAAAGCACGCTTAGATAATCCGACCATTTCTGCACCTTGGCCAGAAAAGATTAGGCCTAATTCGAATAACTTTGATGCGAGTAGCATACTAAGTTCAAACTCACTAATTTGTAATCCGTCTGGAAGATTGATATTTACACTCATACCATATTTTTCTTTTTACAACACTCTAAAAATAGCCAGAGATTCCTTCTTTCGGTAGGTTGTGATCGGTTGAGACACCGGTTTCGTATATAGTGACAAAAGTCTCACGAAGCTCCTTAAAACTTCAGCTTCGTTAAAGCTCCTGCATCTCACCGCCGCTTAAGCGATAATTTACTATTTTTATTAGCGAGCTTGATGATGTTGATTTTAAGCTTTCGCGCTGCAATTTTCTAGTGCTTATTAGTAACCTAAATTCAAACTTGAAATGACAAATTTTAGTCGCTTTTCTCTTCTGTTTTTGGTCGCTCTTTTTCTTGGTTGTGGTGATGATGATGAAAACGTTGTTGTTACGGGTGATGGCTTGCTAGCTCAGCTGGAAAGAGCAAGTGATGGTGTTTCTTATGAATGGACTGATTTTGCTTACGATGCAGACCAGAATTTGACGAGAATCGAAACACAACTGGAGAGTTTCTTACAGACAACTTACGAATCTTTCTATGAAGGTGGTGAGGCCGTTTCGCTGCGTTATGTTTCTGAGAATTCCAATGCCGGCAATACCATTACTAAGGATTATGACCTCATTCGCGAGGGTAACGAGATCAAGCTACGCAACAGTGCTGGAGTAGATGAGTATGTATACCAAGTTACCGCTGGGTACATTGACAATTGTAAAGCCTTTTATGGCCCTAATAATGAATACTTCAACGAAACGGTGTTTATCCGAAACGCTGATAATAACATTGAAAAAATAGCCTATTTCGCTACCGATGCTAGCAGTACTGATCTAAAGGTATACGAGTACACGTTCTCGGATTATGCCAGCGACCTTGATCTTCCGGGCGCTTATAATCCCGTATTAGGTTTCAATTTTACTGGATTCCCCGGTCAATTTGGAGAAGTTATGGGCTTGAAGATCTCAAATCAACTACCCATGAAATCTTCTTACTGGGATGCTGGCGGAACCTTCCGCGAAGAGAACCTCAGCGCAGTACCAGTGGTAGTTGACGGGGTTTTGCAGGAGATATCTTACACCAATGCGGGCATCCCCAACAATAATTATCAGCTTAAGCTTACTTACAATTAGAGGGGGGATTTTATGTACTACTGCCCCCTTCACACAATACCGGAAAATTGACGGAGTTGGCAATAAAGCAGTACTGATGGGCTCGGTGGTGCAGCTCCTCTAGCTTTCCTTGCATGTTTGCTTCTGCCACTTGCACGTGCGGGTGTAGGGTCACGCTGGTGAAGCGGCCACTCCCTTTGTGATCCTCTGCCATTTCGCCAATGGGCGTGTCTTCGTACGCTAGTACGATTACACTTTCTACTGAGCAGAAATGTAAGAACCAGAGCATGTGGCAGCTGGAAAGAGAGGCCAGCAGTAATTCTTCTGGATTATAACGCGAGGGATCACCTCGGAAGGAAGGGTCAGACGAACCTGGGATCGGACCTGCTTTACCGGGGAAGTAATATTCGTGATCTCTGCTGTAGGCGCGGTAGCTGCTGGTGCCAGTTCCTTTATTGCCGGTCCAGCGCATTTGCATATTGTATTGATGTGTCTTCATGACAGATGGAGTTTCATGCCTTCGTGTGATGCCACAAAACCGAGTTTTTCGTAAAACCGTAGGGCTTCCGGACGCTTTTTATCGGTTGTTAATTGCACTACATGGGCGCCTTCTACTCGAGCTTGTTCAATGGCCCAGTTAAAGAGTTGTTCTCCCAACCCCTGCCCACGATAATCACTATGGATACGAACGGCTTCGATCTGGGCCCTAATTCCGCCGCGATAGGTGAGGTAAGGAATAAAGGTAAGTTGTAGCGTACCAATAACTTGCTGCTCGTCTTCTAAAACAACTAAGTGCTGATTGTTATCACTATCAATCCGTGCAAAGGCCCGTAGGTAAGCGTCTGGAAGTGGATCTTGATAGTCTTCGCGTAAGCGGCCTAACTTATCATGGGCGAGCATGGCCACAATTGTGGGAACATCATTAGTGGTGGCAGGTCGGATGAGCATAGGAGAGGGATTAGAATTAGTGTGAGAATCAGAATTAGAATGGAGACTTAATTTCATTCTCTAATTCGCTCTTGACTCGAATAAATCGATGACTTTAAGAAGAAGGGAGTTAGGATTAAAGTAAGTAAGATAGCTGAAGTAAAACTTACTGCTATTCTAACGCTAATTCTCATGCTCATTCTTATTTCACCCCTTCTTACCCCGCGGCTTCTTATAAACCGGCACCGTACTACAAGGCTCGCCGTACATGATGCTTTTGGCTATGGGCTGAAGTTTACGGGTCACTTCCAAGTAGGCAGCGGGCGGCACGGGATGATCGCTACAACCTTTGATTACCAGGCGCTGATCGCGGTACTGTTCGGTATCCAACTCGTCGAGTTTACGTAGGAAGAAGGTACGGTAGTAATCTTCAGCAGTACCCTGGTAGACATCCATGACAAATGGTGTCGCAGCAGCAGCTACCAGCATGTAGGCCCAGACGGGGATGATAGCATCCGTGGAACAATAGACCAGCAAGATTTGATCTTGGTATTGTGCCCAGTCATGTTCTTTGAGTGAAGCACGGAAGTCTTTTTCCTTAAGGATCATTTCCATAAAGAGGAAGTCCTTGAGGTCAAAATGTGCTACTTTCTGCTGGGGAAAGAACTCTTCTAACTTGATTGTTATCAATCCGCTATTTGCTACCCGATTGATCAGGGGCTGCTCCATCTTGCTTTCTTTTCTGTAACCTGTGCCAGAAGCGGGCTCGAAAATTACTCTTCTTCCGAATGGTCGGCGGTGGGTAGACCTGCTTCTTCCTCATCGTCCGAAGCCATTTCACCAATGGTATTGTCAGGCTCTTGGAATTCTTTTGGTTGTGGCAAATCCTCGATACTTTTCAGGCCAAAGTAGTCCATAAACTTCGCACTAGTAGCGTAAAGGAGGGGCTTGCCGGGGCCGTCACTACGGCCTACAATTATAACAAGTTCCTTTTCCAATAGTTTCTGGATGGCATAATCGCAACTAACACCTCTGATCTTCTCCAGCTCTGGTTTTGATACCGGTTGCTTGTAGGCCACGATGGATAAAGTCTCTAACGCAGAGCGCGATAAACGCTTACGGGTGGTTTGCCTTAAGAAAACGCCTACCGTATTATGGTAAGCCCCTTTGGTCAGAAACTGAAAGCCTCCACCAATTTCTGCTATTTCAAAAGCAAATTCTTCGCCCTCGTAGCGGGTCTTTAACCTTTCAATAGCATTAACGATCTCTTGCTCCGGAAAACGAATACCAAAGGCTTCTTCCAAAACACTGTCTATCTCATCCAGACTGATCGCGTGATCCGTGGTGAAAATGAGGCTCTCTATATGCTGTGCTAACTGATCCAAAGATTCTTTATTCGGTCATCAAAGGGAATTCCGTGGTAAAGATAATGGGATTTGTGAGGGATTGTTTAGAAACGGATCAGTATCGGCCCATTGCGGGGGATGTTGCCTAAAATGACATTGCAATAAAGCCGCATTGTAATGTGGCTCCATCAGCGCGGTAGTCTCTACAGACAATCTTTTTTCCCTTGACGGAATTCAGTACTACGGGTCATACGCAGGTAACTGTTCCGGTTATACTTAGGTGTGTCTTTCCGGTTTTGAGCGATTATAAAACCCAGGCCATCCATTCCTTCTAGAGCGTAGGCGAGCCGTACTTGGCAGCCAACTTGCTGTCGAGAGAGTTCTGGGTGTTTACTGGCGTGATAGACCATGGCTTGCCGCTGGTATCGTTCTAGCGTAGCTGCTGTTGGCTCCGACCAGTCTATGTAAAGGAGTTCGGGCTGGTCGGGTGCGTAACGAGCTGCAAAACGATCACCTTCGCTTAGTTTAAGCCCCTTGCCTTTGATAGGATGAATAGAGCTAATCGGAATCTGCTGGACCTGATCACCCGCGCGATAAGAAGCTTGCCACCTTCGATCGGCTATAAAGATGCTGACTTCGGTGGTAGTTCCTTTCCCGGTGGCCAAAAGGTCGATAATGGCTTGCTTTTTGGCCGGGCGATTGGACCAGGCAATCGCTCCAGCGATAACGAAAACCGATAGCACTACTCCAGCAGCAATTAACCGCCAGCGTGAGGTCTTCCTATCCTGCTCCCGCCTAAGGTTATGTGGCGTATCAACATCCTCATTGTGGCGCAGGTCATAGGAAAAACTACCGTTGTCGCGCATGAGGTACAGCTCAAACAACTCTTGATCCAGAAAAAAGGAATAGTTCTTGGAGTCTTTGACCCCAAAGTCAATCAGCATGATGCGATTGTTACAATGAACCATCAGGTGCCCGCTATCCTCGCCGTGGTACATGCCCACACGATATTTGCGTCCACCATAGCCGGGTACTGTCCATTGTTGTTGTGCCAAAATAGGTTGGATTAGCGCCTTTATGTAAGTAATGCTGATTCTTGAAAAAGATACAAGAAAAATATCCGCAACGCTACCGACCCGGTCGAATTTAACAGTCCACTAGTCAAAAAATGACAGAGCCGCAGTCTCCCTGAAAGAGAACTGCGGCCCGTGTCAAAATAGATGGTTATAGTACGTTTATTGTCGTCAAAAGTGATCCCATTTACTATCGGGATCTAAGATTGACTTAGTCTCTTAGTTTTTCATCAGCTTAAGTACGCGTGGCTGTTCGTTGCCATCTACTACCTGTACGGTGTACATGCCAGCAGGCAGCTCGCTCATATTGAGGTCGAAACGGCGGGTGCCAGCAGCGACGGTGTAGGTCGCCAGTACTTGCTGAGTGTTGCTTAGTACTTGCACCTGAGCGTTAGTTGAAAGTTCCACCCCAAAGTCTAGTGTGGTAAGCGCGCTAGCTGGATTTGGATAAGCGGCAAGCACATCATGCTCCACACTGCTAAAGTTATGACTTGGCGTCCCGCCAACACAGTTACCGTTAATGGTTACCCGATCACTAAAGGACCCTGTACAATCATCGGTACTTACAGTGACAGTATAATCCAGGTAGCCGCCACCAATGAAGGTTACTTCTACCTCATCACCGGTAGTGGTATTCACCGTTACGGGGCCACTAAACTCCCAGCTTACATCAGCGAACGGAGGTAGGTTGGTAGCTCGGTAAGTTTGTGTTTGACCGAAGCAACCTAAGCTAGGACGCTCAATGACGGGGTCAATCTCGTCACCCACCGATACAATTACTAGCTGCGTTTCGAGGAACGGACAAGATTCGTTGTCCGTACGTACACAGCGGAGGTAGTAAGTGGTTACATCCAATGGGCCAGGCTGATAGTTGGGTGAGTTACTATTAGGAATCTCGAGCCACGTATTATCCAGCGGGCCACCGGTGGTGTTGCTCAACCACAAGAATTCTAAGGAGCCACTACCACCGCTTGGTGCGTCGGTTTCCACTAATTGCTCAGGTGTATTTCCGGGAGCACACAATTCCTGATCGAAGCCAATCATTCCTGGGTAGGTCACATTATCCGGACAAGGATCATCATCACCAGGTACCAGGCCACTGATGATACCAAAACAGCCGTTGGCATCAGTAACCGTTACACTGTAGGTGCCTTCGGTATAGTCACTAGCAATTGCGGTAGTTTCTCCGTTACTCCATTCGTAGGTGTAAGGAGCAGCACCACCGCTTCCACTGGCTTGTAAGTTGCCGTTGACTAGCTCAGTAACGCTGGCAACAACATTTATATTAGCCTCAGCAATAGTGATCGAACCACTTACATCACAACCAAAAGCACCCGTTACGGTATAGCCGTAGGTGCCAGGAGCCAGCCCACTTACAGTTGGTGTGGTCGCACCATTGCTCCACTGGTAGGTGATTGGTGCAATACCGTCGGTAACAACGATGCTAGCACTACCGTCATCGGCACTGCTACAATCAGGCGCATTTGCGGTAGCAGAAGCTTCGATGATAGAACGGAAAATACAAACCAAACCTTCGCGGCTTTCGCAACCTTCGGAGTCGGTCACGGTGTAGAAGTACATACCCGGGGGCAGGTTGGTAATAGCTGCGGTTGTCGCACCATTACTCCATTGATAGGTATAAGGTGGTGTACCGCCGTTGGCAAATACCTCGGCGCTACCGTTGTCTTCATCACCACAGGCATAGGTTTGTTCAAAGGTGGTCCACACTGGTGCAGGCTGTTGTATGGCAAGGCTTCCCTCACCCGTACAGCCTTGGCTATCAGTGACGGTATAAGAGTAGTTACCGGCAGCTAGCCCGCTTACGTCTTGCGTTGTTGCACCGTTACTCCATTGATAGGTGTAAGGACCAACACCCCCACTTGGTGATAGGGTAGCAGAACCCTCTGCTTCGCCGTGGCAGTTCACGTCACGTGCGATAGCATTGCCAATTACTGGAGTGCTAGCCAACACGGAAACGCCTCCGGAGCGAGTACAGCCGTTCGCATCCGTGATGGTGTAAGCGTAGGGGCCAGCAGCTAAACCACTAATGGTAGCACTAGTAGCGCCATTACTCCACGCGTAGCTGTACGGAGGAGTACCACCGCTCGGGGCAAGGCTTAATTCACCCTGAGTATCGAAGCGGCAGCCATTATTGATACGGCTAACATTAGCTTGAATAGAGCTAGCTTGGGCCACATAAATATTGCTGCTCACGGAGCAACCTTCTGAGTCTGTAATGGTGTACTGGTAGTTCCCAGCTGATAAGCCCGTGATGCTATTTCCACTGCCACCGTTACTCCAGCTGACACTGTAAGGAGCAGCACCTCCGGATGGATTCACACTCGCACTACCATCGGATCCTAAGAAACAGGTGGCCGCTGAGTTAGAAGCGTTAGGTTGAATAGGGCAGAAGAAAGCACTAGCCTGGAGCGATGTGGTCATACCAAGCCCCAGAAGAAGTGTTAGTACCCATATTGGCAGACTACCACCCATCAGGTAGCTACCGGACCGGGATAAAAGTCCGTGTTTCATAGTGTTTGATTTAGTGTTTCAAAGTGATGAGCTCGATCAGTTGATCACATCGGGAGGTGCTGCACTAGCAGTCCCGTCATTGCGAACACCTACAAGAGCTTCTACCAAAAAGTTTTGGTACTACTTGTTTGGGTAAGAACGAATAATAAAGGGCAGCTAAAAACTGCCAAATTTAATCTAGGGAAAACGTTGTAAAGGGAGGGGAATCCTGTATTACAGAGTAAATCTATATACAAAATCAAAAATATGATTTTTTTTTGATATTTGACAAGTTCATCTACAAGAAAAAAATAATGCGTTTGGGGTTTACCCGATGCTAAAATGCAATCATCCTGCTCTCTTTGGTGGAGAATGGACTTTTCATCTCCTGCACTTTTGGGTTTCTAGTATCTTTTCGGTTAAGTTTCAACCTCATTTTAGCATTCAGAAAATGAAGAAAACAACGGAAGCGACCTCCTCTTATCGGCATCTGGAGCAGATGAGTGTGCTGGACTTGTTGACCAATATTAATCGAGAAGATCAAATGGTAGCGCAAGCTGTAAACCGTGCTATTCCGCAAATAGAACGTTTGGTGATCACCGCTGTAGAGCGATTGCAGCAGGGCGGGCGGCTGTTCTATCTGGGAGCTGGTACCAGCGGAAGGTTGGGCATACTGGATGCGAGTGAATGCCCACCTACTTACGGAGTGCCAGAGAATATGGTAATAGGCTTGATTGCTGGTGGGGACAAGGCCATCCGCAAAGCGGTAGAGGATGCCGAGGATAGCCCAACGCAGGCTTGGGTAGATCTAAATGCCTATTTGATTGATGAGCAAGATATGGTGGTGGGAATTACCGCCTCCGGTTCTACTCCCTACGTTGTTAATGGTCTGGCCATGGCGCAAAAAAATGGTGTTGCTACGGGATGCATCACCTGCAATACAGATACCTCCGTGAGCCAGAACGCCGACTGCCCAATAGAGGTGATCGTGGGGCCGGAATTTATAACGGGCAGTACCCGAATGAAGGCCGGTACGGCACAGAAAATGGTACTTAATATGATCAGTACCAGCGTTATGATCCGCTTGGGGCGGGTAATTGATAATAAGATGGTGGATATGCAACTTAACAATGCGAAACTCGTCCAGAGAGGTGCATTGATGCTGGTGCAAGCCTTAGCTATCACCGAAGGGGAGGCCCACAATTTGCTGGCCAACTTTGGTAGTGTGCGACGGGTCTTGGATTACTACCGTAACGGAGCATCTGGATCATAGTGTAAACGCATAGCACTTTCCTTTTGTCAAGCGGAGGGCTAGACATTACAAGATTATCTAAGTACTGCGCCTTGGCAGCAGCTTAGTTAATTTACCGTAGATGTTTGATTTTGGGAGTTCTTTTCTGAAGGTGAATTAGCGCCCACATTTATGCTGATTCGGGCAGCATTTTTGTCCTTTCTGAGTTACTTGGCCTGTACTTAGGTGTACGCGGCGTTCGTAGCCCGGGCATTGTTTACAGGTGTAAACCATCCACTCTCCTTCCTGTTGCTTCTCTTGCTGATGTACGTTGTACAGCGCAGCTTCTGTGATGGGAAATACAATTTGCATAAGTCGATGTTCAATTGGGTCACCGGCGGCTGTTCAGTGTTTGTTTCAAAAAAATCAGGGGGATTGTCAACTGGCTCATCAATAGGAGCCGTAGCCGCAATATTAACTTTTCTCTTATACGAGAGCGTTTGGGCTAGGTTTCGTCTGGCTTTTGATTTTTTTACTTGATTCTTAGATTAGTGCGTTGCTCAATGATTTATCTTTGTAGCATGAATACAACGAATCCTACCATTCATATGGTTGACCTCAAAGGTCAATACCGTAAGATACAAGATGAACTTGATCAGCAAGTGATTGATGTAATCCGCTCTGGAGCGTTCATTAACGGCCCGGCAGTAAAGAAATTTCAAGCTGATTTGGAGACCTACCTGGGGGTGAAGCACGTGATTCCGTGTGCTAATGGAACCGATGCGCTGCAGATTGCCATGATGGCGCTTGGCCTGGAACCTGGTGATGAGGTAATTGTACCTGCGTTCACGTACGTAGCCACGGCTGAGGTAATTGCGCTGCTACGCCTCACGCCTGTGATGGTAGACGTTGATCCGCATACCTTTAATATTACTGCGGAACTCATTGAGCCAGCCATTACTAAGAAGACCAAGGCCATTGTGCCGGTAAATCTATTTGGTCAGAGTTGTGATATGGCCCCAATTCTTGACTTAGCCCAAAAGCACAACTTATATGTGGTAGAGGACAATGCACAGGCCATTGGTGCGCGCTATACTTTTCCCGATGGTACGGTAAAGGCAGCCGGTGCTCTTGGGAATATTGGCTGTACTTCTTTCTACCCTTCCAAAAATCTGGGAGCTTACGGTGATGGTGGTGCTATATATACGGATAGTGATGAGCTGGCTGCGCAGATTCGTATGGTAGCTAACCACGGACAAAATCGTCGCTACTATCACGATGAGGTAGGTGTAAACTCCCGTTTGGATTCCATTCAAGCGGCTATCCTGGGTATTAAGCTCCAACATTTAGATACCTACAATGGTACACGCCGGGCCGCCGCCGATCATTACGATCAGGCTTTTGCTAATGTAGATGTACTCGTTACACCAGTACGCCAAGCGAATAGTACCCACGTTTTTCATCAGTACACCTTACGGGTAACCGATGGCCGTCGGGATGAACTACAGGCCTACCTGAAAGAGGAGGGTATACCTAGTATGATTTATTACCCTGTGCCGCTTTACGAGCAGAAGGCTTATCAGGGAACTGCTGCCAATAATATAGCGTTTTTGCCGGTAACGGACCAGCTCTGTAAAGAGGTGATTAGCCTACCGATGCATAGTGAGTTGGACGAAGATACATTGGCCTACATCAGCGAGAAGGTAAAAGCATTCTTTTCTTAACCCCAACTTATGGGTTCCACATTTTATGTACATCCCAGCGCCATCATTGATGAAGGCGCCCAAATTGGTGCGGGTACCAAAATCTGGCACTTCTGCCATATCATGTCGGGAGCGGTTATTGGCGGGAGCTGTAGTTTAGGGCAGAATGTGTTTGTGGCCAATAATGTGCGCCTGGGGCGGAATGTCAAGGTTCAAAACAACGTAAGTCTGTACGAAGGCGTGACCTGTGAAGATAACGTATTCATTGGCCCAAGCGCGGTGTTCACCAACGTCATCAATCCACGTAGTGCCGTTGTGCGTAGGCACGAATATAAGCCCACGCTGTTGCAGAAAGGGGTAACCATAGGGGCCAATGCTACAATTGTTTGTGGAGTCACTTTGGGTACTTATGCTTTCGTTGGCGCTGGAACGGTGGTCACCAAAGATGTACCTGCCTATGGGCTAGTTGTGGGAAACCCCGCTCAGCAGATTGGTTGGATGAGTGCCCACGGACATCGTCTACATTTTGATCAATCAGGGATCGCGCAATGTGAAAGCGGGCAGTACTATCAGCTAGAGAACGAAAAAGTCTTTCCTATTGACGCACCGCTCTGATGGAGTCCCAGGTGGTGTATTGGTCCAGCGCAGAAAATCGGACGTGGAAGAAGGAGTCGGGCTCAATGAATAATCCGCGTAGGAAATAATCTCCATCCAATAATTGCTGTCGAAAGTCGCCAGATGTATCAACAGCATGTAGAATACCATCAATGCGAATGGCAGGGAAGGTTTCCATTTCGTGATAACTCGGTGGGTCAACGTAGTAGCTTAGGGAATCATCAATTTCGTAAGAAACGATGACCGTACTTGCTATGGTCGTATCTGACATAACCCAAGTGGAATCTACTTCGTGTACACGAGTGATCGTCCTGGTTGTTCCAGAATAGTTGCCAACAAAGGCATCTCGAAAATCATTGGTGGGGGCAGGTGGTTTAGGAACTGGAGCGCTTTCTTTTTCACAAGCCAGATACAGGAGTACGACACAGAGCAGGGAGAGAAATTGGAGTTTCATGAGGAATAGGTGGTTGGTGGTCAGTGGACGTAAAAACATCTCTACTTCCTGTTTTGATAAGCGAAAATTTCATGAGTAATTGAATACCTGCAAAGCAAGTTGAAAGGCTTCGCTTATCATTAAGAAAATGAGAAATACAAATTTTAGTCCGAATACTTTAGATTATTAAGTTAGTGCTTTTGAAGTAGGTCATTAAGGAATAATTGTAGATCTGGCAATTAACAGACACTCTCTTTTCTATCGATAAAATCTGAACTTGAGCTACAAATGTAGGTCATTGCTATTCGTTGTGTGCTGTATCAGATTTATGAAGTCAAGGCTGTTAATACTCTTAAGATTTAGAGCCGTAAGGAGTTAATTTTATCACAAAAGGGCGCTGATTTAGAGGGGCTTAAGGCAAGGGCTATATCTTGTTCACACTTCACGAATCAAAGAGCCGGTTATGAAAACATTAGTGTTGATTGCTCTGATCATGCAATGCTTAAGCTGTACTCAAGGTGTTACCGCACAGAACACGATCCCTTCTGAAAATGGACTTTATTCAGTAGAAGAGTTACACGATGTTTTTCTGAGTCGGATGCAGGACACGGATAAGACCATCCCCCAAAAGGAGAAGGATACGAAATTGCTGTACAGCCTTGGAATGTATACGGATTCTCTCTTCACCATTGGTTATAAACCCGGGGCGATGAAAGAGTTCTCCTTCGAAAACCTTGATACTTCAACAGAAGAGTGGACGGAGATACGAAATAGCATTTACGCCATCATACTAGATAGCGAGGGATCTGTAGTGGAGCCCTACAAAGAGGAGCAAGATCGTCAGCAGTCCCAGTGCTACATGACGGTTAAGATTTCTTCTATTTCCACAATCAATACCTTGACAGAAATGGAAGAGATCAGGTTTATTGAAGTGGGAGCTTTAGATCACTTTCTGGTAGAGACGGAATTCTATGAATACCTGGGTAGGAGCAGGGCAGAATACTCAAGTGGGGAGAGATTGGAGAAGTCACGGTACACTATTCGCAACAATAAGGTTTATCACTCTGGTAGGGAGCTAAAAGGGTGTAATGCCGATCGTTTTCGACGAGTTGAAGCATCTTCTTATTGGACCGATGGGACCAAAGTCTACTGGGCTGGCAAGCCTTTACCCGAGGTTGATGCGAGGACCTTTACCACAGCAAATGGTGCGGCCAGAGATAAGAATCATGTATACAGCAGAGAAAAAATCTTAATAGGAGCAGATCCCCAAACCTATGGTGAACTATCAAGTGACGGTAAAAAACGATACACACGTTTTTCCCGAGATAGCTTTCGTATTTACCACAATAGGGTTCAGCTTACCACTGCAGATTATGAAACCTTTGAGGTACTGGCATACCAAGGCTCTGGGGAATCAAGCATCTGCTGGGCAAGGGATAAAAACCATGTCTACTGGAACACTTATGTAGTTGAAGGAGCAGATCCCGCTACGATCGTTGTTCTAAACGAGCATCAGGCTAAAGATGATGATGAGGATGCCTTTATACTCAAGCAGCACAAAGTACAGATTGATCCTGCTACTTTTGTTAATTACCCCAACGGTATGATAAAGAGTAGTGAAGGCGTGTACCTTATTTCCGGAAAATTACTTGAAGAGGCAGATCCGCTAACCTATACCTATTTGAACGAATGGTATCAAAAAGATGCTAATCATCTTTTTTCCAGGGGAAATATACTTGAAAACGCAGATCTAGAAAGCTTTCAAGTTTCTGAAAACCCTGATGTGGCCTACGATAAGGGGCAAACCTATTTTCAAGGAAAAATAATGAAGTAAGCCTGTCGCACGGGCCATCGCTATTATTACTAGTCTGTAGGGGGAAACTAGATGTCTTCCTACAGTATCGCGCGGCGATTACTCACCAGCATGAAGTTACCTCCCACGTCCAGGCAGTAGCTTTCGGGAAATACCTTACGGAAAGTGTTTTCGTAAAAAGCGATACTCGTTTCTTGGTCGGCTGTGTTGGCTGCCAGACGATTGAAAAGCAATACACCACCTTTGCGCAAGAGGCTGGCGGCCTGCTCCAGAAATGCAGTCTCCTCAAATGCTGCTGGCACTACGTCATCATCGAAAATATCCACACAGATTAAATCAAAAGATGCTGGAGTGAGTTGCGGCACAACCAAAGCAGCATCCGTCGTGATCATTTCAATTGGACTTTCCAAGTCTTCTAATACGTAGCGGTAGGCTAGGTCAACGACCTCTTCATCAATTTCAACTGCGGTAAACTGGCAAAGCCGTTGGTGCTGGGTTTCCAGAATAACCGGTATGCTACCCAGCCCTAAGCCCAATAAAAGGACTCGATTAGGAGAGAATTTATCCCAATTCCACCGCTCAAAGATGCGGGAAAAATTAGTGTACAAATCACCAAAGGAATAGACAGCGTTGGCGGTACTCAGTTGGTAGCGCCCTTTGTACAAACTTACGTACAAGTGTGGATTGTACTCGCTGGAGGCGCTTTCAATGTGCAACTCTGTGAGGTAACTCAACCAGATTTTCCAGCGGGGGAGGGGCATGATGCGGATGGGATTTGTGGACGGATAAAACCACCAGAAAAATCGAGTTATTTAATTTTTTCGATGAGGTTGATGATTAGTGTTAATATGTTGTTTGCCAGTTGTTTGTATTGTTTATCGTGGTGCTGTTTTTGGTTGTATAAAACGAGTTATTTAATTTTTTCGATGGGCTTTCTGATAGCTACCAAAAGCACGTAAATCACTCGCCTTTCCCTACCTCTTAGATACTACCCTTTCTCCCAACGCCGGTGCTTTGCGGTGTCTTCGTAGATGCGCAAAAGAATCAAGCGATCTTGCACCGTAAGGTCCTTGCCTCTGCGGGCCATTACCCGTTCCATCATGTCAAAGGCTTTGCTGGTGCGGTAGGTCGAATAGCCGCTGGCTCCTCCCCAGGCAAAAGAGGGTACGAAGTTGCGCGGAAAGCCGGGGCCGAAGATATTGGCCGCTACGCCTACCACCGTACCTGTATTGAACATGGTGTTAATACCCACTTTGGTATGGTCGCCCATGATGAGGCCACAGAATTGCAGTCTGGTTTTGACGAAACGCTCTGCCGGGTAGTTCCAGAGTTTTACTTCCTCGTACGTATTCTTGAGGTTGGAGCAGTTTGTGTCGGCGCCAATATTGCACCATTCGCCCAGGACAGAATTGCCCAAGTAGCCTTCGTGGCCTTTATTACTGTGCGCCTGGAATACCACATTGCTTACTTCTCCCCCTACTTTGCACTTAGGCCCCAAGGTGGTGGCGCCGTATACTTTAGCGCCCATTTTTAGCACTGCACCTTCACACATAGCTAAGCCGCCGCGAATTAGTGTGCCCTCCATGACGAGGGCATCCTTACCAATATAGACAGACCCCTTCTGAGTATTAATGGTTGCACATTCTACGCTTGCGCCCGCTTCAATGAATAGGCGGTCACTAGGACCAATCAGCCGATTTGTATCCGAAAGTGGTGCACTGGTTCGTCCGTTAGTAATCAGGTCGAAATCCGCCTCGAGGGCTGCTTCATTGAGATGGAACAGATCATATACTCCTCGCAACTTGAGGATTTCTGTATCGGCGGCTTCGAAACCAGCAAGATCACCAAAGTCTTCATCTTTGATCAATTTCTCAATCTGCTTGCCGGTGAGTTTGGTAGCCAGGAGTTCTCCCTCCAGTAAGATGGCTTCGCTGAAATCCAATTGTTGAATCAAGCGGACCATTTGAGAAGTGGGCAGCAAGGAACCATTAACAAGATAGTTCTCCTCCCCGTAGTTCATTTCAAACTTTTCAGTCAGGTAATCCTGCGTCAAAAAAGAAGCTGGACAGCTCATGACCCGCTCCCACTTTTCCCGAATGGTGAGGATGCCAATGCGCAAGTCCGCAACGGGACGCGTATAGGTGAGTGGGAGGAGGTGCTCGCGTGTTTCGTTGTCAAATAGAATAAGATGAGCCATAGGGTGGTGGGATAGTAGCTGTTGAATTAGAACTTGTGATTAATACCAGAATGTGCTTCAATCAATGAAACAACGATAAAAATAAAAAAGTCCCAAGCAGCACCAGGGCTGATCGGGACTTTTTCGTTCGAAACCAGACAATTGCCCGGGCCTACTTCTTAGCGAATTTGGCGAACTTCTTATTGAACTTGTCAATACGACCAGCCGTATCTACAAACTTCATCTTACCCGTGAAGAACGGGTGAGACTCGCTGGAGATTTCCAATTTCACCAGCGGATATTCGTTACCATCTTCCCAACTTACATTCTCCTTAGAAGGAGCGCAAGAGTAAGCCAACCATGATTTGTCAACCGAGATATCACGGAAGACAACCAAGCGGTAATTATCAGGGTGGATACCTTTTTTCATGGTACTAATTTTTCCTGTTCAAATTCGGACGGCAAAGATAGCTTTATTTTTGGTAAAATCAAGGTCGCTAGTTGCTTTTATTTCACCATTTCTCTGGCTCCACTGCTAATGGTCGTTCCAAAGAAGACAGCATTGGCTAATAATTTGCTGGTACCAAACCAAAACGCTCGGAATGCCGGCTCCTGCATCATGGATATCGTTCGGCCACGGCCCTGACCGCTTACAATGAGCGCGGCAGAGCCTGAAAGGGCTTCCAGGCTGCTTGGGTGCACATATCCACTCAGTAATGGGGGCTCCGTAAAACGGATCGGTGTGGCGTACGGGTTTGTGGTGGGTTGGTAAAAAAGATTACCTCTCTGGAACACGGGGAGTTCCTCGCGCGAGAAACCATATAGTAGCGGATGCGTGAGGTCTACTTCCGTATTGAAGATAGATCCACCCAGAACGCGGCCACCATTATCACGTGAGAGTTTTCCGTAGGGGCGTTCCGCAGTTTCGCTTTCTGGCCACTCAACGGGCGTCAGCTGCGCTAGCTTCGTGGCTGATATGCCATTCGCCAATTTGCTACCCCAGGTAAGATTCTGGCGTAGGGATGGCCGGGTCGTAGGCAATGTCGGGTAAATAGTAGGTGAGTTCGTGCTTCTGGGCGTAGCTAGTTGTCAACAAACCCAAACAAAAAGAAAGGATAAGGAGATTCCGGATTTTCATACGTGTCTTGCTTGATCAAAAATGAGCTGTCATTTGGACTAAGGGCTGAAAAGCAGAACGGTTCATTTCACAAAGGCTTTTCAGATCATCGTCAGCAAAAACGCAGGATGGCGATTTGAAGTGACTGCTGCAATGACTTCAAATGTAGTAAGAAAACAGTAACGCCCCGATTGACCTCGTAGGCATCGGGGCGTTAGCGCCAGAATAAGTTGTGAGTGATTCAAAAACTAATTTTAGAGCCTGCGCCAAACGGATGTAGAGCGGATCACACCAGTGGAAGTAGTTCCCGATTGCTCATTGGTAAATGTCTCATCTTGGGTGAATACCAGTTCGCCGTTTGCATTGATCTCGTAGCTGGCCGTTTGCTCCTCGTTAGATAGATCAATAGGCGAACCGTTTATTCCTGCTGCGAAGAAAGCACCACTAGTAGTCACTTGATTTCCATCAATGTCATACGTACCCGCGCCCTGTATATCTCTCACCAGACTAGTACTCTCGAAAGGTGGATTTGGAGGTACGGTGGTCGTAATGGCCAAGTCGTAATCTCCTTGGGTCGTAAAGGTAGTAGCATTAAAGGTGACCTGATAATTGAGGTTGGAGCCAACGATTTGGGCCGTAGAACTGGTCATCATTCCGTTGAAATCCGTAGTTGTTTCGGTCTCTGATTCGAAGGAAATGGCTTCCCAGGTGCCTTCAAGGTCGTTGGCGGGCATCATGTCATCATCTCCACTACAGGCGGCAAAAGAGAGAATCAAGGTAGCCAGAAATAAAAAAAATAAAGATCGCATGGTCTTTGGGGATTTTATGCGTTGGAATTTGGATTTAGCTTGGCGCAAATGCTTCATGATCAATAATTTGACAGCCACTTGCACCCTCCACAAAAGGAGCGCTTTCTCCGGCAAAAATACGCAGTCTTCCTAATTTTTTTGCTCCCACAGGGTAAGATTCTTTTTGCGGTAGCAATGAG
Organism: Bacteroidota bacterium; assembly: GCA_038528965.1. Taxonomy (GTDB): domain Bacteria; phylum Bacteroidota; class Bacteroidia; order Chitinophagales; family Saprospiraceae; genus Lewinella. The sequence continues at coordinate 13,246 of JBCBEC010000034.1, read as the reverse complement.
AGGATAAGCGCGGCGCTCCAGCCTTGAACTCGAATTCTAATAAACCTCGAGTATGCGATTGGAAGCCTCTCTAACTCATTTTACAAAAGCATAAACCCTGTTACTTATGAAATGGAAACAGAACTTCGTGCTCATATTGAGCTTCTTGACTATCTACAGCATTACCCATGCCCAATCCGTTTGGGAAAAGACCTTCATTAAGGCCAACCACACTTACCAAGATTATTCAATTACTACCGCCCAAGACGGATCTGAGGATTTGGTTCTGGCCGGCACCGTGATCAATCAAGCCACGGGTCAGCACCAGATCAATGTCATTCGGATTGAAGATCAAACAGGTACGGTTGTATTTGATGAAAACTATCATCCGGGGCAGCAGGCCTGGGGGATGAGCATTGCCAGTTATCAAACTGCTGCGGGTTCCGGCTACGCAGTGACCGGCTTTGCGGAAGTCAACGGCGTACGCCAAACCCTGGTGATGACGATTGATGAAACAGGTACCCAGATTGACAGCAAACTCTACGATCAGGAGAGTTCCGCTACCTCAAGCATGGGCTTGAATATCCAGGCTACTCCCAATGCCGCAGACGAAGGCTTCGTGCTGGTGGGCATGACCCACGAGGATTTAGCGGGTAGTACCTTGCGTTTTGCGGAGAAAAAGGGCTTCTGCCTGAAACTGGATCAGAACCTAAACATCACCTGGGAAACGTACTTTGACTCTCCACTCGGTAGTGCCTACACCATTGACTACGATGGTGCCTCGCACGTTATCCCAACGGACCAGGGGTACTTCATTACTGGTGGCAAAAATGGCCTAACCCTTATTGGCCAGCAGCGTCAAGCCATGCTGGCTTTAATGCTAGACCCTAGTGGTGCTATTATCTGGGATAGTAGCTCCTTTACAGGAAATTCAATTGACAACGGTGCCAGTGCCTATTACGATCAGGCCAACCAGGAAATTTATTTGCTGACCAATATCTCTGTTACCCATCACCTGGGCCTCATGGTCTATGATGCCGCTAGCGGAGCAGTAAATTATACTAAATCGCTGGAGTCTTACACTTCTAATGGCGAATTGGATAAGTACGGCTACGCGCTGGTCAAAGCACCCTTCCAGGATAAGCTCCTCATTCAGGGGCGTGGACGTGACTTTGGCTGGGCAACGAACCCACCATCACTTGGTCAGCCGGCTTTTATTGTGGATTACGACATGACGACCCAGCAGTTTGGTGTCAACTATCTCGAGCCCACCTTATCGGAAACACTAAATCCACCGGGCACTCAGGATCCTTTCTTTACCAATGCCTTACGAACCTTCTACTACCCCCAAAGTATGACCAATATTAATGCGGGCTCTAGTGCCTTTATCAGCTACGATGGGGATAGTGGTGATCCGGCGAACTTGATCGTACGCAAGTTCCGCCACCCGGTGGCTGATCAGTATGAATTTTGCGAAGAAGGCCTCGATTTTGTGTTGGATACTTTCCGGATGGTGAATGATTTCCCAGGTGAGCCATTCGACGAACCCGTATTCACTACCTCCCCTACAGATGTGACCTTAATTGGTAGTGATGAAGTAGCAGAGGTAGAAACCAATTGCCTGCGCCCAGGTGAAGAACCTTTCATCTGTGAAGGGAACCTGGTGCAGAACGGTGATTTTGAAACCGGTACCCCAACTACGGGCGATGAAGATATTACCAACGCTACCAATTGGGGTGGTATTTGGAACACACCCGGTTTTAGTACGGCTGACTTTTACAATACTACCACTGCGCTTCCACCCCCTAGCTTAAGCGTACCAACCCCAACTGGTCAGGGTAATTTCGGTGCTTTTTGGTGCCGGAACCAGGGGGGTAATCCCTTCCGGGAAGGGATTATGAATGAACTATCAGCACCCGTGGGCCAGAACACTGGTGTGTACGAACTGACATTGAAAGTAGCTTGCTTATTTGAGCCTTTCAATAATCCATCCTTAGCCATTTATGGTACAACAGGTGCACTAGGTACTGGTGGTCCTTTGGTAGATGCTACAACCCCCGTGAACGCCGCGCTCTTCTCTGACGTCTACACCATCGGTATTCATCCTATTCCGGATAATTGTGACAACAACTATACCACGATCACCTTCACCTTTGATACCCAAGCCGGGGTAGGTTTCCCCGCTACTGGATTCGATCACATCTTCCTGACAAGGGCTGATGGAATGGGTTCGGGTACATTCTTGGCGGTAGACGATGTTTGCCTGCGTTGGGTACGGAACTCCCCCTTCCTGTGTGAAGGTAATTTGGTGCAAAATGGTGATTTCGAAACTGGTACCCCAACCACTGGTGATGAAGACATTAGTAATGCCACCAACTGGGGCGGTATCTGGAATACAGCTGGCTTTAGTACCGGTGATTTTTATAATACTACTACTGCAGTTGCTCCCTTAGGTACACCGGCGCCTGCTAGCCAAGGTAATTTTGGTGCTTTTTGGTGCCGTAATCAAGGAGGCAACCCATTCCGAGAAGGAATCATGAACGAGTTGGTGAGCACTATAAATCAAAACTCAGGTGTATATGAGTTGACGTTAAAAGTAGCTTGCCTTTTCGAACCGTTTAATGATCCTGCCTTGGTCGTTTATGGTTCCTCTGGCGCATTGGGCACGGGTGGACCACTAGTCGATGCTAGTACGCCGGTTAATTCAGCTTTGTTCCCCGACGTTTACACGATTGGAGCGTATCTCATTACGGATAGTTGCGACAATAATTTCACGACGCTCACCTTTACTTTTGATACTCAAACCGCAAGTTTCCCAGCGGGAGGCATTGACCACATCTTCCTGACACGAGCAGATGGTTCTGGTTCAGGTACGTTCCTGGCGGTAGATGATGTTTGTTTGCGCTGGATCCGTGAATCAGTCTTTGAATGTGAAGAGAATCTCGTGCAGAACGGCGATTTTGAAATGGGTACCCCAACAACGGGCGACGAAGATATTTCGAATGCTGCCAACTGGGGTGGAATCTGGAGTACACCCGGCTTTAGTACAGGTGACTTTTATAACACTACTACAGCTGTAACTCCGCTCGGTACCCCAACACCAGTGAGTCAAAACAATTTTGGTGCTTTCTGGTGTCGCAATCAAGGAGGTAATCCATTCCGAGAAGGAATCATGAATGAGTTAACGACGACTATTAATCAAAACTCAGGTGTGTACCAGTTGACGCTGAAAGTGGCTTGTTTGTTTGAGCCATTCAATGATCCCGCCTTAGCCATTTATGGCACTACAGGTAGCATTGGTACCGGTGGACCATTAGTGGATGCTTCCACACCCGTAAACGCGGCACTGTTCCCAGATGTGTATACGATTGGCACTTATGCAATGTCGACTGATAATTGTGATAATAATTTCACAACGATCACTTACACCTTTGACACCCAGGATGTAAGTTTCCCGGCGGGTGGAATTAATCACATCTTCCTGACCCGGGTAGATGGTTCTGGCTCGGGAACGTTTTTAGCGGTGGACGATTTGTGTTTGCAGTGGATTGGTGAATCTGTCTTCGTCTGCGATGATAACTATGTGCAGAATGGTGATTTTGAAGATGGGACGCCTAGCAGTTTGGACGAAGATATCAGTAATGCGCTAGGTTGGGGGGCGATTTGGAGTGATAGTTCCGGGGTAAGTACTGGAGACTTCTACAATACCACTACCGATTTGCCACCACCGGTATTGGCCGTACCTACACCCGTGACGCAAAATAACTTTGCGGGCTTCTGGTCACGTATCCAGGGCGGTACAATTTACCGTGAAGGTGTACTCAATGAATTAAACAGTACGATCATGCCGAACTCAGGCATATTCCAGTTGACCTTCAAGACAGCTTGTCTGTTTACTCCATCTAGTCCTGCATCCATGAGTATTTATGTAGCGAATGGTTCCATCGGTACTGGAGGACCATTAGTAAATGGAACCACACCGATTAATGATGGTTTATTCCTTGATAGTTGGGAGTTTGCTACCCACGCTATTAGTACAGATTGTGATAATAACTTCCAGACGGTGAGTTATCTGCTTGATACCCATGACCCCAGTTTTCCCGCATCGGGTATTAATGCGATATTTTTTACACGTACCGATGGAGTGTCGCCTGGTGCATACGTAGCAATCGATGATGTGTGTCTTGAATTCGTTGTGAATGCTGATGACATTATAGCAGAAGCCTTCCCACTCAAACTCTACCCCAACCCCGCGCACGACCAAATCCGTTTGGAATGGTCGGATCAAAGTGCGGAGGTCCTACGGGTACAATTGTTTGATAGCAGTGGTCGCTTAGTGCTCTCACAGCCGGCACCGGAGAACAGAGGAGATCTGGATATCAGCCAGTTGCCAAATGGCCTGTATATGTTACGTATCTCCACTGCAGATGGCCGCATGGCCATGAAGAAAGTCATAAAACAATAATGTAATAATGTTGAGGTTGACATGGTGTGTACGATGTGAATATGCCCGCAACGAAGTAGTTGAGGCGAAGCCGAGGCTCGAAGGCCGGGTAATAAATACTGATACAAAGTCAGATTTGGATTCCTAAGCCACTTTGTCGTCAGTATAGTACTGAATGGTTCTCGTTATTCACACCATAACTTGGCATCCCGGACGTGCGAATAGGCACGCTCCGGGATGTTTTTATTCGGTAATTATTGAGTAGTATCTGATTTTAATGGGATAGTCCATTTGACGACTACACCATTAGATATTTCCCTACATTTACTGCACAAAACCACTCTACTATCATGTATCGCATCCTACCGGAAGGTTACGCCAGTTATGCCCTGCGTAATTCCCTGCGCGTCTTTGCCATTATTCTTGTCGTTTTTATTGGGCTAATGGTGTTCTTAAGTCTGTCTACCGGTGGCGCGGTATTACGTGTATTGGCCTCCAATGGACCCTTGATGCCGCTATTTTTGATCGCCCTAATCTTGGGGATTCGTATGATGCAAGAGCGTAACCTCGCTGCCGCAACCTGTTTTGTGTTGACGGAAGACTCCGTGAGCAAACTCATGAACTATGATCAACTAAATATAGGAAATCGTAGGGCAGTTAGCAAAGGCGAACGCTATGGCGGTAAGATGAATCAGACGATTGCGCTCAGCAATATCTCCAAAATTGATTTCAAATCCAGCGGTATCCGCATTACGAGCCGCGATTACAGTTTTTTGACTGGGAATGGCCGCATTTTTATTCCAAAGGAAACGGAAAAGTTTGCGGAGATCACGCGCTTTTTTCAGCAAGTGAAGGGAGCTCGTTTATGAAGCCTTAGGGCAGATTAGTTCTCGGAGACCTTCAAGATCTCCGAGAACTTTTTCTTCATTTACAGCTACTGCCGCTCTTGCTTCTCCAGCACCTCCACCTCAAACACCAAAATCTGATGCGGCGGAACAATTGTCCGGCCAAAGCTACTTACCAGTCCCTCCTCGCCGTAGCCTAGCTGGCTGGGTACCATCAACTGAATACGCCCGCCAACTTTTATCAGTTGCAGGCCTTCGTTCCAGGCATCGATCATATTGCCCACGTAGAACTCAAGTGTGCGGTCCTGCGCGCGGGAATCGGCAAACACCTTTCCGTCGAGTAGGTAACCCTTGTAGTGAGCGGACAGAAAGTCGCCCCAAGCAATGGGCTCGCCATCTCCTTCGGATAATATTTGGTAAAAGAGGCCTGAATTGGTGGCTTCTAGCGGGAGGAGGTTTTCGATGGCGTAGTCAATAATAGCGTTTTGCTCACGAGCAGCTCGGCTGGTATCTGTGCTGAGGTAAGCGGAGAGTTGCATCAGGAGTTCATCCTCGTTGATGGGGGGCGGTACATCTTGCTCTGGCGGTGTGCTATCTGCAACCGGTGAACTTTGGCCACCACAGGCCAAGAGTAAGCAGGAAAGAAACAGCAGGCAGACGGCAGCTCTCATTTTAAGTCAAAAGGTACAGAATCTGCGCTTTCTATTATTCTGTTGGCAGGAGATTCTCCTTTTTTAGCCAGTTGTGCACAGTGTAGATGGGCCTGCCGGCTAGATGGGGGTAGTAGTACGCCAGTTCTTCATTGATAATCATGGTGAGGTCATCGCGCAGGATCATGTATTGCTGGGTCCAGCGGCGGCGTTGTTCGCGGTAAGCAGCAATGTCCTCGGTGAAAAACTGTTCGGTGAGGCGCTCTTTATAGGCTAGCCATTCTTCTCGGTCGTAAGGTTGGTCGGTTTCCACTTGCCGTTTAGCTTCCTGCCAAAGGGCATTCTCGTAGGCATTGTACTGCGAGCGTTCCTGCTTGTTCAGAACAGCTCGTTCGGCGCGGCTATAGTTTAGAAAATGGGACCGTTGGAGGGTTTCCAACTCTAGAAAAGTCTCGTAATAAGTGGCAATAGCTTCCGTTTCCGATAGTTGGGGCTCAAAAGCCATATCATCAATGGCGTTTTCACAACTACAAAGGAATGTTAAGCTTAGGCCGAGCAATAAGGGCAATGTAAAGAGCGTACGCATGCGGTTGGGGTTCGGAGTAGTAATTCTGCTTTTCAAGATAACTCCTTAAGGCCGATAAAACCCAGCAGTAAAGGGCGTTTTAACAAGATTTTAAGACCCGTTAAACCGTGTTTAAACTACAATATATCACTAGGGGTATCCTGCTTAAAGGCCTATCTTAAGGGTAGTTATTCACACCCAAATTCTTAAGCCGACTGTCATGAAACAACTGCAAATTTTATTAGCCCTGGTATTCGTCACCACTGCATTTTCTTGTTCTGATTTTGCTCGCCTGGAACGAAAAGAAGATCGCCTCATTGGAGCGTGGGAATTTGATAAAGCTTTCTACCGCAATGATTGGCAAATCTTCCGCGATGATGTACTCCACGAATTCAACGGCGACATCATTGAGTTTTACGAGGATTACTCGGCTGTCTATGATGACTATAGCGAAGGCGTAGTCTATGACGGACAGTGGGAGCTCTTCTTTGAACGTGAGTGGGATGGCGATGATTCGGATATCGAGTTCTTCCTGGATATGTATTTCTTTGAACCCAATGGAAGCGAGTCTTTCGCCTACTTCACCTGTGTCAACCTGATTACCAGAAACAAGCTACACGTTCGGGCGCGTACCCGCAATGGTTGGTACACCTTTAAATTCCGTAAGCTGTAGCGCAGTTTTCGATAATCATCCAAATCATCCAAGACAAGCTTAGGCGTTCTGATTACGACAGTTCCGTTTTTCGGACTGCTAAAGGTTCAACCTCGGAGCCGGGTTGGTGTTTCATTCAAGAAGAATTCATAGCATGTTTTTCTGCAATAGGAAAGTTTGAATATCTTCAAGCTAATGCAGGATAAAGACCAACGATCACGGTATGAAATACGAGTTTATTGATCGCAAGCTCGGCTCCATTTTTGGTTACACCGACGATATACAAAGAGATAAGCCTTCCTTCTCTATTCGTCAAGGGGTAATCCAGTTGTTGTGGAACCGTAATGCTGAGGCTGTCACCATTCATATTGATGACCTGGAGATAGCGCTCGAACCGAACCAACTGCTAACAACCACTTACTTCCAGCACGTTAGCTTTCCGGGGGATAGTTTACCGCTCACCGCTTTCCTTTTTAATCGGGAGTTCTACTGTATTGCCGATCATGATGAGGAAGTATCGTGTAACGGCATTCTCTTCTTCGGGACCCAAGACCTGCCGATTATCAATATTCCAGAAGGACAAGAGCGCAAGTTTGAGTTGTTGTTGGAGGTTATCATTGAAGAATTCCGCACGGTGGATAAGATTCAGGGTGATATGCTGCAGATGCTATTGAAGCGTCTGATCATCATTTGCACCCGTTTGGCCAAAGCGCAACATATTGTCAAAAGCTTGAACGATGCTCAAATTGACACTATTCGCCAGTTCAATGTGCTGGTGGATATGCACTTTCGTACCAAACGTAAGGTGAAAGATTATGCGGAGATGCTGCACAAATCGCCCAAGACGCTATCTAATCTCTTCGCCACTTACAACCAGCAATCGCCCCAACAAATTATTCAAGATCGGGTGTTCCTGGAGGCTAAACGTTTAATCCTCTTCACGGATAAGCAGACGCAGGAAATTGCCTATGACTTGGGCTTTGATGACCCGGCCTACTTCAGCCGATTCTTCAAGAAGCAAGCGGGCATGACGCCGTCCACGTTTCGGGACCAGCATGTCTTTGCGTAAAAGCTCAAGGTAAAATCGGCTGTCGTAAAGGCGCGATTTATCGCGTCCCGCCGAAAGTTTTCCTAGTCCGTCAATACGCCCGACAAGCATTCTCCACCAAGTCCCAGCGTTTGATTTCCGTATTCCAGTATACGCTGTAGCATTTGCCACGGATGAGGAAGTAGACGAGCTCAGTGACGGGTTTGTCTGCACTCAATTGGGTGCGGATGCGGATGAAGCAACCTTCTTGGCCATTTAAACTAAAGATAGAGGAATAGCGAGGCCCCAGGGCAAAGCCGTTCCAGCTGTCCTTGTCAAAGCTCAGGGCAAAGGATACACCGTACCCAGAAGCCTGGTTGCTGATTAATAAATTTCGCTGTAGCAACTCCTGCCCGGGGTCCAGGGCAGAAAATGAACGGCCAGTGTCGGGGAAATACAGCATACGCTGGGGTTGCTGGGCAACCTGCCCGAACCCAAGGACCCAAAAAGCCAATGCTCCTAATAATAGCGCGAACCTCCTTTTCATCTGCTGTGCCTGAGTTTCTTCGTTTTTGGGCAATTATACTGACGACAAAGTGATTTGGGATCCCCAAATTAACTTTGTATCAGCACTTGCCCGGCCTCCGTGGTGAGACTTTGTCTCAGACCACCTCGTTGCGGGCATAGTTAGGGGGAAAAGAAACAATGCTGGTCAGCCAAATGTTTTGGGGCTTGATCCATGACCGAGCGTTAATCGGCACAATTTTCTTGCCGATTAACTGCTTGTGTTTACCATTGTTTCCGCCCAATGGTTTCTTGAACTAGTGTGCGGCTTTCTGAGTAGTATGTGTCTGGTATGTTTGAATACGGTCTTGCTCCGTGTCACGTCTATTTGGGTGGTGCCTGGGGCGACTGCGTACGCCCGAGCAAATAACCCGCTACGGTACCCAGCAAACCTATAATTGGGGCGATCTGGCTATTGCCGTAGCCCGCTGTTACCAGGAATAGCGATCCAACAATAATCAGCGATACGCTGAGGTACTTGAGGGATTGACTAAGGGGTTCCTCCCGACGGTTGATAATGAAGGCCTGGGCCAACACGACAACCATACCGAACAATAATACGCCTAGGGAAAGCCAAACTTCCTGTGACGATTTTGTGGGCACCAAGTCCGTACTTACTGGCGGCAAATTAACGCCTTCGGCAGTAGTTGCGGTTGGTGGGGTATTTACTGTGGTAGTCTCCACTGCTTCCGGTTGTGCCAGAAGACTAGTAGCCAGTAAACAGAGCAGAATGATGATGTTGGTTTTCATGTACTGGAATTGTGTTTATCGCGAATCCAGCCAGGGCTGGTGTATGCTTGCTATTTAGCGTTTGATGGTTTGGATGATTCAATTTGATCAGCGGCACTGTTGTAGGTGCCGTTGGTATTCCTTTTCGTGGCGCAGCTTGCGGCTTTCGTACTCTACCCGTTGTTCTTGCGCCAGTAGTCTTCGGCCTTCCCGGCTGTTGCCACTGCGCCTGGCTTGTTTCATATTGCCACGATGCAGACGCCGGAGTTGTCGGAGTTGTTCTTTTTGGCCACGCCTTAAATCTCGTGCTGCTAATTCGCAAGCGGATGGTTCAAAAAGGCTGCGGGAACGACCAGCAGGTACGGTAACCGGGCTTAAGCGGATGGAGTACTCACATAATGGACGCTGCTGCATGCCCTTACGCTCGGAACGAGCTATAGTCCGGCGAGCAATGGTTGCGCAGATATCACTCCAATTGTTAAATGGTTGGCCGCCTAATACTTCTTGAAAGGTATACAAAATCTCGTTAAAGAAAATGCCGCCATCGTTAGAGATAAAGGTATAGTACTCTTTTTCGGCGCTAAAGAGATTGACCACTTTTGAAACCCCTGGCTCATCCGCAAACAAGCCCTGATAAATCCTGCCGGAGCGGCCACTCTTGGGGAGTGTCACCACTTCTGGCGCAGCATTCGTGGATTGGTAGGGTGGTGGTACGCTGTAGTCCGTAACCGTAACATTACATGCCACCACTATATTGATGAGCAGGCTAGGGTTCTTTTCCTGAATACGTTCCTGGATCTCAGCGAAGTTGACTGATTGATCGTACGTTCGGAAATAAAGGTTGGGGTAGGGGCTAGGTGAGCCCGGATCACGGAAACCGTGGCCCACGTAGGCAAAGATGACAATATCCCTTTCCTGGTAGGCCATTTCATAATCTAGTACCTGATCCAGTCGCCGGAGCGAAAAATTAGGTCCAGTAAGATCATATTCAATTACACTTAGGATACCCAGATTAGCTGCTAAAAGGCTAACCTCTTGGTCGATACCAAAGCCAATGCTTCGGCATCCTTCACGGATAACGTAGTCGTGGTTTTCGTTATCGAAAACCTTGATAAGATGGATGTGACGAGTCTCGGCTTGCAGTCCATTGGCTACTACACAGATGATACCGAGACCGAGCAATAATGACGTAATGTACTGCATCTGTCCCCTTAATTTTTCGCAAAAAAATATCTGTGAGTAGCTTGAGAACGCTGCCAGTTTTTGGAAGGCAGAAAAAGGGATGAGTGTTTATCTGAGTTATTGGATGTATAAAACGGAACAGAAAAATCATTTATTATGTTCCCAAACTTCCAAAAACTTACTCATTTTGTTCCGTGCCCAATTTTAACAATTATGAGGATCGATAATCTTGGAAATGTAACAATCGCCGATCTGGCAGCTTCCTTCAATACGGCCTTCGCCGGATATTTTGTGCCCATCAACTTTAGTGTGGAGGGTATGGAGGAACGAATTCGCCGAGCAAGGATTGACTTAGAACAGTCTGTAGGAGTATTTGAGGAAGAAAAACTGGTCGCCTTTATGCTGACTGGAGTAGGGGAGGAAGGCCACAAAAAACTGGCCTATAATGCCGGCACTGGCGTCATTCCAGCTTTTCGGGGCCAGCGCTTAGTGCAACGAATGTACGATTGGGCCGAACCCAAATGGCGTGCTGCTGGATTTACGGATTTATCACTTGAGGTTATCGTAGAGAACGAGAAAGCAATCAAAGCTTATCAGCGGGTAGGTTTTACGGTAGATCGGCGCCTGGTAGCTTATAAGTATAATTCGGAAATGGAAGCAGCACCTTCCGAATTCCTTACCGAAGTGCGGGAGCCGAATTGGTCTGCTTATGCGGAAATACAGCCTTTTTCCTTCAGTTGGGATTATGGCCGGGCTGGCATTATGGCCATAGCTGAAGACTACCGCTTTTATGAATGGCAGGACGGTGGTACTCTACAGGCTTATGCTATTGTACACCAAGGAGGACGAATTGGTCAGGCCGGCTGTCGGCAAAATGATCTGGAGCACTGGAAACAGCTGATGGCTGCTTTACAAAAGCAACATTCTGAACTAAGTTGGATCAATATTGATTCTCGCGCTAGCACGGTGATCAAGGTCTTGCAAAAAAATGAGTGGAAACCCATCATTGAGCAGTTCGAGATGTTTCGTTCCCTCTGATTTATTCCTTACCTTTGAGTCAGCAATTAGATGCTCAAATCAGTTCGCGATATAATAATGTGACCAAAGCAGCGTTTAAGCCATTGTTCGCATCTATATAGCAACAGTAGGTGTGAGCGGCCCTTCTAAGTTATTCGAGATTCACGCTACTATTAGACACTGCATAGACCCAGGCTTGCGATTTGTCGCGAGCACTGTGAAAAATTATTTTTAACAAATGGTACCCCAGCAGTATTGCCGCAATTGTGTATCATTGTAACTCTTTGGAAAATCTGACGCGGAATAAACCTTCGGTTCTATGAAAAGACTTAAACAATTTGCATTTTTCACCCTCCTGATGACTTTCATGTTTTCCGCAAAGGCACAGGATATTCATTTCTCACAGTTCTACCTTTCTCCGCTGAATTTGAACCCAGCTATGACCGGTGTAATGAACTGTAACATCCGCTTGGTAGCGAACTACCGTAACCAGTGGGCGAGTGTATTGCGCTCTAATGCTTTCCGTACTTACTCTGTTTCCTATGATCAGCGCATTCCGGTTGGCCGTAACGACTTCTTCGGTATCGGAGGTACATTCTGGGGTGATCGCGCCGGTGAGGCCGATTTTGCTACCCTGACTGGAAAACTTTCTGGTTCGTACAGTAAGAAAATGGGCGGTAGCCGCAACTATGGCCACTACTTAGTAGTAGGTGCCGAGGCTGGTGTCGCTCAACGTAGTTTGGACTTCTTGAACCTCCGCTGGGGCTTACAGCACGACGGTGAGGGTGGTTTCGATCCAAACCTTGACCCAGGTGAGACACGCTTTGATCGCGATGAATTTCTCTTCGGCGATTTAGCAGCGGGCTTACTTTGGTTCATGACCTTCGACAAGAACAATAACCTATACTTAGGTGGTGCTTTCCACCACTTGAATCGCGCGGATCAATCCTTCAGCAGTGAAGATCAAGATCTGCTCTACAGCCGCTTTACCGCTCACGCCGGGGGTGAATTCTTGGTATCTAATCGCTTCGGTATCCTACCTGGTGTGATTGTGATGAGCCAAGGACCATCTTTCCAGGTGAACGCTGGTACCAGCTTCAAGTTCCTTCTGGGTACTGGTCGTCAGGCAGGTACGCAGTCTTGGCAGTTTGGTCTGTGGACGCGTGTTTCCAATAAGATTAACTCTGGTGTGTTGAACGATGCCATCATCGCTTCTACGCGCTTTGACTTTGATGCCTTTACTTTAGGCTTCAGCTACGATATCAATATCTCTCCACTGAGAGCGGCTAGTAACTACAACGGTAGCTTCGAATTGGCACTGCAGTACAAGATCTGTGGTCCTTCTCGCCGTGGTGTTTACTGTCCAAGTTTCTAAAGAGGTAAGACCAATAATTGGCGCTTGGCGCTAATGGTGAATAAGGCTCCCGAATCTTCTTTGTGAAGGTTCGGGAGCTTTGTTTCGGGGGCGATGAGTTTTTTGAAAAGCGGAAAAATCCGTCTCAAGGTATAAACACGTGTCGGATGACATAGAGTTCTGAACAAGATAGTGACAAAAAGAACTGAACAATTCAGATATTAGTTTTTTGACACGA
>JBCBEC010000033.1:0-83648 GCA_038528965.1 Bacteroidota bacterium | reverse complement strand
CACGAGACCAATCACAAGGACGAACGATGACAGGTACAATCCGAATATTAAGATTTTTCTTAGCTCTTGCCATAGCAACGGGTACTTCTCGTTGATTAATAAAGGTAGAAGCCAGAAAGTCAACACTAATCATAAAGATGTAAATATCAGCTTGCTCTAACGCTTCCATGATACCTTCATCCCATTCAGTACCTGGAAGGATACGCGAATCATCCCAGCTATCAATCAGCCCTTGGCGCTGCAAAGAAGTGAGATGGCGCTCTAGTTTGACCACCCATTCCCGGTCTTTTCGAGCATAAGAGATGAAAAGCTTCTTGGGTCCAGTAGCAGCTGGTGGATCTGGGTCTGGGTCTGATACTACCGGAGCAGGAGCAGGCGGCGCAGGTTGCTGAACCGGCGCAGGAGCTACCGGAGCGACATTGGGTTCATCTATATCCTCCAAAGTAGAAATAATAGAAAAGGCCAAGCGATTTTGATTGCGTTCAGCCTCCGCATCGCTGATGAGTCCCATATTGGTCTTGCGCTTCAGGTTGTTGTAGCGCGACAATAAAAGAATAGTAGTATTGTGTAGGCTTTCGTCGTGGACTTCGGCCCAGCTACTGAGTTCATCTAAAGCATTTTTAATGTCACCGCTTTGAACCAGGCCCTTAATTTTTTCTACAATCCCCATACAGCTCTAACTGGGTTTTTAAGTAAGATCACTAATGTAGGAAAATTTCGTGGCAGGCGGCAGGGAATCGACGGTCCGAGTTAGTTAACCAGGAAGGGCATTTAGTCGAAATGCAATTCAAAACCAATCGCGTCAATACGCAACAAGGACCTACAGCCAGCGCTTACGTCGGAAAAACCACAACATGCCCAATACCAAACTCCCCATCAATGCTAACAGATAGAAGTAGCCGTTGCGCCAGGTGAGCTCGGGCATATGCTCAAAGTTCATCCCGTAGAGGCCCGTGAAAAAGCTCAGTGGAATGAAGATGGTAGACATGATGGTTAGTACTTGCATGACATTATTCATGCGAAAGCTCAACTCTGATAGATAGAGATCATGTAAGCTGTTGATCATGTCCCGATAGGTCTCGATCAGGTCGGTTACTTGTACAACGTGGTCGCGGAGGTCGCGGAGGAATACCAGGGTATTTTCACTTACCAGCTCGGTTCCCAAACGATCAAACGAACTGGCTACTTCCCGTAAGGGGCTCACCGAACGCCTGGCTACCAGTAGCTCTTGCTTTAGATCGTGAATCTGGCCTTTCAGTTGCCGATCAGGATCCTCTAAGATCATCGCTTCCATCTGCTCAATGGTCAACTCCAGTTGCTCGTTTATCAAGTAATATTTGTCAACGATGGCATCCATTAGGGCGTAGGCCAGATAATCGGCCCATTTATTACGCACCCGACCTTTGCGTTGGGTAATACGATTGCGTACACCCGAAAAGAGGTCTGTATCAGATTCTTGAAAACTCAGTACATAGCCATCCCCCAAGTAAATGGCCACGTGTTCGTAGCGCATTTCACGTTGTTCTGTATTGAAATGTAAGGCCCGTAGGGTAATCAAAATACCGTCGGTGTATTCGTCCAATTTAGGTCGTTGGGTGGTATCTGCGATGTCTTCCAAGGCCAGGGGGTGAATGTGAAATACCCGACCGATCTCTTCGATCAGCTGGGTATCGTGCAGGCCACGTACATCGTACCACTGTACTACCTCTTCTACTGGTTCGTGAAAGGAAGTGATACTTTGATTATCCAACTCTTGATCATCACAGGATTCCGCATTGTACTCCAGGTAGTGGATACTTACCCGTTCCACCTTACGCTGCCCGGTAAATACAACTTCACCAGGCTGCTGCCCTAGCTTTTTACGCTTGTTGCTCTTGTCTTGCATTAGCTTGTATTTTTTGCACCGCGGTACGATGAGGATTCAGGATTTCAATTCTCCCTTGATCAAAGCTTTTCTTGATCCTCTAAAACGGCCGGGCAAACACCTGCGTCCAGAAGCGCTTTTCCACTGCTGCGCCAAACTCCATGAAATCAGCTTTCATCAGATTCTGACAGTGCCCTGGGCTTTCGATCCACCCTTGCAGGGCGGCTTCTGCGCTGGGATAGCCTTGAGCGATGTTTTCCCCGTAGCTGCGCCAACTATATCCATTACGCTTGATGCGGTCACCAGCGGTACTCCCATCGGTCCCCGTATGATTGAGCCGTCCAGCCTTAGCCATATCTGCGCTATGCTGAGCAGCCGTAGTGGCTAAGGTATTATTCCACCGTAAAGGTCCCACGGGGGGCATCTGGTTTCCGCCACAGCGGCACCCTTTTGCTCGTAAATCATTGATGGCCACCACCATCGCCTGAAATACCGCAGGTGTGGCGGAAGGCTCGGGCTTACTTGGCACATCTACCACTGAAGTGTTTGGTTCTTCAATACGTGCTTCCTCCTCAATTGGCGCGGGATCTGGCCCGCAGGAAACTAGAAATAAGGTACAAACCAACAACTGGCCAATAAGCGATCTCCATTGCTTTAACTCTAAGGCAGGTCTAAAAGGTGCTGATCTCATGAAAGTAAGTTTCAATAAAAACAAGTGCTTCCTAAAAATAGAATTGTCGAACAACTTCTACCTGTAGACAAGATGGGGCTTCTTAGCTAAAACCTATTAAATTAGGCATCATAAATTATTTGTTAGGCTAATTACGGAAGTGGCGATTCAGTATCATTTTTGGTAGCAAGAACCAAATCAATTAGAGCTAAAAGGACTAATTCCAATCATTAGATACGAGATCAAAAACAGCTTAGTACCTTTAACATTCATGGCCAGTCTTTTTGGATAAATACTTTTAATCCATTCAACCTCAGACAAAATAACCACGTTAACCAAGGACAACTTGCTACCTTAAAGAAATGCCTACAAACTCAAGTACCTCTTTTTATCAGGACCTTCCTACCTTTCAACGCGACCTTAGTGCGTTGCTGAGTAGCGATGATAACTTTCAGTCTGTGCCGGCTGATTGGCATGTCATTGTTACAGACGTCAAGAACAGTACGATAGCTGTATCTAAAGGGCAACACGAAGATGTCAACCTAGTAGCAACAGGAAGTATTATCGCAGTGCTCAACATTGCTTATCAGCACAATACTCTAGTACCTTTCTTTTTTGGTGGAGACGGTGCTACACTCATTGTACCTCATGCCCTCCTCGATCAGGCCATGGCCAGTCTACTACAACATCAAGAAAATTCTCGTCGCAATTTTGCTCTAGAGCTACGGGTAGGGCAGGTAAAAGTGGCCGATCTCTACCAAGCTCAACACCAAATATCAATTGCCAAATGGGAGGTAGATCCTGCTTTTGCTATTCCCATTGTACTAGGTGGGGGTTTAGCAAAGGCAGAAAAAATGGTAAAGGCAGATACGTATGAGCTTCAGCATAAATCTGGAATGCACGCCCTAGATTTAACAGGTATGGAATGCCGGTGGAACAAAATAAAACCACCACAGGACGTCAGAGAGGTAGTTTGCTTACTTGTGGCTTTTACGAACAATAAGGATAACCGCACCGTAGCTAAGCAAGTGATGGACGCTATTGAAGAGATCTACGGAAGTCGTACAGAACGTAATCCTATCTCCGTCAAACGCTTACAACTTGATACTTCCATAGCAAAAATAAACCGAGAAGTCAGTGTAAAATTTGGGCAGCCGAATTGGTTCACACTAATCAAGACTTCGATCGTCACATTTCTGGCTCAGTTTTTCTATTTCAAGGCTAGTCAAGAAGGCAGAAACTACCTTAATCGACTGGTGGAATTATCTGACACCTTAGTAATTGATGGTCGCATCAGCACCATAATCTCGGGGACATCAGCGCAAAGGTTGGCTTTATCTGAGCAATTAGAGAAGCTGGAAGAAACAGGACAAATAAAGTACGGAATGCACGTTACTCAGGAGAGTATCATGTCCTGTTACGTACGGGACCGTGAGCATCAACACATCCATTTTGTTGATGGAGCAGATGGTGGTTACACGAGAGCCGCAGTACATCTTAAGCAAAAACTAGCTTGACCTGCTCTATCTTATAGCGGACTAGCAAACACCTGCGTCCAATAATTTCCCTGCCGGGCAATCCCGATTTCTTGAAAACTGGCGTTCATCAAATTTCTACAGTGGCCGGGGCTATCGATCCAGGCTTGCAGCACGGCATCTATACTGGTGAATCCGCTGGCGATATTCTCACCATAACTGCGCCAATCATAGCCATTGCGCTTCAAGCGATCACCAGCTAAAGAGCCATCGGTGCCGGTGTGATTTAGAACGCCAGCCTGAGCCATATCGGCACTATGCTCTGCCGCAGCTATAGCTATCTGGTCATTCCACTGAAGGGGCCCAACCGGTGGCATATTGGTATTACCGCAACGACACCCTTCAGCACGAAGGTCATTAATATCCAATATCATTTCTTGAAAAGCGGCACTACCTTCATTCAATATGCCCGGACCACCTGTTGGTTCAGGAATAAAATCTTCGTCAGGCTGACAAGCTGTGAAGATTAAGGTATGGAGTAAGAATAATGAGAACCGGAAATAAGGGTGAGCATAAACGCTACCCGATGGCCTTCCCGGGCCTTGATTTTTTTGGTTCATGGAGTCAATTTGGTCTCGAGGTCATTGTACGCTACATATAGCGTTTCGCTTAATCTGTTTAGTATAATGGAATTGTTAAAACCTCATAAGATTTGCTGACGCAATGAAAAGCGTTTCCTGTTCCTTAAATTTAGGTTCAAAATCGCATGTGTATTCACGTTTTTATCTCATTCCCATGGGCCTGTAGTTAACTGTAATTGGGAACAACCGTTAGATATTATCGACAGTAATGGAATAAACAAAGCGCATTTTTCGATACGCTATGCTTTGGCCTATTACGATGCAGTAATTAGCAATAGCGAAACATCCCCAAGTTTAGATCGCTTGCAGGCTGTGCTGAAAAATAAGTAGGGTTGACTAATTTGATCTAAAATAATTCAAAGCGCACTTCTTGAACATCACCATCCAACAGAAAGCAGGGCTTAGTACCCAAGAGTATGTGATTGCAGTCAACGGCAAGGCACATTACTTTGCTTTTGAGGCCTATCGGAATTTTCATACCCATATTGATATTCTAAGTGCTAAGGGGATCAAACCTGCGGTACGTATTGAGATCAAGCGGCACAAAAGTTTATTAAATGAAAAGTTTACGATAAGAATAGCGGAGGATAAGGTTCTCAGATTTGAAGGTGCTTCTTTTTGGTACCATGACTATGCAATCTTCGATAGTGAGGTTCGCTATGAGATTATTGGCCACAGAGGATTATCTGCGAGCATTTTTCGAAAAAGTGAGCAGATTGGCCAACTCACGAAATTGAATATTATCTCCGTATTGGGAAAGGGTCGCTACCAACTGCAGGCCAATGAAAACGCTGACTTGCAAATGCTCCTGGCATTAGCCCTAATTTGGGATCACCTTTATGGCAATCGAGTTGTCGATATTGGTCAGCTATTCCAAAGTCGGGCAGCCAATCGCGAATGGAAGCCGAAATAAATATCAAGAGATAGCCCTCGTTAAAGCGGAGCATTTTGGTGATCACCGAAATACTTTGCGTGAGCATAAAAAGTCCCGGCGGGTATAATGGAAGCCAGCAAGGCAATACCGGTAATCTTCCAGCTCCACTTGTACAGATATGCACACTGCACAACTAGCAAAACGTACAAGAGGAATAGTACTCCATGGGCCATTCCCACCACTTTATTCGGTCCGGGAATGTCCATCATGTATTTCAGCGGCATTGTTAGGCCAAATAGCAAGTAACTAACACCTTCGGCAATTGCGGTCCAGCGGAGGCGACCAAGCGCAGTTGTTGGTATCATTGTTTTTTTAATTGTGCTATACTAATAACCACGCAAAGAAGGGAATGGGTAATCGCAATAGCGTATTCTGGGTAAAATATGACACTAATCAGGCTTTGGGATAACGACTATTGACGTAAAGACGCATTGCTCCTCGATAGCTATCGGAAGCGTCTCTGCATCTAGCCGCACCAAGGGCTTAAGTAAACTACTTACGTACAAGCACCACAAGCGCTAGTACCAGAGCCACGGCTGCCCCAGCAAAATATAGATACGCCTGTTGGGTGACTTCCTTATCACTAGCTGAAATATCAATGCCCAGTACTGAAACCCCAGCATTGGCATCTTCATAGAGCTGATAACCGTAATAAGCTGCCCCCAAACCGACAAGAGCTAATACCAGTGCAATACCTTTTTTCATTTTCTATTATTTTGGGACCAAAATAGCAAACCAGCTTGGCCGAGCACAAATTATATCAGTCGATTTCCGCCTTCTTTCAAGCCATTGGTTTAAAGATCGAGCAGGATTTTGATTTTACGATCCACCCGCTGAATTATCTTCATGGCGAGCCTCCGACCCAATCGCCACTCTTCCGTACTAACTACTATGCCTTCCTACTTATTGCCGGTGGCAAAGGGCACTACACGATAGATGATAACTACTTCACGGTACAGGCGGGTTCTTTTTACTTTACCAATCCAGGCCATCTAAAGTCGTTTTTTATCGAAGAAAACCTTCAGGGTTATATGATCACCTTTTCGGAAGCCTTCCTCAAGATCCACCATCCGCAGCAGGTAGAGCAAGCTTTCCCCTTTTTATACCATGAAACGACGCCCGTCATGCAACTGCCGACGGAAGTCTTTGCAGACTTGAACGCTAGCTTGGGAGTAATGGAACGAGCTTACCAAACCCCCTCAAGTTTTAAAAAGCAAGTGGTTGGTGGGCACTTAGTCGCATTTCTCTACCAAACCAAGGACTTACTGCAACGCTTTCGCAGTCCTGCTAATCCGGCTACGCGCGCCGCTGTTATTGGGTCAGCCTTCCAACAATTGCTCCAACGCAATACCCAGCAACTGCTGCGAGGGGAGATACCTGCATCCTGGTCCGTGGCGGAATACGCGGAGTGCTTGCACCTGCACCCCAACTACTTTAGCCAGACCATCAAATCCGAAACCGGCAAAACCGCCAAGCAGTGGATTGATGAAAAGCTAAGTACGGAAGCCAAGACCCTCCTCCGCCAAACAAACGATACCACCGCGCAGGTTGCCGCACGTTTAGGCTTTAGCGATAGCTCCAACTTTTCCCGCTTTTTCAAGAAAATGGCCGGCCTCTCCCCTACTCAGTACCGGCAATCTTAGAAATTGACCAGTCTTCCTAGAAAATAGACCTGTTGTAGCCCTACAACGGCCACTACTTTTGTAATCGTCAATTGAATTCATCATAACACAAACGATACAAAATGAGTAATCAGAAAATTGCATTGGTAACTGGCGGTAGCCGCGGACTTGGAAAAAACACAGCACTTACCTTAGCCGCCCAAGGCGTTGATGTGATCTTTACCTATCACAGTAATCAAACGGCGGCGGAAGAAGTAAAAACCGCTATTGCGGAAATGGGCCAAAAGGCCGAGTATTTGCAATTGGATACGGGTATAGTTAGCTCTTTTGGGGATTTCAAGGCTGGTCTGGAGCAAGTGCTACAAGCTACCTGGCAACGTTCCAATTTTGACTTCTTGATTAACAATGCCGGTGTAGGTGCCCACGCCATGATTGGCCAAACCAGCGAGGAAACCTTCGATCATCTATTAAACATCCAGTTTAAAGGCGTCTATTTCCTCACCCAGGAACTGCTATCAGTAATGGCAGATGGTGGACGAATTGTGAATATTTCTACGGGTCTGACTCGCTTTGCGCTACCCGGATACGCCGCCTACGCTAGTATGAAAGGAGCGGTAGAGACCTTTACCAAGTATTTGGCCAAAGAACTGGGTGGGCGCGGCATTACCGCAAATATCGTCGCTCCTGGTGCAATCGATAACGATTTCAACAAGGCGGCCTTTACGCACAATCCACAAATTGTCGACTTTATTGCCAGCCAGACTGCCCTGGGCCGGGTTGGGAAGAGCAGCGACATTGGTAGTGTGGTAGCCTTCCTCTGCAGTGATGCAGCGGGTTGGGTCAATGCCCAGCGTTTGGAAGCTTCTGGTGGAATGTTTTTGTAAGCTGCGGCCGCCAGGCATCGCAGCAGACGTAAGGCATCTTGAAAATGCCTTACGTCTAGAGGATTCACTACTTTTGCCCATTCGTAACCCGGATGGGCAAAATCACGTTAATCCGTTCAGCAAGTAGGTATCTCAATGGCACAATTTATCAGTAAACTGCGCGAACACGAAGTATTCAGCAGTCTGGATCAAGCAGAGTTGGAGCACCTTATTCCCATTATGGAAACGCAATCCTTTAAGAATGGGGAGATCGTTCTTAGTCCTGATCAACCGACGAATTTCTTTTACTACATACTAAGCGGCAAGTTGATGCTGCATCTGACTAATAACGAATTTAAGCCGTTGATACCGGGGCAATTATTCGGCGAAATTGGCATTATCAATCCCGATTTTCGCTCGGGTGTAGTCATTGCCACAGAGCCAACGGAGGCGGTCTGTATTTGCGGAAAACGTCTATTTACAGAAGACGTGATCCCACCCCATATTAGCCTTAAGGTACTACGTGCATTGAGCAAACGGGTTACCAACTATCTCCGCTCTAGAGAACAGGTTTCCACGAAGGAAATTATTGAACAAGGGGAAACAGATTCAATTGAATTTAAATCAACCTTGCGCTGGAACCTTTACACCCAGAAAAAGGACAAGGCCATGGAAAAAGCGGCCCTGAAGACCATTGCCGCTTTTATGAATACCGCCGGAGGGATTCTACTGATTGGTGTGAAAGATGATGGCACCCCACTAGGCCTTGATGAGGACCGCTTTGCCAATCATGATAAAATGCTCTTACACCTTACTAAGATCATCCAGGAGCGAATTGGTCCGCTGTTTATCCAGTTTCTCCACTTCAGCATTGAGCAGGTAAATGGTAAAGATGTCTTACGCATTGACTGTGGCCCCGCCACAAAACCGGCTTATTACAAAGAGGACCAAGTAGATCATTTTTACATCCGAACTGGACCTTCAACCACCGATCTTAGATTGAGTAAAGTTTACAGTTATATTCAAGAACGGTTTGAGGGGTAGGCATGATCTGATCTTTACAAAGGTAATTGGCATCCCTCTCAGTCAAAACTACGAGGCTACTTTACCCCGTTTGGTAGATTTCGAAGATGGATTGCGCTGGTCCTTTTCATAAAGCACCTCGAGGCGAATAGCACGCAAACCGGAAAGGCCTTGTAGATCCTCCAAGTCGAGCATTTCTACCTCACCAAAGTACTTTTCAGCCTGCAAAAATTCGATATAGCGGAGATACTCCTCCGCTTCTGCATCCTGTGAATAGACGATAGCAATTTTACCAGGCTGAGTTAAACGCTCATTGGTACCTTTAATGAGTGACTTATCGATGCGTTTTTTGACGATTTCATAGCGCACATTATAGGCACCATCTACATCAAATTGTTTTTCGTCCATCCGGAAACGAATGGCCAGTGGATTACTATGCACCAAAATCAAGGAAGCCACTCGAAGCGGATGAGGAAGATCTTCGGTCATATTATACGCTACTTGTTCCAACTCGTACATCACCTGTAGCTGCCACAGGCGCAGATTTTGGAGATACATTTCGTGAAAGTCCTGGCCTTTTACCAGAGAATCGCCAATGTAGATATTGTATTCTACCCCATCGGTTTTGTAGCGCTCAAAGTAATGCGGAAACATAGCTTGCGCCTCCTCCTGGCGCTTATCTAAATAACCAGCCAGGCGTTTATTGAGATAATTGACGCTATCGTCATAGCTTTTGCGTTGACGATAAACAACTTGTAGTTGGGGGTCTATAAACGACATATAGTGAGTGACGGCTTCGGCTAAGACGCCCTCCTGCGATTCCAGGTAGTTGAAAACCGGGTAGATCTCCCTTCTCAGAAATTCGAGGATGCCTACTTCATCACCAGCTTTCAGGCCAGCTTGCACTCGTTTGATGTACTGTTGTACCCGGAAGACAAGTTTTTCGAAAATGGGCAGTGGCCGAATTTTTTTCACTTTTTCCAGCGTATCAACGACCAGGGAAAGCTGTAATTCTAAATCGGCCTGAATAGCTGCATTGCGAGCACTAGAGGAACCCTTAATATCGCTTTGGCCGTAAAGCGGCACTACATCATCGAAAACAATTTCGTCTAATACCGGATCTTCTACACCTTCCGTCAGTTGGTTGTGATAAGTCTGTGCTGCTTCCTCAAACCGCCACTTCACGCTTGGATGAATAGAAGTATAATGCTCTTGGATGGTACTTTCTAAGCGGTTGCCCGTTTCTTCTATAGCTCGTTGTGAGGCTACTTGTACTGCAGGTAGCACTTGCTTGATCAGATGCGCATTAAGCGGATTGAGTTTGTTTTTGTGGGGAGATCCCAACTCAAGTACGAGAATAACATCCTCGTTGACCCGCACCGGAGCAAAGAGGAAGCTTTTGATGCCTCTAGCTGCCAACCGTTGGTAAAGACCGTTTTGATCGGTACCCTCGCCATAATGCTCTACATCGGAAATAGCGAATATCTCCACGTCTTTTAACACACAAGAGATCACCCCTTCGCAAAAGACTTTCTTGGGGTCAATGTAATCTCCGGTAGGAAAGATAAGGCTTTGACTTTGACGCGTAAACAGGCCTTCAATCTGTCGGAAGGTCTCCATATTGTATACGGAATAACCAACCTCCATATCCGCCATCTGGTAGAGCTTTGTCAAGCTCTCTCTAAACTCGGTGAAAACGTCTTGATCATTACGCAGGAAGACATCACGAATGGAATGAATGAGAAAGTCTGGCGTATTGTCAAACAGATTCATTAGGGCGAAACCCTTGAAGATATAGCTCTGCGGCGGGAATTTTTCCTTCCACAGCTCAATGTTTTCTCCATCACGAAGCAGTTCGTCAATATCCTCCTTGGTCAATTCAGGTGCTTCGTCCGTTTTGTAGATTTCAATAAAATCAGCATTGAGCATGGAACGGTAATACCGCATTTGGCCCGTGTTTACATCGGGAATATGAACGTGCATGGGCAGGCTACCTGGCATAGGCTGCTGGTAGTACTTGGCTAGAATGAAGCCGCAAGCAAAGAAGTAGAGCCGATCAGAATCGAAACCATCAAAACGCAACTCAAAATCCGGCCCGGCATTTTTCAGAATAGTAGAAAAGCGCTTGGTGGGCAAAAAACCTCTAAATACAAAGGGAAGTACTACGCTCTTAATTTCATTTGACTGCAACTGCTCCGGGAAAAGCTTACCAAATAACAGTTCCAATACTTCGTTGTATGGAGCCAGGTCGGCATCAGCATCAATACCCTCAATTAGCTCTTGGTGTTCGGCCAATAAGCCTTGAATGTGTTGCGCAGCCGTATAAAATGGGTGGTCCTTATCGGAAAGATACGCCTTTATACTATCGGCAAGTGCAGCAACACTAAACTTCACCTGTAAAGGCAGTTCTTCCGCATATTGAGCAAAATTCACGTTTTCCATAACTACTAAGTATTCGTCAAATTCTACTACCTGTAGGTCAAGTAGCGATCAACTTCCGTCTTCTTATTCGCAATTTAGGCCTGGATGAATTTTTCGCTTCAATCAGACACTTATTCGGTGTTTTTTCAAAGACGAAAGCGGGACACGTTAAAATTGGGACGCTTAGACGCCCCCTTACTAAAATCGTTTAGCGTTAAGTCTCTGTTGCTAAACTAACTAAAGAAACAAGAGACGTCAAATCTTAGTTGCATATGCAGTATTGAATATGTTCCAACGATCTTATGAATGAACTGATTTAAAGTTTTCCTCTGGATTGCAGATCAATACTTTAAATCAGTTCAACATGTAATTCAAGCAAATAGGTATTTTGTTCGATAATTTCTAACATCATGCGTTATCCACTTTTTTTCGTTCTAATTGTTTTCGCATTGGCCTGCCAGCCTTCACCAGTACAAGAAGTGGTAGAACAAGAAGAAACGCCAGATCATTTTAATCACATTAAAGATGAGAAGGCAAGAAACATACTTGAAGCAGCGATAAACTATGCAGGTGGACTGGAGGCCTGGGGCAACATCAATCGACTACGCTATAATAAAACCTTCACCTTATTATCAGCGAGCGGTGAGGTTGAAAAGACCTTTGAGCAAATACATGACTACACGACTAGTCCAAAAGTCATTGATATACAGTCTACCGAAAATGGGACCCTCATTCACACCCGCTTTGCAGACAATGTTTACACACAAACGGCTGATGGTGAACCCACCGAAAAAACACCAGAGGCAATCGAAAAGGGTATTAATACGTCCACTTACGTTATTGGCCTCCCCTACAAACTGCTAGATCCTGGCGCAGAGATAACTTATGCAGGAGAAAGAACGATGGATACCGGGCAAGTCGTGGATGTACTACAGGTTAGCTATAGTCCGGCACAACACACCAACCACTCCTCTGCCGACACCTGGTACTTCTACTTTGATCAAGAAAACCAAAACGTAGTGGCGAATTTTATTGAGTCCCCCGACCACTACTCCCTGGTAGAAAACACCTCCTTTCAGCGTATAGGAGGAACGCTATTTTATAAAGATCGCAAAAGCTATCGTGTGGATAGCCTGGGCAATAAGCTGTATCTAAGAGCGGAGTATACCTACGAGAACTTTTGGGTGGAGTAGACCAAACTAAAAAAGCCGACCCTCTCGGATCGGCTTCGCGGAGAATACCGGAGTCGAATCCCTCAAATATCGAAATCTATGATTTCGCTCATTTGCGTGGACGCTCGAAAAACTACGAAAATCGCCAACTACTACCTTGAAGAATGGGACTACACGCGCTTTGTCAACGAACTAAAGCGTTCTGAGTCTCAAGAGAAACCTGTTCATAAGAAGCTCCTAGCCTATCTTAAAGAGCTTCAAGAGTACTACTTCAAGAATGATCAAATACAGTATGCTCATGATTTCAAAGGGGTCATTTCCTTTCTAAACAAGTGTTTTAAGAAGGATATGCGGTTGCAGGACTTTGGCAGATCGTGCTGCTATTAAGAAGACTGTAAGCTATGCAGCTCTTCGAAGCTCTGAACACTAAATATACATAGTCGACTGGCCAGATCAGCTGGGGTTAAAGACAACTCAGATTTGGCAAATTCAATCACCCATGTCAAGCTTCGGTTAATAATCCTGCCTGTTTATCGCTCATAAACTCAACCTCTCCAACAGAGTTCGCCTGGTGAATTGCTGTGTCTGTTAATCTACATCGTACCTCGAGTTAGGTACAAATTGACGACCACACTCCTAGCATTTATAGTACTGCTTCCCTAAGGTTGCAGTACTATAAATATAATTAGGTCAGAGCCACTAGTAATGCGCTGCAAAACTACCTTCTTGTGCTATCACTTTTGGCAGTACTGCACTTTGAAGATTCTCAGCAACGAAATCAAAACTTCCTGAGATGAATTTATTGGCCTGATCATGTTCTACGATTTCAAGCACACCCGATATAATGAGAAAATTATCCGCGTTGAAGCTCGGGATATAAAAGCCGCCAAAATCGGTATTGTGCAAGAGTGGATAGGTTCCGGGGTTTGCATCAGAGCGTATTTGTAAGGTGACTGCTTTGTTACCAAACAGGATCGAGCCATTAACCCAAATGTGCTCTACACCAAGAACACTAGTGATCACACAAGTCCAATTGGCTATTGGCTGATATGGTAAACTATCCAATAGCATTTGCATTTGCACACAAGATGTGTCTACGGTTACAGCTGGAACACAGGTCAAAATACTGGCAGCGGCAGTGCAACTAGCACTTAATTCTTCTTCCATGGAAGGTGTTTCAGGTTCCTCTTCACAAGACATCACGGCAAGGGAAAACAGTAGAAAGAAAAACAAAAGATTTTTCATCAGATTGAGTTTTTTACTTTAGTGATTTAATGTATTCACCCCTATCCTCTGCTCATAAGTTCCTTTTTATCAACATATTGAATACTTATCAGACGGGCTATCTGACCACCGTCACATTCCCTTTTTGAAACTCTTCCTGTCCACTTTTGTACTTAATGACAGCTGTCCATAAATAAGATCCTTGCGGAACCTCCTCGCCATTGAAGGTACCGTCCCAAAAATCAACAGGTTCTCCATTTAGTACTTTGTTTAGCGTAGCAACTTTATCCCCCCAAGGAGAGTAAATGTGCAATTCATAGGATTCTAAACCAACACCTTTGGGTTTGAATACTTGCACCTCCTGATTGCCAAAGTTTTGGTTAGGGCTTAGCGCTTTGGGGACGAAAAAGGTATTGATCCGTTCATAAGTTATCAGCGCAGCGGCTTTATCCACGCACTCTCGCAGACCACCATTATTATTGAAGGCGAAAAGGCATACCGTAACCGGGCCATCTATATCATACTCATATATGGGGTTTACAACATTGGAGGTGTTGCCATCACCAAATTCCCAGAGAAAGCTATTGGCATCAATACTGTTGTTAACAAACCGCACATCACCAATAATGCTCTGACTCTCATCAGCAATAGATGTAAAACCAGCTACGGGAGTATCAAATACCGTCAGGAGTTCCCCGAACGAAAAGTCATCGGGGCACTGACCATCAAAACTGGCTACGAGTGAAATAGCGTAGCTGCCACTTTCTGTAATGACCAGTGGAAAACTGTCGATCGGCAGGTCATTTACAAACCATTCGTAGGTATTTACACCGGTGCTATTGTCGACAATTGTTATGGTGTCTCCTTCACAGTATTCCAATTGTGGGATATCAAAGCTTGCTACTGTTACTGGATAAAGCGTAATGCTTTGCGATGTTGTATCAGGACAGCCAAAATCATTTGAGGCAATAAATGAAATCTCGTAGGCGCCAGGGGCGGTATATTCTGCTAGTGGCTCAAAGAAAGTGGAGGTGCTACCATTGCCAAAATCCCAGAAGTAATCGGAGCTAAAGCTAGACGTATTTATCAACTCTAAATCAACGGGTACACCACAGGAGTCGTAACTGGCAATTACAAATTCGGCGATCGCTCTGGGGAATACTTCAACGTCAATGTTAGCTGTATCACTTGGGCAACCGTTGGTGTTGCCAGCAATAAGTGTCACTGGAAAACTTCCATGACTTACAAAGGTGTGTACAATGGCTTCATCAGCGGAGGTATTGTTGCCATCAAATTGCCAGCTGGTGAGGTTAGTATTCTCCGAAAGGCTGACAAAGTTAACGCTGAATTCCTGGCAACCACTTGTATCTACTAGATTAGCCTGCGCGATCGGCGACGGCAAGACCTCAAAGTCCTGACTGCTTGTATCTCTACATTCAAAGGCATTGGTAGAGATGAGTTGTATATCCTGCTCGCCCCATTCATCGAAAGTCAATTGAATCTGGTCTTGCTGATCGCTGTAAAAGGTATCATTCAAATACCACTGGCTATTGACGAAGCCAGTGGAAGTATTGGTTACAAATAGCGTATCATAAAATTGGCAGATCGGATTATTTGACAAAGCAAAGCTGCTACTGGGGCTAGGGTGAACCAGTAGGTTGATAAATGCCGTATCCGCACTACACCCATAGTCATCATAAACCGTCAACACTACTTCGTAGGTACCCGGTTCGGGGTACGTCTGACTAGGGTTTTCGTCTTCACTTCCCGCTTCGTTACCGAAGTCCCATTCGTAGCTAAGGTCTCCAAAGCCAGTACTCGTATTCTGGAAGCTGATTGTGCCATTCGGGCAAATCGCATTTGTGTCTACCGCAAAACCAGGATTGGGTAATTCGGGAATAAAAATCGATTTGGTGAGCGTATCCGGACAATCGTTAAAAAGGGAGTTTACAATCAAGGAAACCTGAAAGGTATCCGCATAAGTGTAAACATGGGTTGGGTTGATCTCATCGGAGGTCGCACCATCTCCAAAGTGCCATTCACTCACTACCCCACCAGTGGAAAGGTTGGTAAATTGCACCGTATTACCGATGCATTCAAAAGTAGGAAGGTCAAAATCTACGTCTGCTAAAGGAAAAACGGTAATGGTATCACTCTGGAAGATATCAGTACCGCACAGCGAAGCAAATTGAGTGATGACATACTGTCCAGGTTCAGTGTACACATAGGTGGTATCGGCAGTATTTCCCGTTCCTCCATCGCCAAAATCATAGGCAATGGTAGCCCCCGTGGTGGCAAAATTTTGGACATTGACCGCTAAGGGAGGGCAACCCGATAAGGTATCCAACTCAAAAAAGGCATCCACATTATTGGGGTAAACCAGGATTTCTTTTTCAACTATTCCCTCACCGCAAACATTGGAAGCAAAAAGGGAAATGGTGTACATGGAAATAGAATCATCAGGGCTGGTGTAGATCTGAAAATCAGGATCCCTTTCTGTTGATGTATTTCCATTTCCAAAGTCCCACAAGAAATCCTCTGGTAAACCAAGTGTGGCATTGGCGAAAAATACGGTATCAGGAGAACACCCCTCATCATCATTGATGCCAAAATCAACAAGTGGGTAAGGGTGGACCAAGACGTCATGACTTTGTCGAAGAATCTCGCAGTCATTGGCAATGACAAATTCCAGGGTAATCAGGGAATCCATAATGACACTGTCCAGGATGATCTGCGGCTGGCCCTCAAACAAGGTGTCTATACCATCAATGATCCAAAACTGCGTACTTCCGTCGCCGCTGCTCATATTCGTGTAATCAATTTCCAAGGGGGCACAACCTTCATCCGTATCAATGACCAAATCCAACACGGGTGGAGCAGTAACATTGATCTCTTGACGGATCGTATCACGGCAATTCGCAGACGTAATTGCGATTAAGGTAATAGTCTGCATCCCAGCTGAAGTATAGGTGTGCATGGGCTCAAAGTCCATACTTACAGGGCTGCCGTCTCCGAAGTCCCACTCAAAGTTGACGGCACCAGTACTGGAATTTACCACGCCGAATGGTTGATTCTGGCAGGGCGATCCAGCTATTGAAAATCCAGCCTGTGGCAGTGGGTCAATTGTTAATACCATGTCCTGGCAAGCACTGCAATCAATCGCATCATCGGTAATACAATAGGTGTACACGTAGCTGGTATCTTGTTCAAGCACAGCGATGTCAATGACGCCATTCATAGCATCTATGATGCCCTCGCCTGTCCATGTACCGCCAAGCGGTGAGAAGTTTGGAATAGTGTAGGAATCAGTCGAATAACAGGTATTCCGAGCATCTGGAACGGTTAAATCATTCGCCAAATCTAAGATGACAATTCGCACAGTCTCTGATTGTTCACAGCTTGTCGCTGCATTTAGCGTATACTGAAAAGTACACTCCCCTTCACCATTATCGGCTAGATTGACTTCTCCAGTCTGCGGATTAATGCTACAGTTTGTAGAAGACCAGACGCCTCCAGGAATATTTGCGGTGAGCGTTAGGCTACCATCTGTAATACAGACCGTATCGTCTTCTGACAAGATCAATTCTGGCAGTGATGCCAGCTCTATCACGAACGAATCTTGCGCGGAACAAGCACGTGCATTGAAATCGACGGTAATCGTGTAAAATCCTTCCGCCAAGGCTGAGCCATTGAAAGTGCCCGTTGTTGAGTTGGTGATACCGGGGCCTTCGTAGCTAAGCGTGCCGCTTTCTCCGTTAGTGTCAATACTGACCAGGGGTCCCAGCGGTATATCATCTGTTCCGATACACACAAAGATCGTATCGTTTAGGCTCAAGGTTGGAATGTCATCGACCTCCACATCTATCTGGCTGATGACAACGCAATCATTGGTATCTACATAGGTGTAGGTAATGTCGTTACTGCCTATATCACCCAGATTAGGGTCGAAAATGCCGAGTACATTGTCGGTGATACCGTTACCTACAAAATCGCCACCTGTGGGGGATACCACAAGTTGCCCCGGTGCACTATCCACACAAAAGAAAGTATCCTGCACCATAACCGCTTCGGATGCGACTACTTCGATGGATTGTGTTGCAGAAGTGCTACAAGCTCCTTGTGTAATGGAATAAGTAATGTCATAGTTATCAGGGGCTAAGTTGGAAGGATCAAAAATTCCTAAGTCAGCATCTATGATGCCACTTCCACTCCACATCCCTCCAGGTGGAGTAGCAGAAAGTGTGTCCGGACTGGAACCCTGACAGTAAGGATCATCAACGGGGATGATCGAAGCGTCAACATTTTCCTGAATAATTAGCTCTGAGCTATCGCTTACACTTCCACACTCATCTGAGGTTAATTCTACTTCAATGGTATAAGTACCAGGTATACTGATATTAAATAAAGGGCTTTCATCGGTCGAAGTAGTGACGACCCCACCACTACTATCAAAGACGGTCCAATTCCAGTTATCTATGTCACCACCCGCGGCAGTAATGTTGGGGTTAAAATTGGTAATACTTTCACATTCGGGATCATTATCTCCTAAGGTAATACTTGGTCCTTCCTGAATGGTGAAACTAAAATCATCTTCCGCTGGACAGTCGGTATTGGCGCCCAGTATGTAGGTGACTGTGTAGTTTCCGGGGGCTAGTCCCGATGGATCTAACATATCATCCGAAATGAAGTCTGCTGGAGCGTTGTTGTAGAAGTACTCCCCTCCCGTTTGTGAAGGACTAAGCGGTATGAGTCCTGCGTTCTGGCAAATGATGGTTGGATCAGGATCAGGAACGGTAACTTCTTGGGTTGTTATAACAGTAACATTAATCGTGTCAGCTACATCTTCGCAGCCAGCTGGTGCTCCCACCTGCAAAATCATCATACCATTGGCTTCGAAGGTAACACATCCGAAGTCCAGTGTAGAACTGCCACTGGTAGACCCATTTACAAATATCCATTCTAAGGAGGTTTCATTTCCCATTACCTGTATTCCCGAATTATAACAGACTTCAACCTCATCGCACCCACTCTGATCACTAAGCCCAACTATAGTAGGAGATTCGTTCACTACTATGGTTTCCGTGATGGTCAGCTCCTCACATACATTGCCGTATGTCAGCGTAACTTCATAGCTACCAGGTCCAGTGAAGTAGAGTTCTAGTTGCTCCATGATATTTAGCAAACTATCTGCATTACCGTTGAACTCATCATCATCCAAGCATATCTGCCCGGTCCCATTATAGTCTGGGTCAACAAAACACCAGCCTCCGGCCTCATAACCTGGAGAAATCTCCCAGCTGAAGAAGCCTGATGGACCGCTGGTCACCCATTCATTCGCCACCATGGTAATGGTTTGAAAATCCGGAGCGCAGAGTTCACCTCCGGTGGGATCTAGTTCAACTTGCGCCTCTGGAAGGCCTACTACCGTGATGTTTCTGGTCTCAACATCACTTCCGCATTCATTGGTGGCGGTCAGTGATACTTGGTAAGTTCCGGGGGTAGAAAAACTATATTCGGGGTTAGGATCAGTAGAGTCGGTGGTGCCATCACCGTCAAAATCCCAGGCAAAACTTTCTCCATTACAGCTCTCATTTGTGAAAGTAACGGGAGTATTAATACAGGTTAAGTTGTCACTATCGAATATGGCTCTCGGCCTGAGAATGACGGTAAGTGGCTCTACCGTGAATCTACAGCTCTCCCCTTCAGCACAGGTTGGGCTCGTAACAATCAGACGTACTTCGATGTTGATTCGCTCAAACAGGCAAGCAATAGAATCACTTACAGTATAATTAAACTCATAGGGGATTGTATCGGTGTAGGTTACATTATCCAACTCCTCTCCCGTCAAGGTATTTTCCAATATCCAGGTGTAGGAATCGATGTTATCATAGGGGGTGGATTCTCCACTTCTCAAGAAGAAGGACTCTCCCTCACAGGCAACTGTTCGGTCACCAATAAGCTGCCAGCTCGGGTCAAGCGCCCCGCAATCATCTAGATTACAGAAAGGGTCAATTTGTGTGAGCCCAATGCTATAGAAGAGGAAACAGAAAACGGGGATAAGGGCGTATTTGCGATTCATCATGGATGGTGTTGAGAAATTCAAATTGGTAGGACTATTTGTTGATCCCTTCTACGGGTGAGAACCAGATGTTCTCGTACAGCACTTCGTTTCGGGCAGAAATGGATGGGCAGTCGGTACTCACATTGGGTGTAGAGGCACAGCCGTCCTTTTTAAAGGCATAGCTGACGGTAAGCTGCATGGTCTGCCCGAAAACCTCCGATAAACCTCCAATGTTATGGACATATTGAAAACCGACATTAAGTTGAGAGAGCTTGGTAGTGAGTACCCTTAGATAGGCATTCAGAATGTATGATTTGGTGTCTGAACGGAAGTCTTCCAGTTGCCCAGTGCCGAGGTACATCCCTAGGCCATAAGCCCTACGATAATTGATGTCAAATCCTAACTGAATATTAGTAAGCGAGCTTTCCTGTAATACTACCAAGCTGGGACGAAATCCGAAATAGTCGGTATATGATTTTGTTAATGGGAATTCCGGCGCTACATAAATGGACCACTTATCGATCAGTCGATTCTTGTCTTGTTGGAGTCGAAGAATACTGTCATATCCCTGGCTTTCAAATACATTAGTGTAGTTCTCCACGGCGCCTCCCCAGGTCAGTGACCACTTGACGTTTCGTCTATCCTCCTTTCCCAATTTAACACGGTGGATAATCCCTAAACCCATGGTCATTCTTGATGATGTCCGCCAGTCAGGTGGGACAAAATCAGTGATATTGGGTATCCCAAAGGCGTCGGTAAGATTATACTTAGGATCAACTTGATCAGAAAATGTAAGTCGATCCCAGTCTATGGATTTCAACGTGTACTGAAACTTGGTTCCTACCCTGATATTATTGGCAAACCTACCTACATCGAAAGGGATCGTGTAAACAAAATTGAATCCAGCGTGATGCGTCGTAAATAGACCATCACCTTCCCGGTCAAAAATGTAAAACAAGCCTGCATCAACTTTAACACAGGGGAAGCTCTCCTCCACACTTACACCAGCCGATAGGAAGTCGCCGAAAGTATTGGTGTATTGTTCTTTGCTAAGTGCCGTAACGGAGAAGGATCCATTAATACCAGTGAGCGCTGGATTCAAGAAACCCCTAATTTGATTGGACTCGAAAAAGAAGGCGTCTTGTGCACTTAAAAAAGTCACCAAGAATAAGTGCAGAAAAACAGTAGTTAATATCCTCATTTAGTGCAGCAATTTAGGGTTATAAAAGATTTATTTCTAAATTATAAATATAAATTTTAACAAAAAATCGGCTCGAAAAATATTGCTAAAAGGGACAACCAACTTAAAAACGAAATTCTCATATCAGCCTCATAATCACACAAGGCGAAATATAAAATTAATTCTTGTTTAAATATACAATTACGATCAGTTTCAAATTTCAAAACCAAGAGTATGTTTGGGAATTTCGCTTAATTGCAAAAGGGCAGTCGGTCGTATCTTGAGAGTTAACCGCAACTTCTTAAGATAACTCTTGACTGATGCTAAAGGTAGAATTTGGCGAGCCTAGATTTATCCGGCTAACCCACAGGACTCCCCAGTAGGTGTGGCTCTCTTAAATTTGGAAGTCGAACAGTTGAACTGTTTATAAAAGGAGGTTGCAGACAAAGCCTACCGAGGCACTTTTGCAGTATCTCGCGAGGAACTAAAGGTTTGGAAGTAGAACGCTGGATTGTGGAAAGAACTATTGCTTGGTTCAATTTCTTTAGAAGAATCCAGATTGATTATGAACATACTGTAGAAAGTTCGATCGCATTTACCTACCTGGCCAACTCTTCTATGATCCTAGCGAAGGAAAATCTGGTTTCAGAATAAATCTCCAAACACGTTCCAAATCACCGGAATAACAGTATGGTCAGAATCAAAGCTGCTGCTCTAGTCGCATCTCTGATAAAACCTTCTTTCATCTTCTCGAATTTGGCTTCGTATCTGCGAAGCCTTCTTAGTCTGTAATCAATCATGATAATACAGCAAAAAAGATAAAGACAACTTCTTGCCTCCCTTCTTGTAAGATACGATAAAACCAGATCGAACGCAATACAGTCAAGCACTCAGAATGAGTGCTTTTTTGGTTCGTACAAAAAAGAATGACCCTTGATCTACGATGAGACCAAGGGCCGGTTTTTGCGACTTTTTGCGACTTTCCTTTGCGACTTTTTATAACTTAGCAAAGTTCTTCAGCCAAAAAGCCTTGTGGAGAATACCGGAGTCGAACCGGTGACCTCTTGCATGCCATGCAAGCGCTCTAGCCAGCTGAGCTAATCCCCCATCATCGTCCGCCATAGCTTCGGCGAAGGCGGACTCTTAACTTATATAAAACTCCACCTAAGCTTTGCGGCCTAAAATGGACAGTTAGTTTCTTCTAAACAACACCAAGCTTGGCGTTAGTTCCACACCCGCAACATTTTACCGGTGGGCTGCAAATATAAAGCCTTCTACGAAATACGCCAGTTATTCGTACGAAAAAATTTAGGCGTGTATTCCTTGCTGCGCCTGAATCTGCTGCACGATAATTTCTCCGTGGTCACGTGTGTTCTCGATGAAAAGTTTACTGGTTTGCCGACCAGCACAGACGACACCTGCCAAATATACATTGGGCAAAGGCGTCACCAAGGTCTCTGGATCATGAATTGGCAAAGCCAGTTCGTCATCGCTAATAGGGAGGTTCAACGCACGAAGTAATTCGTAATTAGGCTCGTAGCCCGTCATCGCGAGTACAAAATCGTTTTCAATAGTGAAGGTACCTTCTGGCCCTTCCAGATCTACCCGGTCGGGATAGATCGCCTTTACCACGGTATTAAAATGCGCTTCAATACTGCCCTCCTTAATCCGGTTTTCGATATTGGGCTTGATCCAGTATTTCACCTTCGGATAAAGCTCGTGCTCGCGGACGGCCATGGTGACTTCCGCTCCTTTTTGGTAAGTTTCCAGCGCTACGTCACAGGCCGAGTTAGCCGCACCGATGACCAGTACCTTTTGCCCCACGTAAGGGTGGGCGTCATCGTAGTAATGCTTAACCTTTGGTAGATCTTCTCCCGGCACTCCCAGCATGCGAGGCGTATCGTAAAAACCAGTAGCGACTACTACCGAACGTGCCCGATAAGTACCCTTTGCCGTTTGAATCTCATACCCATCTTCCCCCACAACAGCCTCCATGCGCTGCACGGGTTCGTACATCTTAACTTTCAGATTATAGGCCTGCTGCAGGCGTCGGTAATATTCGAGTGCCTCCTTGCGGGTGGGCTTATCGGTATGAGAAATGAAAGGGGTGTCCCCAATTTCCAAATTCTTGGAAGTGGAGAAGAAAGTCATATTGGTAGGAAAATGGTAGATGGAGTTAACTAGGACCCCTTTTTCCAGGATGAGGAAGTTGAGGCCGGCCTTTTCTGCTGCAAGCCCCACATTAAGGCCACTTGGGCCACCGCCAATAATAATTAGATCGTATGCTGTCATGGTAGTTAGAATGCGTCTCTACTATCCCTTACCAACAACGCATGAAGAACAGAAGTTAAGTACCAACTAGACTTTTTCTTCTTCGTATACCAATAGCATGATACGGCGATACAAGTCTTCGGGTTGGAACGGTTTGGCCAGGTAGTCATTGATACCGGCTTGGTAACACTGATCTTCTTCCTGTTTGCTGGTACTGGCGGTTAGGGCTATGATAGGAACAGGAGAGAACAAACGTAAATTGGTAGCTGCTTCGATCCCGCCCATCTCCGGCATTTGAAGATCCATTAGGACCAGATCAAAGGACATTTCTTGTGCCCTTACCAGGGCTTCTTTTCCATTGCCCACCACGGTTACCTGCACTTTTTCTGACCAGGTATGCAGTACTTTCTTGGTGGCAATTTGGTGTAGCGGATGATCCTCTACCAACAATATGCGCAGATCCTGTTGCGGAGTGCTAGGCACATCCGAATCACGGCCTTTGGTTCGCTTGAGCGGAATCGATAAATCGACAAACACTCCGGCTTGACCACGATGTTCGCGCCGGCGCACTTCTAGCTGGTCACAAAGCCGCTGGAATACGCGGGCCAAGAGTTCCTCCCGGCCTTTCGTCTTCTGTCTCGGCTG
Organism: Bacteroidota bacterium; assembly: GCA_038528965.1. Classification (GTDB taxonomy): domain Bacteria; phylum Bacteroidota; class Bacteroidia; order Chitinophagales; family Saprospiraceae; genus Lewinella. The sequence continues at coordinate 59,582 of JBCBEC010000033.1, read as the reverse complement.
CAATAGCGAAAACACCTCTTCCGCGGTAGCGTCTGCTTCGGTACTGGGCCACTGTGGCAGGCCACCATCGTACTCCAGCTGTACTTCCAGCACGCCGTTGCCGGTTTCCTCTTCTTCCCAGGTGCAGCGCAACTTTACAAAAGCGCCCATCTTACTGTACAAAAACGCCAGCTCTACCAAACAGAAGAACAGTTGCGAGAGCTTGTTGGAATCACCCTGCACACCAACTGCCAAACGAGGATCGATGTAAATATCAATCTCCCGGTTGTTCTGCTGACCTTTGAAGGTCATTACTCGCTGGATCGACTCGAGGATATCAAGCGGGCGAAACTGCTCTTTGGCCGAAAGGGCACTATCGTTGCTAAGAATAGAAAGGTTAACGAGATTACTGAGGGTAAAACTCAGGTCGTCAATCGTTGTCTTAAGGTCGCGCACCAACTTGGACTGGTGCTTATTGAGTGCCGTTTGCTCAAGCAGGTAAAACAAATGCACAGCCGTACTGAGTGGTGTACGGATATTGAAGCTGATCTGGTTGAACAACTCCCGGCTGTAAAAAGGATCTGATTGGGATTCGTCAGTTGGTGGATCATCAACAGGTGCGCTTTCCGCGGAAGAGGGTGTAAGATCTTGCACACTACCCAAGAGTAGAATGCGATTCGCCTTCTCGTCAAACCGGATGCGCGTGCGCATGCTCAGGGTCTTGAGAATGCGATTATCTATTAGAATGCGATGCTCTAGTGGGCCATACTCCTGATACTTTACCGCTTCCGCGAAAAACTTCTCTACTTTTTCTCGATCTTCCCGGTGCACGAAACCGAGGTAGTCACTCAACGAAGGTGAAAAACTATTTGGTGTAACCTGGAAGATTTGGAATACCTCTTCCGACCATTCCATTGACAGGCTTACGATATCCATTTCCCAGTCGCCTAGGGCAGCCATTTGCTGTAAAGCCTTGAGGCGTGATTGTTCGTCACTGGCCTTAGTGGCGCGCTCTTCTGCTTCTGCCTGTAAACGGAAGCGTTCGAGTGAATAGCGGATCGCTTTCAGCAGTTGCTTACCGTCAAATTCGCCTTTTACGAGGTAGTCTTGTGCCCCAGCGCGAACGGACTCGGTACCCTTGCGCTGATCAGCAAGGCCGGTCATAACTACTACTGGTACGCCCGGAGATTTTTGTAAGAAACGGCGGAGGGTATTAAAGCCGTTGGTGTCTGGTAAGTTGAGATCGAGGAGGACTAAATCAATATCGTGCTCCTCCAGAAGATAGAAACCTTCTGATAATGACTCTGCTTTGAGCAACTGATGCTGGGGCTTGGAATCCTGTAGGAAGATACGGATCATTTCCACATCTGCCTGATTATCCTCAATAACCAGTATACTCAACATTTTCTTCGATGATCCCGCCATAATCCACTCAATTTACAGCACGCTCTAGACAATGGACGGTTATACAGACTGCTTCATTATTCATTAACTCACGTCACGGTACCCGGGAGGGTCGCTGTTTCCAACCAGAACTTTTGGATATACGTTATGATTTGAAAAAAGTTGTCGAAATCGACAGGTTTGTTGATGAAGCAGTTGGCGTGTAGATCGTAACAAGCCAAAACATCAGCCGCCGCATTGGAGGTAGTCAGAACTACAACCGGAATACGCAGAAGATCCTGATCCTTCTTGATTTTTTCCAGTACCTGACGACCACCCCACTTGGGTAAGTTGAGATCTAGTAAGATCAAATCAGGTCTTGGCTTATCAACGTATTCACGCTCATTTTGCAGGTAGGCTACGGCCTCTACTCCATCCATTACTACCTGAAGATCAATATCAGCTCCGGTTTCCCTGAACGCCTCCTGAGTGAGTCGGACATCACCTGGATTGTCTTCAATTAATAAAACACAGTATCGCTTAGACTTTTTATTCATGCTTGACTGGGTTTGCCCGGCATCGTCAGCTTTGTTCAAGGGGGCGGACATTAACGATTGAGCTTCGGTCCTATATTACAAAAATTATCCTATATCAAAGGGATGGCCGCAGCATTTTCCTTATTGAGTTAGGCAAAGTTAATGATCTCGGCGGTTTAAGTGGCTTCTTTTACCGGCTTTCTGTCCGATTTTACTCGCTCCTTTCACAACCTCTTATTACCCTTACTGTTGACTTGCTTGGTGTTCAGATCAACAATACAGATTCTGGCATTTAAGATATCGCACCAGAAATTCACAGACATATTTCCTGTATCCCTACAAAAAAGGTCATTTTCACCGCTACAACCTGATACTTATGCAAGACGTACCAGCACTGCGCAAGCTATTTGAGAACTACCTCGCAGATAACCTCATCGATAAAGAGCCTCGGGCATTGTACGAGCCCTTTAACTACATCATGGGAATGGGAGGTAAGCGAATGCGTCCGGTAATGACCCTACTGGCTTGTCAAATGTTCGGTGTTGATGTTAAAGCAGCCCTGCCTTCTGCGCTCAGTGTAGAGGTCTTCCATAACTTCAGCCTAGTCCATGATGATATTATGGATGCCGCTGATATTCGCCGTGGAAAAGTTACTGTTCACAAGAAATATGGTCTGAATAGTGGTATCCTTTCCGGCGATGTCATGCTCATTTACGCCTACGACTTTCTGCAACAAACCGAACGGGCAGTGGCCATTCCAGAATTGGTCAACACGCTAAGTCAAGTAGCTATCCGTGTTTGTGAAGGCCAGCAATATGATGTTGACTTCGAGCAGCGCCCTTCCGTAAGTTTGGAAGAGTACCTATTGATGATAGAAATGAAAACGGCTGCTCTATTGGCCGGGAGCCTGAAGATGGGTGCGCTCTCAGCTGGGGCCAGCGAGGAGGATCAACTCCATCTGAGTGAATTTGGTCGCCTTACCGGTATTGCCTTCCAAATTCAGGATGACTATCTGGATACCTTCGGTGACCCTAGCAAGGTAGGTAAGCGCCCCGGTGGTGATATCGTACAGAATAAGAAAACCTGCCTGTACATTAGAGCATTGGAAGTAGGAGATGAAGCACAACAAGCTGTCCTTCGCCAGTGGTATAACGAGCCCACTACGGATGAGAATGAAAAAGTAAAGGCGGTAACCGCCATCTTCACTACCCTCGGTATTCCTGATTATATAAAGACTTTGCGCAATGAGTACCAGCAACGTGCTTACGAGCACCTGGAGAAGGTAAGTGTAGCTCCGGAAGCCAAGTCACTGTTGTACGGCTTGGCAGAATCGCTCCTCGTACGTGAGTTGTAGCCAATAGAAAAGGAGTAGCCATAACAGACTACCCCCTCACACTATGAAACACTATAAATCTTGTGCGGCACAAGCCGTCTTTTGTATGCTTCGTCTTGAACAAAGGTAAGATATAATTAAATAAAATTAAAATATTAATTTTTTCTATTTATTCAAGAACAACCTACAACTCCACCAATCAGTATCAATCAAGGCATTGTTTTTTTCGTAAAATCGGATAGCGGGCTCATTCCAATCCAACACCTGCCATTTCATCAAACGGCAGTTCATTTCCTTTGCCCGAACTTGCAAAGCATCAAAGAGTTTTTGCCCAATCCCGTGCCGGCGATACGCCTGCCGAATAACAAAGTCTTCTAACCAAAGCATCCGGCCTTTCCAGGTAGAATACGTCAGAAAATAGAGGCACATGCCAACTACCTCTCCCTCTATTTCCGCTACAATAGACTGGAAGACCCCATCGGCAAAATCGGTCTGATAATCTTCTAAGGTAGCCGTAAAGGAAGCTTCTTCTTTTTCATAAACTGCCAACTCCCGTACCAGGTCATGGATTACCGATAAGTCATCAGCATTTGCGGGGCGAATGTGAATCTCAGCCATAAAGAATTTGTATTTTACTGCGCTCGTAAAAGTATTTTGGTATATGATAAGAAACACTACACTAATTCAGGCTATTCTATTGGCAATATTCGTCTGGTCTTGCCAATCCGCAGCAGAAAAAGCTACTGCTGATCTCATTATTACGAACGCTAAAGTCTACACCGTCGACGAAGCTCAACCAGAAGCCTCAGCGGTAGCGGTAAAGGATGGTCGAATCCTAGCTGTTGGCTCGGTAGAGCAAATAACAGAACACCAGGGCGAAAGCACCCAAGTCTTGGATGCCGAGGGTCAGTTTGTCATGCCCGGTTTTATTGAAGGACACGGACACTTTTCTGGTTTGGGCTATGCGCTAATGAATCTCAATTTCCTCACGGCTCGTAGCTGGGACGAAATTGTGCAGATGGTAGCGAAAAAAGCGGCCAACACCCCCAAGGGAGAATGGATTACGGGGCGCGGCTGGCACCAGGAAAAGTGGGAAACAGCACCGGAGTTATCACAACATGGCTACCCGGCTCACCACAGTCTAAGCGTACTTACCAAGGATCACCCGGTGGTATTACGCCACGCGAGTGGACACTCTCTTTTCGCTAATGAAGCAGCCATGAAACTAGCGGGTATCACCGCCGAAACACCTGACCCACGGGGCGGGCATATCCTGCGCGACCAGCAAGGCAACCCCATCGGCGTATTTGAAGAACGCGCCATGGCGCTCATTACGGAAGCTTATGCCGCTTACCGCGACGGTTTATCGCCGATGGACTTGCAAGGGGAATGGACCGAAGGAGTAGAGGCCGCCCAAAAGGAATGCCTGGCAAAGGGAATTACCTCTTTCCAAGACGCAGGTTCCTCTTTCAAAGAAATTGATGATTACCAGGCACTGGCTGAGGCGGGTGAACTGGATCTACGTCTGTGGGTAATGGCCCGGCGCCCTTACACCGAACTTAAAGAAGGGCTGGCCGATGCTAAATTCCCCATCGTTGATGCGGGAGATCACTTTTTCACTTGCCGTGCCATTAAGTCTGAGGTAGATGGCGCCTTGGGTGCCTTTGGCGCTTGGCTTTTACGCCCCTATAACGACAAACCTGGCTTTGTGGGGCAGAATACCACTCTGGTGGAAACCGTCGATACCATTGCCGAGCTGGCCTTGGAGAAGGAGATGCAGTTGTGCGTACACGCCATTGGAGATAAAGCCAACCAAGAAGTGCTGAACATCTTTCAAAACCGCTTCAAAAGCGCTGAGGAAACCGACTTGCGCTGGCGCATTGAGCACAGTCAGCACCTGGCGGTAAATGATATTCAACGTTTTGCAGACTTGGGGGTAATTGCCTCCATGCAGGCCATCCACTGTACTTCCGATGCCCCTTTTGTGGTCAAGCGCTTGGGGGTAGAGCGGGCCCGTACGGGAGCTTATCCTTGGCGTAGCCTCTTAGATGCCGGCGCGGTAGTAACCAACGGCACTGACGCTCCAGTAGAGGATGTAGACCCTATTGCCAGTTACTATGCTAGTGTTACGCGCAAGCGCCCAGATAATCCGGAGCCTTTCTTCCCAGAGCAAGCTATGACGCGTGCAGAAGCCATTTACTCCTACACCATGGCTAACGCTTTTGCTGCTTTTGAGGAAGAAGATAAAGGGAGTATTAGTACCGGAAAATTGGCAGATTTAGTGATCTTGAGCAAAGATTTGATCAATTGCTCTGAAGAGGAGATATTGGACACCGAAGTCCTCTATACCATTGTAAACGGAGAGGTCAAATTTCAAAAGCAATAGGTTCGAATAAGAACGCAGCAACCAACCATTAATGTCGCCCTACTCTGAGGGTTAAGATTTGAGGTAGATGAAAAACAGTGTATTACTTACAGCTTTTCTTTTTTCGATTGTATTGACCAACACGCAGGCCCAGCATTTTGTGGAGGCACAAGCAGCTGCGGGTATCGATCATGTAGTGGATAATTTTGCCCTCATGGGGGGCGGTGCAGCCTTCTTTGATGCCGATAACGACGGTGATGATGATCTCTATCTCACCGGTGGTTTAGCAACGGATCATTTCTACCTCAATAACGGAGATGGAACTTTTTCCTACCAGACGGAGGAGGCCGGCTTCGCTGGAACTGACTTTTACTACACCACGGGCGTGACTACCGGCGACGTAGACAATGATGGTGACAAAGATCTCTTTGTCTATACTTGGCGTAATGATGATAATAACCTGGGTCGGAATTTATTCTACCGCAATAATGGAGATGGAACCTTCACAGAAGATTGGCCTTTTGTGGCCGACACCGCCTTTACCATGGGCGCTACCTTTCTGGACTATGATCTTGATGGTTGGTTGGACCTGTACGTGGTCAACTATGTAGAAATTGCGGACTTCATTTACGACGGAGGCACCATTATTGGTTTTGAACATACCTGCTTCGGCAATCGCTTCTACCACAATAACGGAGATGGTACTTTTACCGAACGCGCTGCTGATCTTGGGCTAGAAGACACCGGCTGTGCACTGGCCACTACCGCTACTGATTTCAATAGCGACGGAGCAATGGACCTCTACATTGCGAACGATTTTGGCGAATGGATCGAGCCTAACAAGCTCTACCGAAATAATTACCCCAACGATAATTTTACGGAAATAGGTGAGACCACTGGTTCTGATCTACAAATGTACGGTATGGGCATTGCCATCGGCGATATTGACCAGGATCTAGATTTTGATTACTACATCACCAATTTTGGTCGTAATGAGCTCATCCGCAACGATGGAGATACCTTTACCAATATCACCGAAGAATGCGGCGCAGCAGACCAGTGGGTGGTTACCGATACTTCACTGGCCATTGGCTGGGGAACGGCCTTTCTAGACATCGACAACGACACTGATCTTGACCTCTACGTCGCCAATGGTTACGTGCCCGGACCAGATTTCATTCCCTCTACTTTTTTGATGAACGATAAGCTCTTCCTCAACGAAGGCGAATTGCCCTTTGCGGATGTAGGGGAAGATTATGGTATTACTAACCCTTACGTCAGTCGTGGGATGGCCTTTTCTGACTACGATATGGACGGCGACTTGGATATTCTATCCGTTGTACTAAACGGACCGGCCAATGTTGAAGGTTGGGCTACCCTACTCTACCGCAACGAGATGGGCAACCAAAACAACTGGCTGGAAGTAGACCTGGAAGGAGTAGATGCCAATCGTGATGCCTACGGATCAAAAGTAATTGTCTACGCGGACGACAAAGCACTATTGCGCGAAGTGGATGGTGGCAGTAGTCACGCCTCCCACTCCTCTTCTCGCCTGCATTTTGGCTTGGGTGAAGCTACCGCAGTAGATAGCATTGAAGTCATCTGGACGGGTGGATTACGCACGCAGATGGTGTACGAAAATGACATTAACCAGATTCTACACATCGTAGAGGACACCACTATTGCTCCCATCGTTTCCACTTTCGAAGTACCGACTCAACTGAGTCTTGAACAACTGGTGATGGCTCCAAACCCAGCTACCGATCAGCTTACTTTTACTTGGAACGGGCCGGATTTAGATAAGTCCATTCAGCTTTCTTTCTATAACACTGCGGGGCAGTTGGTAGGTACTTTACAAGAAAGGGCAACTAGCAGCTTTTCCTTAGATCTCAGTCATTTAAGCGCAGGGCTCTACTTTGTACATATAAGCAATGGTAGCGAAACTGCGGTAAGGAAGTTGGTGGTGCGTTAGGGAGTAGTGTGCATCATTGGTTTTTATTATCTCCGTCTTGTACCGTTTCGCGGATTTTTTTCCACTTACAATTTCACGGCGGAGTGAATTCCGCGAAACGAGTGTTTCTCCACCCTAGCTAGTACTATCACTGAGCGTTCGCATTTCTAAAATAAGCTCCGCAATATTTGCCCTGAATCGACTAGCATTTATGGCGTAGTCCAATTCAGGATAACTCTGGATGAATTGGACTGACGTTAAATCAAGTTCCTTGATTTTAGAAGGCGGCACATCTGAACCAATAAGCCCTTCTAAATATCCATAACTAAGGCTGACCTCTCCGTTAGCTGTTCGTTTTACGCTAAACGCGCCGATGAACTGCTCTGAAAACGAAATGGGTAGATAATAAACGGGGGTGTCTTTCTGCAAAATAATGAGCCAATCCTCAAACAACCTAGCCAATCGTACAGGAAGCATAGCAAAAGTGGTTCGAGATCCATCCAAAAGGAAATAGAAAGAATCCACTCGCTTTTGCCAGCCAATCTCTTCTATCCTTACCACAATATCTTTCAGTCTTGTTTTACTGGCAGTAATACCGACTGAAATTGATTTTTCATTCATATGCTAAGCTAATGAAGATGTGATGCTGAATCCCAGAAACTGTGTCCATGAAGGTAGCCACCAATAGTCCCAGCAGGAATAGCAATAGTCCGTAAAGCAGGATGCGCCTATTGTCGTGATGTAGCAGATCATTTATCATCTAGTCATATTTCATTGAGAGCGTACTTCGAACTTCTGGGGTCCTCTGTATTTTATTTATTCTTTTATCCTTTGCTCAAAGGGGTTTTCCTCCCACCATTTTTCCGCTTGGTTCCAGTTACTTATTACTTCTTTGGCTAACCTTCGATACCTATTTGTAAAAATCTCTTCCTTGCTGTAATCGAACCAATAGTCTCTACCCACACCTGCACTTCCAAGCCTTAGTCTTCGGCTAACATCATGTGCAGTAATTCGCTTGGCAGATATTTCTTCTCCCCAATAGGCAGTGATCCCTGATGGTGGGCTGTTCGCAATTTCAACTATAAATTTTGCTTGCGAACGACTGTGCTGAAAGGTTAGCAGGTTTATGCGATCCTCTTGTGGTCTTCGGTAGTGTGGCATTGACCCTTTGAAGCCTTGTGCTCGCAAAAATGGAATAACCAGCTCCTTCAGTGCTTCATCCATCAACTTACGTTGGGTTTTCCGCTGGCTCATAATGCTTACTTTACTTACATATTCACTAAGTTAAACCTACTTACCTGCTAAGGCGGTCAAATCACTTAGCATATTCGAAACGATGACGGATCTTATAGTTAATAGTCTTGTGTAGTTTTCTCCCCCCTCTTTCACTAAAAGAATGCGCTTTTCCATCCACGTGTTAGCTGAACAATAGAGCTGCAATTGGCTTCGTATATCTTCTGGTATCTGCAATCTCTGAAAACGATCAATAGCCATTTCAAGTTCTGCCTCCATAATAAACGAGCGGATGGCCTCATCTTTAATACTTGCTCGACACGCTATTGCTACAAAGAACATGGAAGAAATTGCGAGAAAAATCAGGGGTTTTCTATTCATTATTGTGGTGTTTATCAGTCAAAAGCACAAAACTAAATAAAGGCGGAAAGAATTATTGATTCGGCCTCCTCGTACTATTGTATTGAGTTTCTTGTTGGATTAATCTCAGGCGCTCTCGATCCGAAGGATGGAGAGCCTGATTAATAGTGGAGTACATATCAGGATTACCTAGGGCATACTGGAAAAGCTGACCCCGGGAAGGAGAAAAGCTAGGGTCCACTTTATAGGCACGGATATAGTCTTGTAAAGCCTTTGGGTTATTGCCTTGTCGGATGGCTTCGTTCCCCTCCAAAAATATCCCTGCGGCTTGCCAGGCCTTCCTGGCTTGTACGCCAGATGCACTATTATTGAACTTGAAAATATCGTTTGGAAAAGCCGTTCTATATTGCCTTAACTCCTGGATGTTAACCGCTGCTTTCTCTGCATTAGGGGTATAAGTAGCCTTAGGGGCGTGGAACAACAGACGAGGGAAAAGATCGGAATTCAATGGCCCCTCTCCTGCATAAGCCGCAAGCTGCTGGCCGTTCATCAAATAGGTAGCGGCCAGGTCTTCCGCATTTTCAACAGCCAGCTGGACATTGAGATGCTGCGTAATTTGCTGAGCAGCGCTAGAAAGATCAACCGATAGTGGCTTTGGACTGGCTAGCAGAGCGATCACCGGCGTATTCAAGCTATAGCTCCCCAGAATGGCATGCCCTTCCGGGAAAACGGATAAAAAGGTACGCACTACCAATTTTAGTCCCTCCGGATCAAACTGGTGGACGGGTAACCAATAAGCGAGTAGACCATCGTCCGATAAACGAGCTCGCAAGAGTGCAAAATTCTCTTGGGAAAAGAGCAGGCCAGCTCCATCTCGCGCCGGATGGAAAAGGTCGACTAAAATGAAGTCATAGGTATTTTGGGTACTGTTGATAAAACGACGTGCATCCGCCAGGTGGAACTTTAATCTATTATCCTGCAAGACGGATAAGTTGTGCTCATCAAACCAGGGTAGTACTTCTTTTACTTCCCGAACGATCTCCACAGCTTCCACTTCTTGGAAGGGATAATCGGCAATTACCCCCATGGTAGATCCTGTGCCAATGCCCAGGAACAAGGCATTATCGTATTGGTTGGCCATTAGGAGTGGTAGATTTCCCATTCGGCGCTCCAGAAAGCTCGCACCACCCCCCATTCTGAATTCATTATTGACCTGCAAAATTCTGGCTGGTAGTTGATACGGCCCCTCTCTTGTACCCTTATCCGATACCGCAACAACGCCCATCAGTCCTTCAATTTTTTGAACTAATTCATAGCCAGGCTCCGTTTTCAGTAAGTTGACCCCTTTGTTGATAAGCAGGATAAGTAGTACGGCATTGACTACTCCGAGGATCACCGGGCGTCCTTTCCACTTCAGGCCAATCATCCCCCAAAGGAGCAATAGAGCGTAGGCTACCCAGCAGAGAATAAGCGCCAGCTGGCCACCCAATCGTGGAATGAGCACCAAACCAAACAAGAAGGGAGCAAATACGGCACCCGCGGTATTCATACCATAGGCAAGGCCTACTTCTGCGGGCTTCATTTTCGCTATTAAATAGCTAAATAGGGCTCCCATAAAAAGGGTCGGCAAGAGGAAGACCACAATAGCTAATAGTAATTCCGCTCTTAAGTGCCCAAGGTATGCTGTGCTGTCTGGGGAGAAGAAGACTAATAATTCTCCGGCGTAGGAAAGCAGTATGCTAGTGTAGAGTACAGAGGTAGCCAGGCCTGCCATGAGTAGGGTCGGAGCCTGATCCATTTTCTTATGGTAATACCGCTGAAAAAGCCAGGCGCCAATGGCGGTTCCCAATAGATAGATGGCCAATATATTGCCAAAGGAAAAAATGGTATTCTCTAAAATTTGCTTGAAGTGATGTACCACCAGAATTTCCAGGCCAATCCCCAAAAAACCGGTTCCAAATAAAAGTAGTAAATACTGATTGCGCAAAGGGAAAACTGCTGATTTCTGCTCCGTAGTTTTTGTTTTTAACTGCTTGGGTTTAGCAGAAGTCGAGTGGTCTTTTTGCCATCGAAAAGCAAAGAAAATAGCAGCTGCCCCCAAGAGCGAAAAAACTACAGCGGCTCCGCTAAAGCCTACTGCTGGCATGACAATGTAGATACTCAAGAAGATACCGAGCACAGCGCCAAAGGTGTTGGCCGCATAAATTCTTGCCAATCCTTTTTCGTTCGCTTGACGGGCAAAATAGCGCCGCCGGGCCTCAACCAAAAAAGCAAAATTGGCTCCCATACCAATGGTCGCTGGTAACAAAATAACGCCCGTACAAAGAATGATAATCAGCAAAGAACCTAAGGTTCCAGAATCACTGGACCCTGACCCTATCCAAGCTGGTACAAGTTCGCTCATGAAGTGTATCAGATAGGGACTAATCGAGCCGTAAAGCGCAATTGCCCCTTCGAGTAAAAAGAAAACCTTTAGGGGAGACTTAGTCTGTGCTGCTCTTTTACTGAGTGCGAAAGCACCGATGGCCATACCTCCAAAAAAACCGACCAAGACGCCAAGAATGCCCAATAATTCACCGCCAACGACAAGGCTTAGCAGGCGCGTCCACATCATTTCATACCCAAGTGCCGCAGCACCTGAGAGCACCACCGCTAGCAATAGCCAGAGGTCGGTATTCGGTTTTTTGTTTTTTGGTCTGGGCATAACTTAGTTCGAGAAAAATATAACAGGCGTGTGAAATAGCTTCTGGTCACATAAATAGTAAATAATCAGGAATCAAGAATGTTCCTCCACTAATTAACTGCTCTTATCTCAAAATTTACTTGTGGTCCTTGTTGGCTAAGCAAGCGTTTCATTGCGGGTTTTAAGGCTTGATAAGCCGTTCCATATTTTTCTTGTGCGATGGTGTCTCTTATTTGTTGCAAGGCTTCTTTCACCTTCAGCTTGATCACTATGTAATCGGCTACAGCATCAAGATCATCCATATTTATTAGCAAGTTGGGATGCCCTTCATTTAGGCGCGACAAGATGTTCTGGAGGTCTTCTTGGTGCTTCACCTTAAGCAATGACATCGATCCTGACTGCGATAAGTATTCCTCTCTCGATACCAGTGGAGGTAAGGGTGGTACATCATAGTCTTCTGAAAACTGTAGCATATCCTCGTCCCAAAACTCAATCTTGTCGTTCAAGCCAGTGTATACTCCAAATTTGTCCGACTCAGCTACTACCGAAAATCTTGTAACACCGGAAATTCTTAACCAAAACAGCACCTCTTTAAACCTGGCATAACTCAAGTGCCGATCTACAATCAATGTTACGCTCCTGTTCGATGAACAATGGGAGCATTGTAGGTATAAAGGCATGTCATCTATCCTTGCGTGCAGGTCGCCCATCTTTAGGATTAACTTCTGCTGCTCTTCCTTTATACTGATACTATATGCACCATGACTATCAATACGATCTAATGAGACGCTATCAATTGGACCAATTAATTCTACCGTAATAGGGCTTTCCTTTGCAAGAGAATCAACTGGTGTATAGCGAATGGAGTCAAGTTGTAGCAAGTTCTCTTGAATGGAGTCGATTGTGTACTCAATGCGCTGATCATCATTAGCAAGGATCAATCTACCTCTTTGTACATGCGTATTGGAAAAATCATGGACTATACCGAACCGATCAATTATCCTAGATGTATCTCCATCGATGATCAAATACGCTGGAATTAATGGTCTATTAGCATAAGTATAATCAAACTTCCAGCTGCCTTCAATAGATTTTTGACAGGACAAAAACACAACGATTATCATCAGTTCCAATAGAATGATTTGCGGGCGCATTCACAAAGGTTGTTTTCTATAGGATGATTTTAAGCACGATAGGGGTGTATTTGACCTCATTCTATGGTAGTGGAAATAGGGGGCCACCTAATAGCTTGAGGGATTTCCAAACTTAGGAAGAGTGGAACGGCGTTTGTTCCCTCTCCCCTACTCCGCCACTTCATTCCCTAGATTATCAATCTTAAAATACCGACCATCTTTCTTCACCCGGGCCAGGCTGATTTCCTGACCATCAATTGTTTCGGTGATAAAGGCACCCACTTCTTCGAATGCTGGACTGATCATTTCCTTTCCTGAAGTAGAGATATAACCGTACAGGCCATTTAAGCCTTTCACTGCATAGTAGGAAACTGACCAATCTTTTGGAGGTATCAAAGTGGTTATCTCTAAGTAGTAGTTGGAGGCAACTTGGTTATCAGCAGCATCGTATACAGCAAACTGATTATCAATCGTTTCCACAATGTACTTGCGGTTACCCACGGCAGAAATATCTTTATAGTCTGGTTCTATTTCAAATCTGGGTAAGCCAAAGTAAGTGATTAAGCCAGCTTTTCCATTGGCAAAATAGAGCACCATTGCTCCCTCTCCAGTTGTGTTGCGATATCCACATTTCTTGTATCCAATAATTTTGTGGTCAAAGGACCATGCCATTACTTTTGATAAACCATCCGTACGAGAGTTTTCCTGATAATAGAGATCAAACTCCTCCTCGGATTTTTTGAATAATACAAAGGAGCCATTCTTTATGAAATCGTATCCCTGGTACGCTGGCCTTACTACCTCGCTCCTTTCTCTCATACTAAAGAGGCCATATTTTCGACCTGATTTCACAATGAGGCAATCCTTGTAGATATCTCCATAATCACATACCTCACGATACTTCCCAATTCGCCCAGCAGCATCAAAGAGAATTTCTGAATTATTACGTCTAATTTTCCTGGCAACAAAACTACTGTCTTGATAGCAAGACATCACCAGTCTTTTGGCTCTCTCACGAACCAGTTCTTCCCCATCTAGATTTACCACTCCTCTGTGTGGACCATCTCGGAACTCAAAGTAGATGTGTGTACTAAAGGGTATGACACAAGGTGTTATCGCACCAATAGAATCATAACGAGGCTCAATAAGCCGAAAAGAAAAATCAACCGGGCTGCCATTTGGGGCCTGGTGATTTAATCTCAGCATCCCAACACGACCATTCTTATAGAGTTGAAATAACCTACTATAATCAAGGACTACTACGCTATCATAGGTTTCTACACTTATCAAACGCTTAAGTGCGTAGTTATAGAGATAGATTTGGTCATTAATTCCAAGCGCGAAGTCTCCGTGTCTAGACATTGCGGTAGAACTAGTAATATCCTCATACTGAAACGTTTGACCATTCGCGTAAATCGTATCAAATTCGATGGTCTTACGTGTTTTATCCCCGGTTTCACTCCGAACTTCATAATTAGGGATCTTATACCTTTGGGCGCAGGTCGACTGGCTACAAAAACAAATAATCGCTAATAGAACTATACCTCTAACTATCGTTTGCATCTTAAGTCTTTTGGGGTCAAACATTCTAATCAGGTTCTTATTTAAATTCATTAACAAAGGGCTGAATAAATCGCTCATCTTTTGCATAAATCGCAAATACGATCTTTTGAAATCGATCTGCAAATTCAGCAAAAATCACCTCCTTAAAGTAGCGCGCAATATCCTTGGGGTCATTTCTAAAAACTCCACACCCCCAGGCACCAAGAACGATATTTTGATGCCCATGTGCTAAAGCAATCATCAATACCTTTCTGATCCTCCGTTTCATCACTTCCTCAATTTCTAATACCCTTTCCGGTTCACGGCTTTTCACAATTCCTGTGTTCACCGCCGGTGCTGTAATGATTCCACAGGAGGCTAAGTCTTCCAAATATTCCCCTTTCTCATCCTTAATAATGGGTACCGTTGGGCTATAAATCATGTAATCTGTATAGATACCTGATTTCACCTTTCTATTGACCTCGTAATATTCATTGGCCTGCAACTGACATTTATAAAGTCCAGTGGAACGCGCAATGCTTTCTTCTTGAGCTTGGCTTCCCCCCAAGAAACCTCCACCGGGGTTTCTCGCGGAAGCGAAATTAAGGCAAAGCATCCGCTCAAAGCCATTCTCAACTAATTCCCTGACGGCATCAAGGGTAGTCTGGCCGGTTACTGAAATAGCAGTCTGAAATTTAGGGAATTGCAAATCTTCTTTTTTATGCAGGAGCCTATCCAAGTCCTCTGGAGAATATACTTTTGTGCCTCGCTCTGCCCGGTCCTGAACCTGCTTAATATCAACTCTCTTCCCCGAAGGAGAAATGTAGAATCCCTGTTCAAGCACCCGCAAAGTATCTTCGGCTATCTGTCTTCTTTTTTTTCGATTATTCATGACTCTTCTACTTAGTTTGATATTCAAACATAGTTCTTTCCAAAATAATTCCTAAGTCTAAGAGATAGAAGTGGCAGCATCCAAAATCAGCAATATCCACTTACTGTTTTAGCATGAGATAAACTTAGTGCCCCCCTAATCAGGCGGAGCTAGTACCGATTTACATCCTCCGGACGCTGGTTATGAATGATCCGGATGCGCTTTCCGTCTCCAAATTGTCCCGTGGTCGAGATGGCCAGTACTACGGGTAGCCCAGCGTGCATAATATCAGTAATGTACAAACGCTCCAAGCCATACCAAAAAGCAGCACCACAAATTTCGAGATCGATACAACCTTCTTCGTCAAAACGGAAAGTGGAATAGTAATGCGCCTCCTGATATCGGAGCGGGAGCGTGTTGTGCGTAAGTTGTTCCTTCAACATTGATGACAGCCGCTACCTGGCAGAATGGTCCAAAATAACGACCAGTATTTCCTTCAGTTTGTTCTCGGGCCACCGTAAGGAGACCCAAGAACTCTAACTCCTTAATGTGAAATATTGATTTCCTGGGATTTCCCCCAATTTCAAAGTCACATTAAACCCGGAATCTACCCACAACTATACGTCGTACCGCAAATCAATCGGTTGACCCACCGGAACTGGCCGGTTACAGGATCGTAGGAAATGTACTTCATGTAAATTTCCATTTGCTGCGAACCCGCAGACAGAAGACATTCAAAAGTATACAAATTTGTGGGGTAGGAAAGCGTTTCAACACAGGCTGGGGAGGCATCAAATTCAAACCCCTGAAAGATGTAAATTTCGTCTTCGTAGCGGTCATACTGATTCTGCAAAAAGGTCATTTTATGCCGAACCAGACACGGTGGGGTATCGTTCCCGTTCGGGTAAAAAACACCTCGGGTTGTACATAGGGGATAGCGCCCCAAATCGTTTTCATGTGCAACCCGACCACCCAATTCATAATATTTTGCACTGAGTGCCTCCAACTGATCAGCAGTCAAATCCTGATGTTCAGCTAAGAACACAGCAACGTCATCCAAATCGGTCAATGCTGAAATCAATTCCATAACATTAACCGGTTGCGGACTAACATCGGTGTCGACAGGTTCACAAGAAAATAGGAGGAATACGAGAAGAATCGCGGTTGGGAATACCGTTCTTTTCATGACAGAGAGCATTTTATAATGCCGCACCAGTGTGGCGGCGGTGAATAATCAGAGAGTCAAAAAATAGATATGATTATAAAGCTACAAAAAAGTTGGCTTGAAGCGTAATGCTTCAAGCCAACTTAAAACTAATATGTTATGACCGACATGAAACCATGCCGATGATCATGCATATTTGACTAGTTCTCCAGTGGAGGCCAGTCCATACCATCTGCACGTGTTAGTACAGTAGTACCACCATCACCAAAGCTGTTAACCCATTCGATGGTCATACTAGTACCAGATACGTCGATGATGTCGTAGGTGTAAGTATCACCGTACTGATCAGCTCCTTCGGTAGTTACTTTGAAGCAAGCGTCAATGAAGCTGATTCCCTCAGCTGGAGTATCAGACCAACAAGCTCCGAATACACCGAATGAGGCATCAGAGATTTCGTAGGCACCAGGACCAGTTTCAGTCAAGGTAACTGTACCTGTGATATCCTCTGGTGGACATTCAGGGCCACCACCACCAGCAGTAACGCCATTGGTAGTAACGTAATTCAACTCACCCGCCAAAGTAGAAGTACACAGTAGGTTAGCGTCAAAGCTAAACAGTGCACGGAAGGCAGCAGAAGATACGATATTGTTACCCGTGTTGGCAGCCGTGAAAGTACGACCGTCCTTCATAGTAACAGTTGCGTTGTAGCGCATAGTACTACCACCAGTTACATCATCGATGGTTAGTCCAAGGGCATCCAATGCTTCCTGTAGGGTGAAAGAAAAGTCAGCGCTAGGCAAGCCAGATGGAGAAGTACCAAATTCAGAAGAATTGATAGTCAAAATATCGGCAGGACCAGCATTATCTGCACCACCATTGGTCTTATCAATGTAGCTCACAGACCAAGAGTAAGAAGATACATCCTGACCTTGATTTACATCATAAAACTCTACAGAGGCAGTTATCATTGAGTTAGACGGATCCGTAAAAAAGAAGTTTCCGTCCCGGCTTAGCTCACGTGCGTAGGCACCAGTTTCCAGATCTGCAAACTCAACAAAATTGCGATCTTTTTCACAACTGGTTCCAACCAGCAGGAGCATCAAGCCGAATAAAATCAAATTGATTTTTTTCATCTTAGATGAATTTTTGTTTTCGGGTAACTGCTGCAGCTCATACAGCTGCAGCATCACCCATAAATAGGAGGTTATTGCAGATCGTCTGGGTTGGTATCCCAGAACACTCTTGTGCCAAGTTCAGGACCAGGACGCTGAGTAGCATTAGCATTACGGTTAACGTAGTCAGCTGGATACCACATCGTACGTGGGAACGTACCTGGGTTAGCCTGGAACGTCAGCTCCATACCTTCTGGCTTACTTGTACGGCGGTACGCGTTGTACGCATCCAAGCCCATACCGTGTAGTGCCAAACGGAATTCACCGATGATTACGTTCAACTTGCCGTCGTCATCAGCAGCATCGTAGGCTCCTAAAACTTCAGCTACGTAAGCGTCTACATCATCGTCGCTAGGTACAAATGCTGCGTCAACTACCGCAGTATTGAAGTTCATCACTTTGTCGATAGAAGCTTTAACAGCCGCTTCCAACTGCACACGAGCGTCATCGTTAGTGCCCATGGTCAAAGCTGCTTCCGCACGTAAGAAGTGCACGTAGCTAGCCAATAGGATTGGCTGGATACCAGCACCACGAGCACCATCCGCACCCGCATTAGATACCTGGAAGTCATCAGATTCTGGATCTTCGTCTACAACGATAGCTGGCAGATTGTCAAAAGCACCACCACCTGGGTACAAGCCCCATGCAGTACGCTTCAGATCATCTGGTGGAATACCACTGGCATCACCGTGGTTACGTCCCCAGTAGCCACCCCATTCGTTGGCCAAGTCGGTGAAATCACCAGAGGCAGTACACCATGGGTAACCGTCAGGCCAGTGTAGTGGATAAGGAGCAGCTTGGCACTCCAAAGTAAACTGGTTTTCGTTGTCTTCGAAAGCATCCTGGCGACGGAAGTAGTAACGGATCCGAGGATCAACTACCGCCTTACCTAGGAACATTTCCCACATCATGTAGTTAGACATGTACAAACCAGGACCGCCCACCTCATAACCGTCTTGGTAGTAAGGGTGACGAGAATCAGGAATGTCATCAGAAGTCTGACGATCAAGACCGTAAGGGAACTCGAAGTCATCACCTGAGCTGTCAATTACTTTGTCTAGCAAAGCATTGATCTCAGAAGCAGAGCCACCTACCAGACGAGTCTGAACGTGGTAACGCAACTTCAAAGAGTTAGCCAACTTGATCCAGCCAGCAGCGTCACCATCGTAGTAAGGATCGAATGGTGGAGGAGAAACTGGGTTAGCCAAGTCATTGATACCCTCGTCTAACAATGCCAATGCAGCGGTGTAAACGCTCTCATCGTCATCAGCCTTAGGACTCGGATTGGAAATACCCTGAAGTGCTTCAGAGAATGGTACATCTCCGAATAGGTCAACCAAAGAAAAGAAGACATAAGCCTTCAAGATCTTGGCACTACCAGAGTGGACAGTGAATCCTCTCTCAGATGCCAGGTCAATTACCAAGTTAATATCTGGTAGTAGCGTGTTATACGCCTGCTCCCAGATGAAGTTAAAGCTACCAGGACTATCCTGATTGTTGTACTGGAAACCACCTGCCATGGCAGTCATACGTACATAAGGCATGGTTTCATCACTGGCTTCGTCTACGAAATCAGCGAATTCTTTCACCACGTTATTGTAGAGCAAATTAATGTCTACGTTATCCGCTGTTACTTCCGACGGATCGTTCAACAAGTCCAGCTCGGTCAGTCCACAAGACGACACCAAGAAGGCCAGGGTCAACGCCGGCAGCAATATGTTTTTGAATTTCATCATAATGATTTTTCTCCGTTTTGTTTAGAAGGTCAAACGAACGCTACCACCAATTTGCTTAGAGGTAGGTGCGTTCATAAGCTCAAAGCCACGAGTGTTACCTACACCAGTACTGATAACTTCTGGGTCGAAGTTGGCACCGTCAGGGAAGCCAAGTGCGTCAAACCACAAGTTCTGACCAGATACGGTGAACTGTACGTTTCCGAATGGAGAATTCTCCAACAGAGCAGCAGGCAAAGCATAAGACAACGAAATCTCACGAAGCTTCACGTAGCTCGCGTCATAGATACGTGCTTCGTCAACGAATACACCACCGTTCTCCCAATAGTGACGGTTAGGCGTAATCTGGAAGCTGTTAGGAGTACCATCAGCAGTAACACCAGGTGCAATAACAGGAACGAAACGGTCGAAGTCGGTTTCTTGCAGAATACCACGAGCCATCAAAGTAGATGGAAGTGTAGCGAAGATTGATCCACCCTCTTGGTAAGTAATCAATGCATTGAAGGTCAAACCTTTGTAAGACATTGTCAAACCACCATTCAGGTTGAAGTCTGGGTTTGGATCACCAAGAACAGTAATGATTGGATCAAGCTGGTAAACACCACCAGCGGAAACTACCAAGTCATCATTCTCATCGCGTAGAATCTGCTGACCCTGGATTACACCGTAGGGCTGGCCAGGAATAGCATAACTTCCCAAACCGTCAGCAAACAACTGGTCAATAGCGAACTGGTCGATACCGTCAGCCAAAGTTTCCACTGTTGTTTCCAGAGCAGTGAAGTTACCGTTCAAGGTCAAAGTGAAGTCGCTCGTACGGATTGGCGTGATAGACAAGCCAAGCTCGATACCTTGGTTGTTCACCTCGGCAGCGTTGATCGTAGTTTCGTCGAAACCAGTAGATGCATCAAGTGGTAGATCGATGATCAGATCGGTAGAGTTCTTGTCGAACAAAGACAGATCGATACCTACGCGATTGTTGAACATACGTGCTTCAATACCAAATTCCACCTCCGTGTGAATCTCAGGCATCAAGTCTGGGTTACCGAAGGTGTTATCAATGGTGTTGGTATTAACAACCGTACCACCAGCAGTGATGAATTCACGTGGAGTAACACCCAAGATGTTACGCGTAGAGTAAGGACTTGGGTAACCAGCAGAAGTACCGTAACCCAAACGCAACTTCAAGTAGTTAAGCGTCTTGTTGTTCTGCAATCCAGCGAAAGCTTCCGTTGGAATGAAAGATACAGAAGCAGAAGGATAAAGTACAGCATTGTTGTCCGACTCCAAAGTAGAAGTCCAGTCATTACGAGCCTGTACGTTGAAATACAAGAAGTTCTTGAAGCCCAAAGAGGCAGTCAAGTACGCACCGATCAAGTTTTCCTCGGTACGGTCAGACTCGTTCAAGTGATTCACGAAGTTGTCGTGAGTCAACAGACCGTATACCAGCTGCTCGTTAGAGTTGGTGAAAGTACGATCCAGTACGTCACGACGTAAGTTCACACCTACGATACCGTCCAAAGTCCAATCGTCGCTCAAGCTAGCGTTGTACTGGAAGTTGAAAGTGTGATCCTGAATAAAGTTGATCCGCTGAGAAGAGTTAAGTGTACCATCAGAAAGCTGACCACCACCACGGTTGATGGCGAAACGCTTACGCTGGTTGAAACCATCCAAACCAACACGGTAGTTTACAGACAGCCAATCAGCCAAGTCGTAGCTCAAAGCGATCGTACCGAAGAAACGATTTACTTTCTCTTCGTCCTCAGTATTGTTCAAGGTCCAAAGTGGGTGCTGGATGTCGTTACCACCGCGATAGTAGATAGAAGAATTATCAGCAGGGTTAGCGAATTCCAGATCGAACAGAGAAACTGAACGTGGCGTATAGAATACGTTAGAGAACAAAGAAGCACCGTCGTTAGGGTTAGAGCTCGTAGAAGAACCAGCAGGTGGCGCTACACGATTCAGGTTAACGTAGTTGAAAGTAGTGTTGATCTTCAACCCGTTAGCCAAGCTGCTAGAAGTACCTAAACCGAAGTTGTGCTTTTCGAAGTTACTCAGTGGCACAAAACCATCTTCGTTACGGTAGCCGTAGTTGAAGTTAATGGAAGTTCCATTACCTACCTGGCTAGCAACGTTGATAGAAGTGTTGGCGATAGTACCTGTTTCGAAGAAATTCTGCAGGTTGTCATAGGCACGGTAGTCATAACGAGCACCGATGTACTGTGGCAAGTCACCGTTCAGCGCACCACGGTCATAAGGGTGACGGATCGTACCGTCAGTCAAACCGTTGTTGTTAGGCTGATTGAATGGGGCACCCCAGTTAGAGAAGGCCGCAGAAGCGAAGTTCTGCCATCCGTTACCGTACGCATCCTGATCGTCAGGTAGAGAAGCGATCTGGTTAGCGAAGAAAGACTGGTCTACAGTAATTTCCATCTTCTTGTTCAGATCAGCACCACCACGACCGTTCTTGGTAGTAATCAAGATTACACCGTTACGTCCGTTCTCACCGTAAAGTACAGTTGCAGAAAGACCCTTAAGTACAGAAACTTCAGCGATGTTGTTTGGATCCAAATCCAAGAAACGGCTAGAAGAAGTCTGACCACCGGCCAGGTTACCACGGTCTTCAGAAGTACCAGAGTTGAAAGGTACACCGTCAACGATAAACAGCGGCTGGTTAGAACCGGTGATAGAAGAGTAACCACGAATAATTACGTTGGTACCGGCACCTGCTAAACCAGAGGTTGCGGAAATATCCACACCAGGTACTTTACCACGTAATACACGTGCTACGTCTGCTTCCGGCCTTAATTCCAGGGCGTCCGTGCTAAGGGTGGTTACCGCGTAACCGAGTGCTTTCTTTTCACGGCGTATACCCAGACCCGTCACAACGACTTCGTCTAGCGCAACACCTTCACTCATGGTGATGTCCATCACATTGCTGGCACCAACCTCAATTTCACGAGTTTCAAAACCCGTGTAGCTCACTACAAGTGTAGAAGAGCCATCAGGAAGATCTACGGAATAGCTACCGTCAATATCGGTAACTGTACCAGAAGAAGTTCCCTTTACAAGAATACTCGCACCGATGAGCGGCTCACCGCCGTCATCCGTGATTGTACCCGTTACTGTTCTTTGGGCTAAAGCGAACCCAACCGTGAACAGCACTAGCGATAGAACTAGTGAGAGTTTTTTCATACTAATGGCGTTTTAAATAAAAAATACTAGTCAATACGGTAGAACATACTACCGCATAATCTTACTATTGGGCAGGGCCAACAGCTTATTCTTGGCTGGTGATTTGGGGGGCTTACTATTGAGCTCGGGCGAGTTATTAAGGGAAAGTCACTAATGGTCGATAATGGTAAAAACGACCAGTTCACTAATAATTAACTTATTCTTTACGGGCTAAAGGTGAGAAATATTTTTGACTTCAACACAGTGTTAACAACGGATATTTATTGTCGAACGCTGCCTCCGGAATAAAAAATTCGGCACTTTTATTGGAGCTGCCGCAGATACATTTGGATAACGTTCTGTAAACCAAAGTATAAAGCGTCACAAATTAACGCATGTCCAATGGAGACCTCCAAAAGTCCGGGGATGTTTTTACGATAAAACGACAAATTATCCAAGTTAAGATCATGACCGGCATTAATACCGATACCGATCTCCTGAGCCCGGATAGCACTCCGGCGATGTGCTGCTATTGCCGCTTCGGGATCGGCAGCAAAAGCCTTGGCATAATTGCCCGTGTAGAACTCAATTCGGTCCGCTCCAACTGCTTTCGCGCCTTCTACAAAACGCTCTTCCGCATCCACAAAAATTGAAACACGGATTCCGGCAGCTTGCAATTCTTTTGTTATATCCCGCAACAAGTCGGCTTGCCCGATGGTATCCCAGCCTTGATCCGAGGTAAGTACCTCTGGAGAGTCAGGAACCAAGGTGCATTGATCTGGCCGGTTAGCGAGTACTAAATCCAAAAAACGGCGGTTGGGGTAACCCTCGATATTGAATTCGGTAGTCACCACTTCTTTCAAGGCGGGTACATCACTATACCGGATATGGCGCTCGTCTGGGCGTGGGTGCACGGTGATGCCCTGGGCACCGAAGGCCTCGCAGTCTTTAGCTACTTGTACCAGATTAGGTAAATTTCCTCCTCGAGCATTGCGTAAGGTCGCCACCTTATTGACGTTGACACTGAGTCTGGTCATGTCGATTAATTTGGTTGGGGCGGCAAAGGTAGGGGAATTAGTGGATTTAGTGAATTTAGTTAGGCCTACGGCCTGGGTTGGTTGAGTTGGTTAAGCCTCCTTCGTCGGCTTTGGTTAGTTCGTTAGTTGAATTAGTTAGGCTTCCTGCGTCAGCCTTAGTTAGTTGAGTTAGTTAGGCTTCCTGCGTCAGCCTTGGTTAGTTGGGTTGGTCCTCCTACGCCATTGGCTTCGGCGGACGTAGTTAGATGGTTTGAACGTTGGCATGTTTGGGGGATTATGGTAATTCAGCTTCTTGCGCAACCACTAAATACGCTGTCCTACTTTCAGTGTCACTTTCATTTTCATTTTGATTGAGCTGGCTATTTTGATTGAATCACCGGACCGAGGTAGTGGAGTTAGTGAATTTGGTTGGGCCTGCGGCCCTGGTTAGTTGAATTAGTTAGGCTTCCTGCGTCAGCCTTAGTTAGTTGAGTTAGTTAGATAGCTCGAAGGTTATTTTCAGAAAAATGGTCAATACAGAACATAGCTTTTTATTGGCCTGACTTTTACTTTTATTGTCACTTTCATTTTGATTTTGATTGAGCTTGCTATTTTGATTGTATGGGTTGGTCCTCCTACGCCATTGGCTTGGGCGGACGTAGTTAGATGGTAGAGTGCTGGGGGTAAATTCTAGTCTACTTTCACTTTTATTGTCACTTTCATTTTGATTGACCCCAGAAAGTTGAGCATTTATCACTATCCATAAATAGGCAATTGACTTCGGGACCATACCAAGACGCACCACTCCTTATCCTCATATCTACAAAAAGCAACCGCCCCAAGCATCCTTTCGAAATACTTGAGGCGGTTATTAAACGCTAGCTAGTAAGCGTGCAGTTATTTTTACTGTTTGATCACTTTCTGCGTCCAAAGTTCATCGTTCCAGCCTAGCTGTAGCCAGTAGGTACCGGCAGGAAGACGACTCATATCTAAGGTCTGACGCCAGTTGCCAGCGCCGACGGCCCAGAGGCCATTGTTCATTTCCTGACCTAGGGCATTTACCAGGCGGTAACCTAAGCTGCCACTTTCTGGCCATGCCTCTGCGTTGATAAAGAGGGTGCCAGGTGTTGGATTCGGAGCCAACTGTAGCCCTACCGCCCAAATTGGTGCCTCGGTTGAGGTGATTACCGCTACAACCATTTCGGTAGTAGATGCCTCACCACAATCATTAGTGGCCGTCAGCACCACATCAAACATACCATCTTCAGTGTAGGTATGGGCAGCGGTTGTTCCCTCCGCCGTCGTACCATCACCAAAATTCCAGCTGTAGGTCCAGTCTGCTACAGGGTCTGTGACTTCAAAATCGAAGTTGATATCATCCATTGTGGTAGTAGTGAAGCTTGGTGCTACTGGTACATCTAGTACTTCCACTACGTCAATCATCTCCATGGTAGAAGTACCGTAGGCATTGGTTACATCTATTGAGATAGAATAGATACCTGGTGTTGCGTAGGTAACCGTAGCAGAAGGTCCAGTTGCTGTTTCTGGATCACCGCCGGGGAAGCTCCAGCTCCAGCTTTCGGGTGAATTGCTAGACTGATCGGTAAAGGTGACCACGAATGGTGCACAACCTTTATTCTGATCCAGCGTAATATTCACTACTGGTAGTTCACCGGCAATTTCTACTTCTACAATACTGGCACCACTACCACAGGGGCCACTGAAGCTGTACTCAACGGGATATATACCATTTCCTGGGAAAGTATAAGTCGGTTCCAGTTCTGTAGAAGTAGAACCATCTGGGAAGGTCCAGCTAAAGTTGGTAACACCCGTTGTATTTGCACTAAAAGTAGCAGTAGTTACATCCAGATCGAAAGTAACTTGAGCAGAAAGTGGCTCAAAAACTACTACAATATTCTCCTGGGTAACCGCATTGGTACCAAAAGCGTTCGTGGCCATTAAGGTTACGGTATACGCTCCGGGTTGGTCGTAAGTTACCATCGGGTTTGGATCCGTAGAAGTACTTGGCGTACCGCCCGGGAAACTCCACATGATTTCGTCGGCACCCTCTACATCACTGAAGAACGAAACGGTTACCGCATCACAGCCTTCATTGTTCTCCGATGTAAAGGTTACACTTGGAACCATACCTTCCACCACAACGGTCATGGTGCGTGTATCGGTGCCACAATTATTCTCCGCGATCAGCACCACATCGTAACTACCCACTCCGGGGAACGTAAACGAAGGGTTCTCGTCCGTGTCCTCTGCACCAGGGAACTGCCAGGTGTAGCTAATTGCGTTCTCACTGAAGTTCATAAAGGTGGCAGTCAAGCCATTCACTTCGAAGCTAAAGTCAGCAATTGGTAATGGATTTACTACTACCGTCTGAGTGGTAGTTGTTGTACCAGCAGCATTTGTCGTGCTAAGACTTACATCATAGCTACCAGGAATGGCAAAGGACGTAACTACCATTGCTTCGGTGCTAGCATTAGGATCACCACCAGGGATATCCCAGCTGTAGGTCACACCTTCTGTTTCGTCAGCCTGCAGCACGATGCTTTCACCTGGACAAATGCTAAGTGCACTACTACTAAAGGTAGCTGTTGGTGCCGTCAAAATAGTTACCTCAACCTCATCCGTATTAGAACCACATTCGTTGGTGGTAGTCAAGGTAATAATATAAGTTCCAGAAGCTGCGTAGGTATGCATAGCCGTGCTACCCATAGCCATAGTACCATCGCCAAAGTCCCAAGACCAACTATCGACAGAAGGATCATTTGGTGCTTCCACCGTTACATCCAAGCTGCCCAATTCAGTAGTCAGATCAATCGAAGCAGGAGGCAGTGTACCAATCGTGATCAAATCCTCCTGGGTAGATGTTTCTGTTCCCGCGGCGTTGGTTACCGTTAGGAGCACATCGTAAGTGCCCGCTGTATTATAGGTTACCGTTGGGTTCGCTTCCGTGCTAGCACTTGGTTCACCACCTGGGAAGGACCACTCATAAGTAAAGCCTTCACCTTGATCATTGGCGGTAAAACTAATTGCCTGCGGAGTACAACCCGAATCTTCATCACTAGTGAAGCCACCGGCCGGTGGGAACACAATCGTTACCGTTTGGGTACTGGTTTCTTCGCCACAAGGGCCAACTCCAGTCAAGACTACTTCGTACGTACCCGCTTCGGTGTAGGTATGCGTTACTTCCGCACCAGTACCCGTATTTCCATCGCCAAAGTCCCAGCTCAAGCTGGTCACGTTTTCACTTGTACTCGTGAAGGTGACCGTCCCTTGGCCAATCGGACTATCAGCAGTAAAGTCTACGCTCGGTGCTCCGAGTACCTCAATTGGTTCCGTAGTAGATGTTGATCCACTACCCGCAGCATTGGTTACAGTTAAATCAGCTGAGTATAGACCTGGCTCGTCGTAAGTTACCGTAACCGTTGGTTGGTCACTTGTGGCAGGCGAGCCCCCGGGGAAGTTCCAGGCATAAGTCAAACCTTCGCCCTGTGGATCTGCCTCGTAAACGACCGTCAACGGACCACAACCACTGGTTTCAGAGGCCGTGATGGACGGATTCGGAGCAAAAAGGATTTCAACTACCTGACGAGCAGTATCAGAACCACAATCGTTCGTTGCGATCAACATGATCTCGTAAGATCCTTCACCGCCGTAGCTGTGGGTTGGATCAGTATCAGTAGAGTTATTTCCGTCACCAAAGTCCCAGAAGAAGCTATCGGAGTCAGAGCTATCGTTATTCAAGCTAATGCTTGCGTCACCCAAAGTACTGTTGACTGTGAAGGCAGCGTTTGGCCCCTGCCCTACTGTCACCATATTATTCTCGGTAACTGTAGCAGGCCCAGCCGCATTAGTGATCGTTAGTTCTACACTAAAGGTACCGGGATCATTGTAGGTTACCGTCGGATTTGGGTCGGTACTAGTCGCTGGTGTTCCACCGGAGAAACTCCAAGCATAGGTTTGCCCTTCGATCTGCGGATTTGCCGTGTAGTTCACCGTAAGTGGTGTACAGCCTTCGCTAGTGCTGGCAGTAATACTAGGCGTTACCGGCAAGATCAGCGTTACTTCCTGAGTAGCCACATCTGTGCCACATTCGTTTTCGGCGGTCATCGTAATAGTGTATGTGCCTTCATCCGCGTAGGTATAGGATGAAAGGCTACCACTAGCTGTATTGCCATCACCAAAGTCCCAGCTGATGTTATCAGTATTAGAACTTTGATCGGTAAGCGTAACCGTCAGGTTGCCAGGTGTTGCTGTAGCGGTGAAAGCAGCCATTGGCCCTTCGTTGACCACTACAACACTTGTTTCTGTCACCGTAGCTGGTCCGGCAGCGTTGGTGATGATCAGCGTAACGTCATAGCTACCAGGGCTGTTGTAAGTTATACTTGGGTTAGGATCCGTCGAGCTCGATGGAGAACCACCGGGGAAAGACCACTCATAAGTCTGTCCTGCCGCTTGTGGGGCAGCCGTGAAGCTAGTGGTAAAGGGCGCACAACCACTCGCATCACTTACCGTAAAGGAAGGTGAAACCGGGAAGATGACCTCCACGGTCTGCGTCGCAATATCATCACCACATTCATTCGTAGCGGACAAGGTGATGGTATAGGTTCCTGGCTCATCGTAGGTAACGCTTGGATTCTCCTCCATGGAGGTTTCTCCATTACCAAAATCCCAGGCGTAGCCCGTAGCATTTTCGGATAGATTGGTAATCACTGGCGAAGACTCACCCGGTGCCAGTGTAGCTGTAAAGGCAGCCACTGGTAGTGGTAAAATCTGCACCATATTCTCCATGGTGATCACATCCGTTTCGCCATTAGCCATCACCGTTAGGGTAACATCGTAGGTACCTGGCTCATTATACATCACGGTCGGGTTCTGCTCAGTGGAGGTAGCAGGATCACCACCAGGGAATTCCCAGGACCAAGAAGTAGGTTCCCCTTCCGATAGGTCGATGAACTTCACTTCTAGTGGCGCACAACCCGTAGCTTCAGTACTAATGAAATCTGCTCGTAAAACAGGCTCCACCACAATCGTCTGCGTTGTTGAGGAGCTACCGCAATCGTTAAACACTTCCAGCTCTACCACATACGTACCAGCGGCGGCATAGGTGTGAGTGGGGTTCTGTTCGAAACTGAAGTTACCGTCGCCAAAGTCCCAGGCCCAATCTTCTGCGTCTGCTGAAGAAGCATCGGTGAAGTTGTACGTCAGCCCCGTGTTGGTGAAGGTAAAGTCGACCTCGGGTGCTCCAAGTACGGTCACCGCATTCTCAATGGTATAAGTATCACTACCAATGGGGTTAGACACGGTTAAAGACACATCATAAACGCCAGGGAAGTTGTATTCAGTAAATGGATTTTGTTCTAGGCTGAACTCGGGGTTTCCACCCTCAAAAGTCCATTCCCAATCGGTGATCACACCGATCGACTCATCCTGAAACTCTACAATTAGTGGTGCACAACCCACTTCCGTATTTAGTGAGAAATTGGCGATTGGTGGTTCTACCGCACCACAAGCTGCTGTAACGGCTATATTATCCACGTACATGTTGTTACCCCAGCCATTTACATTCTCAATCAGAATGGCCACGTTGCCTTGACCGGAGTAGTCGGATAAATCCAAGTTGATACAACCAGGCCCTTCTGCGCACCAATCGGCCAATTCATCAGGTACAAATTCGTTAGGGGAATCGCCTGAAGTAGCAAAGTTGCCACCGCCGGTTTCATCGCCCTCAAATATGAGATCAGGGAAACTACTTCCACCATCCGTAGAGACATAGATGCGGAGTTGATCGCGTGCGCTGGCGCTGAAGCGTGCGTAAGCATATTCCAGTTCGAGATTGATTTCCGCTTCCGCCGAAAAATCAAAAGTTGGACTAATTAGGCCATCCGTTTCACCGGGAGCGTTATAATCATGATTGTCCACATACACAGCGAAATCACCCAGATTGCCTTCTACTTCGCGGCGTTCCCAGGTAATGTCATTATCGGGGTTTTCCACAAACCAGCCATCAAAGCCATCTTCGAAATTGGCGTAATGGACCACCTTGCGGAACGATTCGTCCAGTTCGATTTCAATATCAAAACTAGTAAAGTCACTACCCTGGGCATTTTCAACACTTAGAAATGCGCTGTAGAGGCCAGGGTCTGGATAGAAGACGATGGGGTGCGGATCCGTAGAGAAGGACGGTGTCCCCCCGGGAAAATCCCAAAAACGGCTCGTTACGTTCCCTTCACTTTCGTCAAAGTAAGCAACGTAGCTACCGGTACAAGCATCCTGTGAAGATGCCTCGATAATGGCCGTTGGCGGCTCAGCCGTACCACAACTGCTCAGGCAGTTAACCGAAGCGACTAAGTTGTTGATCGCATTCTGAGATTGAGCCGACCAGGTAGTTGAGGTATTGACCGACGGAGACATGATGAAGCCCCCGCTATTATCGTGACCAGAACCGAAGTTGTGACCCAATTCGTGTGACCACAAAACGCGCAGGGTCTGACTATTTGAGCTAAAGTTTTCACAAGTGTTGTAGCGCAGGCTAGTACATAAGCCACTTAACCAAGCTACACCAATGGTTCCACCGTTGAAGTTACGGCCAGTCCAGAGCGTAGCCACATCGTAGGTAACACCACCAAAGCCGCCGCCTTGTCCCCAGTTTCGGAAGCTCTCTAGTAAGGTCCCTGCATTGGTACTATTGGTCCACGGATCGCAGCTGGTAGCATTACAAGTGGCAATGTAGGTAGTTACAACTTCGAAGCGAATTTCATCATCGAACTCATCGTCGTAGTTCGTTTGCACATTCGCTAGGTTATTCAGCATGAAGTTTTCCACGCTGGTGGCGTTGTTACCGAAGTCTTGGTACAATTCAAAGTCGGAGGCAAGTGCAAGTTCTACGAGCAAACATTCGCCAACTAAGCTCTGTGGTGCTTGCCCAAAACCACGCTGATGAGCATGATTGTGATCATCTTCTGAATCTTCTTCCCGTCCTGGAATGTCCGTGCCACAATAGTTCAGCGGCATAATCGCGTCTTCTTCCTTGTAGACAACGTAGAGTTCGTGATCCGCATCTGGCACGAAGCGCCAAAGGGGTTCCAGGAAATAGGTGATTCCTTCCTCATCCCAGCGGCCCAGTACAAATTGTTCATCAAAGGTAAATACGGCCTCACCAGAAGTACCATCACTGGCTCTGACGCTTCCGCGAAATACACTAGTACGGGTAGCAGGACTCGAATCTAAGCGACCAGTCTCACTTTCTGTAAAACGGATAAAAGCACCGCCACGTAACTCGTAGGGTGCAAGATTTAAACCTAATGGGCTGCGATCGTCAGTTTGTATACTGAACCGCATATGACCCTCTGTTTCTTGAAAATACCGATAGAATGCTTCATGATTAAGTTGAACCGTTTGGTAGTCAGTAAACTGCTCATCCAGCTTAGGATGTTCTACTTGGCGAACAGTGGAGAGTGTGAAATTTGTTTGGTTGAAAACAGGCCCTAATATAAACAGGGCAAAAAGGGCAAAAAGTAGTAACCTTTTCATCATGGTGAACGAATTAGTTTATTGCTTCACAGGCAATGAATCCAGGAAGCAAGAGTTGATGCAAGTTTAAAGTGCGTAGCTAGTTCGTACGCAACGCAAGGAAATTGGGGGATCGATGATGTAATAGGGTGGGACACAAATATAATAGGAGACCGCTTTTTTTTGGCGATAGTCACAGGAGCTGTAAATCTGAGTAAGGGAAATCCCGTATTTTGTCGGCTGAGATACCGAACCAACCAACCTACGACTCAACCTGTTCATGTGTTTATTAGCGTTTATAATAGCGATCTAAAGAACCGACTATGCGAAACCTGGTACTTATACTGATTTTTACTATAAGTTGTTACACTAATATATTTGCCCAATCAAATGATCGTGGAGAACAGCTTTGGTGGACGGGAGCCCACACGGCGATTGGCTTTGGTGTGAATACTGATATCTTCGGTATTACGACGACTAGCTACACGATAGGCTTGGCACCAATGCTTGGCTTTGAATTGCTGCCCGGACTGAGTGCGGGACCACGAGCGAGTATTCTTTACAACCACCTCCGCCAAAGTGTTTCGCGCGGAGATTTGCTCCGGAAATTCAATTTTGTCGACTACGGGCTGGGTATTTTTGCCCGCGGAGAAGTTTATCGTGGATACTTCATCCAGGCTGAATTGATGTACGAAAGTCTGGACGATGTCAACCCTTTCACCGCCGAACAAAACCGGATCAACGGCATGAATGCCTACATTGGCGTCGGTTTCAATCAAGGCGGGCGCACCCCTTCTACCGAAATCATGATTGCTTACGATCTGAATTTACTTCGGGCTTTCCGAAATAATAATCCGATTGGTGGGCGATTTGGGTTTACGATTTTTTATTAGGGCGCGACTCCTTGCGTCAGGCACCGCCGGCCAATGCCTTTGGCGCCGAACGGAGACGCAATAGGAGCACGTCAGTAGATGCGGCGGGTTTCTTGAGAAAGAACGCCTTCGATGGCTTCGTAGACACGGTGCGGTTCGTGCGGACGCCAGTTGATATCGTTAAAGATATTTCCAAAGTGAACGTACTGATCTATTTGGGTCTCACGCATTTCCTGGTAGACGTGATCTTGTAAATTGAGGATAACGGCCCAACCGTTGTACTCCTGCATATCCTCGTACCACTCTTCGTAATAATCCGCTTCGTCGCCGTGGAAGTTGAGGACGTTTTCAGCGATGATAATAAAGCGGTAAATCTCTTCGGTCATGAGGGCGTCGATCAGTTCGCGCTTTAGGAACATTACGTCGTTATTTACCGCGTCGTTCCATTCACCAATGAGCTCAATGATGGCGTAGTGCTGGTCGTAGTCGGCGAAGAGTATTTTCGCGTAAAGCGTGGCCGAACCAAAATTATCCCACTGTGGATGAATGTAGTAGTTATAGATCGTCTGCGAATACTCAAACTCACTGTAGACCCGCCCATAGAAGGGGCTCCGCTCATCTCGTGCGGCTATGTAACGATCGCGCCAGCGGAAGAAAGGTTCGATATCTTGCATGGGGAGTGGTTGGGGCCCTCCTACGCTAAAGCTACGGCGGGCGGAGTTGGTTAGTTGGTTAGTTGGTTAGTTGGTTAGTTGGTTAGTTGGTTAGTTGGTTAGTTTGGAATTTATGGGCTTATTGCGACGGGCCAGAATTTGAACTGCTTTATTTGTCGAAATACTTTCATTTTTACCGTCATTTTCACTTTCATTATTCTGATCATCCGACGGCCTATTAAACGCATCAGTACGCGGCTTGTTTTAAAGGGTGGCGATGTTTTGTCATCTTTACATAAAAGGAAAATAAGATGCTGAGGGTGTTGATCACCGGACCAGAATCTACTGGAAAAACGCGATTGGCGCAATATCTGGCACGGCAATTTCAGGCGCCGTGGGTACCGGAGTTTGCTCGAGCCTACCTGAGCGCCCTGGACCGCCCCTACGAAGAAGAGGATCTACTCCGCATCCTCAACGGTCAACTGCGCCTACAGGGGCAACAGGATCGTTCCCCCATCTTGTTTTGTGATACTGGACCAGAAGTCATTCACATTTGGAGTCAGGTCAAATTCGGGCGCGTGGATCCGTATATCGACCGGCAGGTGCGTGAAGTACATTACGACCTCCGTCTCCTGTGTTATCCTGATCTAGCCTGGGAACCAGACCCTTTACGAGAAGCATCTAGCCTGGCAGAACGAGAACAACTATTTGCTAATTATCAAGCCCTACTTGACCAACTACAGCTTGCGTACACTATAGTTCGAGGACAAGGTGAAGAGAGAGAAAAAGCCGCGCTGAAGGAAGTGGAACGCTTAATGCAGCTGTCTTAATCTTGATGCTTTGATAGGCGTCTCCTTCCATTCCTCATAGATCTTCGCCTTGGATAAGGTTCTGCGTAACCGACGAACGATAGGATCGAGCCAATGGCACAGCGGTACCATCACTCAACACCAACTGCGATCGCTCAATTTTATGAACGGCCGACAAAGCAACCGCATAAGATTTATGCGTACGCACAAAGGCAGCTTTTGGCACTGTATTAAGAAAGGACTGCAGCGTCATTCGCGTGACTACCCGGTGATTAGTTTGATGAATAAACAGCAGATTTCCATCGGAACGCGCAAAGAGGATATCCTGAAAATCAATACGCACCCAATTGTGGCCGTCTTTAACGAACAAGAAAGATGCATCAGAAGCAGGTTTGGGCGGCGCGGTCTGGGCCAGTACGCGTTTGCAAGCACTGGCAAAACGCGGAAACAAAATAGGTTTAAGCAAATAATCGACCGCTTGCAATTCGAAGCCTTCCAGAGCGTAACTTTCGTAGGCCGTGGTAAAAATGAAACTCGTGGTCGAAAGCCCACTCATCATCCGCATGAAGTCAGTGCCGCGCATCTCCGGCATTTCGATGTCCAAAAATATGAGGTCTACTTTATGCGCTTGCAGCCAGCTAATGGCTTTCAACGGATTGGTAAAGGTCTGCTCCAGGGAAAGAAATGGCAGCTTGCTGGCGTGCTTACTGATCACCGCCAAGGCAGGGGCTTCATCATCAATGGCTATGGCTTTTATGATCATGCGGAAAGACTTAGTGGAAACTTCAAATGCATACGATAGGTTTCTGGTGTCTGCTCCTCCTCAAGTAAGTAGCGGTTCTGGTACAGGCGTTCCAGGCGTTGACGAGTATTGCTAATGCCTGTTCCACTGCCTCGACTAGCCTGCCTGGTGGGTTTACTGTTGGCAATTTGTAGCTGGAGTTGATCATCCATAACGCGCAATTTGATCCGCAAGTGGAAGTCGGGACCATCGTGCACCCCGTGCACAAAAGCATTCTCCACAAAGGGAATAAGCAGTAGGGGGGGTAACCAGCGTTGGGGCGGCTCCGTTAGGAGGTCCAATTCTACGGCCTCCTGCTGGGCAGGTGTGAGGCGTGCCAGTTGCAAGTGCAGATAAGGCCGCAAAAAATCAAGTTCCTCTTGCAGTGTGACGGTTGTTTGCTTAGCGTGTTTAAAGGAAAAACGAAGCAAGCCCGATAGCTCTCCGATCAAGGTTGCCAGATCGTCCTGATCTTGCTGCAGGGCTTCACTGTAGATCGTATTCAGCGTATTAAATAGAAAATGCGGATGAAGCTGGGCCCGAAGATTATGCAGCTCTGCCTCCACCTTAGCTTGTTCTAACTCTGCTCGTTTGCGGCGAATTTCTGGTTGATCCAAAGCCAAGGTGAGGGTAGCAATGAGTAGCATACAAAGCAAGCTAACAAACCAGTTCTCAATAATGACTTCAGCAGCGTAGCCATTCAGGTTTTGAAAAAGCTCAAATAGCAATAACCAAAGCACCAATAACCAGCTGTAGTAGGACCAGTGCGGCCGAGCCTTTTGACTTACTAGCTTGCGAAATGCCAAGCGGTGATTTAGCCAGGCAGCCCCCAGGACCAAGGCCAGGAGAAATACATACCCTAGCAACCAGCGAAGGAAGCCCCCCAGATCAGCCCCACCATCAACCGTATAGGGAACCAACCCCAGTTGCCACCAATAGCCCCAATACCCTAGCAACACCAGGGCAACTACCACAAACAAGACGATAGAGTTCCTAGTCCAACGACCTAATGGCACGCTCATCGAAAGTGATTTTAGTTTGGAGTTGATCGAAGTCTTCCTGGCTGCGCACCTCCAAGAAAAGGGCTGTCCCCAGGAAGTCGTAGTTAATGACGGCTTCAATATAGTAAACCTCTCCAGCCTCCACTCTTAGCTCATACTTCTTCTCGGCAATCGACCAGGTGGGTTTACCACTGGTCTTCATTTCGTAAGTACCAGCGGGAATATTCAGCCAGAAATAGCTCGCAGCTTGGAAGTTTTTAATGAGCCTTGTTTCATTTAACCAACAGTCAAAGCGGCCGTTGAAAAACTCGGGTTTGCGGTAAAAATAGAGGGTAGCTTCCTTTTCGCTAGCGGGCGTACTGTCCCCACTTTGCTGTGCCTTGGCCCCAGCAGGCAGGGCCAACACAAGTAGCAAGACGATGATTACCGTTCTCATTTTCGCTGCTCTCATTCTGCTAAAAGAAGTGATACGTACCACTGATATACAGGTATTGCCCTACATCTACCGGAATATTAAGCCCTGGCCCTGGTTCTACTGACCACTGCTTTCGATTTAGCCCGGTCACAAAGCCCAGTTTTAGGTCTAAGTCCGTACTCCACCATCTTGGTCGGGGATAACTCATTTTGAGTTGCAGCGCGACATGTAAAGCCCCTTGGCGATGAATGAATGCAGGCCAGCTCCGTACCCCTTCTGAGACATCAATATTGGCCGTATTAAAGTCAAATGCTTGCGGCCGCCGTTCTACGATTTCGGTGCGATTCGACAGCCAGGACCAGCCGGTATGAAAGATAAGACTTTTATGACGCTTCTGCCAAAACTGATACCCCAGCAAAAGGTGGATTGCAACCCCTCGTTCTTGAAACGATAAAGTGTGGCTATTCGCCAATTCTACATCCTCCGTATCATCGCCTGGGAACGACAGTTCGAAAGCCGCATTGAAGTGAATGTTCTGCTTGTAACGAAGCCCGAAACCCGCGGTTGCGTACTCCAGCAGATTAAGATAATCAAAGCCCACCTCTTCATAAAAACGCCTCATTTCTTGGTAGCCCAAGTTGACTCTAGCGGTAAGACCAACAGCTACGTAGCTGTCAAAATCCTGCACTACTGTATCTATCTGTATGGTAGTATCCGGGATGGGCGTCAATACTTGCGTATGCGCTACGGGCAAACAAATGATACAGGTAATTAGAGCTGAGAGTAGATTTGTCTTCATCATAACCTCCTTTGGTTTTGCAAGTATAACACACGATACTCTCCTTTGCTTTGCGGCTTGGATAAGTGGTAAGAGTTGAGTGATGAGTGGGTATAATCGTGTGATGTAGGAAGTGCCACTTTCACGCGAAACCAAAGCAGATTACACCAATGACTTACGCTGTTTGGTAGCGACAATACAGCCGGAACGATCCAAACCCACCAAGGCAAAAGAAAATTGCCACCACAACCGGTAAGCTATGGTGGCAATTGCCTTTACGAAACAGCCTTTCGCGGAAGCTCCTTAGAAGTTATCGTTTCCTCCTCCCTTCTGATCATCATTATTGATCTTCGAACGACGACCGCGGCGGTTACCGCTGAAGTCCAATTGACCAAAGTTGTAGCTAATACTAACCCCGATAGACCGGAACGGAATACTGAAGTCTGAACGTTGGAAGAAATTATCTCCCTGGATTTCCGATGGGAAACTCTTGCGCTCATTGAAGGGCTCAATCGCGCGGATACCCAGGCTAAAGCGCTTATTGAATTCTTTGCGCAAGCCCATACCGTAAATCCAGAAACTGGGATTCTCTCCCTGTAGGGTCTGGCGTGGTGAACGCGCAAAGCCGAAGAGGTCGAATTTCCAGTCACGAGGCAGGTTGATATTACCGCCAATGTTTCCGTTCCAAATCACTGTACTACGGCTCAGGTTAATGCTGTCTACAGTAGACTCCGCATTGTAGGTAAAGATGTTGAAGCCAAGGCGGAAGGAACCAACCTTCTTGATATTAACGGAAGTGAATAAGTTCACACCAATACTGTTGTTCACACCAATATTAAGGTAGGAGGTCGTTGAAACTTCGGAAGCAGGTTCAATTTGCACGAAAGATTCAATGATGTCCGTAGTGCGGCGATAAAACACTGCAGCATTGACTGATACCCCTTTCACGAAAGTGCCATAACTCAATTCGTACTGATCCACTACCTCTGGGTCCAAGGTTGGGTTACCGAACACCAGGTTATTCGGGTCGCTGATCTGCGTAAAAGGATTGATGAAGAACAAACTCGGGCGCTGAATACGGCGAGAGAAACTCGCCTTGAGGTTGCTAAAGTTCTTGAACTGCTTACTGAGGATAATGCTTGGTAGGATGTTATCGTACTCTTGCGTAAATGGTTCCAGCTCGGCATCACGGTAATCGCCGGAAATAGTGGTATGCTCGTAGCGTGCACCCGTAATCAACCCAATTTTCTTACCCAGGTCCCAATTGAAGGAAACATAACCCGCGTACACATCCTGATCATAAAGAAAGTTGTCCGTCAAGAAGGGTAGCGTTTCAAACTGGTCATCATTGGTTTCGCGAATGCGGGTGGAATAATCACTATCGATTCGGCGAATCACCGTCTTGACACCCGTTTCTAGTTTAATGCCTTCGCTAAAGGGGTGTACGTAATCAGCTTGCAGGGTATATTCACTATTTACCCCATCGTTTAGGTTACGAATATCTTCTTCGTAGCGCAGTTCATTTCCGTCTTGATCGGTGGTATTTTCCTGAGTACTGGCGGTAGTACTCAACTGAAAAGCCATAGAAAATTCGCGTTCGGAATCGGGAAAAGTCTTCTTGTAGTCTGTTGTCCAGTCATACCCATTCCGGCCACCTTGGTTATCATTCTCACGAGTAAAAGTGGTTGGCCCGGCAGGACTGAAACTTTCCAAGATCCCGTTGATGGTTCCATCGCGCCAGTTATTGAAGCCGTTGAACCGGATACTAGAGTTAATACTGTTGTAAGCATTGAAATCGTAAAAGGCACCAAAATTACCGTTGAAGCCCAGTACTTGGCTACTGTTTGGCCCCGCCTGAGAGAAGGTACTTAGGGTGCTTTCTCCATCCAACTCTTCACGGAAAAAGTCAAGGGAGCCTTCGCGGCGCCAAGACCAGAAGCTATTGGCACCACCGTTTAAGCCAAAGCGCCCCCGCACCCAGTTGAGGTTGATACCACCGTTGTTCTGACGGGTACCAATTGAGGTATTTACCGAACCCGTAAAGCCCTCCGCATTGCGTTTTTTAGTGATGATATTGATAATCCCAGAACTACCTTCGCCGTCGTACTTGGCAGTTGGCGTAGTGATCACCTCCACTGTTTTGATCTGGTTAGCGGGAATAGTCTTGAGGGCATCCGCCGGATTAGACGCGAACATAGTTGAAGGCCGCCCGTTAATCAAGATCTGGATATTAGAAGAACCACGGAGGCTTACGTTGCCGTCCAGATCAACCGAAAGTAGTGGCACATTACGTAATACATCAGCAGCATCGCCGCCAGTAGTTGTAGCGTCCTTATCAGCATTATAGACCAGTTTATCGATGCGGTTCTCTACTAGTGCGGCTTGCCCGGTCACTGTTACTTCTTCCAGATTGACACCGGTGGGCACCAGGTAAATTGTCCCTATATCTAAGTCGGGCTTTTCCAGTGTTGTTTCCAAACCCTTTACCCGCTTTTCTTCGTAGCCCAGGAAGCTCACGTTCAAATCGTAGGTGCCGTTCTCCACCTCAATGATTTTGAAGGAACCGTCATCATTCGTGATTCCACCATCGAGCTGCTTACCGTCAGCGGGTTTAATGAGAACCAAAGTTGCGAACTCTACTGCTTCTCCGGAAATAGAGTCTACCACCGCACCAATAATGCGGCCTTTGATGGTAGGGCCTTTTTTGCCACGGCCACCACCCCAGGGCGGTTGGGCGGATAAGGAGCTGATAATGAATAGGCAAGAAAGAATGAGCGTTAGTCGGATGTAGATACGTTTCATACATTTAAGTATTATGCCAGTCCAACAAGGATTT
This sequence comes from Bacteroidota bacterium, assembly GCA_038528965.1. Lineage (GTDB taxonomy): Bacteria > Bacteroidota > Bacteroidia > Chitinophagales > Saprospiraceae > Lewinella. The sequence continues at coordinate 20,284 of JBCBEC010000033.1, read as the reverse complement.
TGAGATTCGGTTGCGAATTGCTCAGGATCGAGCAGTGAATTACCGTAAGTATGCGACGGATGAAGTTTGGGCCCTCTTGCCAGAACGACAAAAAATGGTATTGCTTGAGCTCTAAAGGATAAAAAATCAGTATTCATTGATCAATCAATCTTGCTGATCGCTCCAAGACAGTACGGCTCCGCACTGAGATCCGTACTGGCGAACAGTGCACAGTCCTTACTCAGATAGCAATCTAGCCTTCGGCCTTTATCGGGTCTACTAGCAAAGTATAGATTACCTACTTTATGGACTATTCCCCGGTTCTCATAGAGCAAATTGAATCTTGAGTCCCCAATACGCTCTAAGCAATGCTCGAGTTGATGAAAAAGGCCCAACTGATCACCGCCACAAAGGCAATTTTCTGTACGAAAGGAAGGTAGTGCTCTCCGTGGTTGGTATAGAAAATGTAGATATTAACAAGCACTAGCACCAAAGCAACTGCTCCCCCATAAAGCGCTGTATCCTGCTGGGCTACTATCAAACCATAGATAACACCAGTTACTGCTGGAATAGCGCTCAAGATAATTCCCCCCATAATGGCATCGTGTACCTTAGAAAAGATAAGCATGGCACAGATCATCGCAATGGTTCCGGAAATGCCAATGACCAATTGCCAGGATGAGCTTGGAGGGTAGGAATAAGAAAAAGCCCAAAAGAAAAATATGAAGCTGAAGCAGAGTACAAAGTTGGCGGTGATGCCCCACTTGGAGGCTCGGTTGGGTTCATCCAATAAGGTGGTCGGCCAGATCAAATCGCACCAATAATTATGGATCCAATCCCAACTTTTGCGGTGGGGGTCTACTTTGGAGCCTCCGTCGTAGCGCGTACTGGCGTAGATATACAAGGCGACGAAGAGAAGTAAACCACTATTAGATAATTGGGCGAGTAAGGTTGAACTCATTACGTATCCAGCTTCGTGTTTTTTGCCCCCTCTGGTTTTGGGAAACAACAATTTCGCCAATAGTAGGGATAAGTGGACACTCTCCCGTAAGAATTTGCAAGAAAACATTCAGTGCACTAAGTATTCCCACGGGTGAGGAATCAACTTTTGGCGGTAAATCATTCCTTCTGTTTCCTTGCTTGGTGTCCTTGCGAATACTGTAGCCGAGTTGTGTACTTACTGAACGGGTTCCAGCATGATACTACTCAGCCATTCGCGTTCTACAACCGGCACAATTTCGGCTACGTCCGCTTGTAGCTTCTGCCATTTCTTGCTGTGCCGATCATGCTGGTATTTAAGTATGCGTAGTAGAACGCGTAGGAAATTGACGTAGGCAGATTTTTCTTGTTTTGTCAATTTGCTTCGACGCACCTTCTTTTCCAGGGCGGGAATCCGGTTATGCATTAACTCGTTATCCAGGACATAATAGATTCGAATCAACAACACATCCGCGAGGATACTGTAGTTAATATTCTCAAAATTGCGGTAAACTAGTGTCTCCTGGGCCGCTTCGTATTCTTCATTGGTGAAGAGGATAAGGGCCTCACAGAGGGCATGCGCTTCGTTGGGGTAACGAGTTCCTGTGATGCGTTCTGGTGGGTAAGTCCACAGCACTTCTTTGGCCCAGCTGATTTCTCCCAATTTTGTAGCCACCGTAATAATAGAGTGCAAAGACTGGGGAAGAATCATATCATCATCCACCAAAAAATAACCTTCTTCCAGATGCTCCTTGTAAACATCTAAGATCTTCTGCAAAAGAGCGATTCCGGCTACCTCTTTGCGATATTGCAAGCCTAAAAAGTAGCGGTAAAAGGCCATTAGGTTGCGAAACTTTTCGTGGGTTATCTCCTTTCGCTTTTCTTGTAGCAGGAGAGAGAAATGTTCCAAGTCTTCAGCACCGGGCGGATCGGAAATCCAATCTAGGATTACCCTATACAACTCTGCAAGTGGTGTATGGAAAGCAGCATGCGTTGCATAGTTGGTTGTAAGTAATTCGATCGTGAGCATATCTTCTGCTGATATGCTTTCCCCCAACTGTTTCTGAAAAGCTAATATCGTCCCGTAATCTAATTTTTGGGTAGCATAAAATTGATCCAGGCATTGATGAGCCAGGGCTAGATTAGCATCGTCGGTGTAGGTATTAAAAATACTGCGGAAAACAGCTACCTCCCTTTCTAGTAAGAATGCATTTAGATAGAAAAAGGCATCCCGTCCCTGCTGTCTTTCCTGCAACCTTCGAAACTGACGTACGACCTGCCAAAAACGATCTTCATAATTATTTCGTCGGTAAAAACGAATTTGCGCTAGCAAATGCCGTTCATCGAATTGTATTTTTTGCGCTTCCTCGAAGAATAGGAAGTCCTTCATTTTGGCCAAAAGGTCAGAACAAAGGGCATCAATAGGGTTTTTCTTATGCGCAATAAAGGCATGTTCCGGATAGAACATTTGATTCAACTGTTCTTTCTCGAGCTCAAGCAAACGGTTCTCATGCTGAGCCAAGATCAACTGATCAAATAGTTCGACTATTTTCTTTGAGTTGTAACCACTGTTATGGTATGGAGATTGCAAAAACGCGGAGAGGCGTTCTTTAGCTTTACTATTGAGGCTAGAGAGGATCTCGGTAATCTTGGGACTAATCACAGTTGAGTACTTTTCAGAAAATTCAAAAAATGTGTCTTTTTTTCCAAGTGCTGCTTATCCGAACTTTGCTTTATACGAATTACTAAAATACTGAACGATGAAGCATTTAACCCTTAATCTCCTCTTTTTTATTTTAACTTTTTGTAATACGACAAACATCGCGCTTGCTCAAGATTGTGAACTACCAGGCCCCACCGATCTGCAGGTGGTCCATATCACCACCAATAGCGTGGAGCTGGCTTGGACCGAAGTGCCCGGCGCAATGGAATACCAAGTCGAAACTGTGGAAGCCGCTACCGGCATTCCCGTTTCTATTCTGAATACGACTGATAATACCATTGTCGTAGGCGGCCTACAGCCTGATACCGAATACACTACCGAGGTGACTACCATTTGTGAAAACTCGGGTCATGGCGGGTCATCTTATGTCGACTTCATCACTGATGTAATCGTCGTCGACATTGTAATGAGTCTTGGCTGTGGACCAGGCCAAACCTCCACTTCTACCCATCAGATTCACCCAGCGGGTACCGCCTACTACATCATGTCACCCGGGGAAGTATTTCTCTTCCAAGGTGCAACAAATACCAATCCATCCAAGGAGTTTGTCCTGGTATTCGACATGGAAAGCCATAACTCTCTAAGGGTATCGACTACCCCGGATTACCCAAACCTTCGAATTGATGCTGGCGGTAATGGTGTCGATCCTTCCATTAAATTCACGGAAAATGGCTCCACTTTGCCACTGGCTACGTTTGAGGCGTACTTTCCTTCCTACGGCAATCCAGCAGGAATTGGAATCAGCTGGTTACAGGAGGTCTCTCTGGTATCGAGGCACTGCTCTACTACTGGAGGCCCTACCGCCCCAAATAATGACGATGATGACCAAGGTGATACACCAATTGTCACTCTAAGTCCCAATCCAACTACCGGCTGGTTTGTGGCAGCATCTACCAATGAAACTCCAGTGATCATCACGGATCTGTTTGGGGATGTCTACTACGAAGGCAATCTCTTTGCCAATGAGCCACAAGAGATGGACGGTTCCGCCTGGCCTAATGGCACCTACGTTGTCCAAACAACGGATGAAGAAGGGATTCCGGTCCATACCCTATTGATCAAGACCGACTAAATCCTCATACCCTGCTAAGAGGATAGCCTTAGGCGCTCTCTCCCCTTCCACAAAACAACTGTAAATATTTCCCTCGGCGGTGGTCATTTCGGCCACTGCCCCGGGAAACCTATACCCACAACACGCGAAAAGCTTAGCAAACAAAACGTAAAGTTTCTCTCCAACTCCCCACTGGTAGGTGCGCAATACCCGAGGGCTGAGCCCGGATTGCTTTACCCAATGCCAGCAAGCTATTAGCGGGCTTTTGTAAACCTAAATCTAACATCATGTTTTTACGAAAAATTTCCTTGCCCTTTTTCCTTATTGCCCTTTCTTTTCTAATGATCCAATGTACCACTAGCACTAATCCGGAGGTGGTCCCCGCCCAGGATGTGATGAATCTGGATCTGCTAGGACTTGACGACAGCTACACCAGTACGAGCGTTGCCCAATTTATGCAAGGCGTACCTAGCACCAGCCTAAGCCTGGAAGAATTTCAGACTATCTATCAGCGCGTAGCCCAAACTACCCAAGCGCTGGACGGATCACTGGTCAACTACTATGTGGAAGCTAAAGAAGGCGGCCCGGATGGTTCAGACTACTTCTTGATTTTGAACGGTGAATTATCTGATGGCACCTACATGAAGGCCGGCTTTTTACTCACCGCCGGCGATGATGGGTTAACCATCGCCCAGAACCGTCGTGGCCGTCCGGTACCTCACTTCAGTTGTCGCGGCAGCGTCTGCAACAACTGCATTTATGAATACGACCTACTGGGCCGTATCGACTGTGGTTGCAGCTTTGGTATTGACGACTGCTACAAGTACTATCCGGATCAGGATCCTACCTAATCCCTCCGCTCTCTGATTGTGTTCTCTCACCTGGCCTGCGGGCTTGGGTGAGGGAATGCTCCTCCTGAAGAACCCAAAATACCCATAAAATGAAAAACGTATTATTACTCTTCCTGGCCGTGCTACTCGCTGGTCAGGCGCAAGCCCAATTTTTTGAAGTCTTCGGTGAAGCTGGATTAAATTTTCGAGCCAGCCAGATAAAACCGCTAAACGGCAACACCTATGTAAGTGGCTGGTTCTCAGATGCCAGCACTCCAAATTCTGGCCCCAGTGAAGAAGGAATTATTTTTCGACTTGACGCCAACGGGGATCTGGACTGGGTTTATAATCTGTCTGCGGAAACGCCGCTCGGTGTCAGGAATGGCACCCGTATCTACGACTTTGATTTTAGTGATAGCGAAGAACAAATAGTATTTGTAGGCGCTACCAATTTCCGGGTCAACCCCCAAGCAGGTAATTTTCTTGACAATGAATGTGTGCTAGGAATGATCAGCATCGGAACGGGTGCCGAAATCTTTCAAGAAGCCTATAACTTCCGCAGCGATGCCCGAGAATTCTTTCTACGCATTACCAATAATCCTGCTACTGGTGGCATTCTAGACAATGATCGCTATTTTATTAGTGGTGCTATTAATGATGCTGGCTTTGGAGCTGGCGTTACCGATAACTACATTGCCGCCAGAGCAGAGATCACCCCCAGTGGTGTATCCTTTGACTGGATCAATGAACATAACTATGCCATCACACCACCGCCAGCGGGTCAAACTACTCCTGATCAAGAAATGCACCGAATGCGGGTGCTAGAAGTTGGTAATGGCCACGAATTAGTCTTCGGCGGGATTGAAAACCCTGGCAGCGACCCCGCCAACAGAAACCACGCCCAGATTAACTTCCACAATCCATTGTTGGGAACAATCAATGGAGAATTCATTTTCAACCGCAATGGCACGGTCTTAGATGTTGCTCAGCTGGGCAATTTAATGATTGTTGTGGGTCAACTTAGTGATGATCCCACTACCCAGGCTACTCAAGGACAAGCCTTTATTACCGGTGTAGACTTGAACTCCCGCTCGGTTGTGACGAACAGCATTATTTTTCCTAGTTCTGAGCTTAATCGCTTTTCCCGAATAGAAATTGAACCCGTATCTGGGGATATTCTAGTGATTGGTGAACGAAGCAATAACGCCAACTCGGTCATTTGTCGTTTTACACTGGCCCCGTTTGCGGCCCTGCTGAGTTTGGTAAACGCTAGCGTTATTGATTTCGGCACGGATGGTTCTGGGGAGGCCCGCCTTGAAATCGACAATAACGAAGCCTACTGGGTAGATACCAGAATTGGGATGAACACCCTCCTCCCACCAACGGAAGAATCGGCAAGTGTGGTTCGAACTGACCTAACCTTCAATAGCTGCGAAACGGTCAGCCTGGAACTGAGTCCTTCCCCTGTACAGCTAGAATTATCAGAAATTATGGCCATTGAGATTGCTGAACTAGAAGCTGAGCCAGAAGAGTTAGAGGATGAGCCCGTCTGTATATGTCTGACCTCACTTTGCGAACCACTTGGTGTTGGCATGAGCTTTACCAGCACAATCATATCGCACGGTACGGATGCAGAGTACGTTAAAGTGGCAGATATTAACCGAGATGGTTGGATGGATTTTGGGTTGCCCGATAGACGTTTCTCCAATACACCACAATTCACCATTTGCGAAAACAACCAAAATCAGACATTTACTAGTATTAACAGCGATACCGGAAACACGCCTTCCTATACTGGTGAAGGTGAAGCCATTGCGTTTTTTGATCTTTTCGGTGGCAGTAAACTGGATATCGTACTACTGCGGCAGCCCGTCATTGAAATCTACCGTTGGGATCAGCTCTCTGGTGGTAATTATGTGCTACAACAGACTATTCCAGTTACCACTTTCGCTCCTCCAAACAATGGAAACATCCTGGGTCAATTCCGCTCTGACTTTGAACTCATGGATTATAATGGTGACGGAATCGAGGACCTGGTTGCTACGGGTACTAATACAGGTAATGCACCGCAGACCAGCCGAATCGTTGTTTTTGCAGGTACTAACAATTTCAACACTCCGTTTCTTCCCAATCCAATCGCTGCCCTTGAGGGCTTAAACTCAATCAGCTACTGGGAGACTGAACACCTCAACATCGACAATCAAGCTGGCAATGATATCCTCATTGGTCAGGCCGGGTTTGATGGTAATAATCAGTCGATATTCGGCTATTTACACACTGGGAACAATACCCCCAACAACATCTTCCTGAACACGCCAGACTTGTTGTATGAAACACCAGCTGGCCTAATATGGCCTCGTGGCTTAGCACTGCACGATATTGATGGTAATTCACAGAATGATTTGATCACCGCTATGCAGTGTGAACAGTTGATCAACAATGTACCAAGCGGTAACGGTGCACTGCTGATCTCCCGAGATGTCTCCACCTTAGCCGGTAACTACCCCGCGGCCAACCTAAACTGGGAAATTCTACCCATTCCAGGCCAGCCCGTAGGTATCGACATTGGAGATATTGATGGGGATGGAGATGATGATATCGTAGTGGCGGTCCACTACCCGATGTCCTTTGTTAGGATCTACGAAAACAATGGTAACGGCAACTTCTTAAACTTTGTTGACGTCAATACGCCGGGCGGACGAACTACGGAAGTAAAGATTGAAGACTTCAACAAGGATTGCTGTATGGATATCGTCACAGCCCAGTGGACCAGCAGCTTCTCCTACATTCTTACCAATAATTGCCAAAGTGATCAATTCGCAATTAGGGGAGAAGTACGCTGCGAAAACAACCCCTGCAATTTTAATAGTGCCTCCCCCGCGCCGAATCAAATGATCCAGATCACTGCTGGTGGAACTACCTACTACGCAATGACCGATAATAATGGTCAATACGAGATTCTTGTTCCTGCCGGTACGTATGACATTTCGCTGGTCAACGGCAACTATGGTCCAGCAGTCTGCAGTTTCAACCAAAACAACGTTTACACCAATGATATTACCGGTTTCACTCCCACCTCTGGAATCAGTACCATCAACTTTGTTGTTGACGAGGAATGTAGTTTGGATGTAAATATGGTTGGCGACATTGTTGGTTCGGTAGGCACGAATGACTGCCCTTACGTGGCCACACCTTGTGAGGATTTGATTTGGGAATACTGTTTTGTGATCGAAAATAACACTTGTACGGACCGTATAATTGACAATGTCGTCATCGATTTGCCAAATGGGATAGATATGGGTTCGGTGATCATTGACCCAATTTTAGAATGTGGTACCCAAACACAGGTTTCGAATGGCAACCCTGGTGTAGGAACATATATGGGGTCCGATCCACTCTTTGGGAGCACCGTTTCTTACAACTTTAATCAACCCATTACTATTGCTGCAGGCCAGTGCTTCACCGCTTGTGTGGAAGCTACCTTCGATGGTTCCTTTACACTACCTATCAATGCACAAGCTAATGTGATCTATCGCTGTGGCAGAACCAACCAGATAGCAAGTAGTGTAGTATCCTATCAAGATACCTGCTCCTGTGATCCGAACCTTAAGTTGGCCTATTCCCCACAAAATTGTGGCAACCCCGATGAAGTACTCGATCAACCCATTGAGTATACCATCCAATTCAGTAACATCGGTCAAACAGCAGCTTATGACATCCTAGTAGAGGACCAATTAGATGCAAATCTTGACTGGTCTACCTTCCAGTGGTTAGGTAGCTCGCATACCGCAGGCCCAATCAGCATCACGAATGGCTTATTGGAGGTATACTTCAACAATATCAACCTTGCACCGGGAGCGATGGGATGGTTTAGATTCTCCGTGAAGCCGGATGCCAATAGCACAAATGGTACCGTCATTACCAACTATGCCGATATCACATTTGACAACAATGCACCGGTACCAACGAACACCACGACGACCACCATTAACTTCTCCACAGCATCGGCTGATTTACAAATCAATGCTACCGAATTCTGTGTAGGTGATACGGTGATCATCGATTACTTGTGGACGGGCACCTCAGCGGAGCTCAACTTCACCCAAAACGGGGTAGCACAAGGGCAAAATGTTCCGGCCCCGCCCTCTGGCACACAGGTTGTATTCGTAATTCCGGATGCCAGCTATGTGGGCTTATGGCAATATGAGTTGGTCGCCTTTGATTCTATTACCGGATGTACCGACACTGCCAGCTTGAGCTTCACGATCAACGATTGCGCCTGCGATATCGATGACGAAATCTTTATGGAGCTACTGGATGAAAGTGTATACAGTTTTACTTCCAACCTATTTGATCCAACGCTCAATCCAGGAATGACTATTCTGGAGTTCCATTGGAGCCTGGGCGACGGCACGAATAGCACGGAGGAGAATCCGTTCCATCGCTACGACTGCCGCGGCCTCGGAAGCCGTACGGTCAAAGTTTGCCTCTACTATATAGTGGAATTGAATGGTAAAATTTGCGAAGCAGAGGTGTGCAAGTTCTTCGAAGTTTGCTTGGATGAACCTGGCGGCGGCGGAAGAGCACAGCTTTATCCAAATCCAGCCACTAACCAGGTGACTATTCAAGCGGATGCTTTCCTGGATTGGGATGAACCACTGGTAGTAGAAGTCTACACTGCTGATGGCAAACTACTCCGGACCCATGAATTACAACCCGATTACAATCGGCTTACTTTAACAATGAACTACGACTACGAAGGATTAGTACATGTACGCGTGCGCAGCAAGCTTGGTGAAGTACTCCTAGAAGAGCGCTTTATCAAAGTGAACCCCTAGACCAGCACTCAACAGCATTATTAAGACTAATTCATCTACAGTTCAGTACTAGTTCGAGGCTGTCCCCTTTTGGGGCAGCCTCTTTAAAAGTAGAACGTAAGAGTTTTGATTCATAATCCGCTCAACAATCATTTAGCAGATTAATCTAGCTTTATCATATTAAAACACCAAACTACCGAACCGATCACCAAACTTGGGAAAAGCACCCTCCTACAAGCTGTGGATAGGAGCGATAGTGGGGCAAAAGTCCTTTCCATCCAGCAGAAAATAAAAGAGAAATGAGCGTAAAGCGATTAACGAAGGCCCCGTATTCGACAAGTTTTTTTTCACGAAAGGCATAGCAGCTGACATTTTTGGTTGGTGCTAAGAGAAGCTAGGTCGTATGAGTGACGATTTTGCAGGGATGCAAACAAAAGAAACAAATCAAAAAATGAGCTTTTAACGGATTTCAGACCACCGTAAGTTTAGGTTAATTCCAAAACGCGAATTCAGATATCAACCCCTTTAGCTCTTTGGTAATCAAACCAATACGCGCTATTGTGACGACTATTTGATTCACCAATCTAAACTTTAATATGAAATTCACTTGCTTTCTCTCAACACTAAAAACCACTGTACTATTCCTCTGTCTGATTGGAATCAATGTTAGTGCATTTGCTTTTGACGACCACTCTTCCTCTTCAGAAAAGAACGAACAATTAACGTCGTTTAATGGAAACTGTGGGCCTTCATTTGCCGTGTGCGGAATCGTCTTCAATGATAGAAATGCTAATGGTGTTCAGGATTTTGGAGACGCACAAGTACGCGCAAGGGTGGTAAACCTCCTAGACAATGGCACCAACCAGGTTCTACAGTCCGTTACCACCAACCGCCAGGGACAATACTCATTTCAAGGCTTAGCTACGGGGATAACTTACCGGGTAGCAATCCAGCCGAGGGCTGGATGGACAGAGCTCTATCCCAATGCAGTTGTCTCTCCTACTTTCACCTTTACAAATACCAACAACAGTTCACTATGTGTTGATTTATCTACTCATGATGCCACAACCGCTCTCTTCAACCATAATACGTGCGATAATGTCGAAGTAATATGCGCAACTACCGAGATCAACCTTACCACTGGAGTGGATCACAGTACTGGCAGCTTATTTCCGGCGGCGGCATCTGATACTTATTGGCGTTTGGTCAACGTCCCCCCTAACTCTAATGCTTCTGTTGGGGATAACGCACTAGTCATTGGTTCTCCCAACGGTGCCTGGCAACATGCCCCAGCCGGAAGCCAGGAAATAAGCCGCTGGATTGGCCCAACCAGTAACGGTAATGATCCTTTCTCTACTTGTATTTACACCTACCAGCGGTATTTCACCACTTGTGCACAGGATTGGTCCCAGTTTAACTTTACCGTATTTGCGGATAATACCGTAATAGAAGTCAGAGTGGACGGAACTGTTATCGAGACTTTTCCGAGCAGTGATTTCCATTTCCGCGACGCCAATCAGGTGCAAGAAGATCTTCTTCTAACTGCCGGTCGGCATTGCCTCGAAATTGATGTGCGTAACATCGGCGGCCCGCTTGGCTTTAAGTTGGAAGGCAGCATTTTCGGGGAGTCCTTAGTGGAAGATGATTGTCTATCCCTTGGTAACTGTGATGCCATCATTCCCTTGGCTCCTGCTATGATGCGGAACGGAATTGCTGGTGGTCTGGTCAACGAACAAGCTATAGCAGGGGATCCGCAGAATGGTCAGTTTGGATCACCAGCTGCTCCCTGGCACAACGCCTGCTGGCCTTCGCCTTGTCCGGCAGAAGTGGACATTTTAGATTTGGATGGTGAACATGATTTATGCGGCGTTTATCTCTATTACTACGGTGGCACTGCTCCTTTTGAAATTGATTATTGGGATGCCACTACCGCAGGTTGGGTCAACATCTTCAATGCTCCGCTCTCTCAGGATATATTCGTTCCAATTAATGCGACTACAGAATCATTGCGCTTCACGAATAATCGGCACGCGGATGTAAGCGAAATGGTTTTGTATGGTACTGCAAGTTACTTACGGGATAGTCACATCATTCCGACCAACACAGGTATGATCAGTAATAACAACAATGCTGGTGTGCCCTCCAATCTCTTTGACGAGCGCGGTAATGCCGGTGATCCAATCAATGGTCTTGGCGGTACGCCAAGCACTTGGTGGTCCTATCCTTGTTGGAACAATTGCCCCCCCGTGAGCGAGGAACTAGACCTTAATCGCTTGTATAAGATTGATGCCATATCAATGTTCGATTTGGGGGGTACGGCTCCGTTCATTGTAGAGTATGATGATAACGGAACCTGGGTAACTATTTTTAATGGCGTATTGAGCAGCTTCAATAGCTGGCTCAACCTTACCAACTTGAATATCTACACCTCAAAGCTGCGCTTTACCAATACGCACAACAATGTTAAAGTAGCGGAAGTGATACTCTACGGGCGAGTAGCTCATTGTCCACCAACAAATGCTGGTAATAATCTTCAGATTTCTACCTCTACTTTGAATCCAGACTATTCTGTTCAGGGAACTATAAGCCTCTTTCCTAATCCTACTGGCGACAACGTGAGCTTAAACATTCCGGAACCTAGTGACAAGCCAAGTTTAATTACGGTGTATTCGCTCACCGGACAAGAAGTACTTCGCCAAGAGCTTGGCCCAGGGGTTACTTCAGCAATCATTCTCACCAATACATTACCTTCCGGAACCTATGTTTTACAGTTAACCGCCGAGAATGGTCAGTTTATTGAAAAGATAATTAAAGAGTAAAGTGCCAAAGATTTCTGTCTTGGCTTTCCCACCTTAGGTATAATTACTTACCAACAGAACTCAGCCACTGTTCCAACCATTCGCGTTGGATCAGTGGCATTTTTGATTGTAACCTCTCCCGTACCCGCGCCAACTTCTTCTCGTTTTTAAGCCAGAGGTATTTGTCGAGTTGCCGAACCAAAGAGATGAAAGCTAGATAAGCCTTACGATCAAAGTCCTTAATTTTAGCTCGTCGGACTTTTAATTCCATTGCCCGCACACGGCTCTCTAGTAGCTGACTATCTGTTTCGGCGTATATTTTGATCAGAAGAATATCACAACTTAGGCTATAATTAAAATCTTCAAAAAGCTTGTAGGTGATTTCGTCAATGGCAGCATCGTATTGCCCTTCAGCAAAGAGCACTTCTGCCATACAAAGTCGATGAAATTCTTCTGGGTAGCGAGTCCCAATAATTTTTTGCGGTGGATATTGCTCTAATAAGATACGCACCCAGGCAAAATCAGCAGCCTTTACTCCTACGTTCACTAGCAGCTTGAGGGTACTTGCGAACAGCCTGCCATCAACAGTCAGTACGCCTTTATCGAGATGCGATTTATACATGGCTAGAAACTCCGGTACCATCGTAACCTGACCATTTACCTGATATTGCCGTCCGCGGCAAGCCCGGTAAAAAACATAGAGGTTGCGAAGATCCTCGTGTGGCAGTTCAGCTCCGCAGTTGTCCAAAATATCTTCAAAGCGATCCAATTCCGTCACATCATCCATGTCTTCTACCACCCTAAATGCTTGATAATAGGCATTGGACAAACCCGAATGCAAATGCGTAAGCTCCGGATAATGATTCAGAATAGCCTCACCGAGATAGTCCCGTTGCGCATTAGCACTCATGGTTTTACCCAATACCTTTTCCTGGTATTTTCGGGTCAGAATTAGTTTGGTTCGTTGCGCCAAAAAGAACTTATCCAGGTAGGTGATGGCCACCTCAAGGCCGTTATTTTTTTGGTGGGCCTTGAATATTCCACTGAACTCGGCGGCTAGTTCTTCCATGACGAAACGATCATGAAAATCCTGGAACCCTTTGGTCGTACTTCGATCCCATTGCTTGCGATAAGCACTGATTAATGGCCACAGGCGTTCCTCTTTCCCGTTTTGCGAAAAATAACGGGCTTTGGCCCAGGTTGATTTGTCGGCTATCATGGGCTGAAGTTGCTCATAAACGATAAACTGCTCCACCAGCCCGTTCAAATCGGTCAGGAGATTATCGATGGCATTCTTTTTTCTTTCCACAAATTCTTTTTCGGGAAAGAACTGCTTTTGCAATTGCTGTTTGTCAAAAGTTTCGCTAGAAACCTTGAGCAATACCTTTAAAAGCGTCTTTAACTGTTCTGCATTGTAGGCATTGTTAAAGTAATCAGCATCTACAAATTGCCGGAGGCGCTCGAGTTCGTGTTCGTCGAAAAGAGCTAAGGTGTCAAGTATTTTGATCCGGATCATAGCCAATGTTTTAAAGCAATGAGTATACTTCGAAACCCATTCCTTTGATTCGGATAAGGGGACATTTGAATCTCAGAGAAAGCCAATGATCTACCATAACCATTTATCAGCGCTAGCAGAAATGTTATAAAAAATGAGCTATTTTCTATTCTCATTCCCACCTAGCTTTGTGAATATCAAGATTAATTGCTGAACAAAAACCACGTTTTTTTATGAATTTTCGTCTCTCACAAGCGATTCTCGCACTACTCTTTCTGTCATTCAGTCATTTCGCGCTCGCCCAGGGTGAAGAGGGGTGTAACCTCCCCGCCCCACAAAACCTCCAGGTAATTGTAACCCCACCAGATATAATGGATGTTTCCTGGGATCCCATACCTGGTGCAGTTGCGTATGACGTCTTAGTTGTGGACTTAAGCAACAACCAAGTACTATATAACGCCAATGAACCCGGCCTCACACATACCATTAACAGTATTACCCCAGACAGTGATATGATAGTGGCGGTAGCCGGCCTCTGCTCAGACCTTACGCCGGGGGACTACGGTACGATGAGCCCAGTTGGTATCCATTTGGAGGATCTAGTTATTCAATTGAATGGCCCCGAAGGTCCCCAGCTAACGCATAGCTGCCTAAACGTTGAAGGAAGCAGTGTTGATATTGATTGGATTACGCCGGGCAATAATCAAGGAGCGGCCCAAATTTCTATCCCCGCAAATGTTGCCTCTTACGTTTCTGCCATCAAGACCTTTGTCATGATTGAAAATCAAGGAACAAGGTCCTTAATGCAAGTCAACATCCCCTTCTCCGGCGGTGCCATGAGTTTAGCATTTCCATATCAAATAGTGACTCCCAGCTTTGTGACCAATACCATAGCAAGCAGATGGCCTACTGGTGCTGGCTACACTGTAGTACATAACGGACCTACCCCCCCTAATACCCCTCAACTCTACGATGCGTTTCTCGCCTTTAATCAGGCCAATCTATTCATTCCAACTCACTACCAAGAGACCATAGAAATTAGTGCATTAAATTGCTTCCAGGGCATCCCCGCCAGCATAGCAGCAGGAGGCGATCAAGGTGTAATGGGAGGACTGCGAGCAACGGACCAGCCGATTCTACCAACTGACCATGTATTGCAGGAAACGCGCTCTCCCTTAGTTATACTTAGCCCCAACCCCACAAGTGACGTGCTACATTTGACTAACCTACCGGTAAAACAAGTCTTCTATGTTTTCGATCTCTCGGGACGCAACTGGCACCAGGGAGTTGGCACAACAGAACAGCTGGACATCACTGTATCTAACTGGCCCGCAGGCACTTACCTTTTGTACGTTCCTGCCATCGAGGGCAATCCGGCAATCACTCAGCAATTTGTTGTGCATTAAGAACATGTTCTTAATCCGTTCAACTGATAATGATCTACTGAATACATTTATCACTTGGTAGCACTAGTTACTGCTAGGTGATTTTGTTCAGTAATCTATATGTAGCCCTGGTCATACACAATTGATCGGGGCTTTTTGTGATCTAAGTCATCTTATGGTTGATACTTTTTCACCAATTTTGTGTTTGTATACATAGCACACCAAAGAATATATTAAGACATGTTCCGCAAAGGTTCCAAAGCATACAGCATTTTCAACATCAAATGCCCCCACTGCCACGAAAGTGACATGTTCGAAACCAGCAGCTTCAGCTTTCAGAAACCCTTTGAAATGAAGGAGCGCTGCGACAAGTGCAACGAAGACTTCTTTCCCGAGCCTGGCTACTATTACGGTGCCATGTTCCTGTCCTATATTTTCACTGCTTTTTTCTCCATTGGTTTTGTGCTCTTTTTCCATTGGGTACTCGATTGGAGCACTGCGGCTAGCTTCGGGCTGTTGATATTTGTACTAGGTATTTCTTTCGTATACGTATTTCGCTTTGCCCGGGCGCTGTACCTCAATTTTCACGTCCACTACTCCCCTACTGCCATTGAGGACGGGAAAAATAAGACGGCTAAGACAAGTACGGCAGCGCACTATGGACGGTAATTGGGGAATGCAGGTATTGCTTTAGCGACTTTTAATTAAACATCCCACACCTCAAAATGAAACACCTATTTTTCGTTCTTCTTTTTTCCATGCCAGTACTCTTAGCTGCGCAGGATCGGATTTGTATCAACGAAGCCATTGAGCATAAGATCATGTCGAGCCATCTGCAAGAAGAGAGAACCTACTGGGTAAGCTTACCGCTTCGTTACTCCGATAGCCTCTCCTACCCCGTCATCTATGTTCTCGATGCCGAGTGGCGATTTGACCTGCTTAGGAATATCATATTCGAACTAGGGGCCTGGGAAAAAATGGAGCAATCCATCGTAGTCGGCATCCCACACATCGATTGGAAAAACCAAAGAGGCATTGATCTCACCTTTAGCCATTCAAGGGTAGAATACGACGGAGAAGCTGTCGACTCCACCTGGTACAATGTCAGCAACTCTG
The DNA here is from genome assembly GCA_038528965.1 of Bacteroidota bacterium. Classification (GTDB taxonomy): domain Bacteria; phylum Bacteroidota; class Bacteroidia; order Chitinophagales; family Saprospiraceae; genus Lewinella. Next base: position 4,112 of record JBCBEC010000033.1, on the reverse strand, counting down.
GTGGCGGCATGAATTTCTACAACTACTTCACCCAAGAACTGATCCCGGATGTCAACAAACATTACGCTACCAACAATCACGAAACCCTGATTGGTCATTCCTACGGTGGATACTTCGGTGGCTATATCCTATCTCTGGATCATCCTTTTGAAGTGATTCACATTTATGATCCATCCATTTGGTACAGTGATGGCGAGGTTATCAATCGACTGCAAAAGAGCGGCTTGCAAAGAGATGTCCGGATTCACCTGACTTACCAGCCCGTACCGGCTTTTCATAAGCAGAAAATTGAGGAATTCTTGGAAGTACTGGAAGCCAACAAGAACATCCAACTTACGAAGACCCTCTACCCAGATGACACGCACAATGGGTTATTCCTGGATAGTTTTTACCAAGGCATTCTCAAAACGCATTAGCATCTCAAGATTCGCTAGCGATTAGATTACGGATACCCGATGATAGTCAGGTGCTAAAACCAGCCCTCTCAAAGTCAATTCGAGTCGTATATTAGAAGCACATTATTTCATGCTTCTATTTTGATCGATCCAGTGATGAAGGAACAATCCCCCCAGCAAAACCCGGGCGGTCTCAGTCGGCAACTAGGCCTAGTGGGACTGGCCGCCACCGGCATTTGTTCTATGCTCGGCGCTTCGGTCTACGTGGTGCCCTTTATGATTCAGCGCAACGTACCGGATATTGGCCCTTACGTATTACCCGCGTTCATGATGGCGGCTATCCCGGCTTTACTCGCCGCTGCGGCCTACGCCATACTCGCCTCCGCTATGCCACGTGCGGGAGGCAGCTACATCTACGCCAGCCGAGGACTGAATCCCTACTTAGGCTTTGTAGCCAGTTTTTCGCAGTGGTTTGGATTGTCCATTGCTATTGGTGTAATCTCCTACATCATCATCCCCTTTGTTCGCGATGTAGCGGTAGCGCTCGAATGGGAAGCCTGGGCGGCCTGGCTCGACATAGGCAGTGTGCGATTGGGACTGGCGCTGGCATTGCTGTGGCTCTTTGTGGGCATTAACATCATTGGGCTTCGTTTTTATCAACGCACCCTCATTCCACTTATGGTGATCATGTTTGGCTTGGGCGTTATCGTGATCATTGCGGGCTTCTATTTCAGTCCAGAGTCCTTTGCCGAAGAGCTTTTGGCCCGGGAAGGCCGGACGATACCAGAGGCGGATAGTACATACAGTTTCAGTACACTGTTAACGGCAGCAGCGCTCTTGTTCTCTAGCTTCATCGGCTTTGATTCTATTGCTCAAGCTGGCGGCGAAGCTCGTCACCCGCAGCGTAATCTGCCACTGGCCATTGCCATAGCCGTATTAGGCGTGGGCACCTACTACTTCCTCTTTACCGCCGCAGTTTATCATGTGGTGCCCTGGCCGTTTGTGGCCGAAGAAGCCTTGGCTAAAGATATTTCCGCTCCGGGCTTGTTGAGCTACGTGCTGTCTCCTGCTTGGTCTGTAGCTATTATCCTGGGTGCGGCAATTGCATTAATCAACGATCTACCCGCCATGCTGCTATCTGTCTCCCGCCTCATGTTTGCCTGGGCGGAAGATGGCATTTTCCCAAAGGGTGTTGCTAAAATTCATCAGCGTTATCAGACACCACACATCGCCCTGCTGGCGAGTGGTGGTATGGCCAGCATTGGCATTCTCGGCAGCCATCTGGCTGGTGATTTCTTCCTGGGCATCGATATTATGGTAACCGCCATGCTAGTCAACTTTCTGCTGATGTGCATTACCGTTATCAGTCTACCGCTCTACAATCCTGTCCTGGCTAAAGAAGTGGCAATCTTTAAAAACCGCAGCCTTCAACTGGTGTTAGCCATATCCGGTGCAGTCTTATTGCTGGTATTCCTCATCGTGCACACCACCAAAGACCTACAAGCTGAAGTGGACGCCTGGTACTTTCACTCTACCTGGGTTTGGTTGCTGGTACTGGGATTAGCATCCTTAATTTTTGGTTGGAAACTGCGTCAACTCAAGCAATCCGGCACCTCCGTTTCCGAAGCATTTAAACAACTCCCTCCTGAATAGGACTTCAATTGAAAGAAAAAATGGCTCAACTACCAACAACCCGCCTGGCCGATGACCTACACATCACCAAAGTGCTGACTGGTCTGTGGCAAATTGCCGATATGGAACGCGATGGCCAGGAAATTGATCTGGATATTACCGCCAACGCCATGCAAACCTACTTGGATGCCGGTCTGACCACTTTTGACATGGCAGATCATTACGGATCAGCAGAGATCATTACGGGGCGGTTCCGCCAGCAGGTAGGAGCCGATAAAGTGCAGCTATTCACCAAATGGGTACCAGAGCCCGGTCCCACCAGCAAGGAGAAAGTTCGTACTGCTGTGCAACGATCACTCGACCGCATGCAGATGGAACAGCTCGACCTACTACAGTACCACGCCTGGAATTATGCCGATGCCCGCTGGCTAGATGACCTCTACTGGCTACAAGAGCTCAAAGAAGAAGGGTTGATCCGCCATTTAGGGCTGACCAATTTTGATGCGGCTCACCTCAACATGGTTTTGCAGAGTGGTATACAGGTGGTTTCCAATCAGGTTTCTTACTCCCTAATTGATCAACGGGCTAGTGGTGAGATGACAGAGGTCTGCCGACGGCACGGTGTAAAAATCCTGGCCTTCGGCACGCTGGCGGGTGGGATGCTCAGCGAGCGCTGGCTCGGTCAAGCCGACCGTCCAGCTGACCAAATGGCTACCTGGTCGCAAATGAAATACAAGCGCTTTATCGACGAGACTGGTGGCTGGGATCGTTTTCAAGAAATACTGTATACACTAGACAGTTTGGCAAAGGCCAAAGGCGTTTCTATCGCTAATATTGCCTGCCGCTACATGCTGGAACAGGATGTTGTGGGAGGCATCATCATCGGTGCCCGCCTGGGGCAGAGTAATCGGATAGCCGATAATCTACGGTTGTTTTCTTTTGAGCTCAACGAAGAAGAACAGGCCATTATCCAAACTGCACTGGGTAAGCTGGATAATATTCCAGGTAACTGTGGTGACGAATACCGCAAGCCTCCCTTCCTAACGGCTTCGGGCGACCTTAGTCATCATTTAGAAGAATTACCTGCCCCTTTTCCCGTTTACACCACTGGCCCTAACCGGCAAAAGGCGTTGAGTGGTACCATTTGGGAAGACCTGGCTGGTTTTAGTCGGGCCGTCCGAATTGGGGATCGCATTCTGGTTTCCGGCACTACCGCTACGCACGGTCATCGCTGTATCGGAGGAGATGATCCAGCGGCACAAGCCCAGTTTGTTATTGATAAACTGGAAGGCGCTATCCAGTCCTTAGGTGGTCGCCTGGAGGATGTCGTCCGCACCCGCGTCTACGTACAAAATATGGATCAATGGGAGCCCATCTCGCGCGTCCATGGCCAACGTTTTGGTCATATCCAACCCGCCAACACCCTCATCCGTGCTGATCTGATCGGGGATGAGTATTTGGTGGAAATAGAGGCGGAAGCGGTAGTGGTTGGGTGAGGGAGACATCTCATTTATGGTTTCGCGGAATTCATTCCGCAATAATCTTTTACAGCGGAGTCAATTCCACAAAACGAAATGCGCGACTGCCCTGGCAGGAGCTCGGTGGCGGGACGGCGCAAGGGCTAGGTGCTATGTCAAAAACCAAGCAACCTGCGAAGTTTTTCCTAGATTTATGGATATAAAGCCGTTTAGGTTACTAAACGAGCTACTGTAGGCGGACTCTTGGGTTCGCCTACTCCATTTGAGCACCTTAGATAGTGGATCTCCGAGTCATACACTTGTTGGGATTGATGGAGGCCAAAGGCCACTAGCAGAAGCTTTCTTTGTACAACCATTAGTGCCTTATTACTGTTGCCATGTCGTTCTAAACAGCGTCGATAGGTATCTTGGAACACGCCAGGTTTACTTATTGCTCCAAGAGCTGACATGTAGAGAGCCCCACGCAAATGAGAGTTTCCCCTTTTTGAAATTTTGCTTTTGCCCCTAATGGAAGACCCGGACTGTCTTTCGACAATATCTAGGCCAGCATACTTGATGAGTTGATTTCTATTTTCAAAAAGTTGAAAGCCACCTGTTTCGGCCAGAA
>JBCBEC010000032.1:0-83848 GCA_038528965.1 Bacteroidota bacterium | reverse complement strand
AATAAATCTGATAAAGTTGTGGTCAACAAAATACTCCTAGAGGAAGGTAGGGGGAATTTGTTAGAACATAATATGAGAAGCTTAAGAGCTGAGTTTTTGGAAAGAATTGGACCTGATTTTGAGATAGAAAAATTAACTTTTGGTGTTATTGAATTCCCGGAAAGGCATACGTCATGGTCGGAATTTAAATTCACTAATATGCCTGTTGTAGTTGTTTTAGCGCTAATCAATCAAATTAGAGGAGATGCTCAAGTGGCAGGTGTAACCATACTTGAATATATAAGTGAAAGGAGATAATACTGACTAAACTCCAACTTGTATGAAGATCATTAGTGGATTAAGGATTAGATAAGATAACGGCACACAACTTAGCTAGTGCGACCAGCCTCGTCCCTCGGCCGATCGCACTAGCCAGAGTTGATGGCTAATGAAAAGGAAAAGTATTAAAAATTCAATATCAATCTATAGAAGTCCTGATACGTATAGCAGAAAATGAGCAACCATATACCCATATCACCGTCCAGTAAGTCTATTGCAGTTCTCCCTTTTGTTAATATGAGTGCCGACCCTGAGAACGAATACTTCAGCGATGGCATTACGGAAGAAATAATCAACGCCTTAACCACCGTAAAAGGCTTGAAAGTCATTGCCCGCACATCTTCTTTTGCATTTAAGAATAAAAATATAGATGTGCGAACCATTGGTCATCAGTTAGGGGTAAGTACTATTTTAGAGGGGAGCGTCCGGAAAGCTAAAAACAGGGTTCGCATTACAGCGCAGTTAATCAGTACGAATGACGGCACTCACTTCTGGTCAAAGAATTTCGATCGGGATTTAGAGGACATATTCGCACTACAAGATGAAGTTAGTTTATTGATTGCCGATAAATTGCGGGAACATCTTGGGCATTTTGAAATAGAAAATAATTTAGTCGATGTTCCTTCTATTCCAGTTGCCACTTATCAACTTTTTCTAAAGGGAAGATATTACCTAGCGAAATTGACAAAGGCAAGTACCGAAAAAGCCATTGCTATTTTTAAAGAAGTGATCACCACTCAACCTGATTTTGCTTTAGCCTATTTAGATATCAATCAAGGGTACTCGTATCTTGGTACTATGGGGATGTTGCCAGCCCAAGAAGCGTTTATCAAAGCCAAACCTTTCCTTGATAAAGCATTGGAGTTGGACGAAAATTTGCCTGAATCTCAACGTAATCTTTCGTGGATTTGTGGTTGGCAAAACTGGGATTTTGAAGGTGCTTATCGCCATATTGTTAAGGCAATAGAATCGCGTCCAACCGAAATCAACTATTTATCTATGGCGAATCTACTTTCAGTTGAAGGTAAATTCGACGCGGCATCAAACTACATTGATAAAGCCCTTCAACTCGACCCTTTCTCAGCCATACTTATTCATTTCAAGGGATTTAACCTTTATCTCCAAGAGGAATACGAAAAAGCGATTCCATACTTTGAAAGAAGCCTCTCTATACAACCCGATATGCCTTTTCCAATTTTATATTTTGGAGAGATTTTATTGCTCCAGGGAAATCCTTCTGCGGCATTGACTTATTTTAAGAATCTTCCAGAGAAAAAAGGAGGAGGTTTAACAAAATTAGGAGGAACGACATTAGCCTATGCCGCTTTAGGTGATACACCGAAAACAGAAGAGTACATCACCAAACTAGAAGCAAAATTAGCAACAGACACCGTTGGAAGTGCGATGCATTTTTTAATTCTTGTTAAAACGAGAATGGGCAAATATGAGGAAGCTATAGAAATGCTACAGCAAGCTATCGATTATAAGTTGCCATTGGTTTTACTATTATATACAGAACCACTCATGAAGCCGCTTCGTACGCATCCTCGATTTCAAGAATTAATGCATCCGATTTTTGGGAAAGAGACTACTTTCGATTTGTCTAAAAAGAGGTATAAAAAATCATTACTTGATCGGAAATTGATTGACCAATATAAACAGCAACTCAAAACCTTGATGTCGGAAAAAGCGCCTTACCTCAACTCGGAATTGACCCTTCGTGGATTGGCTGAAATGATGGATATCCCTCCCAATCGTTTATCGCAATTACTCAATGAAGGTTATGATAAAAATTTTTCAGAGTACATCAATTCTTACCGTTTGGAAGCTTTCAAATCAAAAGCCGCCGACCCTTCTCTTCAGCATTTAACTATTCTTGGCTTGGCTTACGATAGCGGCTTTAATTCTAAAACGATATTCAATACCTTTTTTAAGAAAAACGAAGGGATGACACCGAAAATCTGGTTGAAGTCTAATCAAATTTAAGCCGGTTTTAAAAAAGTTCCGAATCTCACTATTAAGTTCTGAATTGCAATTCAGAACGATTCCCCCTCCTTTCCCCTCCATCTTTGCCTTGTCAATTCGATAAAGCAGCGCAAATAATCATCGGATGATGATTCCTTTCCCTTTTACTAAATCAACTGACGGTAAGAGGAAGGGCTTCGCAGCAATCGAAATTCTAAACAGTTACGGAAAAACGGTTATGAAACGAGCATTTTTAGCCTTGGCGTTGTGCGGACTAGCATTAGTCGCCAAATCTCAAAACACGAGTGTAGAAAACTCCACATTTGGAATACAAACAGGCGTTTTAGGAGTCTGGGTATATAATGAAGCGAAATTATCAAATACCATAGCACTAAGAACAGAGTTAGGTTTCGATTTTGGCATATGGGAGACTACCTATTATGATGATTATGATTCTCCATTTCTGCTCACACCGGTGATAGTGCTTGAGCCACGATTCTATTATAACCTCAAAAAGCGCGCAGAGAATTCAAAGAGAACCGACGGGAATAGTGGCAATTTTATCGCTTTAAAGACAAGCTATCATCCAGATTCGTTTGTCCTGTTCAACACCGACGATGCTCCTGTAGTAAGTGATTTCGCTATCATACCCACTTGGGGGATTAGAAGAAATATAGGGGAGCATTTCAATTTCGAAGCAGGCCTTGGAGTAGGATTAAGTCACACATTTGCTGAACGCGCCGGGTATTCAGAAGACAAAACTGAAATGGAATTAAATATGCACTTGCGCATAGGATATAGATTTTAGTATAGAACTGATTTACACAAAAACGATTGACTATCAATGTTGAAATCTTATGCGCATTTGATTGTCAAATCATTTATCAGACTTTACTCATAACCACTAAAAACTTTACAAATGAGAAACTTATTGATTTTTGTATTCACCTTTTGTTCGCTCCTCGCCTATGGTCAAAATGAGACCAACAGTACCATCGAAAGAAAAGGCTTTGTATTCGGCTTTGGTGTAGGTGGCGGTGTCATCAGTTTTTCTGAAAGCGATCAAGAAGTTCCTTTCGACGAAGCTCAAGGCGGCGGCAGTTTTCCCAATTTAAAATTGGGTTGGATGGTCAATGATCGCCTGGCTGTTATCGCAATGTATTCCGGAATGGGCTACGAATACCAAGGCAAAGACCGCAGTTTTGATGCCTTTATGCCATCTGTTCAATATTGGGTAAAAGACCGATGGTGGGTAAATGCCGGTGTAGGTCTGGCTATGGATTTTCCGGCATTCTACGAGGACAATATTCAAGATGAAGATTGGAATTTCGGCGGAGCAGTTGCCTTCAGCACAGGCTATGAATTAGTGCAAAAGAAAAACTTCGCCTTAGACCTACAAACCCAACTACAGATGGGATGGACTAATTTAGATAATGGTAAAGAGCGAGAAGCCGTTTTGCTCTCCATCGGCCTCGGATTTAATTGGTATTAAAAATAAGCAACGGTCAATTAGTTAGGCCTTTTAAAGCGGTAGTCTGACAAGCTAGGACTCACACCATGCAGTAGCAGCGAAGCTAATCCTTAGCTTGTCAGACTATAGGTGCCGATTTCCAAATCCGAACGATTCCATCCTCCATTTTCCCTTCATTTGTGCTAAGTACATTCATTTACCATTAAAGCTAAAGCAAGATGCCATCACTTTTTAAATCGGCAGCCGGAAAAGCTGAATGAATGGAACTTATCGGAAATTACAATTAACCGAATTGTAAAAGTCATTAGAAAGAAAAACTAGCTACAACACAGGCTATGACGTCCATGCTCCTTCGTCGCACGGCGCGTAGCCAAACCGTTGCTGTCGCAATGCTCCGCTTCGCTCCGCACTGCGCCATCAACTTTCGGCTGCGACGCCTTCGCTTCGCTTGTTACTTCGCTACACGAAGCACTTCGCACAACGAGGGCTCGACTGCGTCGCAGCCGAAAGTTATATGTAATTGATTAAAAGGTGCGTAGAATAGACGTGTTATTCTACGCAAAATATGCGTAGAAAATTGATTTATTTCATTATTTATGATAATTTGCTCATAGAAAAGTAGATGATGAGCAGATATATTCATTTGAGAAAAGGTTGGCCAGAATTTACCTGGGATAACGAGAAACTACTTCCCTTAGTAGGGATAGTTAGAAATCTACAAGGACGATTGATTGGAAACATGGAGTCCGTAGGGTTTGAATTACGAAGTGAAGCTACACTAGAAGCAATTACGCTTGAAATAATTAAATCTTCAGAAATAGAGGGAGAGATATTAAAGTCCGAAGAGGTTAGATCATCTCTTGCTCGAAGATTGGGACTGGACAGAGCAGGATTAGTACCTTCAAATAGAGATGTAGATGGGATTGTAGATATGCTAGTAGATGCAATTGAGAATCACCAGTTAGAATTGACAGAGAAACGGCTATTCGACTGGCATCTATCATTATTCCCGACTGGCAGGAGTGGAATGTTAAAGATCATAGTAGGAAATTGGAGAGATGATTCAACAGGTCCAATGCAAGTAGTTTCAGGAGCAATGGGCAGAGAGCGAGTACATTTTGAGGCACCTTCTGCTGAAAGGATTCCAGATGAGGTAGGAGCTTTTTTAAAGTGGTTAAATGAAGAAAAAAATATTGATTCGGTACTTAAAGCAGGGATTGCCCATTTATGGTTTGTGACCATACATCCATTTGAGGATGGAAATGGTAGAATAACTCGGGCATTAACCGATATGTTATTGACAAGGTCAGATGGTGTAGCACAGAGATTTTATAGTATGTCAGCCCAAATAAGACTTCAAAGGAAAGAATACTATCAGATCTTAGAAAATACCCAAAGAGGAGGGCTTGATATCACAGAATGGTTGGAGTGGTTTTTGGATTGCTTAATGAATGCCTTAAAAGCCTCAGCCCAAATCATAGGGAAAGTGATGACAAAACATCACTTTTGGTTAACACACGGCGAGAAGGCTCTAAATGATCGTCAAAGAATAATGCTAAATAAATTACTGGATGGCTTTACAGGCAAATTAACCACGAAGAAGTGGAGTAAGATTATGAAGTGTTCTCATGATACAGCCTTAAGAGATATAAAGAGTTTAATTGAATTGAGAATTCTTAAGAGGGAGCAAAGCGGAGGAAGAAGTACGAGCTATGAACTAGTAGAGGTGAAAAAGTAAAGAGGTGATCCATATAACTTTGCTGGTGCGACAATGCTTCGTTCCTCAGCACTGCGTACAACGGGGACTCAACGCCAGTCGCTTCCGAGAAGATATGCGCAACCGATAAATTTTCTATCAAAACTCAGGTATAAATTATTAATACAAGACGTAGTTCGTAAACTCACCACGACTTCTTATGGCAATGAATGACTTTATTACATGGTTCAGTTCACTGTATTTTGGAATTACCTTCATAACTCTAGTCAGGGCTTACCGATTGGATAGGCGAGGGCGGCGCATTACAGGTAAGGTAGAATCTGTTAATGTAGTTGAGGACTCTGATAATTTCGATCCGGATAGAATAAGAAGAGATTACTACCGAAATTGCCGAATTAGTTATCACAATAAGGATAATGAGCTTGCACATGCTGAGTTAGTCTTAATAGAGTCCAAGAAATTGGATGAACCTGTGAGGTTAGTGATAATAGATGGTGGTAGTAAGGTTATTGAGGATCACTATTGGGCTATTTATCGGATACCAATTATTATGTTGGTTGTGTTTTTTGTTTCAGTGGTTATGCTGTCCGCGGCCTTCTTGTTTGGACCGGGATAACAAGACTCAATCTACGTTGTTAAGTTGCATCATCTGCATATATGGCTTCATTTAGAATAAGGTCGGAACAGCCCTGACGATGAATGTCAGGATTCCAAACCTGGGTATTCTTCGCCTGGTCAAAAATCGACAAAGCCAATGGTTTAGATTGGTCTTCGCAGCCATTTGTACAGCTGACTCATCGATATGCCTATTCATTTAGTTTTACTTGGAGTAGGGGAGTGGGCACAGCGGTGGAGCAATAAATCGCCTGATCTGAGATCGATTCTTTGAGAGGTATTCAGAATAGGTTGGAGTCCATGCATGGCGAGGAAGCAATACTAGCGAGTTCGATTCTGTATTTTCTAAGTATGACGTTGTCTCTGCGAGGCTATGTTTTTCTAATCACGACACTGTCCCTGCGGGGCGAAAGAAGTATTTTTAGGAAAGCGCATATCTTAGGCTGTGCGACAAGCCTCCTGCGTTGGCCTGTGCCCAGCCCAGAGATATGCAAGACGGAAAAATGGATGGTGTATGTTGCTGTTTATAGTTTTCTCTGAAAGAGGAAAAACACATGGGAATGATGGCGAACAAAATGTTTAAAGTGCTCTTGGGGAAAAGAGACAAGGTGCTATCTTTACAGGACAATAATGAAAGACTACATGATCTTCGGAAGAGACAAGGGCGATTTTTGGTTTGTTTTTATATCTTTTTGGTTTATTTCCTTTTATCCGCAGAACTCTATTGCACAATTCGATGCTAAAATTGCTGAATTGCAAGAAATCGATAGGGCAAACCTGGAATTACTTCATAGCGTATCATTTCCCGTCAGTCTTAATCAACCACACAATCTCTATATATATTCTGAATGGATTTCGGGTTGGTTGAGTCTAAAGGGTAATGGTGAGTTGATTCCATTAATGACTCGATTTAATATTTTGACAGGAGGAGTAGAGATTAAATCTCGAAAACAAATCCGAATGCTGCAAGCAAATCGTGTAGATATGGTTTTGATGGGCCCTCGTTTTTTCGTTTCTGATGAGTCTTCTCCAACAAATTATTTTGAAGTTTTGTCTCATGGGCAGTTAAACTTATTAGAATCGTATCAACTGATAACAACCTATGAGGGAAGTAATAATTTGACTTCAAATATTAATGGGGAGAAGAAGCAAACAGCAACTGCTGTTTATTATTACAAAAAGGAGGGAGAGGTAGCTCAACCTTTAAAAATTAGGAGGAAAATAATTTTAGAGTTAATGGAGAATAATGAAGATGTAAAACAATTTATAGAAACAGAAAAATTAAAATTGTCTAAGAAAGAGCATCTGGTGAAACTGTTTGACTTTTATAATGGAATTTGATGTTCTATTTGATTTAAATATGCATTGACCGATACTAAAATATAGGATCACCATTTATTCCATAATGCGCTTGCACTTTTTGTAGAGCGATCACCTAAAAATGCCACAACGACCAATACGGCTGTTTTCTCAAACGAAGTTTTCTTTTGAGGTTAGGTTTTGCTAGTTTAGACGCTTCTAAACCTACACCCATCGCTTTATGCATAAGTCTATCCTTAGCTTACTAGCACTACTAGTACTTATCCTTTTTTTACCTGTCGAAACGCCCGCCCAGCAACTTTCACCGGAACAGATGGATCAATTGGAATTCCGACATATTGGTCCGGTCGGCAACCGATTGATTTCCGTTACCGGCGTTGCGGGGGATCCCATGACCTACTACGTGGGAGCAGCCTCCGGCGGTATTTGGAAAACGGTAGATGGCGGCTTAAACTGGCAGCCGGTTTTCGATAAACAGCGTGTACACTCTATCGGAGCCTTGGCCTTGTCTCCTAGTGAACCAGAGGTGGTCTACGCTGGGACAGGAGAGTCCTTTATCCGATCCAACGTCTCTATTGGCAATGGCGTTTGGCGCTCGACCGATGGTGGGACTACCTGGACGCACTTGGGGCTCGACAATACGGGCAGGATTAGCAGAATAGTCGTGCATCCCACTAATCCGGATGTAGCTTATGTAGCGGCTCTTGGGCATGGCTATACACCGCAAGAAGAACGCGGTATCTACAAAACTACGGACGGTGGTAAAAGCTGGCAACAGGTCCTGCATGTGGATAAAGGCACAGGGGCGTCAGATCTAGTCATGGATCCTTTCAATCCCCGTATCCTTTTTGCCGGAATGTGGTCGCTGGAAATCCGCCCCTGGACCCGTACCAGTGGTGGGCCCGGCGGTGGAATTTTCAAGTCCGTCAATGGTGGTGAAACCTGGAAGAAACTGGAAGGTAACGGACTACCCAAAGGAGAGGTGGGCAAAATTGCCCTGGCCATGACGCCCGCCCAGCAAGGTAGACTCTACGCTTTGATTGAAACAGGAGATGGCATTCCACTGGACGGCGAGCCTACTAATACGGGAGAGCTTTGGCGCTCAGAAAACCGCGGCCAATCCTTTGCCTTGATTAATTCAGATCGAGATCTATCTGGCCGTGGGGCATACTATACCCGCTGCGCCGCCTCGACTGACAATCCCAACGAAATATACTTCTTCACTGCCGCGTATGCGACCAGCATTGATGGCGGCAAAACAGCTACGGCAGCCGCACCGGGAACTGCCCCTAACTGGGATCATCACGAAATGTGGATAGACCCTACCAACGGCAACCGGCAGATCGTGGTAGGGGATGGTGGACTTTCCATTAGCCACAACCGGGGAAAATCCTGGCATCGGGTACAATTACCGGTGGCCCAGCTGTACCACGTAACCACGGATACAGAAGTGCCCTATAATGTACTCACCAACCGGCAGGATGGTCCTTCGATGAAAGGCCCTAGCAGAAGTCGTATGCAAAGCTTCTTTGGTGGTTTTATTCCTACGGGACTGTGGCATGATGTAGGAGGTGGAGAAAGTGGTTTTGCTACCGCGGATCCCCGTGATCCTAATATCGTTTGGTCCAGTGCATCCGGCTTCGGTGCCCTGGGAGGAGTCGTTACTCGGTACAATGAAGAAACCGGGCAGTTCCGGCAGGTGGAGGTCTGGCCAGTATGGACCGCCGGCATGCCAGCCGCAGATGTTAAATACCGATTTCAGTGGACTTTCCCATTGCTCATCTCACCCCATGACAACAACACGGTCTATGTGGCCAGCCAGTATGTACATCGTACCACCAATGGCGGGCAGAGTTGGGAAATTGTTAGCCCTGACCTCAGCTTAAATGATCCAAGTAAACAGCAATTTTCGGGAGGATTAACGGGTGACAATATCGGTGTGGAATACGCCAATGTCGTCTATGCACTCGAAGAATCTCCACTTAAACAAGGTCTACTATGGGCGGGTACTAACGACGGCCTGGTCCATGTAAGCCAGGACAATGGAGCCAATTGGACCAATGTAACAGCAAATATTCCCGGAATGCCAGCCTACGGTGCCGTGCGGAATATTGAAGCCTCCCAGTACGAAAAGGGTAGCGTGTACTTGACGGTTGATGCCCATGAGATGGGAGACTTTGCCCCGTATGTCTACAAGAGTTCTAACTATGGTAAGAGCTGGACTAAAATTACCGCGGGGATTGAAAGTAGCCCCTTGAGCTACTGTCGAATGATTAAAGAAGATCCGGTCAATCCGAATCTACTGTATTTGGGTACCGAAAATGCCTTGTACTTCTCCCTGGATAAGGGGGCAAATTGGCAATCTCTGATGACCAATCTACCTTCAAGTCCCATGTATTGGATGGACATTCCTACCCATTTTAATGATCTGGTGGTGGGTACCTATGGTCGTGGCGTTTGGATTCTTGATGATCTGACACCACTTCAGCAATTTACCGCCGAAGTGGAAGAATCCACTGTGCACTTATTTGACCCCAAAGATGCTTATCGTTTGCAGCCGGTCTCCATGGTGATGCAGTTCTTCAAAGAAGCTTCGTTTGGTGATAATCCACCGGCCGGTACCTCCTTGCATTACTGGCAATCAGAGGCCTTAGAAGACAGTGTTTCGCTAGTGATTGTTAATGAGAGTGGGGAGACGGTCAGAACCCTCAAACACAAAGGTAAACCGGGTATCAATCGAGTATGGTGGGATTTCAAGGAAGACCCCAGCACTCCCCTCGTTTTACGGACCAAACCACTGTATGCTCCCTGGGTGCAGCTATCAGAAGAAAGAACCCGCAAGCCACTGGTGCCGCCCATGTCTCTACTCGCTAGTCCGGGAACCTATACGGTGAGTCTGCAAGCAGGGGATGTCGTGCAAAGTCAAAGTTTTACGCTACTAAAAGATCCCAATTCGGAGGGTAGCCCTAGTGACATTACCGCGCAAAAGGAGCTACTGGATAAAATCTGGCTTGATTACGAGGCGATTGCCAAAACGGTCAATGAAGCCGAAAGAATGCGCAGGCAGTTAAGAGATATGCTTCCCATGCTTGCTGGTGACAAGGCCAAGCAGGTTCGGGAGCTTGATAGTATGGCGACCGCAATAGAGAATCAGATGATCCAGCTGAAGCATACTGGCAAAGGGCAAGACCTCATCCGCTTACCAGGGATGCTCATGGAAAAATTGAACTACCTGGCAAATACCGTGGCGATTGCCGACTTCAAACCGGCAGATCAATACGTGGAAGTGTACCAGCAACTGCATACCGAGTGGGAGGCGGTTCAACAAGCCTGGAACCAGTTCAAAAAGGAAGAAGTATCAGCCTTCCAGAATACGATGCAAAGTAATGCCACCGGACCATTAATAATCGGTACAGAGGAGTAGTGCTCGTAGCAGATTTCTGTTAAGGAAGCAAAAGGTAGTGTGGCCGAGTTCTCAAAGTCTCGGTCACCTTCACAACTGGGGAGGTCTCTGTTTTATCCAGGGCCTTACTGTACTTTAGAAAATAAAACACCATTAGCGCTAGCAGCACAGCCACAGATATTGGCAGGTACAATTCTTCCGCAAGGGGGACAATATCTGCCTTGCAAAATAGCACCGAGCTGCTGTGAAGAATCTTCCCAAAAGCAAATGCGAACTTCTCTTAACTTTGGTGTAAATCACAAGCTAAAAACAGCTACATGAAACCACTACAGCTACTCCTTATCTGTTTGTTTTTCCTTCCTTTAACCAGTCAGGCCCAAGAAATAAAAAAGGATAATGAAACGCCCATCTTACAACTAGAGGATTCCCTATTCCATGGTTTAAAGTGGCGAAATATTGGTCCCTTTAGAGGGGGGCGAAGCGTTGCTTCTACTGGCGTGATCGGTCAGCCCCATACCTACTACATGGGTTCTACCGGAGGTGGTGTTTTCAAAACTACAGATGCCGGAATTACCTGGAAGAACATCTCCGATGGGTCCTTTAAAACAGGAACGGTAGGAGCCATTACGGTAGCTGAAAGTGATCCTAATATTGTAGTCGTGGGCATGGGCGAGCATGCCGCCCGCGGGGTAATGACCTCCATGGGAGATGGAGTCTATAAATCAATGGATGCCGGCAAAACCTGGACTCATCTAGGGTTGGAGAAAACCCGCCATATCTCGGATGTAATTATTCATCCTACTAATCCAGATGTCCTGTACATAGCTGCACAAGGGGCGCAATATGGACCTACGGAGGAAAGAGGAATTTACCGTAGTGTAGACGGCGGTAAAACCTGGGAACGGGTGCTATTTGTCAATACCAGCACCGGAGCATCTTCCTTGTCTATGGACATGACTAATCCTCGGATTTTATATGCCTCCATGTGGCAACACCAGCGCTACCCCTGGTACATGGAATCTGGTGGAGAGGATTCTGGCTTGTACAAATCTACGGATGGCGGCGATACCTGGACGCCAATGAAAGCAGGCCTACCAGAAGATTTTGGTAAATCCGGCATTTCGGTTTCCAGGGCAAATCCAGAACGGGTCTTTGCGGTCATAGAGGCAGAGGGAAAAAAGGGAGGCGTCTATCGTTCTGATAACGCCGGAACAAGTTGGACCCAAGTCAACAGTAATCGGGTGAATATCGCCCGCTCTTGGTATTACATGGAGATCTTCGCGGATCCGCAAAATGAGAATGTGGTATATGTCTTGAATGCTCCAGTGATGAAGTCCATTGACGGAGGAAAGAGCTTTTCCAATATTCCTGTCCCGCACGGAGATAATCACCACCTGTGGATTAATCCACATGACAATACCAATCTGATCAATTCCAATGACGGAGGCGCCAATATTTCCTTTAATGGTGGCAAGAGTTGGAGCACCCAACAGAACCAGGCCACCGCTCAGTTTTATCGAGTTATCACCGACAATCTGGTACCCTACAATGTATACGGCGGTCAACAAGACAACTCAGCAATAGGTATTGCCAGCCGCACGAGTGATGGAGGAATTGATTGGAAGGATTGGTATTCGGTTGCTGGAGGAGAAAGCGCCTTTATCGCCTTTGATCCCGACAATCCGGAAACGGTCTACGGTGGAACCTACCAAGGTAATATCAGCAAGTGGACGAAGTCATCCCGTGAGCAGAAGTCCATCAAAGAGTATCCAGAGTTGGGGCTAAGTATCGCCCCTGAAGATTCCAAGTACCGCTACAATTGGAATGCCCCAATCATCTCTTCTCCGCATAATAGGCAGACCATCTATCACGCTGGGAACGTCGTGTTCAAAACCACCGATGGAGGCATCAGTTGGACGACTGTAAGTCCTGATTTGACCAGAAACGAAGCCGATAAGCACGGCCCCGGTGGAGGTCCTTATACCAATGAAGCTGCCGGTGGGGAGAACTACAATACCATCACCGCTTTGGTGGAGTCTCAGCACGAGGAAGGGGTACTCTATGCCGGTACCGATGATGGTTTACTGCACATGACCAAAAATGGTGGAGCATCCTGGGAGAATATTACCCCTAAGGGGATTTCGGATGGGATAATTAATAGTATTGATGTCTCTGAGCACAATCCCGCAGTGGCGTACGTAGTAGTGATGCGTTACAAATCATTAGACCTCAGTTCTCATGTCTTCAAAACTCAGGATTACGGGGAAAGCTGGACTAAAATTGTCAACGGCCTGGATGATCCCAATGGATTTGCTCGGGTAGTTCGTGCGGATAAGCAAAGAGAAGGACTGCTATACGCTGGTACTGAAACCGGCTTGTACGTTTCCAATGATGATGGTGCATTCTGGCAACGCCTCGATCTAAATCTACCGGTCGTTGCGATTAATGATCTAATTATCCAGGATAATGATTTGGTGGCCGCTACCTCAGGCCGTGGATTCTGGATTTTGGATGACTTGAGCGTGCTGCAAAACATGACTGCAGAAGAGAAAAATGTAGCCTTGTTTCCTCCCAAGGATAGCTATCGAATTTTCGGCGGCACTTCCCGAGCGGTAGGCCAAGGACTCAATCCGCCCAGCGGTGTCACGATTGATTACTATTTAAACCAAGATGCCGATACTTTAGATCTGAGGCTAGATATTCTGCAAGGCACGGAAGTAATCAGGTCTTATTCCAACAAAGCGCCAGAAGGATTCCGGTCCTGGCCGGGTGGACCGTCCAAACCTAAGGTTTTACCAGCAAAGAAAGGATACCACCGGTTTACCTGGGATTTTGAGCGAGAAGCGATCCCCGCTATTGATAAAGTCTTTGTCTTTGGCGGACACTCTGGATCTAATGTTGCACCGGGAGCGTACACCCTGAGATTAACCCTGGAGGAAGAAACGGTGGAAACAACAGCGACTATTCTTCCGAATCCAGCTGTTCAATCAAGGCCGGCAGATTTTGCGGAGCAGCAAGCATTACTGGTACAAATTGAAGGTACCCTAAGGGAAATGCACGAGTCTGTGATCCAAATGCGCTCTGCGAAATCACAATTGTCCAAGTACGCCAGTCTTTTAGAAGGGCAGGAAAAAGCCGATCCCCTGATGGAGAAAGGAGAAGAACTATTAAAGCGGATCAATAGCTGGGAAGAGAACCTGATCCAAGCGAAGCAGAAAACCTTCCAGGATGTCATCAATTTCAACAACAAACTCAGCGCCCAACTCATCGCACTCCTAAACTATATAGATCAAGCCGATCCACAAGTTACCGCCGGTGCCAAAGAACGACTGAGTGATCTTTTGAATGATTGGAAGGTCTATAAAGACGAGAGAGACGCGATCATCAGTACGGAGATGGATGCTTATAACCAGCTTTACAAATCATTGGATATTCCGGCGCTAATCATTGAAAACAACTAAAAAACCGACCATGAATAAGAAGCAAATACTTTTCCTTTGCTGCACCTGCATGATAACTTTTGGCTATAGCCAATCTAAAGTCATGACACCGGAGCAGCTCATCGAATTGAATAGAGTTTCTGCTGTGGGGCTAAGCAAGGATGGGGAGCAGGTGATCTACCGCACCTCAACTTTTGATTTAAGCACGAATGATCGCTCAAGTCAAATGTTTTCAGTTGCTGTGGATGGTGGAGCAGTGAAACCTGTGGCAGAAGTGGGGGATATAGTGAGTGATAAAAATGTGTCCCCAGACGGAAAATGGAAGTTGGTGGCTAAAGATGTAAAAATCCAGCGTGTAAGTGGTAGTGATCACTATGATGATGTTCCTAATTCGAATGTATTCATCTACGATCAACTCAACTATCGACACTGGGATACTTGGGAAGATGGTGCTTACAGTCATGTATTTGTACAATCCGTTGTTGATGGTGAGAAAAGTGCCATTGACTTGATGGAAGGCGAACCATTTGATTGTCCGCAAAAGCCCTTCGGTGGTGACGAAGACTATATCTGGAGTCCTGATTCTAAGAGCGTTCTGTACGTTACTAAAAAATTGGTGGGCACCGAATATGCAGTCAGCACGAATTCGGATATCTATGAGTACAATCTGGCAACAAAACAGACCACGAATCTAACCGAAGGAAATAATGGCTATGATACCCAGCCCGCATTTTCCTCTAATGGTGCACTGGCTTGGTTGCAAATGGAAAGAGATGGATACGAATCTGATAAAAATGACATCATCGTTCGCTTAGCCGGTGGAGATGTGAATCTTACTGAAGCTTGGGACGGAACGGTCAATGGATTCATCTGGAGTGAGGATGGATCAAAGATCTATTTCACCGCTCCTGTTGGTGGAACTGTCCATGCCTTTCAGATCGATGTTCCGACTAGTGTTGAGGCTCCGTCAGCACCCAAGCAAATTTCTGATGGCCAATTCGATGTCAATGGAATTATCGGTCAAAGTGGGGATCATTTAGTGGTGTATCGAAGAGATATGAATCATGCCACTGAGATTTACAACCTGAATATCGAAACGGGTGCAATGCAGCAATTGTCGCAGGCCAATGATGAGATCTATGAAGACATCAAGATGTCGAAGATAGAGAAGCGTATGGTCAAGACGACGGATGGAAAAGATATGGTGACCTGGGTGATTTATCCACCAGATTTTGATCCCAATAAAAAATACCCTACGCTCCTTTATTGCCAAGGTGGCCCGCAAGGCGCTTTATCTCAATTCTATTCCTTCCGCTGGAACTTTCAGCTGATGGCTGCCCAGGGGTATATCATTGTCGCTCCTAATAGACGTGGGATGCCGGGCTATGGTGTTGAATGGAATGAGCAAATCTCCAAAGATTACGGTGGGCAGAATATGGAGGATTATCTTTCCGCCATTGACGATCTTGCCAAAGAACCATACGTAGATACCGATCGGTTGGGTTGTATTGGAGCCAGTTATGGCGGATACTCCGTTTTCTATTTAGCCTCCAGACATGAAGGTCGATTCAAGTCATTCATCTCCCACGATGGTATTTTCAATTGGCGATCTATGTATGGCACCACCGAAGAACTGTTCTTTGTAAACTGGGATATTGGTGGACCCTATTGGGATAAAGAAAATACCGCTGCTCAGAAGTCTTACGCCGAGTTTAATCCGATCAATTTTGTGGATAAATGGGATGCACCCATCCTGATTATTCAGGGCGGTAAGGATTTTCGGGTACCCATTGGTCAAGGGTTAGAAGCTTTCCAGGCTGCTCAATTGCGCGGCATAAAATCAAGGCTTCTATACTTTCCGGAAGAGAACCACTGGGTGCTTTCTGCTCAGAATAGTTTAGTCTGGCAAAGGGAATTCTATAAGTGGTTGGACGAGACCGTAAAAAATGCGGAATAAGTAAGGGCGAGTAGGCCCACTAATTGTTGACTTTGCTGCTACTTTGCGTTTGCTCCGTACGGCAAACAGTTGACATTTTTGGATGCAAGTGAGCTCAGGTCGAGTACCTTGCCAGGTAGTGGTATTCGACCACTGCTGGAGGTACAAATTTGCTGGCTGAACAGCACCCCGTATTCACTACCGAAAAAACCAGATGAAAAGAATATTCTTTGCCACCTTATTGATTCAACTCGCCTGCTTGTCTTGTAGCCAGGGAGGCGACAAAAATCAGGATGATCACTTGATTGGTGTATGGTCAGGTCTTCTCTTTCAGACCGAATCAGCATATGATTCGATCATAATAGCGTCTACCACTCAACCCAAAGAAGCGCTGCTTTATAAGGACGGGAAAAAAGAAGTATATCCACTAACCGTAGATCAGACTGAGATGGCTTTTAGGAGTGATTCTGGACTTCGATTTGATGCGATAAAGCCCGTAAATCAGCAAGTCCCTACAGCCATTTTGACGCATAATCTGTGGGTACAAAGCTTAGACTTTAAGCAAGTATCAGATAGGTGGGTTGCTGCTATCCAGAAACCAGAAATCATTGATACGGATTACCAGGTATACCTAGCGTTTTATAGGGACTCAATAGGTGAGATTCAAGCCAAAATTCAGAGCAATAAAGAAAACCGGGAACTGCATTTCACGATAGAGAAGGTTACCATAGATGGTAATAATATAGATTTAGAAATTACGAATGATCGCTTCGGAATATCAGCAATCTATGATCCTGCTCAAGAAAGTATTCAGCTAAACTATAGCAACACAAATAGTACGCGCCAGGTCGAATTAAAAAAGCTGGACAAGAATAAGCTAGAGGGGTACTTACCAAGGTCTCCTACTGAGGAATATCACTATGAAATACCACAACCTATTGATGCGGATATTGAAGTCAGCTCCTTAGAAAAGGAGGGGATCAACTCCTCTATGCTGGCGTTCATGAAGAATGAGGATAGGGCAAAGCTGGATCATATCCACAGTATAATTATAACAAAGAACAGAAAGCTGGTATTCGAAGAATATTTTCATGGCTACGATAGAGCATACTTACACGATATAAGATCGGCCTTCAAATCATTTGCTTCCTTGGCTTTGGGCAAGGCAATGATGTATGATACCAACCTTACCGTCAAAAGCACTTTGGCCGACTATTACCCGGAATACGATATCCAAGATAAGGTTAAGCAAACGATCAGTGCCCACCACGCATTGACGATGAGCACCGGTATTGCCCTGGAAGATGAAGATGAAATGCAATGGAGTAACAGCGATTGGGTAGCTTATAAGCTGAACCTGCCAATGGAACATGAACCCGGAGAGAAATTTATTTATTCATCCGGGGGATCCAATCTATTAACGGGAGTTATTGAAAAAACGACAAGTAGATATTTGCCACTTTTTCTCTATGAAGAAATACTAAAACCCATGGGTATTGATCAGTTTCAAATGCTTACCTCTCCTATGGGAAGGGGATATTTAGCTGGCAACTTTTATATACGTCCTGTCGACTTCACGAAGTTTGGATTATTAGTGTTGGACCATGGTAAATGGAATGGAGAGGAGTTGATTGCAGCGTCCTGGATTGAGGAATCTACGAAACCGCATATTAAGTGTAGTTATCCTACAGATGCCGATTATGGGTACTTATGGAGGCTACTAGAAAGGAACATTAATGGGAAGCCTATGAAAACGATTGAGGCTTGGGGCAATGGTGGGCAGTTTCTAATTATTATTCCTGAAGTTGAAATGACGATTACCTTCACTGGCGGTAACTACAGCCTATTTCCTAAGATGGAGGAAATTCCTTTTGAAATACTAGAGAAGTATATTTTACCCGCTGTTGAATAACCGAATTTGAAGAGTCCTAATCCTCACGTGTCACGGTATGACCTTATGCTTAGGCTTACGTACCGCGCAACCAAGCAAAAAAAGATTTGTCTATAAAAGTGATTGGACAAGCATGGTTGATTA
The DNA here is from genome assembly GCA_038528965.1 of Bacteroidota bacterium. Taxonomy (GTDB): domain Bacteria; phylum Bacteroidota; class Bacteroidia; order Chitinophagales; family Saprospiraceae; genus Lewinella. The sequence continues at coordinate 65,628 of JBCBEC010000032.1, read as the reverse complement.
TCTATTTTACAGGGGGAAATGGAATGTAGTTTTAATATTCACAATCGATGAACTCACAATAGTCTTTGTGAAAGAACGTTAAGGTTCAAAAAAGGAATTCTTAGTAGAGGAATACTCCGAATACGAGATGTTCATTGCTATAAATCACAGATAATGAACTCAGTTGACTATCTTTAGCAAGATGTCTCTACTGCTTTGGTGAAAAGTGATGATCTCAAATACCTATTAAACCCTAGAAGGTATGAAAGAAGATAAAATTAAAATAGATACCTATTTACAGGATCCTTTTGTTGCTGCCCAAGATCCTGATTTAGCCTTTGTAGAACTTGAATTTTCTAAATATTTAAACTTGTCGGATGGTCCTACGAGTCCACGCTTTGCGGTAGTCGATTACAATGGAAATATCGAAGAACTAGCAAGTCCAGCTGTCTGGGACGCCGACAGGAAAAAGTTTCGGAAAGGAAAAGGTGTAAATAGTACCATTATAAACCAGAATCAGAAAGATTCGCATTATTTCCACCAAGTAAATGTTTGGGCGATCTTAGAAAATGCACTTGCGTTTTATGAAGGACCTAACGGAATGGGGCGCAGAATTCCTTGGGGTTTTGATAGCAACCGCTTGATTGTCGTTCCTCATGCCGGCTATGGAAAAAATGCCTTTTATGACCGCACTAGCAAGTCGTTACAATTCTACTTCTATAAGGATGGAGATGAGATGGTTTATACTTGCCTATCTGCGGATATCATCCGTCACGAATTTGGGCACGCCATACTAGATGGAATTAGGCCTTACTATATCGAAGGCTATGACGTTCAAACTGGTGCTTTTCATGAATTTATTGGTGATTTTTCTGCTATTCTGATCTTGTTTCGAAATAGCCCTTTCAGGCATAAATTGGCTGAACAGACAGCTGGTAACCTGGACCAAAAAACCTATTTGTCAAGTATCGCAGAACAGTTTGGAGACACCGTAAAGGACCGGCCCTACCTTCGAACGGCTACTTCTGAATTGACCATTCCAGATCTGGATAAGCCAGAAAATGAGGATCGCCGTGATAGCCCTCATTTCGTCTCTAATGTGATGACTGGGACGATGTACCAGATCTTAATAGAGATTGCGAAGATCTATATAGAGGAACGGGAAAGAACAGCAGTGCAATCATTGGCTTATAATATTGATCGGATGCAGCGTACACTGCTCCAACCCATAGATTTCCTTCCTCCGGTCGATGTCAATTTTAAGGATTACGCCCGCGCAGTTTTACGTTACCAACAGCTGAGTGATCCGCTTGATCCCTATGATTATTACAAGACCATTTTGGAGGTGTTCGTAGCAAGAGGAATCCTAAGCGAAAACGAAGGAGAGGAGCTTTTAGAAAAGAAATATTTATTTGATAGAAACATCCTCAATTTTAAGTACCAACCTAATATTGAAAAATTGATCGAATCTCCTGAGGCGGCCTATGTGTTTCTTGATCAGCACCGGGAGGAACTAGGTATTCCTAAGCATATCGACTTTAAAGTCATGCAACCGTATACGGCGCGGAAGAATATGCGGCAAAATTTGCGCAGGCCTCCACAATATGTACTCCAATACGTATGGAGAGAAGAAATCCCATTAGATGGTAATTTCGGCGCTTTAGAAGGTGAGATTATCACCTTGCTCTGTGGTGGCACCTTAGTCCTTGATGATTTTGGAAGAGTATTGTCATGGATGTTAAAGCCAGGATCAAAGGTAACGGAGTACCAGCCGCAAGGAATAGCTAGGAAAGAGAGATTTCTGGAAATAATGCAGCGTCACATTCATTCTGGAAGACTCAACCTGGAAGCAGCGGAAATAGATCAGGGCCTAATAGGGAAGCGGCAAGCTCCCTTAGCTATCAGGCAAACTAAAAGTGGACTGGAAATTATCAATGCCCCTCATATGCATATTGATGAGGAGGCAGATCACCACGATAAAGGAACAAGACAATGGGAACTAAGCTTTTAATTCGATCATACTATGTGGGGTTGGGCGATTGTTTTTATGTCCGAATCCCTGATGGAGAAGATACTTTTAATATCCTCATCGATTGTGGCAGTTTGGGGGCAGAAAGCCTGTTAGAGGAGGCGATAGAACATCTTAAAACCGTCTTACCGGAAGCGGAGGATGGGAATAAGCGGCTAGACCTATTAGTGGCTACCCATCAACATAAAGATCACATCAGAGGGTTTGATCCGAAATTTTTTCGAAGTATCACGATTAAGAATATATGGCTAAGTGCAATAATGGATGAGGAACACCCGCAAGCAAAAAAGAGCCTGAACTTAACGAATGATGCCATCAGGGAAGTGAAAAGGATTGCCAATAGTGGTCTTGCACTGAGCCCAACGATGAAAATGCTGACTGCTCTGTATTTGGATAATGAGGGCGCCACCAATGCATTACGTCAGGGGCTTCCAGATCGCAATGGGATTGAGCCTAAGTACGTTCATGCCGGCCAAACCAACTTAGATCCAGATCTCAACATTCGTTTTAACGAGGATACCACTTCCATTACAGTTTTAGCTCCTGAACTGAATATTGATCATTTTTACCTGGGGGAAGACGTACAGTTAGAGGCGCAAGGATTAGACGATTTCAAAGCTTTTTTTGCTAATCATGCCACTAAAGTTGAAACCAAGTTGCCTGAAAATATCAGTGAAAGAGATTTCAGGGTCTTGCAAAGTCGAGTCTTAAATAATCCCTTTGCTTTTGTGGAGGGTGTGAGTAGCATACAAAACAATGCCAGCGTGGTTTTACTCATCCAGTGGAGGGGAAAGAGACTACTTTTTGTTGGCGACGCAGAGTGGGAAAATACTTACCGGGCGGGCAAAAAGAATGGCAGCTGGAATGTAATGTGGGAAAAACGTAAAGACCTCCTAAACCAGCCGATCGATTTCTTGAAAATTGGGCACCACGGTAGTAAAAACTCCACGCCCTATCGGCCAGACAAGGGGGATGATAATGTGATCAACCAAATCCTCAATGCCATACTGCCGCGGCCCGCAGATGGTGCCGAACCAACGGCGCAAGCGATTGCTTCTACCCTGAGGGCCAATTACAAGACCATTCCTAACCCCGCCCTGATGGTGGAACTAGGCAAAAGGGTGAAGGAAACTAAGGTTTACGGCGAATTGCTGCCAGATGATGAGATTCCCAAAGTAGCTAATGAAGCAGGTTTGCACGAAGAAGCTCAACCCTTGCGTACTGGTCTAGAGAACATACTGGAACAAAAAAGCCGGAGAATAAACAAAAGAAATTATACGGATATTGAAATTGAAGCTTGATCTTGTTCTAAGAACTGAAAAGGGAGGGGATACAGAAGAGAAACTAGGCATGATATGCCAATTCAATGAGCTTATTACTCAAGCTAATAACCCGCTCTTGGTATTCCCTCTTCTCCGTTATGGCAGGAGCTTGAATAAGCTTGCCCTTCCAATTGACAAATATGCCGTCGGGTTCAAATTCGCCCTTGATGATTTTAATGGGAACTGCTGCTGCCTCTTCGGGTGACTTCATGAATAGCGGCTTGGCTATATTCCGCATCAAAAAGCCCAGAGGGAATGGCCAGCCCTGGTGGATACTGGTATTCACTAAGCCTGGATCATAGCAGTATACCTTTAAGGCTTTGGTGGTGTACTTTTTCGATAGGTAGGAAGTGTATACATCATTGCACTTGTTGAATTGCTTTACGACTTCGATGGGCTTGAATTTCCGCTGATCAAAATGGATATCCTCAAAATGAATAATACCATCATGACCGGGGCTTGCCACTGAAAAGATGAGTTTCGTATCGGACTTCAAAACTAGCGGTAATAATTCCTGACTTATTAAGAATCGGGTTAAGTAGCTTACCGCGAAAGCATGTTCTACTCCTTCTGATGTCTTTTCGATTTTATTGGGAATTAGACCGGCTGAGTGCACCAACACATCAATCTTATCGTACTTTTCCTTGATGCTAGTTAAGGCTGCTTTAGTTTCTTTGACTAGTGACAAGTCAACTTGATAGAAGTCAAATTCCACCCTTGCATTAATGGCCAGTAGTTCCTCCTTGAGGCGATTCGCCTTCTCAGGGTTTCTAGCGAAAATATTCAGGTAGTACCCTGCCTTAGCAAGTTCTTTGGTTATCGCTTCCCCAATCCCATTGGTAGCTCCAGTAATCACTGCAATTTTGTCCTTGGTGGTCTTCATCAACACTTGATTTTGTAGGCGTAAAGGCCTATTTTGCTGCAAATGTAAACCATGGACCATAGTCAATGGTCAAGTAAAAATGTGACTTTTTTTATGAAAATTGGAGAATTAGCATCGCGCACGGGGGTGAGTCGAGATACGATCAGGTTTTACGAAAGAAGTGGTTTACTCAAAAACATCACAAGACCATTTAAATGGAATAACTACAAGGACTACGAAGAGGAAAACGTGGCCAGAATAAAAATTATCAAGTGTCTCAAAAAATTTGGACTAACGCTCAAGGAAGGAAAAGAGATATTACAGGAGAAGGATAATAATCCAAATATTGAGGTGTACCGACGCGAAAAAGCGGCGAAGAAATTGCAAGAAATTGAGGAAAAAATAGCGGAGCTAGAGGACGTGAAGAGCAATCTTTTGGCGTTGCTCAATACCACTACGATTAACAAAGGCTAGTTCGTTTTCAGTATCTTTCGTAACCACCCTTCCTTTCAAGCTGATCAATTATGAGAACGTTCATCCTCTTGCTTTTTGGCCTACTCCTGTTTTCGTCTATCTATAAGTACGCCACGAATGATTTGGAGGCAAAGCTTGCAGAGCGGCCAAACATCATTTTCATCATGTCGGATGATCATGCCTATCAGGCCATTAGTGCTTACGGTAGTCGGTTGATCCAAACACCGAATATTGACCGCTTGGCGAAGGAGGGTATGCTATTTACCAACGCCTGTGTGACGAATTCCATTTGTGCCCCTTCAAGAGCAACCATCCTTACGGGCAAGCACAACCACATCAACGGAAAAATTGATAACAACTTTCCATTTGATACGGCGCAAGTAACCTTTCCCATGGTTTTTCAGGAGAATGGGTACAAAACTTCCATGTTTGGCAAACTGCATTTTGGGAACAATCCCAAGGGGGTAGATGAATTTATGATCTTGCCAGATCAGGGTAATTACATCAACCCTGATTTTATCAATACGGATGGCGAAACGGTGAATATCGAGGGCTATGTGACGGACGTCATCACTGATCTGGCACTGGATTGGCTGGACAGAGAGGCGGACTCAGATGAACCTTTCATGATGATGTACATGCACAAAGCTCCGCATCGTCCCTGGTGGCCCAGCCCGGAGAAGTTCAGCGAATTCACGAAGAAAACTTTTCCCAAGCCAGCATCTCTATTTGATGATTACGCGAATCGGGGTACCGCTGCCAAGACCGCTGAAATGAATTTGCTCACGCACATGATGTACAGCCACGACAGCAAAATTAGACCCGAAACCCTGGCAGAAATGGGAGAGGCGGTACAACCGCAGGTTGAAGAGTACGATAATAGTTTCTATGGCCCTTACGGCCGTTCCAACGCAGCACAAAAAGCAGCTTATGAACCTACGCTAGACTCCATCAATAATTACTTTCGGGCGCAGTGGCCGACTATGACGGATGAGGAAAAAATGAAGTGGAAGTACCAACGCTACATGCAGGACTATTTGGGGACTATCTCCTCCGTAGACGATAATGTAGGCCGCTTGTTGGATTATCTAGATGAGACGGGCCTGGCGGAGAACACCATAGTGATCTACACCTCAGACCAAGGTTTCTACCTGGGCGAACATGGTTGGTTTGATAAACGCTTCATCTATGATGAGTCCTTTAAGACGCCGCTATTAGTGCGCTGGCCAGGTGTAGTGGAAGCCGGAACGATAACTACCCAAATGGTGCAAAACCTAGACTTTGCTCAAACGATGCTGGAGGCGGCCCACATTGAACCATCCTCGGATATGCAAGGAGAAAGCCTGCTACCACTCCTAAAAGGGAAAGGCGAGGATTGGACACGCGAAGCGGTGTATTACCACTACTACGAGTACCCATCGGTACATATGGTCAAGCGGCACTACGGCATCGTTACAGAAGAATACAAACTGGCGCATTTCTACTACGACGTGGATGAATGGGAACTTTATGATCGTAAAAAAGACCCACAAGAAATGACCAATGTGCTTGATGATCCGGCCTACGCCGAAATAGTCGTGCAGCTGAAACGAGACCTAATGGTACTACGAGAAAAATACGGTGATTCACCGGAATTGGACCGCAAATACATTGAGATGTACGAGGAGAAGTGAGCACCTAAACGCCTTCCATTTTAAGATTTTAACTCGGTTTGGAGAGCTGCGTTTAACACCTTCCTGCTTGCCGCAATAAGGTCAGAATGCTATTGCGCTTAATTTGGTGAGGGGAAAGGAATAACTATGGTCCAGTTCTTCCGAGCACTTTATCGAGATTTTAAGATGGAACTCCCAGTACGTGCTAAGCGTTCTGGATTGCAAGAAGGATAAAACGGCCTACAACAATGAAGACGCGTTAAGCAGCCGCGGCAGGTATGAGCTTATCCTTGTACGATCTATCGAAATTCAAAAAATCTACTAGATGGATATTACGATAAAGCCATTAACCAAAGACTTGAAAGACGATTACTTGTTTTTCTTTGATCATATTATCTTTCAAGACAATCCGGATCGAGCAAAATGCTATTGCTACGACTATCACTTCCTCGGAGACATTCCGACCTGTACCCGTGAAATGAGCCGTGCTGCAGTGATAGAACTCATCAATGAGAATAAGCTGAGAGGTTACCTGGTTTTTGATGGCGATAAACCGGTTGGATGGTGTAATGCCAATAACCGGTCTAACTATCAGCGATTACTCAGGGACTATGATTATGTAGATAACCCCGAGGATAAGGTTTGTTCAATTGTCTGCTTTTTGATCCACCCTGATTATCGACGACAAGGGATTGCCAAGAAAATTCTGGCTACAATCATTGCGGATTATTCCGATACAGACTTCGATTACCTGGAAGCGTATCCCAAAAAAGAGGAATCATCATCTGAAGGCAATTTCAAAGGACCTCTGGGGTTATATCAGCGCTACGATTTCAAGATCAATAAGGAGTATGATAACTATTACGTAGTGAGAAAGGCGATAGGGTAGGGGCTACACTAGAGCGGGTAGTGATTATGCGCGGTCATGCTACATCTCCAATCAGACCAAAACCTGGATGTAGGGTTGATTCACTATCATCTAGCCTCTCCCAAAAGAGGCGACCTCTTTTTTTTATGGGCTCACTGTTCATGTTAATCTTGGAGGCAGTAGAATGTAGGTGATTCCGCGGGGAGTGAAGTGGAGCAATACGACCGACAGTAACGATTTGGCTATACGCTGTGCTACAATTTAGCACGAGCGTATAGCCCCGGCCTATCTGTCGTTTCTAGCCTTCCTCGGTAATTATTTCATTGAAAACGTCTAGCAAAGTAGCATAGTGGACTTTCAAACTACTTAATTGTGATGTCAAATTTTCATCCTTGTTATCTTGACAAAACGCTTTTAGGCATTTCAGCATTCCATCTACATCGATCCCATTTTTGCGCAATCTATCTTTAAATTCCCTTGATAGATTCTTGTCACTAGCCAAGCAGCTAATTAGTCGGCACAGTTCCTCTCTCGTTCGCTTTCCATTCTGTTCCTCACTGCCCCCTCTACCACTTCCGGGAACTGGTTGATTTCCACCTTGCCAAACCGCACCGGTCCTCACCTGTTCTCTGGTGAAATTACGTCCTCTAAAAGAAGTGCCATTAGCTATTACTCTGAACTGATATACTCCTGAGTATTCGGTACTAAGGTCTAGCTGATACGTTCCTGCACCAGATTTTTGAAAATGTAGTGTCTTCTCAACACCATTTGGCATTTTCAAAATGGTATAGACCGACGCATCTTTCGTCAGTGGAATTCCATACTGCGTTAAAAGAACACTTAGCTTTATGGTGTCACCTGGCTCAAAACCAGTTTGAGTTAAATCAACTCGCATCTTTAAATTCGAGTAGGCATGTACTAAGAGGCTGTACGGAACACCATTTCTAAATCGATGCGTAGTAGTAGCTTGACTTTCAGAAACTGCTTTGTAGGCTAATGGGTACTTCTTATATCCTTCGTAGTGTTTGTACGTTTGCTGATACTTTTCATTCAGCTTCAATATAGCATGCCATTTGCCATCTCGCTCTCCTGTACCAATCGGTAAAGGCATGGTCATTCTATAGAAGGACACATTGCTCCCGTAACTGAAAGTAAGTCCTGGGGTAGTAGTGCTATCAGAGGGCTTAATAATATGACCATTGGGAGATTCTAACGAAAAGTCTATCATCTGAGGGTTGGGTAGCATTAAAATTACATCAGAGCTGATATCGGCCTCGTTGATCACGAACGGTATTCTGTGTTCCTGACCAGCAAATAATACGCCATCTGGATCAACAACGACATCCTCATTGTTTACACCCGCAAGAATTTGTAAGAAATACTTAGCCAGTTTGAAAATACTGTTTTCGTCTAACTCATCCGTTAGCAGTAAATAACCATTATTGTTATTAGTCACGGCGCTTAAGGCAGCGGGCTCAATATTCTCTGCTTTCCCCAAACCAATAGCGAAAACCCTGTCGTTAATGCTATCGGTTACGTCTGCTATATACTGTGAATCAGTCTCTTTTCCGTCGGTCAAGACAATTACAGATTTTGAATCGTAACCCCCGATTGGATTAAGTCTTTGTTGAGCTCTTTCAATTCCATCCCCTATAGCAGTCGAACCATTTAAGTTCGGACTAAAAGAAGAAATGGCTGCTTTTATATTCGTTCGATCAACATCAAATGGGGATACTGGCCCCAGTGGACCAACTAACGGAATAAGGACATCATGTGGATCTTGGTCAAACGACACAATACCCAATCCGTTACCTTCCTGAATAACATCGGCTAAAATATTTGCCGAAAATCGAAGAACATCGATTCGCTTGGCACTTCCTATGCCAGAAGGGAAATCCATACTCCCCGATTGATCTAGAGCAAGCATTACGGCTGATGTTTGCCTTTCAATGGTATTGGCGGTAATGGGGATCACCCATTCTTGTTCCGTTTCAGGATTCCTCACCGTGACCGTGCGTCCATCGGCCATTGTTATCTGGTCACCAGCAGTTGTTCCGGTGAATGTAACCCATAAATAGACTTCGCGAACAAGGCTTGAATTAGTAGAAGTACCAATACTAGTAGAAGTGCCAAGCGGTGTGCCAAAAGGATCTCCTGGGGGGATCATATTAAAACTCGCACTCCACAGGCTCCTTACATTAAATCGTATCGCGCGTGCGGCCTGTTCACCTTCGGGAACATCATTGAAGTCTAAGTTTGTGGTAACCAACTCGATATCCCAACCCGCCTCACGCACTGCTGCGGCTGCATCGATCCTTCCAAATCCGTAGAACTCGCTAAATACTGGATTTCCGTCGTAGGCAGCTTCATTGGAAAAATTGCCATTTATATCCTGCCATCTACCACTTGTAGTTCCAAGTATTGAACCGTCACTATCGCTTAAAGTGGTAATAGAGTTGCTTTCTGTTGGATTAATTTTAACCGCGGTCGCCCTCATTAGGTCTCTAACCTCAATCCAAGTCAGTTGTGGATTTGCTGATAACATTAGGGCTGCAACGCCTGCACACAAGGGCGTTGCGTGGGATGTTCCACCAAATCGATTAGTATAATCTGCCTGGGATGCAAACACGTTTGTACCAGCTGCGTGGTTATTGAATAAGCTGCCACCCAATATAATTTGATTGGTAGCATTATTAACGCCGGTTATTGCATGGGATTCTGCCAATCCACTGCCTGGGTTATCTATCATAATTGCTTGTCCAGCATTGAACCCAGTAATGTTGTTTACCGTGATTATATTGGTTCCTGAATTTCCATTTACGGATAGTGTATTTTGAACTGTCGGACGACCAACCGTTACATCATCATCGTTAGAAGGGTTGCTTAGTCGCATTGCGGTGAAAGCACCATAATTTTGAGGTGGATTATGGTCACCTCCCCCATCACTACTCGGCGCACAAAACTCTATTACTGAACCAAAACTGCTATAATTGGCCTTTATCTCCGCGACTCCATCATTCGCCAAGGTAGATGCTGAAATAGAAAAACACCTATTATACATACCCCAAGGCCTGTAAAAAGTTAAGTCTATATCCTGGCCACTCGGATTGTTTGTAGTACCATTGCCAGCTGAAAAGAAAAGCAAAGTTCCCCTTCCACCTCGTCCATCATCGGTAAGTCTATCAAATACCGCACTCATGGTACCTGATATTGCACTACCAGTACTAAATCCAAAACTGCTTGTAATAATATCCGCACCAGGGTTTATTTGAGCAGGAAAATCCTCGGTATCACTTTCGGGGTCAAAACCACCCGCCCACAAGTACATATCTGCATATCTTGCTTCATTTCCACCCCTCCTTATAGCTAGAACCCTACAATTTCCTGCCACACCAGCTACTCCTTCGTTCACCCCAGCAACCGTCGAGGGATTATTGGCTAAGGCAGCAGCAGCACTGGCACAAGCTGTACCATGGTCACTTGATAAAGTATTATTATTTGCGACCATGTTGCTAAAATCAAACGCTTGGTAGATTTTAGAACTACCACTACTTACATTTCCAGTAAACTCAGGATGATTGGTGTCTACTCCGGAATCAACTACGGCGATTATCACATTGGAATCTCCAAAGGTTCTATTCGTATTGATGTTTCTTAGGAATTGCCAAGCATCTGGCGTATTGAGGATTTGGTGGTCCCATTGTTCTGGAAACAAAAAACTTGTTGGTGCTATCGCATCGTCTTCTACCGTGTGAATTAAGTTAGGTTCAGCAAAGATGACATCTTCCAATTCGGCAATCTGGTTTGAAAGGTCTAATACCTCGTACGTTGCCGTTTGACCAGTAGTGAAGTGATACAAATTTCCCAGAACAGAAATCTTCCTTTTTATTTTGAGCTTAAACTGTTTGGCTATTTTTTCAACCTCTTCCTCGCTAACAAAGTCTTCAAACTTCACCATTATCTCGTTCGTGAGCAAAGAGGCATTGCTTTCGGTCCAACGGATAATCGGAGCTGAAACAAAATAATTCTCCTTATCAATTGACTGACAAATTTCAAACTTTCGTTTTTTGCTCGCTCTAGGTGGAAAGTTGGAGATATAAATTCCATTACCAGTAATGTTATCTCCACATTTTTGAAGATTCATTTTGTGTTTTTTGGTCAACTCTTCCAGCAAACTGGTATCGCTTTTTTTAGTCTTTGATTTCTTCGGACCCTCCTTGAAAACTATCGCAAACTCTTTTTCGAAGGGTTGAAAGGGGGTTTTTACTTTTCCTCTGTAGTAGTATGGGGTGTCCTTCTTGAGCAAATAGAATAGCTCTAGGTGCTCGCCACCTTTGTATTCTATTTTCCGATTTTCTTCTTCGAATGGTCTTTTTGTTATATCGATATGGTAAATACCTTTCGGAATTTCTTCCTCGCTTATGTAGATTCCTTTATCATCTATACAATTGAAATAGAAGGTATGCTGCTGAGACTTTAGAACAACACTAGCATTATCAATTCCTTTGTTTTTGGCGTCAATAATGCGGAGCCTGAGACCTTGGTTTGTATTTTTCATTTCTAGTTCGGTTTTTGATGTTTTCTAATAGTATATACCTCGCCATCTAAATTCGTTATCATCCTATTGACCAATACAGATCGAGTAAACGTAGACACGCTAAGTTATTTCATTCAAAAGCAAGTATATGAAGAGTAAAAAGGGGGAGGGAGGATACAAATAAAAAGAGCTTGCTGGGGCCTTCGTACATCGACTAAAGGCCCCAGCAAGCTCTAATATTTTCTACCGCTGCTTAGCTGCGGCAGCTACGATTTACTTCAATTCGGATGTCAGTACTGCGCCATTCATCTGAGGAATCACGGCTTCCATCTTTACCATCCGGTGCGTGCCATCAGTAGCTATCCAAAGGGTGCGGCTACCAGGCTCACCTTCGGCGGAAGTAACCTCCACTTTATGGGCCGTAAAAGTACCAGCTGGTACCGTCACCTCTTCGGTGCCGGCTACTTCTAGCTTATAGGTTTTGACTTTCAGGCTTTGCATATCATAGTTCTGGAAGTAGGTCATGTAGCCTTCTTCCAATGGTAGCTGAGCCATTACTTGGCTGGCACCACCACCATCGGCAAAGAGGGGGGCTTCCAACTGCTGGTCAATAGGTGTGTTGTTACCATTCACTACCATACTGCCGGTGATCTTATCCGAGCTGATCTCCATATTAATGGTTGCTGGGCCTTGCTTCACCTCACGGCTAATCATTTCCAGGCTCCCTTTTTTGAGGGTAACCATATCGCTCACTGGCCCCATTGGCGTTTGGGCCACCTCATTCACTACCCACTTATCTCCATCATCGGTAACGGTGAGGGTAGTATTGAGGGGGATCGTTTGCTCTCCAATAGCAATAGAGCCTTCGTAATTGTACTCTACTTCTTCAAGATCGGCAGCCACTTGTGGAAATTCTACACTGACCTCGTCCATGCCCTGTGGTAGCTCGACGGTATTGATATCAACAATGAGTTCCTCCAATTTTTTGGCCACGTCTTCGGACATATCTTTCTGGTAACGGCCGCCAAGGTGATTAGCTAAGAACTTTTCGGCCGCAGCCAGGAAGGCCATGTTATTGACTGGCTTGGCAAAACCGTGCCCCTCATCTTTGGCTACAATGTACTCTACGGGTAAGCCCAGCTCGCGCATGGCCACTACAATTTGGTCAGATTCTGCTTGCTTAACCCGTGGGTCGTTCGCACCCTGTACTACCATTAGCGGAGCTTGGATTTTGTTGGCTGAGTAGAGCGGAGATTGCGCTTTCATTTGTGCCAGACCAGCCTCGGTATTAGGATCCGCCATCCGAGTATGGAAGACCTTCAAGAAGGATGCCCAATAAGGGGGAATACTATTCAATAAGGTCTCTAGGTTAGAAGGACCAACAATGGAAACACCCGCTGCGTAGACCTCAGGCGTGAAGGTAAGTCCGGCCAGGGTAGCATAACCACCGTACGATCCACCCATGATACCCACCCGTTCCGGGTCGGCGATGCCTTCTTCGATGAGGTATTCAGCACCTGCCGTTAGGTCATCTTGCATGAGCTCTCCCCATTCGCCATTACCGGCATCCAGGAAGGCTTTACCAAAACCAGTCGAACCACGGAAGTTCGGACTCAAAACGGCGTATCCACGATTAGCTAAAAACTGGTGATAAGGATTGTAGCCCCAGTAATCGCGTGCCCAAGGGCCACCGTGTGGCATGATGATGATGGGCAGGTTCTTAGCTTCCACACCTTTTGGGAGGGTCAGGTAAGCCGGGATTTCCAAACCATCACTCGACTTGTAACGAACTGCTTTCATTTCGGCTAGATCGTCGACGGGCATTTCGGGTCGGCCGCGGTATTGAAATTCCAAGGTGTTGCCTTTACGGTCATAGAGGTAAGTCGCTCCGGGGTCGGTGTCACCGTAGGCACCAATGAGCCAGTAGTTTTCGTCGGTGGTAGAAGAGCCAAAGCCGATGGTTTTACCAGGAAGCTGGTCCTGCAACCACTGATAGTCTTCGGCAATATCTTTTTCTTTCCAGTAACGACGGCGGCGATCATCGGTATAGCTGGTGCCAATCAATTCCTTAGAGACGTCGGAGAAAAAGGCACCGCCAAAATCAACGCGTCCTTCGGGATCTTGCTCCACCATTTCAATTTTCTCACTCTTCGGGTCCATCAAGAAGAGGGCAATCAAGTCTTGATCATCTCCCTTATTACTCTGCATGTAGAAGCGCTCATTATCTTTGTGAAAACGAACTGGGGCGCAGGTCTCAAGTACGTCACAACTGTAAATTTGGGTGAAACCATCTTCGTCTACCCGCAGCACTTCGGTGTCGCCATTGTCAGCAGAGCGGGTAGCCAGGCGAAGCTTGTCATCATTGTCGAAAATCCAGCCGGTAAATCGATCGGTATTTTCCCGCAATAGCTCAAGTTCTCCGCTTGAAATACGTAATTTGTAAAGGTCGTGCCAAGCGGGATCGCGATCGTTGAGGCCAACATACATCAGATCCGGATCACTTTCGGGTACGGCATAAATGATAGCTCTAACGCCTTCACGATCAGTCAGTTTTCTGGCTTCGGGGACGGTGCTGCCTTCCGCACTGGGTGATTGTGGGTCAAGTGCGTAGATGTTGTAGTTCTCATCCCCGCCCTGATCTTTTACGTAGAGCAGGAATTTGCAATCACGTGACCAGAAATAACCGGCTACTGGTCGGTCTGTATTGTCCGTAAGTGGACGAGCCTCCTCAAATGGCGCGGAGATCTCCTTCACCCACACATTACGGGTATCCATGTAGGGCTTGATGAAGGACATATACTTACCATCGGGTGAGAGCTGCGCGCCAGTAACCTCGGGGTCACCGAAGAACACCTCGCGGTCAATTAGGTCGGGGAGTTGAGCATGTAGGGTGCTGCTGAGCATGGGCAGAGCAACAAACACCAGAAAGAGCAGTTTGAGATTGGTTTTCATGAATAGCTTCATTTGATTGATTTTAAGTTAAGTGTTTCACCGAATGAACAAGTAAGTTACGGTGATAGTGCACTCAAGTATAAAACTCTAGACGAAGGAAAGTGGAGTATCGACTACTCTCTATTTAACGATTATGATCGGCTAGAATCAATAAAGAGATTTTATACGATCGTAAGGGCTTGGTTTTGTGCTGAATGCTATTGGGGGGAGGATTAGGACTCACGGTACGCTTAAACCAGGCGCATGGACTTAGTTCACCCGCTTCTAAGGTCTTGTATCGCCTGGTGACCTAGCGATCGGAGTAATTCACTGCAAAACCGCAACAAGTCCTTTACGGCCCGTTTCCTAAAACGCGTACAAAGCTGAAATTTTCGTAAGTTTTCCTGCAAATAAGAAAAAATGAAAAAGACAAGACGAGAATTTTTAGGAGCAGGCTTGGCTTTAGGTTTGGCTCCGGTCGTTAGCTCAAATCCATTCAAAGGCTTAGCCCAGGCCGAAGAAAAGCTAAAGATTCTGATTCTGGGAGGAACAAGCTTTCTGGGACCTCATCAGATCGCCTACGCCTTAGAGAGAGGGCACGAAGTTTCCACTTTCACGAGAGGGAAAACGATACCTAATGTTCATCCCGAAGTCTTTGCCAAAGTAGAGCAGTTAGTTGGCGACCGGGAGGATAATCTGGAGGCCTTGAAGAATAGAAAATGGGATGTTGTAATCGACAACTCCGGGCGTAAGACCAAGTGGACGGAGGACACGGCCGCATTGCTGGTGGATAATGTCGGGTATTATATGTACACCTCTTCCATTAGCGTTTATTACCCATTTACCGGGGATGATTTTTCTGAAGGCAGATCATTGGTCACGGAAATTCCTGATAATGCCACAGCTGGTGAAAGAGCGACTTACGAATACGGTGTGATGAAAGCTACTTCAGAAATGGCTACCATCAATGCCTTTGGCGCAGAAAGATCCATTATTGTTCGACCTACCTTAATCGTTGGCCCTGGTGATCGCACTGATCGCTTTCCTTATTGGTTGGCTCGCCTAGAAAGAGGGGGAGACATCATCATTCCTGGGGCGGCGGACGAAGTCGTTCAATATATTGACGTTCGTGACTTGGCGCAGTGGATGATTAGATTAGCAGAAAATAAAGCCGTAGGGACTTACAATGGTTCTGGCCCGGGCTTCAAAATGACTACCAATGCCTTTGTCCACGGCATCCATGCAAGCTATAATGCTCCGGTTAATTTTGTTCAAATCGATGATCCTACTTTTCTACAATAAAATGGCGTAATTGGCATTCAGCCCTGGGTTATACAATTGCCAGAATATGCGGGTATGTCCAAGAGCGATAACAGTAGAGCCATTGCCGCGGACCTCCAGTTTAGACCCTTGTCCGAAACGGTAGGCGCTACCAAAGAATGGTGGTATTCTGATGCGGTCCCGCAAGAAAGGCGAGATCAGATACTTACTGGGGAACGATCATTCATGCTGAGGGAGGCGGAAATCATAGAAAAATGGCGCGCGCGAGCGGATTAGTGAAAAATTGATAATACGGCCTATGCGGCCATAATCTTTTGTAGCGGTTAAAACTGAACCCAGTACTCTGAGAACTTGTCTTTACCCACCTCCTTATTGGAGCTCTGTCTGCAAATCCGCATTTAAAGTCTTCCAGTCCAATTCCGTCCTTGCAACTGCCGAAGAGAAATTTTGCCGGAGCTCCGCCAGCAGTTTGGTGATGGACAGCCGCACGCGATTATTCACTACGTCCCAATCACTGGCACTGATCAGTTGTTGCTGCAGTTGATTACTGTTATCACTCCACCTAAATTGCAGCAAGAGCAAGGTGTTGTGAAAGTCACTATCCTTGTCTTGGACAAAATTGATAATCCGTTCTATGGCACGGTCTACTCTTCCAATACGTAGGGCTTGGTGCACTGCTTCTTCATCGGCATCGTCCCAGCTAGGGTCGGGGATGGGCTGCTCCTCAAAGGCATCAAGATCAACGGCCTCACCAGTGGTAGTCACTTGGATAGCCCGGTCCAACACTGCAACATCAAAGGGGCGTTCCCCAAAACCGGGAATCTGCACCTTAGCAGTTACGCGAAGTAGCAGTGCGTAGTGGCCCGGTCGCTTAGGTGTGACATCAAAAGTCCATTCGGTGGGCATGAAAGGCAGTATCGGTTGTTCAGCGGTATTCCGCGCCACAATTTCAAAGCTATTGCCCTGATCATGGGCCTCCTCTAACTCTACTTTCATCACCGAGGTGATCTGTATACCTTCCCTAGTCGCGTTATCCTTTTCCTCTTCTGATAGGCCAGACTCTAGTACACTGTCTTCCAGGGCTTGTGTAGCAATCCTAATCCGGCAACGGACCGGCTCTGATAACTTCATACTTGGAGGAATAGCGTAGAGGATTTTCCCCGCTTGAAATGGGTTCTGTACACCTCCTATTTGAGTGGGAGAGGTGGGTGCAGGAGCACTTGGTGTCTGTGGGGGTGGCGCTGATGTCGGCGGCGACGGCGGTTCTCCTTCCATCGCCTCTTCCGGCGGTGTGGCCTCCATGGGGAATTCTTCCTCCACCGGACCGACTACCATCTCATCTATTTCCTTCGGCTTAGACGGGATACGTGGGCTGGGAGGACGAATGTCGCGGTCTCTGGTAGAGCGTGGCCAACGCTTACGGATCGCTTCCAGTGCCCGATCCAATAAACCACCACCTCTAGGTCGCGTCGGAGCACTCGCCGGAGCAGAAGGTCTGTTGTAGGTCTGTTCGATTCCCCTCAGCAGTTCCAGTAGGTCCCTTTTCAATATTGCTTGTGCGCTCCTGTGCTCCTCTTCGGAAATTTCGGCTGCTGCATATTGCTGGTCCAGTGCCGCAATTTCAGCCTTTAACTTTGCCAGTCGCTGCCGTAACGCCAATCCGCCGGGCTGTCGCCTCAGAAATTGCTCCAAAGCAGTGATCCCTTCGGTAAGCTTATCATCTCGCAGTAGTCGATTGATGTTTTCCAGCATAATGAGCTTAGCGTATTGGTGTTGACCAGTAATGGCATTGTGCACACCAAGATAAGGAAAAGGTAGGGGAGAGGGTTGTGAACGATCCCACCACGGAGGTCAGTGTTATCGTGTTTATGGGGCTCCGCATCGCCCTGCCTGCTGGCCGGGCAGCGTCGGGCTTGCCCGCCGTGCATAGTATTCTATCAGGCGGGCTTTCCAGGCGCTCCTGGCGTCGGCCTTACTATCCCTAGCCCTTGCGCCATCCTGGCACCAGGCTCCTGCCAAGGCAGTCGCAAATTAAGAATAGTAAATGTTAGGCTTAGTGGAGGGTACAAACGAAAAAAGCTGAACTCCCATACCAGGAACTCAGCTTTTTCGGCAAATGCGGTGACGGCGGGATTCGAACCCGCGGTACCCCTTTCAGAGTACGCCGGTTTAGCAAACCGGTGGTTTCAGCCACTCACCCACGTCACCAGTGACTAAAAAAATGTCGGGGTGGCAGGATTCGAACCTGCGGCCCCCTGCTCCCAAAGCAGGTGCGCTAACCGGACTGCGCTACACCCCGAACGACATCTCAGACCGTGGTCTGATCTATATAATTTATGCCCCTTCTTTCAAGAGCGATGCAAAGGTATATAACGGCATCTTATTGGCCAAGAAAAAATCAGGAAAAAATCACCTTTTTTCATGGGTAATAACCTAAGCTGCTGGTAATAAGTTCCCTCCGTGCTTAAGAGCTGAGCGACATTTTGATTTTTCGCTGCAAATCTGACACGGTATCCTTGAAAATAGCGTCAGTTTCCATCAAGTCCTGAACGGTTTTGCAAGAATAAATGACGGTACTGTGATCGCGCCCACCGAAGTTTTCGCCAATTGCCTTGAGCGACTGATCGGTTAGCTGCTTGGCCAGATACATGGATAATTGACGTGCAATCACAACTTGGCGCTTACGAGTTTTTCCTTGCAGGATTTCAACCGGTAGCTCAAAGTGGCCAGCCACCAACTCCTGGATATACTCTACGGTAATCTCTCGATTGATTTCACTGACAAAGTTCTTGATGACCTCTTTTGCCAAAGGCACATCAATCTCACGCTGGTTGAGCGAAGAACGCGCAATGAGGGAAATCAGTGCACCCTCTAGCTCGCGAATGTTATTCTTAATGTGGTAGCAGATGAACTCAGTGACGTTCTGTGGAATGTCAACGCCTTCGTAGTTAGACTTCGACATCAGGATGGCTATCCTAGTCTCGAGGTCAGGTGCTTGCAAATCGGCTGTCAAACCCCATTTGAAACGAGAGATGAGGCGTTCCTCGATACCGTCCATATCTTTCGGAGGGCGATCGGAGGTAAGGATAATTTGCTTTCCGTTCTGGTGCAGTTGGTTGAAGATGTTGAAGAATATCTCCTGCATCTTCTGCTTGTTGGCCAAGAATTGGATGTCATCTACTACCAATACATCAACGAACTGGTAGAAATTGATAAGATCATTAACGGCATTGTTCTTGATAGACTGGATGATCTGCTGGGTAAACTTGTCGGTGGCTACGTAGAGCACCGTTTTACCAGGATGCAATTCCAATACCCGATGCCCAATGGCTTGTGCAAGGTGGGTCTTACCCAAGCCCACATCGCCGTAGATGATGAGCGGGTTGAAAGAGTTCTTACCCGGCCGGTCGGCAATAGCGAGGCCGGCAGAACGGGCCAATTGGTTACAATCACCTTCAATAAATGTATTAAAGGTGTACTTCTCGTTAAGCTGTGGATCAATCTTTGGTTTCTTGATCCCCGGTATGATAAAAGGATTCTTGATGTTGCCGGTGTCCACTTGTCCTGGCGCATATCCTCCTTTATGCTGCTCTTTGTGTGGCTTGGCTAGAACAGCGGCTGCTACCGCGGTACCATTGCGCTTGTATTTGGCTACTTTTTCGGCGCTTCCGTTAACGATTTGGTACAACAATTGAGCGTTGTCACCCAATTCCTTACGAATGGTCATTTTGAGTAGACCCACGTAATGCTCCTCTAGCCATTCGTAGAAAAAACGGTTGGGTACCTGAATGGTCAACGCGGTGTCGCGCAGGTTCACCGGACGGATCGGTTCAAACCAGGTCTTGAAGCTCTGGTTATTCACGTGCTGGCGAATTGTTGACAGACAGTTATCCCATACAGAGGAGTAGTCCAAATGCATAATACTCAATAGTTTAAATGCCAAGGGCAATTAAAAAAACTGTAGCCTGCTGGAGGTAAACAATTGAGTATCAGTAAGTTGTAGAAGTGCTAACAAAGAATCCACCAGAACAGTGGCCACTTTGTTGTTTGTATCAGATTGGTATCAAGTGAAAGCCCCTTTCAATTGAGGGGGATTACAAAAGTGCGGAAAAAAATCTAATCGTGAAAGCCCTGTTGGAATGTTTTTTTAATTTTTTTTCTGGGCATGAGGGAAAGGCTTAATTTACAATGAGTTAACTTCTTTTGACTGTCGTTACATCTTTTTTTGCGGTAGAAAAAAAGCTAACGGAATCCAATAATTGCCAAAACTCACTCCTGACTAAACTCATTTTTGTGCCGCGGCTCGTACTTCTCTCTCACGAAGCTCACCCTGAGTCAAATCAAAAATGCTGGTGTCCTCTCTGCCTCAATATTTTTCTTGTTCTAATACTGGAACGGATATTTTCTGCTCATTGGTATTGGCAATTTTGGCTTGTTTTTCATCCCGAAATTATTACTCGTATTGTTGGTAGAATAAACGATAAGAAGCGTATTTTCCCGCTAAAAGAGGCATGCCTAAGTCATATACTTTGCAGACCAACCCTTTCATCGTTCCCACAACCGATGGCAAGCACATTGAGGAACATTTTGGCCTGGCCACTACTGGAGAAAATGCGGTAAGTATCGCTCGTATGATTGCACCTCCGGGTTGGGGGGAACCCTTCCAGCGGCCGGAATTTGATGAGTACACTTTTATCATTCGTGGTCGGAAACAGTTTGAAATCGAAGGCGAAATTGTAGTGCTTGAGGCCGGGCAGTCGATCAAAATCCATAAAAATACCCGTATTCGCTATTCCAATCCCTTCACCGAAGAATGTGAGTATCTGGCAATCTGCCTACCGGCCTTCTCTATGGATACGGTCAATCGGGAAGAGTAGGAGGGGAGTGCATTTTTGAAGTGCGATAAAACGGGATGAAGAATCAGGCGCTAGAAATAAGGTTAGGGACATAGTAGGTGGGAACTTCGTTACCGATGGGATCGTTGTGTCCCATAAATCTACCAGCACATGAATTTTCTGATCATTACGGGGCCGCCGGCAGTAGGCAAAATGACCGTTGGGCAGGTACTCTCCCAGCGTTTGGGCTACCCCTTGTTTCACAATCACCATTCCATTGAGTTGACACTCGATCTTTTTGCCTGGGGAACACCAGAGTTTAGGGCTATCAACAGCGGTATCCGCGAACTCGTTTTTAAAACAGCGTCCGCTAGCCAGCAGCTACCTGGCTTCATATTTACTGTGGTTTTTGCTTTTGATTACCGGGAGGATATTGCCGAAGGACAAAAAGTCTTTGATCACTTTATTGCCAATGGGTGGAAGCCTCATCTGGTAGAGCTCTACGCGCCGCTGGAGAAACGCTTGGAGCGAAATTCCACACCGAACCGTTTGGCACATAAAGCCAGTAAACGCAAATTGGAACTATCGCGAGAGAATTTGCTGAAAATGGAGGGTAAGTACAGCCTCAATAGTGGGGGAGAAGAAGTATTTCCAGGCGTTCCGCATCTGCGCATTGATAATACCGATCGAACAGCAGAAGAGGTAGCAGATATGATCGTGCAGGAATTTGGCTGGGTTGTATCGGTAGTAGAGAAATAATATTCCCGGACATCAGAAGACATCCGGGAACCAGTACTTTATCCTACCGTGGCAGGCGCAAAGACATCAAGCTGATTGCGGCGGATATCTTCCATCGTCTCGCGACGGCGTACCAAATGTGCCTTACCCTCGTGGATGAGCACTTCCGCTGGGCGGTAACGACTATTGTAGTTGGAAGACATAGAATAGCAGTAGGCACCGGCATTGTGCAGGCAGATGATATCGCCTTCTCGCACCTCATTCAACTGACGGTTAGCACCAAAAGTATCGGTTTCACAGATATAACCTACTACGGTGTAAATCCGCTTTTTCCCTTCCGGATTGCTCAGGTTGGTGATGTGGTGATAGGCATCGTACATCATCGGACGAGACAAGTGGTTGAGGCCAGAGTCGACGCCGACAAATGCGGTGGCTGGGGTTGTCTTGACTACATTGCAGCGTGCCAAGAAATAGCCAGCTTCGCTTACCAGAAATTTTCCGGGTTCGAAGATCAACATCAAATCCTTACCATATTCGGCACAGAATTCGTTGAAGCGTTGACTTAAGCGTTCGCCAAAGTCCTCAATATCCGTAGCAATGCCACCGGGCTTGTAGGGCACCTTGAAGCCACTACCGAAATCAATGTAATCTAAGTTCTGAAAAGACTGAGCGCAGTTGAGTAGAATTTCAGCGGCTTGTAGGAACGATTCGGCATTCAAAATATCCGAACCCGTATGCATGTGGATTCCCTCAATGTGCAGGCCTAGTGTCTGAACAATCTTCAGAATGTGGGGCATCTGGTGGATCGAAATGCCAAACTTGGAATCGATGTGGCCCACTGAAATCTTAGCATTACCACCTGCCATGATGTGGGGGTTAATGCGAATGCAGATAGGTATATCCGGAAACTGGTGACCAAACTGTTCCAGAATGGAAATATTATCAATGTTGATGCGCACTCCCAAGCTAACGGCCTCGGCTATTTCCTCCAGCGAAACACAGTTCGGGGTGTAGATAATGTCTTGTGGGGCGAAGCCCGCCTGCAAACCCAACTCTACCTCTTGGATCGAAACCGTATCCAGTCCGCTGCCCCAGCTCTGCAGCAGGCGCATAATACTCAGATTGGTATTGGCTTTACAGGCATAGTTGATCCGCAAGCGTTTCACATCAAACGCGCCATTGATTTTGTCATACTGACGTTTAATCACCGCACTATCGTAAAGGTAGAGCGGGCAACCGTATTCGGCTGCGAGTGCAAGTGGATCCAAGCCCGAAGGCAGTACGTACTGATTGTTTTCGAGGTTCATTTTAAACAAACGCTTAAATTAAGAATAGCGGCAAAAATACGGGAATTAGCTGCGCCGCGCCAGCCCTGATTGGCCTTCAAATCGTCGAATTACGACGCCATTGGCGAAAAAATTTAGGACCTAACCACCATTCCGTCGATTTGTTGCATCTTTAATACAGTTCTATAACGAGTTACGACCAACAACTACCAGGTGATAGAAGCAGAACTCATAAAAGCTTGTCGGGTACAGGATCCCCTAGCGCAGCGGAAGGTATACGAAACCTACTCGCCCAAAATGCTGGGAGTCTGTCGCCGCTACCTCAAGCGAGCGGAAGATGCGGAAGACGCACTGGTAGAAGGTTTCTGCAAGGTGTTTACTAACATCAAGCAGTACACCGGTAACGGAAGTTTTGAAGGTTGGATTCGGCGTATTGTAGTCAATGAATGTTTGATGGCGCTACGCAAAAAACACGCCTTGAAAAACGCTTTTGAAATTCAGGAGCATTTTGACCTTAGAGATAACCAGAATGTGGTAGCGGAACTGGCAGCTCAGGATATTTTGCGCTTGCTGGATCAACTGCCAAATGGTTACCGGACCGTCTTCAATTTGTACGTGATTGAAGGCTATAAACATCGAGAAATCGCCGACTTACTAAATATTAGCATTAACACATCCAAGTCGCAATTGATTTTGGCGAAAAAACGTCTTCAGCAATTGCTATTGGAAAACAACTATCCTGGCGCTGAGGCGCGAATTCGCAAACTAGCCAACGGATAACACTATTGAGCACCTGACCTAGTAACTAAAAAAACAACACGATGGCAAAGAAAGATATCTTTGACCTCTTCAGGGAAAAAGCCTCCGACTTGGAGCAAGAGCCTACACCACAGGCTTGGTCACGCATTGAGCGCCGTCTGCAGGCGAATCGCCCATCAATTCGGCGAACTCCTCTACGACGCCTACCTAGCCCAATGGGTATTGCTGCGGGTTTAGCACTGCTAATGGGGCTGTCTGTCGTATTCATGTGGCTCGCCGAAGCGGAGCAACAGGCACCTATTCTAGCACAGGAACAACTCCAATTTGAAGTGGAAGAACTGGTATTGAAGACCACAAAGGATGATGAGGTGGCTGCCTTGGTAGAAATCGCCCAGGCTAATCCACTACCTAAGCCTGTGAAGCCAATTGTGGAAGGCAATGCTAGTCAACGCCTAGTGGCCAAGACGGAGTATGCGCCACAGCCTATTGAAATTACACCAAGTCGGATTGATACCAACACCAATGGTCAGACTGAAGAAAGAGCGGGCCGATAACTTCTAACTTCTAATTTCCTATTTCTAATCCCTGCTTAACTCGCCTTGAACGGATGCCGGGCTTCCCATTTAGGTAAAGGCGCAATAAAGCGCGCTACGATGGGAATTAATGGGTTGGCAATTGCTACTCTGGCGCGCATCCAGCAATAAAGTTTACGGGCTTCTGCCCCTACTGAACTTTTGATCTCTAAAGCGGTGCGGGAGAACGTGACCTCCTCCACCCCAGCGCTGATTCCCTCTTCTACCAAGTCATAGAGAATGTTGAGATAAAGCTGATGGCTGCGGTTGTAGGCCGCGTCAAAACCAAGGAAGTGAGCTTCCAATTCGTGGTGGTTGTAGACGCCAGTGGCAAAACCAATCAATTCCTCACCTAGGAAGTATCCCCAGACTCGGAAATGATCTGGAAACTTCTTCTTCCAATTCGTGAAATAATTTTGTGGAAGCACTATCGCATTAAAGTCGGACTGACTGGCAATCTGTTGGTAGTACGCAAACATTTGCTCTTGTCGCGCCTCTATTTCAGCCAGGTCCATTTCGCGCCTTTCGAGCGCTTTACCCTTTTTGCGAGCCCGACGTACCCGGACCCGATACTTGGATGACATAGCCTGTAGATAATCTTCGAAACTACTCCAGCTCGGCTGCAGATCGAGAACCATATTAGGCTGTACAGGTAGTGCGTGGAAGCGATGATCTTTAGGATTTTCTGCCAAGGGCATATCCTTGATCATTATGCCGTGCAAGCGCTCCGGCCAGGCTTGAGCAACTGCTTCCGCTCCTTCGGCCAGTAAAGCAGTCAATTCTTCAGTGGGCAAGGAAGAAACACCTCGGCGGGCGTGATCACCAGTGAGCAATAGCTGACCTAGTGAAAGTATGCGAAATCGCAAGGTGCGGGCCAGGGTATCTTTAACTCGACCAATAAAAGATTGGAATACACCGTATTCCTCGTTTTGGTCCAGTTTCCCCATTTGCTCCTGGGGGTTAAATGAAAACACCTGTAGCACAATACCGAAAGCATCGTGTTGGGGATGTTCAAATACGGCAAAGCCAGTATCTACGGCGCCTAAATCCAATCCACCTAAGAGTTCAAAATATTCTTTTGAAAGGAAGAGATTATCTGGATTTGCTAGACGGCCCCAATGTTCGATACCTGCGCTGATTTCCGGATACCAGCGAACCTGCCAATCTGAAGATAGACTAAGGGTATTCAAAGAGCCAGTTGATATAGTGGGTAAGGTAGACCATGGACAACGAGGCAATCGTTTGGACCTCAATGCTGTTCTACCTCGGTAATGCCCTACTTTAACGGGTGTGTCAGTCATGCTAATGTCATCTCAATATCTTACACAACGGTGAAAATGGGGCTAAGGTTGAACCTGGGGTGCAATTGTCAGCAGTAAATATTCATTCGTTGAGAAGGCTAGACATGGATTACTGCTTATTTCTTCCATTTCTCTACTTCTGACCAGGCGTACTGTTCGTCTTCCCAGCGGATAATCTCCACCCGGCCGGCTCCCTTATAGTTTTGGAACCAATCCTCAATAATTCTTCGCGCGGCATCGTAGCGTAGAGCAAAGCTCATGAAATCCTTTGCCTCAATCACCTGTTGGGTGGGATCTGCAGGAATACCGATCAATTTCGTGTCAATTTCGTCACGGTCACGCAGTACCAGTGCACCTAGCGGAATGACGGGCATACTGGTACCCGTTTCTACTGCTTCACCAATAACCAGAATGTCCAGTGCATCGCCATCGCCTCCTCGTTCAGTATCCATCAGGGTGCCCGGTACAAAACCGTAGTTTCCAGGGTAAGGCAGGAAGTCGATCACCCGATCTTTACCATCAATTTGATCTACTTGGAAAGATCCCGTCGCGTAATCGTACTCAATCTTCTGATTAGTCCCCGCAGGAATTTCGATCACAGCTTGCAAATACTCACCGTACAGGGCCGTTAATTGCTCTGGATCAGACTGACTATTACGACAGCTAGAAACGATGAGGCATAGTAGGATACAGGCGTATATGTATTTCATTGTTGTTTAGTTTTCCAATCGATCCTCCGAAGCGACGTTCCGAAGCGACTCCTGTCGCGAGTAAAAAGACTAACCCCCGTCGCGAGTAACAAGACTGGCCTCCAAGTAAAACACTACCGCCCCTGATACTGCTCCTTATAATACTCCCGATAAGCCCCAGAAGTCACCCGTTCCAGCCATTCTGTATTATCCAGGTACCATTGCACCGTGCGGCGCAAGCCCTCATCTACTTGTACGGAGGGTGACCAGTTGAGCTCGTTGGCCAACTTACTAGCGTCAATAGCGTAACGATGATCATGTCCTGGGCGGTCCGTCACAAAGGTGATGGTTTGTTCGGAGGTGCCGGCGGGGCGGTCTAAGGCCTCATCACAAATTTCGCACAGTTTACGCACGAGATCAATGTTAGACCATTCGTTATTGCCACCAATATTGTAGGTCTCACCGTTTTTGCCTTCCCGGTAGATCAACTCAATGGCGGCGGCATGGTCTTCCACCCATAACCAGTCACGTACATTGGAGCCATCGCCGTAGACTGGAAGAGGTTTGCCGTGACGAATATTATTGATCATCAGCGGTAGCAACTTTTCTGGGAATTGATACGGGCCGTAGTTGTTGGAGCAGTTGGACAACACAACCGGTAAGCCGTAGGTATGGTGCCAGGCGCGCACAAAATGATCGGAGCTGGCTTTGGAAGCCGAATAAGGACTGCGTGGATCATAAGCGGTCTCCTCTACAAAGAACCCTTCAGCACCCAGTGAGCCGTATACTTCGTCCGTAGAGACATGGTAAAATCGCTTGCCGGTATAATCATTTTGCCAAGCATTTTTCGCTGCGTTGAGTAGATTTACCGTGCCTACAACATTGGTCAAAATGAAGGCCATCGGGTTAGCAATGGACCGGTCTACGTGTGACTCCGCGGCCAAATGAATCACTCCTGAGAACTGATGTTCAGCAAAGATGGATTCCAGAAAGCTGAAATCTGTAATATCTCCTTTAATGAAGGTGTAATTCGGCGCATTTTCTACATCCTTCAAGTTCTCTGCATTGCCAGCGTAGGTCAAGGCGTCAAGATTGAAAATGTGGTCCGAAGGATGCTTCTGGATCAGTAGCCGAATTAAATGGGAGCCAATGAAACCTGCTCCGCCAGTTACAAGAATGTTCGCCATTTGTTTGCGGTGATTTTTAGGTTAACGCAGTCGCGTCGATTAGGGTATTGCTTCGAACTATTTTACCACTTCCTTGAAGTAGGCATAGGTACGCTTTAATCCTTCCGCGCGACTAATCGTTGGTTCCCATCCAAGGATCTCTTTAGCTTTGGTGATATCAGGCTGACGAATTTTTGGATCGTCTACCGGCAAATCCTTATGGATGATGTGCGCAGCCGGATTATCCACTAGCTCAAGCACCTCTTTGGCGAAGTCCATAATCGTAATCTCATCGGGGTTGCCGATATTTACCGGAAGGTGATAATCGCTTAAAAGTAAGCGATAAATGCCCTCTACCAGATCATCAACATAGCAGAACGAACGAGACTGGGTGCCATCGCCGAACACAGTAAGGCCTTCGCCTCGAATCGCTTGACTAAAGAAAGCGGGCAAAACGCGGCCATCGTCAGTACGCATGCGAGCACCATAGGTATTGAAGATTCTAATGATGCGAGTTTCTACTTCGTGGTAGTTATGGTAAGCCATAGTGATGGCTTCCAGGAAGCGCTTGGCTTCGTCATATACGCCACGAGGACCAACTGGGTTAACGTTGCCCCAGTATTCTTCGGGTTGTGGGTGTACCAGTGGGTCACCATACACTTCGGAAGTGGAAGCCACTAGAATACGGGCTTTCTTCTCTTTCGCCAGACCCAATAAGTTATGCGTGCCGAGTGCACCAACCTTTAAGGTTTGAATAGGCATCTTTAGATAGTCAATAGGACTTGCTGGAGAGGCAAAGTGTAGGATGTAATCAAGCTGACCAGGAACGTGGACAAACTTGGTAATATCGTGGTGATAGTACTCAAATTCTGGAAGTGGAAACAAATGAGCGATGTTTTCTTTGTTTCCGGTGAGCAGGTTGTCCATAGCAATAACCTGATACCCTTCCTTGATAAAACGATCACATAGGTGAGACCCTAAGAAGCCGGCACCACCGGTAATGAGGATTCTTGGCATGATTAATTTTGATTGCGAATGTGTTGGTAGTATTAAGACGGATAAACCAGGCGCGAGATACAAAAAACGCTATGTTTAGCCCAACTGGGGGCAAAGATAAAAGATCACCGCAGGCCTTTGGTATGCCGTTGGACTTATCTTTAAAATGAATTTTTCCGGTAGGTGGAAGAAGCGACTATCTTTGCGCCGGCTAAAATGTCTATCCGTCCTTAAAGGTCAGAAAGAAGTGAAATGACGGACAGCTAAAAGAATAAATGAACTAGGAGAATGAAGATGAAGTATAAGATGCTGAAACAGCTGGGATTAATACTCATGTTGCTACTTATTCAGCTAGCTAGTGGCTTTGGCCAAAGTAATTCCGGTCGTGTGATCCTCTTAAATTTCGGCTACGGGCCACAGGTGCCCCTAGGCGATATGGCAGATCGCTTTGGTAATAATTTCGCCGCTGAAGTATCGGCGGACTATATGACAGAGAGCAATTGGACCTTTGGAGTACAGGGGCAATTCCTCTTCGGGAGCACCGTGAACGAAGACGTTTTGGCGGGCCTGCGCACCGAAACCGGCGATATTATTGGCAATGACCGTGATCCTGCTGATATCCAACTCCGTATGCGTGGTAGTTACTACGGTGTACGTGTTGGCCGATTATTTGGTCTTTTCGAGAGCAATCGGCGCTCCGGTATCCGGATCAATTTAGGCGCGGGGCTCTTACAGCATCGTATTCGAATCCAAGATGATCCCTTTCGCGTTGTCCCCCAGTTAGAGGGGGAATACGCCAAAGGCTATGATCGCCTCACTAATGGCTTGGCCTTACACCAGTTTATTGGGTACCAAACTATTGGTAAAAGCAATGGCATAAACCTCACTATCGGCTTTGAGTTCTTTGAAGGATTTACCCAAAACCGCCGCTCGTTCAATTTCGATACCCGTATGGCAGATACCGAGCAACGCTTGGATCTCTTGGCGGGCTTGCGCCTTTCGGTTTCATTGCCGTTTTACCAGGGAAATGCGGAAGATATCTTCTACTAGATGGGATCATTGCTGTATCGAATTGCTGTAAGTGCTTATCATTTAGGAATACGCCTGGCAGCTTTGTTTAATCCAAAGGCCCGAGCGTGGGTAGACGGGCGGCAAAATTGGTTAGCCGATCTCCAAGGGTGGCGGAGTACGATTGCTGCTAATGATAAAGTCTTATGGATGCACTGTGCCTCCCTTGGCGAGTTTGAACAAGGCCGGCCAGTACTGGAACAGCTCCGCAAAGATTTTCCACATCTTAAGATTGTGCTTAGTTTTTACTCGCCGTCCGGTTACGAACTGCGTAAGAACTATGCGGCAGCCGATTATATCTGCTACCTCCCAGCTGATACCTCCAGTAATGCTCAAGGGTGGATCACCAATTTACGACCAGACCTTATTGTGTTTGTCAAATATGAGTTTTGGTATTTTCACTTACAGGCCGCTTTTGATCAGAGGATTCCTACTTTTTTGATTGCCGGAGCATTTCGCCCGCAGCAGCTGTTTTTTCGGTGGTATGGTCGTACTTTTTTACAATTACTTCACCGCTTCCAGCATTTGCACGTCCAAACACTCGCAGATCAGCAATTATTACAAAGCCACGGCCTAGAACAAGTGACGGTAACTGGTGATCCGCGGGTAGATCAAGTGATGACCATTGCTCAGGAAACAGTACAGTATCCGCCAATTGCGGCTTTTGCTACTGGGGCACAAGTGTTTATTGCCGGTAGTACTTGGCCACCCGGAGAAGCGATTTTGCTTGCCCAAAAAGAATGGTGGAGCAGCGACTGGAAATTGTTGATTGCCCCGCATGACATTAGTGAAAGTCATGTGCAACAGATTATCGATCGTTGTCCCTTGCCGGCTTTGCGCTATTCTAGTGAGCCCACTGAATCAGAGCTGCGCGGCGCGCGAATTCTGGTACTGGACACTATCGGTATGCTGTCGCGGGTTTACCGCTACGGCCGTCTAGTGTATGTCGGTGGTGGTTTTGGCCGTAGTATCCATAACACCTTGGAACCTGCAGCTTACGGACTCCCGCTTCTATTTGGCCCGAAACATCATAAGTTTGCGGAAGCTGTAGCCTTAAGAGAGAGTGGAGGAGCTTTTGTTATAGAAAATAAGGCGGACTTTGAAGCTTGCTTTGCCGAACTTAGAGATCCTTCAGCCCGCGCGCTGGCCAGCCGTGAAGTTGTAAGTTATCTACAACAAAACCAGGGAGCAACCGCTCGCATCATTGTGGATTTGACTAAAGTTTTGCGGCCAGAATAATTTCTTATTTTTGCGTCTTTCCTAGCTAATGGCATGAGTGCGACTGAATTATTTGACCGGTTTTCCCAATTGAATATCGTCATCATCGGCGATGTAATGATCGATCGTTATCTGGAGGGAAAGGTAAATCGGATATCGCCGGAGGCACCCGTCCCGGTAGTACATTTACAACAAGAAGAGAATCGATTGGGTGGTGCTGCTAATGTGGCGCTCAATGTGGTGGCTATGGGGGCAACGCCCTATTTGTTTAGCGTAATTGGTGATGATGTCAGCGGTGCGCTTTTCACATCTTTGTTACCAGATTACGATATCTCGTCGAAGTATGTACAGGCAGATCCCGAACGTACGACAACGGTCAAAACCAGAGTAATTGCCCAGCATCAGCACCTGCTACGGGTGGATCGGGAGGATACCAGCCCCATTAGTGAAGAACGTGTGCAATTGCTACTCAAGCAGCTACGAGAGCTATTTGATCAAAAGGAAATTCACCTTATCCTATTCCAGGATTACAATAAAGGTACGCTTACGCCGAACTTGATTCGGGAAGTTATTCTGGAAGCACTACGCCGTGATATTCCAACGGCCGTAGATCCAAAATTTGACAACTTCTGGGCCTATCGCCATGTCACGCTATTTAAACCCAACCTGCGGGAGATGCAACAGCAATTGCAAGAGGGCTTATCTCCCGAGTTGCCTGATTTAGAAAAAGCTGCCCGTGAGGTGAATCGTAGGCTAGGTAATGCCTACACAATGATTACCCTATCGGAAAAGGGCCTATTTGTTGCCGGCAAGGAGGTAGCGGAGCTGATCCCCACCCAAGAGCGCAGTATTGCGGATGTCTGCGGAGCTGGGGATACCGTCATTAGTTTAATGGCCCTTGGACTCGCCGCTAAGATGGACGTTCGGGAGATCGCCACTTTGGCCAATCTTGCCGGCGGGCAGGTATGCGAAAAGGTAGGCGTGGTACCGGTAGACCGTGAGCAACTGGCCGCAGAGTACGCAGCACTACGGTCTTAGCAATCTTCAATTTTTTCAATCCACTGATTCTTTATCCGAAGATTAAGCAAGGGTTATTTACTCCGCTAATTGACCTTGACTTCTTCCCCAATAAACTGACGCAAAGCAGCCTCACTTTCCTCCCGACGAAACAACCAATGGCTATACGGTAAGGAAAAGGGGTGCAAATGCAAACGAGAAAGCATTTTCCAGCGGTTACTGGGAATGGCCGCCTCGTAGGGGCCGGGATATCCGATCAGGTCAATGCAGTACGTTCGTCCGTCGTGGACAAATACCAGGTCGATTTCTAAACCCGCAATGTGGTAATTTTCAAAGACGGTTTCTACTCCTTGGGCCTCGATGAATAAACGTACTTCCTCCAAAAATGGATCATTCCAAATCTGGGGTAGGTTTGTTGGCTTTTCCGTTTGACGGATGCCAGCATCGATGAGGTACCTGGCCAGTAGGCTATCGTTGGGGATGTGCTCCAAGCCCACAGAAACAAACAAGTACTGGGCAACGCGCGCCCGGGTGATGCTGACATTGAAAACATCTTCTCGCTGGAAGTAGCGAAGCACTCCAGCTGAAGTATTTGGGTCCACTACCCACGATAGGCACATGATATCTCTTTCCTCTCCCTGGAAGCTATGAGCAGTGCCAATGAGCATCCGGTGGCGAGCCATTTGTTCTGCGGTAAAAGCCATTTTGAAGGCCTTCTTTAGCTGTTCGACCTGCGATCGGAACGGGGAGAGGATACCAATACTTTGGCAAAGCCCAATGGCTAATTCCGCTTCGGCCTGCACCACTTCTTCCACTCTCCGAAGGATAGCCGCTACTTCGCGGGCGTTATATCCCTTCTCGTGGCGTACACCATTGGTGCGGTGAATGTAGATGTTTCGCTCTTCCCCTGACCCCGGATTCGCCGTCATGATCTTGAGCTGGGAGCGATAAAACTCCTGATTACTAAAGCGTATCAAGTCGGGGAGAGAACGGAAGTGTTCATCCAGCATAATTACGTGATTTTGGTGCTGGATACGAGTACTAACGAGGTCCAATAAACTGCTGTCTCGGTAAGATAGCGTGGTGCCAATGTCCTTGCGAAACTTGCTGGGAAGCATAAACTGATCGGCCAGTACTGCTTGCCTCGAGCGACTGAGGAAAGAAACATGGCGCAATTGCTTAGGGTCACCCACTATTACGGCCCGCTTGGCCCGCTGCAATAGCGGTAGAGCGCTAGCAATATCACATTGGCTTGCTTCGTCTATTATCACTAGATCAAAGAGGGCCTCTTGCAGCGGGAGTACCTCGTGTACATGAGCGGTGTCTACCAGCCAGACCGGCAGCGCTTCGATCAATTTCGGGAAGTTGATTTGCTGGAAGAATCGTTCTTTTTCCTTGCCCGTTTGGCTACGTAGCGCTTTCCACACCGTTTGGAGCTCGGCTCGGTTAGCCTGGAATGCTTTGTTTAAACGCCGGTGAAACAACGACTCTAGATAGGTTCGTCCTGCTTGTTCTAGCTGTCCCCGGCGCGAGTCTAGTGCCTGCATGTCTTTCCAAATAGGAAACTCCTGGAGGACTTGCTTTTGCAAACGCCACTTTTGCCAGCGTTGCCACAAATTAGGTCGCTCCTTTGTTAACAATTCCTGCTTATCTAGGTCTTGCATGATCCGACGCTCCACGCGGTCTTCGATTTGACTCACCTGACTACGCCTGGATTCCAAATCAGTTTGGTACCGCTGCATTTGATAAGGGTAGATGTAGGTCAAGCCTAAGCCATCTAACCAATCTTTGATCCGGCGACGTAGATGCCTACGATAGTCGCTGCGGTTCGCTCGAATGGCAATATCTGGTAATTCAAAGTCTCGACTCAGCTTGTCGGCTATGACATTGACGGCTTGCTCGTTCTTCGCGGCGATCAGCACCGTTTCTCCAGCACTTAAACGGTCGGCGGCGATAGCAGCGATGGTGAATGACTTACCAGTGCCTGGTGGTCCGTTTACCATGCTAATGGTTTCGGTAGCGGCTGTCTTTAGTATAGCTTCTTGGCTAGCGCTGAGTAGTACCGGGAGTGGCGCGATTTCTGGATCAGGCTTATTCGTTCTCTTAGAAGTACCATCTGCGAAAAGCGCTTCCACTACCGGAGAGAAGCTTTTCTGCTCACTTAGTATTTCCAGTTCATTCAGGATACCCATTGCCCCTGCAGATTTCTCTAGCGTGGCCAGTCCACAATTGGGCCAGATGGAAAAACCTTCTTTTTGCTTGCGCACTGCCTGACTCAAAACTTCAAGCTCGTTGGCTACCGGAAACGAATGGTAGTCCGGATGGGTAAGGCCGGGCAGGCAGGTCTTGAGTGCTGTTTCAATTTGGTGTAGGGCATCAAAATCAAAAGGAGGAAGTGGTAGCTCCTCATTAAGAAACTGAAATAGATTTCCAATCTCTGGATGAACGGCTTCGGTACCTTGCAGCGCTTCGGCAAAGGCCGGGTTAATTAGCGTCCCACCAAAGTCTAGCTTAATTTGATAGACCTCAGCTTCGTCAATGATCTCTGCCGGAATGAGAAACAAGGGAGCGCATACTTCCTTTCGGCGTCCTAGTACTTGGGTTCGTCCGATAAGGAAAAAAGCATGACAGAACAGCTGTTCCTCCTTGGCGTGTAGAAATAAATGGGAAGACATCGCCTGCCCCCAGTCCGTAGGGACTGGCAATGTGCTGAGTTGGTCGGCCAGAAAAGCTTCGTCAGCAAAAAGAAAAGGGAGCGATGCTTTTTTGCTGACGAAGCTCCGTAAACGGGTAGCACGAAAATCGGCCTGGTAGCAGGCTCGGAAATAGCGAATGAGCGGCGCAAGGGTGTTCGGCATGGGAATAGAGCGATAATGATGACTATTCTTATATACCCCTTTTTATCAAAAAATTACCATCTATTCGACGAAAAGCACCGCTTTCAAGACTACGGTAGATGGCCCCGATTAGAAGAAAAATTCGTACGACCAGAGTATCTTTTTCACCATTTCATTATACACCTCCATGAGGTCGCCATTTTCAGTGAGAGCGTGGTATTCGAGCACTTCATCGGGGGCCATGTTGATGCCGGTTTTGGGGTCAAGCGCGGCATCGGGGTACACCGGCCAAAGCTTTAAGGACTGTACGGAGCCGTCCTTTTTCTCAACGCTAATTACGGCAAACGGTACCTGGGCAATGATTTGGTCATAGTCATCTCGGAAGTTGGTGAAACTGGCCGAAGTAAGGGCATTAAAATTATGAATGAAAGCATCCACCCGCCCTGCTTGCACGGGAGCGTTAATCTTAGGGGTGAGCGGATAGTAGGGGGTAACCTTACTTTCTTCCCCAATTTCAAGTCGGAACGAACTATTTTGTTGCTTGGGATATTCAATGCTCACCGCGGCAATCTCTTCTGCTTCGGCTTTTAGAATCGAACGGTCTCGCCAGTCGTCGCCGCGTAGATTGTAGCGGAAACGCAGATTGCCTTCCCAGTTGGGAATGTCAGCTACGTAAGGTTGCTCGGCACCTTCCAGGATGATGTAGGTGCCCCGTTCGTCATTCGTAGCACCACCAATGTAATAGGCCTTTAGAAGCTCATCCTCTTTGCCGTAGATTTCTACTTTGATTCCCTGGGTGGCCAGTGTTTCTACCATATGTGGAACTGCGGCCTCGGTGGGCTTGAAGCGCATACGGATTTTGTCGATTGTTTGGAGCAAAATTTCAACCGCATCTGGTCGAGCGACGTATTTTTCGTTGTAAGTCCAGCCTTCGCCATTGCGTTCCAGCGTTGTACGATGCCCTTGGCGGTCGGCAATAAAAATCTTCTCGACTAGCTCCCGATCTACTGCAAAGTCTCGGTCTGCGCCTGCTATGCTAGTAACGGGGCCCGCTTGTTCTTGGCTAGTCAAAAAGTAGGTGCCTCCTCCTAATACGACAACGGCGATCAACAATATCAGTGTACGATTCATCTCAATGTAAATTTGCCCGCAAAGGTCTTCGCTAGAACTTGCTTATCCAAATCCTAATGTGTGAATGTCTAGACCAAAGCAATGGTTTAGGGTTGTGATGGTGTAAGCTTCTTCCGCCTGCGGCGACTATGGTTAGTTGAATTGGGGAATTTAGTTCGGCTTCCTGCGTCAGCCGTTATTAGTTGAGTTAGGTAAGCCTCCTGAGGTCGGCTTTGTTTAGTGACTTTAGTTGGCTTGGTTCGGCCTCCTGCGTTGGCCTTAGTTAGTTGAATTGGTTGAGTTAGTTAGACCTCCTTACGCTTGCGCTCGAAGCTACAGCGTAGGCGCACGTCGGCTGTAGTTAGTTGGTTCTTCTGTGAAAAATAGTCATGTGCAAATATCCTGCTGAAGAGACGCATTGCAATACGTCTGTACGTCCCTGGCTGTAACTGTTGATTATTATTACACCTCTGTATTTGTGTGTCAAAAGCCGATTCATGGAGTTTTGATAGTTAGAATGTTTAGGGTATTTTCTCTGCTCTGCTAAGGCGGGTTCTTAGGCTAACGCCAATTACTCTGGTATACTTTAACTGCCACTTTCATTTTAATTCTAACGCTAATTCTTATTCAAACTACTCCCCGCATACTTACGCCGGCGAACCAGGTAGTAGACCAGGCCAAAGAGCAGTAATACCAGTACTGGCAAGCCAATATTTAGTATTCGCCAGAAAGAAGCTTCGGCTTCGGCGCGCTCGTTGTTGAGCATCCGCAAGCGTACTTCTTTGCCGCGGGCTTGAATAATCCCGCCTTTATCCAGTAGGTATTCCAAGGAGTTAATCAGGAAGTCTTTGTTGGAGAATTGGTATTTCTCGTAGACATTGAAACCTAGGGGAAGTACCGAACCATCAGGACGGACTGGATTAGCTACTACATCACCATCGGAAACGACGATCATGGCATTGGGAACACTTTCCTTTTTGAACTCTACGCCGATTTGCTGAAGTACGGCCAGGTTCCCTTCGGTCAGTCGATTTTCGTACATACTGGGAAAAACACCTTCCAATAGAACAGCCATAACCATCGAGTCGCGCTGAAATTTGGTGGGATCTAGGTCATAACGCAGAAAATCAAAATCCATACCCACCGGGAGCTTTTGGTATCGTGCCGCATCGCTACTCATCAACAGGATCGTTTTGTCCACTGGTGTTTTGGTACGGGGA
The DNA here is from genome assembly GCA_038528965.1 of Bacteroidota bacterium. GTDB lineage: Bacteria > Bacteroidota > Bacteroidia > Chitinophagales > Saprospiraceae > Lewinella. Next base: position 28,881 of record JBCBEC010000032.1, on the reverse strand, counting down.
GAAATATCAAGCGAGCTAGGGTAGAGGAAGTTGACAGCATCCAGGCTGCGTACCACTGGGTGGTTCGTTTGCGGTAGCGCTAAAACATGGTACGGATAGCGGAATAGGTCGAACTGTGGGGCGTTCCCTACTACACCAGTGGCCAAGGGGATACGTGTACAGCGCAAATCCTGAACCAGATCATCATTAAAACGAACACCGTAGCGAAAGAGCAGATCATCGACATTGAGTTCGTAGGGTTGTGGGTAAAACTCGGGTCGGCCCTGTAAGCTATCCAGGTCTACCGCAATGCGATCCAGTAACCATAAGACCTTACCGCCGTTCATAACGTATTGATCGATCTTAAACTTATTCTTATCGCTGAATGGGCGTGTTGGTTTAGCAATAATTAGCGCTGCTATTTCTTGTGGGATTACAGCGACACTATCCATTTCCAAACGACCTACTTCGTATGAGTTACGCAGCTCTTTTTCCAGATCAGCAGTGGCAATCGGAGGGAGTTCTCCCTGACCGGAGGAAAAAGCAACAATATCTTTATAGGACTGATTCAGCTTTTGAATAGCATTGGCAAATTTGTACTCCAAGAGTGCTACCGCATTGTTAAGGACTACATCACTTGGGACACCGGGGATCTCATTCTCTAGGATATTGACCGGAATAGAACGTTCTCCTTTGAAAAAGATAGCATAGGGGAAAATGGAGGTTGTTGAGGTGCCTTCCACGCCTTTCACGCGTAGGTTGACGGGTAAGATGCCGTCTTCCTGGTACTGCTCACGGCGCTGATTAATTTCATCGACCGTGCCTTCATTGGGGTTGTAAAACTCAAACTCAATGTAGGGCGATACGGAGCGGAAATCTTCGAGCATCTCACGGGCTGCTTCCTGCAGGCGTTTGAAGCCGGCGGGGAATTCGCCGTCCAATAAAACCCGTACGAAGATGATATCCTCTTGCTGTTCCAGCAGGCCTTCTGTACCCTCGGTTAGGGTATACCGCTTTTCTTCGGTGAGGTCAAGTGCACCGTAGAGAGGGCGGCCTCCCATGCGGCTGTTGGCCACGATGTTTAATAGAAGTACAACGGCTAAGCCCAGTAAAAGCTGTATGATTGTTTGCGTTCTGCGATTCATTCTTGTCGTGTTCGTCAATTATGACATGTTTCACCTTTCCTGACTACCATTTTCTCCGTTCCAGTGCCAACATGGAAAGGAAAAGGAAAAAACCGGAAATGCTGAGGAAGTAGATAAGGTCACGTGAGTCAATTACACCTCTACTCAAGCTATCGTAATGGTAAAGCATTCCCATCATTTGGACAATATCGTCTCCCTGGCCTACGAAAACGGGTAAGCGGCTGAGGTAGTCAAAACCCCAGAAAAACCAAAAGCAAAGGGCCGTGGCGGCTAGAAAGGCCACAATCTGATTGCGCGTAATGGAGCTGGCAAAGATGCCAATGGCTACAAAGCCGGCCGCCAGAAATAGCAAGCCAAAATAAGAGCCCATGATGCCGCCGCTATCTAGGTTGCCGCGTGGCGCCCCTAGTTCGTACACTGTGTAGTAGTAGAATAGGGTAGGGAGTAAGGCGAATACTACCAGAGTTAAGCTGGCGAGGTATTTGCCACCAATGATTTGCCAGTCCGAAATGGGGCGTGTAATCAATAGCTCGATCGTCCCATTTTGTTGCTCTTCGGCGAAGGTCCGCATAGTGATAGCGGGAATCAGGAAGACAAAAATGTTCGGAGCCATTGAAAACAATTGGTCCAATGTGGCAAAGCCGTAGTTGAGTAAGCTGGTGTCTGGAAAGACAAACAGGAAAAGCCCCAATACGACTAAAAAGACGCCAATGACAATGTAGCCAATCAGCGAACTGAAGAACAGGTTGATTTCTTTGCGAAATATGCTGAGCATAACTCTTTTCTAGTTGGTTGTCGGTTCGGCTACGGGTAAATAAATCGGATGCCGATCATCATAGATCAAAAGGCAACGTTGTAAGCGTTCCTCGGCCTCTTCCGCGGATAGGCTATTAAGGCTTTTGACTAGTGCGGGATCTTCGGCAAAAAGGGCTAGTAGATTATCCAGGTTATAGTCCACAATTTCCCCACTCTCTAAATCAAGTACTTTTTCTACGACTTGCTCGCGATCGCGAACGACGTTTTGCTGGCGAAATGGTCTTCCATTGAGCGGGTTGTAGGCTTTAATTAGGATGGTATCCGGTTGGTTTTGGGCAAAAGAGAAATAGCATAGCTTGCCGCGGACCCTCAATCCAGCATACACGGTAAACTGGCGAGCAGAGTCTTGGTACGCCCGCACGTAAGGTAAACCGTTGACCACTACAAAGTCAATGTCATCCAGAATGAGCGGTAGGTCCGGTCTTCCACGAGGGAAAAGCGTTTCAACCTTTAGCAAGTAATCTTCCTCTTTTAGAATGAGGTTTCCAGCCAGCGTACTAAAGGATTTGTTCGGACGATTAGTACGTAGACTAGCGGCGTCCGAATACAGCCCGTCAGTGAACTGAAAGTTTTTATCTACTAATGTGGTATCAGTTTGACTATTAGCGTATAAAGAGCTAATAACTACCAAAAAAATGATACTTAGCCAGCTTTTCATACGCTCTTTTTTTGATCAGTTAATTGACGGAATACGTCTTCGATACTCAACTCATCCCGGTGTAATTCCAGGAGTGGCGCATCTTGCTCGACTGCGAGGCGGAAGATTCGCTCGCGGATATCAGTTTTTCCGGCAGCACTGAGTCGCCAACGATTTTTGCCGTTGCTCTCCACCTTCTGTACTCCTTTTATTTGTTGGAGATCTTTCTTGGTCACTGTTTTGGCGAAAGCCACTGTTACCACTGTTTCACCCTGTAGGCGCGACTGCAAACGATCAATAGGATCATTGGCTACTAAGCGGCCCTGGTTGATGATGATTACTCGGTCGCAGAGTGCCTGTACCTCCTGCATGATATGAGTAGAAAAGATGACGGTCTTTTCTTTGCCAAGCTGTTTGATCAGTGCCCGAATCTCAGCAAGTTGGTTGGGATCTAGCCCGGAAGTTGGCTCATCCAGAATCAATACCTGTGGGTCGTGTAGCATGGCTTGTGCCAAACCCACCCGCTGGCGATAACCTTTGGAGAGGGCGCCAATGTGCTTGTGCTGTTCGCGTTCCAGCCCAGTCATTTCGATTAACTCATCAATGCGAGTCTTGGACTTTGCAATTTTATGCAAGCGGGCTACGAATGTCAGGTATTCCCGCACGTACATATCTTTATACAATGGGTTGTGTTCCGGTAGGTAACCAATTTCACGCTGGGCGGCCAGGGTATCTTCTACAACGTTGATATCACATACCTGTACGTCACCGGCAGACGGCGGGACGTAGCCGGTAATCATCTTCATGGTGGTCGTTTTACCCGCACCATTGGGCCCCAGAAAACCCAAGATTTCTCCGGGCTGAGCTGTAAAAGCAATATTATTTACTGCCTTTTGAGAACCGTACAATTTGGTGAGTTGGTTGACCTTAACTGACATAAGCGAACTTTTGCGCCGGCAAAAATACTATTCTATACTGATTGTTAGGGGATGCAATGTATCCAAACCTAAGTACCCAGTATTTACCGACTGTTGGATACCCGCAAACGGCGGCGTCCATATAGAAAGATAACGGGTGGCACCCGGTGGTTGGTTCATTAACGATAGCAGTACTTGATAATTGTTACTTGGGCATTGCGAAGCGGTAGATCCTTTCCTTGTCGCTTCCACTTTAGCGACTACTGATGTTAAAGTCCATCTGCGCGTGACAGAATTTGTATTTTTACCCACAGGCAAAGCCAGTTAACTATGAAAAAATTATTGTTGGTCTTCCTGGTGCTGAGTAGCTATGCTTGTGATACCCCAAAATCATCAGCGACTAGTAAAGCTGCAGCGCCAGAGTCCGCCTACGTGTCACCACCGGTCTACACTGATTTACAACCCGTTGAAGCCTTACCTGCGGACTCCATTCCGGTGTCTTATACTGCTCGGGGGGTAGCAGTTGCGCCCGTCGGGTTTAATGACATGATGGGAGAGTGGGTGTCGACCTACGATGAAGATGAAGTCGTACGCTTTGCCCCTGGCAAGTACATTTCCTATTATCAGGGAACCAAAGTAGTTGAAGAGGCAATGACCTACTATCAAGTATGCCCGGAGGCGTGCAACTCCGGAGAGGCATTGAGTGTTCCTTGTTTTGTATTAGCTAGCGATTATGGCCAGAACTGTTTTGCCGTGATTAATCAGACTAATGAACTGCTGGAGTTAAGTGATTTGAGTGGTTCTGGTGCTGTATTGACTTATAATCGCAAGCAGGAGAATTGATATCTGTTTGCTTTTGTGAAGCATTCAGGTACAAGTGTAACAGTAATTCAGATTTAGAAGTAGCGGGCACACGCCCAATGCTTTAGTTACCGCCGCAAGTAATCTATGAGCTTTTTTGAACGTTGGTTTGGAAATAATAATGAGGAGAGCAATCAGCCAGATATTCGCTTTGGCAGGTATAGCGATTCGTATAAAGATACCAAGTGCTACGATGCTTGGGATTTGGCACTCAGCCAATTTGAAGAGGGCAAGTACTTGGCTGCTTATGAGCAGTTCTTATTCTTTTTGCGCGATGAGGCGGAAGGTAATGTAGTTTGGGAGAAAAGCGAACAGGGGCTGGCCTTTGAAATTTTCCAGGGTAGTAAGCGAGTCATTGGCTGGGCTACCCGCCAGCGACTACGGGTAGAAGCCCGAGTAGCAAGGATAACCGAGCCACGCCCGGAATTGCTCCGACGCCTGGTTGAGCAAAACTACTCCCTCAAGTTTAGTCGTTACGCGCTGGATCCGGATTGCCACATCACAGTAGTTTTTGATACCGATACTGTTGACGCTTCGCCCTATAAGCTATACTACGCTCTTAAAGAACTGGCAACTCAGGCCGATAAGCAAGACGATTTACTACTAGAAGAATTTGGCCATACCGAGTCGGTGGATTCTTCGCATTTGCGGCCCTTACCGGAAACGGAGACGAGTGCAAAACACCAGTACATTGTTTCTCAAATTAGAGAAACCTTGCAAGAGGCTATTGATGGGCCGCTTAACCGCAATGAATATCCGAGTGGCATTGCTTGTCTATTGCTTTCGCTCGTCTATCGCCTGGATTATTTGACCAAACCGGAGGGTTTTACGATGGAGACTTTAGAGCGTATCCACCGTCGTTTTTACGCCAAGGATAGCGCAATGACCCTGGTGGAAAAGAACGATATGGTCATTAACGAGCTTCAGAAGCTACTCGAGCGTTCCGAAAAAGAGTACAGCCGGGAAATGTACGCCGTAAAAACCACTTTTGGCATTACCGCCCCGGTTACCCATGATCGTATTGCCCACCTGATTGATGCAGAGCTGCACCAAATGGACTGGTATCGGGAGAATGGCTACTACCGAGTAGCTGCCGCTTATCCGCATTATATTGTGGGGTACAGCCTGTTTGTATACGCTGTACCGCAACCAGACCGTGAGTTTTTCCATTTGTTCTACCGGGTATCCGAGTCTTCCTATTTCCGTGGCTTAGGTTTTCGTCCAGATTACTGCGATCCCGATACGGGAAAACTCAATAGCAAGGCTATTCGTAGGGCTATCGACCAAATTGCCCGTAAACACCGCGACCGCTATCCACAATTGCGGCCCCAGATTAGTATGTTGTCATTTGATAACCTGCTTGATTTTTCTCGTACCTACTTGCTGATGGTACGTGAATTGGACTTGACACGAATGGATTGATTTATTAAATTAAATGAATTTATTGTTTGTTGTTTTGTTTTTTTGACTAACTTACAATCAATTAGCGCTAAGTGTGCACATCGATTCAACACTCAGGTTTACAAAAATCGACTAATCTATTCTATTTCAAAATCACCTGAGTTCAATACTAACTTATATACCACATTTGGATACTTCCCAAGGGAAGTTGTACCTGACTTTTGCTTAGGTGTTACTTCTGCTTAGGGTGGGGGGAGTTATGCACTGAATGCTGGGTTTGGATTGTTGGCAGGCCGGTGAGGGTGGGAACCCACCCACTGGATGGAAAACCTAGTTGTTACTATTGTCAGCATTGAATATTTCTCAATTCTTAGCCGTTTTCCTGGAATGTATGCCTTTACCAAACCCTTTGTGTAAATCCCCTTACGTTCTCACTAGCCAAGCGATGTAATGCAGCTTCTTCCGTTCCACGTTCTCGTAATTGTCTCAGTATTTTCGGGTACTGCCCAGCATCTTCATATTCAGTGAAGAACAGCGGCTGCCGCTCCGGTGCGGATATGGCAGGGCGATAGAAAAAGTCTGCGCCAAAGGCCATGGCATCGGGTGCGTGCGTTAAGCCGTACTCGATGTGCTCAAGTAAGCTTTCTGACCGTTCTCCATTAAGGAAGAGGCGTAAAAAGTTAGCACCAATCAAGCCTTTTCTATGGACGATTTCTTGAACAATCTCATTTGTTAGATTCCGAGGATGATCACGTAAACTGCGAAAATTGGAGTGGCTGGCTAGGACGGGGAGTTGGAGGTTGTGCTGAACGATGTAGTTTAGAATGTCTTCCGCTAGTGCATCTGAAGTGTGGGACAGGTCTACTGGAATGTTGTGTGCTGCCATGTATTCTAACAGGCGTTCGCCGTCAGGTTTTAGACCGACGGTACTGTAATTACCACCCCCGAAACGATTTTCCGTATGGTGCGTCAAAGTGATATAGAAAAGACGTTTTCCGACGGCTAAAAAATGGTCAAGCCTGGAAAAGACTTTCTCTACTGGCTCTTCTTCTAGGGCTAGAATACTAGCATTTTCGATGGCCAAGGTCAGACCAATTCCCTGCTCCTGTTGGTCACTGAGTGCCGTGTAGGTATAAAACTCCTCGCGCTGGAGCAGTTGCTCATATTGCGCTAGCTGCTTTGCACCCCAGTCTACGCTATGCTTATCCGTTTTGCCAAATACTGCTACGGTTTGCTGACGTACATTACCCGCTTTGAGGTAAGGGAGCGTCACGCCAATATCATGGGTGGCGTCGATTTGTGCATCTGGAATAATGGCCAGATAGAGGAGTAGGTCACAGTGTAGGTCAATAATTGGGAAGGTGAATTCTTGCATGTGCGGCACTTGTGGTTGAGATAGGCTAGTGTACTAAAATTCTAATGAACCTAAAGATAATTAGGCGAAATTTACGCTTCTCAAAACCGCAGTTTTATCAAGCAAAGTGTACGAAGCTGTCAGAGGGGGGCGTTTAATCAAAAACCAACATCAACACCATTATGAAAACCTTATTACCGCTCTTTATCATTTTATTCTCCGCACTGAGTTGGTGTGGGTGCAATCCCACCACTGATGATGATTTTGACCCTACCACCCCATTTGATGGTGCAGAAGCGGACCGTGGTACCTGGAAGTGGGTGCCACTTGACGGTTTAATTACGCGTACAGGCGCGGCCACCGGTATAGGAGTGCGCTTAGCGGACGAAGATGCTGCCGGCCTGATGATTTATCTACAAGGAGGAGGAGCTTGTTTTAACGATGCCAGTTGTAATAGCAATCCTAAGACCTTTGATGCCAATGACTTTTTGAGCTGGGCCATCATCTCTGGCAATAGTGGTATCCTCAGCAAGAACCAGGTGGCTAATCCGGTTAAAGACTGGCATATGGTCTTTGTACCCTACACCACTGGTGATTTACACTTTGGCCAAAATCCAAGCGCGGACCCAGCTATCGATGAAAAGAACTTTGTGGGTTATGATAATATGCAGATTATCCTCGCTGAGTTGTCTACTTATTTCACTGCAGTGGATGATGTTCTACTAACGGGTTCTAGTGCGGGTGGCTACGGCGCTACCTTCAATTGGGCGGAGGCAGAAGCTGCTTTTGGCTCTACTCCAGTACATTTAGTAAACGATTGCGGTCCACTCCCCGCTGATGATTTAGCTTTTGCTCCTTGCCTGCAACAGCGTTTTCGTGATGATTTTCAATTAGACGCCAGTTTACCAGCTACTTGTACCGATTGCTTTTCAGTTACAGGCGATAGTCTGGATCAACTCTACGCTCATTATGGCCAGGCGTTTTCCGCAGGAGAAGGGAATCTTGGACTGCTAGCCTTCAAGGAGGATGCCGTGATCCGAGCATTTTTTGATTTTGGCACTGATGATTGCATCAATTTAGAAGGCGCCTTTGGTAGTTATGCTGGTAGCATAATGGAAGATGCCATTGTTGATCTGAATGACAATCATCTGAGCCCCAACGGTTGGTCTACCTTTATGATGAATGGAACCCAGCACGTTGCGCTAGCGGGGGCTAATTTTTACAATAAAACCATTAATGGAACTACGCTGGCCGAATGGGTAGAGAGTGTGATCAATGGCACTCAGCTTAATCTGGTTGAATAAGTGCCTGTTTAGTGTTTTGACCATCTGCTTTTTACCGTGCCAGGGAAAAACAGCAGCTTTATGGCTAAGTAGCTAAAACTAATCACGAGCCCGACTAGTATCCAGTGCAGCCAAATGAAGCCAACCTGGGTACTGGCTTCGTTTGGATCATTGGGATTGTAGTAGACTTCAATCAGGGCTCCAGTTGGGTGGGCTTCCGCAAACCTGTACAGATTTCCGCTTACCCGTTGTGGCGTTTCTCCATCTCTCATGTAGCGCCCAGAATTGTGGTAAACCCTTCCTGCTACTTCGTACGTATAGGTAAAGAGCAAACGGTACTGACCGCCCAGATCGCCTGCGTTATCATCGACACTACTTTGCGTGATCAATGCTTGGGTGCTGGGCCAACTCTTGCTGTGCCAGGCCTTTACGAAATAAGGGTAACTGGTGTTCACGAGCATAATAACAGCAAAGAGTACAAAGAGACCCGCTAAAAACTTGGTGATGTTGTGTTCCCATAATTTCATGGACATTGGATTACTCATTTCTATCCAACTACGGTGCAAACTAAGCGTGTATGCAGTCTAGCGGGAATAAAAAAACTCGCAACCTGCATTGGAGCAAGTTGCGAGTTGGTGGTGGAAGCGCCGAGAGTCGAACTCGGGTCCAGAGAAAGCACGATAGAGCTTTCTACATGCTTATTTCCCAATTAGGATTTTCGAGCGGTTGGTAGGATTGGAAACCCTCCCATACAACTGCCTTAGCTTCTAAATTTCAAGTTCCACTCGAAGCAAGGTGGTCCTCTAGCCTAAGAGGTTGGTTGATGTGCGGTACGCTGTGTATTAGGCGTCAAGCGCAGGGCACAACGGCGTTCTAATTCCTTGAATTAGGCAGCCATGGCATACTGAGTATTGCCATTTGAATTGGTTAATAGCCGTTTGTTAACGGAGGTGAGCTATCATACTCCGGCATGCTTACTAAACCGTTCACTTTCCTGTCGATGCCATTACGCCCCCAAGAATTGTGAAGTGCTCTCCTTTGAGAGCGGTCAAAATTAAGAACAAAATCTGGGGGCGAAAAGTTTCTGGTCTACTTACTAGAAGATTAACTCATCCAGGATGATGCCAATCGTGAATTGGCTATAGACGGCATGTTTGCCATCCTTTGGCGCCCAATTACCCACTCCGCTAGTAAACATAGCATTCACGGCGTTGCCAAAACGAATACCAGCGTTGATACTGGCGGCATCGTAGCGATAGTTTAAGCCCAAGTCATCTACTACCCGACCAGTGGTTACTGTTCCGTAACTGTAGAGGGACAGTGCGCTGTAGTTGACCACAAAGCCCGCACCAATTTGTGGGCCAAAGCCCGTGGTTTTGCCAATTCGATTGGCTTCCACTTGTGATTGATTGTTCGCGTGCGAAGGCATATAGGCACCCAAGTCCATACCAATACTGGTGTAGAGATGGAAAGAACCGGCATCGCCAATAGAACCGAATCGAGGCAGATATAAAAGGGCCACGTTACCTGAGTACCGGAGGGGATTAAATCCTTCCAGCAGACTAACCCCTTGATCATCACCAGCATTCTGACTTTCAAAGAAGAAGGAGCCTTCTAAAGCCCAGCGGAGTTCCAATGGCGTTTTGAAACTGGGGACGGAAGCAATCCGTACTACCATGCTTTGCGTCTGGTAGCTTTCTTCGTAGAAATTGATATCGTTCCAAGCGTTACCAAAGCCAATCTCAAAATCTAGTGCGCTACTGAAGAAGGAATTATCTGCAACTTCCTGTAGACTGTCCAGCCCTCCATTTTCAGTTGATAGAATAGCTGGCGTGAGTTCATTATTGTAGAGCTCTCGGTAGGTCTGTAGCCAGGGACCCTGGTATTGTTCCCATCGTGTATCGCCACCCGAAAAGTCGACATTCAGACTGTCGCTGTTCAAATTGACGAAAGGACCGGTATTAGCGTTTAAGCTATCGTAATTGTTATTCCATATTTCGTTTAAGTTGAAAAAACTACTTGATAGGGTAGTACTGTCCGCGGTGGAAAGCGTGTCATTGTTCAAGAAGCTTTCTAATTCACCCTGGTTAAAACTCCAAAAGTCAAATAGAGAGTCGGCCGTTGGGAAGTTACCCGAGTTCAAATGCGACCACAGGCTGTCTTGGGCGGAGCCTAATTCTATGTCCGCTAGGCGGAATCCGTCGTTTCGATCAAAGAATAAACTATCGCCCAAGCCATCAAGTTGATCCAGATAAGTGCGCTCACTATCGTCGCTAAATAGTTCTAGCAGCGCACTTAGAGAAGGTGTTGTTTGCGCTAGCAAAGGTGTAGAACCACCTATCATTAAGCACAGTAGAATAGCGTAGTAACGCTTCATGATTTCCATTATTTGTTGGGTTAGAAAAAGACAATATCGTTACGGTTACAAGTAGTACTTGTGCGTTGAATAGGATACCAGCCTTGTTCACAGTGTTAGTGTTAAAAAGGAAATCAGTCTCTTAAACGGTTGATGAGGACGAAAGGAATGGACCATCAGGAGGATGTGCAGAACACAAGCCCGATAGTTGAAAATTGTTACCGGAAAAAAGTATAAATGTAGTATGAGATAAGCCTAACGGACTCGCGATATCCTCACGAGCCGATACGAAGGTCGTCAACTTTCAATAGAAAGTCAAATATTTGAATAAAATAAATATAAATTTATCAAATATAAAAATCACCCATAACCCCAGCGCCAACTGCTGGAATACCAGCACTTAGGTTAAATAAAGGGGGGAACTAGGGGCGATAAGAATCACGTAAGGTCACCGTCTGGTTGAATACCGGATGCTCAGGGGTTGTTTCGTCATCGGAGGCGAAGTAGCCCAAGCGCATGAACTGGAAGTATTTTCCAGGTTTAGCCATTCGCAAACTTGGTTCGATATAGGCGGTGATGGTCTTTAAGCTTTCCTTGTTGAAGAACTCCAGATAGTCGCGATCTTCATGACCAGTTGGTACCGGATCAGTGAACAGCCGATCGTACAAACGAACTTCTGCCTCTACCGCGTGCTCAATGCTTACAAAGTGCAGGGTACCCTTGGCTTTGATCCCTGAGGTATCTTGTCCGCTCTTACTATCTGGATAGTAGGTGCAGTAAACGGTAGTTATCTCCCCAGATTCGTCTGTGTCATAGCTTTCGCAGTGGAGAATATAGGCGCTCTTCAGGCGTACGTTCCTTCCTGGGGCCATCCTGAAATACTTCCGGTTTGGCGCTTCTGTCTTGAAATCTCCCCGCTCAATATAAATCTCGCGGCTAAACGGAATCTCGCGGCTAGCGCTGTTCTCATCTTCGGGATTATTTATGGAGGTCAGCATTTCCACCTGCCCTTCCGGATAGTTGGTGATAACTACCTTTAGCGGATCAAGGACGGCCATGACCCGGTCGGCACGTTTGTTAAGTTCTTGACGGACATGATATTCTAAGCGCTCTATCTCAATCACGTTGTCGCGCTTGGTCAGGCCAATACCACGACAGAAGTCTACAATGGCAGCAGATGGATAGCCACGACGACGCATACCGGCAATAGTAGGCATACGCGGATCATCCCATCCGGTGACGAAGCCTTCTTCTACCAGCTTGAGTAGCTTGCGCTTACTGGTGATCATGTAGCTCACGTTCATCCGCGCAAACTCAATTTGGCGGCTTGGGAAGATCTCAAGTTTCTCGATCAACCAGTCGTATAAATCGCGGTGATGACGGAATTCCAAGGAACAAAGAGAATGGGTAATTCCTTCGATGCTATCGCTTTGCCCGTGCGCAAAATCGTACAATGGGTAGATCACCCATTTATCGCCAGTGCGGTGGTGGTGTTCGTGCTTAATACGATAAAGTACAGGGTCACGGAGCAGGAGATTGGGTGCGGCCATATCAATCTTAGCCCGCAGCACTCGAGCACCGTCTTCAAACTCACCTGCCCGCATGCGCGCAAACAAGTCCAGGTTTTCTTCTACCGCGCGCTCACGATAGGGACTATTAGTGCCGGGTGTGCCAATATCACCTTTCATGGCAGCCATCTCTTCCGCAGTAGAATCGTCTACGTAGGCCAGGCCTTTCTTGATGAGATCTACCGCATAGTTGTAGAGTTGCTCAAAGTAATCGCTGGCGTAGAGTACCTCACCTTCCCACTCGTAGCCCAGCCACTTAATATCATTTTTGATATTATCTACGTAGTCGGTTTTTTCGGTGGTAGGGTTGGTGTCATCCATCCGTAGGTTGGTCTTGCCATCGTACTTTAAGCCCAGATCAAAATTCAGGACAATAGCGCGGCAGTGGCCTACGTGGAGGTAGCCATTGGGTTCAGGTGGGAAGCGGGTGTAAACGGTGCCACTATGCTTACCATTCTTGATATCTTCTACGATGATTTGCTCAATAAAATTGAGGCTTTCACGCGTCTCTGAACTCATGTTTCCAACTGCTTTTTGGATGAAGGGGCAAAGATAATAATTCCGAAGTAGCTTACATTCGCGACGGCATTTCAATACCCAATAGTTTCATGCTGAATTTGAGACTGTTGGCTACTGCTTCGCTCAAGGCCAACCGGAAGTCCCGGGCAGCTTCGGTGTCCGCATTCAAGATGCTGTGATCGTGGTAGAACTTGTGGTAAGATTTTGCTACACTGTAGGCGTATTGTGCAAGCGTAGAAGGGTCGTAATCCTTTGCCGCCTCTTGCAGAATAGCAGGGAAACCAAACAGTAATTGAATAAGGTCTTTCTCTTCCTTTTCTAGCTGCTGATAAGCACTAGCTTGACTATTGGCAGCACCTTCCCATTTCCTTAGCACGGACTGAATCCGTACGTAAGCGTTTTGGATGTAAGGTCCGGTTTGCCCCTGTAGATCTACTGATTCTTTCGGGTCAAAAGTCATCCGTTTCTTGGGATGTACCTTCGTGATAAAGAATTTAAGTGCAGCCAGACCAACCTGGTGCATGATCTTTTCCCGTTGTTCCTGATCCAAGTCATTGAGGGTATCCCGTTCCTCGGAATTAGCCTTCACCTCGCCAACAACTTCAGCCATTAAATCATCGGCGTCTACTACCGTTCCTTCCCGTGACTTCATTTTGCCGGAGGGCAAATCGACCATACCGTAGGCCAGGTGGTAAAGACCATCCGCATAAGGCTCCTCTAACCGCTTGAGTAGTTCAAACAGCACCTTAAAGTGGTGATTCTGTTCGTCGGCTACTACGTAGATCATCTTTTGGGCCGCAAAATCCTCGTACCGCTGATGGGCTGTGCCCAGGTCTTGCGTAATGTATAGGGAGGTACCATCACTCCGCAGAATTTTCTTCTTATCGAGCTTGGCGTCGGTCAAATCAGCTTCCACAGAGCCGTCTTCACAAGTATAGAAGATGCCTTTTTCTAAGCCTTGGTCCACCAGTTCCTTGCCCAAGAGGTAGGTCTGAGATTCGAAGTACAGCTTATCAAAATTGACTCCTAGTTTATCATAGGTAATATCAAATCCAGCGTATACCCAGTTGTTCATTTTCTTCCACAAGGCTACTGCTTGCTCATCACCGGCCTCCCAGGCCAAGAGCAAATCCCGGGCTTCCTTTCCCAGTTCACTGTAGTTGTTGAAGTAGAGGTTTTTGTACCGCTTAAAGAAGCCCTGTTCTTCCTCCTCCGTCTTTTTATGTTCCTGAAATACCGCTTGCCCTGCGGCAGAAGTTTGCCAGGCTTTGTACTCTTCCTGAAAGTGCTGCTCAAACAATACGTAGAACTTGCCGACAAAGTGGTCTGGTTTGGTAGTAGTACTAATCGGCGTTGTTTCCTTGCCGTACTTCTTCCAGGCCAACATACTTTTGCAAATGGCTATACCCCGATCATTGATGATCTGAATTTTCTTTACATCGTAACCGACGGCGTCCATGATCTGAGCGGTAGACCAACCCAGTAGGATGTTCCGGATGTGCCCTAGGTGTAGCGGCTTATTGGTGTTAGGAGAGGAGAATTCTACCAGTACCCGCTGGCCATTGTCTGGCTGCCGGCCATATTCTTCAACAGTAGCAATGTCAAGGAGGAAGTTCTTCCAGTAGTCATCATTAACGACCAGATTCACAAAACCTTTGACCACGTTGAACCGCTCAATTTCGGCCACATTGCTCTCCAGGTATTCACCAATTTCTTGCGCAATGACTGGCGGTGCCTTGCGGGCGGCTTTAGTAAATGGAAAGACCACCACGGTATAGTCTCCCTCAAACTCCTTGCGAGTGGTGTTCACCGGTACCTGACCGGCGGGAAACTCCATTTGGTAAAGTGCCTGAACGGCTTCACTTACTTTTTCCTGAATCAGTTGAATAATGTTGGCCATGTACATGCTTGATTTTAGCGGGGCAAAGATAGAAAACTGAACGATGCTTAGTAGAGCAACTGTGTGAGAAAAGGAATAGTTCCCATAGACCCACCCCGGCCCTCCCTGCGGGGGAGGGAGAAATAGGGTTGACTCAGTTCCCTCCCTCGCAGGGAGGGCTAGGGTGGGGCTCTAGTAACCACCTTCTCGCTGCCCGCGGCGACTTAAAAATGAGCACTTCGGTAGTATCAGGAAGATCGGCAAGCCGTGCCAAATGATGCCGCTTCCGACCGTACCAACAGCCGATCAAAAAATGATAGAACGACCAGTTGAAATGTTCAGGGCAACCCGGGGCCATATCAGGTCGTACCTGCCCACGGTAAGTCAAGATGCGTTTGGTAGAGCGCCAAAACAAAAGCCACAATGGATATTGGAGGTAGATGACTAAATCTGTTCGTGGCAAGCGGATATCCCAAGTAGCGCTATAGTTACCATCCATAATCCACCGCTCTTGTTGCACGAGTTCAGCCATACTTCGTCTCCAGTCTTGCTTATTGGGCTCTACCCATCCCGGGAGCCAGTATTCCCGGTCTAAATGGATGAGGGGTAAATGGGTTCGTGCAGCCAATTCCCGACTGAAAGTAGACTTTCCTGAGCCGCTACAGCCGGCCACCATGATACGTCGGTATTCCACGCTAAGAGCAGGTATTTATTTAAAGACATTGTCTTGCATCACCAGTCCTTCGCGCTCCGTATTGGTTCCAATTTGGGTGTCTGGCGGCCAGCCTAGGACGCCGTTCTTTTCCGCGTAACTGAAATAAATCACATTCCCATTACCGTTGTTTTCGAAGGTATTGTCGGTTAGCAAAAGGGAAGGTCCCATATAGATAATGGAGTACTCGCTATTCTCATGGATGTAGTTATCCTTCACCTGGAGGTTATCCACATTATAGGCTGCGATTCCCACAATTCCACTACCATTCAGGTCGCAACCTTGAACCAATACTTCTGAACTATCATCCATGTACAGGACGTTACCGGTACAACCAGTAGGTCCGCGTGGCTCAATATGAGTGGCTTTGAAATTGAGTAGCCTAATATTTGTGCATCCAGTCAAATGAATCACATTTTCAGAGAGCGAATTCATAATGAGGGTAGAGCCGTTGCCGTCGATTGTAATATTCTGTTTTCCATTTAGCATAATAACTTGGTCCAAGGTATAGGTGGCAGTAGCCAGTTTGACGCTAGAGCCAGAAGCCAAGTTGTTTAAAGTGGCTGGCAGCTTGTCTGTGCTAAGTAGGTTGCCGGAGTCTTTGACTGAACCACAAGCAAAATTCAAAAGACTAAAAATTATAAACGTGAGGATAATATTTCTCATTTATAGGTTGTTGTGGTCAAAAAACTACCAATTTTAAGTCTAGTTATCGGAGAATTCGAAATTCTCCGATAACTGTACAATGGCTATTTATCGCTCCGCCCAAATTTGAGCCAGATGCACCAACACTTCCGTCGACTTCTCCATGTCCTGTACGCTTACCCATTCTTGTTTAGAGTGGAAAGCGTGTTCGCCAGCAAAGATATTGGGGCAGGGGAGGCCCATAAAGCTTAGGCGAGAACCGTCCGTTCCTCCACGAATACTGCGGCGGATGAGGTTGAGCCCTGCACGTTTGATCGCTTCTTCCGCGTTGGCTACCACTTGTGGGTACTGGTCCAGTACCTCTTTCATATTTCGGTATTGCTCCTTTATTTCTACTTCGCCTGTCGCACCGGGGAAATCCAACAGTACTCTGCTTAGTGTGTTGCGAAGCAGGGTTGCGTGATCACTCAGTTTAGCGGTGTCAAAATCACGGATGATAAATCGGATGTTTGTTTCTTCTACCGTTCCGCCGATCTGTACTGGATGTACAAAGCCTTCTTTACCGCTAGTAGCTTCGGGAGTTAAGTGATCGGTGGGGAGTGCGGCCAAGAAAGCAGCTGCTACTTTCATACTGCTGATCATTTTTCCTTTCGCAAAGCCAGGGTGAGCACTAACTCCCTTAATGGTGACGGTGGCACCGTCTGCGGAGAAGGTTTCGTCCTCCATGGAGCCCAGTTTTTCGCCGTCTACAGTATAGCCAAAATCAGCCCCCAGCTTTTCCATATCTACTTCATCTACCCCGCGGCCGATTTCTTCGTCTGGGGTGAAAAGTACCCGAATTTTTCCGTGTGGGGTATCTGGATTTTGCAATAAGTGATCTACCGCGGTCATAATTGCGGCTACACCTGCTTTGTTATCGGCACCAAGTAGGGTAGTGCCGCTGGCAGTGACAATATCATTACCCATTTGCTCACTCAAATCCGGATGCTCAGACATACGGATTACAATACTAGGATCATCCGGTAGTACGAGATCCCGGCCGTCGTAATTTTCATGCACCAGCGGTTTTACACCCGCACCACTGCTATCAGGTGAGGTGTCCATATGGCTACAAAAGCAGATTATGGGTACATCATGATCTACATTGCTGGGAACGGTAGCGTAAACATAACCGTGTTCGTCCAGCTCTACTTCACTTAATCCCATTTGCTGCAATTCAACCACCAGAACTTTGGCTAAATCAAATTGCTTCATAGTACTGGGCTGGGTAGGAGAGGCGGGGTCAGATTGAGTATCAATTTTTACGTAGTCTAAGAAACGGTCTAGTACGGTACGCATGGAGGTTAGGTCTGCTGTTAGAAAATAATGGATGAATATTGCTGTAGAGACGCATTACTCCTCGATAGCAATCGGGAGCGTCTGTACTGCGGAGCTGTAAATGTAATTAAGAATTTTTTGGTAGAGCGGCTTTAGGAAATGCGTTTCGGCGACGCGATGTTTGAGTTTGAAAAAACAGCCGTTCCATTAGTTTCAAAGCATTCGATAGCCCCATAGCTGTACTTACAGGAACGACAAGTTCTCGGAGAACTACATAATTAGCGGAATGAATTCCGCGAAACCAAAGAATGGGACGCTTTAAAAGTCAAACTCAAAAATCGCATCGGTACAGACCTTCGGATTGAAGCAACGGCATTGGGTTTTCTCTTCTAATTCCTCATTTCTTTCTGTTCGCATGCTACCAAAATGAAGTAGAAGTAAAAAAAATGAAAAAAAATTGCTCATCGGGTAGGGGGTGGGCAAATCTTTCGTGTCTAGAATAGTGTAAGGCGCAATAAAGAACGCCTCTGGACAGCAAACGCCAAAGCCCATTCGGAGGATTAATAAAACATTCTAGCGATGAACCTTGAAGCAAAGCAATCATTTCTACAGCAGTTTCCACTTTTTGAAAGCCTCAGCCCGGAAGAGCGACAGCAACTGAGCCAAATGATGGAATACCGAGTAAAACCTCGCTTTAGCTTCATCTACCATCCTGGTGATGCTTCTGACCAACTGTTTTTCCTTGCCCGTGGCACCGTGAAGATTGGTACTCACTCTAGCGATGGTAAAGAAGTAATCAAACACTTGATCCATCCTATGGCCATGTTTGGCGAATTGGGATTGATCGGAGAAGAATCTCGCACCGAATTTGCCCAAGCACTCAAAGAGGATGTACACTTGTACGTACTGAAGGTGAGCGATCTACAGCGCCTGATGCGTAGTAACTTCCAACTTACAACCAAAGTGATGAACTCTTTTGGTACCCGCCTAGTGTCTGCCGAAAGCAAGTTGGAGTCGCTGATTTTTAAGGATGCCCGTACGCGCATCATTGATTTTATCAAGGATGCCGTAAACAAGCGAGGCCGCCGTATCGGATACGAAATGCTCTTGCGTCATAGTTTGACGCACCAAGATATTGCCAATATCACTTGTACCAGCCGCCAGACGGTGACTTTGGTTCTGAATGAACTGAAGAAGTCAGATCTGATTTACTTCAATCGCGGTAAGATTTTAGTTCGTGATATGGCTAAGCTGTCATAGTAAGTTATTGAGATATGTGATCTCAATGAAAGTGTAACACGCGCTCCGTGTTGTAACCCCAAATACCATAACTATCCCGAATTTCGGCTCTGCTGAGATTCGGGATTTTTCTTTGTCCGACGTCCCCCTTCGCTGCGTAGCCTTCGCCACAGGCTTCTGTCGCCGACGAAAGCTTCGGCGCAAACATAAGCTTTAGCACCTCGCCTTGGCGTAGCCGCTATGGTTGAGTAAGGAAGCCGGATTACCTAACATAGCGTTGGTACGGCTTTCAGACTCTTCCTCGGGAGGCGAATTGCAATGCGTCTTTGCAGCCCATTGTCATTTCGATTCCTGCATCCTAATCCGCCAGTGTTTGGGATAGTAGTTATTGTAGCGATTTCCAAGTCCTTTCACCCAGCCCAGGTTGAGCCCTTCGTACCTTATAAGTACCCAGCCTTTGGGTACCTGGTCGATTTGTGGGGTGTTCTTCCGTAAAAATTCCAGCGCTGTATCCCTATCAACTTCCACTGCGGGTAGATCTGGGTGACAGCTTAGTTGCAGGGCCCACTCTGGTGTGGGTACAAACTGCCTACCCTTCCATTCGCCGAACACCGCACCTACTTCCAGGCGCTTTAGTTGTGTAGATAGGACTTGGGCATCTGCTACTAGAGAACTGGGCAAAAGCCGCCACAACCCTTTATCGCTGGTAAAGCAACGGAATTGCTCCGCACTGTCAATCCAATCTTTAGCAAGGGCAAGTTCTTTGGTCTTTACCTCTTGAATCCGTTGGAATGGTTTTGCTCGAAATTTGCCTGGAGTACGGTCTGTTTTGCGAAAAGCAGCTAGATAAAACCCTTCGCCCCTTACCCGATGGGGGTATGCCTGATAGCCATGAAGACGTTCTTCCAATCCCCATTCTGAAGGAAACCCAAGTGGTGTATAGGTAAGGTCAGACTGCTGAGCTAACCATTGAGCATTATAATCGTTTTCTTGCTCATTGTAGGTGCAGGTACAATAAAGTAAGGTGCCACCGGGAGCAACGAGCTCTTTAGCTGATTTGAGTATTCTTCCCTGGCGGGCTGCGCAGAGCTGAACATTATCAGTAGACCACTCTTCGCGCGCGGCTTGATCTTTACGAAACAGGCCTTCGCCTGAACAGGGAGCATCGACCAACACCAAATCAAAATAGCCTTGCAGGCCGGAGAAATCTTCCACATCGTGGTTGCTCGTAAAGGTGTTGCTGTAACCCCATTTATGTAAGTTGTAACGGAGGATTTGATAGCGACTACGTATCACCTCATTCGCTAGCAACCAACTTCCTTCGGGCAAGAGACTGGCTAGTAGCGTCGTTTTCCCCCCTGGAGCAGCGCATAAATCGAGTACCCGTAAGGAACGTTGATCCGGGAAGCAAGCTTTGAAGGCAGCCTCAACGAGCATACTGCTGGCCTCCTGTACATAGTAGGCACCAGCTTGAAAACTAGGGTCGAGGGTAAAGGACGGGCGTTTAGGAAGGTAGCGTCCCAGTTCACACCAGGGTACAGCTGCGTTGGTTGAATGCTGAGTACTGACTTTGCCAGGATGCAAACGAATACTCACCGGTGCTTCCTCTTCCAAAGAAGCCGCAAAGGCCTGGTACTGGTTAGATAGCAGGTCTTGCATGGTACGAGTAAAAGCGGCCGGTAACTCAATCATAAATACGCGAAAAATGCTCGGTGGCAAAATTAGCCAACTTTTCGCACTGACGCTGGTTACTTTATCTGTACTACTTACCTTTGTAAGATGGAAATAAATAAGACTACGGTCGTAAAGGCATTGGCCGGTGTAAAGGACCCACACACTGGGCAGGATTTGATTACTGCCAATCGGGTGCGTGATCTTGAAGTGGAGGGCAGTGCCATCCGCTTCACCTTGGAGTTGCCAAACCTTAATAATGAGTATAAATCTCAGCTCAACTTTGCCTGTCAGGAAGCTATCATGCAGCATTATCCAGAGGCAGATATCCATGTGCACATGATGGCCCGGGCGCCGGAAGCGCAAGCTTCAAATAGCCCCTTGCCACACGTGCAAAATATTATTGCGGTAGCTAGTGGTAAAGGAGGTGTTGGTAAATCTACCGTATCTACCAACCTCGCGCTGGGCCTCAAGGCTATGGGGGCCAGAGTAGGCTTACTGGATGCCGATTTGTACGGCCCATCTATTCCTACCATGCTGGGACTGCAGGGACAGCGCCCTAAAATTCAAGAAATTCACGGACAGCCCAAGATCTTGCCCTTAGAGGCACACGGCATCTACACCATGTCTATCGGTTTCATTATCGAACCTGAGCAAGCGGTGGTTTTGCGTGGTCCTCGCCTGAGTGGAGTGATCAAGCAGTTTATCAATGACACCGTTTGGCCAGCACTGGATTACTTGATTGTCGACTTACCTCCGGGTACTGGCGATATTCAACTCACCTTGGTGCAAACGGTACCAGTAACCGGTGCAGTGTTGGTGACCACACCACAAGAGGTCGCCTTGGCTGATGCGGTAAAGGCGATGAATATGTTTTTGCTACCTAATGTCAATATTCCTATTCTGGGAGTTGTGGAGAATATGTCTTGGTTTACCCCTGCGGAATTGCCGGATAATAAGTACTACATTTTCGGGCAAGGCGGTGGAGAGTCCCTCACAAAGGCCAGCAAATCAATGCTACTGGGTCAGGTGCCATTAGTACAAGGTATTCGTGAAGCAGGTGATGGTGGACGCCCCGCTATTTTGGATGAAACAGTAGCAGTAACCCGTGATGCCTTTATGAACGTGGCGCAAAACGTTGCCAAGCAGGTGAGCGTCCGTAATGAAATGCTTGATCCTACAAAGATGGTACGGGTTCAGTCGTAAGCGCTCGCTAGTCTTCAATCTTACAAGGGGTTAGTTCTCAGTCTGCTGGTCAAGTGGGTACAGCATCAACTTTAATTCCTTAACTTTGTTTTACAATTAGAAATAACAGAATTCTAGACCATGCCTATGTCGGTGACCGAAAAAGAAACCTTAATTGCTCAGGTAGATGCTGCATTGGAAACTGTCCGCCCGCATCTTGCTGCCGATGGTGGCAATGTGGAAGTTGTGGATATTACTGAGGACAATGTGGTCAAGGTAAAGTGGCTGGGTAATTGCCAGAGTTGCTCGATGTCCTATATGACGATGAAGGCTGGTTTAGAGCAGGCCATCAAAGGGCGCCTACCCGTTATTGCGGGGGTAGAGGCTGTGAATGGTCTCTAGCACCTATACTCTAATGCGCTTTTTACTCTCTTTGACCTTTTTCTGCTTTCTATCCCATTCGTGTTTTTGCCAAGATTATGTACCGACTCTAGTTAGTGGGACTACTTGGGACATTGCCATTGGCGAAGGGATGGGATCCTTTCGATATCTCAGTTATACGCTAGACTGCGACACCGTTGAAATAAACGGCCATAGCTACCAACAGCTCATTTTTGATGACATTCTGCTGGATTGTGAGAAAGATGTTCCTTCCTATGTCCGCGAAGATGTAGAAGCCCGCCAGGTGTTCTATTACGATGAGTTATTGGAAAACGAAATATTGAT
The DNA here is from genome assembly GCA_038528965.1 of Bacteroidota bacterium. Classification (GTDB taxonomy): domain Bacteria; phylum Bacteroidota; class Bacteroidia; order Chitinophagales; family Saprospiraceae; genus Lewinella. The sequence goes on along the minus strand of JBCBEC010000032.1, from coordinate 6,671 downwards.
TGCTGATTATTCGCTTGAACCTGGTGATACACTGGTAGTCGAAGATGGAGAAGGATGGTTTTATCATGCTGTTTTGGACTCCGTTTACATGCGTACTTTAGGTGATCGAGCGTACAGGTACATGAGCTTTAATGGCGGAAACTATGGTCTTTATGAAGGTGTTGGTAATTATCGGGCTGGTCTTATGCAGTCCTGTAACCAGTTTACCTACCCTTCCTTACACGGTCATACACCACCTGCGGTGGACTGTAATGGTGCAGTAAGTACGAATGAACAAAACGCTATTCCCAACTTTCTTTACTATCCCAATCCTGCTGGCGAATACCTTGTGGTAAGGATTCCTTCTAACTACGAAAGCCCCGACCTAAGCTACCAGCTGTACGACATGCGTGGGCTACTAATTCTACATGGTAAGGCAGCCGAAAGTACCGTTAGCATTGAATTAGGACATTTAGCTACCGGAACTTACTTGATCCGCTTTACCGATAGGGGGAGTTTAATAAGTAAGCAACTCATCTCGCACAACCGCTAGTGGTACTAGAGCTAATCTACTACGATACGGACTCTTCCAACTTGTTGGCCTTGTTGGTAGTGCAATAAGTATAACCCACTGGGAAGCTCTGGGAGCGTAATTTGTCCGAGCTTATTTTCCCAAGTACGGATCAACTTTCCATCCATAGTAAATAAATTGAGCTGCGAAATGGTCCAACCCTGCGGTATGCTGATTGTGCTTCCACTCGATAATGGATTAGGAATTTTCCATTGGTCCAGCGGATTCACCACTTCAACATCACTGATGATAGGAGCCTCTGGCCGGAGGTATACCACAAACCCATCATGATCACTGGCCCGGATCGTAATATTTGGGTTCAGAAAATAGGCACTAGCAGCATCAGCATTTCCTCGGGCATAGGCAAATTCAGTAATCTCCATGCCATCCAAATCTGTACTGAGGCAGTGATCTAGTACTTGGGCTGAACCCTGAAAAACAAAGGAATAGCTTTCATCCGTGGCACCAGCGGTGGAGACATTCGTGAGTGGAGGACTCACCACCGGTTCTACTGGAAATAAGGCTCCCAGTGAGGAACTGCCTTCCAGTTGACTTAGAACATCTACATAGCCATCTGAGAATTGAAAGGCGTTGAAATCTCCTACCACGATAAGGTTATTTCCTTGCCGTTGTTGGATTAGATTAGCCACCGAAATAGCTTGCTCGTGGCGTTTTGTACGCACAAAGAAAGAATTAGATCCTTCTATTCCACCCAGCGACCGGAGATGTAAATTCAGTACTTGGATCGGCGTTGGAGGATTAGTCGGAAGATTTGCCTCTAGGAGCAAAGGAGGACGATCATGTAATCTTCCTCCCAGGCTGATAGATTCAGTGGAGGCGAGTTGGCTAACTTCTACATCGTTGATGGATTCATGGACCAGGAACGCGCAGTTTATTGGCGTATTATTATTGCCTTGGATCAGGTAGGTATTGTAGCGTAAATCTGGGTCTAATTGGTTAATCCGAAAATTCAGTTCATTTAGATTGCCAATATCACCTACTTCTTGTAAGGCTACGATGTCCGGACCTCCTAAACGATCCACAATGTAGCGAGCAATTTTAGGGTACTGAATATCCAAGAAATCACTTTCATCCTGGAGCTGTAGTACATTAAAACTGGCTACGGTGATCTCGTCCTCAGCAGCGCTGCGTAAATCACGTTCGGCGATTGTTCCGTCGACGGAGTAGCTTAAGGGGAATGCTACATAAATGTCATCGTTCTGGAATAATACCGCATTCGCTGTAACCGATTGTCCAACACTCAGAAAACGGTTGTTTGGTTGGTTCAGGGCATCAGGGTCAAACCAAAATATTTCGGGATTACCATCCCAAACGGGCAGCGTTTCTACTCCTGGAAAGAGAATGCCAGCTTCCCGAAAAGGCCGTTGTGCACTGGTGCTTAAGGCCGCAATGTCGTTGCCCAGAGAAGGCGCAACTACCGGAGCTGTAAATTCTACCCGCATGCCTTCGACTTGTTCAAAATCTCTTACTTCAGCTGCTTCTGTACCGGGGAACGAAGCGTCTAAGGTGACTGCTGAAGGTAGGGGAGCAGTGGCTCCGGTAGGGGTAAATGACAAACCGAAGCCAGAAATTTCGGTCATCGATTCGAACTCCAGTACGGTACCCCGGACATTCACCACCTGCCCTACACTTAGGCCGGGATCGAAGTCAGTGTAAACAAAAAGTCCATCAGAAGTTGCGGGATCATTATCGGAACGGTCAGTTGGCGTTTGAATAAAGAAATATTCATCTCCAACTGCAGTTACCACATTACCGTTGGCAATTACTTCCTGCCCAATCACCGGGCTGACGTTGCCCGTACCTTGGATTTCCCAGATCTCGAGCTGGGCTTGTCCATGTAGTGTCAATAACAGTCCAAACGAACTGACAATTAAAATTAAAAAGCGGCATTGCTCTAACAATGTGTTACCTTTATTGTTACGCTTGGACATATAGTGCATTATGAATAATTCAGAATCAATATTTAGTAAAACCATTAACCCCGTCTATCAGGCTGGTATCGCCTTAGCTGGGGTAGTGGTCATTTCTTTGCTCGCAAAGCTAGTAGGCTCAACCGGACTAACCGAAGTTCCACAGCGATTTCCGTGGATGTCGGCAGCTTCCTTCATGCTACTGTTTGCGGTCTTCAATAGTGTTTTTTCTCTTAGCTCAGACAACCTCATGAAATACTGGGGGCGTTCCATGTATTGTTTCCTAGGTTTGGCGGCTGCAGCGGGCGGAGCTGCATATCTGCTGTCGTCGCTTACAATGAGTGAAGCGGGGTCTTATCGGTGGATCTACATCGTAGTTGGAATAGGATATTTGGTGTTTTTGAGCATGATGGCAATGCTGCGCAAGATCGTCGAATTTGCGCAACGCGAAGAGTGGAATCAGCCTCGAATTCGTCGCAAATAGGACCAAGAGCGTGTTGGGAAATTTCATTTGGTGAAAATCAGTTCGCAAAACTTCCTAACACGCCCTAAGCAAGAAATGCTTGCCTCCGTGCAAGAACAGCAGTAGTAGCGATACGGTTTTGTGCTGAAGCTAAAATTCTTGATCGGGGATTAGGATCCTTTCCGTAGGACCAGAAGAAGTGCTGCTTTGCTGCATCAATAACGTTTCCTTGAACTTGTTGTCAGAGAAGGGGTTTGAAGGAAAGAAGTGATAAGAGTTCTCGGAAATCGTTGAGGCCTCCGAGAACTCTTTCTACTTGGCCAAGCTAGTTCAGGCCAGCGCCCTGCTGAATCTCCTCAGCGATATTATCACTAATCGACATTCCATTAGCGCGGTCTTCCAAAAGTAATTTCCAATTGTTTTTTGTGGCATCTGCTACCGCAAGGGTAGCTGAGAACACGTCTAGCGTAAACCGCTGTGCTTCTTCATCGTAGCGAACTTCGGTGTTGGGATATACTTCTTCCAGTAACTCTTTGGTGTTATCAATATCTTCTGCCGAGATTTCTTCTCCGGCAAAACCAACATTGAGTGTAAACTGAAGTCCAAAACCGGCGTAGCGTTGACCATCGTGAAACTTAATACGAACTGGCGTGGTGAGTTGATAATCAGAATATTCCAGCAGGGTCGTTTCATTGTCTAGGCTTTTGTACCACTTCATGAAACGTGCAGGCGCATTTTCCTGCTTGATGGTCAAGGCTGCGGCAGCGTCATAATTTTTGGCTTTCAGTAGCTGGAAAAAGCGGCCTACAGCTTGCGGTACAGCCTGAGAGTAGCGCATGCGATCGGTGAGGATGCGTCCCGGGAAGAAGGCCCGCCACACATCAACTGGTAGAATACCGTAAGCTAAGTCGAGACGACCATCAGGAAAATCAACGATTTGCCACTCCACTTCCTCGCCTTCAGTAGGGAGAAGCATAAGTTGATGCTGGCGCTCGATCATAAACCGTTGGGCATCTATTTGCCGTACTTTTTGCTCACCGTACTGGGTGCTAAAGTCGAGCATCATTTCACTAGAAACCTCCGATTTTTGACCCTGGATCTCGCGCTCTAGTTTAGCCTCCACTTCCTCTACCATCGTAAAGAAGTAGTATGTTTTGTCTTCTATTTGCTTCGCTGCTGTCTTTTCTTCGTCAATCTGCAAGCTGACCGTGCGCATGCTCATGTCCTCATTTACCGTAGATTCCTGAGCAGTGATCCAGGCTTCTTTGGGCAAAGCGTAATCCATGTTTGGATGGAGATAATCAGCAGCTTTGGAAAACTCACGATTCTGCAAATGTGTAGTATACTCGGCCACCATTTCTAGAATAGAATTTGGTACCTGAGTCTGAGCAGTTAGTGCCAAAGTGCAACAAGCGAGTAGTAGTGTTAAACTCAAATTCTTCATAGCATAGTGCGTGTTTAAAGCTTCTTACGGGAATTTCGATGGGCTGTTCTTAGGTGGTTCCTTGTGCTACCTTACGGTGGAAATAGGCCAAAGTTGCATTAGGGAAGGTAGGTAGCTAGTGCACTAACCATTTGCTCTTGCAACTGACTTGCCGCTTTTCGGGCAGCATCGGCGAAATCTTCATCGGATCCGGCGTAGATGATCCCACGGGAGGAATTTACAAGAAGTCCACAGTGATCATTCATCCCGTGGCGGGCAACCGCGGCTAAGTCCCCCCCTTGGGCGCCGATACCGGGCACTAAGAAAAAAGCGTCTGGAGCGAGTTGACGTAGTTCGCGAAACTTTTCGGGGTGCGTCGCCCCGCAAACAAACATGAGTTCGTCTGGAGTACCCCATTGCTGAGCTTGTTGCATGACCTTGGCATAAAGCGGTTGGCCCTCTTCTTGGGGAGTCATCTGGAAGTCGTTGCTGCCTTGATTACTGGTTAGTGCCAACAATATGACCCACTTCTCTTCAAAATCAAGAAATGGCTTGACCGAATCTTCCCCCATGTACGGGGCTACCGTAACGGCATCGGCACTGAGGGCTTCAAAAAAGGTACGAGCGTACATGCGGGAGGTATTGCCAATATCGCCTCGTTTCGCATCAGCAATTTTCAAGTGTTCGTCCCCGATGTACTCCAGGGTGGCCTTTAATACTTCCCAACCCTCAGGTCCCATTGCCTCGTAAAAGGCAGTATTAGGCTTGTAAGCCACACATAAATCACGTGTCGCATCAATGATAGCCTGATTGAAACGGTACACAGCAGCTGGGCCGGTACCGAGATAGGCTGGAATTCGGTTGGGGTCGGGGTCAAGGCCTACGCAAAGGAATGATTTGCGTTTTTTGATCAGTTTAAAGATGTCCTGGCGGTTCATGCAACGTGCTTTGGCGCGAAGATAACCAGCTGGGCGCACTTGCAAAACTGCTTGTGAGCCTTATTACTACCTTTGCCACAAAACTGGAAACCAGTGGCGAAACAGCGTTACTTCTTGCAATTATCTTACGATGGCACCAACTATCATGGTTGGCAACGGCAACCCAACGTGATAAGCGTGCAGGAAGCATTGGAACAGGCTCTGGCTAAGGTGTTAAAGCATCCGGTTGCCTTAATTGGTTGTGGACGCACAGATGCCGGAGTTCACGCCAGGGCGTACATAGCACATATCGATGTGGCGCATGAGTTGGAAGTTGATTTCTTATCAAAACTCAATTTTACCCTGCCTGATGATATTGGAGTTCAGCGCGTCTGGCCGGTGGCGCGGGGTTTGCACGCGCAATTCTCGGCACTACAGCGGACTTACCATTACCACGTCCATACCCGTAAGAATCCTTTCCAAGCTCGCTTTAGTACCTATCTGCCAGTACCGCTAACTGAACTTGATTGGGATGCCATGCAAGGCGCCGCACAACTGCTGTTGGAACACACGGAATACCGAGGTTGCTGCAAAGTACCAGACCGACATGACAGTACGATCTGCCAAGTCACAGCTGCTACATTTATTCGGACAGCAGATGATGCTTTCTATTTCTCCATTACTGCCAATCGCTTTCTGCGGGGTATGGTCCGCTTGCTCACTGCTCAACTCTTGGATATTGGACAAAGTAGAGAAGCGGTCGAAGACTTTTCGCAGCGGTTAGAGCGGGCGGAGCGGCCAAAGCGCTTCGTTTATGCAGCAGCGCAGGGTTTGTCGTTGGATAGCGTTCGGTATCCCGAGTTGTGAGGAGGGGATTGATTTCGCAAATTAGAGGGCCGGGCTCGAGAATTATTATTGCTTGCTGATAATTTAATAATTAGGCAAACCGCCTGCGGCCATTTGCATCAAGAAGAATTTAAAACATATATCATTTCGGTATGTGATTTTAGTTTTCGCTTAGTCTGACAGAAGTACCGAGCTAAAAACTGAATGGCTTGTGCCTCCTGTAGGTCTGCAAATGGCTCTGTGTGAGTTAGCTTTAGGAAGCTGCCAAATTTGATCAAACTTAGCACTCTTCCAGTTTGCTGATAAACCTTGTTAAAAGCGATCCAGTAGCTGTGCACAAAGCATAACATTATGATTACTAAAAGTAGATAGAAGCAGATCAAGATGCGTGGATGACTCAGTGAGTTTTTCTATTTGAAGAGTTTTTTACAGTCGAAATTACTCTTCCAGCATTTAAAGATGATCTCAATGCGCCAACGAAACCCGTAGACCTGAAGGGCCTGCTCAGGCGATCAATAGCGCGCAGATTAGGCGGTACAAC
>JBCBEC010000031.1:0-84104 GCA_038528965.1 Bacteroidota bacterium | reverse complement strand
TCAGAAATTGGTGTCATAGAACAGGAAAGCGGTACCGAAATGCTTCGATACCGCTCTACAGACTTCGCATGGCCATCTCCATCTGCCTCACCGTGATGTGGGCTCAAAGTTCGGGATGACTCATGTTCGTTGGAAAACGCTAGAAGTAATAAACTCTTCTTTTGTCCCCATTACCCTGGAACCACATATAACTGTGATTCCTCCACCGGTAATGAGGTCACAAATCCCCTTTCCGAGCCGCTAGCGGCTCGATATTGCTGTAACATCGCTTCTGCTGAAGCTTTATCGGTAAATACACCTAAATAGGTCTTGATCTGACTACCACCTGGTTCGGGGTACATATACACCCGCTCTTTAGGCAATAACTGCGCGATCTTCTTTGCATTAGATTGTACAAATGATTCTACACTACCTACACTTAGCTGGACGGTAAAGGCCACACCATTACCTTTTTGATGTCTATTATTATCCAAAACAGGTAAAGGCCTTTCGTTGTCTACAAAACGGATCTCTGGCTGAGTACTGGCAAACTGTACTTCTTGTACTTGATCTGGTCTTTGCTGGGAATTATTAGGAGGCCTCACAACGGAACGATCTTGCCCTTGGCGCCGAGCTTGAGGAGCTTGATTAAAAAACTGCTGACCATCAACCTTCGCTTCGTCTACAAAACTCACCGAATGAGTATGCGTAGGCTGTTCTTGCGAATAACTAGCAAATTGGCGTCGATCTTGCGCTGAATTGCCTCCAGTATCGGCCCAAAACATCGCTCCAAAAACGATGATAGCCATAAAAAAGGCATACATCGGCCAGGACCGCCTGGTAAATGTCGGTTGAGCTTGACGGGGAGCAGCATTCATATTTCCAGCCATCATTGGATGACCTCCGAAATAATTCTCCTCTACCCGATCAGCAACCCTCCACTTAATGGAAAAACGAGTGGATTTGGAAGCCACGGCAGCCGTAACTATCATAATCGCAGCCACCCAAAATATCAGTTGAATAACATTGATCGGGCTATCCAAATTAACAAAAGAAGCATTCGGATTGGCGGATAGCAGTTCTATAGAATATTGAAATAGATAAGGCATAACTTTCGGATTTAAATGGTTTAACGAGAGTAATTAATGGTGCATAAATCAGATCTAGGCAACACCGATAACCAGGGACTGTCATCTTGCCCTAAGTCGGTCTTTTCGGTGTCTCGCTCATAGCTTTTCATGGTTTTGAATTTTCAGATTTAGAGAAGTAATTTCAAACTTGGTATTAATAAGTCTGATCGAGGGAGTTCTTGTTTACATTCTATTTCCTGGAACATGACCAATAAATTTTGTGAGTCATTTTTTCGTACACCTATCTATATACCAGCAATGTGCCAAAACAGTAAATTCACCACAATTAACTAATAATCAATTATTTACAAGAAACAAGAAATTCACCCCAAGAAGAGTATTCTAATAGAGTTCGATTTTTGAATCGATAGTTTTTAGAATTCTGGAAAATAGAAAGGGAAAAACACTGAGTGTGTGCTTAAGAAAGTAGTTCCTTAAAGATTTGATCATAATCCACAACCTGCATCCGCCAGTCATAACGACTTACAAACTGACTCACTAGTTCAGGGGAAGAAGGACCTAAGGATGAATCTTTGAGTAAACTCCTCAGTCGCCTTAGCAAGGCTGAATGATCTGAATAGATATGGTTCTCTTTACAATCGCCCACCACATGCTCTCCAAACGCCAGCCGATCCGGCAATAACGGGTACACCCCACAATACATCGCCTCCACTACACTGCCACCAAAAAAGTCTTGCCGGCTCGTGACGGGAAGGATATGAGCAGACTTTACCAGGCCGGCATACTCCGCAAAGCCCTCGGCATAACCCCAGTGTAGGGTCTTAGCGGAGAGTTTTTCCTTAACGGCATCAAATACTGCGGGGCGATTGGCGTAGGATTCCCCCAGCACGATTAGTCGGAAGTCTAGCCCTTCGTCGTGGAGTTGTTCGCAGCAAGTGAAGAAGGTTTCTGGGTCCTTATCATATTCCCAGCGGTGATTCCAGAGGAGGACGGGAATATCAGAGTTGTAGCGCGCTTCTATCGGACCAAAGGCACGAAGGTCCATACCGAGGTAGAGTACGGATGACTTATCCGCAATTTGCGCTACCGTACCTAAGCCCTTATGATCTGGAAAGGCCTTTAGAAAACCCGGCAGAGCACCCAAAAAACTATCGTGATGATATTGGGAATTGAAGAATACAGCGTCTGCGGCTAAAGCGGAGGTGTAGTTGATCCAAGCGTAATGCCGGTCGCGCTTTTTCGCCACATCTTCATCCGTGGGCGACCAGGGGTAGGTCAATTGGTTTTCGTGGAAATAGATCGCAAGGGGGACATTGGCAGTACGTGCTCTGGTCAACGCCAAAAACGTAGCCGTATCCAGCATATCGGTGGTAAGGATAAGATCAGGCTGCTCTGGCTGGTCTAAGAATTGACGGGCCAGTTCCACGGCGGCACCGTGCATGCGCCATTTCCAGTGACGTCCCGGCAAGGTAAACAAGCGTACTTCATGCTCACTGAATCGAGCATACTCGCTGGCCCACCGCTGGTGACTTCCACTAAAAAATGGCGCAAACAGGTGAATAATCATGCTGCAAAAATAAAGCTACACAGCACAATCAGACGTTAGATTTTTACAAAAGGTAGGATTTGCCGCTGACCATCCTTCTGCGCTACCAGGTAATACGTACCTGCTAAAAGCTGATTTACCTCTATGCTGCTGTCATTAATTGCGGTAGCTCGCACCCCTCCCAGGACATCCACAATGTACCAGTCATAAGTCTGTGGCGATTCAACGGTAGCTTGCAACCGAAGTACATCCTGCACGGGGTTTTGCAGTAAGCGCAACCCAAAGTCGGTCACCGATACCCGCTCTACCGAAGTATCCACATTCCGTTTCGAGTAATAAATAGACGGTACGGACTCGTCATCATCTTCAAAGCTGTAAACCATCACCGGAACAAACTGTCCGGGCAAGATCCAAGCGTACTGGGTTTCTTGAATCGGGAATGCAGTCGTCTGCGCAACGATTTTCATACGCAGCACATTTTCATAAGTGGTGCCATCCGGCAAAATGATAGTACCGTAGCCGTCAAATTCTACCGATCCATTGCGCTCATTCGTAGTGCTCGTGCCAAAAAAGAAGGAAGTAAAAGCAGAATAGTAGGTGTAATCGTCCAAATAAGTAGCCGGAAGCTGTAAGCCATCTTCGCTGTCGGTAAAGATTTCCTTGAATAGGATATCATTGGGGACACCACTAGCACCACCCACCAGATCCAATCCCGTATCCGTGACCTGATAGAAATTGTGGGCTTCAAACTCTTCCAGTAACCAAACAAAGTCAGCATCGGGGAAATCAGCACTAGATAAACCGTCTTCGGGAGCCAGAATAGAAAACTGTATTTCAAAAAACGGCAGCGTAAGATCCGAGAAGTCCCAAGTTTGGTTCGGTCCGGTAGGCCCGGGGTCAAAAGCCTGTACTTCAGCGTACTGTACTTCGTAAGTTTCACCAATAGCTGGTGTTTGGCCCGCAGTAGTCAAAACAGGTTGAGCACTAAGGCTGCCAACGACCATACATAGCGAGAAGATAAAAGTGTACATTTTCAAAGACATGGTATTCGATTTTAGGATCAATAATGTTTTGTCTTGTTCGTAATACCTGTCTGTTCCTCCGCAAGTCAAAAGGTCAACACGGAGAAAAAAATTTCTTGCTTTTGTTTACCTTTCTTCAAATAAGTAGCACTAAGAAGTATATGATGGAGTCCACCGCGGCGGTGCTTAGCGCCATTCGAGATGGAAACGAGAGCATTGTGGAGCGCATCTACCGGCAACACCGTCCCAGTTTCCTGGCTTGGGCCAAGCGGCATTATCCGCTAGCCGAAGAAGAATTGCTGGACGTGTACCAGGATGCCATCATTATTATGTATCAAAATGTGGTGGAAGAGAAAGTCACCGAACTCCGTAGTACCGTGAGTACTTATTTGTTTGGCATCGCCAAAAACCTAATTCTAAAAAAACTACGGCAGCAGAAGCGAACCCCCTTAAGCCTGGATGAAATTGCCGAAGTAGCCGTCGCGCCGCAATTTATGCAGCGTAGCGATCAAGATGAGCAGCAGTACCAAATGCGGCAGGCACTAAATCGCTTAGGTAAAACCTGTCGACAAATTCTGGAGCTCTTCTACTATTATGAATTTAGTCTGGAAGTGATAGCCGAACGCTTACAGTACAAAAACTCCAATACCGTCAAGGCCCAAAAACACCGATGTATGAAACAGTTGGAAGGGGAAATAAGAAATTAGAAATCGGAAGTGGGAAATCGGAAATCGGAGGTAAGAAGTTAGCCGTCTACGCTGAAGCTTCGACGGCTGAGAGAAGTGGGAAATCGGAGATCGGAAGACGGTAGGTGCACATTATTTCTAACCTCCTATTTCATATTTCTAATTTCCCTCAGACTAAGGGTAAATAATACCGATAATGGAAGACAAACTCAAAGATGCCTTTCGGGAAGAAATGCGTCAAAGAATGAAAAAACGCCTTCAGGAGGTGGAAGGTGAGGCCACAGCGCCCCGTATTCGGCGCCTGTCGGTAGGACAATGGCTGGCAGCAGCCAGTGTTGCATTGCTCTTAGGTGCGGCCTGTTGGTATTGGTTGGCAACCCCAGCTGCACAACCCAGTGCTATTGCCCAGTCTATGTTCGAGCCATTACCTAATGTCCTTGCTCCTGAATTACGTGGCACCGCAGCGGAGTCAGATTTGCAAAGCGCCATGCAAGCTTACCAGGCTGGACAGTATCCTCAAGCTATAGCCAGTCTGCAACAACTACCGGACAGTCTACAATCAAAGGAAGTACAATTATATATAGCTACCGCAATGCTTGCTGATAGCAAAGCCGGTACAGCCGCTGAGCTCTTGAAAAGTTTACCACCGGAAGCTGCTACCCAATGGTACCTGTGCCTGGCCTACTTACAAACTGGAAATGAAAGGGAAGCCATTAAGTTGGCAGAACAACTCCGCCAGTCCAATGACACCTTTTATAGTGAACGAGCGGATGTACTTCTCCGCGCCCTCCAATAGAGGACTGCAATAAGAATTAGGGCTGCTAATACCCATGGCCACCAAACCGCTAGGCCAGAACGCATCTCCAGGGGTTCCAAGCCTCCTTGCAAATGAAAACCCGCCCAATAAAACGGATGCGCTGCCTTGGCCAGCGGAACCGATTGCCGGTATTCTATTTGTGCTTTCTGCAATGCCGCATCCAATGGTTCTCCTTCCTTCAAATAGCGATGGAATGCCACCATTAGATCTTTTGATAATTCATCGGCAGTAGCCCAGTAATTACTCAGTACGCTACGTGCACCAGCTTGTCGCAAGGCGTAGGCTAAGCTCATCACACCATCACCTGGCTTCCAGGGACCATCACCTGCGTAGCAAGCACTCAAGATGAGTAGATCAGCATTGATGCCCTCCGCTAGTAAGTCCAGAGCCGTTAAGTACTCCAAACCTCCCTCGGGATCGGGGAAGAGCAAATAAGATTCATCGGGGAAAGTCTCATCTGCCACCGCGTGTAAGGCCAAATGCAAAACGGAATAGGCCGAGGCTCGATCCTGGAATGCGTTCGCCGTTAGGAATTCATCCGCGAATAAGTCAGCTTGTGCACCATATAGTTGTACAATGTCTCGTACCTCCTGTTGTGCACCAGGCAAAGACCAGAAACCATTGCGGTACATCTCACCTAGCTGTGGACGTGGCATCGTGTCAATACGATCCGGATAAACGGGGGCAAAACAGCCAATGGAGAAACTAGAGTTGCTTTCCGTAGACCGCGGCAGTAGATCCGTCAGGTGAGGCAGGTAAGCAATTCGGTATTGATCAACGAGAAATGGCCATTCCCGGTAGCCCTCTTCCTGAGGAAGTTCTGTAGACAAAGCCGCCCACGGTAGTGCACTGAGCAAACCATCCCCGCTGATCAGTAATTGGTTTACCGCGGGATCAAATTGCTGCAAGACGGGCTTCAAAAACTCCTTATAAAGACTAAAGCCAGTGGCCGCTAAAAGAGAATTAGCAGGGTCTATATTTTTCACCTCCCGCTTAAACTGCGTAATTGTTCTTTTGGTCCCTTTACTTAAAGGCGCGGAATGGAGTACCACTTTCGCTTTACTAAAGGCCAGCACAAACCAGTGGTCTTTGCCCACAAAAAAGGCCAGCGCCAGTTTTTGATCGTTGGGTAGAGCCGCTTGTAAGTCGGTTAGTTTAAGTTCTTGACCAAAATCTGCTAGCGGCTGCAATACATCCATCCGCTGCCCTACAGCCACCAGACTATCATTAATGGCATACCGTAGCTCCTCACTTAAGTTAGCGTAATCCTCCTCGTAACGTTGCTGTAATAGATTAAGGTAGCGCTGCCGCAAATCTTGGTATTGTTCCCGTTGTGGTTCATCCACTACTTGCCATTGCCTGCCCAATTTTAAGCTACGCCCGCGAATAGCCTCAATGTAAGTAAGCACCTCTTGTTCGATAGCCGGCGAGGGCTCTTGCTCGTAACGTTCAAATAAAATTTGTAACAGACACTCAGTGGGTCGGCGATACGTTCGGCCAAAGGAACGGCGTTGATAGACTTCAGATTCAAAAGACGTGAGGGTGCTCCAACTCTTCTCCGCCCAATACTGGCTACTATCTAGCAATGCTGACTGGCCTTTTTCCTGGTATAACTGGAACAGGATATCACTTTTCAGGGCTTGCAATCCACTCAGCGGCTGTGAGGGAGGGAACTCAAAAGTAGCCATTGCCAGCTCTACCGTTGCCAAAGCCGCATCGATTTTACTGTTTGCACGTTGTACCCGAGCCTCCTCAATGAGCTGATAAGCCTGCGTTTGGGGTTCATCAGCTGGCACATACTCCTTTAGTTTTATTGCTTTTTCGGTGGCTCTCTCCCAGTCTTCAACACCTACGTAGGCCTTTACCAATTGGCGGTTGATTTGAAAAGCCAGGTTCGGGATTACATTCCCCAGTGCTTCCTCTTCCCGTAAATATTGCTCCCCTAGTTCAATAACTTTTTCGTATTGTTCTGCTACTAGATAGAGCTGGTTCGCCGCGTGTATAATCCGATAATAACTTCGACGCTTCGCACGGGGTATACTGTCTAGGATGCTTTGGTACACCTGCAAACTCTTTTCGCTTTGCCCCAAATAATTGTAGAGGCGCGCCTGACTTTCCTGAATTTCCAGCTTCAGTTCCGGATAATCGGCAGCATAACGGCTTAAGATGTCTTGCGAATACTGTAAATAGATTCGTAGCTCACGGATATCGTCCAACTGTAACTTTACCTCCGCAATGTTGAGATACAACCAAGATAGTGTCTTGATATATAGCAGCTGAGAGGGACGAGGTAAAGCCTCTACATCAGCATCGCTCATTTCCTGTAATACAGCCAATGCTTGCAGGTACGATCTCTGCGCAGCACCATAATTATTCTGCCGTGTGTAAACTAAACCAATATTGCGATGCTCATCAGCAATGTCTAGGGGCCGATCTAAGGCTTCGTAAATCCGCAGCCCCCTTTGATAATAATGCAAAGCAGAATCAATCTGCCCAGTTACTTTCTGAAAAAGAAAGGCCGAATTATGCACCGCAAAGCCCGTAGGCTCTGCTAGCGGGCCGAAGCCTCGTTCAAAATACTTCACCGTCAAAAGCTGAGCCTGCAGAGCAGAGTCCAACTTACCCTGTTGATAGTACCAGTAGGTATAGAGGTTGTAGAACTTACCAATCAACGTATCCTGGTTGGTACCCTGCAATAAGCTGACCCCACGATCTAGTAGTGCACGAGCTTCCTGCATCTGCCCCTTGTTGAATAGGGTTTCGTATTTCTCCAATAACGCATCACCTTCCGCAACTACATCAGTAGATTGAGCAAAACTCAGTGGTGCAAAGACGAATAGAAGAAGGGACAACAGGAACAATCGCATGGGTACTCCGCCTTGAGTTTGGCGGCTGCGGTAAAATACAGCTTTTACCAGCTTATTGCAACCAGCAAAGTATCAGGTCCGGTGACACTCTCCTATCGCCTTACCACTCTTAGAGAACTGATCCGATCATTCCAATAATCACAACGGTGCGCGGTATTCCAGCTCCCTTCAATCAGCACTGAGCGGCCGCCAAAGTAAGCATGCTCGTAAAGTATAACGGCATACCCTCGAGGTACGTAAATAGAACTGATCCGATCATTCCAAAAGTCATCCGTATACGCTACGGACCATTCTCCCGCAATGGTAAGCGCTGCCCCACGGAAACTATGATGTTCGAAAACAGTAATCTCAGGGGCAGGTAGGAACCCACAATCCCCCCGACCGCAACTAGGCCCACAAGTATGTGTAGGAAGAGGTCGAGGCGGCAGTGGATCATAGGCGTGGCGTCCAATGGGTCGCAATTGGATGGAAGAAATCCGGTTAAACCAGTAGCGGTCTTGCCGGCTCGACCACTCCCCTCTTACCACCAGATACTCTCCGCGAAATCTCGAATGTTCGTACAGTATGGCTTCATAGCCACGGGGCACAATTAGCGAGTTGATGGCATCATTCCAGTAATCGTATCGGTTTGGGGCTGACCAATCACCTCTAATGAAGAGCTGTTCTCCACGAAAATCGGCAGTATGAAAAACTACCAGTCGTGGATTGGGCCGATTATCAGCCCATAAGTTCGAACTAGAAAGTAATACAGTAGTTAACAGCCCCAGCAAAAGTCGCGTGTTCATCTTTCAGGTATTTAGTTGATACACTAAAGATGAATACCACCTGACAAGACCCCTTACTATAAAAATAGCTTTAACCGGAGTTTAATAAGCCTGAAGAAAGTCTTAATTCCTGTTAATGGATGTTAAGAAGTGCTTAATAAAATAGCTTTTTTGAAAAAAATCAGCTTTTCAGAAAAAAGTTTTTAATACCAATTAAAAAATTGATTATCAATAAATTAACCTTCAAATCAGCACTTTAGAATATCGAACTAATTTGCGATTTTGGTTTCCCTTGCCCTGTATTCGCCCCTACATTTGTATTGTATTCAACGGAATACTACTTCACACAGCAAGAAAAACAAGCCTTATAAAGTTTAGCATTCTTGCTACTTGACAAAGCGAAACCCACAAAGACTAATCTGTCCTTAAGACTCACTTAGTTGGGTGGGCGGTAGTGCTCCCGCATTACCGTCCTTCTTTGAGTCCCTGGTCAGAACAAGATTTTGAACCCTATATAACAAAATGCGAGGTGGTCCGAACCCACCCGCTTGTATACACACCTAAAACCAGTTGCCAACAGCGGCAGACAAGCAAACTATCTCGCAAGAGATTTATGAGAAAACACACCGTTCAATTAGGGCACACCCCGGCGATCCTACTCCGCCGGGGATGCACTACGGCCACAAAAGTGTGGTTTGATTTGAAGGGCTGTTAAAGGTAACATATCCAATCAACTGTCGAATTGCTTTGCATTTCGGACCGGTCGAGAGCTCAAACTCAACCCTATGACCCTAAAATAGATAGCTGAGTTCGTCGATCAGTCTGGGCTGTTAGAGCCCACACTCGCAAGGGTGTTTTTATTATCTTCAGAAGGGCAATTGGAGATAAGTAGATAGTTGCTATTATTCCGGGCTGGGCGATGATTAAGTTCATCGTCCAGTTTCCTTTTTTGGGCCTACCGTAAGTCATACAGACGCATTGCTGCTCAACGATGATGGACTCATATTTCTTCCCTACCGCGTTGAAGGTGAAAGTGATCAAGATGTAAACTTTGCCCTTATTCAGCTGGGCCCCGGCGATTCTAACGTTGCCGCCACCTTAGAATCAGTAAAGTTGATCACTGATACTGGCCTTAAAGCTTGGACCTATCCTTTCATACATTCGGTAGTGCCCGATGGATTTGTTTTTACGCTAATTGGAAATTTATCGGAGAACCAACGTGGAGTCTTTAAACTCGACCCATCTGGGGAAATCCGACAAGTCTATAACCGCCGCGCTACAACATTATTCCAATTCCAAGAAGATTTATACATCCTAAACGTGGATAGCGAAATGCTGCGGTCAACCGATAACGGGGAGACCTGGTCTTCTGCTTATTTCTTTGGCAATAACGACGTAAACATCACCGATTGGGTAGAAGTAGACAATCAACTATTTGGCCTGATACGCGACAAGGTTTTAGTTGCTACCCTGACCGAAGACTCCTTTTCTACCAGAGAACTAGATACGGAAGAACTGGCCTTTCAGGAAATCACCCATTTAGCCAAGTTGGGAGATGATGCCGTGCTCTTTACCAGCGCTGGCATCTATTTCCGTAACTGGGACGAGTTTATGGCAGAGTAATTGACAAGGCTAAAACTTACTCCCTTATTCTCCAGCCAACGACACCATAGCGCAGAGTAAATCTCATCTTACTGTGTATGTACCCTATGGTAAGTTGTAAATAGTTGATTTCTCAAGGATGAAGTCCAAGTACCCGCTACCCAATACCAGATACCGTGAGTTTCGGGAAGCATTAATCATAAATCCCCAATAAACTCAAAACCGAAACTCACCCAAAAAAGCCGGCCCAGTCAGAAGACCAGGGCCGGCGCATAACAACTCGCTTTACACGTCTCGCTTACGCATTGCTGTTTCGGCGGACGCAGTATCACCTGTTTTTTTGGGGTTCTATACCGAAGCCGAAGTTGTTTGGCAGGGCCCACCCCGCAGGAGCAGCGCAGCTAAACCACTTCGTAAGCGGTATAAATAGGGTTCAGGTGTCAAAGCAAAGTGTGCAAACTGTCAAGTTCTTTGGGAACAGTAAGTGAAAGTACCAGCTAGAAGCTATTCCTTCTACCCTCTACCCGATACCTTCTACCGATTACCCCCGACAAATACGACGCAGACGACGCAGCTGCTCTCGTGTTTCCACAGTAACCGTTTCACCATTACGTAAGGTGACCTCAATTGGAAAGTCAATCTGTGGACGCTCTGTAGCATCTGGATTAGCTTCTACCCATTCCATAATAGCGGTTAGTGCCTCTTCGCGGTTGTCTACGCTCACGCTAGTACCATCTGGGAAGTTGATGTCGATAGGGTAACTGATCCGGAAGCAGCGGCGGCCATGACCATCGCCTACCGTACCTTCACATACTTCGCGTAGATCAGCTCGGTCTTCATCGCTAGCAATGGTAAGAACGGTTCCATCTTGTAGCTCTACATCGTAAGGATAGGCCAAAGTAGGACGACCTTCTACACCAGGATTCTCAGCGCGCCAGGTACGGATAGCTAGTCGTAGTTCTGCACGGTTTTCTACTGTCACTTCAGTACCGTCAGGGAATGCCAGCGTAATGGGGAATACGATATTGAAACAGCGGTTTAGACCTCCATGCTGACCGTGGTTGCCCCAGTCACCTGGACGCCAAGGGCGGTTGGGCTCAAAACCACAATCTTCCAGGACAATACCAAGGTCTTCTCGTGACTCTATGGTCAAGATGGCACCATCTTCTAACTGTACGTCATAGGGCATCGCAATTTCCGGACGGAAACCACGCAGCGGGCGGAAGGGGCGATCGTTTTGTGGTGGGTTAGCCTCGAGATAAGCGCGGATAGCATCGCCAATTTCTTCGCGGCTAAATACCATCTCTTCTGACTCATCCGGTAAAATAATCGTCACTGGATAAACCAGGGTAAAACAACCACCACAACCCATTTCACCCGACTCTTCCATCATCACGAGGGCTTGGACGGTGAATTCTTCGGTCGTCATTTCTTCTTCAACGGTAGTCGTTGCCTCTTTTTCACAGGAGAAAAAAATCAGCATCACGGGGAGAATCATCAGCAGGGCTAGGAACCAGTTCTTTTGAATTCGCATTTGTCTTGTGTTTTTTTGGTGTAAGCAAGCGATCATAAATAATTGCAGGAAATTTTCGCCCACTTACTTTGTGTTATTGAATGCTTTCAACCCAATAAGGCAGCCGCCTTAACAGGTGTACTCATCACAAGAGATTTTTTTTCAAAAAAATTGGATTACTAAGCTTTTCACCTGGGGAGAACTTCCTTAGTCTGGATGGTACGGAGAGGTACTACAATGAACAAAATAGCAAGACTAATAGCCAACACCGTTCCTATAGATAATTGTGTAATGGTGCTTAATTCGCTCGCACCTATAAGCGGAAGCCACCAAGACCGAGTTCCCGCTATTGCCACTACAATAGCACAGGGCGTGGCAGCGAGCACAAGCACTGACAGATGTGAGCTAGCTCGATAGAGAAGGGTTAGGTAGAACAATACATTCAAGGCCAAAAAAACTATAAGAATCCAAAGGAAAGCTTCACTCACAACATTCCCCTCCCCCCTGATAATAAGTGGTACGAATATCATAGCAGGAGCAATGAGTATAAGTCGACTGAACATGTAAAAGCCAAAACTAAGGCTCTTTCTTGGGAACAGAATAAACCAGATCATAACGAAGATCATGTAGGCTATAAAACAGTAGGCCACCCCTTCAAAAAGCAGGCTCTCCTCCGTTGTAAACCGATCTATATACCAATAATAAAGCCCCCAAGCACCTAACAAATAAGGGATTAACCCCAGCAACAAACTGGCAATGAACTGATGTACTCCCCTGCTTTTGTTCCTTTGAAAATAGGAATACTCAAATTGAACAAACGCTTTCCACATTGGACCAAAGGCAATGTAAAGTACAAAGAGGCTTAACAATAATAATTGTCCTCCAAGGTATAACCGTCTTTGGACCACAACGTCTCCTAAAGGAACTTGTAACCCGATTATCCATAGTAATAATAAGGCAGGTACATAGTACAAAACAAACCCCAACCAAAAAGCATGCAATTGCCCCATCCACAAGACGGGATGATGAGTAAGAATGTACTGGTCAATACGCTGAAACCAGGAATAATGGCGGAAATCAAAAATTTTCGACAAAAGTTTCAACATTCGCTCCTGCCATTTTTTTGGATGGATCGTAATCTTAAGGTTGTAAATCAGTATTAACAAGAAGGACATCAACGAAAAAATCAGGAATATCGGATTGGCCGGGTTATTTCCTAATGACTTACACAGCCCCTCTTCAGCAGTAATTTTGGCATCCTCAATGGCAATTAATGAGCCTCTAAGCTCCCTTAAAACTGGTGTTAGGCTCACTTCCACTGAATCCGGCCTAGCTCCGAAAGTTCGTGACCATGCATTGACTTGATCTGCACCACTGCTTCTGGTAAGCAAGCACCTTAACTCCTGCTCAACGATCTCCCGATCTTCTTCCTCAAGCTCTGCCAAGCCATTTTCAAGGTCTGCATAATCATAAGTTCTACCATCACAAAAAGTGTAACCAACAGAAACTGGCTTTTCTAAACCATATCGATCAAAGCTCCTTAGAATTCTATGTCGGATACTATCATTCTGCTCAAAGAGTAAGGCATCACCCGAGCAACACCAGAAGTTATGGTCTTTGTGAAAACGTAGTTCTTGCTCAAACAGTGTATCTTCAATAAGCACAGCTGTCCTATTTGCCACCACATAGCTATGCGTAACTACACTGAGATAACAACAAAAAACAAAAGCCGAACCAATTAGAATATAACCGCCAAATACCTTTATTGGCAATTGATGTCTCGGAACTGTTTCCAATTGTCCATAAGCCAGATACAAGACTAGCATGTTAGAAAGTGCCACGATGAAGTTTAGCAAAAGGTAATACCCTTCAGTCAAAATAAACCCCAAGCTAACCGGCATTAGTACTCCCAACGTCAGAACAGTAGAGCATAAAAACAGGGCAATGACAGCAAAACAATGCCAAGCACTCAACCACGAAAGTGGATGATGGGTCAGCAGCCAATCGTCAAACCGCTGCCAAAACTTAGGTCCATACTTGCGAAAAGTAGATTGTAAGACCATACTCGCTATTGCTCTAAGTCACCAAAAAGGCGCTTCACCGAACTACTAATATCACGGAAATACTGTAGGTTAACTCCAGCATCAAATAGTTGCTGCAATACAGCTTGTTTCTGTCCAGCAGCGCACTCTAGAACGAAGAAACTACCTGACTGTCGAAGAGAAATGGCGTTAATCGAGGCCAAAATCTTCCGTAAGTCCTCCAACTCCAGGTCTTCAACTTGTAGCTCAAACAACAATTCTTCCGATTCTGCACCGATCTCCTGCTGAGCTCCATAAAAAACGGGCTTTCCATCTTCGAGAAATAGTAGTGTATCAGCAATCGCTTCTACTTCATACAGGTGCTGAGAACTGATCACAATACTAACGGGGTAACGTAAGCTTTTCGCTAGCTGCCGCAAATCACTAATGATAAGTTGCTGGGCATTGACATCTAAATTAGCTAAAGGCTCATCTAGCAATAATACACGAGGTTGCCAAACCAATGCCTTTGCTAAGGCAAAGCGCAACTTATAACCACCGGAGAGTTCACTCCATTTCTTTTTGAGATGCCCTTCTAAATCCATCCGCTGGATGATAAAATCTGTTCGCATTGCATTCTCTTCCCCTTGTACTCCATGTATTGCCGCCTCAAATTGGATATTCATTCTCAGATCGCCATACCACTTAGGAAGCTCTTGTGGCACGTAGGCAATCTGGGTAACAACTTCCGGCCACATTATCCTTGGGTCATGTGCAGACGTTAGTCCTGGAAATTGTACTTGGCCGGCACTAGGCTTAAGCTTACCAGCCAATAACCTAAAGAGCGTAGTCTTGCCATTAGCATTTTTACCGATTACCCCGAGAATTTCGCCGGATTGAATCGCAATATCAATTTCACCCAAAACAAAACCATCCTGCTCGTAGCGCTTCTTTAACCCCTTTGTACTGAGTAGTAGTCCCTGTTCTGGGAATTCCGGGTATTGATCCAGCGCCAGTTCTGCTACTGCTTTATTCGCAATAACCCGATCCTGCTCCTCCTTGCCTGCGGCTTCATAAGCTTCTACAATTCGATCTAAAGTAGATGAAATTTTATCAATAATCGGTGCTAGTTCTGTGGCTACCTCAACCTTCTTTAATGCCCGACCGTACAACACTAAATCAAAATAATGTTGCCGATCAATAGCGTATTCCTTCGCAAAGGCCATCGCAGCATTGATAGCCACATGAGGGGACGTCCGCAATTCGGTTTTCAAAGCCGTCACGATATGTCGAGGGGAATTACTCATCGGTCATTTTTTTAGACTTCCGAATAAATTCATCTTCCAACTCGTCCATGAATGAGAGCATTTGGTACAACAACTGTACTTTGCGTTTCTCAGCTTCATCGTAATTCAATAAGCCTTCTTGTTCTCGCTTTTTCACTCGGGTAAAACTAGAGCGAATAATAATCGCTCGGTTAACGTCATCCCGCTTATCAGAAAAGTCCCTCGTAAAGTCCATTAATAGCACCGTAGCTCTAGACAAATTGTCAGAAGCGATGAGTTCGTTGAGTTCCGAACGACGACCAGCAATACTATCAACTGGAAACATGTGGGTACTTACAATAATTCTGTTGGCTATCACCTAGTCAACAAGGGTAGACAAATAAAAGAAAAACTTCGGAGACTTACTCCAATAAATTAACTTCACTGGCTGCCGTATTAGATTTGTAAGATTTGTTACTTGACTATTAAGATAAAAACTATCTAAAGCAACCAAATCACCCCAAAACCGTAGCTTTAAGCAGCAGTATAGTATTAGGCCTTAAACCTGTACCGCCATCGAACGTCCAAGCTAGCATGACCAAAGACCAGTCTTTATGGGAGCAACTCCGGGCTGGGCAACAACAAGCCCTGGCGACCATCTACGAGCAAGAAGTAGATGCACTGTTCCGCTATGGTTGTCAGTTTACCGCGGACCAGGGGCTGGTGCAGGATTGTATCCAGGATCTATTTATTGAATTGTGGAAGAATAGAGCAACCATCGGCACCACTACAGCTATCCGACAATATTTGCTGGTAGCGCTAAGGCGCAAAATTGTGCGGCAACTACAACAACGCAGCAATCGGCAAGAACGTGCGGAGAAAGTACAGGCAGAAAGTACGGATCGGGAACAAGCCATAGACGAGCAGATCGTCCAGGCGGAAGAAGTAACCACTCAGCAAGAACAAATTGCCCGGGCCTTGCAACTACTAAGCGACCGCCAGCGAGAAGTCCTATACCTCAAATACTTTGAGGAAATAGACTACAAACAAATAGCCGAAATGCTGGGTATCAATTATCAATCAGTTCGCAATACAGCTTCAGCAGGAATCAAGGCTTTGCGGAAGTTATTAGCTTGGTTGTTGATATTTTTTGTGAATTTCTGAGTACAACCACGGGGCAGGATGCCTTATAACATAAAACAAGCGATTCAAACTTAATCATGAAACCAGAATATCTGACTTACGACATAGAGGAATTGGCCCAAGACGCGGACTTCATCCGCTGGGTCAAGCAGTCGGATACGTCGCTGGTTTCCGTTTGGGAGGACTGGTTACAAGCGCATCCGGAACAGGTAGAAAAAATCGATGCTGCTAGCGCTTTAGTTAAGGCCGTCGAGTGGCCAGTACCGAGCCTGAGCAAGGAGCAACGTGCTAGCATGTGGGACAATATTGCCGCTTCCACTGCTGAGGAAAAACCCGTAGTACAGTTAGCTGCACGACGTCGTTGGCTGTGGTCGGCGGCAGCGGCCGTACTTGTACTGGCGGTTACGGGTTGGTGGTGGATGTTGCGGAGTGAACCAACAGCACTATTTGCCGACCGAACTGAACAGGGTGAATTTGCGCTGCCGGATGGTTCCCTTGTCAGTTTAAATGCGGTGACAGAGATACGCTACGCAGCGCACAACTGGAAAAAGGAGCGGCGCCTCCGCTTAGAAGGAGAAGCCTTTTTTCAGGTAGAGAAAGGAGTACCTTTTATTGTAGCGACACCCTACGGAACGGTGGAAGTCTTAGGTACTAGCTTTAATGTAGAAGCGCGCGCTGATGTCTTCCGGGTCAACTGCTACACCGGTAAAGTACGCGTCAGTTTGCCTAATGGTGAGCGCAAAATTATCACCCCAAAACAAGGCGTGGAGGCAGTAGATGGTCAGTTGCTAGCGCGAACGGTAGACAATGAAAATGATATTGCCTGGCAACAAAGCATTCATCATTTTAAGGATCAGCCGTTGAGTGAAGTATTCGAGGAATTAGAACGACAGTACCTTGTTCAGGTTAATTACCCAGCCGCTATCGGTGACCAAACTTACACCGGCGCTTTCAAAAGTGGAGAACTGGAAAATGCCCTGCAGAGTATTTGCTGGCCACTGCAACTAAGCTTTACTATCAACCAAAATCAAGTGCTGATTCGAGCTGATCAATGATCCATAACTGCTGTAAAAAACGTGCATTCCTGCCCCTGTTTTTGCTGTTACTAGGTCTTTCTGAGCTGGTAGCCCAGCAGACTGTGACAAAACGTTTTGAGGGAACGCCGCTGACAGAAGTATTTGCGCTCTTTACAGAAGACTACGGCTTACTCTTATCCTACGATCCACAAATTCTCGATGGTCGATCAGTAGATTTACAATTAAACAAAGAACCATTGCTGCAGGCCTTCTATCAAGTCTTGGCAGCTGCAAAGCTGGAGTACCTCACCCTTGATCAGCAACGTATTCTTATTAGGCCGGCAGTACCAGCTCCGCCACCGCCCCTCTCCTATTGGCAGATGCGAGGACAAGTACGGGATCAATTAACTGGTGAAGGGCTACCCTTTGCCACTGTCTATTGTGCCCAGTACGGTTGGGGAACCAGTACGGATGAGCAAGGATATTATAGCTTGAGCATTCCCGATACCATCAAGCATTCACTCGCTGTGGAAGGACGCTACTTAGGGTACGAAACGGTTCGCCAAAGCTTCCGGCCGGGCCCTGATCGGAGGGTCAATTTCTCCTTGACAGCCAGTACGCAAGAAATCAGCATGATCATTGTCACGGATGAGGTTCCCACTCTTGGCCTTGCTAATCCAGAGCAGGCAGTCATCATACGCCCAGATGAAGCCCTTCCTGCTTTAGGCGGGTCCAGTGATCTTATGCGCAACTTGCAGTTGATGCCCGGGATTAATAGTGCCAATGATCAATCCGCCGCATTACAAGTACGTGGTGGGCAGGCTTCCGAGAACCTGATCCTTTGGGACGGCATGTTGCTCTATAATGTAGATCACCTGTTTGGCATATTTAGCTCGGTCAATTCCTCCTTGGTGGAGTCCGTTCGCCTCTATAAAAATACCTTTCCGATAGCCTACGCAGGCCGCTCCGCCTCTGTTTTGGAGATCAAATCACACGAACCAGACCCGCAGTCACACGCTTATTTGAATCTGGGAAACTTGGTAGCCGAGGGTGCTGCTAGAGTTCCACTTGGAAAAGTTTGGCACCTACAATTAGGCGCTCGTACCAGTTTAAACCGCTTGGTCAATACCGACTTATTTGACCAGCTTTCTCAGCGCGTCAGTATTGGTGGCACTAATCTAGAGGACCTGCTAACGGAATCGGAGCAGATTCAGATTCAGCCGGCCTTTCGTTTCTCTGATTTTAACGCTAAGTTATCTTGGCAAGCTAACCCCCGTACCTATTTTGATTTCAACGCTTACCTTAGTTCCGACCGTTACAACTATGATTACACCTTCGATTTTGCCACGCGTTTACCCAATCGAAGAGGGCAAAACAGTATTCGTTTCGCGGAACTCAGCGAGTGGCAAAACCATGCTTACAGCAGCCGTTGGCAACAGCAATGGACCGACCAATGGCAAAGTGAATTAACCTTAGGCTATTCCAATTTTGAGCTCTTCGAAAGTGGAGAAACAACACTTATCCGAGAACAGGCTAATGGCGACTTCAAACGCAGCAACCGACTCAATCAACGAGAGAATGAAATCGGAGGCTACCACCTGAATTGGAAACATACGGTTCAAACTAGTGCGGATGGTCTGCTAACCCTTGGCACTCGTGTGCTACAAGAGGAAGTGGCACTACAAATATCGAACGACAGTCTACGCTTACTAGCGAATAATGCCAATACCCAGCAGATTGGTTTATACGGAGCACACGAATGGCAATGGGATAAATGGCAACTACAGCTTGGCCTTCACCTTACGCGTTATTCGGGTACGGATCAGTTTTATGCCTCTCCCCGCCTCTTATTGGGCTTGCAGAGTAGCGAGAATTGGTACTGGAAAACGTCCCTCAATCTCTACCATCAGTATCTGCGGCATTATTACACAGAGAACCGCTTTGGGCGTAGTTTCCAGGTTTGGACCTTAGCCAACGAAACCTTCTGGCCGGTCTCTCAGACTCAGCAGGCAATGCTAGGATTTACCTACCGGCAAAATCGTTTTTCGCTGGATGTTGAGAGCTTCTATAGATCCACTTCTGGCGTTTTGGAGTACACGACACTCGCCAATGGTTTTGAGGATACCGCAACGGGCGGGGCAGCCACCGGACAAAATTCATTTCGCATTTCTCAGGGGGATGGACAGGTGATCGGCATTGATATTTTGCTCCGTCAGGAATGGGAGCATTTCCAATCCTATCTCGCCTACACCCTAAGCCGCTCTACTCGTCAATTCGATGATCTATTTCAGGGGCAAGCCTACGCCTCCCAAGACGATCGTCCACACCAATTGCAGTGGACTAACACTTGGCGCAGCGGCCGCTGGGCATTTTCCGGCATCTACGTCCTAGCTTCCGGCCGGCCTTACCTAGACCTAACCAATAGCAACCTCCCGATTGATCGCCGCGATCGTACTCCAGAAGACTTACGCCGTATCCCGAATTATCATCGCATCGACCTTTCCGCTCGTTACGAAATCCCCGTAGGTAAGACTCGCCTACACGCTAGCCTAGCGGTCCTCAATCTCCTCGACCGCGACAATACCTACTACGAACAGCAAGTGTATTCTATACCTGGGCAAAATAACCGCAGCTTCTTACTAGGCAATGAACTGCAGCTGCTCCAGCGTACTTGGAGTGTGGCGGTGGGAGTGGAGTTTTGAGGAGGATGAAAAACAAAAGTGGACCTAACAAAATCCCCCAACCATGCTATCAAACAGATTAGCTCGGAGCTTGAAGCAAGTCTACTAGAGAACGACTATTAGCATTTGCGCACACTTGCCTGTATAACATTTACCGATCCACTGGCTAGATCACGCCCTTATAAAATCGAATTAAAATCAACACAAACAACTAATAACCAAATACTTAATATCAAAAAAAACACCTTAAGAACTCTAGAAAATACGACCCTTTGGTTTCCCCTTTTTCGCACAACCCGCTATTTTTAGAGCGTTCAAAGTGCAAATTGAGCAGCTATCCTTTTTGATGATAGTACCGAGTATTTAGTACTTTTAATACCAGGATAGCAATTCGCCTCAACAAGCACTATCCCTAAAACCAAAAACGAGCAACTATGAAGTCCCGAGTTCTACACCTCGTCCTATTCCTCTGTTTCCTATTTTCCTCTACCTTTTCTTCCGCACAAATTTTTGAAGCTGTTGATTTAACTCCCGCTCCGGGAGATTCTACCTCTTTTAGTATCGAATTAGCTCCCTTGGTCAGCAAAACCAAATACGAAGCAACGCCTGCTTATTACAAGCACGTATTGATCTATGGTGACGGCAACTGGTCTTTCGGTGAAAGTGCTGAAAAAGGGGTATTCAAGCATCTATATGCACCTACGCCAACTTCTCTGTTATTAGATTATCCAGCCAGATCCTATAGCACTGGCATATACACCGGAGGTACTGAAGAACCACCAGCTCAACGCACTGGGCCAATTATCCCCCCAGGAACAGGTACTAACGATCCCACAGAGGTTGTGGACAGTAACCGCTATCTCAAAATTATGCGGCACGTACAAGTCAAGCCCGGTGACCCTTTCATCACGGTTTTGAGCTTACGCAACCCTACAGATATTACTCTAAATGGTCAGCTCTTCTTCCTGCATGATGGCCAGATTCGGACGGTTTCAAAAACGGAGACCACTCCGTCAACAAACTATAGTACATATAAAATACATGAAAACTTCATGTATCGCCCCGATTTAGCGGGTACAAACACCTATCACTACTCTAAGTTAGGTGCATTGGGCAACCACTACAAGGGCATGATCCTTCGTGAAATCACCAACCTGCGTCCTGGTGAGGAAGTACACTTCTTCGTTAACCTGGAGGGCGACACACTCATGAATAGTGTTTTCGATGCTACGACCATGGCCGAAATGGATTTTGGCCTAGCCTTAGGAACTTTCTCTGATGATAATGGTTACCCGGTACTGACACCCCAAGATTTACAATCGGAATTAAGTACGATCCAATTAGCAACCTTAGTGGGCGGCATAGGAACACAGGGAGTACAGCCTGATAGTGTCACTACCTATCAAGTGGGCAGCGATACCAGTTTTACTCAACCTAGTATTTCTTCTCCGCAATCCGGAGCTTCTATTTTGCTGGATTACTACGTTTCTACCGCTAGTTTGGTAAAATCGCATGATCCTAACTTTATGGCGATGGAGGCTTGTGCGTGCCAAGAACAACAAGACCGTTACCAGATTTTCACCACTGTGCAATGTGAGAATACCGGCTTTGGTGAAACGACCAATATCTACATGGATATCAAGCTACCAGCCGGCGTTACTGCCGATGATGTAGTTGTCACACCAGAAGCGTACCATCCTTTCAATGGTCCTGCAGATGATATTACCATGATCAAATTGGGACCAGACAGTATCCGTTGGCAACTGCTTAACTTCGGAATCGAAGGTACTCCTATACATGGGGTAGGTGACCCACGCACCTTCGCCAATGTGAAATTCAATATGTATAGTAGTGTGAAGCCTGAGTCACTGGATTCTATCCATGCTTGTATCCGTTTCGATGATCTTTCAAATGATCCTGTTTGCACGGTACCTGTAGCCGTAACCATGATCGACACTGGGGATCAAAATGCCGTACTGACCTGTGAAGTAAACAGCTGTAGCGATGATCCAGGATCGACACCATGGCCTTGGTGGTATTGGTTAATTCTCATCCTGATTATCCTCTTGCTGTTGCTTATTCGCTACTTGAGAAATCGATCCTAAACGGGAGAACACAACAGTTTTCCCAATCTATTTCTTCTTCCCTAAAAACAGGCTTATGCGCTTAACTATATTGTTAGGGTGCTTATTTATTGGATTTAGTTTGGTAGCCCGCCCAAACCAGCAGCTCATTTCCAACGATAGTATTATCAATATTTACGAGCAAGACCAAGCCGCGGGGCAAAAGGCTTTTGAGCAAAGACTATCAATACTCCAAAATGAGGATGACTTGGTGGAGTACATGCAGTGTATCAAAGCCTTCGCCATGCACCAACGTAAGATTGGCAACCTGGAAAACAGTATTGATCTATTCCATAAAGGCAAGCTAGGCACCATTTGGAGAGCCCCACGGGACAGTGCTGAATGGTCACGAATGGGTTGGTACTACGTGCAAATTGGCTATACCTATTCCCAAAAGCTGGGTGACTTTCAAAAGGCCAAAGCCACCTATCAGGAAGCGAAAAACTTTTTCGCAAGAGTGGGTGAGCAATCCTCTATCGTTTCACGCTTTGTCCACTGGCCACTGGCTACTATTTATACCCGCCTCGGGGATTTCGAAGCCGCAGAGGCGCTGTCCAAACAGCTAATAAGACAGTTCCTGGCGGACGAAGATTTTGAACGAGCTAGCTCAGTCTATAGCGATTTAGGCATCCTGTACGTCAATTGGGGACGAACCGGCCCAGCCCGCGAAGCTTTCGAAAACGGCTTGAATCTACCGAATATCAGTGCTTTAATAAGAACCACCATAAATCTGAATTACAGCGATATTCTCACTAATGAAGGGGAGTATGAAAAAGCCGGCGACTACATTGACGACGCTGAGCAACTAATGATTGCTCAGCGCCAAAACGAGGGGGCTACTCCACGAACAACCAGAATTATGGCCGGTATTCACCAGAAAAGAGCCAACCTGGCAATAGCACAAGGCTTACACAATGAAGCACTCCTGCATTTCCAAGATGAACTTGAGCTCTTACAGGCGTACTACGGCAATACAAAACGTCGGGAATTAGGTAAAAACTATATTAATCGAGCCGAACCTCAAATCGAACTTGAACACTATCCAGAAGCTATTATCAGCTACCAAAAGGCGCTCGAAATGGTTTTGTACAAGTACGATGCTGTTAAAGAAGAGGGCCTACCAGCTGCAGATCAGTTTTACGCAGAAAACACCATTTTTGAGGCTTTGAGCGGTATGGCCGAAACATACACTCGTTGGGCCGCCGCAGATGCCAATCCGGAATTACTGGAAAATGCGTTGGACTGCTATGAACGTTCTCACGAAGCGGAGCAAGTATTGCGTCGAAATTACCTGTATGACACCTCTAAGCTTATCAACTTGGAGGAAAGTAGAGAACGCAGTGAAAAGGCGATCCAGGTAGCTCATCGGCTGTTTGAACAAACGGGGAAGAAAGAATACCTCTACCAAGCGTTTGTTTTTGCTGAACGCAATCGAGGCACCTTACTAAGAGAAGCATTCCGCGTAACTCAAGCTACTGAAATTGCCGGGATCAGCACAGAGGAACAAGCGCAAGAACAGGAGCTCAAAAACCTGGTCAGTGAAGCAGAAGAATGGGCTTTTCGCCTTAGGAGTCAAGAAACAACCGACAGCACACTACAAGCAGCTGAAGAAGCGCTCCTAAATGCCCGAGATAGCCTAAACACCTGGATCAAAAGCCTGGAAGAACGACACCCCAAGTATTATCAACTCAAGTACGCTGACCAAGTACCAAGCTTGGCAGAACTTCAGGAAATGCTGCCAAGCGGAGAGTTGCTTTTGGAGTACTTTCTCGGCCGAGAGCATTTATACATATTCAAGATTGATCAGTCTGGTTTGAATTTATACGAGCTTCCCCTTCCCCCGCGCCTAACCGAACGGATACAACGATGGCGTCGGAGCATCGAACAGTATCAACAAGTAGGACAAGACCGGACAGCTTTGCTAGCACAATACAGAGAAGAAGCCTATCTACTCTACCAAGACCTGTTAGCACCTGTATTATCACCGATGATGGTCGTTGATCGCCTCACCATTATCTCTAGTGGAATTCTAGACCTAGTTCCTTTCGAAGCACTACTAACTCGCGCAGTAACCAGCTCTACACAATTAAGCCAGTATCCATACCTCTTACAAGATTTCAATATCAGTTACAGCTATTCGGCAGCCCTGCAATGGCGTTTGTCCAAGCTGGCAAGGAGTAGCGCAAAAAAAGTAGGTTTTGCGCCAAGCTTTAGTCAACAGTCCGGCTGGCCGCAGCTTTCCTGTAGCGCCAGTTTATTGCAAAACACAATAGGTCAGTCAGGGGGAACGATATTATCAGGAGGAGAAGCAAGCATTTCTCAGTTTCAACTACTAGCACCCCAATTTGGCCTTCTCCACCTGGCTACTCATGCCCAAGCTAATCCTGAAGAGGGCGATTTCTCTTATATCGTCTTTAGCGATGGGCAAAATGGTCTCGATTCGCTTTTTGCAAAAGATTTGTATCTGTATGACTTAGAAGCGGAGCTGGTTATCCTAAGTGCCTGCGAAACGGCCTTAGGCACACTCTATAACAGCGAGGGAGTCATCAGTTTAGCACGGGCCTTCCACTACGCGGGAGCACGCAGTGTGTTGACTACCCTATGGCGGATTAATGAAGGGGCAAACTGCCATCTCCTAGAGCAGTTCTACGCCGCCCTGGATACCGGAATGGATAAAAAAGAAGCCTTACGCAGTGCGAAATTAGCCTACCTGGAAACAGCGGATACACGAGCAGCACATCCAGTTTATTGGGCTGGGTTTCAGTTATTGGGCAATCCGCGAGCTATGAAACCGAAGACACACGGGGTTTACTATGGGTTAGGCGTCCTGACGTTAGCATTCTTCGCTGGCGGTTTTTGGTGGCGTTATCGGCAAAGGAGAAGATTAGCACAAGCCTAATGATCCCTCAGCCAACGCTACCCACAGCCCGACTCCTCCTACAAGCCCTCAACCAGCAGGACCAAACGGCTATTCATGCACTGCACAGTGATCCAGAGGTCCAACGGTACATCACCCGGGAACCGCCTACTGATTTGGAGGCCACTGCCGCCTTTATTCAAAGAATACAGGAGGGTGTGCAGGCGCAGCGGTGGTATTATTGGGGGTTACACCTTACGCCACATCCACGCCAGCTTATCGGGACCATTTGCCTTTGGCAGTTTACGGAAGGCAATACCATTGCAGAAATCGGCTTCGACCTGCTACCTGCACATCAAGGGCTAGGTTATATGTCGGAGGCCCTGCAAGCAGTTTTGCACTTTGCGGAAGGGGACTTAAAACTTAAAACCATTCGCGGCCTAGTGCACGCAGACAACGCGGCTTGCATCCGGCTTTTAAATAAAAATCGCTTCATGTTTGTACGCGAATTGCCGCCGGAGGAAAAATTCAGTTCGGAGCAAGACCTCCCCATTGTCCTCTTCGAGCGTTTGCGTGAATAGTCTTATTTTGGCTCGCATTATTCAAGCCCACACTGCACTATGCGATACGCCTTTGTTGTTCTCCTATTATCTACCCAACTCGTTGGCCAAAATTTCACACCGCAAGAGATTAGCCGTTGGGAAGCCCGGGCGGCCGGTGTAGAAATTATCCGCGACAATTGGGGCATTCCCCATATTTATGCACCAACCGATGCGGATGCTGTCTTTGGTATGCTTTACGCCCAATGCGAAGACGATTTCCCCCGGGTGGAGGAAAACTATCTGATCTCAACAGGGCAACGAGCACTAGCTGATGGTGAGGACTATATCTATCACGATCTGCGCGCCCGGCTTTGGATGGACTCTACGGATGCTATCCAACTCTACAATACCGCCCCCGACTGGCTACGGGCGCTTTGCGATGGCTTTGCGGATGGTATCAATTACTATTTGCATACACATCCCAAGGTAAAGCCCAAATGGATCACTCGATTTGAGCCCTGGATGCCGTTTACTTTCAGCGAAGGCAGTATTGGAGGAGACATCACACGGGTATCCACCGAAGGGCTGGCTGCTTTTTACGGTGATGGCACAATAGGCTATCAAGCTCCTGCGCAGGATGAATTTCTCAAAGATGATCTACTCGCCCCCATGGGTTCTAATGGCTTTGCGGTGAGTCGGCGCTTAGCCACCGAAGGGAAAGGCTTACTCTTGATCAACCCGCACGTTTCCTTTTTCTTCCGCACCGAACAGCATGTAGTAAGCGAAGAAGGATTAGATGTGTACGGTGCTGCTACCTGGGGGCAATTCTTCATCTATCAGGGCTTCAATGAATATTGTGGTTGGATGCATACGTCTACCTGGGCAGATGCCATAGATCAATACCTCGAAGAAGTGACTAAGGGTGAGGATGGTAAGTATTTTTACCGCTATGGCGAAGAACAACGCCCCGTTGAAACCGAGGAAGTAATCATTCCCTACAGCGACGGAGACAACATAAAGGAACGGGCATTCACGATCTATCGAACCCATCACGGGCCCATCATTGGTGAGGAAGAAGGTAAGTGGGTTGCCTTTCGCATGATGGATCGACCAACCGATGCCTTAACGCAGGATTTTCAACGCACCAAAGCCAAGGGCTACGGTAGCTTCCGTAAAAGCATGAAAATTCGCACCAATTCATCGAATAATACCGTCTTTGCCGACCGCAAAGGGAACATTGCTTACTGGCACGGCAACTACATTCCCAAGCGTAACCCCAACTACGATTATAGCGGCTATGTAGATGGTAGCGATCCAGCGCAGGACTGGGACGGTATTCATAAATTGGGAGAAATGATCGAGCTCAAGAATCCTAAAAACGGCTGGCTCCAAAATTGCAACTCCACTCCTTTCACCGCAGCTGCCGACGGGTACAATGTGGAAGCGGCAGATTATGAGCCCTACCAGGCTCCAGACTGGGAAAATTTTCGGGGCATTAACGCACGACGAGTACTAGCCAGTATGCCTACCTATAACCTAGACAGCCTGATTAAGGCGGCCAATTCACCTCAACTGGCGGCCTTTGAAAACTTGATTCCAGATCTGAAAGCAGCCTTTGACGAAGTAGGCGGTAATGGCCGACTGAACGCAGCAGTGCGTCTTCTGGTCAACTGGGACCGCAACTACGGTATCTCCTCTATCCCCACCTCCGTGGCGATTCTCTGGGCAGAGCGGGCATTATCCCGGGCTTACGAAATCACTCCAGAGGAGGTGAGAAATGAGGAACTATTTGACCAATGGATTATCAAATACATCAGCGCCGAAGAGAAACTGCAGATGCTGGAGGAAACATTAAACGAGCTGGAACAAAATTTTAGCAGTTGGCAAACTCCTTGGGGCGTTATCAACCGCTACCAACGCCTTGACGGAGCGATCGAGCCTCATTTTAATGATGAGCGCCCCAGTCTACCCGTGGGCTTCGCCTCCGCACGTTGGGGCTCCATTGCAGCCTTTGCTGGGTGGGCGGATAACGGCAGCAAAAAACGCTACGGCCGGCACGGCAATAGCTTTGTGGCAGCCATTTCTTTCGGTAAGCGATTAACAGCCAAAGCGATTGTTACCGGCGGTCAATCCGGCGATCCAAAATCCCCTCACTTTTCCGATCAGGCGAAAGCGTTTTGTAATCGGGAATTTCGGGAGGTATACTTTTATCGTGAAGATGTGGAGGCGGCAGCGGAACGGCGATATCAGCCGGGGAAATAAGGTGATTTGGTTGAGTTAGTGGATTTGGTGGATTTGGTGGAGTTAGTGGACTTGGTGGATGTATTTTCTTCATATTTCCTTCAATGCCTTACATGGTTCAAATCCTTATGCAGTCCACGTGAGTTCAAGAATACTTCGGTGTTCTTAGGTGTCTCAGGTGGTTATATGACTAAGACGGCGCTTCTTTAGAAATTGGTACGCTCCCTTACTCCAGAAAGCCACAAAACCCACACAGTATGAATTGTCCAAGGTGTGCAGTGACACTGGTAGCACAACAAGTCGCAGGATCGCAAGGGTATTTGTCGGTCCAACAATGTCCGCAATGTGAGGGGATGTGGTTAGCCTTAGCGGAACGCCAGACCTTAGAAAAAATCATTGAACCCGTACTGTGGGAAATCCGTCAGATACCGGCAGATGTAGACCAGCTTGTCGGTTTATACTGTCCCAGCTGTACCGACCATCCTCTAATGGTGAAGGCAGATCATCACCGCGACGCTCGAGTAGTGGTTGACTATTGCCAGCAGTGTAAAGGTTGCTGGTTGGACAAAGGAGAACTAACAGCCATTCAACAAGAGCAATTCTTGAGATCCGTCTACACTTTCATACGCGACTTACACTAAGTCACATTTAGACGACGCACCATCCAACGGAGGAAAGAAGGAAAGAAACGCTTTAAGTAAATCGTCACGAGTTCTTTACCACCAATGAGTGCCTCATCCTTTTCAGCGGCTATAGCACGCAAGGCCTTTTGCGCAAAACGCTCTGGCGTCATACCCTGTGCGGTAGATTCAGCCTTTACTTTATTAGGTGAGCCATCTCCCGTAAGGGCATTAATGGTAACATTGGTATTGACGTAACCCGGGCATATCATGCAGATGTGTAAACCTTCATCAGCTACCTCGGCTCTTAGACACTCAAAGAAACCATGCAAAGCATGCTTAGAGGCCGCATAGGCCGAACGCAGCGGAGTGCCAATTTTACCCATTACACTGCTAATGACCACAATCTGCCCGAAACGCTGATGCAACATGGTAGGCAATACCGCCTTGGTAACGGCTACTGTACCCATGAAGTTAACGTCCATGACTTTTTGATCAACGGACAAGACGGTATCCTTTACTAGTGCGCGTTGGGAGATACCAGCATTGTTGACTAAAACATTGATATATCCAAAGTGATCAATAATCTGCTGCGCTACGACGGACACTTGGTCAAAGTCAGCCACATCCAGTGGGGCAACAAAAATCTTTCTGGGGTCAGGGCAGGCCGCTTGTACTTTAGCCAGTGCATTTTTGTTACGGGCTGAAATGGCTAAACTAGCACCCGCAAAAGCAAAAGCGTACACTAGTGCTTCCCCAATACCAGAGCTAGCTCCAGTAACCCAAACTACCTTGTTGTTGTAATCCTTCATTTACACGTGCCTTTTGATTCGCAGTAATCGGGGATGATTCCACTATGCGCATGGGCCAGGGCCAGGGTGCTTTTTTGGTACTTTACCGCTTTTCAGCACTGCCGCCAATGTACAATCTTAATCCTTAATCCCAGGCAATAATTACCAGAATTCAAGTATTTCTTACGGTAGTAATGCTAGCGAAAGCATTTATTTGGGGGAAAGGTCCACTTTACCTGGCTTTTTGTGGCCAACTGTGGCTTTCAGCGTCAAGCGTCAAGGAGGATTGGAGTAATCTGAGAGGGACAGCACTTCTGTTGATAAAATGTACCAATCACCCGCTATTACAAACTACGATTAAACGGTTAACACTATTAGTTTGGTGGTAACCTCTCTAAAAATAGGGCTTTAATTCCTAATACTTACTTTATTTTTGTCAAAACTTCTGTGTCATGAAGAAGGTCACACTCATTCGCCACGCCAAGTCCAGTTGGGAAGATATGACATTGAGAGATCATGATCGTACACTAAATAAACGCGGAAAACGCGATGCGCCGTTTATGGCCCAAATGATGGCAAGTAGGGGGTGGCGTCCGGATCGGATCATCAGCAGTACCGCCAATCGGGCACAAACCACAGCCCGCCATTTTGCGGCAGCACTTGATTTCAGCCCGGACCAGGTTTTACTGCAAGAACGGATCTACGAGGCTTCGATCCCTACTCTGGTTAATTTAATTGCTCAGTTGGATGATGAGTGGTCCGAAGTAGCACTATTTGGCCACAACCCTACCTTCACCATGGTGGCCAATCTCTTTTATCGAAACGATTATCTAGACAATCTACCCACCTGTGGAATTGTGGAGATTGAAGCCCTAGGCGTTAGCAATTGGGAAGCTTTCACTCCAGATACGGCCCAGGTGGTAGCAGTACATTACCCCAAACAGTATTTTTAAATGGCCCTTCAGCTACGGTATTTACTCATTCCTCTGATCCTACTCCTGGGTGCTTGTGCACCGCAAGATGATGCTCCGCCACCTCCTATTCCCCGCGAGGCGCTGATAGAAATCTTAGCAGAATCTTTGATTTTGGAACCAGCAGGGCGCGAAGTGCTCACTGCTAAACAGGATAGCACCTATGAGGTCCATTACCAACGGCTATTGGAGCGCCGTGGCTATTCCATCGATGATTTTATTGCCAGTATGCAGTCATTGCAGAACAAGCCCAAGGAATTAGAGGCCGTCTACGAAGAAGTGCTGGAGCAAGTGCAAATCATCGAAACGGAGGTTGGAAATTAATCACTAGCTCACCTTAGATTAACGTAAGAGCTTCGTTTCGTTGAAACCTAAGCGGTACTTGACAATTTATAAACAGTTGTTTAATAATAATTTAACACCCCAGTACGTCTAATGGGGGGACAAAGTTTTACTTTTGCCACAAAGCTAGAACCGCATGGATACGGCAAAAATTCTCGTTGTTGACGATGAGCCCGATATTTTGGAATTCCTACAGTATAATCTCGAAAAAGAAGGTTTTACGGTAGTTACTGCCTCCGATGGCGAAGCAGGAATCCAAAAAGCGGAACAAGAAGACCCTGATTTGATCATCCTTGACATCATGATGCCCAAGATGGACGGAGTGGAGGTTTGTCGCGTATTGCGATCTCGCCCAAAATTCGCCCATACCGTTATTGCCTTTCTTACCGCTCGCGAGGAAGATTTCTCACAGATTGCCGCCTTAGAAACCGGTGGAGATGATTACATCACCAAGCCGATCCGCCCTCGGGTATTCTTGAGTCGGATCAAAGCTTTGTTACGTCGTGGCGGCCGCAGCGAGCGCGAGGAAGTGGAAAACACCGTACAAATGGGCGACCTGATCATCGATCGTGACCGTATTGTTGTGCTGCGCGGTGACGAATCCATCGAGCTGGCGAAGAAAGAATTTGAGTTGCTCAACTTACTGGTATCCAAGCCCGGAAAAGTCTTTTCCCGCGAAGAAATCTTCAACAAAGTTTGGGGAACCGATGTGATTGTTGGAAATCGTACAATTGATGTGCACATCCGTAAACTGCGGGAGAAAATAGGTGATCATTACATCAAGACCATAAAGGGTATTGGTTACAAATTCGAGTTTTAACTCCGGCTTCGCTTAAGTATGGCTATGCTAAAAAATTCGACACCACAGCAAATTGCAGTATTCGTTGCTTTCCTCATAACCGCAGCGGGAAGTACGTTTTTTGCGCTGATTGTTCTGGCCGCCAATATCACTAACTTCCAACTCCTCTGGCTAAGTTTTCCGATAGCGCTTTTTGCCATTTCCTATGCGGTGACGATTTACTTCCTCAAGAACTATATCTACCGGAAAATCAAGCTGATTTACAAGACGATTCACCAGCACAAGGTGTCTCCGAGTGAGAAATCGACCACGGTAGATATCAAATCAAATATTCTCGACGAGGTGGAACGCGAGGTGAGTGATTGGGCCGCTATGCAAGAGGCGGAAATTGCAAAGTATAAATCTTGGGCGGAGTACCGCCGTAAGTTTATCGGCGATATCTCACATGAGCTAAAGACGCCCATCTTCAATATTCAAGGCTACCTCCACACCCTGCTTGATGGGGGCATGAACGACGAGAAGATCAATCTCAAGTTTCTGCAAAAGGCCGCCAAGAACGTGGAGCGCCTGTATACTATCGTAGAAGACCTCAGCGCGATATCTCGATTAGAAACAGGTGAGTTAATTTTAGAAATGCAGGTCTTTGACATCAAAGAACTGGCGGTGGAAGTGCTGGAGGATTTAGAGTTTAAGGCCAAGGAAAACAAACTACAGCTCGAACTTAAATCAGGCGCTGATCAGAACTTTCGGGTACGCGCTGATCGGGAAAGCGTTCGTCAAGTACTGGTCAATCTAATCGACAACAGCATTAAGTACGGGAAGCTGCAGGGCATCACCAAGCTCGGCTTCTACGATATGGATAAGTACATCCTGGTAGAGGTAGCTGATAATGGTATCGGCATTCCCAAGGAGCACCTACCGCACGTCTTCGATCGTTTCTATCGGGTAGATAAAAGCCGTTCTCGCCTCCGCGGTGGCTCTGGCCTGGGGCTATCTATCGTAAAGCACATTATGGAAGCCCACCAGCAAACTATTAATGTACGGAGCACGAAGGATCTGGGTTCTACTTTTGGGTTTACTCTGGAGAAGGCGTAAGCCAAGCTGCTTCCCTCCCTCCTAAAACAACCGCTTCCGCTGGAAATACCAGGCCACCAATAAGCTAATCATAATGGATACGCCAATGATGATGGAGCTCATGTAGGGAAACTCCTGCGCGGGCAAGGGTACGTTCATGCCGTAGAAACTGGCAATGAGGGTAGGCACCATAAGAATAATGGTGATGAGCGTAAGGCGCCGGATAGTCAGGTTGAGGTTATTGGAAATGATACTGCCGTAGGCATCCATGGTACCATTGAGGATGTTGGTGTAAACGTTGGCCATTTCCAGGGCCTGACTATTATCGATGATAATGTCTTCGAAGAGGTCGGCTTTATCCTCGTCGCTACGGATCTGTAGGAAGTCGGTGCGCTTCATCTTCATCTTCAGCAGTTCGTTGGCGCTGAGGGAATTCATGAAATACACCAGTGACTTTTCGATACTCAGTAGTTCTACCAGCTGTTTATTGCGACTGGAATCGTAGAGCTCTTTCTCGATGAGGTTGCGGCGCAGGTTAAGCTTCTTCAAGCCCGTGAGGAAACGGTATACGTTTTGCTCCATGATCTGCAGTACAAAAGCCGAATCATCGCTGGGGTTGAAATGCTTGATCTTATTATCCAGGAAAAGCTGGAGTACTGGATTTTCGTAAGAAGTAATCGTCAGAAGGTAACCCGGCAATAGGATGATACCTACCGGAACGGTAATGTAGACCGCGTCGTTCTCTTCCTTAATACTATTGAGTACGGGAGTATTGAGAACGATCAGGCGTACATCCTCTTCGCGTTCGTAGCGGGAGCGTTCATCAATATCCAGTGAGTCGGTCAGGAAATCCAGGGGGATATCAAACTGATTAGCCACCTCTTCCAGCTCCTCGTGCGTGAAAGGGGGTTCGATATTGATCCAGCAGCCTTGTTGGTGCTCGTCCAACTCCCGCAGGCGCCCATCCTCCTTGATTAAATACCGAATCATACCTGTGCTTTCCAGTGCGCGTAAATTTACAATAAATATGTTGAGGCGGAAGAGGTAGTTAACATGCTTACGAAACTTTCGAAGTTTCGTAAGCATTAGGTAAAACTTAGCGGTCAGCCCACTAACAACTTCAGGCTTTCCGCTATAATCTCTTCCAGTTCGTTTCCTAAGCGGTACACGCCCTGATCTTCCACAATTTCATTTTGATACAACGGCAACTGCACAACCACCCGGGCCTCTAGTGCTTGCAATGACCAGAGTAAGGACTGCATTGCACGCTCCCCTCTGGGAGGGTGAGGGGTAAAAGTGATGGGTAGAACGGGCTTTTGTTGCAGCTCTCCGGAGGTCGTTAACCATTCCAAAGCATTCTTGACCAGCGCGGGGAGGTTATGCAGATACTCCGGTGTAGTTAGCAACACAGCATCACAATCTGCTACTTCTTGCCGCCAAGCATCTACCGCCGGTGGCCAAGGTGCACGATCTACAGTGGGCAAAAATGGGGGAAGCTCACTCAAATCAAAATAAACCCAGTTGTACGCTGGAAAGACACTTCCTAGGCAGTCCAGCAGGCGCTGGTTGGAACTTTCTGGCCTTACAGACCCAGAGATACACAAGATTTTTGCCATTAATTCTTTGCTTTAGCGGTGTC
Source organism: Bacteroidota bacterium (assembly GCA_038528965.1). Classification (GTDB taxonomy): domain Bacteria; phylum Bacteroidota; class Bacteroidia; order Chitinophagales; family Saprospiraceae; genus Lewinella. The sequence goes on along the minus strand of JBCBEC010000031.1, from coordinate 50,092 downwards.
TAAGCATCCGAATCAGCTGCTTGTTTCTTGCGGCCGTTGCCAATCTGCCCATTTTCCGATAGGATAATCGCAATATTGCGGGTAGACTCAAACCGGGCACAGACAATGATGAGCATGACCATAATGGGTACACTAAGCACCATACCAATAACGCCCCAAATCGCTCCCCAGGCAATCAATGAAAGGATTACTACTAAGGGGCTAATATTTAGCGAATTGCCCATCAGGCGGGGTTCAATGAAATTACCAACTATTACTTGAATTATGCCGACCCCCAGTAAGACCCACAAACCAGGCATGAATTCTCCAGTCTGCAAAATGGCAATAATGGCCGGAAAGGTTGTAGCGATAAGCGAACCAATACTCGGAATATAATTGAGCAGAAAAATGATGATAGCCCACAGCAGTGGAATATCTACACCCAATAATAAGAGTACAAAGTAGCTGAGCAGGCCAGTAAGGAAACTGGTAAAGGTTTTGATAGAGATATAACTCCCGAAAGAGACATCGATATCCTTCATCAAATCTACGGTCTCTTGGTACCGGTCTTCATCCCGAAACAGCAAGCGGTGTTTTATGGAGAAAGTCGATTCTTCCAGCATTAGGAAAATGACATACAGTACAATCATGAAGCCATCACTCAATAATTGGCTCAAACTGTTCACTACTGGTTCTACCACTTGCGTGAAATCAAAGCTTCCGGAAAAGTTCTGGATGTAATCGACCAAATCAAAGCTGTAACGCTCTTTGATGAATTCATTCATGGCAGCCAGATTCGCTTCGTAGCTGGGAATGGCATCGCCAAAGTTCTCCAAACTCGTGACCAATAGGCGAGATACAAATGTCAATACGCCAAAAATGATCGCAAAGACCATCGTATTCTGTAACCAGAGTGGCAGGTAGTCTCGAATAAAGCGATTCTGCGCTAGCCAATCCCGAATATCCTTCACCAAATACCAGATCAGTAAGGCAACGACGAACGGTAGCAAAAGCGCTTTAGTAACAACTAAAATGTAGACGATAGCGATCAGTAAAATGACCGTATGGGTGGTTTTGATCATGTCGATGAAACTGGGTTGGAACGAAAATACGACAGTTCATCAAGGAAAATACTACACTTCATCACAAAAGCTAGGGGAAAAAGGCAAAGGCACGCATCTTTGAGATGAGGTTAGTCAACAAGTATGACGATAACCAGGGCCGCAAAGACGCATTGCAATGCGTCTGTACACCCAAATTGGCAATTAGGTGGACCCGAAATGGAATAAAGTGGCACTAGGAGCACCGAATATTACGTTCGCTAGCGCACAAAAAATGTTCGTTTTCGGACAGTTTGATACAACTCAAAAACGACAAACAAAACATAAACCACTAAAAATCAAAAGAATAAGAAAAAATCGCTTTTTCGGCACAGCACTTGCCTAATATAGAGTGAACCCGATTTTGACCCGACACAAAACCAAGAAAGATGAATCACCCGACTGTAATTTGCATTTTGTTCTCCTTACTATTTATGAGCGTTGCTGCTGGACCTGCAGTAGACACGAGTGCCGTAGAGGCAGGAGCGCTTACCCCACAGGAAATGGAACTCCGTGATTACCTGTGGGAAAAATTGCAGGCCGACGGCCTAGCGGGCAGTAACCAAGCCGTGGTGATCGAGTTTGAATTCCACGACTTGTTCATCAACGAGGAGATTCCCGGCTATGCACAAATGCTGAAGTATCAGAAAATGCTCCGCTCCTTTGGTATTTCTTCAGGTCCACAGCGCCAGATCCACCTATCGACAAACGGTGGCTTGATCATTGGTGATTTCAATGATTGGGGAGAAATGTTAGGCGAACCTGTAAGAATTGGCCTCGCCGTAGCCACTAACGAATAAAGAATACTCAAAATACACGCAACGCACTACTCAAAATACTACACTCATGTATCCAAATACAATCGACTACAGCCCCCGAAAAATCAAGAAGCAGCCTTCTGCAAGTACCCGACTGTTTCGTAGCCTTCGTCAGTTTTTTGCGGCCTTCCTATTCTAGGTAGCCGCGTGCACTAACGATGTAGCTCATATACCTTTGCAGGAGCTATCGCCATAAGAGCCGGCCAGTTAACCTGGTTGGCTCTTATTTTTTGCCAGGCTTGCACCGCACCGTTTATCTGCTCCGCACTGCTCGCCCCCAGCACAACACTTCCTACTGCGGGCTGCCTGAATACATAAGCAATAGCCAAGCCCGCAGCATGTACGCCAACTTCCGCTACCAGCGCCTGGTACTGAGCAGTAACCGTATCGGCACTGTACCCCAGATAATCTCGACTAGGTTTACCCGCTAATAGCCCTTTGGCCAATGCCCCTCTTACAAGTGCGTATTGACCCGCATCTTGCAGGCTTTGTAAAGTGGCCTCTTCCGGACGACGGTCCAGTAGGCTGTACTGGGTCATACAAGTACTACCTTGACTATTAGCAGTCCAATTGCGGATCACATTAGGGCGGATACTGGAAACACCGTAGGCCAAAATCTTCCCCGCTACTTTCAATTCCTCAAATGTACCGATGATCTCATCCCAAGGATCGTCAATCGTACCACCGTGGAGCTGATAGAGATCGATATAATCCGTGCCCAACCGGCGAAGGCTATCTTCTATTGCTTGAAGCATATACGCCCGCCGTGGCACCCAATCCCAGCCACTACCATCCACCCGCCAACGGTTTCCCACCTTGGTGGCCAGAAAGACCTCCTTTCTGCGATGAGCCAACACTTTGCCGAGGATACGCTCATTCTCACCTTTATCATACAGATCGGCCGTATCAAAGCAGTTTATCCCCTGGTCCAGTGCTGCGTGAATGACAGCTTGACCAGTAGTTTCATCATGAAAGGACATAGCGCCCAAGGCAATGCGTGATAGGGCCTGAGTGGCAAAAGGAGGAGTGTAATATTCCATCAGCTGGCAATTGTCTGAAAGCGGACCGAATTCCGGCATAAAATCTTGCCTTGGTCAACAACTTGGGTTTTTGAATAGTTAAATAAAAGCATGACTCTAAACAAATATTTAGTCAAAACAATATGAAAAAACAAGCTATTTGGAACGGGCAAGTCATTGCCGAGAGCGACGACTTGGTGAATGTAGAAGGAAATTACTATTTTCCGAAAGAAGCTATCAAGTCAGCGTACTTCAAAGACAGTAACACGCATACCGTTTGCCCTTGGAAGGGCACCGCTTCCTACTACAGTATTGAAGTAGATGGGCAAACCAATACGGATGCAGCCTGGTACTACCCCACACCAAAAGATGCGGCTAAAGAAATTACAGAAAGAGTAGCCTTTTGGAAGGGAGTAGAAGTACGCGACGCGATTTAAGCAGCTAATAATTACTCCTGAATTATAACCACTATATCTTCCTCGATGACCACCTCCCTTAACTTATCAGATGCCCGAAAGCAATTGCTGCGTTATCAGCAAATTCGCAGTTGGAGTGTCCGCCTTTGTGAGCCCTTACAGGCCGAAGACTATACGGTGCAACCAATTAGTGACGTTAGTCCCCCAAAGTGGCACCTGGGACATACTACCTGGTTCTTTGAGAATTTCATTCTGAAAGAACAGTTGCCTGGCTACGAGCTGTTTGACGAGCGTCTGAACTGGTTTTTCAATAGCTATTACGAAAGTCAGGGGCCGCGAATTCTGCGTACTAATCGCGGAAATATGACCCGCCCGGCAACCGAGGTAATCCTTGCTTATCGTGCCCACGTAGATCAGCATTTGGAGCAATTCATTGCTGGTTTCGATGAACACTTGCCAAAGGAACTCAATGATTTATTGGAGATTGGTCTACAACACGAACAGCAACATCAAGAATTGCTGGTGACGGATTTCAAATACATTTTGGGTACTAACCCACTCTATCCCGTTTACCAACAAGCAAAAGATAAAGTAGCAGCCGAGAACCGCCCAGAAGGCTGGATCAATATTGATGCTGGTCTTTACCAAATTGGTCACGAAGGAGATGCGTTTTGTTGGGATAACGAACTAAGCCAACATCAGGTGTATCTGGATAGCTACGCACTAAGCAAGCGCCTGGTCACGAATGGTGAATACCTAGCTTTCATGAACGATGGAGGCTACGAACGCTTCGAACTCTGGCAGATGGAAGGTATCGAATGGGCCCGCCAGCTAGACAATAAAGCACCACAGTACTGGTACGAACAAGACGGCGAGTGGTATCACTTCACGCTGGGTGGCTTGCAGCCTTTAGACTTGGAAGCGCCCGTTACGCACGTAAGTTGGTTTGAGGCAGATGCCTATGCCCGTTGGGCTGGTCATCGTTTACCTACCGAACAGGAATGGGAAGTGGTTTGTAAAAAGCGTCATGCTACAGAAGTACCCGACCTGGGCAACTTTGTAGAAGATCAGGCCTGGCATCCCGTTGCACCCAAAAATGCGGAAGATGATCAGTTGCTGGGCAATGTGTGGGAGTGGACCAATAGCTCCTATCTCCCCTACCCGCGCTACCCACGACCAGAAGGTGCGCTGGGTGAATATAACGGTAAGTTTATGATCAACCAAATGGTGCTACGCGGTGGTTCTTGTGCCACCCCAAGGAGCCATATCCGATCGACCTATCGCAACTTCTTCCAAACCGATAAACGCTGGCAGTTTACTGGTATTCGCCTGGCCAAAGACTGCTAAAAGCTCCTCCTTTTAACCTTAAAAAACCATCCCTAAGTGTCAAGTTCCGCCCAACCGCAAAACCAACCCGATATGCCCAGTCCAACCATTACCGAAATCAGCACCTTCGCCGTGGATGTGGAAGAAGGTCTGAGTAAGTATCCTAAACAGCTACCGAGCAAATATTTCTACGACGCTACCGGTGACCAATTGTTTCAGGACATAATGGCCATGCCAGAATATTACCTGACCAATTGTGAGTTTGAGATCTTCAGTGAGCAGAAAGGGGGTATCCTTGCTGCCATTGGCGATGCCCCTTTTGAACTGATAGAGCTGGGTGCTGGAGATGGCACCAAAACAAAGCTACTCCTAGAACATTTCCTCAAAGAGCAAGCCGATTTTACTTATCGTCCTATTGACATCTCTGGTAATGTTTTGGAGCAGCTCATGACGGCCTGTGCCCAGGAATTTCCAGAGCTGGAAGTAGCGGCAGTAGAAGGGGATTACATTGAGGCACTCTACCAAATTCATGAAGAGCACAACCATCGGCGCAAAGTGGTTTTATTTCTGGGGGGCAACATCGGCAACTTTCCACTGCCAGACGCACAACATTTTCTACGTGAACTAGCGCGCTGCCTGGACGCTGGCGATTTGCTACTAACTGGCTTTGATCTCAAGAAAAACCCTAGTACCATCCAAGCTGCCTACGATGATGCGGCGGGGATTACGGCAGCTTTTAACCTCAATCTCCTACATCGCATCAACCGAGAACTCGGCGGTAATTTTGACCTCGATCAATTCTTCCACTGGGAGACCTACAATCCACTCAATGGCGAAGCTCGTAGCTATATCGTAAGCAGGATAGAGCAGAACGTCAATATTGACCAATTGCACCTTTGCATTCACTTCGAAGCCTGGGAAGCTATCGCCGTGGAAGTATCGGCCAAGTATGGCAAGCGCGATATCATTAACCTGGCGCAAGAAACTGGTTTTGCGATAAAGGCTAACTTTACGGATAGACAGAACTATTTTGTGGATAGTCTATGGGAATTGAAAGCCTAAGTCTACAGTCAATCTTGGCAGGAACAGGTCTGGTAAAACTACCAGTACCCTACCCCACTGGTACTTGATTGCGGCACAACAAATTGGTTGTACGACTACTGCAGCTTCGCCTGAGCTCCAGCCCTACATTAGTGCTTATTGTCTTTACGATTTCTCACCTGAATTGTGTGAAACCCCCATTTTCTTCCTACCGGAAGGTATTATAGAGATTGTGGTGCAATTGGGTGCGGTGTCCTCTACTAGTACCGCAACTGGTCAAAACTGGCGACAACGCCCCGATGCCTTTGTGGGTGGCCTGCACTCCAGGGCTTATATTATGCAAATTGAGCACCCTGGTAAAGCTTGGGGAATCCGTTTCAAACCGGGAGCATTTCGGCGTTTCACCTCACTAGCGGTTCACCAGTTCAAAAACCTACTAGCCTCACCCACAGAAATCTGGGGAAAGGAAGCAGAACAATGGCTTGCTACCATTAGCAAGACCAAAGACTTGGAAACACTTTGGCACATGACCGAACGCTTCCTAAAAGATCACTTGAATCCAGCAAACGCACATTTTCCGGCACAGACGATCTGGGCGTACATCCAGCAGTCCAAAGGACAATGCAAAGTGGCTGAGCTTGCGCAAATGGCTTGTCTAAGTAGCGCTCAATTCCGCTTACGCTTTAATCAGTATTTCGGCATCGCGCCCAAACCTTTCTTGCGACTTTATCGCTTGCAACAAGCGCAACAACAATTCCATCCCCAAACGGCATTTACGGAACTTGCCTATTTGTCGGGCTATTACGATCAAGCGCACTTCAATCGTGACATTCGCTCCATTACGAATATGTCGCCCAGCGAGTTGTTTAGTCTTTTGCGGTAGCAGATCAAGATTGATCAAAATTCCAGCGTTTTTTACAAGCGCACTTGCGGTATCAGCAATAGTTTTACGAAAAAACTTCCATGCGATCTAGATACCTCTGCATTACACTCTTTCTATGGGCCACTTTGCCGCTTGCTGCACAAACCAACTTGTCAGCACTATACAGTCAAGGCAAGTACGAAGAATGTATGGCCTTGGGCATGGAGCAACTGAGCAAGAACGCCCAGGATTCAATGGCGCTCTTCTTCCAGGGTTTATGCTATATCCAGCAAGAAAAATACGAAACAGCCTATCTGCATTTGAAAGATGCAGAACAAACTGGCTTTCCACAAACCAACATCTGCCTGGCACAGCAAGCGCTATGTTTGACTCAATTGGGAGAAACGACCACTGCTTTGAACACCTTGGGCAAACTGGTTGAAGCAGGCTTCGGCAACTACACCATTATCAGTCAGGACGAATTTGCGCCACTCCATGAAAATCCAAGATTTCAAGCCTACCAGGATAGTATCCACCGCCGCGCCTTCCCTTGCTATTACGACCCTAATTACACTCACTTTGATTTTTGGGTAGGCGAATGGGAAGTTTTCGCAGGCGAAACAAAGGCCGGAGAGAACATCATCACTAAACAAGAAGGAGGTTGTGCGGTGCTGGAACAATACACTACGGCTCGTGATTACGTAGGCCAAAGCTACAACTACTACGACCCCGCCGACCGCCTTTGGAAACAAATATGGATTGATCATACCCGAGGTATCTCCAACTACGTGGAATCAGAGCGTAAGCCAGGTTATCTCCAATTCATATCTACCGATAAGAGTCACCCGGCGGGCTACGCCAACCTTCGTATGACCTTTACACTAAACGACGACGGCTCCGTTCGCCAACATATGGAGCAGCAAGATGCCGAAGGTAAATGGCAAACCGTTTTTGATGGTCGATATGTACGTAAAGCTTCATCACAATAGTTTAGGTGAGTTTTGCCATTTGCAGTGTTGCTGAGACACTTGATATATTGGCAAACTCACCGTACTAAGTACTGGGCATAAAGTACTTGGTAAAGATGAATTTGCAGAAACAAAGTCCAAGTACCCAGTACTATGTACCATTTACCGTGAACTTCGAACAGCATAAGTCACCAGCTATCGTCAATCTCTATTCGAAGTTCACAATTTGAAATCACCTGACTTAGTTAAATGCGTTTCCTGAGAACTACTGCGATCATCTTGGTGGCAGTAGTTTTTTACGTTTGGTGAGTGTGTGGAATTCAACTCAAAATCCTGTTCTTTGCCTGGGCTTAGGAATCCTGGTTTATTGAAACTTTCGATTACCTTTTGAGCCGTTGAAATATCAATGATTGAACAGAGATTAGTTCAACAAAACAATCAGAATACCCGCCATGCGTAAAATGAGAATAGCACTAGTATTACTTTTCATCAGCGAACTAGCATTTTCACAGGTTGAATTTGATAATCGAGTCGTGGTAGACCAAACTGGACTAGCCAATCAGGTAGAGAGCGTCTACACTGCTGATCTCGACGGGGACGGAGACCTAGACCTGATCTCTGCTTCCAGAGCCGACAACAAAATTGCCTGGTACGAAAACCTGGACGGAAATGGCACCTACGGGCCACAGACCGTTCTTTCTACCGACGCCGAGAATGCCGTTACCGTATACGCTGGCGATATCGATGGTGATGGCGATATGGATGTGTTATCGGGTTCCTTTGACGATGAAAAAATTGCCTGGTACGAAAACATCGATGGGCAGGGCAACTTTAGTGAGGAAATCATAATCAGCCAAGATGCGAACGCCGTCTTTGGTGTCAATTCCCTCTATGCCGTAGATATGGACGGAGACGATGACCTGGATGTTCTGGCCAGCTCGTTCTTTGATAACAAGATATCGTGGATTGAAAATCTGGATGGGCAAGGTAGCTTCGGCCCCGCACAAAGCATTACCACTGGCCTTACTTTTGCCTTATTCGCCTTTCCCGCGGATTTGGATAATGACGGAGACATGGACGTCATTGGAGTATCTGCCTCTGACGATAATGTAATTTGGTACGAGAACGTACTTGGAGGCGCCGTCTTTAATTCCAACCTGGTTACCGGTGCGCTGAGTAGACCGCAGCGCGCTTACGCCAGTGATCTGGACGGGGATGGAGATATGGACATTTTGACGAGTTCTTCCAATGACGACCGAATCTCCTGGTACGAGAATACCGACGGGCAGGGCGACTTTAACCTCAAAGAGACCATCTCAACTAGCGTAAATGGTGCCGTATCGATTCGAGCAGCTGATCTGGACAATGATGGTGATCAGGACGTTGTCTGCACCTCCGATTTTGACGATGAAATCGTCTGGTTTGAAAACACCAACGGGCAGGGAGACTTTGGCTTCGAGCAGATCATCACAACGGACATCCTAGCCGTAGAAGATATTCATCTAGCTGATCCGGATGGCGATGGTGATATTGATATTTTTTCTACCTCATCACTTGATGATCAAATTGCCTGGTACGAGAATACGGATGGGATGGGATCATTTGACAACCTCAATATCGTAACCCAATCCGCCGAAAATCCACAATCTATTCTAGCCGTTGATATCGACGGGGATGGCGACCTGGATGCCTTAGGCGCTTCGTTTGATGATGATAGAATTGCGTGGTACGAAAACATTGATGGTCAGGCGAATTTGTGGCAACAACAAACCATTACCAACACGGCTTTTGACGCCCGATTTGCCTTTGCTCAAGATTTGGATGGAGACAATGACTTGGACGTACTAGCCGCCTTTGAAGATGAAATAGCATGGTACGAAAATGTAGATGGAGCAGGGAATTTCAGCGCTGCTCAAACCGTCACTACGCTTACAGACGACCCCAACATTGTCCTCGCGGCAGATATTGATGGCGACGGTGATCAGGATGTCATTTCTGCCTCTTCCCTTACAGACCGGATAGCCTGGCATGAGAACCTGAACGGCCAAGGCAACTTTGGTACGCTACAGTTGCTCAATGTAGAGGTTTCTTCAATTAACGAAATAGTCATCCGGGATTTAGATGGTGATGGTGATTTAGATATAGCGTATACCGATAGCTTTGGGGATAAAGTAGCCTGGCACCGCAATCTAGATGGACAAGGCGTATTCAGCGATGAGCAAATCATCAGTACTAGTTTTGATGCTCCCGGTTCAATTGCAGCCGCTGACGTAGACCAAGATGACGACCTCGACCTTGTAGTTTCCATTGGCAACGAAAACAGAGTAGTCTGGTTGGAAAATGTGGATGGACTGGGCAACTTTACCATAGAACACCTAGTGACTGAGACCATGGATGTGCCAAGTTCCCTCAGTGTTTTTGATATTGATGGGGATGATGATTTGGATGTTGTGGTGAGCGATATTAGTACAGATGAGGTCCTTTACTTCGAAAATATTGACGGCAATGGCGTGTTTGGCGTCGCTCAATTTATCTCCAACGCAGTCAATGGAAAAGTAACGCTATCCGCAGCGGATCTGGATAATGATGGGGATATAGATCTTTTGTCCGCTGCCTCCATTAATGACCAAATCAATTGCCATATTAATCAAAGCCCAACGACCAATGAGATCTTTGGGCAAGTGGTCCTGGACCTTGATAATGATGGCTGTGATAACGACGATCTTCCTATTTCTGATGTAATGGTCACTACAGAAGGGAGTGATGAGCAACTAGCAACTTTCACCATCAGCAATGGTGTTTACCAGCTGTTTCCGGGCGAAGGCTCGTATGAAACGAGCTTGATGATTACAGATTTTTTCACCTCCGAGCCCATGGTCCAAAACTCTACCTTTGATGATATCGGGGCAATGGATAATGTCGATTTTTGCTTGACCGCCACGCAGGATATAGTTGACCTAACCGTCAGTTTGTATCCTTTGACGGAGGCCCGCCCCGGCTTTGATGCTGAATATCAACTGGTCTTCCAGAATAATGGCACCGAGACCATCAGTGATGTCCTGAGCCTGGAATACGACGAGGCTAAACTCGACTTCCTAAATTCGAGTGTCCCCGTTAGTAGCCAAACCGCAAATGAACTTTCCTTCGACTTCACAGCACTCAATCCATTCGAAATCAGGACGATTGATTTGTCTTTCAACGTATTGGCTCCGCCCATCGTGGAGATTGATGAAATTTTAGATTTCACCGCCACTATCCAACCCCTTTCTTCTGATGCCAATGATATCGACAATCAATTTGAGCTGGAGCAAATCGTAATTGGATCTTTTGACCCTAACGATATTCGGGTACTGGAAGGGGCTACTATCCTGGAAGAACAAGTAGCAGCGTACCTACACTACATTGTGAGATTTCAGAATACCGGTACTGCAAGTGCTATTAACGTGCGCATAGAAAACGTACTGGACCCCAACTTGGACTGGACCACACTCCAAATGGAAAGTAGCAGTCATCCTAATCGGGTGGAAGTGCGGGATGGTAACTTGGTCACCTTCTTTTTTGATAACATCAACCTACCCGACAGCACCAGCAACGAACCCGAATCCAATGGTTTTGTGGCCTATCGCATCAAACCGTTAGCTGATCTCACCATCGGTGATGTTATCCAGAATAAGGCAGATATCTTTTTTGATTTTAATCTTCCCATTGAGACCAACACGGTCAGTACGGAAGTTGTCGAACCCGTATCTACTGATAAAATACCAACGGGCTTGGCATTTAGTGTATCTCCCAACCCAGTTGCCGATCTTCTAACTATTCATACCGAAGCTCCAATCCAACGGGTCAACATTTATGATGGTTTAGGGAGGTTAGTCCACACGCAAGTAGCAAGCAATACGATCCAGCTTGCCAGCCATCAAGCAGGTGTTTACCTATGCCAGGTGATAGCGAAGAATGGGGAGGTGGGGTTGAAGAAGATTGTGAAGAGTAGGGCTGGGAGGTAGCGCTATCATTGGTTTCGCAGAATTTTTGGGCTTGAAATTTAGTTTGTCCCAATTATGATTTCGTAGAATTCATTCCGCTGTTAATCTCTACGGCGGAATAAATTCCGCGGAACCAATAAAATCAATGTCTAACATATAGCGTTGTCTCAATCATTATGCGATATGAGGACAACAGAGTCAATAACGTAGTCGGACCACTTTCATTTTCACTTTCACTCTTACTTCTACTACAAAACACCAGCAGCCGGTATTTCCCTATCTTACCCGAACAAACTCATACCACTCCGCTATGATCGACTTCATCCGTACCCCTGAGGAGCGTTTTGCTAACCTACCTGACTGGTCCTACACACCTAACTACCTGGAATGGCAGGGCATGCGTATGCACTACGTAGATGAGGGTGCCGGAGAAACGATTCTGCTTTTGCACGGTGAGCCCAGTTGGTCTTATCTCTACCGAAAGATGATTCCTAGCTTAGCGGAGAATCACAGAGTGATCGCCTTTGATTGGTTAGGCTTTGGCCGCTCGGATAAACCCACTAAGAAAGAAGACTACAGTTTTGACTTTCACTTCCGAAGTTTTGAGCATGTACTGCACGCTCTGGACCTGAAGGACATTACGGTAGTGGTACAGGATTGGGGTGGTTTGTTGGGGCTTTCGATGGTTGGGCAAAAACCAGAGCTCTTTAAGCGACTGGTGATTATGAATACCTTTATCCCGAACGGGACCGACCCCGGAAGCACGGCATTTAATGCCTGGAGGAGCTTTGCATTGAATTCTCCAATCCTCCCTATCGGTAGGATCATCGCTCAGGGTACTTATCGGCCGATGGATAAAGCCGTGCGCAAGGCCTATGATGCGCCTTTCCCCAGTTCCAAATACAAGGCTGGGGCTAGAACATTCCCAGCCCTAGTGCCAATGAACCCCGCAGACCCTGCGGTACCTTACATGAATAAAGCACGTGAAGTATTGGGCCAGTGGGATAAACCCTGTTTGGTAGCCTTTTCTGATCAAGACCCCATCATCGGTGGCGCAAGAAGCTTTTTTGCGAACCTCGTACCTACGGCTGAGGGTATTCCCGGTAAGCGCGTAAAGGATGCCGGGCACTTCCTTCAGGAAGATGCCGGCGAAGAAATAGCGGGTTTGATTCTGGATTTTCTAGCTAGGCATTAACGACTAGAAATAGCCCCTTTGGCCACAAGGTAGATACCATAGATCACTGCACCGTACCAAATGGAGTTCGACGCCATTGTAGCTACAACACCTCCAACGATCAGGATCAATCCAAAAGCAATGGAGCCTGCACCTCCGCCTTCTTCTTCTACCTCCCGGTTTTCGAGCTGGCGATGACGCGCTTCCACCCATTGAATGATACTCGCGGCATCAACTGCGGGTAACTCACATTCCTTGACAATGTCTTGCACTGAACGCCCCTGATCAACCAATTGATTCACTTTGCGCTGGACTGCCCGGTTGGCCAACTGCTGGCCGGAGCCGATTACCTGATCAAGAATATCATCTGGTAGTTTACCTTCTATTTGCGGACGAATCTGGTCGATGGTTTCACCAGCAAGAATCTTTGCCTCCACCTGCTCACTAAATTCTTTTCTCACATCGCGATTAACAGTGCGATAGATGCGGTCTATATCCCGTTGATAAGCACCATTTTCCTTTAGGAAAGCTTTGATTTCGTCGGCTGACTGCAACTGAAGATAGCGCTCACGCGCCTGCGCTTCAAGCTGCTCAAGTAGTTCTTTTCGATTTGCCATAAAAGAGCACGTTTTAGGTTTTAGTTCTTCAGACTGCTCGAGGTTCTATTGCCCGAACTAAAGGGAAGTAACCTCAAACAGTTCCATTTTCACGCGCAAATATAACAAAAAGTGCAAGCCTGAAATCAAAAAAAGAACACCAGTGCACAATGAAACTATTTTGATTACACTATATCACCACATGATTAACAACCATTTGGTACTGAACAGCAGTAGTTAGGTCTTTCACATTGAAGTGTCCATAGGGTGCTGTACTGTAAGACTTTTCCCCAGTTTGGGACGGAAGTCGACAGGTGTTAACTCCGTAAACGAGGCAGCCATAGCCCACGATTTGATCGGCAGCGGACCAGATGCTATAGCGATAATCTCCCTCGTAGGCGGCGCTGGCATTTACATCAACCAGGTAATCAGACACGCCAAAGGGTCCATACCACCCCCATAGGTAGCCAGGGTAAAAGCCATTGACATCATCACAGGTGGGTAATGAGCTGGCATAGTAGCAGTTTACCAAACCTTGGTTGCCGCCCGCAATACCGATAAAGCTGTCTATACTATTAGATAGGGATGATCCCATAAAGTAGGAGCCGCCATCATTGGGGTCAAAGCCAGAACCACCTTTAATTGCCTTCCTGCTGAGGGTCACTCCCATCGAATGGGAAATGATATCCACCTTGCTAGCACCCGTATAGGCAAGTACCGCTTCTACAAACTTGCGCACGTGCATCACAAATTCCTTACTGTGGTAGTTGTTGGCAGCACTAGCGGCATCTGCGTCACCCCAGGTGAAGGCATACAGTTCAGCTTGGGAATAACCTTGATTAAGGAAATAATTGAGTGACTCGGTCCAACCACTCTGTCCAAATTCTGTACCGACGGCTTTGTCAGAGTTACCATGAATGAAAATTACCGGCTGGCGATTGACGGGTGTACTATTGCTGGTTTTGCCACCGTAGCTTCCTCCTGTAACATCGGTGCGAGCAAAATCATACGCGCTATAGCCATTTGCAGCCAGCCAGTTTTGAAAGTGGGGGGTAATGACAGAATTAGCAGGTACTCCCGATTTTTCTCCGTTCTCCTTTGCTATTAATTGAAAGATATCATAATTCGCTACGCTTGGTTCTTCCCAATGAGCAATTGCGGTACTTAGATCTGGTCCCCTTTGCTCTTTTTCCTCCTCTACAACCGATTCACAGGCGAAGCTAAAAAGGGCCAACAGAACGAGTAGCGCGAAACATTTCCGATTGAAAGACATGGGTATTCTGGTTTTACTGGCGAAACAGGCATTCAAAAGAAGAGTATTTGACAGCTATAAATTTTGCCAAAGCCCCCATCTTCCGAATTAAAAATCAAAACCAAAATACAAAGAGGTGATAGGTACTTGCAAAGGGTGCTGCAGCATTCCAAAGGGTTGACTCAAACCCTCAAGTCGTTATTTACCAGCGAATTAGCTAGAATCCCTAGGGGTTGGACTCAGCAGATACCAGACGGTCAACTTGGCCCCACATTTGCTCATAAGTTGCATAACCACCCGCTACACGATACAACTGATCGCCTTTGCGGAACAGAACGGTAGGGTAACCCCGTACCCCCCACTGGCGATTCATGGCAAACTCCGCCTGAGTAAGATCTCGTACTTGCTGTGAATTAAACAGCACCAGAAATTGTTGATAATCTAAATCTAACTCGGCACAAATGGGGCGGTAGAATTCCTCCTGATTCGGATCTTCACTCTTGACATAGAAATGGTGCTGTACCAATTCGTAAAAGTGATGCTCTTTAGCTGGGTCCAACTGGCGGGCAGCAACAACTGCTCGGCAACTGGGTTCGGTATCGTAGTTGAAAGACTCCCGCTCAAAGAGGGTATAACCGAATGGCTGTCCGGAGCGCGCATTCACTTCCTCCCAGTGGTGCTTTAGGAAATTCTGAAATTGCTCATTCCAGGGGTCTCCCCCACCCGGCCGCAAGCCGCCTACCACAATGCGAAAAGGAATACCATCCTCCGCCGCCCGCATTTCCAGCTGGTGCAAGGCTGGAGATATGCCCCAACACCAGGAGCACATAGGATCGCCTACGTAGATGATCTCTTCGTCTTCTTTAAATTTGATCGGTGCAGCAGCAGTATTAGCTACTTCCGGAATGGTGCACAAACCCGTTTCAGGATCGCAGTAAAAGCCGTTATTTCCCATAGTATCTTGAGCGTGTAGACTAGCAGTAAGTCCGAGCATGAAAATAATGAAGCGTGTCATAATTAAATATTGGAACCCAATAGCTCAAAAATAGTTGATAACAAGCTATCTTATAGCATTGTAGAACCAGCGCTAATGTCCGATACTTTACCACTTGATATTCGCCCTGTCCATATAGCAGAGCTAGAGGAACTACGGCAACTGGCCAAAGCTACTTTCGTTACGGCCTTTGGCTCCCAGAACAGGCCGGAAGACATGAACAAATATGTGCAGGAAAGTTTCAGTATCACCTATTTTCAGCAACAGTTTCATACGACTGGTACCTTCTTCTTTTTCGCTTGCTTGGGACAAGAAATTGTTGGTTACTTGAAACTGAATACCGAGGATGCACAAACCGAACAAGGAGTGGAACAAGCACTGGAAATCGAGCGGATCTATGTACTTGAACACTATCAAGGGCGAGGTTTGGGTCAGCAGTTACTGGACTTTTCCCTAAACTATGCCCGCCAACTTGGGAAAGCCTGGGTGTGGCTTGGAGTATGGGAGAAAAACCAAGGGGCCATCCGATTTTACGAGCGCCACGGATTTACTACTTTTAGCCAACACGATTTTTATCTGGGGCAGGATCTTCAGATAGATCTACTTATGAAACGCAGACTCTAGATCAATATGAAAACCGCCATCATCATTGGAGTAGGTCCAGGATTAGGACTAGCACTTGCACGAGCCTTTGGGCAGGAAGGCTTACACATTGCGTTGGTAGCCAGAAGTGAAGACAACCTCAAGCGCTTTCAACTAAGTTTGCAGCAAGAAGGCCTAAGCAGTAGTACCCATACCGCAGATATCAGCGACTTTGATGCTTTCCGGAGTATACTACGCGACATTGCTCGCCAGAATCCGGTGGAAGTAGTTGTTTACAACGCCGTCAAGAAGCAATTCAATACCCCACTTCAGCTAGACGTAGAGCAAATGGTAGATGCCTATCGCATTGACGTAGCAGGAGCCTTACTTTGCGTGCAGACCGTCTTGCCTTTTATGCAAGAAAATGAGCGTGGCACCTTCTTATTCACCGGTGGCGGAGCAGCGCTCCATCCCTGGACTCAAGCCCCCACCATTACTATTGCGAAGGCTGGTATTCGAAGCCTCGCTTTTATGTTGGCTGATGAGCTAAAGGAAAGCCCTATTCAGGTAGGTACCGTTACCATATACGGGATGATTAAAGAAGGAACGGCTTTTGATCCGGCGGTGATTGCAGAGACTTATGTGCGGCATTATCAGGCTGGAGTGCCAGAGGTGGAGGTGGTGTTTAAAGGGTAAATTTGGTTGAATTGGCCCACCTACGCTTTCGCTTTCACCGGCGGCAGAAGCCTATGGCGAAGAGACGCAGTGGATAAAATGGATTTAGTTAAATAGTTCGAATGTTAGATGGTTGAAATTCGTACTGTGGGCTCTAATTCTGACTTAATCCCCTTATGTGATCTTAGGTGCCTAATGTGGTTTTATGAACAGTCTAATTAGTGGAGCGCGTCAAATTCCAGTCCTAATATCATTGTGACTCTAATTAATATGCTTTTTTTAGCATAGGTTAGATGCGGCAAAAATATTCTCCTCTTATTCTTGATTTGTTTAACTTTTGAATTTAACTTTGTAGTTAATCATGGCAGAAGACAAGGAACAACTTATTCTTGAGGTAGCACGCAAGCAGTTTGTACAAAAAGGATTTGCGGCTACGAAGATGCAAGACATTGCGGAAGAAGCCGGGGTAAATAAAGCCTTGCTGCACTACTACTACCGCTCAAAGGCGAAGCTGTATCATCAGATCATTGTACAAACGCTGGATAAGATGATTCCTCGTTTTGCGGAAGCTATGGCTAAGGAAGGGACATTCTGGGAACGGGTCGAAAACCTGGTAACAACCTATGTAAACTTGCTATTGAAAGAACCCGACATCCCGTTTTTTATCATGTCTGAAATCTCCCAGGAACAGGATCGCTTTGTAAGTGAGTTGAGGCTTCGAGCACATTACTTTCCCGCAGCCCAGGGCTTCGTCATGAGCATGCAAGAAGAAATAGCTGCCGGGCGATTAAGGGATATTCCGCCACTACATATCCTGCTCAATATCATGAGTATGACCGTCTTTCCTTTTGTGGCTAAGCCGGTGTTTTGCACCATATTCAACTTCCCAGAGGAATACTTCAATGAATTGATGGAAGAACGGAAAGCAGTTATCCTTACTTTCCTGAAAGCAGCCTTGGTCCCTGATGGATCGTAGTTTTTTTGCGTCTCGTTTAACCCAAAATTTAAAACCGAAAATTAATCCACACTATGCTAATTGCCAGATATATATGGAAGTCGACCGTTTTAGTAGTTGGCACCCTTTTGGGGACAGTTTCGGTTCTGCATTCGCAGGATAGCAGCCTTCAGGAATTGTCCTTATCAGAAGCTTATACACTATTGGAAGAACGCTATCCAATACTGCAGAATGGGGAAATTTGGTTGCAAATTCTACAACAACAGCAAGCCCAACTTGAAGCGGAATATAAACCCGGACTCTACTGGAAAACGGATGCCCGCCTGCAATCTGAAAGCGTACAATTAAGCAGCCCTGAAGGCAACTTCCCGATTGAAATTAATCAACCACTGGTAAATGCACAGACCTATCTTGAGGGCAGCTACCTTCTGCTAGATGGTGGCAGCCGGGAAGCGCGACAAGCTGTGCTAGAAGCAGAAACGGCCGTGCAACTACAAAACGTTGAGGTAGACCGATACCAACTACAGGAGCAAGTAAACCGACTCTTCCTTCGTTTAAGTTCATTACGCGCACAAGCTGATTTATTTGAGCTGTCCCTTACTGATATCAAAACCCGAATAGAACAAGCGCAAGCAGGGGTAGACAACGGTATACTACTTGAAAGTGAATTGGCTAAACTGCAGGTACGCCAAAAGGAGTTACTTGCTCAAGAAAGTAACATCGACCATCAAATCCAGGGAAGCAGAAAGAGTTTGGAGGACCTGCTGGACATCTCACTTATGCAAGATGTAAAGCTGATCTACCCAGCAATGGACACCCCTCTTCAGATTCCCAGTATCAATCGCCCTGAGCAAAAATTATTCCAACAACAACGCACCGCTATATTAGCGCAAGAGACTTTAATTGAGGTAGAAAAACGCCCCACCCTGAATCTCTTTGCGCAAGCTGGTGTTGGTTATCCCAATCCACTAAATCTCCTGGATAGTGATCCCGCACCCTTTGCCTTGGTCGGCGCTGGCTTGAGCTGGAAGTTGATTGATTGGAACAAGAGTAAGCGGCAAAAAGAAGAACTCTCTTTGCGGGCACTACAAGTGCAAAATCAACAAGCCACCTTCGAATTCAACCTGCAACAGCAAGAAGCTAGTTACCGAGCTGAAGTCCAGCGTCTGCAACAACAAATGGAATATGACCGAGAAATTGTGGCGCTGCAAGGAGAAATATTGGCGCAATCTGCAGCCCAATTGGAGGAAGGGGTAATCACTACCACAGAGTACATCAGTCAGTCTACAGCAGAACTGCAAGCCAGACAACAACTCAGCATCCACGAAGTCGAATTACTTAGCATTCAACTCAACTTTTGGAACACCCGAGGTGCGGGAAGAAAATAGGCGTAATCCATTTCTGCTTAGGGTCCAGCTATCGATAGTTACTAAAAAAATATCCAGATGAATATCATGAACAAAATAGTCTTGGCAACGCTGCTGATTACATTAATCAGCTGCCAAGAGGAGGGTGCACGCTCTGATGCCTACGGCAATTTTGAAGCCACCACAGTGACCGTCAGTGCCGAAGCTCAGGGTCAACTCTTACACCTAGACGCAACAGAGGGGCAGCAGTTAAAAACCGGACAATTGACCGGACTGGTTGATACTGCTCTACTCCACCTACAAAGAGAACAGGTGCGGGCTACCATAAGAACGCTACCTAAGAAACTGCAGAATAGCCTCGCCGAAATTGCCGTACTCAAGCGGCAGCAACTCAATCTTGAACGTGAGCGTGACCGGGTAGCGCGGTTGGTAGAGAAAAAAGCAGCTACTCCGAAGCAACTAGATGATCTAAATGGAGAAGTTGAGGTCGTTCAAAATCGTATCGCCTCCGTACAAGCTAATACCAGTACGGCTAACCGAGGCATTATGGCCGAAAAAGAACCCATGCTAGCACAAATAGCCCTATTGGATGAGCAAATTCGTAGAGCGTACTTGTACAATCCCGTTGCAGGCACGGTGATCAACAAGATGGCCGAAGCCGGAGAAATGGTCGGCATTGGTAGTCCACTATACCGCATAGGTAAACTCGATACGCTAAAACTGCGGGCGTACACTACCAGCACCTTGCTACAGGCCGTGCACGTAGGACAATCAGTCGAAGTGCTAGTAGACCAAGACGAAACAGGTTACCGAAGTTTATCTGGAGTAGTAAGCTGGATTGCTGATCAAGCAGAATTCACCCCAAAGACAATCCAAACCAAAGAAGACCGGGTAAACCTGGTTTATGCTTTCGAAGTAGCCGTTCCTAATCCTGATGGAAAACTAAAGATTGGGATGCCTGCGGAAGTCAATTTTGCTACCGCAACAGCAAGCAAAAAAGAAAACTAATGGGAGCTGTACTAATCGACAACATTAGCAAGTCCTTCGGTAAGCAAGCAGCCTTAAGGGATGTAAACCTCCACATTGCAAAAGGGGAACTCTTTGGTCTCATTGGTCCGGATGGAGCAGGTAAATCGACCCTCTTCCAAATTTTGACCACCCTGTTAATTCCCGACGAAGGAAAAGCCACCGTGGCCGGTCTGGATACGGTAAAAGACTATCGGCAAATCCGTCGAATAATTGGCTATATGCCCGGACGGTTCTCGCTATATCAGGATCTTTCGGTGGAAGAAAACCTGAAGTTCTTCGCTACCATTTTCCACACTACAATTGAGGAGAACTATCATCTCATTCGAGATATCTATGGGCAAATAGAACCTTTTCGCAAGCGTAGAGCAGGTAAACTATCAGGGGGTATGAAACAGAAGCTGGCACTCTGCTGTGCGCTGATTCATAAACCTACCGTGCTATTCCTGGACGAACCTACCACGGGTGTGGATGCGGTAAGCCGAGCCGAATTTTGGGATATGTTGGATCGCTTAAAAGCCCATGAGATCACCATTCTAGTTAGCACCCCCTATATGGATGAAGCTTCGCGTTGTGAACGGGTAGCGCTCATTCAGGAAGGGAAAATACTTGGCGTAGATTCTCCAACGAATATCGTCGACAGTTACCAAGAGCCACTGTACGCGGTACGAGCACAAGCGTTCTACCAAACCTTGAAGGATCTTCGTCAAGCGCCATTCACCAAACGCGTGGAACCCTTTGGCGAATATCTACACCTCACTACCAGCGGCCACTTCCCGGAACAGGCTATCGCTAATTTCCTACAGGAACGAGGCCATACAGCTATTGAAGTACAACGGACCGCGCCCACTATTGAGGACGTTTTCTTGAGTTTAACCAACTAGGACTATGGATAAGAAATTGGCCATAAAAGCCCAGGGCTTAACGAAACGCTTCGGTGACTTCACCGCAGTTGACGCCATCACCTTTGACGTAAAACAAGGCGAAATCTTTGGTTTCCTCGGCGCTAACGGTGCCGGTAAAACGACCGCCATAAAAATGCTCATCGGCCTCAGCAGGCCCAGTGACGGAACAGCCACTGTAGCCGGTTTTGATGTGTATCGTGAAACAGAGCGCATTAAGGAAAACATTGGCTATATGAGTCAAAAATTCAGCCTTTACGATGATCTCACCATTGCCGAAAACATCCGCTTTTATGGTGGTGTATACGGACTCAATCGCCGGCGTATAGCACTTAAGACCGTAGAAATAACCGAACAATTAGGTCTGGAAGACTACAGCAACCGACTGGTAGGTGCACTGCCGCTGGGCTGGAAACAACGCCTGGCCTTCGCCCTTGCAGGCGTCCATGATCCCGCCATCATTTTTCTAGACGAACCCACCGGAGGGGTTGACCCGGCTACACGTCGCCAGTTTTGGGAAATGATCTACCAGGCCTCCGACCGCGGCGTAACCATCTTCGTGACCACCCACTATATGGATGAAGCGGAATACTGTAATCGCATTAGCATCATGGTAGACGGAAGAATAGATGCACTTGGTAGTCCCCGAGAACTCAAAACCAGATTTGCCGCCAACTCCATGGACGAAGTTTTCTTACGCCTGGTGAGAGGTCCAGAATTGGCCTCTTAAACCCTGGTCCAGCAGTTATGGAAACTTCAGATTTTCAAACCATTAAAGCCACGGGCTGATGAAGATATTTTTGGCATTTGTAAGAAAGGAGATGTATCACATCTTGCGCGATCCGCGCACCCTGGTTATCCTCTTTGGCATGCCTGTCGCCCTCGTATTGATTTTCGGCTACACGGTTACCAACGAGTTTAAGGACGCTTCCATCGCGATCATGGACCAAGCTCACGATGAACTGAGTCAAGCCTTTGTGGAGCACATTACCGCTTCTGGTCATTTTCAACTTGTAGAAACCATCACAACGACTGATGAACTGGAAACAGCCTTTAGGGCCAACCGCGTAAAGCTGGGGCTGGTTATTCCACCACAATTTGGTACCGACTTTGCCCGGCAATCATCCACCTCCATCCAACTAATCGCTGATGCCACCGAACCCAATTATGCTACGACCTTAATCAGTTACGCCAGCCAGATGATTGGTAGCTTTCAACAACAAAATAATCCTGCCAGCTTCCCCGCCTATCAAATCCAGGTGGAAACTAGAATGTTCTATAACCCACAATTGGAGGGAGCCTACAATTTCGTACCGGGTACAGTAGCCTTGATCCTCATGCTCATCTGCGCCATGATGACTTCTTTAACCATTGCTAAGGAGAAAGAGACGGGCACTATGGATTTATTGTTAGTCTCTCCCCTCCCACCGATCCTAATCATCATTGGCAAAGTAACACCCTATGCATTGCTCTCCTTTATCGATGCGATCATTATTCTGGTCATGGGCTACCTGCTTTTTGATGTACCCGTTCGAGGTAGTCTTGCGCTGCTTTTGGCTTTATGTCTCTTGTATCTGTTTGTTGCGTTGGCCTTGGGTGTGTTCATCTCCACGCGTTCAGACAACCAACAGACGGCCATGATCAGTTCGCTGTTTACACTCCTTATGCCTACTATGTTATTGTCAGGTTTCATTTTCCCCATTGCCAGTATGCCAGCCTTGCTGCAATACATTTCCAGGATTATTCCCGCCAAATACTTCATCCAAATTGAACAAGCCATTATGCTCCGTGCCGCGGGTTGGGAAGCGGTTGCTTTTCCGAGCATGGTGCTGCTGATTATGCTAACGGTATTGTTGCTGGCGGCTTGGCGGAATTTTAAGGTGGTGAAGGGGTGAGGAGTGGGAAAGTAAAAATGACAGTGAACGTGAAAGTAACAGTGGAAATCAAAATGGCAGTGGTAATGAAAATGAGCCTACACTAAACCAAAGATTTGCGCCGGGGCTTTGTCCGATAGGGAAACTCGGGTTAGAATTTGAACCGTATTCCTCCTATGCAGTGCTTCGGTGGATAAGAAAGGCACAAAAGGGAACCATCGAACATCCAAACCTTCTAACTGAATTCACTAATTCAACTACGTCCGCCGAAGCTTTAGCGTAGGAGGACCAATTCTACTAAACATGCATCCATGCAACGACTAGCATACATCATACAGAAGGAATTCATTCAGATATTTCGCAATAAGGCGATGCTGCCCTTAATGACCTTAGTACCCATTTTGCAGCTGATCCTCTTATCCTATGCCGCCAGTAATGAGGTGACTGACGTACGCTTGGCAGTGGTGGATCAGGACCGCTCTGCTACGGCGCGTCAACTGATTCAGAAAATACAGGTAGCTGATCGCTTTGTGCTGGTTGATTTCCCATTAAGCGTAGAGCAAGGGGATGCCCTTCTACAGGAAGGAGATGTGGATATCGTGTTGAATATTCCAGCCTCGTTTGAACGGAATTTCTACCGAGATCGAAGCGGGCAGTTGCAGATGCTGGTTAATGCTATAAATGGACAGCAAGCTACCGTCGGATCCGGATATCTAAGTTCAATCATTCAATCCTTCAATCAGGAAATGCGCGCAGAGGTGAATTTGGCAACAACTACGGTTAAACCTGCTCAAATTCAGATCACTTATTCCAATTGGTATAATCCTGACCTCAACTATAAATTCTTCATGGCCCCAGGAATCCTGGGCGAACTAGTAACTATATTGATCATGCTGCTCACTGCTATGAACGTGGTACGGGAACGCGAGATCGGCACTATTGAGCAGATTAATGTGACACCAATCAAAAAGTGGCAATTCATTCTAGGAAAAATGATCCCCTTTTTACTGATTGGTTTAGTCTTGATGTCGGTAGGATTGGCCGCAGCGAAACTCCTATTTGACATACCTATTAGAGGAAGTATTGCTTTGGTGTTTGCCTACTGCGTAGTTAACCTGATGGCCGTACTGGGGCTTGGACTTTTTATTTCTAATCTATCCAGCACCCAGCAGCAAGCCATGTTTACCACCTTTTTCTTTGTCATCATCTTCATTTTAATGAGTGGTCTTTTTACACCAATTGAGAGTATGCCTAAATGGGCGCAACATCTCACCATACCAAATCCGATTGCTCATTTTGTGGCTGTGATGCGGTCTGTGCTTTTGAAAGGTAGCACCTTTACAGATATCATCTTCCACTTTCGGGCTACGGTTGCCATGGCTGTGGTTTTTAATGTGTTGGCTATTTGGAGTTATCGGAAGGTTGGCTAAAAGTGTAGACAGTGGATTTAGTTGTCTTAGTTGAATTGGCTGCGGGGATGCCCATTTAGCAAAATGGTATTCGTTCCAATTCGCATTCCTCCGAAGGTGAAGTATGATGGCCGAGGGAGATACATTATCAACTCAACTTCTGCTTGGCGAAAATTGTATTCGTAGTAGCTTACAGGCATTCGTACACTTCGTTAATCCATGTCTATCCTGACGTACAAGTTAAAAAGATGAAAATTGAGCAGTACCAGCAAGTATGGAATCTCTGGGAAGCGTACGAAGGTGCACTTAAGAAATATGTCTTTAAGTACACCCAAAACGAACAGATTACAGAAGATATCGTCCAGGATAGTTTATTGAAAGTGCACAAATCCTGCTGTTCTGATCGAGAAATTCGCAATGTCCGGTCCTGGTTATTTCAAATTACCCACAATGCTATGCTGGATGCGGTCAGGCGGTCAAAGAACGAACGAATTGCTCCCTTGAACAAAGCACCAGACCAAGGAAGTGATATCTATCGGGAACTATCTATTTATATCGAACCTCTCATCGGATTCTTGCCTGAAAAATATGCCACCCCTCTACAAATGGCTGATATTCAAGGATTAAAACAACAAGCAATAGCCGACCAACTGGGCCTGAGTCTCTCGGCAGTGAAAAGTAGGGTTTGGCGAGCCAGAAAGTTGCTCAAGGAAGAAATTCATAGCTGTTTTCATGTCCAAGCATGCAGCACCTCCGGGCTCACTGACTTCAAGCTAAAACAAAGTTGTACGCCCTTGCAGAAATGGCAGAAACAAAAAAAGTAGATTTTTTTGCGTCTTTTTTGAAAGTGAACCGTCTTGGGGTAAAATTCCTTCACAAAGAAGCTTCCAGATATGGTCACATCATCAAAAATGAACTTCCTTTTAGGCTGTCTCTTGCTATTCTACCTACAATTATCTGCTCAAAGTCCGGAGAGGCTTAATGAAAGCATGCTAACAATAGCTTCCATACACCCCATTGAAAGGCCTCAGCACCACTATGCGGATTTACAAACGCTAAGTGGTAATCCGCAAGGCCAATTTGCCTGGATGGACACCATTACGTATCCACCTGAGCTTTACAGAAACAGTACGCTTCTCTTTGCGTTAGCTAAGCCACATTATCTGACCTCCTCTCAAGTAGATTATTTAGTGCGGGCAGTACGGTTCCCAGCCAATAGTTCCGAACAAACCAGGGCGGAATTGGACTACCTTTTGGAGCTACAAAACAACCGAACTGAAGCCCAGGTAGAACGCGTTTTAGCCCTAGCCCAAATTGGCTACTGGCCCAACGCCAACTATCTCCCTACCCACCCGTATTACAAGACCAACCTGGAAAATCTATTCTTTGAGCTCCGCGAACTTATCGGAGAGGAATGTACAGCTGAGAATTACCCCAAGACATCGGAGCTCCTGCAGGGAATCATGAACGACATGCGCTTGATGGAATTCGCCGTCAAATACCATTTGCTAAGAGCCAGGCCCTACCAACTAGAGCCGAAGCTGGAACCGCTGAAAACAATCAACTCGCCTTCTTTCGCTAGTGGACATACGCTATGGGCCTATATCCAGGCTTACACCTTAGGAGAGTTGATCCCAAATAAAAGGAACGCTTTTGTTGAACTGGCCTATGAGATTGGCGAGTCACGAGAAATAATGGGGGTTCACTATCCCAGCGATGAAGAAGCTGCCCGGCAACTGGCTCACAGAATGCTATTGCTGATGTGGCATACTGAAAAATTTCAATCAGATTTCAAAGCAGCCAGAACGGAATGGCAATAAATCTTGACTAAACAAGTAGTGCTAAAGATGGATAACTTACATATTCGTGAAATAAGCAAACA
Source organism: Bacteroidota bacterium (assembly GCA_038528965.1). Classification (GTDB taxonomy): domain Bacteria; phylum Bacteroidota; class Bacteroidia; order Chitinophagales; family Saprospiraceae; genus Lewinella. The sequence continues at coordinate 23,892 of JBCBEC010000031.1, read as the reverse complement.
AGATTGGGATGCAGTAGCGCCTATTTATGAAAGCGGTATTGCAACGGGCTATGCTACTTTTGAAACTTCGGCTCCAGCATGGGACGAATGGGATAAGGCGCACCTACAATTTGGGAGGCTCTTGGCTGTGCTTGACAATCAAGTAGTAGGCTGGGCGGCATTGAGCCCTGTTTCCAGCCGATGTGTTTATGGTGGAGTAGCAGAAGTCAGTGTTTACGTCCACGAAGAATTTCGGGGAAAACGCATCGGTCAAAAGCTACAGCTTGCTAAAAGTGTATAAATCCTGCTGCTCTGACCGAGAGATTCGGAATGTCCGGTCGTGGCTTTTCCAAATCGCCTACCACTCTATGATCGATGCAATAAGGCTGGCAAAAAAAGAGCCCATAATAAGTCAAAGACAAGCTCTAGACCACAATAGTGATATCTATCAAGAACTGTCCGCTTATCTGGAACCCCTCATCGATTTCTTACCCGAGAAATATGCCGTCCCTTTAAAGATGGCTGACCTCCAAGGCTTAAAGCTACGAGCCATCGCTGGCCACATGGGGCTAAGCCTTACCGCAGTAAAAAGCAGAGTAAGCAGAGCAAGGAAGATGCTCAAAAGTGAAATCCATAGCTGCTTTCACATTCAATCCAGCGCTCATTCCGGGATAGCAGATTTCAACCTTAAGCAAAGCTGTAGGTCGTTACAGGAGTGGCAAAAAGAGGAAAGCTAAGCTTGTAATCCGATTATTAATTGGCCCTCGCCGCGAGAAATGCTACTTCAACATCCGCGCCGCACGCTGTACCCCAGCTACCAGGCGCTCTACATCTTCCTGATTGTTGTAGGCAGCAAAAGAAGCTCGTACCGTACCTGGAATACCAAAGCGATCCATTAAAGGCTGGGTACAATGGTGGCCGGTTCGTACGGCGATGCCTAACTTATCAAGGATAGTACCTACATCGTAGGGATGCGTACCGTCAATAAGGAAAGATATAACACTGGCTTTGTTATCAGCTGTACCAATAATACGGAGACCGTCGATAGCAAGAAGTTGCTCAGTGGCAGACGTTAGTAAGTCATGCTCGTGAGCAGCAATAGTATCTTGACCAATCTTTTCGATGTAGTCCAGTGCAACGCCCAAGCCAACAGCACCAGAAATATCGGGGGTACCGGCCTCAAATTTATGAGGCAATTCATTGTAGGTGGTCTTCTCGAAGGTCACTGTCGCAATCATTTCTCCACCACCTTGGTAGGGAGGAATTTGCTCAAGCCAATGCTTCTTACCGTACAGGATTCCAATTCCGGTAGGACCAAATACTTTGTGGCCAGAGAAGGTATAGAAGTCAACGTCCAGTGCTTGAACGTCTACTTTCAAGTGAGGTGTAGCTTGTGCCCCGTCTAGCAAAACGGGTATGCCACGTTCGTGCGCCTTGGCAATTACCTCTTCTACAGGATTAATTGTTCCCAAAGCATTGGAAACGTGTACCAGGGCGACAATCTTCGTACGGTCGGTGAGTAGCTTTTCGTACTCATCCATCAGGAGCTCTCCCTTATCGTTGATAGGAATCACCTTCAGCTTGGCGCCACTTTGCTCACAAGCCAACTGCCAAGGCACAATATTAGAGTGGTGCTCCATGGCGGAGACGATCACCTCATCCCCTTCACGCAGGAATTTTCGCCCGAACGAAGAAGCGACTAAGTTGATACCATCAGTGGTTCCTTTGACCAAGATAATCTCTTCCGTACTAGCCGCATTCAGGAATTTGCGGGCACGCTCCCGGCCTAATTCGTAGGCGTCGGTAGCTTGCTGGCTCAATTCGTAAACACCACGGTGCACATTGGCATTCTGGTGCTTGTAATAAAAGTCTAAAGCATCCAATACCTGCTGTGGCTTCTGGCTAGACGCGGCGCTGTCCAGAAACACGAGTGGTTTACCCCGCATATCATCTCCGAGTAGGGGAAAATCAGCACGAATCGTACCGATATCAAAAGCAGATTTGGTGACAGTATTAGACATAAATATTAGTTTCTAAACTCCTCAGATAACACACTTCTTCTGAACTAAGATTCTTCTTTAGGCATTAAACTTCGCAGCGAGCTTACCCAATGCCCACTCTCGTACAGCATCGTTTGGCATCGCTTCGATCGCTTCCCCCACAAAGGCTTGCTGTAGGAGATGGCGCGCCTGGGCCTCAGGAATACCACGGCTACGCAGATAGAAGATGCTCTTCTCATCTAGCTGACCAATGGTAGCACCATGGCTACAACGGACATCATCCGCATAGATTTCCAACTGCGGCTTGGCGTCCATGATCGCATTAGGCGACAATACCAAGCTACTATTTTGCTGGAAAGCGTTGGTCTTCTGCGCATCTTGGCGGACCATTACCTTACCATTGAATACACCGCGAGCGTAGTCCGTCAGGATACCTTTATACAATTCATTGCTCTGGCAATGCGGCACGGCGTGATCAATAAAGGTTTGATTGTCAATATGCTGTTGCTTACTGCCAAAGTAGACACCGTAGTAGTTGGTCTCGGTATTGGAATTCAGCAAAGTTGTACTGATGTTATTACGAACTACTTTCCCACCCAAGTCTAGGGCATAAGAGCTGTAGATGCTATCGCGATCTTGCCGGACCAGGGTATTGTTGACTTGTAGCGCCTGAGCACCTTCAAATTGCAGCTTGTAGTGGTGCAAACGCGCGTTCCCTTCTACCGATGCCCAGTTGGCGGTATTGGTGAAGTAGGATGCAGATTCATCCGCTACCTGGTAACTTTCAATTACTGAGAATTCGCTGCCTTTCCGACTGCGAATAAACATCTGCGGATGGCTTTGGTGTGCTTGCTCACCTGCTGTATTTAAATACAAACAGTGAACGGGTAACGCTACCTGCGCATTGGCACTCACCTCGATGTACAGACCATGTTGGGCAAAAGCTCGGTTGAGCGCCAAGAAGGTATTCTGCTCCGTACCTCCAGCGTGCGCAACTTGCTGCTCCATCCACTGCCGCTTCTCCTCGTCTTCAATAGCCGCACTTACGGTCAACAGTTCTACACCAGCGGGTACTTTATCGAACTCTGATAGTTCGCGTTGCAGTACACCATTAATAAACACGAATGTTGCCGCCTCCAGATTCGGAATACGAAAGGCAGCTATATCTGCTGCTGTCAACTGGGTAGCACTAGCTTCCTGGAAGTGCGTATCCATCATCCGAGCAACAGGAGCACCAGAATACTTCCAGTCTTCGTCGCGGCGAGTAGGAAACGCCTCCGCTTCCAACTGTTGATAGGCCGCCAGACGAAACTGTGCCAAAGGATGGTTTTTATGCCCGTTTAGGCCTTGCTGATAGGTTTGGAACAACTGCTTGTACCAATCCTTCGTAGCTGTATTTTGGTCTTGCAAAATTGCCGACATCTTAATCTATTGTTACTGCCTTAGGTGGCAGGAAAGATTGAAATAATACCTATTTAGACCGTTGCGCCTTGCTCCGTCTTGATCCAATCGTAGCCCTTCTCTTCCAACTCTAGCGCAAGATTTTTATCACCACTCTTCACGATACGTCCTTCGTGCAATACGTGTACGAAATCCGGTACGATATAATCCAGCAAACGCTGATAGTGAGTGATAATAATAAAGGAACGCTCCTCACTGCGCAGCTGGTTAACCGCATCAGCTACTACCTTCAGCGCGTCAATATCCAGACCACTATCCGTTTCGTCCAGGATCGCCAACTTGGGCTCTAGCAGTGCCATTTGAAGCATTTCGTTACGCTTCTTTTCACCACCGGAGAAACCTTCGTTCAAAGAGCGCTTCAGGAACTTCTCGTCGATGCCCAACATTTTGGCCTTAGCACGTAGCAGCTTCAATACTTCCACTGGCTTCAGTTCTTCCTCTCCGCGTGCTTCGCGAATGGCGTTAACTGAACTCTTGAGGAAGGTAGCATTGCTTACTCCCGGAATTTCAACTGGATACTGGAAAGCCATGAATACCCCAGCGTGAGCGCGCTCGTCCACTTCCATTTCTAGAAGATCTTCTCCGAGCAGATCAACCGAACCACCGGTTACTTCGTATTCTTCCCGGCCAGCTAGCACGTTGGCTAGTGTACTTTTACCCGAACCATTAGGGCCCATGATGGCGTGTACTTCGCCCGGTTTAACGTTTAGGCTTAAGCCATTCAAGATGGCTTTGTCCTCAACAGATGCTTGCAAATCTTTGATGATGAGCATGAATGCTGTATTTAAATGTGCTTTTTTTGTAATGAATTATCCTACGCTACCTTCCAGGCTGATGGCCAGTAGCTTTTGCGCTTCGGCGGCAAACTCCATCGGAAGCTCGTTAAAAACTTCCTTACAGTAACCGTTGACAATCATATTGATCGCATCTTCCTCGCTCAAGCCACGTTGTTGGAGGTAGAAGAGCTGGTCTTCACCAATCTTAGAAGTGGTGGCCTCGTGCTCTACTTTGGCGCTATTGTTCTCGATCTCGAGGTATGGGAAAGTGTGTGCGCCACAACGATCCCCCATCAGCAATGAATCACACTGTGAGAAGTTGTGCGCATTTTCCGCCCGCTTACCGATTTTCACTAAACCACGATAAGAGTTATCAGAACGGCCAGCGGAGATACCCTTAGAGATGATGGTTGAACGAGTGTTCTTACCAATGTGAATCATCTTGGTACCTGTATCGGCTTGCTGGAAGTTATTGGTCACTGCAACCGAGTAAAATTCACCGATTGAGTTATCACCTTTCAGGACACAGCTTGGATATTTCCAGGTTACAGAAGAACCCGTTTCCACTTGGGTCCAGCTGATCTTAGCATTCACACCTTGGCAGATACCGCGTTTGGTGACGAAGTTATAGATACCACCTTTACCCTCGCTATCACCAGGGTACCAGTTTTGTACAGTCGAGTACTTGATCTCGGCATCGTCCAGAGCGATGAGTTCTACAACAGCAGCGTGCAGCTGATTTTCATCGCGCATTGGTGCAGTACAACCTTCCAGGTAGCTTACATAACTGCTATCCTCTGCGATGATGAGCGTGCGCTCAAACTGACCGGTATTGGCCGCATTAATACGGAAGTAGGTAGATAGTTCCATTGGGCAGCGAACCCCCTTGGGGATATACACAAAGGAACCATCGCTAAACACTGCAGAGTTCAGCGCGGCAAAGTAGTTATCGGTGTATGGTACAACGGTACCCAAATACTTGCGGACTAATTCTGGATGGTCTTGTACGGCTTCGCTAAAGGAACAGAAAACGATTCCCAGCTCACCTAACTTCTCCTTATAAGTAGTCTTGACTGACACACTATCGATAACGGCATCAACAGCAACACCTGCCAAAAACTTCTGCTCCTCCAGCGGAATACCCAACTTATTGAAAGTCTCCAGTAACTCAGGATCTACTTCATCCAGGCTTTCGTACTGAGGCTTCGTCTTCGGCGCTGCGTAATAGCTAATCGCCTGATAATCGATTGGCTCGTACTTGACGTTTGGCCAGCGTGGCTCCTTCAAGGTCTGCCAGTGGCGGAAAGCCTGCAGGCGCCATTCGGTCAAAAACTCTGGTTCGTTCTTCTTCGCAGAAATCATACGGACCACCTCCTCATTCAACCCTACCGGAAAGACTTCTGTCTCGATATCGCTGGTGAAGCCGTACTTATATTCACTTTGGGTGTGTTGCTCCAAAGTCTGCATCGATTCACTCATACTAGGCAGTGCTTTAAAATTTAGACTAAATCTAAATAAGTTGTCGTGTTGATAAGACAATATCTAATACGGAAAGTTCAATACCATAGGTACTATTTTTCCGTTTGCGTGCCGCAAAGATAAGAAAGGTGTAGAGAAAGGCTAAGGAAAGAGGAGATCAAAGTGGTCTAACTTTCGAAAATATGACACTTCTACAAGTTGTGCAAGCTTTGACCACTGCCTTACCTAAACAATACCTAACTATTAGGTAGCCGTCTTGGACAATTAGTTGATAAGTGAATAGCCTTTGATAAAGCTTCAAATTCTGTAAATCGTGGCGTAATTTGCACCAAGGGAGTTTCTAGTTCGCACTTCAAGAAGCCTCCATTTCGCATCAAAAAACAACAAGTATGTCTGCGCAAAAAATCGCCTTAGTAACTGGGGCCAATCGGGGGATTGGATTAGAAGTTGTCAGACAGCTGGCGGCACTGGGGCATACTGTAATCCTGACCAGTCGCAACCGAGAAAAAGGAGAAGCAGCCTTGGCCTCCATTCAGAAGGCCTCCTACGATATCGTTTATCATCAACTAGACGTGACGGATACTAGGAGTATTGATACCATTAAGCAATGGATAGTAGACCAATATGGCCGCTTAGATATCCTAGTTAATAATGCCGGCATCAATTATGACACCTGGCACCAGGCTCTCAGTGCCGATCTGCAGGAATGCCGCCAGACTATGGAAGCCAACCTCTTTGGCCCCTGGCATCTCTGTCAAGCCTTAATACCGCTCATGCGGAGCGAAGGCCGTGGAAGAGTGGTAAATGTTTCCAGCGGTGCTGGTGCACTCAATGGTATGGGCGGTGGCACCCCCGCCTACTCCATTTCCAAAGCAGGACTGAATGTGCTCACCATTAAACTGGCCGCTGGAACAAGAGGCGATGTGCTAGTCAATGCCGTATGCCCCGGTTGGGTGCGTACAGATATGGGTGGCAGTCAAGCCCCTCGCTCAGTTAGTGAAGGCGCAAAAGGCATCGTTTGGGCGGCCACGCTACCTACCGGCGGACCATCTGGCGGTTTCTTTCGGGATGGTAAGCGCATTGAGTGGTAGCGTAATTTATGCGATTACGTTTACACATTCACTCACCGTATTAGATCCCACTCATAAATAAACCGCCCTCTGCCCAAAGGCAGAAGACGGCTTAATGTAAGTTATTATACTAATGCACTGTTATACTGACGTCGAAGAGGTTTGGGAATCCAAACCTTCTTCAAGTACAGTATATACTGACCGAAGCGGTATGGGCTTCGCTCAAACCACTTCGCGTCATGTATAGAAAGGCAGTGTGGTATGATGCAAAGTTTTAGGTCTTCAGAGGAAGCGCTCTTTTGTACGAGCATTTGAGCAGGGTCAAACTAATTTGGTGCCCTTCTACAATCAACGCAATAGCACTTTCTGGACTACTTGCTCACCAGTGGTAGTAATCAAGCGCAGATAATACAGACCAGCGGCCAAGTTGCCCATTTCTAAACGGCGCGTAGCTGTAGGGAAGGAAACTACGGCTTGCCCCTGCACATTAAACAACTCAATGGATTGTAGATCAGGCACCTGCGTGGATAAATTCAAGGTACCATTAGTCGGGTTGGGATAGACCCGAAAAGCTGGATCAAGGAGATCATCAGTAGAGACAATCACTAAGTCCGTAGGGATAAAGTCTAGGTTTAGCAGGAGACCAGCGTGGTCAACGGCCTCAATCTCGCCAATGCTTAGCTGGGGGTCCGTTTCGATTCCCGAGCCTCCCCTTTCAATAGAAATGATCAAGTCTTCGCTCATCACAAAATTTAAGTTAGCAATGTTGCCTTGGCCGGAGCGTGGTTCACCGTCTTTACGCACAAAGGCTACTTCAATGCGATTAGCTTCTGGGAACTCGCGTACTATGGTCATTAACTCATCGGCAGTTCCCAGCCAGGAATCCTGGAAACTCAGTGAAAAGGTACCAGGATTAAAAAACTCCACGGCAGCAGTCAGGGAGAACGCGATCCCGTAGAAATCGGGTACAGGGTCTGTGTTATTGCCAAGCTCTAAACCAAAGCTCACTGGCTCGTTGGCCTGGACCTCACCGGGGGTATCTAGGCGTAATTCATAAATGCGTTGGGCGTCATCGTGAACGGGAATAGTTATTGCGCTCTGGTTATGCGTTTGGTTATAGTTGGCCAGAATAGGTAAGATATCTGCTTCATCAATCACACCATTGCCGTCGGCATCGGCAAACTTTAGGTTCAGGCCATTCATCATCTCACCATCCCAATCGGCGACTTCACGTCCTTCCCAGCTGCTCCCGGGGTTGTCCGCACTGCTACCCGTTGCACCATAGTGCATTCCGATAGGTAGTAGGTCCCAGGCGTTAGCTATTCCGTTAGCATTAATATCACCAGGAAAAACGAGAGGCTCCGATACGCAGTCGGTAATGAAAGGTGTGAAAAGGGCGATACCTGAACTCACATCATCGAAGGCATCGAAAATCAAGCCGCGGATTTCGGCCTCACTGGGTGTACACCAGCAATTCTCGCGGATATCCACCGTACTACTAGTGACTACTTCTGCACCGTAGATTGTGTTTCCACAAATGATGTTGTTCTGCACAAAAGCCCCGGGACCTTCAAGGCGAAGACCTACATCGTTACCCGTAAAATTATTGGAGCGAATGGTGTCCTGATAGGGATTAGTGGTTACGATAATCCCGATACCATTATCGATAAAGCTACAGTTCTCCACTGTCCCCGTACCGGCAAAGATGGCGTGGTTCTCCGTAGACTGAAAAACACTGTTATTCGCCGTAATGCGGTAGGCCGTTGCTACGGTTCCATTCCCCTCAAAAACGGAATTACTGATAAGAGCGGAAGTAATAAAGTAATCACCAAAGGTGATGCAAATATCGTTGTTCGTAAAGCTACAATTATCAATGCGGGCTCCTTCCGAACCATTCAAAAAGAAGTAGGTATCGACGCAAGCTTGCTCGTTGTCGTAGAAGTCGCAATTCTCAAAATTGGTCCGGCCCTGAGCTCCAATTGCGTTATCGTGAAACGTACAGTTGGTAAAGGAGAGGAATTCGTAACCGGCACCGCTATCGTAGGCGCCTCGCTGGTTAAAGCGGAAAGTAACATTATCCGCAAAGCGATAACCAAAACCATTGTATTCGATACCGGTCTCGGCGTATTCAATCACGGCATGATTCACCTCAATACTGATCGGCGTATTATCTGGCGTAGTGCTTTCAATACCGTGCCAAAATACGGTACCATTAGGATTTGCATCATCAAGCGTGAAGACAATGGGCGAGGCCTCTGTACCGTTGGCAAACAGAGAACCAGAGCGCAACTCAATACGCGCGCCAGGAGCTACGCGAACGGTGGTACCTGGCTCTATAGCCAAACTGGCATCGGGAAATACCACCACATCGCTGACCACCACATAAGGGCTATTGCTGGCAGTCCAGGTGGTAGCATCAAAAATACCACCACTGACTTCGGTCTGCGCTTGGGCAGCAGTAAGAGAAAGGAGAGACAAGGCGAAGAATAAAGAGTAAAGTCTGCACTTCATGAGTGAGGTATTTATTGATACTATGGACAAAAAGTGAGTAGTCATTTTTTAACAGCTACAAATTTAGAAGCGCAGCAGGAGCTAATCCACGACAAAAAAATTCATTTGTGAATACACTTTGATCATTATTTTGAAAACAAAAATCTGATTATCAGCATTTTATTTTTTTCAAAATGGCCAAATCAATCCATGCAAGGCACCAAAATTGTAGAACTACTGGGGCTACTCGCTCCAGAGGAGCAAAACAGCTTCCGACACTACTATCAGAATTATTATCCAAAGGCTAACAGGACGGCTATAAAGTTGTTGGGTGTTTTGCTGGAGCACATAGACAGTCCACAAGCAGATTGGGATAAGAGAAGTATTTTTGCCCGAGCTTTTCCAAAGCGTTCCTACCAAGATGCACTTCTGCGCAAGCAATGCTCACTCCTCTACGCTGCCGTGCGCGATTTCCTAGTGCAGCGGCACACACAAACCGGAAGTGCGAACTACGATGCCACCTATCTCCAAATTTTATCCGAGCGCAGCGCCGATCATCTGTTCCAACTGGATATAAAGCAAGCAAGACTCCAATATCAGCAGCAAGCGCAACGGGATATTGCGCACCTACGGCACGGCTTTCTCCTAGCAGAGGTAGCAGACCATCGCTTTGGCCGACAACAAACGCGTACTTACCACGGAGCCCTACAGGAAAAATCCGATCTACTGGATGCGTACTTTCTTGCTCAGAAGTTGAAAATGAGTTGCGAGATGGTGAATAGAAACCAGATTGTCGATGCCAACTACACGCCCCATTTCCTACCGGAAGTATTAAATATGTTGGCCCACCGTCCCGAATTACTCCGGCATCCACCCATCGCAGTCTACCGTCAGATACTACGCACGATTACGACACCTGAACAGGAGGAATACTACGAGGAGTTAATTCATCTACTAAGTACCCACCACCACCAGTTCTCTGCTACCGAGGCGGCAGACCTCTACCGTTACGCGCAGAACTACTGCATCCGGAAAATCAACACGGGACATCAGACTTACCTGCAACGCCTCTTTGAACTGTACCAGGAGCAACTGGCCGCCAAGACCAATATGCCCGCTGGCTATCTACCCGCCAGCGATTACAAAAACATTGCTACCCTTGGTCTACAACTGGGACAAACGCAATGGATTAAGCAGTTTTTACACGAGTACCGCCCCTATCTTGTAGCATCGCAACGGGAAAACGTGTTCAATTATAATCTCGCGGCGTTCTACTACGCAACTCAGGCGTATGACCAGGCTGTGCAATTGCTCAATACCGTTGAATTTTCCGATCCTTACTACGAAGTGAATGGTAAGATCATGCTCCTCAAAATTTACCTGGCCGACGAAAACTACTTCTCCTTCTACTATTTGCTCGATGCTTATAAAATCAAGCTCAAGCGGAATCAGCAGGTGGGCGCCGCTTACCGACAAAGCATTACTAACTTCCTAACACAATGCCGGGCGCTCGCTCAACTGCGAGAACATCAGGACCTCTGGCCGAAGGAACGCTTTGTAAAGAAACACCAGCGCCTGCAAGAAAAACTGCACCACCAGAATAACATCTTTGATCGGCGCTGGCTGAAGCAGGAGTTGGCGCTGCTGTCCGTTGCTTGAGTGATCCTGCTGGAAGGAAACACCGACAGGTAGAAATCAAAATAGCATTACTTTTTAGCTTACTCATCGAAAAAACTCGATGACTAAACTTTTCAAACCCTTGATAATCAGTACGCCCTCATCGAAAAAATTAAATTTTTCGCAGGTCTTACGATGCTATATTGATATTTAATATTTCGCTGATTTCTCAGTTGCAATCCAACATAAACTGCGGTGAGCCATTCCGGTTCACGAGCGACATCGTTAGTGAGTATCCTAAATTATCAAGCCCCCTTCCTACTAGAAGCTATTTTCAAAAAAGAGAATGGCTTAATAATAGAAAGGGGAAGAAAATCTATGGAACAGTTGTCCACGCTAAAGCTAGAAATTAAAGTTATCCGGGTCCGGGCCTAAACGCCGCCCTTGATCCAGGCTTGCGATAATTGCCATTTCCTCAGCAGACAATTCAAAGTCGAATATATCAGCGTTAGCAGCAATTCGTTGTGGATTAATTGACTTGGGAATACTTATAATACCAAGCTGGTAGAGCCAACGCAAGGTGACTTGAACGGCGCTTTTACCGTACTTACGTCCAATGGCCAGCAATTCAGGAACCTGCAGGACTTCCCCCATCATGATAGGGCGCCACGCCTCTAGCAGGATATTATGCTTTTCCGCGTATGCTCGCAACTCTACTTGCTGCAAGTGCGGATGCAATTCAATCTGATTCACTACCGGTTGAACATTAGCCGTCTGTAAGAGATCATCTAAATGGTGTACTTGGAAATTGCTAACTCCAATTGCTTTAGCCCGCCCTTCCTGGTGAATACGTTCCAACGCTCGCCAAGTATCCAAGTATTTGCCTTTTACCGGCCAATGTATCAGGTATAAGTCTACGTAGTCGGTTTTTAACCGCTTAAGGCTTTCGTCAAAAGCACGTAGTGTTTGATCATAGCCCTGGTCGCGATTCCAAACCTTAGTGGTTAGAAAAATATCGCTTCTACTCACTGAGCTATTCTCAATCGCCTGCCCTACCCCACTTTCGTTTCCGTAGACACTAGCCGTATCTATTAGCCGATAACCAGCGGTCAAAGCAGCTTCTACTGCTTGTTCAACTTCGTTGCCATCTTGTGCCTTTAGAACACCCAGCCCCAAGGCGGGAATCGTAAAATTATTAATGGAAAAATTAGGAATTTGCTGCTGTGCAATTTGCATGATTTATAGTTTTATTGGTTAGAATTCTGTTGTTGAGTAGACGCTTTTGCTTCTCGGACTTTTGCTATCAATGGAAAGATGATATACTGCAATCCGAAAACCATCACAGCTGACAATACGCCGGTACGAACAAAGAGTGGAAAGAGTGACAACCAATCGTTCAAACTGTAGTAAAGACTGGTAATCAACACATAGACGATAAGCCAAATGGTCAATACATTTTTGAGCTTTTGCATGATTGTATTCGTGTTTTTTGGTTACACAACAAAGATGCAGCCAGTACCAGCGCTACGGTTAGCAGAAATTCAAGCCAAGATTGCACTTTTTATAGATGCTTGCGAAAATAAGAAGGTGTTGCGCCTGTTCGTTGTTTGAAGAAGCGGTTGAAGTAGGGCGTTTGTGAGAAACCCAGGCGAAAGGCAATTTCTGCCACTTGCAGATCGGTATGCAGGAGATAACTCTTAGCCTCTAGAATGGTCTTGGCCTGAATAAAGGATGAAGCCGTTTTTCCAGTAAGCTGCTTGATCACACTATTTAGATAGCTCGGGTGTAGCAACAGACGTTCAGCAATGTACCTGACTGAGAGTTGTTGATCTTGTTTTCCGTCAGCCAATTCAATAAAGTATTGATCTACTACTTGACGGAACTGATTATAAATGGCCGCCTGGTTTTGTTCGCCAATTGTTAGTTGCTCTTGCTGTAGGTTATAAAGACGCCGAATCCGAATAAGCAGTTCGTGTAGCAATAGCCTTATCAATTCGTCTTGATCGTGGTGGTCTTCCTGGACTTCTCTTAGCAGCCGTTCAAAACTATCTTGCAGTAGGGGCAATTCTTGTGCTGAACTACAGATCAACGAGCGGGCTGCAAATTGGAAAAAGGGATACTGCGTAGTAAATGCCGAGTGCAAACGATCCATTTGAGCAAAGTCTGCCGTAAAGCACACTAAATAACCGTGTATACGATCGGTTGTTTGCCAGCTCTCCACTTTACCCGGATAAGAAAAATAGACGCTATTCGCCCCAGCCGCCATTTGTTGATCCGGCAGACTGAAATGTACTCCCGGATTAGAAAAAAAGACTACCCGATAAAAATTACACCGGAACAGCGGCATCTCCAACAGTTTGGTATCGGGTTGGTCCTCGATTCGCATAACCGCAAAATCGTCCCCTTGTGGTTGGCCAATCCGAAGTTGTTCGTAGAATTCGGAAATGGTAGATAAGAGCGGAATGTGCGAATGTGTAGGCATAATACGGCATGAGCGGGAAGTAAAGATAATAAACAAACCCCCCGTCGGAAAGAAGGGGCGTTTTAGCTGGAGCATGTAAAAAAGCAAAGGTTTGTCCTACTTTTTACATGCCTAAACGTTAGATGCGCTGGATCAAAATAACATCAGAAAACTCGTGCTTCATCGAAAAAACTCGATGACTAAATTTTTCAACCCCCTGACAATCAACACACCCTCATCGAAAAAATTAAATTTTTCGTGCCATTTTCAATACTATATTGATTTTCAGTAAAATCTCTGAAGTCCAATGTTAAACGCTCATTAGAACCCACGATCCATAACCCACATGATTTTCATACTGCCTCCAACAAAAAGCAATATCATTGCCCCATGAAAAACCAATCTACGGGATTTTTGGGCCACGTTCTGTTGCTCAATTTGGCTATGCTGTGCATTGCCACTTCCGGTCCTCTGGGCAGGGCCGTAGCCATGAAGCCCATCCTGGTTATCTTCTGGCGGGCAGGTTTAGCATTCGTAGTTTTCAGTTTAATCCTGCAATTCCAAAAGGTAATCAAGCAGCAAGTACCATCCCGAGATCGCTGGCTGATGCTCGGTGGAGGAGTATTAATTGCCATCCATTGGGTTACCTATTTCGTCGCCCTGCAATTATCTAGTGTCGCTATTGGGATGCTCTCCTTATTTACCTATCCTGTAATGACCGCGATACTGGAACCCATTATCCTAAAAACGCGCTTTCAGTGGGCGCATCTACTACTAGGTGCGCTCACTATTTTGGGCATCTATTTCCTTGCGCCCTCATTTAATATCCACGACCAGCAGTTTCAGGCACTGGGCTGGGGGCTCATCTCCGCCTTTACTTATGCCTTGCGCAACATCTTGATGAAGCCGCTGGTACAGACCTATAGTGGTACTCAAATCATGCGTTATCATATGCTAGCAGTATTTCTGGTATTGGCTCCAGCCTGCGCCTACTACGGCACCGGCGATATTACCGGACAGTGGCCTTTTATTCTGGCCCTGGCACTCGTTACCACCGCTTTAGGGCACACCCTTTTTCTGCAAAGTTTTCGGCACTTCTCCATTACCACGGCCAGCATCTTTAGCGCGGTACAACCCGTATACGGGATTATACTTGCCGCTATCTTTTTGCGCGAATACCCTACTTGGGAAACCTACCTCGGTGGCGGTATTATCCTATTGGCCGTACTGATTGAAAGTGCGCGCGTCCGTCGCTAGAGACACCTCCATCGACTGGTGACCAGCAATGGTGAACAACTGACTAACAATGGGCCATAACACATGTACTACCCCTTCTAACCAATAATGAGTAGGTTTAGCATCCATGCTGTGTTGCAATGCTACGCCATTGAGGTACCATAAACGGTTGGCCGTAACTGGAGCCTTGACATGCGGAAGAATAAGTGCTTCTTGCTTGCCGGCAATAAGGAGGCGTTGAAAGTGTTTCTGGATAATCTGCCTCATCTCTTGTTTAAGCTCAGCTGCCAGAATTGGGAATTGGGCTTCCACAATGATAAAGAAGTGCCTCCTTTTCTGATTTTCTGGTCGCTGCAAGGTGACCATACTATAATAAAGCTTCTGCACGGCGTTGACTCCTAATTTCCAAACCACATCTAGCTCGGTCTGCAGGAGGAAAACACAATAGTTGGCACAGGCCTGGATCAGATGTTTGAAGGATCGATATTGTTCCCGGAAACTGGTGGGCGTCAAATCCAGTTTACGACAGAGATAAGTTTCGTTTACTTTTTCGGCCTGCCCTGTATTCAGGACAGAGATGATCATTTGGAGCTCGGGTTGCATACGTTGAAGGGACTGCCCGGCACGATACCGGCGGGTAAAAAATAGTTTGATTTAGCGTTGTGTAGCAGTTACTCGATATTTTTCCCGTTTTAGATTAGGCGGCAGCCCGTTGTATGCGTTCTTAGTTACACTAAGGACGCATACAACAACTTAGACGTTGGTTGGAACCACTAAATGCTGCCCTTTTTAACACTTATTTCTTGCTGCCAGTCCTTTTCTGGTAAGGTTCCAAACACATAATCCCACAAAGGGCTGGAAACACCAAAAAGGATCTCATCCTCGGAATAATGGTGAATGGCATGGTTTACCCAAAGTGCCTTCAAGCGATTCTTTGGCATCGGAAAAATATGTACGACATAATGCACTAAGAGATAAGAGGCATATCCGGTGAGAAAACCTGCCAAAAGGCTAAAACCGAAACGCCCCAATAAAAACTCAAAGACAAAAAGTAATACCGTAGCAACAAGAGCCGACAACCAAGGCGGCATAGCCAAGCGTTGCTTGTCCTTTGGGTATGCATGGTGAATACCGTGCACTTTATAGGTAAAATCAACAAAGCCCTGGGAAGCATCCTCCGGCGGATGGTAAACCCAGCGATGGATAGCATACTCGGCAAAAGTGAACAATAAGAGTCCAGAAAAAAATAAACCTACGACTGTGCCAACTGACAATTGAACGCTAACAATAGTGTAATACAACAATCCCGCTGCGTACAGGAAAAAGATACTCACCGGAAAAGCAATATGGGTACGGGTAAGCTTGTTCAATATTGGATTCTCGAATAAGTCGGGAGAAGTCTCTCGAGTCGTTTTTGAGGTGGTTTTCATGGCAAATGGATTTTTCTGTTCTTCAATAATGGTGGCTATAGAAAGGGATGCCTTAACAAGCCGACACCCCTCAATAAAATAACCGTATTAACCTTCCATTCAGTTCAGTTCCAACCCGCCTTTCTCTTTAAAATTCGCTAATTTTTCCACTCAGCAAGTAAAGTTGAATTTCTGCCCGCTTCACATTAAAGCGATAGGCCGTGATCCGATTATTAGCTGCCGACAAATTGAGCTGTGCGGCACGCACCTCGGTCAGCGTAGCGGTACCCAGGCGAAAACGATTCTCCAAATTGGTCAGGTTGCGCTCAAAAAGTTCCAGATTAGTTTCTTCAATACGCAATTGCTCCAGGCCGTTACGGTATTGAGCATAGGCATTGTGCAGCATTTTTTGCAGTTGCAGTTGGGTATCTGATTGCTCCAGTAGTCGCTGCTCTTTCTCCAGTACGGCTACCTGTTGACGAATACGGCGCGCACCACCATCGGCAATTGGGTAGCTGAACCGTAAACCAACATTAGGGCCCAGGGCTCGGTTAACCAGTAGGAAACTAGCGTCGTTTTGTAGATACGCGTAGGAGACATTCCCATAAGCTTGTAATCGAGGTTTGTTGGCTGCTTGGGCAGTTTGAATACCCAGATCAGCGAGGCGGAGTCGCTGTTCCTGTACTTGTAGAGCAATGTTGCTATTGCTCATTTCTGCCTCCAATTCACTTAGCTGTAAATTGGTTTGTAGGACCAGGTCCTCACTCACTCGAAATTCACTGTTCGGGCTACGGCCAATGAGCTGATTCAAATCACGCCGGCGATTTTCGTAGTCCAACAGTTGGTTGCGCAAGGACGCACTATCGGCCATAACGTCTACTCGAATCTGGAGTTCCTGCAAGCTACTACTGGTTCCATAACTGGCATCTTGCCGGGCACGATTGAGGCGGTCCAGCCCGAGAGCCAGACTTTGCTCCGTGATTTGGAGTTGTTGTTGCTGCTGAGCTAAATCCAAATACGCAAAAGTCACTTCAGTGATGGTTTGCTCTATGGTTTGCTGCACCTGTAGTTGAGCTAGATCTGTTCCAACATCTAGTTGATCCAGACGATAGCGGCTGGCCTTACCGTCTAGTAAGAGCCAACTAATTTCTGGTGCTATTGTAATATCGTTTGACCAGCCACTGAGTTCCAAGGGTTCACTGGGAGGTGCCTCTGGATTTAGGGAAAGTGTTTCAATAGAAGCATCCGCCCACCCCAATTCGTAACCCGCATTTAACGTAATGATCGGCTTAAGTCCCACCATCGACGGGTCTGCCTGTATTGCGGTAGCTTGTAAAGCGCTTTTCTGAATCTTAATCTGGTGATTATTAGCCAGGGCCTCTGCGAGCGCTTCATCCAGCGTTAATACCGATTGGCCAAAGCTGTATTGGGTACTTAGCAGCCCCAGAAACATACTAAGCAAGAGTTTATATTTCATCGTAAAGGATTTTAATTTCCCGGTCGGAATAGTGGCGCTTAACCCCTACCCCAGACCGGTACCTATTCACGTAAAATTTGCGGTTATAGGATGGAGAGTATCACTCGCTCAGACTAGCACGTCTCGCAAGAATGATCTCCCATCGTCCTGATTCTAATTTTCGATCTTGTAGGCCAGTGCCCGAACCGCTGGTTCTACTTTCTCAGCCGTACCCTTTTCTTTGTGCCGAAGGTTGAACCACCTTTGACGCAGCCCATTGAACAAGTGTAATTGAGCAGGGAGCAGCAGTAACACATTGAAGAGTCCAAAACTCAAGCCGTAGGCAATAGCAATAGCTGGCCCCTTCAGGAATTGGGCACCAATGCTATTGGAAGCCAAAAGCGGCGCCAAACCGGCCACCGTAGTCACCGTCGTAAGCAATATTGGGCGAAATCGACTCATAGCCGTTTCACGTAGTGCTATGGCCCATTCTACCCCTTCCTGCAGCTTTTGGTTGAGCGTTGAAATGAAGACCAGGGAGTTGTTGACAAATACACCAATCAAGGCAATCGTCCCCACAAAAGAGAAGATATTCAGGGCCTCTCCTTGCATCCAGTGCCCCAGAATTACACCAATAAGTGCAAACGGGAAAAGCGAGAATACTAGAAAGGTCTGCGAAAAAGAATTGAAGTTGAGAACGATCAATCCCAGGACAAAGAGCAAAATGATGGGCCCTACTGTACTAATCGCTCCAGCCATTTTAAAGGAAGAGCGATTTTGCCCTTCGATGGAGTAAGTGACGGAAGGATATTTCGCAATAATTTCCGGTAAGTATTTCGCCTCAATTTCACTAATCACCGCTGGTGCTGACACATCAATACTGGCCACATTGGCCTCCACTCGAATCTCGCGCTGCCCTTCCAGATGATTAATTGACAGCGAACCAATGCGATCCTCAATAGTGACCATATCCTGCAACAAATAGCTGTTACCACGGCCATCGTTGATCCGCATATTTAGCAGTTCTTCTTTGCGATTGCGACCTTCTAGCGGGTAGCGCACCCACACTTTAACCTCATCTTCACCTCGCTGCAGGCGTTGTACCTCCTCGCCGAAAAAACCCGCCCGCACTTGTGCCATGATCTGTCCCAGACTCAGGCCTAGTAGTTCCGCTTGTGGTTTTGGTTTAATGATCATCTGCTCTACCCCCAACTGGTCAGTATCACTAATATCCTTAGTGTCTGGCCGCTGCACCATTTGGGTTACCAATTCCTCTTTCGCGGCTCTCAGTTCCGGCAAATTGCGAGAGTAAAGAGCAAAAGAAATGGGCTTCCCGAAAACGGCGGTTGTAGCTCCTACTCCAAACACTAGGCTTTCCGCCTCGGGGATATCAGGTGTAAGCTCACGCATGCGATTAGATAACTCAAATGAACTAAGACCACGACGCTCACCGCCCAAGTAAGTAATCCGGAGTTTGCCCTGATTGGGCTGTGGCCCCGTGATTTGCTCGACAAACTGAATGACCTGTTCACCATCTTCTCGATTACGGCTGTACTCCTCGTTGGTAGCCCAAACGGCCCGCTCAATATCGGCCAACTTGGCCTTGGTTACGGCTACGGGGGTACCTGGCTGCAAACTCAACTCTACAAAGACTGCATCGTCGTCTAGGTTGGGGAAGAAAGTGAAACCTACCTTGCCCGTGGCCATGAGTGACATAGCAGCAACCAGAGCAACCACAAAACCAATGATCGTAAGTAATGAAACCCAGCGTTTACCTACCGAAATACGTTCGTAGACGGGGATGTAGACACGATCACGCAATAGCTGTAGTATCTTATCAAACCAGCGCTCAATTGCACTAGGTTGATGATCTGCTCGCAAACCTTTGCTGTGTGCCAGGTGGGCAGGCAAGAAGAAAAAGCTCTCGATCATAGCAATGATCAAAACTGCTACAACTACAAAACCCATCTCACCAAAGAATTCGCCAGCTTGGGTAGGTAGGAAGAAAAACATGGAAAAAGCCACTGCTGTAGTGGTCAGCGAGATGAGCACCGGAGTCACCATTTCCATTGTTCCCTCCAGCGCGGCTTTCATCGGAGAAACGCCCTTGTTCTTGGCCCATTGAAAGATGTTCTCACCGATCACTACACCGTCGTCGACGAGGATACCAAGTACAATAATGAAACCGAAGAGAGATACTACGTTGATCGTCATATCCTGAATGGGTGCCAGGATAAACATCCCCACAATAGCAATAGGAATTTTGAGTGCTACCCAAAAGGCCAGATACCGATCCAGGAAGAGCGCCAACACAATGAGTACCAATAACATGCCCGCTACGCCATTACTCATCATAGACTGAATGCGGTCACGTACCTGTATAGTGCCATCCTCCAATATTTCCAGCTGCACCTGATCATGTTCAGCATTGAAGGAGGTGATATAAGACTTGGCCACTTCGGCATTTTCCAAGATATCCTCATCCGCTAGCGCAAAAACGGTTAAACTCACAGTGGGCTCCTCTCCCAGAAAACGGCCATTGGCAGTATCAGCAAAGCGATCTGCAATATCCGCCACATCTTTCAGGAAGACCCTACTCCCATCGGGTTGAGTCTTTACCACAATCTGCTGCAGCTCTTTAGCGTAGTAGCCTTTACTGTCGGCCTTAATGGTAATATTCCGATCGGCGGTCTTGATCTCACCGCCAAAGGTTTCCAAATTGGCCAAGCGTACCGCCTGCGCTATCTGCGCAAAGCTGAGTTGATACTGTTGCAGATCGTTCTCGCGAATGCGAATTTCAATTTCCTCTGCTGGTAATCCTTCGATTAAAATGTCGGAAATCTCTGCTGAAGTCATCAATTCACGCTCTATCTCATCGGCGTAGTCTTTCTTCACGCTCAGCGGTACCTCACCCGTAATACCGAAGCGCATGGCCAGGTCCTTTATTTCAATCTTATCAACTATTGGCGGTTCGGCCCGTTCGGGGAAGTTGTTGATTTTGTCCACGGCGTTTTTCACCTCGGTCACCATTACTTCTGGTTCAGAATCTTCGGTGAGTTCTACAAGAACAGTAGCCAGGTTTTCACCAGAAGTAGAAGTTACCCGATCAATACCCTGAATGCCTTCAAGGCTTTCTTCAATTTTAATGGCAATGCCACTTTCTACCTCCGAAGGAGAAGCACCAGGATAAGGTACTGCGACCGAAATAAAGCGAACCCGCTGTTTGGGAAAACTCGTAGTTTGAGTTGCAGTAAGGCGCATGAATCCAAGGCCGACCAGCAACAACAAACAGAGATTGACAATGGTAGGATGTTGGATAAAATATTTTACGATAGATCTCATGGGGGCAATTACTTTTTCGGCAGAGCACGTAGCCCCACGATGGGTTCGGTCAATTGTTCTGTAATCACTTCCATACCCGTCTCCAGGCCAGTTACCCAAATGACATCTTCGGAATAACGTACGGGTTGTACTTTATGCAATATCACGGTAGAGTCTACGATGACATGTACTTGATCATCACGAGTCAGCGCATCTTTAGGAACAGCAACTACCTGACTCAAAGCCTCCGTTGCCATACCCGTTTCCAGAAACATGCCATCCCGCAAGCCAGCACCACTCACGCGGACAAATACCGGCACAGCTTGCGTACCAGGATCCACCGTCCCCCCGATACGATGAACCTTGCCGATGTAGGTTTTTCCGTTGGTGGGTTGCCGTAGCTGTAGCTGCTGCCCGAGGCGAACTTTATCAATATCGGAAGCAGAAAGGCTAGCTTTAAATTCGTAAATATCCGTGCGAGAAAATCGCGCTAGCTGCGCTCCAGGGCTGACCACCGTACCTGCACTAATGGAACCCTCCGCAATAATGCCATTAAATGGTGCCTTAATTCGGTATTTAGGCAACAGCTCTTCGGCACTCTTAATATTGTAGTAAGTGGTAAAGACACCTTGCGCCGCAAGGAAATAGCGGAGTTGATCGTCCGTCACCTCTGGCAAAGCCGCCAAGGTTTGATCAGCTTTAAAATTGCGTAAGTACTCATCCCAAGCACCGTGTGCATCAGGATAGTCCAGTTGAATTTGCGACATAATACGCACCAAGCTAGATTGGAACTGGCTACGTTGCGCCTGGAGTCCGAGGCGGTATTGCTTATCCTCAATTCGCACCAAAGTTTCCCCTTTGCGATAGCGCACTCCTTCTTGTAGCAACTTTGTACCTGCCTCTACCTGGCCCTGTACTTCAGCAATGATGGGAACCTGTTCTAAAGCATTGATCCGCCCGGTAATGGGGATGTTGGCCTGATAATCTTGAGGTGTAGCCTGGGTCGTCGTAAAAGTCCGCAGTGTGGCAGCGGCCGCTTGCTTATTCGCCCCAGCTTCTAAAGTGGAGCTTGCATCATCTGGCTTAGCCTCGGCCGTGCATTGCCAGCAGGTAGCCGCTAGCACGAATAGCGCTAGCAGATGAAGGGGTTTGATCATAATGAGCTTATTTAATCAAGTGATTAATTACCTGACATAACATTGGCCCTTCCCAAAAGTTTAATCAAGTGATTAAAAATTATGGAAAAATTTTGCCGCTCAAAAAAACCAGTTAAACCGGCGGCTGTAGGTAGAGATGATTGATGAGAATTTGAGGCACAAGCGCTTTCCGCTCCTCTAGCATTTGCTGGAATTCTTCCTCGTTGATGTCTACTTCCCGCATGAGCAGTTTTTTACCTAGAAAAGGGAAGACCGTCAAGCTTACCAGGTTCATGATAAAATTAGCGATGCTAATGGGGCGAATAATACCTGCTTCTGCGAGCTCCTTGAGCTGTTTCTGCATAACGACATTATTCTTACGGTACTGAACGATCGCCGCAAGTTTGTCCGGATTTTTTTCCGACTCATTCACGATGAACATTGGTAAATAAGGATTCGCCCGAAAAAACTCAATGTACTGCTCTACAAAAACGTGAATCTTCTTGTGTAGTGGTAGGTCTTTATGGAAAATCTGCTCCATGATTTGGTCAAAATCCCGCAAAGTATTAGTGGCTACAATTTCAAAAAGTTTGTCCTTGCTACCAAAGTAATAATGGATCAACGCCACATTATAGCCCGATGCTTCGGCTATATCACGGGTACGCGTAGCGGCATAACCTTTCTGGGTAAACACCTCGGCGGCTACCTCCAATATGCGCTTCTCCGCATTTTGTTTCTCTTGTTTCTTATCTGCTGCTGGTTTTGCCATATCTATGGATAAAGGTAGAACATTAAGGTTGGACAAAAGATTAATAGGTTGATTTAATTTTTTGGTTAAACTATATAGTTAGCACACTTGTTGCATACACAAAACAACCCTTTTGATCCATGAAAAGCACTCTTTACTTACTCTTACTTATGGTAGGAGCTACCGGCGCGCTATGCGCACAAAACGCGGATATCCAGGTCACTGTTAACGGAATTGAAGCGGCCAATCAAGGGCCCGTAGTATTCATGCTATTCTCCTCTTCGGATGGTTTTCCTACTGATCCTGCCAAGGCACGACAAATTGGTCAGGTAACTGGTTATACTAGTTCGGCTACTTACACGTTTTCAGGGGTACCAGCTGGTCGCTACGCTGTGGCGGTCTTTCAGGACAAAAACGCAAATCGAGTTGCTGACACTAATTTTTTGGGTATCCCAAAGGAACCAGTTGGCGCCTACCAACACGCTAGTTTTGGGCGCCCTAACTTTTCGAAATGCAGTTTTACCCACGGCCCAAATGACGCAAAGCTGCAACTCCAATTACTAAACCAATAGAAAATCCATTAACCCAATGATCAATTCCAAAATGGCCCAGTACACGGGACTCTTCCTCATTGCATTTTCAGCCTTTGCTTTTACTCCGTTCTACTTTAGCACTTGGAACATCGCAGATGACTATAACATTCGATTCTCTGGCCGCGGTGCAGATGGTACCTTCTCTGGCCTGCAAGGCACCATCCACTTTGACGCTGCTAATCTAGCCAATGCCCGCATGGACGTCAGCGTAGATGTAAAAACGATCTCTACCGGCAATAACACCAAGAACAAACACGCCCGGGGAGATAGCTGGTTTGATGCTGAGCGCTATCCTAAAATCACTTTTCGCTCTGAGCAATTTCGCAAGAAAGGCCAAGCTTACGAAGTAGTGGGCGACCTCACCTTACACGGAACGACCAAGGAGGTTACTATTCCGTTCACTTTCACGAAAAACACCAATGGTGGCCTCTTTGTGGGGACCTTTACGGTAGATCGACAAGAATACGGTATCGAAGGCCCCCTGTTGGCGTTTACGGTAGGTGATGATTTTGAGATTGAATTGCGGGTGCCGGTTGATTCAAATTAGAATTAGAATGAACTGTGTAAAAATGCAAGCAAAAGAGTGACTATTATGATTGTGCTTTGAATTGCAAGTAGTGAAGATTGTTAAAATGTAAGCCAGAGCGGAAGACTCCAAAG
>JBCBEC010000030.1:0-90389 GCA_038528965.1 Bacteroidota bacterium | reverse complement strand
CTGGGTTACCGTCTTATTCGAATTGTCCTGGGGGCTATTGATATTCGATAAACGGTTAGCCAAGGTGTTGCTTCCACTTGTTGTGTTCTTCCATTTTTCTACATGGCTGCTTTTGAAGATTCATTTTGTGCTGCTGCTTCCGGTGTATCTCATATTAGTTGCTATGGTGTATGGTAACCAAGGAAGCTTATCGACTACCCATTCTGAAAAAGTAAATTAATACGTTAAGTCTTGTTGTTCTTAACACAATTTAATGATGGAGCAGCTTAAGAGTATAGACTTATTTGAAAATTGCGAGTTCTCGGAGAACTTCGGGCTTCTCCGAGAACTCGCAAGATTTTTGTTAGCAAAATTATAAAGCCTAAAGTACCTGCCTCAAATCCATCCTAAAGTCTTGTTAAGGGCTTGTTTGATTGCCTGAAGAGCAGCATTTTTAAGAAGATTTCTTACCAATGAAACTTGCTCTTATGAATCGAATTTTTCTACTCACTTTTTTCCTTTTTGCTCTAACCACTATTTCTGCCCAATCTCTCATGGATCAAATGGGAGGTATCAGCACCAACTTCACGATCATGCTAGACGACCAACCCATGGAGGTGGCCAGTCAGTATATTATTGAACGAATGGAAAGAAACTCGGAAGCGGCTGGGAAGTCCTACCATTTTGAATTCACCTTGTACAATGTACCCATAAACGAAAACAACCGCCGCTTACGGATTCCTATGACTAACCGCATCTCTTTCCTAGATGAAAACGGTAAAACCCTGGGTTTTGTGAATCGGTCCATTTGTCAACTGCGGATACCATTGGATATGGAGTCTTCTTCACTGTCGAGCTTCAATTTTGATTTGCATCAGATTCCGCTCAGCGTTCTACAGCATTGCCGGACGATTAAGTTAAGCTCCAGGCAGTAAGATTTACAGTATTGATTACTCTTAAAACGCGCTCTCATGAAACGCTTCTACTTACTTATCGGTCTTTGTTGCTGTCTATTCCCGCTTACTGCCCAGTCGCTCATTCAGCAGTTGGGCGGTACCCCTACGCAGTTTACTATCATGCTTGACGACCAACCCTTGGAGATGGTGAACCAGTATATCATCAAGCGCGCGGTATCCCGTCACAAGTCTGGCTCTAAGCTTGATGGTGGCTATGGCTATGGGTATGGCTACGAATCTTATCACCTTGAGTTTTCCTTAGAGTTGGTTCGGCTCGACATAGATTCGCGCCGTAATCGTAGCACTTCAGCTAGTTATCGTTTGGCGTTCCTGGACGAAAATGGTAACGTGCTCGGTTTTTCTACCCGTACGGTCAAAGCCTTACTCCGCTTTTCAAATTCTGATAGCGAACGACTCAATTGCTACAATATCGATCTAAAGGGAATTCCGTTAACCATTTTGGAAAACTGCAAAACCATCAAATTAACAATTAGAGATTGAAGCCAGGACTACTCCAATTTTGGTGAGCGATAATAGTTCACGTCCAAGGCATCTAATTGGGCTTGGTAAGCTTGGAAGCGTCGTTTAAAATCCTCCCAGTTTCGGTGCTTGGGTGCTGACCAACCCAGTTCTGCGTGTGCGAGCAAGCGCGGGAAAATCATGTACTCAATTTCGTCAATGTTCGTTACCGTTTCACTCCATAGTGGCGACTCAATGCCGAGGATGTCGTCCGGATTTAGGCCCTCCACTATCGTTTCTGGGGTCCAGAGATAAGCACTATCCGCTTCAATGTAGGCCGCCCAGTGTAGACCTAATTCGGTAGTGGAATCATACTGCATATCCAGGTAAACCTTATGAGCAGGTGACAGCAGGACTTTAGCTCCTTTTTCAACGCCTCTTAAGGCATTTTCCGCGTGGCGCCAGTATTGCACAACGGCTTCACTCAGGTAATCAGCGTGGGAGATTTCATCCCATCCTATCATTTTCTTATCCGCCTTTTTTACAAAGCCATTCACTTTGGAAATAAAGGGGATGTAGTCTTCCAGCGCCGTCACGTGTGATTCGTCACCACCTATATGGATATACGGACCAGGCGTCATACGGGCCAAATCGCCAATAACGTTGGCAACAAACGACAGTACTTCCGGCTTGTCGGTGCAGAGGGTGCTAAAACCTACCTTGGTGCCGGTATACAATTCTGGCGATACGCCACTGCAATTTAGTTCAGGATAAGAAGCCAGAGCGGCATTGGTATGGCCAGGCATGTCAATCTCCGGTACAATGGTGATGTAGCGTTCCTGGGCATAACGTATGATCTCCTGATAATCTTCTTCCGTATAGTAACCACCTGGACCTCCATCAACTTCGGTACTGCCACCAATTTCAGTGAGTAGGGGATAGCGTTTTATTTCAATACGCCAACCTTGGTCATCTGCTAAATGAAGGTGGAGATAGTTAATTTTGCAAAGTGCCAATAGATCAATTACCCGCTTTACATCCTCTACTTCAAAGAAGTGCCGGGCTACGTCGAGCATCATTCCCCGGTAAGCATATTGTGGCTGGTCCTTAATGAAGCCGGTAGGGATTTTTCGAATATCTTTCTCGGCATCACTTTTCTCTACTGGAATCAACTGTATCAGGGTCTGAATACCGCGAAAGAGGCCTTCCGCTTCAAAAGCGGTTAGTAAAATTTCGCGCTTATAAATATCGAGGTCATAGTCTTCAGAACCCCTCTTAGGTACATCGGCGCCCCAGTAGCGAAGAAAGATATTACTGCGGCCTACCTGATCATTACCAATTTCGATGGGCAATTGCTGTCCGGTTTTCTTGAGAATGGCTTCTTGTAGATATTCCGCAAGTGTCCGTAGCTCCGGCTCGTCTAGCACATGGATGACGGTCTTGGCCGACAGGACAAAATTGCTACTATCCGCAATCACCTGCCTGGGGTAGGGGATGAGGGGTTCCTGGCTGAGGTCAGTAGCGGGTTCGGATTGGCAGCTGAGGAAGCCAATAAGTATTGGAAATAGAAGGACGATCAGCTTAGATGTGGAATACATGTGTGGAAGAGGATGTTTGATCAAAGATAAAATGAATGGGAATTCAAGGCAGTTACTAGATGATTCCTGGAGTTAACTTCTCGTTTCAATACCGGCTATGACTTGGAATTAACGTGGTCCATGATTGTAAGTCAGACGACAGTATAGCGGCATGGAGGTTAAATCTTTATGAAGAAATTGATTTGGAGTAGATGCTATTTTTTTGAATTAAGAATAACCACTATATTTATAATTTAGAATAAGTCTAAATATAGATAGTGGTCTAAATGATACTGCGAACAACGCTCATAACTCTAGTAGTCTTATGCTTTTCAACTGTTTACGCTGCTACTATTAAGGGGGTAGTCTACGGAAAATCAGGCGAACCTTTAGTAGGAGCTACGGTGCTTGTACAGGGAATGGACCTGGGAGCAGCTACGGATTTGGATGGTACTTATCTAATTGAAAACCTGAAAGCTGGGACCTATATTCTAGAAGCATCTTACACCGGATATAAGATGTCAGCTCAGGAGGTCGAGGTTCGTGGAGCAGCGCAAGTAAACGTGAATTTCACCTTAGAGGAAGATGTGGCTAGCCTTGGAGAGGTGGTGGTTACTGGGAAGTCAGAAAGCACTGAGCTATCACAAAATCCCATTCAAATTGCCTCTATCAATGTTGTTCAGCTCCAGAGTGAATCAGCCGATATCGTTTCGGTTTTAGACCGTACCTCTGGAGTTCGTGTTAGGCAATCTGGTGGTTTGGGCAGCAATACGTCTATTCAATTGAATGGTCTTACCGGACGAGCTGTCCGTTTATATTATGATGGTATCCCATTGGAACTATTTGGTGGTAGTATTCAGCTGAATAATCTTCCGGTAAATACGATTGAGCGTATAGATGTGTACAAGGGCGTTATGCCCGTAGATGTTGGTACGGATGCACTTGCTGGTGGTATTAATGTTATCAGCCGCCAAGTGGACTATGATTATTTGGACGCTTCCTACCAGATTAGTTCTTTCAACACTCATATTGGGGCACTTAATGCTTCTAAGAAAATTGGAGAGCACCTAGTACTTTCCGCTTCTGGCTTTTACAATTATTCTGATAACGATTACAATATCAGAGCTCGCCAGAGGACGCCGGATTTTCAAGAGATTGAGGTAGAAGTGCCGCGTTTTCACAGCGTTCACGAATCATCCATGGCCTCCGCCGCGTTGGGTTTTGTGGATGTAAACTGGGCGGATAAGTTTAGCTATAGCCTCAGCTATAACCAGCGGTATGATGAGATCCAGCACGGTGTCCGCATTGGGAATCGTGCAGTAGGAGAGGCCAATGTGGAGCGGGATGCGCTTATCCATACGTTACAATATCAAAAACGTTTTTTCGATCAGAAATTTGCTGTGGGTTATTTTGGTAGCTACTCTATTGCTAATGAAGCTATCCAAGATTCTACGACCAACGTCTACGACTGGTTCGGAGAGGTAGTAGCATTCAACAGCCAAGGTAAGGAAGTACTGGCTTTGCCTTCACTTCGGGAAGGTGAAACGGAATCACAAGTACACCGTTTGAACTTGACTTATGCATTCAGCAATGCGCATAAGATTAAGGTTTCATCTTTCTTAAGTGATCAAAATATAGTAGGGAGTGACCCTATTGCACCTACTATAGCAGGTGTTGATCCCAATACGATTCCTTCTTTTCTGACACGATCAATCAGCGGATTATCTTATGAATCCAAGTGGTTTGAAGAAAAGCTAGAAGCCATTCTATTTGGAAAGTACTATTACTACACGCAAAGCACTGCAGATTTTCGGCCTACAAGTGGTGGCGATCAGGTGTTTGAATTTGCTAATGAGGGGGAGGAAACTGGCTATGGCTTAGGGTTGAAATACGCTTTTAAAGAAGATTTCTTCGTACGCGCAAGCTTTGAAGATGCTATTCGCATACCTACTAAAGATGAAGTATTTGGCAACTTTCTAACGATTGAACCTAACTTCTTTCTGGACCCCGAGAAGAGTCGCAACCTCAATATCGGTGCTTATTATCAATACCGTTTTGGAGATGATCAATTTGTCTCACTAGATGCAAGTTGGTTTATCAGGGCACAGCGAGATTTGATACGTCTTCAGGCTGGTCGGAATGAAAATGACCCCGCTCAGTTTATCAATGAGGACGAGGCTGAAGCTACGGGCTTTGAATTCACCCTCCGGGCGGCCCCCTTGAAAAAGCTAGAGCTCTCGTGGAGCTATACCAAGCAAGATGTAATTAAAGGTGGAGAAGTTAATGCCACCAATACCAATGGTGCGGGTAATCCCATTCCCAACATCCCATCTACCTTCTACAATGTTTCCTCTCGCTACCGTTTCAATAGCCCTCTTTCCAAAAAGGATGAGATCACGGTATTTGCCTATTACACCTTTGTGGACGAATTCGATCTCATTTTTCAAAATACCCGCAACGAGCAAAATATTATCCCTACTCAGCGTCAGCTCGATTTTGGTATTACCTATGAGCTGACCGATACCGGACTTACTATCTCCGCCCAAACCAACAACCTCTTGGATGCTGAAGTATTCGACAATTTTCGTGTACCGAAGCCCGGAAGAAACTTCTCACTAAAACTTCGCTACCTATTGCGAAAATCGTAAACTATAAGTAACGAACAAATGGACAAATTTTCTTTAAAGCTGTTATTCGTCGGCATTATGGTCATGGGGGTTACCTTCATGGGCTGCGGCGATGATGACGAGAACCCAATGCCAAACGATGAGCCAACAGCTGGCTTTACTTTTGCAGCTAATGAACTTGAGGTAACTTTTACTAATTCATCTACCAACGCCACAACTTATACCTGGGACTTTGGCGACGGGAATACCTCTACAGAAGAAAGCCCTACTCATACTTACGCTGAAGACGGCACCTATGATGTAACCCTAACGGCCAAGAACGGCGATAATTCCGATGAGGATACCCAGTCGATCACGGTTATGAAGGATCCTGAAAATGTACGTCTGACGACGGGCTTCATTGTTACCGCTCAGACGGAGGAAGGATCTTGGTTTGCCCAGTACTTTGAGGAGCTCCCTACTGGTGTGGTTGATATTACTCAGGGTACCGCTTTTCAGACATTCTTCCCGCTTTCAGTTTTGGATGGTGCTATTTATATGGCACGGCCTGATGGTTCCGCTGGTTTCGCTAAACTGGGCGTGAATGGTAATGGAGAAATTGTAGAAGACGGGATTATTTCTACGATTAGCGATGAATCTTTCGTGATTGCCGTTCGTGACAAAGACTTCGGTCTTTTCCACGATCGTAATGATCCTAATGTGATCAACACTTTCAACCCGACCAGCATGCAGGTGACGGGGACTATTGATATGACGGTGGCGAATGCTGCTCATCCAGATCCTGTGCGCTATCAAGACTTTATTTTCCGTGGTAGCAACGAAGTCTTCGCCCCAATGCGCCTGGAAGCGGGGGGAAATGTTGACAATGTAGCTCTCCCACGTATTGACATTTCAGCTGGTGCCGCTGTGGATGTAGCAGAATTTGAGGATGCTGGGAACTTGGTTGTACTAAACTCCAGCCGCCGCTTTTTTGATGAGAGTGGTAACTTCTATTACTGGCACGCTGGAGATATCGGCTTCCCAACTATTTCTGGTGCGATTTTGAAGATTAACGCTGGTCAGAATGATTATGACCCAACTTATAACTTCAAAGTACCAGAGGTATATAGCCCACAAGTAACTGGAGCGGGCTCTTTCTTGAGTGCATTTAACTACTATAAGGACGGCCGTGGTTTCGCCTTGGTTAATACCGCACTTGACCCGCAGATCTTTGCGCTAATCCAGGAACGTGGTGGTGTACAAAACCTGACGGACGAAGACTTCCAGATGATTCAGTTCTGGCTATTTAATTCACCAACTGGTGAGATCGTCGAGGTGGATCTGGATACCCAGTCGGCTTCGGCCATCAGTGGCTTACCTGCTATATCTGTGTTTGATAACTCGAGCATCATTTTCCTGGGAGAAGACGAGCCTTATTTCTCGATCTCCAATCCTAGTGTAAATGCGCTATTCCGTTACGACGAAGGAGGTACTGCCACCAAGGTGTTTGATTTAACTGGCGCACAGATTACAACAGTAGTTGATTTGTCGCAAGACGTTCAATAAAACAAAGTATCCGATGGCACTAGCAGCAATGACCTTAGCTTGTTTTCTCTTTTATATGACTTCGAGGTATTTCCCCGAACAGGATTTACCCTTCGTTCAGGAACACAAATCTAAGGTTAGGGTACTTGCTAGTGCCATTGCCTTTATATCGCTCTATTTGTTTACCCGATCCTTTGATACAGAGACGGCTGTAATGGTATGGCTGATGGCACTAATGACCTTGTTGTCAGCTATCATTCTGTCCGTCAAAATGAATGTGAAATGGATTTGGACCTGGGGCTCCTTATCCTTATTGTTTATCTTGATAGACCTTCTCTGAGATGCCAGCAAACGCAAAATACCTCTCTTCGGGCTGGAAGCGATTTAGTAAAGTGATGGCCGCCATTTTTGGCTGCTATATAGCTACCGCAATGCTTCATATCGCCATCATCAACAACCTAGAAGATGATACTAATATGCTACTCACTTCTACCTACTCGGTTTTCTTTCTGTGGTGTGGTTTGATGATAGCAGTTTATTTGCTTGACAAAGCCTGGGTTTCGTGGTCGCTCTTGTTAGCGATTATCGGTGTAAGTAGTATTTTAATTTTTATGTAATTCTCACCTAATGAAAAAGCTCAAAGGCCTTGGTCGGCGCACGTACAATGTACTCTTTCATACGCATACTGTAGCTGGTATTGTCATCAGCTTTGCGCTCTTTGTAATCTTTTATGCCGGAGCCTTTGCGCTGTTCCGACACGAAATCCAACAATGGGAAAATCCTGATTATCGTCAGCCGCTCGTTAAAGATTTGGATATTGACCACGCCCTGCTGCAAGTTGATAGCGTTTATGGTATTGACTTCACTCAACGTGTGAATGTCAACTTTCCGAAACCGGATATGCCTGTGGTGAAGGTATACGCCCAGCAGAAAACAGAAGATAGCACTGCTACCTTTATGGGAGCTTACTACAGCCCCAATAATGAAAAGATACAAGACATAAAAGAACCACTTACCACTGTTGGTGATACGATTTATTTTTTGCATTACTTCCGTCAGATTCCAGCAGTTGGCCTTTACATTTCTGGCTTTGTTGCGCTGTTCTTCCTCTTTGCCAGTATTACGGGTTTATTGATCCATTGGCAACACTTGCTAACAAAGTTCTACGCCTTTGTAAAAGAAGGAAAATGGAAGGTGATCTGGACCAATGCGCATACGGTGTTAGGGGTGATCAGCTTACCATTTCAGTTGATGTACGCAGTAACCGGTGCATTTTTTGGTCTGCTCATCCTAGTGCTGCTACCAGTTGTTGCGCTCAAGTATGATGGTGATCAGAGCAAGGTACTCAGCAAGATTCGTCCATTTGATAATTATGAAATCAAGGTCGATGCTCCCGCTGCGGATAACATGTCCTTAGCTGAGTTGGGCAAGCAAGTTCTAGCGGATTATCCGGAGGCCCACATCAACCGGGCGCAAATAATGAATTACGGTAAAGAAGATGCTGCAGCTCTATTTGCTATCGACAATAATCAAGGAGTTCACGCGATGGCTAACATTGTGGTGCGTATGCGGGACGGACGGGTACTAGAGGAGTATACACAACGCCCTGAGCAGAGCGGTTATGCCTACGGCGTACTGGCTTACATCTTCAAACTACACTTCGCCACCTTTGGCGGTATTCCTTTGCGTATACTGTATTTTGTATTGTCGATGGTCACCTGCTTTATGATTGTCAGCGGTATCCTGATCTGGCGTACTGCTCGTGATAATAAGCGTTACACCTTCAAGCAGCGGCTTTTCCACCACCGTGTTACAAAATGGTATTTGGCCATTTGCTTGAGTATGTTCCCGGCCTTTGCGATCATCTTTGTTGCCAATAAGCTCGTTCCTATAGGGCTGGTGGATCGCGTAGCTACAGTGAATAGTATCTTCTTCCTCAGTTGGCTAGGCCTCACACTACTGGGCCTACTTTGGAATAAGTATTCCCAGCAAAACCGAAATTATCTCATTATCGGCGGCTTCCTGTCCTTACTCATCCCTATTGTTAATGGCATCGTTACCGGTGACTGGATTTGGAACGTATGGCATACTTACGAATGGGTGGCCTACGTAGATGTGTTCTGGTTACTGGCGGGTTTAACGGCACTGTATATATCATTCTTCCACTTGAAAGTGAAGACTACTACGGATAAGCCTCAAGCAGAGGAGGAAGCGTCGGCAGATACGCCCGTAATAGAAGAGGAAAACACAGTAGAGGCTCCAATCACCATGTTTAAGCCTAAGTTAGGTTTGGACTAGGGGAGAGCTACTTATTGCGTTGATAGTTAAAGGAAAGTCGAAAGTTAGCTGGGATTTATTTGTTCTGATGATTCCGTACCGGATTCGCATACATCCCCAACAAATACCCCTTTCCTTCTTCATACTGCCCCTTCGGTACTTGCGTCAATAAGTCCTTAAAGTAAGTAATAGCCGTTTCCCGATCTTGATTGGAATAATGCTGGTCAAAATCCGCGCGGCCTTCCATCAGGTCCAGGGCAGCGTAGTTGATGGCGTGAAGGCCGTAATTTTGGTGGATAGATCGATCAATCATTTCCACCATAGCCGCCAGCCGCTTCTTATCGTTGGGTAGTTCGCGAAGCTGATCGATGGATTCGTTGAGTGGCTTGCCAAAGTGGAGATGTACCTGCCCCTTGGGACCAAAAATGCCCATGATAATGTGCTGAATATCTGCTTTGAAAGACTTCTTATAATCTGGGTTCTCTACCTTCTGTAGGTACTCCAGCGTCTTGGCAAGGGCCGTCGGGTCGTACTCGTAAGAGATGGCCACTGGGACAATATTCAGCTCTTTAAAATGGCTTACTAAGTCGTTTTGCTTGCTTAGGCTAAGCATTTTTAGGATACCCACCTGGGTGAAGTCATTCCCATCTTTAGCTCGGCCCTCGCGCTGGGCAATCCAAATAGAATCTTGCCCAGAACGGATCATTTCATGGATATAGCTCGACATGCGTATGGAGTGGGAGTATAACTCTCTAGGTGTGCCGGAGCGCAATACCGCAAAGCTTTTATTGATCCGGAAAATAAGCTCTGCCAGGCGATGCGTCATCAGGTTATCACCAATGGCAATTTGGGTGGTGGTGAAACCAGCGTCGTAGAGGGCTTTGTTAAGGAAAGCAGAATCCAGGCCAATGTCCCGGTGATTGGAAATGAAGAGATATTTCTGTTGAGGGTCCAACTGTTCCAGGCCGTTTACCGTAATGCCGGTCATACTATAGCGCTCTACAAAGCGCAAAAAAGGCAGCATCATTTTCTCTTGAAAATCAGCGGTGCTGTGTACCTCGTCTTTGGCTTGGATAAGTAGGTCATGCAGTGCTTTCGGTAGGGCTTGTCGCATGTGCTGCCTCAAGCTCTCGCTACTGAAGAGTTCATGTACTGCGGCCTCCACCTCTATGTTCTCAAGTGCACTCAGGCGTATGTCTTGGCCCTTGCTCATTTTTGTTCGTATTATAGCACGAATATAAAGCAAAAGGTGCTATGTGTCCACGCTGGACGACCGATACTAATCTCTCTTTACAATGTCTAGCACCTGTTCGAAAATCCTCGATAGGATGCTTCTTTCTTCGGTGATGACGGTCCCCGTGCCACTCATCAAAATTTCGGTAGGTATAAGGTTGCCGTAATTGGTGGTCAGTGGTTCCTCCAGTAGTGCTTCGAGCTGGTAAAAATCCAGGCCATTATCACCGCTCTCGGGTAATTCGGCGATATGGTCGAGTTGGGCACGGATGGAACCAAATTCCTTTTCAGGGTAAGCATCGAGCCGAATAATCACCTTGTCACCGAGTTCAATTTTACCAATTCCGTTAGCGGGGACGCTAATCTTTGCGACCATTTGGGTCTCGCTTATACCACTAGGTTGAATAGTGAAGAGCGTTTGCCCAGCAGTGACCAGCTGCTTGGTGACCAAATTATTAGCAACAATCAGTCGACCTGTTAGCGGGGCTTTGAGGAGGTACTGCTCCTTCCATCCTTGTAGGAGCCCTTTTAGTTCTTCGGTTGCCTGTTGATAAGCGCGTTGCAGGCCAAAATCCTCATCGCTATCTTCCTTGGATAAAGTTGCACTTTGCTGCTGGAGCTGAGTGATCCGAAGTCGATGTTGGATAAGAGTGGCTTCCAGGGATTCCTTCTCCTGTTGCAGGGCTAGCCAGCGTTTCTTCCGCTCTTCGTACTCTTGGGCACTAATGACTTCCTCTTTAGCAAGCTGAGTTTGGCGTTGAAAGTCCGAGGTTTCAAGTTCAATACGTTGGTCGAAGAGGGTAAGTTGCTTCTCGGCAATCCGTGCCAGGTCTAGCGTGTACTCAATTTCCCGCTGGATGGATTGCTTCTGTCCAGCCAGCCCGTTATTTTTTTGGTATTGGGCGTAAGTAGAGGCAGCGGTCATCCATTTGGCATAAGAGGGTTGTATGGCTCCCAGGTTTTCTAGATAAGGTGCTTTAAGCTCGTGTTGGTCAATTGTCAGAAATTGTAGCATAGTATCTAAGGCCACGACTTCTCGCCAATTCGCATCGCTTTGTAGTACGCCCAGAACGGCTTGATTAGCAACCTGCTGGTCATTGTTGAAGAATACGGTGTCGAGCGGAGCGGTAATCTTAGGTGCAATACGGACCGAATTATTTTGGTCTTGGATGATTGCTTCACCTGTTAGCTCGTCCGGGTAACTGATAAAGGCAGCCAGGATTAATACGCCTAAAACAACAATAAATACCAGCATGATTCCCGAATTCAACAACCAGCCTGGAGGTTTGCCGAGCAGGTCGTTTACGGCGAAAGTATCTTCGTTATACGGCATAGCTGCGGTTTGATTCATTTAATGTTTCGAAAACTAGGTTACTTAATTCCCGAGCTCCAATTGATTTTTCACCAAGGTGTAATAGGCTCCTCTCAGGGTGGTGAGTTCTTCGTGCGTGCCTTGCTCTACTACCTTACCTTGGTCTAGGACAATGATCTGGTCGGCATTTTTTACAGTGCTTAAGCGGTGAGCTACTACTACCACGGTCCGCCCATCGAAGAACTCATTGAGGCGTTCGATAATTGTTCGCTCGTTATTAGCATCTAAGGAATTGGTGGCCTCATCAAAGAAGAGGAAATTCGGCTCGCGGTAGGCTGCCCGGGCAATTAATAGACGTTGTTTCTGGCCTTGGCTAAGGCCATTTCCTTGTGCCCCGATCATGGTGTTTAGGCCTAGAGGCAGCTTTTGTAGAAAGCCTTGGATATTGGCAATATGGATGGCATTGTTGAGCCGGATGTAGTCAATCTGGTCATCTGATTCCGCAATGTTATTAGCAATCGTATCGGAAAAAATAAAACCATCCTGCATCACCGCACCACATTGACGGCGCCAAAGGTCTAGTTCAAGATGGTTGAGATGAAAATTATTAACCCTGATACTGCCCTGCTCGGTGTTATAGAAGCCAAGGAGCAACTTAAGTAAAGTCGTTTTACCACTTCCACTATTGCCAACAATAGCTGTAACTTTTCCTTTTGGAATAACCAAAGATAAGTTTTCCAGTACCCAGTCGTATAGCGCGTTGTACCGGAAAGAAATGTTTTCAATGACGATATTGCCATTAAGTTCTTCGACGGAGGGGGTGATGTTTTGCTCCGGTAATTCTTCTGGTTCGGCATGTATTTCTTCCAAACGCTCCAGGCTTATTTTAGCGTCCTGAGCAGAGCTGATGAAGGCGATCAACTGCTGTAAAGGTGCATTGAGCTGTCCGATGATGTACTGTATGGCTAGCATCATACCTAGGGTCAATTCACCCGTAATCACCGCTGAGGCTGCTAGTACAGTGATGATAATATCCTTGAGTTGATTAATGAACAGCGCACCCGCTTCTTGGTACTGGCCAAGCGCGAGCCAACTGATTTGCACCCGAAATAGCCGAGCTTGAATTTCTGCCCATTTCCAGCGCCGCTTTAGCTGGCTTCCCTGCAATTTGATTTCCTGTATTCCTTGGATGATTTCAATCTTAGAATCTTGGTTACGGGAGTATTGTTGAAATGCCCGGTAGTCAATTTCTCGACGCTTCTTTAAAAAGAAGGCAATCCACCCAAAATAAAGTATGGCTGCTACAATAAAAACCAGGAAGATCGGTAGGGAATAGATCAGGAGAATTATGCTAAATACGATTAGGTTGAAGGTTGAGAACAATACCGACATTGTACTTTGGGTAAGGAATGTCTCGATCCTGCGGTGGTCACTAATTCGCTGTAATAAATCACCGGTCATTTTTGCATCGAAGTAACCTA
The DNA here is from genome assembly GCA_038528965.1 of Bacteroidota bacterium. Lineage (GTDB taxonomy): Bacteria > Bacteroidota > Bacteroidia > Chitinophagales > Saprospiraceae > Lewinella. The sequence continues at coordinate 76,964 of JBCBEC010000030.1, read as the reverse complement.
AGGGCAACTTCATGAGTTTCGCCAAAAAATCGCTAATCAACGAAACGTTGACTCGAGTACCAATATGTAGTAAGATCCAGTTTTGGATGAAGGTCACTACCGTTTGGGAAAAGAATAAGAACAATTGCCCAATAAGGACCAGGTAGATAAAGCCAATATTCTGATTTTGGATCCCTACATCGACAATTGCTTGGGTAAGGAATGGAAATATTAAAGAAAGAAGGGCTCCCAATATTAAGCCCAAGCCTACCTGGCTAAGCAACTTCATGTAAGGCTTAACATAGGGGAGTAGAAAAGAGAAGCCAATTTTGGCTTGCTGGTCTTCTTCGTGGAGATCAAATTCTCGTCCTTTTTCCAGTAGTAAGGCGATCCCTTCGGGGTTTTCCTGCAACCAAGCCTTCATAAAAGTATCCCGATCAACCTTGATTTTTCCTTTACTGGGGTCGGCAATCCAGATGTGATTTTTACCGATTTTGTAGACCACCACAAAATGGTTCTGGTTCCAATGTACAATGGCTGGAAGAGGCGCGTTGCTCAAACTTGGTTGCCCTGATGTAGCCGTGAGCGGTACTCTGACTGCTAACGTCCGCAAGCCAATACGTTCTGCTCCAGTAGCAATTCCGCCCAGGCTGACCCCTTCCCGGTCTAAATGGCACCATTTTCGCAAGTCTGGTAGTTGGTAGAACTTACCATAGTGTTTTGCCACCATTTGCAGGCATGCAGGTCCGCAGTCCATGCGATCCATCTGGGAGTAAAACGGAAATTTCTTTAGACTAGTTAATGCCATTTTTCTTGACGCGAGATTGCGTTGTTTACTTCTCCTAAACCAAACTCAGTGCATTTCTCTTGCTTACAATTTAAGTTGTTCTCCGTTATATCCTAGTAGGTGGGTGTTGCAAGAGCCACGTAAAAGGGTAGTGATTCGGCACAATATATTCAACGCAGCAGTTCAAATTTATGTGTTATTACCTTCCTCTTGATTAGTGGAAGCTCGAAATTTACGGTCATTGTACATAGCCACTATCACTTGATTGGTGTAGTAATCTTCGTTATGCTTTACTACACCTTGCTTGGCAAAAAGAAACTCTGACATCACAATCAGTGGTCTTTTCTTTACCATATCTACAAACATCCTAACGGAACTTAGGTTTTCTAAGTTTATAACCAGTTGATTATCACCATCTACTAATAGCACAAACTGAGGGATTTGAAACTCCGTCCGTAGTTTTTGGAGTTCTTTTTTTAGTTCATCTTTGGTTTTGACTGCAGTGACCAGCGGTTTTATGTGCGAATTCCGCAGATGCCAAGTTGCCGCCGATAAGATGATGTTTTTGTATTCCACACGCGGTAGGAAAACGTATTCATCCGCCAGCGGGCCCCAGCTAAACCTAACGGTACCGCGCCGATTTTGGGTCTGTAAATCACAGAGGAAATGGTAAATTGGCAAGGCGTTATTACTGTAGTTATGGGCATTGGTCAGATACGGTAAGATTTCTTTGTTATAGGTCTTAGATCTAAGGACAATCCGTTGCCGCCGTTCAACCGATACTTGAAGATCATCTAAGGTCAGTTGCTCGGAAGAGGGCTTGTCAGAGCGAGCCAGATAAGGAATTTCGTACTCTCTTAGTTCGGGGCGCATGACAATATTGCCCACTCTAGATTCTGGCAGGTGGATGATTTCCGCCACCAGTTTATTGCGGTTCATGGCTTTTTCTCTTTCCACAATCCGTTTTACGTGTTCAAATATTGCCGTATTGCTGTGGCAGAACCTTCCTAGCAGATTAGCGGCACTAATACCAAAGCCGCCCAAAATTCTAATTTTTTCTTGGTCGCCATCTTGGATCACTTCTAGCATAAAGGACATGGTATCGGGTAGGTCATTCCATTTTGCTTCGTAGCCTTCAAACTCCTGGTCTGTTAGGTGAAGTGAATAGTCTCGCTTACTCTTCGCGTCCAGTAGTTTTTTTTGCAGATGGCTATTGAGCGTAGTCCAGTTTAGTTCCTTGAGAACGTGCTTGCTTCGGCGTAAGGGGAGTCTGATATCATCAATAAGAGGATTGGGATCACCTGCTCCTCGAAAGTGCGGATAACCAATACCAATTTCGGTATCAAGCACCTTTGATAAAGGCATCTCCCGCGTTTCGAAGCGTTCGATATAGGCTTCGCGGAAACCCTCGATTGGTCGATTGCTGGGCGGCAGGGTTAGCTTGTTCAGTAGAGCAAATCCTTGCTGTAAATCTTGGAGAAGGCTTTTACTCAAAAAATTACTTTTTGCGGCAATCGACATGTCGGTCTGGAACATGAATTTTTTCTCAAACTTTGTACCCAGGGCCTTCAGGGACTCAATAATGGAAAGGTACATCTCCGGGTTATTGCCAACATCTTGATCCAGTTGTTGTAGACTCTTGCTAGTACGTCGCAGAGCGGCAAGGATTTCCTCCGCACCCTCGATTTTGGCTAGAACTTCTTGGAGATGTTCCATGAATTCTCTGCCAGAGACCGAAGGTTCAAGTTCGCTGATTAGGAGTTGGCTATTCACCAATTCATCAACAAACTCTCTGGCGTCTTCGTAGGAGATGTCTTCATCAACGAGGGTCTTGGCTAGAGTGTCTAGTAGGCAACCCTCCTTGGCTTTAGTGAGAATACCCTCTAGGTAGTAGGAGTTTTCCACCCCTGTAATAGAGTGCTGTCGTCGACCATTTATATAGCGGTACTCTACGTAGCGCAGTTGCTCTCCTGCTTCGTAGATACTGGTGTTGGGATAGAATAGCAGTTGATCACTGACTTCCTTGATTTTAGCCAGGTCCTGGGCCAATGCCACCAAGAAATTCATATCCAGGCGCGTATGACGATCATTTTCTTGAATACCGCTTAATTCAATAGATGTAGTGTCACTAAACTCCCCTAAAGTGCAACCTGCGAACAGGCCAAATGGTGTACATCTGGTTGACATTCTAGACAGATACTTCAGAAGAGAAAGTTTGAGCTTTTCGTCTTTTTTGGGATCCTTAATGCCTTGTTCAAGCCATTTAAGCATGCTGTCGTAAAGCGATGGAGAGGCTAAGAAGAGCGCCTCCATAAAAGCTTTTTCCTGGCAGATTGCCTTGAGAGCTTCGTCACTGATGGTTTCTTCTGCCGTCAATTTCTTGTAGACGTTGAAAGAATACAAGGGGGTTCTGAGCACGTAGTTGGGAAAGGCCCGATAAGGATTCTTAGTTTTCATAGTGTAAAGATTCCAACTTTAAAGAGTGTAGATGAGAATATCTCCTACTGTAGGCCTACGATTGGTATTACAGAAGAACTTAACGTAGCCCCTTGGTCAGTTGCAGGGGGGCTATCTGATTAGTAGGCAGTCATCCCAACGTAGGTTCTCTGTGCTTAGGTGGTTCATAATAACCAAACCAATACCCGCTACTCCTTCCAAGAATGACAGGTCAGCGTCCCACGCTTGCTCGCGCCAATTCCACTTCTTAAAGCCACCGTAACCATCATCGTGGATTGCCTTGTCAAAGCCGTCTTGGAACCAAAAATCAGCTGCCTGCGCAAATGAATCACGGCCAGTTTCCTGATGCAAACGGGAGAACAATAGTGAGTTTCCAAACGACCCATGACAAAGGCCTGCATCTTTTACCTTACTATCATCTGGCGCTGTGCGGGAGGCGGCATGTTCCAGGGTGTGCAACGCAGTCGTTTTTAGGTGGTCTCTGTCAAGTATTTTTCCTGCTTGCCAGAGTGCTGTTCCAATTCCCAAGTCACCATAGCACCATGCCAGTCGGCTATTTTCGTGCTTTCCGCCTTCCTGAGTAACCCAATTTGGAAAAAACGAGAATGGGTTTTCCTCCGCCTTCTTGAAAGACAAAATGTAATTTATAGTTTTCTCAAGAAGCGGCAGAGTTTTTAGCCGGAATGAGGGCAAAACACTGAGCTTGGCCAATAGTACCATGGTGCTGGACATTCCGTGCGCAAGACTGACATTAATCCCCTCTTCTTTGGAGATTAGATCAATTTTTGAGGTCCACATTATCTTATCTTGATCCACAGGAATAGCTGATTCTTCCAAATGGTGAAGATAGTCGCGTAGATACTTCCGGTACTTATTTCGGAGAGTATCGGATTGGGTGTGTTCGTGGCGGCACAAGAAATAGAAGGCATAGCCATTAGCAGCGTGTAGGAAATCGTACTTTCCGTTTGCCATCTGCTGAGTCATAATGCCAGCTAAATAATCTTCAAAACTTGGCAAGAATTCATCCGCTCCTATTTCAACAAAACCTTGACTTTCTAGATGATCAATTGTCCAGGAAAAACCGGCAATGCCACTGCTGAAGTTAGCTATTTTATAGCCCTGGTTGATTCGCTCAATAATCGTATGTAATACCTGCTCTGCGATATCTGTGTTAGCCTTTGGGTCGATGAATTTTGAATAGTAAAATTGGAACAGCAGGGTACCCGATAGGCCCGAAAAGACACCAATGTGTTTTTGTTCCAGGCAATGTTTTCTGGTAACCTCATTTATGTGATGTAGCTTCTTCTCAAGTTTATCGGTCATACTCTTGTTTTTTTACTAAATAGTGAAGGGTAAGCAACTAATTAAGTTAAGCTTACCCTTACTAAGGAATTAGTTTAAGACAAAACTAAACCTAGCAGTCGTCGCAGCCTGCTGAATTACAACCAGACATTGTTTCGAACGGACTACACTCGCAAGTGAAACAGTCGCTGGAGTCACAAGTACCGGTGTCTCCACCTAGAGCTGCGCCACCTTTGATTTCGGATGCCTTGTTGAAGTTCACAATGATCTCTTTCTTCAGAGCAAGCTTCTTGAATTCTTTCAAATTCTTCATCGCAAAAAAGATTGAGTTAATGAAAATGACACTATAGTCATCAGTTTGCAAATATAAAATTTGAATCTGCAACAAATCAAGTGCGTTTGGGTTTTTTTGCAGGCCAGTTTTTTATTAGTTATTTTTGTTGCTACCACCTCAGTTGAGCTCTAAGAATTATATTGTTAAAATTTGTTTACGTTTTCTCTTTTGCCTAGCTTTTTAATTCACTTTTTGAATTTAATTCATTGATTTTGAGTGTTTAATGAAGTTTTTGTTTCAAATTATTAGAGCTCGAATTAAATAAAATATAGTTTTCAGGAATTGTTAAAGAGCCTGTTTTTTCAAATAGTGCTCGTTAACGCATGTAATCTGTTGTTTAAAATAATTGTCTTTTTTGATCGGTACTTTGTTCCAGCGAAGTCAGTAAATTGTAAAAAAAACAAAAATGAAAATAAGCGTATATACATTTAATTTAAGTGTATTGTTTGTCACGCTACTTTCTTGTAGCAACAATAATAATAATCAGCTTCCCTACATTGGGAATCATGACATTATTGACGGCGATACCCTTTATCATAAGATTCCGCCGTTTCAGTTCATTAGTCATGATAGTGTTACGGTAGACAATGGTTATCTGGCTGATCATATATACGTGTCTGACTTTTTCTTTATCTCTTGTCCTGCTATTTGCCCCAAAGTCAAGAAACAGATGCTTCGCATTTATGAAGAATTTGAAGAAGAGGAATTGCTTAAGTTGGTATCACATACACTGGACACAAAGCGAGATTCTATTCCGGAACTCAAGAACTACGCAACTAATCTGGGAGTAGAACATGATCGATGGATGTTTCTTACGGGTGATCGAGATGAAGTCTGGCAGATGTCTAGCGAGTATTTCATTGCCACAGCAGAAAATGACGAGGCAGCTCGTGGTATAGACCATTCTGGTAGAATTGTTCTAGTGGATAAGAAGGGGCATGTTCGTTCCTTTGCCGAGGGGACCGACCCCGAGCACGTAAGCCGGCTCATTGACGATATTCATCTTCTTATTGGTCAGTATAAGAGATAGTACAGTACTCGTTATTAATCATAGCGAGCTTATGGTGAGACTGACTATTCAATGAGAAAAATTTAATCCTTATCTGGTATTTTCCAGAAACTTAATGTGTTGCTGAATTTGATTTGTCATGCTTAAACTAGGTGTTCTTTCATTTGATGTTCCCAATGCGCTAGATATCGGAGGGCTTGTCAGTTATGCCGTCAAGGCAGACGAATTGGGGTATTCGAAATTTTGGCTTGGCGAACACTATGATTCTCCTGGTCTTTGGTTGAATCCGGAGCCCCTAATACCAATTTTGTTGGGCTTTACAGAGCAGATATCGATCGGAGCTGCGGGTATTATTTTGCGGGTCCACTCTAGTTATCGAGTTGCTGCGAATTTCAGATTGATGAATGCTTTGTTTCCCGGGCGAGTAGATTTGGGACTGGCTAGTGGTCATGCCCCGGCATTAGCAACCAAAGCCCTTACCAACATGGAAAAGGCTGAGGTGTCACAAATTGACGTTAAAGAAAAGATTGCAGAACTGCTGGCATTTTATCGGGAAGAAGAAGCTAATATGAAGCAGGGACTATTCGTTAATCCACCGCAATTTTCTCCTCCTAATATTTGGCTTCTCGGGGCGAGGCTGCGAAGTTTTGAGTATGCCACGAGGCTTGGTATCAATCAGTCTTTCTCTCTCATGCACAATCCGGATGCTTTTGATGTGACTAAGGTTAAACTGGAAGAAATGACTGAAACTTTCTTTCAGGAACACGGAAAGCGACCGGATATCAACGTGGCCTTTTCTGGAGTGTTGGCTAAAGATGAGAAAGAGGCTCGAAAAATTTATGGCAAGTCGCTAATGAATAATCCATTTATTAAGCCCAATATTCTAGGTGGTTTTAATATGTTCCAGGATCAGTTATTACAGTTTCAAGAAGAATTTGGTGTGAACGAGTTTGTATTTCTTGATCTGTCTCCGGAGATGTCGCATCGTTTAGAAACCATAGAGCAACTAGCGAGTCTCCTAAAACCAGAATTGGTTAGCTAGGTATAAGAACAGAAAGTCGACGGATGAGATAGGGTTCTGAAGGAACCATAACTTCCTTCAGAGGCTTATTTTTTTGCCATGTACTTCCGCCTGGCGATCATTGATTTGTAGTACCTGTATAAAAAGTCGTAGCAAACCATTTCGTGCATGCGATTTTTAGACTTAAAGAGTCGATTCATAAGCATGTGAATAAAGCTACTTAGCAACTCATCTATGTTTTTTTGTAGCTGGTTATTCGCGACTAAATTGAGTATATCTTGCGCTGTCGACTTTAAGTTTGCTTCTTTTTCCGCTAGAAGGGCTAAGAGGGGGTTATAAGCCGTTTCGCTATCCGCCTCCATAATTTCGGAAATATCCTTCTGATTGGTACGGTACTTTTTGTCTAATTGCTTACCGAGTATTCGCGTATTATCGAATTCACTTCTAAAACCGACCTTCATTTTCTCCAAGAGATCACGTTTTCTTTCGTCTGAGTAGCCAAAATCATTCAGGTAGGAATCAATAGCACGCAAAGAGAAGAGCCATCTCAAATTTGGACTGTTGTATTGATTGGCAAGCGCTAGAAAATTAGTAACTAAAATACTGTCTTGGAAAAAAACTTCTTCCGCAAGGGTAATGCTATTTGATCCATATCTTTCAATTTCTCTTTGGTAGGTGTCTAGTTGAACTTTCCAGATTAGATCTTCGGAAAGGAGGTCTGATAAAGTAATGGTAAGCGTCTCCAAAACCGCTACTATGTTCTCTGTTTTGGGACAGTGAAGTCTTAATCTTAAGTGATGTTTAGGGTCGGCGTACCTTAGGAAGAACCAACGATTTATAGTTCCGTTTTTTTGTAAATTTTCTACAGCTGGCTTGATAATATTGACCAAGATTTTATCTGCTGTTTTAGGGCCAGTGTAGATTTTATAATACAACCATTCATCGCCAGGGATAAAACTACGTTGTGGAGATTTACTCATGAATTATATAATTCTATACGTACAGTATAGTACTATAACAAGACAACAACTGCAAATTTATGTTTAAATCCGGGTTGAAATAAATCTCAATTTTGCAGTCAGAGGCTTATGATGAACCCTTCTTTTAAATGTTAAATTGTAGTGGTCCTAGATAAAATGTAACTTTAATATTGTCCGAAGCGTACCGCTGATCAAGTCTGTTAAACGGGGAATTCAGCACATCAACTTGGGTAGCCACATATTCGTTTTAGGAAACTTCGGCCGCGAGTTATTGGTAGTGTCAGTGCCTAACGGAACCACCAAATAAGGAAAGAACTAACTCACCACCTTCTCCAACAACTCCCGCCTACCTGGTCCCGTAGACACCATCGCTACCGGTACGTTCAAGCGCGCTTCAATTTCTTCCACATACTTTTGCGCCGCTTCCGGCAGCATACCGTAGGTAGCCGCTCTTTCCAAGCCGGATTCCCAACCGCCAAATGATTCGTAGACGGGCTTACAATCCTCATCGCAGAGGTCGTAAGGGAGCTGTTCGGTCTGCTGGCCATTATTTTCGTAAGCGGTAGCCATCTTGATTTCGCCCAGCTTGTTCAGAACATCAATCTTGGTGACTACCAGCTGTGTTACGCCGTTGAGCATGATGGTGTAGCGCAGTTGCGGCAGGTCAATCCAGCCACAGCGGCGTGGGCGTCCGGTAGTAGCACCAAATTCGGCCCCTTCTTTCTGGAGGAACTCGCCCATTTCATCAAATAACTCGGTAGGAAAGGGTCCAGAACCAACCCGCGTACAGTAAGCCTTGGTGATACCAATGACTTCACCAATTTTTTGTGGGCTTACGCCCAAACCGGTACAAACCCCTGCGGTGATCGTGTTAGAAGAGGTGACAAAAGGATAAGTACCGTAGTCAATATCGAGCATGGAGCCCTGTGCGCCTTCGGCCAGAATGCGCTTACCCGTGCGCAAGGCTTCATTGATGAAGTATTCCCCGTTTACCAGTTTCAGCTGCCGTAAGCGTTCGATAGCTGCCATCCACTTCTCTTCTTCGCCCGCTAAGTCAAAGTCTACTTCTGGATAGATTTTAAGCAATTCCAGGTGCTTTGCTTTGAGGGCATTGTAGCGGTCCTGAAAATCACTGGCTTCCAAATCGCCTACCCGCAGACCATTGCGGCCCGTTTTATCCATATAAGTAGGGCCAATTCCTTTCAAGGTTGAACCAATCTTAGCTTTGCCCTTGGCGTTTTCACTAGCTTTATCGAGGTAGCGGTGAGTGGGCAGGATAAGATGTGCTTTGCGCGCTACAAACAGCCGCTCTGCGTAGTCCACTCCAGCGGCGTCCAGCTCGTTCAGTTCTCGCTCGAGCGTAATGGGGTCAATCACTACACCATTGCCGATGAGGTTTAGTTGTGCTTCCCGGAATATACCCGATGGAATGGTGTGGAGCACGTGTTTTTTATCTTCGAAAACGAGGGTGTGTCCAGCGTTTGGGCCACCTTGGAAGCGGGCAATGATATCGTAGCGAGGAGCCAGATAATCAACCACTTTTCCTTTTCCTTCGTCGCCCCATTGGAGGCCGAGTAGTACATCTACCGTCATGCGGTGAATCTGTTTGTAAGAATGCTAGTGCCGCCGGTAGCTATTGGTTCGCCGATCCGCTGGCATTACAATTCGTTGATCAGAGCAAGGGCTTCCTCCTCTGATTGGGTTATCGTAAATAACGGCCGGAGTTTAGTAACCTCCAGCAGTTGAATGATCTTATCTGAAATCTGCGACACAACGACCGCACCCTCTTGGTCTTGGCAGCGTGCCTGAAGGGAAATTAGAAAATTTAATCCGACACTATTGGTGTAGGGCATCCCTCCTAAATTCACGACAAATTTAGTAAAACCCTGATCAATGCAATCTTGTGCAAGCTGAAGAATTTCCCGGTTGGTGAATTCACTGAGCAGGCTATTCACCCGCAGGACTTTAATGTTGCCGACTTGGCTAATGGCGTAGGCTTGATCCATGCCGCAAAATTAGCGAACTTCCTCCACTTTACTGTCGGTGGTGCCGGCTTTACGTGTACGCTCACAAGCGCCCTGGCATTCGCCGTATAGATTAAGAGAATGGTGAGTAATATTGAACTGTAGCAAGTCCCCCATCATGCTTTTGATTTGCTGAATACGAGGGTCACAAAATTCCAGCACCTTACCGCAGTCTACACAGATAAGGTGATCATGCTGCTTGTACCCGTAAGACTTCTCGTACTGGGCCAAGTTTTTACCAAACTGGTGCTTGGTGACCAAATCACAGTTCACCAATAGTTCTAGCGTATTGTATACCGTAGCTCGGCTGACGCGGTAGTTTTGCGTCTTCATGTGGATGTACAGTGCCTCCGCATCGAAGTGGTCGGTACGCTTGTATATTTCTTCTAGAATAGCGTAGCGCTCCGGCGTCTTACGCAGGCCATTCTTCTCCAGATGTGAGGAAAAGATATTCTTTACCGCCTCAATCGTACTCTTACTAGCTTCTTCTTTGATCATATTGCAAACTTACTCTATTCTAGTAACAGTTGAGATGTTCGACAAGTTTTTAAGCGCTCGTGTAGCTTGGTTCAACTGGTCGGTATTAGCTACGATTAGGCTGAGTTCTGATTCGAAGAACCCTTCCTTACCAGCGATGTTCATCGAACGAATGTTCAGCCCCATTAGCGATAATTGATGGGTTAGCCGTTCAATTACGCCAGGCCCATCATCAATGCCGGTGATCTTAAGTTTGGTCACAAAATTGGTCTGTGGTAGATCATTTGCCCAGTCGGCCTTCATGATCCGGTAGCCGTAGTTGACCATCAGGTTGGTGGCATTGGGACAGTTGATACGGTGAATCTTCAGACCCGCATTCGCAGTGAGGTAGGCAAATACCTTGTCACCTTGCACGGGGTTACAGCAAGTGGCCAGTGCGAAATCGTACTGTTCACCTGGTTCACCGTTGATCAGCAAGCGTGGGGCAGTTGTATTCTCCTTGCGTGGGCGCTTGACCGGAGTATCCCGTTTTGGTTCCTCCTGTACCGGTGGTTCCTCTACCAGCTTCAATTTGCCGTGCTCTGCCTTGAACTTGCGGAAAATATCCACAATGCTGATACTGTTCATCGCAATCGCGTAGTACAGGTCAACGTGGCTAACGAGCTTGTAATGCTTCACTAGCGTGTCCATAGCTTCTTCGGGCACCTGAATCCGCAGGTTCTTAAACTTACGCTCCAGCGCTTCGCGGCCCAACTCGCCTTGGCGTCTCCGATTCTCCTTCATGGCGGAGCGGATCTTCGCTTTAGCTTTACCTGTAGTTACCAGCTTCAGCCAGCTTTCCGAGGGCTTTTGGTTATTACTGGTTACGACCTCAATTCGATCACCATTTTTTAGCAAGCGCCCCATGGGCACAATCTGGTTATCGATCTTGATGGCCGTACAGTGATAGCCTACATCAGAGTGGATACTGAAGGCAAAATCCAATGCCGTTGCGCCTTTCGGTAAAACGCGCATGTCACCCATCGGTGTGTACACGTAGACTTCCTCATTGAAGAGGCTGTTAGATTTGAAGCTGTCCACGAATTCGACAGGACTGCCTTCCGGGTCTTCCAGAATCTCTCGTACACTATCGAGCCAACGCTCGAAGACATCATCGGAATTGTTGACACCCTTGTATTTCCAGTGCGCTGCGAAACCACGCTCAGCAATTTCGTCCATGCGCTCGGTCCGGATTTGTACTTCCACAAAGCGTCCGCTGGGGCCAACTACAGTTGTATGCAGCGATTCATAACCGTTGGCCTTGGGCGTGGTGATCCAATCTTTCAGGCGTTCGGTAATGGGCTTGTGTACATCAGTTACGATGCTGTACACTTGCCAGCAGTATAATTTCTCCTTCTTCGGCGGAACATCCAAGATGATGCGGACGGCAAAGAGGTCATAAATCTCTTCAAATGGAACCTGCTTGTTCTTGAGCTTATTCCAAATGGAGTAGATCGACTTGGCCCGGCCAAAAATGCGGTACTTGATACCAATTTCGTCTAGTTGCTCCTTTAAAGGCTCAATGAACGATTCGATATACGATTCACGACTTTTCTTGGTTTCTTGCAGCTTCTTGGCAATCGAGAAATAATCTTCCGAATCGGTGATCTTCATACAAAGATCCAGAAACTCGGTTCGGAACGCGTACAAGCCTAAGCGGTGAGCCAGCGGGGCGTAGATGTAGCTGGTTTCGGCGGCAATCTTCAACTGCTTATGCGGAGGCATGGCACCTAGCGTACGCATATTGTGCAGGCGGTCGGCCATTTTGATGAGTACAATCCGCACATCCTCCACCAGCGTACTGAGTACTTTCTTAAAGTTCTCCGCTTGTGGGCTGTCAGAATTGTAAGCACCATCCAGTTTGGTTAAGCCATCTACCATTTTGGCGATGCGCGTACCAAACTGTTTGTGTAGATCCGGTAGGGTGACGTCGGTATCCTCTACTACATCGTGAAGCAAAGCGGCTACGATCGCCGTAGGCCCTAGGCCAATTTCTTCGGCACAGATTCGAGCTACCGCAATGGGATGCAGAATGTAGGGTTCACCCGACTTACGTCGCTGAGAAGAGTGCGCTTCCACCGCCAATTCGTAGGCCATACGAATGTTCTTACGGTCGGTATCATCCATCTTTTTGATCGACCGTAGCAGCTGCCGGTAGGCATTCTGAATCAGTTTTTTTTCCTCCTCGGTTGAAGTTACTTCTCTTACCATAATTACTCCTGCTATTGTGCAGTAGCCATTTCGCTCTTTCGTGGCGCGATTAAAAACGCCCTTAATTACAATGCCATATACTAATAATGGGTTCCGGGATTCCCGGAACCCATTATAACAAATATAACGATTGAAAAGATTAAATGTGACAATCTACGCGGGGGAATTCGTTGATAGTCAGCAAAAAAGCTACTCTTGACGCTCGTATTTTGTCTTAAAACGTCTGTAAAGTTGATCTTGCTTGTTGTCAAGGCTAATCTCACGGCCACTAATAAAGGCGTGCTCTACTTGATTGGTGCGCATATCGAGGGCGTCGCCACTGGTGATAATCAAAGAGGCGTGCTTGCCTTCCTCAAGAGAACCTACCAGCTCATCAATACCAAGAATACGGGCTGTACTAAGGGTTAGTGCCTCAACCGCCGCTTCGTAGGGTAAGCCATAGCCTACCGCCGAACCCGCCTGGAAAGGCAAATTGCGTTGCTGCCAAAAGCCTTCGTTGCTGAGGCAAAATTCCACCCCTGCTTCGTGTAGTGCGGCCGGTGTTTTGAAGGTCTGGTCCACATCACTATCCAGGGTGTTGGGCAAGTCGTGCGTGGGTCCGTAAATAACGGGTACTTCGTATTCCGCTAGCATATCCGCAATGAGGTAGCTTTCCGCGCCACCTACCAGCACCATGTCTACGCCAAAAGTCTTGGCCATTAACACCGCTTGTTGGATATCCGGCGCAAGATTAGCGTGCACAAAGAGCTTTTGCTCACCATTGAAAAGGCCACAAGCAGATGATAAACGCAAATTACGTTCCGTATTATTGGCTTCGCAGTAGGCCTTAGCTTGGAGTAAGAAATCCTCCACGGCTTCTACATCCTTACCGTAGTTTTTATTGGCCGACCATTGCCCTTGGCGCCAATTGTACGTACGGCGGCGTGGCCAGCGCAAGTGGTGGCCATCATCAGTTTTTACCGCAGCATCTTCCCAGTTCCAGGCGTCAAGTTGTACAATACTCGACTGGCCAGAAAGGCGACCGCCCTCGGGTACGACCTGTGCGTATAATACGCCACGGGCCCGTACAGTAGGTGTCACGTGCGAATCCGTATTGTAGGCAATGATGGAACGAGCATTCGGATTCAGGCTCCCCACCTCTGCGATGTCACGGGTAGCACGGACCGCACTAATTTCCACAATTCCCAGCGTAGTATTAGGAGCGATAAAGCCGGGATAAATATGTTTACCCTCCGCATTGACTTGACGGTGGTCACTGAGGTCGACTTTTGCGGTAGCCTGGTCAACACGGGTGATTTTACCGTCCTCAAAAGTGATGAGGGCATTTTCAATTACTTCCCCGTTACCCAGATGAGCCGTTCCACCTACGATGGCAATCGGGCCATCTTGTGCAGGGGCAGGAATGGGCGGTTGTCCCAACAATAAGCTGCTAGTGCAAAGGGTGAGGAGTAGAATATATATGGTCTGTTTCATTTTTTGATGGATTTAGACGCTTACTAGGCGCCTTTGAGCAGGACTTAAGTTCATACAAAGGCGCTGATTATTGCGCCTCGTCATCCTCTGTATCACAGTGGTAATGGCGTTGTCCACGACCACGAGCTTGCTGGGTTTTAGCACCGCCTTCTTTGGCCTTTAGCATAGCTTGGATGAGGGCATTGCGCTCCGTTTGGAGTTCCTCCCGGCGCTGCACGTCTTCGTCCATATCGTAGAACTTGATTCCGTCGATGTAGGTGTGCTTAGCGCGAGCGTATACCGAGAGCGGGTGGTCGGTCCAAAGGACAATATCTGCATCCTTACCCACTTTCAAGCTTCCTACCTGATCATCAATGTGCAGCAGTTTTGCTGGGTTGAGGGTCACAAATTTCAGGGCCTCTTCTTCAGAGACACCTCCAAACAATACGGCCTTGGCAGCTTCCTGATTCAAGCGACGAGCCATTTCTGCATCGTCGGAATTGAAGGCTACCGTTACGCCCTGTTCGTGCATAATGGCACCGTTGTGTGGAATGGCATCTACCACCTCGTATTTGTAGGCCCACCAGTCGGAGAAAGAAGAACCACCTGCTCCGTGCTCGGCCATCTTATCGGCGACCTTGTAGCCCTCGAGGATGTGTGTGAAGGTATTCACCCGAAAATCGAAACGTTCGGCTACTTTCATCAGCATGTTGATCTCACCTTGCTGGTAGGAGTGGCAAGTGATAAAGCGCTCGCTCTCCAGGATTTCTAAAATAGCCTCCAGCTCTAAGTCGCGTCGCACTGCTTCACCTCTTTGTAAGGCCTCACCGTACTGCCGAGCTTCGGTGAAGTAGTTGTCGAAAACCTGTTCTACGCCCATTCGGGTTTGGGGGTAGCGGGTGCGCCAGGTATTGCTGCGGTTAGATTGCTTTACGTTTTCCCCCAAAGCAAATTTGATAAAGCCAGGTGCTCCGGCAAATTTCATTGCCTCAGCGCCGTAGCCCCAGCGCAGCTTGATAATAGCGGATTGCCCACCAATTGGGTTAGCCGAACCGTGCAGCAGTTGTGAAGTAGTCACTCCACCAGAGAGCTGGCGGTAGATATCAATATCCGTAGCATCAACTACATCACCAATACGTACTTCAGCCGTACTTTCCTGAGAACTTTCGTTAACGCCACGGTTAATAGCAATATGACTATGCTCGTCAATAACTCCCGGCGTAACGTGCATACCGCTACCATCAATTTCAACAGCTCCGCGTGGTCCGCGTATACTGCCACCTACTTGCGCAATTTTGCCGCCTTGTAGCATGATATCGGCGTTTTCCAATTTGCCGTCCTCTTCGTTGGTCCAAAGAGTAGCATTGCGGATAATTACCGTTTGCGCGCTAGGCGCTTCCTCCCAACCAAAAGCTCCGTAGGGATAGGTGTTGCGACTGACGTAAGATGGAGCTTCCATTGTTTTTCCCCGGCTATCAGTAGCCCCAGCACCGGCATTGTTGCGTTCAGCTTCCCAGTCAATCCAGTTGCCATCACCATCTTGCCCACGGCCCGTCCAGGTATTACCGTCAATGATACCACTAAGGCGCATCATAGGGCCACCTTCATCTTGTGGGAAAGAAAGGCTAATCGTACCGCCTTTGCTCTTGTACTTGACTTTTAATTTACTCTCTTCGCTAAGCTGTATTGAGGCTCCTTTATCGTCAATACTCATATTGTAGGTACGAGCACCTGCTTTGAGTTGGTAGGTACCGGTTAGGTCTGGCGTATCCAATGCTTTGAGTACAAAAGGTCTGCCCTGTACCCAATTGTGATGGATCTCGCAGCCTGCAGTAAATAGGGGCTTGGAGGTAATAAGTAGATTGGCCCACTTACCCGCCTCAAGTGTACCTACATGATCAGCTATGCCAATCAATTCTGCTGGGGTGCTGGTTAGGGCAGTCAGGGCTTCGTCAGCACTCAGGCCGTGCTCGATCGTTTGGCGTAAGGCCGCAAAAAAGTCTTTGGCCTTCGTATGCCCGTCGGCGGTAATGGCAAAAGTCAGATTCGCATCCGCCATTTGACCAGGGTTAGTCGGCGCCATTTCCCAGTGACGAAGTTGAGTCAGGCTGAGTTGATGAGCGTCGTAAGGGTCCGCTACATCGTAGGCTTCAGGGAATTTAACAGGTATGATGAAGGATGATCCACTTGTCTTTAGGTCTTCCAAACGTTGGTATTCATCGCCATTTCCCTTGATAATATAGGTTTGGTCAAACTCCTCGGCAATACGTTGTGCACGCAGCGCTTCTTGCCAGTCACCAACCGCGAAAATTTGCGGTAGCTCCTGAACCTCATTCCATGCCGCCAGCGATAGGTTGGTGTCGTCTATCTCATTGTTGTTGTACCAATCGGCATCCAAATAAGTTTGCCGCAATAGCGCAATAATTCCCATCAGTGAATTGGGGTAAGATTGCGTAGAAACACCTTTGCGGAATGACATATAGTGAGCACCCTGGGGCTTAAGGATGAGCTCGTGCGGCCGTCCATCGCCTAAGCTTACTACCGTAGAGGAACCTCGGCTAATACCATCTTGCTGGTGCGAAGAAAGTGCTCCATAGCCCATAGCACGAAGGCTTCCCGCTGCTTTGGCGTCGGGTTGAAAATGCTCGTGGGCACGGAACTCTGGTTTCAGGGCCTCGTTCCAGGAGTAGGCCCCTTCTTTGTTAGAGATCATCTGTGGCTGCAGCCGGGGACGGTCTCCAGCCGGCTTGGCTTCGGGTAGACCATATTCGGCGTAAGCGTCAACAAAGGAAGGGTAAATGTACTTACCCGCTGCATTGATTTCAATTGCTCCGGCAGGGACAGCGCCGCCGGTTGAGAGGCTTACAATACGGCCTTCCTTGATGATCAAAGTGGCATTGTCAATTTGCTCGCCGGCTTGCGGTATTACGGTGGCATTGGTGAAGGCGTACCAGCCGTCGCGCTGGTCTTTGATTCCGTTGTAAGGGAAGGTCTCTTGGGCCTGTAGGCAGATTATGCCAAAGGTGTAGATCACCCCCAACAGGAGAAGTGCTTTTTTCATACTAGTCAGAACTTGTAACGCAAAAAATTGGCTAACAATCTTTTGCGCTATGCTTGAAATGGTAGAATGCTTTGAGATCGTAATGCCGATCCTCTAAAAAAGTTGCAACTGCAAGGTAAGAAAGCTAATTTTAAGGTGATATAGCTGAAAAGGGCGCAAGCCTGATTAGGCTTTGCGCGCTTGTTCTAAATCTCAACCACCATGTTACGCCGAACCCTCAGCATTGCAACCCTATTGTTGCTGTCCATTGTACTCTTTGCTCAAGATGAATACCAGGCCCTGGAATGGGGCGTCGTTAGTTCCGATGATCTTGCGATGACTACTTACTCGCATGACAGCACTGCTCAGGCAGTGGTACTGGCGGATGAAGGTTTTGCTACCGTCGTTTATGGTCAGGGAATGCGTTATCAATACGTTTTACACCGCCACCGGCAAGTGAAGATATTGCACGAAGCTGCTGCGGAAGATTACGGTGATGCTACCATTTACTTTTACCACAAAGACAATAAGGAAAACATTCGCAATCTGGAGGCGCAGACCATTGCCCCTGACGGGACCACGATGAAAGTAGAGGCAAGTGAGATCTACTGGGAAAAAATCAATGAATATTGGTCAAAAATGACCTTCAGTTTCCCAAACGTGAGCGTCGGAAGTATCCTCGAATACCGTTATGTGCATAATAGTCAACGGGTAATGA
This sequence comes from Bacteroidota bacterium, assembly GCA_038528965.1. Taxonomy (GTDB): domain Bacteria; phylum Bacteroidota; class Bacteroidia; order Chitinophagales; family Saprospiraceae; genus Lewinella. Next base: position 59,134 of record JBCBEC010000030.1, on the reverse strand, counting down.
TACCTGATGAGTGGACGTTTCGGGAGTCCATCCCGGTGCGGTCCTCTTTCTATCGTTTTGATTGTATCGTGCCCCTTAATTATACCTACTTCTTGCTGGGCGTAAATTTCATGACCAAGGAAGAGCTGGAGGATGGTAGGTCCCGGCTTAGCTATGGAGACACAGAAATTATTGTGAGCGGTCCTAGTTTCTGGATGAAGAACGGCACTGCGGTGAAGATTGAACCCTTCATGACTACTCCGGAAGACTATTACATTAAAGCCCTCTTTCAGGCCAGTGAATCGATCTCTTTCAGCGGAGCGACCACCAGTTTCTACAGCACCTGGGAAGAAGCCTGCAGTGACTTGCTGGAGTTAGATGATTTGGGCGGTGCATACACTAAGAAGCGGCACTACCGTAAACTATTGGCCGCTGCCGAGGAGGCCATTACCCCCGGCGCAACACAGGAAGAGACCGTTTACCAAATCAGCCAATTTATTACGGAGCAAATCAAATGGTCTGGCCGACGTGGATTCCGGACAGATATGACGGTAGATGATGCTTTTGCCCGGCACGAAGCCGATCTGGCGGAGATTCAATACGCAGGTCTCGCTCTTTTACGTGAGTATGGCATGGATGCTCATCCCGTGTTGCTTTCTACACGTGATAATGGTGCAATGATCAAAGCATTTCCCTTTCTTGATCAGTTCAATTATGTCATTCTGCTGGTAGAGGTTGATGGACGACAGAAGTTAATGGACTTCAGTGATCCACTCTTGAAGCCCGGCGTAGTGCAGATGCAAGCGCTGAATAGCCACGGATTTTTGCTCAATGAGGAGAAGCCCGTGTGGATTGATTTGAATTTACCGGTGATGAAGGATATCCTCGTTTGGAAAGGGGAGATTAAAGTGGATGGTAGTATAAGTGGAGAGATGACCTGCACGATGTCTGCCTTTAGTGCGCGTAGTGAGCGGGCAGCCATGGAGGAGGAAGAATTGGAGGAAATATGGTCGGACCGTTTGCCGGAAGGCGGCACCTTTGCCGCGCTTAAAGCACAGAACGTGGATGATGTGCGAAAGGCGATTAAAGTGGAAGGTGCATTTGAAGTACCAGATGCTGGTTTTGCCAACGACGATTTTCTGTACGTAAACCCAACCATTTACGCGAGCTTGAATGAAAACCCTTTTACGCTGGAGAAGCGTGATTATCCGATTGATTTCCCGTATCCTTTTGAGGAGAAGTCAATCTATACTTACGATATGCCAGAAGGCTACGCCGTAGAGTCATTGCCCGAGCAGACGAGTGTCAATTTGCCGAACGGCGCCGCCACTTTGAATTACCTCTGCCAGGAGCGTGATGGACAGATCAAGATTATTATCCAATTTCGGGTGCAGAAAACGCTATTTCCACCCGAAGAATATCCAGCTTTACGCGATCTCTTTGAAGAGCTGGAAAATAAAATGCAAGAACAGATTGTATTGCGCAAAACAGAAACCTCAAACTAGTATACCATGCGTCAGATTTCATTTTTCATAGCTCTCTTTCTGATTATTTGTCAACTGCCGCTCTTAGGCCAGTTGGACCAAAATTTTCTTGGCGTAGCGAACGAAATCGTCGAGGCCGAAGGCGAATTAGAACTCCTGAGTGAGGAAGAAGCCCGCTACTATGAGCGGAAGCGTATCACAATCCTGAACGAAGACAGTAAGGCCAATTTGTTCTACGTATTCTACAACGATGAGAACAAAATATTAGACCTGGATGCCGATATCTATGACATGTCCGGTAAGCAGATTCGTAAGGTGAAAAAGTCAGAAATACGGGATGAAGCCGCCGTGGGAGGTGGTACTATTTATAGCGACCAACGGGTGAAGTATATTGAGCTTAACCATGCGCAGTATCCCTATATTTTGGAGTTTACCTATACCCAGCGCGTCAAGGGTATTGCCTTGGCCAGTATGCCCAATTGGTACTTTCAAGAGGCGTCGTCTTCGGCGGTTAAGTCATCCACTTTTACGGTAAAGGCGCGTCAAGGTTTGGGTTTTCAGCACCAGCTCTACAATATAGATATCAAGCCAATAATAAGTAGAAGCGGTGATGTAACCAGCCACAAATGGGAGGTCCAAAATATAGCTGCCTATACTCCCGAGCCCTACAGCCCCTCTTTTCACGAGAAAGCTCCCATTTTGCGTTTGACGCCAAGTCAATTTCAGATCGGTAAGCTTGAGGGGAGCATGGAGAGTTGGGAATCCTACGGGGTATTTATAAATCAGCTTTGGGAAGGGCGCGATCAACTGCCAGAAGAATTAGCCGCCCAAGTGCGGGAACTCACCGCAGGCGCTAGCACCAACGAAGAAAAGATCACCAGCTTGTACCGCTACATGCAAGAGAATAAGCGCTATGTGAGTGTGCAACTGGGCATTGGTGGTTGGCAGCCCTTTACAGCTAATTACGTAGAAGAGAAAGGCTACGGTGATTGTAAAGCCTTGAGTAATTATATGAAGGCTATGCTGCGCGAGATTGGTATTCAGAGTTATCCCGTAATCATCTATTCGGGCAAAAGCCCCTATAAGATAGAAGACGATTTTGTGGACCCTGCTTTTAATCATGCCATCCTCTATTTGCCCGAAGAAGATATGTGGTTGGAGTGCACGAGCCGCACGAGTCCGGCGGGTTATCTGGGAAGTTCCACTGCAGACCGTAGGGTTTTACTGGTTACACCAGAGGGGGGACAATTGGCCAGAACGCCAAAGTTAGGGGTAGAGGAAAATACGAAAGCAGAACGCCTCACCGTACAACTAGCTGCTGACGGAAGCGCAGCGCTAGCTTACACGGCTGACATGCGCGGAGCACTGCAAGAACGCTGGCGCTGGTACGAATTTGAGCTATCAACCGAAGACTTGAAAGAAGAGGTCATGGATATTGGCAAGCTACCCAGTATGAATTTGGAGGAGGTCGAATTACAGAGTGATCCAGATCAACCTAAGGTTACATTGGCCTTCGAGGCAAATACCAAACGCTATGCTTCGCGGGCGGGTAAGCGGCTTTTCGTACCACTCAACTTGATTTGCCCGCGTACCAGTGTGCCTGATCCTGCGGAGGGGCGTGAGCAGCCGGTGGTATTGTCCTACGGCTACAGTCAAACTGCTACTATTGATTTTGTAGTACCAGCGGGTTACCGGGTAGAGAGTACCCCAAAACCAACCGAACTGGATACGCCTTTTGGTAAGTACGCTTTGATGGTTGAAGAGACAGAAACAGGAATACAAGTGCAGCGCTCCCTGGTGTTGAACGGCGAGGAACAACCCGCTGAAAACTACGAATCGTTCCGCGAATTTCTTCAGCAGATCGTTAAAGCTGACGGGAGTAAGATGGTCTTGGTTAGTGAATAGAAGTTATTCCACATAATGTCTGATAGTTTCTGCTATCTTTGTTTCAAAGGGGTAATGTTTTAATGTATTACCCTAGAGAGCTATACACTACATCGCCAAAAGGCAAATCCGATGATCTATCCTTCCCTCTTGCGCGCCCGTCAACGGGGCGAAAAACAAATGGCTGTGCTGATTGACCCTGATAAAACCAATCGTAAAGCCATTATTCGCCTTTGTGAGTTGGCCAATCAAGGAGGGGTCAGCTATTTCCTTTGGGGCGGCAGCCTGGTCAACGAAACCCAGGCGGAGTATTATCTCTCTTTGCTGCGTGCGCATACACAGCTTCCCATCATACTCTTTCCCGGTAGTATCTATCAGCTTTCCGCGCAGGCGGATGCGCTCTTGTTCTTGTCCTTAATCTCGGGTCGTAACCCGGAGCTGCTCATTGGGCAGCACGTACTGGCGGCGCCACGGATTAAGCGGATGCAATTAGAAGTGATTCCCACCGGCTATCTGTACATCGACGGTGGTGCACTATCCTCCGTTGGCTACATGAGCAATACACAGCCCATCCCTGGGAATAAGCCCGAGATTGCGAGAGCTACTGCCTTGGCTGGGAAGTACATGGGGCACAAGTTGATCTATCTTGATGCGGGAAGCGGTGCTGAAAAGCCTGTCTCCCAAGTTATGATCGAGGCCGTTCGTTCGGAGATCGAAGAGCTACCGCTAATTGTGGGTGGTGGCATCCGTTCGCAAAAAGAGGCTGCTGCTGCCCTACAAGCTGGTGCAGATTGCATTGTAGTAGGGAATAGCTTGGAAGAGCAGCCAGAACTTTTAGGTGAGTTGGCGGCTGTGGTGAAAGGGATGGCCTTGCAACCATGAGCACCGACCAGGACGAACATCTCCGGAAATGGCGCCTGATTCTGGGCGCTAAGGCAGACCCCGATGGGGAAGTGGATATGGGAGAGGAGATGCGAGGCATGAGTGATACGCTCGACGCGCTCTACGACAGCGAAAAAAAAGGAGGCCTGGGCGCCTCTGCTCCTAATGTAAATCGATGGTTAGGCGATATTCGCCGCTACTTTCCCAGTCCGGTGGTGCAGATCATGCAACGCGATGCGCTGGACAAGCTAGGACTAGACCGGATGCTGCTTGAGCCAGAGTTATTGTCCTCGGTAGTGCCGGATGTTCATCTGGTAGGTACCCTGCTCAGCTTATCGAAAATTTTGCCAGATCGAAGCCGGGAAACGGCCCGCCAGCTGGTACGGCAGGTGACAGAGGATTTGGAAAAACGACTTCGTCAACCCCTGCTGCAAGCCGTACGCGGAAGCCTGCACCGCGCGGCCCGTACGCGCCGCCCCCGTCCGGGAGATATTGATTGGCGACAGACTATTCAGAGAAATCTCAAACATTACCAGCCTGAGTTTAAGAGTATTATTCCGGTAGAACTGCGTGGTTATGCGCGTCGTCAGCACCAATTGCGGCACCTGGTGTTATTAATCGATCAAAGTGGCTCTATGGCCGAAAGTGTGGTCTATGCTGGAGTAATCAGCTGTATTATGGCCAGTCTGCGCAGTATTCGCACCCAGGTCATTGCCTTCGATACCAGCGTTGTAGATCTCACCGAACACCTGCATGATCCCGTTGATTTACTCTTTGCAACTCAGCTCGGGGGTGGCACCGATATCAATCGGGTGTTGACCTATGCTGAAGGTATTGTGAGCCACCCGCAGGATACTATTATGATCTTGTTGAGTGACCTGTTTGAAGGGGGCAACCCCGCTGAGATGTTCCAACGTATCGCGCGCCTGCAAGCCAGTGGCGTGCAATTCATCAGTTTACTTGCCCTGAGCGACGAGGGGGTAGGTTCGTACGATCATGGTCACGCCCAGCAGTTAGTAGAAATGGGCATACCCGCCTTTGCCTGTACGCCTGATCAGTTTGCGGAGGTAATGGCCGCGGCTATTCAGAAAGAGTCGCTCTCCCGTTTTAAAATGGGTTAGAGTCAGTTCCATACGACTTTTGAAAGTCGAACGACAAAAGATGAGATGTCAATCTTGAACGCTCACTTGGCATTCCTGTTTCCCTTTCATTTTCTTAATGATTAGGCAGTGACGCAAAATCCTTTTAACCTATGCGCTCTAATTTTACCTTAAACATTATCCTTTTACTCACTTTCCTGGGCAGTACACTATGCTGCCTAGTGGCACAAGAACTAATTGATCCGGCGGTACTGCCACCAGTAGAAGACTACGTAGAGGTGCGTAGTAACCCCAATGCCGACACCGTTTTACTCATGTTACAAGGTGGGCCTGTATCATTTCTATTGCCGGTGGATTATCCATTTCTGGAGGCAGTTCCTACTTTCTCCGTCGTAGAAGTTAAAAAGCACGAGATGCTCGTACCAGTGTTGCAGCTGGATACCCTGACGCTGGAAGAAGGTATTGCGGTTAATGATACTACCGCAGCACTGATTGAAAAGGCGGTGCAGTACTACCGTAGTGAGGGCAAATACGTAGCACTGCTAGGGCAGTCCTGGGGAGCTATTGTTATTGGTGAGTATCTGGATGATTACGGGCTGGACAATGTGGATAAATTGGTGGCGATGGAAGGCCGCCTCAATATACAGCAGGAGTTCGTGGACTACCTGCTGGCTGGCTATTTGCCCAACTTTAATCTCGGAGATAGTATCGTATTGCTAACGGAAATCAACTTTTTTCCGGCTACACTACTGAATCTCAGTGCAGCGGCACTGGCTAATCGCTGGGTAGACTCTCTGGCAGGCTTAAATTTGGAAAAGATGCTGTACACCTACGCAGAATATGACTTCCAAACTGGGGCATTACTGCCGGAGGAAATCGAATTTATTGAGTCCGGTGGTGGACAGGTACTTTTTATCCCCATGGGGATGCACGGCGACAGCTTTATGGAAGAATACCAAAGTCAAATAATAGCATTTATCCGTGGTGATCAGCCGGTAAGTAACGGTAACTTTATCACTGTAGACAGCGCCCTTAAGCTCTATCCTACGGTGGCTAACGATTGGGTGCTACTAGAAGCTGACGCAGCGGGCACCGCCCTGGTTTTTGATGCGGTTGGGCGATTAGTGTACGAGGCGAAGCACGGAGGCACTCTTACTCGCATAGACATCACGAGTTTTAGCAGTGGCCACTACTACGTAGTTCTGCAAGCAGCGAGCGCAGCTCAGGTTGGTCAGTTTTTGGTGCGCTAAAACTATTATTAAGGTTATCCCGTATTTCACCACTTAAATAACCTTGAGCACTAATTTTCCCTTCTTCTCCCCACTAAACAAACGCAGAAAAGTAGGGTGAAAATTCTCGATGCCTTCGTAGACATCCTCTTTTGACTTGAGCTTACCCTGCATCATCCACTGCCCCATTTCCATGGCTGCTTTTCCGTATCCTTTGGCGTAATCCATCACCACCATGCCTTGCATAGTAGCCCGGTTGACTAGAAGTGAAAGATAGTTGCTAGGGCCTTGAATTTTATCGGTATTGTTGTACTGGGAGATAGCACCACAAATGACCACTCGGGCGTGCATGCGCAGGCGAGCAAGGGCCATGTCCAGAATATCGCCACCAACATTGTCGAAGTACACATCGATGCCCTTTGGGCAATGTTCTTTCAAGGCGCGACCAACGTTTTCATTCTTATAGTCAATTGCGGCATCAAAGCCCAGCTCTTCCGTTAGGTACTGGCATTTTTCCGGTCCACCGGCAATGCCTACCACCGTACAGCCTTTGATTTTAGCAATTTGCCCAACGACACTACCTACCGCACCGGCTGCTCCGGAGACTAGCACTACATCTCCTTCTTTGATTTTGCCTACCTCCAGGATGCCAAAATAAGCTGTCATGCCTGGCATGCCAAGGGTGCCGATGTAGGCGGTCATAGGGGCTAGGCTGGCATCCACTTTATACCAGTTGGTGCCGTCCGTTAGACAGTATTCCTGTACACCACCCCAGCCGGAAACCACGTCTCCCTCTTGGAATTTCTCGTGTTTTGAAGCGACTACTTCGCCAATGGAGCCGGCGCGCATGACTGCTCCTAACTCAATAGGAGGAATATAAGAGCGGGTAGCATTCATCCAACCACGCATAGCAGGATCCAGGGAAATGTAGTGATGGCGTACAAGAAGTTGACCATCTTCGAGCTCTGGTACGGCTGTTTCTTCGAGACTCCAGGTATCTGCTTCGGGTAAACCTACTGGGCGCTTGCGGAGGATGAGTTGCTTATTGGTCATGGCGTGATGGTTAAGAGGTTATTTGAATGTGTTCAAATTTTGATCTAAGGTAGCTTTTACTAGCGTGAAAAACAATAAAGCCCTTGCTCATGGCAAGGGCTCAACAAATGTGCTAGTATATAAAAATCCCAAACTGGTGCGTCCACGCACCCGACTGTTACTTATTTCAGGTTGACCTTAATCAGTGGCCTCAAAATCGTTTATTCGCTGGTGAACCTGATGGTAGAATGTAGAAGGGCACTTACTTCTTTCTACTCATTACCCTCTACATTCTACATTGTGAGGGGGTCAGCCTTCAGAAATTTGAGAGCTGACCTTAACCGAACCTCACAGTATCACTACTCGACTGTCACCTCCCGACGTTGGGTGACTTTGTCTTCGTGCTTAGGCAGGACGATGGTTAGAATTCCAGCATCATAGCTGGCGCTAATGGCCTCGCTATTGATTTTGTCGCTCAGCTGGAAGCTGCGCTCAAAATCGCGGAAGCGGAACTCGCGCTTTTGCCATTGTCCTTCCTCTTCGCTACTGGCGGGAGCGGAGGCGTGGATCGTTAGTACATCATTGGCGATGTCTAAGCGAAAGTCCTCGCGGGTGCGGCCCGCAGCAATCAAGTAAATTTCGTAGCGGTCATCCATTTCGCGAATGCTAACCTGCGCACCTGGGCGGCGCATTCCGGGGTGACGATGACCATAGTGGCGGCCGTGGCCGCGGTGATATTTCATTCCTCTACACATAGTTTATGTTAGTTTAAATTTAAAGAAAAAGAGACCTAGAAGTCTAAGGTCGGAGTGGGGAGCTCGGAAGTGAAAACTGAAGGTTAGGAACTAGAAAGGAACAATATGTCCTAACCTTCTCATTTCCGATTTCCCACTTCCTATTTCCGATTTCTACAGCACCTGTATCGTCCGATACTTATACAAGCCGTCTTCCGTCAATTCTGGAAAGGCTTGTACCGCTGGATAACTATACCCCGTGTGGGTATGCTCCGTTCCAAAACGGTGCTGATGCCAGCGACCGTAACGAGCCCCTTTCAGTTTGCGCATAAAGAGGGCGAAGGCCGCCAATCCGAGTGCAAAAAAGAGCCCAGCTACCAAAAGCTTGGCAAAAAGAAAGAACAATACTACCCCTGCCGCGAACGACAGAGCGCCGAATACAACGCGCATAATCGTGTAATTTTGGGCAGCAGTCAGGTGTGATGCTGTACTGCTGTGTTGGTTATTAAACTTGCCTGCTGTAATTTTCAGCAGCGCTTTCAATAAGGTAGACGGGGCAGGGGGAGAATTACTTTAAATAGAATGAAGATTTTTTGAAGAAAAATTGCTGGCTTGGGTTAAGTGTTTGGTTTTGAGTAGTTTATGAGTGTATTTTTTCTAAAAAAAATCGACTCGTTTGTATAAACACGTAGACACATTGATGCATTAACACCAAAATTTTTCCACCCCAAAACTCACCCTTCTCAAGCAAAAAAACTACTCCAATATCAATCCCAACTCAATATCACCTTCCCGCAATTTTTCTCTTCCATCACATCAAACCCCTTCTGGAAATCATCAATATGAAAGCGGTGTGTGATCATGGGCGAAAGGTCGAGGCCAGACATGAGCATCTGTTCCATGAAGTACCAAGTTTCGTACATTTCTCGGCCGTAGATGCCTTTTAAGGTCAGTCCCTTAAAGATGATCTTGTTCCAGTCTACATTAGTATCCTTAGGTAAAATGCCTAGGAGTGATACTTTACCAGAGTTGTACATATGGTCAACCAACTGATTGAAGGCTGGTGGAGCTCCGGAGCATTCTAATCCGATATCAAATCCACGGATACCCCATTTCTGCATCACTTCGTCTAGACTTTCTTCTATGGGGTTGACCACCTGAGTAGCTCCCATTTTTTGGGCGAGGGCAATCCGGTACGGGCTGGTTTCGGTGGCAATTACATAACGGGCCCCGGCAAACTTAGCTATCGCAACGGCCATGCTACCAATGAGGCCCGCTCCGGTGATGAGCACGTCCTCACCAATTAAAGGAAAGGATAAGGCAGTATGCGTTGCGTTTCCAAAAGGATCCATGATGGTCATGATCTCATCCGGAATGCTCTCATTTATTTTCATGACATTGGAGGCCGGAACTATTAGATATTCCGCGAAAGCGCCATTAATATTCACACCTACACCTAGTGTATTCTCGCAGATATGCTGGCGGCCACGGCGGCAATTGCGGCAGCGTCCACAGGCAATATGACCTTCGCTAGTGACCCGGTCTCCTTCCTTAAACGCTTTGACGAGGGAGCCCACCTTAGCTACGTGGCCCATGTATTCGTGGCCAATGGTAAGGCCTATCGGAATGGTTTGTTGGGCCCAGTGGTCCCAAAGGTAGATGTGCAAATCGGTGCCGCAGATGGCAGTTTTAGACACTTTAATTAATACTTCATCGTGTCCAACTTCGGGCATGGGGACATCCTGCAGCCATATCCCTTTTTGGGGCTTAGCTTTGACTAATGCCTTCATATTTGTCAACTGGTTGTATACCAAGGCCTAACGGTTTGGAAATCCAAACTGCTTAGTCGACGGTATTTTTGGTTAAGGGCAAATTCCGCGTAAAGGTATTTTCTTCCATTAAGCCTTGCAACAGAAGCAGCAATTGGCAGACAAGTTTGTAAGTTTGTGTCGCCTAACTGAATACTCAAATTAAGAGTGAATTCCCAATCCACTCTAAACAACGCATACCAATGTATACTGATTTCCAGCAGCATTTAAAGGAAGAACTAGCGGCCATCACTGAAGCTGGCCTTTATAAGAATGAACGCATCATCGTTTCGCCACAAGGCGCAGAAGTAACCTTAGACTCTGGTCAAACGGTTCTTAATTTTTGTGCCAATAACTATTTGGGGCTCTCCAATAATCCACAGCTAGTAGAATCAGCTAAAGCAGCTTTGGATTCTCATGGCTACGGAATGTCCTCAGTGCGTTTTATCTGTGGTACAACCGATATCCACCGCCAGCTGGAGCAAAAAATTGCTGATTTTTTCGGTACGGAGGATACCATCCTATACGCCGCCTGCTTTGATGCCAACGGTGGGGTCTTCGAACCCCTCTTGACCAAAGAGGACGCTATCATCTCCGACTCTTTAAATCATGCTTCCATTATTGATGGGGTACGCTTGTGCAAGGCCGCCCGCTACCGCTTCAAAACGGCTGATATGGAAGACCTGGAGCAGCAACTCATCAAAGCCCAGGAGCAACGCTTCCGTCTCATCGTTACGGATGCGGTCTTCTCTATGGATGGCCACGTAGCTCCGCTAGACAAGATTGTTAAGCTAGCGAATAAGTACAATGCCATGGTCATGATTGATGAGTGCCACTCGGCTGGTGTCGTAGGAGAGACCGGAAGAGGAGTAACCGAACTCTACGATATGCTAGGCCAGGTAGAAATCATTACCGGTACACTTGGAAAGGCCTTTGGTGGTGCGATTGGTGGTTTCACTACAGGTAAAAAAGAGATCATTGACATCCTGCGTCAACGCAGTCGCCCGTATTTGTTCTCCAACTCCATCCCGCCACTCATTGCCGCCGCTGGCATTGAGATGATCGACATGATGAATGCTTCCAATGGCCTCATGAATAAACTCAGGGAGAACATTGCCCACTTCAATAAAGGCATGCAAGCAGCCGGCTTTGATATGAAGCCTACTCAGTCTGCGATCTGTGCCGTCATGCTGTATGATGCGAAGCTATCGCAAGCGTTTGCCGCTAGATTATTGGAGGAAGGTATCTACGTCATTGGTTTCTATTATCCTGTAGTGCCTAAGGAGCAGGCGCGTATTCGGGTGCAGCTGTCCGCCGCACACGAGCGCGAGCACTTGGATAAGGCGATTGCGGCCTTTACGAAGGTGGGTAAGGAATTGGGGGTTATTAGTTAAATACCAATTCTTAACTCAAAGCTAAAAGCGACATTCCTGCGGTGATGGGGGTGTCGCTTTCCTTTTGGCTTTCTCTGCGCTTAAGCATTCTTGCCAAAGTCACGGCCCACGGTTTTTCCGAAAAGGGGTTTTGGGTGTACGATTTTATATAGTTGACAATCAGTCTGTTGGGTTTGTTTTTTGATTTGGTGTTTGTGCAAAGTACGCTGTTTTATCCAAAACTGCCTATAACTTGAACGCGCATATCATACTAGGTAATTAGATAATTGTAGAAAGATTACTCACCAAATCCTACAATTATGAAACGACTAATTTTGCTAGTGCTACTCATTTGGGCACTTAGCCAGATGAGTTATGCCAATGACATTTTTAACGCTCCAGTGCGCACTTATGAGCTAGCACTAAAGGAAGATTGTGAAGACCTAAAAGAGGCCGCTCAAGAGTTGCGAGAAGCCATCGATGCTATCACGAAGCCGGCAAAAGAAGGTGAGAAGAGTGAACTACAAAGGCTACAAGAAGAATTAGAGCAGAGTATTCAACGACTTGCGGATTTTGAGCAACCGACTGTTGATGGTCAAGGTCATGGCCCGGATGTAAAGAAAGAAGGAGAAAGGCTGCAAGAAAAGGTGGATGCTGCCCGCGAGGCCCTACACGAACAAGCAGCTGAAGTGAAGAAAAAAGTCGAAGAGTTACTTGAAAAACTCAAGCAGCTTGAGCGCGAATGTGAAGACGAGCTAACAGAAGCGGAGCGCAATGAATTAGATCAACAACTGGATGATTATGATGACCTGCCGGAGGAAATGCAGGAAGAGATGGATCGGTTGGAAGAAGAAGTGATAGCATCAGAGTTAGAGCGACTGGAGGCTGAACTAGAGAAGAAAGAAGGCGAAACAGAAGAAGAATATCGCAAGCGCCTGCGGGGCTATCGCGCTAAATACCCTTGGCTACCTCCAGTGAAAGAGCGAGGAGAACGTCGCCGGGACTTCGATGATCGAAAGAAAGAATGGGAAGACAAGATGGATAAGAAATGGCGTAAGACCTTCTGGGAAAAAATCATGGAGGAAATTCGTCGCCGGATCGATGAAAAGATCAAAGAGAGCAAACAAAGAGAGGAGGACCAGGATAATGATGGCCTGCCGGAAGATGAAGAGGAGTATTTCTATTCCTTCCGCTTCGGCTACGCTCAGGATGTATTTGACCTTCCATTCAGCGATCGCTATTTCACTGTCGAAACCCTCAATGATATCCAGACTTCGATGTACGAAGATCCAGACTTGTTCGAAGCACTCTTTAAACAACTGGACGGAGAATTCTTCTTCGGAACGTTTTCCACTGCACCCGAATTTGTGAATCATGAACTGAGTAGGGATGTCCGCTATGGCATCGTATTGTCCAAAGATATTCTGTCGAAGTTGGAGGGTAGTATTCAATTGCAGTACGCTACCGCTACCATCAAAGCTCACCTTCCCGTTACCGCAATTTCTTTTACGGGTGATACCCGGTCTATCCTAGGCGACTTCGAACAACATAAACGCGCCGTTCGCACACAATTGGGTATCAATTATCGCTTCAGTCAGCGCAATTTGCAGCCACTAGCAGGCCTCTGGCTGGGCAACGAGCAACAAAACTGGCGTAGTACAGCTAGCATCGAAACCATCGAATGGCAAGTAAGTGACTACAAAACTGCAGAATGGTCCTTCGGCTTGAACGCCGCCTTACGCTGGCAGTCCCAAGGTTTGTGGTATAGCGAACTGCGCGGCCAATGGGGCCAATTTGAAGGCGAATCCCGCTACGGTCTTGGCTTTAGTATAGGCTTCCGCTTCTAATTTTCGTGGATACTATACCTGTAGGTATGGTGTGATGAGGAGAGCAGGTTGGCGTTGGGTTGGCCTGTTCTCTGTTTTATTTCCCAATACAAAACTTCCCAAAAATATTCCCCAATAGCTCATCCGTACTGATCTCTCCAGTGATCTCCCCCAAGTGATACAGTGAGCGGCGGATATCCATGGCGATAAAATCAGAAGTAATGCCATTATCCATTCCGGTGAGTACCGCGTCCAGCGCTTCGTAGGATTTTTCCAGCGCTTCGTAATGGCGTGCATTACTCACAATGGTGCTATCTGTATTCACCTTTTCAGAGACGACCGCCTCATAGAGTTTTTCTTTGAGGTAAGGTACATTCATGCCTTCTTTGGCGATGAGGGGGACCCAGTTGTCTTGTGTGAGCAGAATTGATGACTGAGTATCACCTAATCTCCCCTCCCTTGAGGGTGGAGCCGGGGGGGGGGCGACCCCCCCTAGCCCTCCCTGACCAGGGAGGGAACCACTGCTAAGATATTTTTCAATTTGATTTATGACCGAATTAATATCGTTCAACACCTGTTCATTCGTAAAGCGTAAGACTTTGTATCCTTTTGCTTCAAGTACTTGAGTTCGCTGCATGTCTGAAAGCTCAACTTCTGGTGCCTGATGGTATTCACCATCTACCTCAATAATCAGCTTTTTCTGAGCGCAGAAGAAGTCACCAATAAATGGGCCAATGACGTGTTGACGCAGGAATTTACACCCTGCTACTTGTCGTTTTCTTAGTCGCTCCCACAACTTTTTTTCCGATGGCGTTTGCTTATTGCGCATTTCACGAGCAAAAGCTTTCAGGCGGCCATAGGCCTCAGGCTTAGCACTGCGCCATCCCCAGAGCATTTCATAAGTGTAGTGGTCTATCGACCCACCCTGACCCTCCCTCTCCAGGGAGGGCGAAAGATTGGTGCTCCCTTCCCTGGAAAGGGAGGGGTTGGGGGTGGGTCGAAAATACTGCTCATACTTCGTATACGGATTCAAATCCATCTTATTCGCCACGACCAACACATGCATCCCTTCCTGCACCAGCTTCCCTAAATCCGCGCGTACCTCCTCGGGTGAAGTCTCAATAACATCAAAGACGTAAATAAGCAGGCTACTCTGCCGTACTTTCTCCAATGTCTTCTCCACACCGATCGCTTCAATGGTGTCTTCTGCTTCGCGAATACCAGCCGTATCGATGAGGCGGAATTGGATACCTTCGATGTTCAGGATTTCTTCTATGGTGTCGCGGGTGGTGCCGGCGATATCGCTGACGATGGCACGCTCTTCGTTGAGCAGGGCGTTGAGCAGGGTGCTTTTGCCGGCATTCGGCCGACCAGCGATGACCGTGCTTACGCCTTGCTTGATGACGTTGCCAAGCTGAAAACTGTGAATCAATTGCCGGAGTACCCGTTGAATTTTACCCACCAGCTGGCGTAAGTCGTCCCGGTTGGCGAACTCTACGTCTTCTTCACCAAAGTCCAGTTCCAATTCGATCAAGCTGGCAAAATCAACCAGTTGCTGGCGGAGGGCAGCAATTTCGTCGCTAAAACCACCTCGCATTTGCTGCATAGCCAAATCGTGGCTACCGGCGGAGGAAGAGGCAATTAAATCCGCTACTGCTTCAGCTTGGCTCAGGTCCATGCGGCCGTTGAGGAAGGCGCGCATCGTAAATTCTCCGGCTTGGGCCAGGCGTGCACCTTGGCGAATAAAGAGCCTGATGATCTCCTGGATGATATAGTCGCTCCCGTGGCAGCTTACCTCTACTACGTTTTCGCCGGTGTAGGATTTAGGGCCTACGAAAAGCGTGACCAATACCTCATCCAAAATCTTATCCTTTTCGTCGCGGATGGTGCCGAAGTGGACAGTGTGGGTGGCTTGCTGACCGAGGTCTTTGCCGCGGAATACGCCGTCCACAATACTAATAGCCTTCGGGCCAGATAGGCGAATTACTCCAATTGCGCCTACCCCTTGTGGAGTAGCCAAGGCTACAATTGTATCTGCTAAATTATATGCGTTATAAGCCATTATTCCTCAAATATGCGCTCTACCAGCGTGGGGTCCATTACAAAAGGGTTGGCCTTGCTATCCTGGTAGCGTCCTATCGATTGACTGCGCTCTATTTCCCATTGATCGGGCGGGTCAAGAACGTGCCAATAGCGTAGTGTAAACAACTGATCGCTCAAAAAGCTTACTTCTATCTGGTCATTGTACATCACGTACACGTAAAACATAGCGCGCGCCACGTCTCCTTTCTTGTCTTCCGGGGGTTCAAAGTAACCTTGACCTAGTTCGCTATAGCGATCACGAACGTCTGCCGTTGGAACGCGCCGCAGGTTTTGTTGACGGTAGTACCAGTGCGTAGCTTTTTCATCATCTACCTCGCCGAAGGGATGATTGCCACGCGCCTGGTTTACGCTGGCTAATACGGCAAACAAATGATGCATATCGCTTTTGGCATTCCCCTGTTTGGTACCCTTACTTTGGGGCCAGATGTGCTCACAGTTCATGCCGGTATCAGCCCCATCGTCAAAAATATACTTGGTGGGGTCGTGCCGGTTGGATAAGTGATGAGCATAGCCGGTATAGGGGCAGTAGATGCTATCTTGCCGGCGGTCGATGAGTGCATAAAGCGTGTCACGCGCCTGGCTATAACTCAGTACTGTTCTGGGGCGATAGGCTTCTTGTAGTGCTATCGCTAATTCGGTGCCACGAAGGTTCGAAAAAATCGTTCCGTCCTGTGCCACAACAGGTTTGGTTAACACGATGAGGAGGATACACCAAAGTGCTCGCATCTTAGCTTTTTTCTTTTTGACGACCGAAAAATACAATGAATACAATCCAACCCGCTAAAACTAATCCACTACCCACGATGATCGGCAGGCTACTGAAGAAGGTGATCAGATAACCGCCTACTAGTGAGGGGATCAATTGCCCCAAAGATTGCATGGATTGATTGATTCCTAAGATCTCCCCTTGCTGATCTTCGTTCGCCTGCATGGAAATTGTAGCAGTTAGGTTAGGAGAGGTGATTCCCTGCGCAATGGCAATCAAAGGGTTGAGCATATATAATCCCAAGGTAGTATCTGGCAGCAATACGAAAATCAGGGAAGCACTCAACGCCAGCATACTATAAGTGAGAATACGCTGTGGCGGAAAACGCTTTCCCAGAAAGCGCACAAGTACACCTTGGGTAAGGGCTAACCAAATTCCTACCCAGCCAAAAAGGAAGCCGATGTCCTTTTCTGAATACGAAAAATCTTGAATCAGGTACACCGAATAGAACTGCGTAAAGAAAGTAAAGCCAAGCGAGAGTAGTAAAACTACGATGAAAATGCGTCGTAAGTTAGGGGTGCCAAAAGATACCGCCAGGTTGCGAAAACCCGTAAATGGATTAACCGCTACTGTTCGCCTTTGCTTGAGCGTTTCCGGAAAAGCGTAGATAATGAACAGCACATTGAAAGCTGTCAAAATTGCGGTAAACCAGAAAGGCGTAGAAGCGGTGAACCAGGATACGATAGTTTCATCCGCCAGTACCCCGCCCAGGGTAGGGCCCAAGATAAAACCGATACCAAAAGCCATTCCCACCAGCCCAAAATTGCGTGCCTTGTCTTTATCATCACTCACATCCGCTATACTGGATAGAATAACTGCTATATTTCCACCGGTGAACCCTGGAATCATGCGGGAAATGAAAAGCAAAGGGATGTTCTGCCAAAGAATAGCTACTGCCAGTAGGAGATAACCGAAGAAGGTACCCGCCTGCGTCACTAGCAAAACTGGTTTTCGCCCGTAGCGGTCCGAGAGGCTACCCAACATTGGTGCACCAAAGAACTGCATGAGCGGAAAAACGCCTAGCAAAGCCCCATAAAGAAATGAACGATACTCGTCCGACATACTCAGTGGAACAATACTGGTTTCAGGTTCGAAAAACAGGGCCGGCAGGACAGGAATGATGATTCCTACCCCCAGCATATCGATGAATACCGTCAGGAAAATGGTAAAGAGCGGCGAACGAGAGTTCTTCATGCACCCACTTTAGTCTTTTGTTTTTCGACTCATTACACGCACCAAAGGTAACAACCAATTCGGAGCTCCAGCTAGCCAATCTTGCCACTGCAGCAAGAGCGCAGCACGCTGTCGTGGCCATTCGCGTTTCCACCAAACCATGGCCATGCGGTACTGTCGTTTAAACCAGCCCGGTATTTGCACGTACCAAATTTGGCGTAAGGGCTCAATATGCTTGATGAGCATGATGTGCGCAAACACGAAGATGACTGCTCCAATGATACAAGGAACAGGAGCCAGTGTACGATAGCCGATGATCTGAGATAAACCCAGTCCTAGCCAGGTACCATATAGGATGATATAATGCACCCCATAAATAGTAAGGGTCTCACTACCAATCTTAGTAATTAGAACGGGGATTTTGCCAATGCGCGGAATACCCCACATAAAAATAGCCATCACAATAAATACATGGCCGAGCCGCCAGAACAAGTAGTTGTTATTGAAGAGCACGGGCAAGTATTCCCAGCCGGTTAACTCATACAAGTTAACGAGCATCTGCCAGGAACCATAGGTGAGCGTAATGCCAAAAGCCAGCAGCAAGATGGGCATCAAATGCGAAAAAGCCCACTGCGGCCGCTTATTGATTATTGCGCCCAAAGCACCGCCGAAGAAGGCAAAACCCAGCCAGGGTACTATGGTAAAGTTAGAGCCGAAGTCGCGGGTAAGGTAGTGAGCAAAAAAGCGCGGTGTTTCCGCCCAACTGTTTTCGGTAAAAAAAGGATCAATTAAAAAAGTACCCGCACCGAATGCTAGCATCCAAATTGCTAATGATCCACCAATGAGTTCTCGCAGGGCACAGATTGCAATCAGGCCAATTAGTGCCACGCCAATAATGTGCAGTACATCAATGGCTAAAATCCAAGGGCTCAGATAGCCCACCAATAAGGCCGGAAAGTTGACCTTGAGGAGATAACCGATGTACAATAGGAAGAAGCCGCGGCGAATACCTTTCTTCATGCGGGTGTTTTCCCGCATGGGGCGACCATCGCGTAAGAGCAAAAATACAAACACCAGCCCCGTTACGGTAAAAAAGATGGGGGCAGTCATTCCGCGCATAAACGACCACACATAGTACAGTATCGACTCTGGATTGCGGAACTGCTCCGCAAGTAGCGTGTCAACAAAGTGCCCTTGCAACATCATCAAGATGGCGTAGGCGCGCAACACGTCAATGAATACTATTCGTCCGGCTTTGGGGGCCTTAGCTACGGTTTGATCCAAGGTTTGCAATGGCTTGAAAAGTGGATAATCAACCCTCAGCATACCAGCTGCTGGTTGTAACAGTACTAATTGGTCTTATCGGGTAGAGGTAAACTGGAGATAGTGTGGAATTATAGAATGAAAGCTAGCATTCTACAACCGACGCAAAGGTACGGCAAAATTATATGGGATGCACCTAAATTTTTGATTTTCAGGGCTTACGCACCATTATGGCTAGTGTTACCAAAAAATATTTGCCGCTCTAGGCAATAGACCGAAAGGCAAATCGTTTTTCTATCATCCTAGCAAACATAAATTTCCGCTTTTTATAGCACCGAATTTTTCACTTTGTTTTTCACTGAGTAAGCTACACCAAAAACATCAGCAATTGTACAATGATAAGGTACAGTCCGCTGTTGTGCTACATGCTCAGAGGTGGTAGTAGTAGGTGTAAACGAAGAATAATATCCCCAAAAGACCCGGTCGACGGAATTGTTATCGACCACACCCTAAAACGAACATACTTCTAAAAGTATACACGAGGTACAAACCATTGAGAGAGTAGTTTGAATCATCAGCAGCAGGCGCAATTCAGAGGAATAGCCCTGCTGCCTTTTTTTTGTGCTAGCTCAAAAAAATTCTATCTTACGTATGACTTTTTAGTGGAACCTGCGTCCAATAAGCAAAACAATAATTTACATATGGATTTAACTGACCTCATTAAAGGCCAAGTATCAGAAACATTAATTGATCAATTGGCTGGCCAACTAGGTGGCGCAGACCGCGGGCAAACTGCCGCTGCAACATCTGGCATTCTCTCAACCCTATTAGGTGCTATGGCACGTAATGCTTCTACACCTGATGGCGCTGCCGCTTTGAATAACGCTTTGGAGCGTGACCACGACGGCAGTATTCTTGATGATGTGATGGGGATGGTAACCGGACAAAATAGTGCCGCTAGTGCACGTACCACCAATGGTGCAGGCATCCTAGGGCATATTCTTGGCAACCGCCAGGGTGGTGCTGTTGATATGATTAGCAAAATGAGTGGCCTTGATTCTGGTCAAACTGGTAACTTAATGGCGATGCTGGCACCTATGGTAATGGGTATGCTGGGCAAGACTAAGCAAGAGAACGGTTTGGACGCTGGAGGAATCTCTGATCTGCTCGGCGGTTTCGCTAAGCAAGAGCAAGCGCAGAACCCTGCTATGAGCCTAATCACGGGCTTCTTGGATGCTGACGGTGACGGTAGCATCATTGACGACGTTGCAGGTATGTTGGGCAAGGGCCTTTTGGGTGGCTTGTTCAAGCGTCGCTAGAATATAAAACGATAGGTCCTCGGGCCTGATACATAAAAAGCCGGAAGGGAATGATATTCCTCTTCTGGCTTTTTAGTTGAAGTGAAACCATGCAATCAAAATGACAATCAAAATTGCAATTACTCAGAATTTCTGGATTTGCAATTTTGATTGCTATTGATATTGCCATTGTTTACCCTTCGTATTTAATCCGGTAAATCGCATTTGCAAAATCATCCGAAACAAGCATCGAACCATCCGGCAAGAACTCCAGGTCAACGGGGCGCCCCCAGGCATCGTCTTCTTCTTCGTCTAGCCAACCATCAGCAAAGGGCGTATAGCTCACTGCGTTTTGGTTCTCGTCCAAAATCACTTGGGTAATGCGGTAGCCCGATTTCTTACTGCGGTTCCAGCTGCCGTGTTCAGCCATTAAAACACGCATTTGGTAGTCTTCGGGGAACATGCTTCCAGTGTAAAATTCTACCCCCAATGGTGCTACGTGGGCACCTAGGTTTTGCACCGGTTTACGGTAGTCCCCACAGTCTTTTCCTTCACCAAACTCTTCGTCGAGTAAATCACCTTGGTGGCAGTAGGGATAGCCAAAGTGCTGGCCATCTTCGGTCGCGTGGTTCAATTCGCAGGCGGGGAGATCATCCCCTAGCATGTCGCGGCCATTATCAGTAAACCAGAGCTGTTGATCGTCGGGGTGCCAGGTAAAGCCAACTGTGTTGCGTACCCCGTGTTGAACCACTTCTAGCCCAGTACCGTCGGGGTTGATGCGGGCAATGCTAGCGAAAATCTCTTCCTCCGACTCGCAAATGTTACAGGGGGCACCCACCGGAACATATAGCTTGCCATCGGGACCAAAGGCAATGTATTTCCAACCGTGGTGGCGCTCCGTTGGGAATTGGTCATACACCACTTCTGGTGCGCCCGGTTTGTCCAGCTTACTTTCAATATCGGAGAACTTGAGGATACGACTTACCTCAGCAACATATAGGTCGCCATCGCGGAAAGCTACACCGTTGGGCATTTCTAGATCTTCGGCTAGGGTATAACGCTCGTCGGCCACAAAGTCACCATCGGTATCGCGTAGGGCATAGACTTTACCTTCTCCGCGCGTGCCTACAAACAGGGTTCCGTCGGGTGAATAGCACAGGGAACGAGCGTTTTCTAAACTGTCGGCAAAGACGGATATACTAAAGCCTTCTGGTAAGTTAATTTGATCTAGCGGTAGATCGCTGTTGCCACCTAGTGGATTCTTGATGGGGGGATTAATAGGGCCACAGCCTAATCCCACTAGTACGCTCACCACTAGTAAGCACATTAGATATCGCATACGCTTTCTTGTTTTCGATTAAGTAGACCTAAAGATATAGTGCAATGGTATATGAATACCAATTGTTGAGGTAGCAAAAGCACTTATTTGATCGCAAGGTGCTACTAGCTACTACAGTGGAATACAAATGCGGGAGGAATGTTCAAGGGGGTAAAATTCACATTAACCCGAGGAAAGACATCCTCATATAGTGATTTCAGGATGAGCGAATAATGCACCTGAGCAAACCGCCCGTTCTTAGCCAGGTGTTGATAGCAAGTGGCTACAATACTTTTGGCCAGTTCTTTGGGCAAGATCACGAACGGTATAGCAGAAATGATATGGTCCGCTTTTCGCTGATGTCCGCCGAATTCTTCCAGGTAAGTTGGAAGGTGTTCCGCAGAATCCTCAATAACAATTAAGCGATCATCATCTATGGAGCGGAGAAGATCGCAAAAGTTAGCCTGAACTTCAAAGCAAAGTAACTTGGCATCGGGTCGCATCCGCTGCAAGATGTGGCGAGTCAGTACACCGTTGCCGGCACCGAGTTCTACTATTAATGTGGCTTTGGAAAAATCAATCCCTTTCAGCATCGCTCGACACAAAAAGCGTGAACTCGGCGTAACCGTTCCCACCGTCTTTAAGTTCTTGATACTTTCGCGCAAGAAGCTTAGCTTATTCATTCATTCCTTATATGCTGTCAATCGTTGCTCTGTCAGATCAGAGCTACGGCTTAAAAGTAAGCAATAATTCTTTGCCTAGCGCATTGTTTCGACCAGCTCCACCTGCTTAACGTCCAAGGAAGGCACGCAGGTCAGGATATTCACTTACGTAACGCGAAACTTCGTTTTTATCCAAGCGAGCGCCGTATAAGTAGGGAATAATATAGGCTCCTCGAAACCCTTGTGCAAGGATAGTGCGGCGAAACTCGGAAGCGGCTCGGAAGCTGGAAAAAGCCCCCGCAGTGAACCTGTAATAAGGCGAATCACCAGCCTTTTCTAGCATGATGTCATTCTGGGCGCTTAGCTTTTCGTTCGCGTAGGTTCGTTGTACGGCAGCTACCTGCACTTTATAGCATAAAGCTTGATCCGTAGCCACTGCTGAAAGGCCTTTAGGGGTACTCACTCCAATCACCGGAGCCTGACGATTCTGCACTGGACTTTGCTGTGGAGCGAGGTGGGCAGCAAGTCGGTAGTTGCTGCTGCTGTGCTTAAGGGTACGCATGAAAATCTTTTCCCGTGGCACCCCACTGTTCTCTAACCGCTTAGCCAGTGCTTCTAGCTTTCGTATTGCATTGTACAAACGGGTGGTTAATAAAGATCCACCTTGAGTAGGAACATAACAACTAATGACCAGTCGGTCACCAGGGTATTGTTGGTAGGCCTGTTGTAGTTGATCATACCAGGTAGGTGAAGCCAGGTTGTCTGTTGTAAGAAGCTCACTGGACCAGCTGCTGGCAGCCACCGCCTCCGAAGAGGGGATCGTATTACTTGGCGGGGGATTAACCGGAGCAGGAGGTGGGGGGGCGGATATGCTTGGAGGAGGATTCGGACTCGGAGGTTGATAGGTTAAAACTGGCGGCTCCATTTCCTTGCGGTACTTGGTAAAGTATGCGAGGTAGAGGTCTCGCTGTCCAAAACCATCCTTGCGGGCGGAGGCAAAAAAGCCAGTAAAACCGTCTCGCGCCAATTGAAAATGACTATCGTCCGCTGCGGAATTGATAGGTACACCTAGATTTTCGGGTTCTGACCAACGTTTTGCTTCCAGTAGGTAAACCGAACGGACAATATCTAAGCCCCCAATTGACTTGCGACTGCTATTGGTGCTGAAGTAGAGCGTAATACCATCCCGCGCCAGGAAGGGAGTTGTTTCATCAAAGGCGGTGTTGATTTCTGGCCCCATATTTTCAGCTGGCGTCCAACGGCCGTCGCGCAAGGAAGAACGGTATAGATCTAGACCACCATAACCACCCGGGCGTCGACTAGCAAATATCAGTAGCGTATCGTAGTAGACATGTAGTGCCTGATCACCCCCTTGCCCACTAGCTGATGCGATAAAGGGCGTAGTAGTAAGGCTACGTTCTTGGCGAAAAGTATCCGCAAAAATTTCTCCCCGATCCCAGTTCCAACCCTGAAAATAGAGTAGGACTTGTCCTCCACCAGAGAAACCGATTAAGTATTCGTGCTGGGGGCTATTGAGCAAACTGTGCATGGCCTGGGCGCGCTGCCATTGCCCGCCCGTAAGATCGGTGCTGTACATGTCGCTGAGGTACGAGCCGTATTGTTCATCAGTTTGGGTGTACTTGTTGCGAGGACCACCACTGTTGCCTGGGCGGATGCTCGAAAAGTACAGTCGGGTAGACCGGTTAGGGCTGGGTACGGGACCAAATTCATCCGCCGCAGTATTCACCTGCTGGCCCATGTTTTCCACTATAGCTTGAGGATCGCGGTAGAGTAAGCGTAGGCCATTGTCGCAGCGACGAATGGCCTCAATCGTCATTAGTCGGTTAGGATGATCACCACGCAGTGTACGCAGGTACATCTTGTACTGGGCGGCCGCTTCACCAAATTGTTGTTGGGCGTGTAGGATTCGCGCCAGGTACCACCAGCATTCCGGATAAGGCGACTTGTCTTCAGCAGTGAGCGCATTTAAGAGTTCTTGTGATTGCTCCAGCTGATTGATCTGGTAGTAACAGACCGCTAGCAAGAAGCGACTCTCCTCGTCGTTGCGGACCAGTTGTCTTGATCGTTGCAACGTTCGAATAGCATCTTCATAACGCTCAACTGCCAGATAAGCTTTGGCTTCTTCTTTTAGCTCTTGCTTGCTTTGAGCCATTACAGATGAACTCAATAAGAATAAGCAAAAGATCAATAGCAAATTACCGTACTTACACTGCATAGTCTGGTTTTACACCAACAATCCCTCTTTACTTCACAACTTTGAGGCTTAAGTCAAGGCTAGTTGCCGAGTGGGTCAATGCGCCTACGGAGATGAAATTTACGCCAGTTCGGGCAATTTTGCGAACGGTGTGAATATTTACTCCACCCGAAGCTTCGGTTTCGAAGCGCTTATTGATCACCGCCACTGCTTCTGCCAGGATAGGCAGCTCGAAATTGTCGAGCATGATACGGTCTACTTTTCCTGCCCCAGCTTCCAGTACTTCGTAGAGCTCCACAAGGTTGCGTACTTCGATGGTTACAGGTAAAGACAGTCCTTTCTTATTTTGGTAATTGGCTACTTGCTCAATAGCAGCAGTAATACTTCCACAAGCGTCAATGTGGTTGTCCTTGACCATAATGCGATCATAAAGCCCATCGCGGTAGTTGGTACAACCGCCTAAGCGAACGGCCCATTTTTCAATGAAGCGAAGGTTGGGGGTAGTCTTACGGGTATCTAAAATTTGTACTGGGAGGTCTTCAATCTCAAACTTGAAGCGATTACTGAGAGTAGCAATTCCACTCATGCGTTGCATGGTGTTGAGTACCAGGCGTTCGGCTTTGAGCAGTGCCTGGGTGTTGCATCGCACCTCAAAGGCGATATCGCCATAGCTCATATTCTGACCATCCTTAAGGTTGAAAGTGAGCTCCGCACTGGGGTCAACATGCAGGAAAATTCGTTCGGCAATAGCCAATCCGGCAATAATGCCGGGGTCTTTCACTAGTAGGTTAGCTACCGAGCGATCATCCGCTGGAATACAGGCTAGGGAGGTGTGGTCCCCGTCGCCAACGTCTTCTGTTAAGGCGCGTTCGACGAAATCTTGAATTTGTGCTTCTAGTTTGGGATCCAATGTTGTGGTCATAATTGGTTTATTTGCTGAAGAGCTGTCAAGGTGCCATCTCGTTTGAGATCGTACTATTGTTAGCAGCTACTAAAACATAACGCCGAGGCGAAGGACAATACTGTTGAGCTTTCCTTTCGAGTCTTCTTCTCGTTCGCGGCCGTTGCTAATGATACGAGTATTCTTATCGGTAGTCACATCGGTGAAGCCGGTTTGGAAAACGAGGCCACCTACCAAGGCAGTATTAGAGGAAATGGTATACTCCACACCAGCTCCTAATCCCCAAGAAAGATTCACCAGATTCACTGCCGATTGAATGTCAAAATCTTCGTCGCTATCTACCGCCGCATCGTTTAAGATATTGCCGCGTGATTGAGTGCGAATGCCCAGGGCCATTCTTGGCTCCACGTAGTATTTGAGGTAACCAAATTCGCGGGTACGCAACTTCAGTCCAATAGGAATTTCTACGTATTGAATGCTGTATTTAAAGTCGGTTTCGCCTTCGTATACATTGTCGCCAGGAATATCGGCTTCGGTCCAAATTTGTACGGTATCGATACTCTGATCGTAGAATAGCTTTCCACCAGCGTTGAAGTGGAAACCGATCCCCGTCGCCAGGGAGTAATTTTCGCGGAAGTAGAATTCGCCAATCATACCCAATTGTAGACCCAGGTTGGGGCCATTGGCGTTGATTTTGCTGTCGTTCGTGGTTAGCCAAGACAAAGTCGGACTCAGTTGAAATCCAAATTGGATATCATTCTGAGCAGAGAGGCCAAAGCTGAGTCCGGCAAAAAGGAAAACCACAATTAGATTTTTCATCGTATTCACTGTTTTAGAGGTCAACTTAGCAGATGATTAGAATCAGTAGCGCTACAATTTTTATGCTTATCGTTCGTTGAAAAAATCCTTCCGCGCTTTACTTTGTTGCATCATTTTTTCACCGACCAAAATGTCCTGTGAGCTTATTACCAATGTAGCGGTTGGTAAAACCAGGGCAAAAATAGCTTTTTGATAAGTAAATCTCGCCATGTACCAAGATTGTAAGACAAGTTTGCTCGTTTTTAGCTTTATCCTTCTGTTTTTCTCTGCGTGCACGAATGATAAACGCCCACTACCCGATATTTCTGATGTGGAAGCTCCACTAATTGTAGAGCGCTTTGAACAAGATCTCTTCCAGTTGGATACGAACAATTTTGCGCTAGCCTTAAGTGAGTTGGCCGAAGAGCAACCAGGTTTTACTCAGCTTTTTGTGGAAGGCATAATGGAGGTAGGAAATCTGCAAAGCTTAGACGCGGAGCAACTAGCATATCTCCGCGGTTTTGTGGCTTCTCCCGTCTACCGTGCGGTATATGATACGACCCAGATGGTTTACCCGGACATGGGAGCGTTACAAACTGATTTACAACAGGCTTTACGCTATTTTCGCTACTACTTTCCGGATGTACAAGCTCCGGAACGACTGGTAACTTTTAATTCAGCCTTCAATTACCAAAGCATCATTTTTGGTGAAAATGAATTAGGCATTAGTCTGGATATGTTCCTGGGGCCTGATTTTGACTATCAGCGTTACAGCCCCGGTGCCCCGATTTTCTCTAATTACTTGGTCCGTACCTACAATCGCGACCACGTAGTGAGCTCGCTCCTCCGCGTACTCCTGGAAGACGTCCTGGGCCAAGCCCCTGGCAGCCAACTCTTAGACGAAATGATTCATCGCGGGAAACAGCTGTACCTCCTCAAGCAATTGCAGCCCGAGGCAGCAGATACCGTCATCTTCCGTGCTACTGCCGAACAATGGGAATGGCTAAAGGCCAACGAATTTAACCTCTGGACCCACTTGCAAACGGAAGATCTTCTCTTTAATTCCCGTTACCAGGATATCCGCAAGCTTATTGAGCAGGCACCCAACGGTTCGCCTTCTTTACCCAGGGAGTCTCCCGGAGAGGCCGCTAATTATATCGGCTACCGAATCATCGAAACCTTCATGGATCGTCAACGCGAAATCACCTTGAGCGAGCTGCTACTATACAAAGATCCACAAGAGATTTTGACTTTGTCGAGGTATAAACCGCCTAGGAATTAGCATGAGAATTAGAATAAGGATCAGAATTAAAATGGGGATGGGGATTAGAATTGGCCAAAATTCACCGCCGTACCGAACTTTCACTTAAACGGTCACTGCTACTCTAGTTCTTATTCTAACTCTAATTCCCATTCTAATTCGCTCCCCCATGAGGGAAATCCGCCTCTTCATCGTCTTACACATAGAAAGCGGTACCTTTGTGGTGTTTACGAATTACAACCGATGTAAAACCAAATAAAAATGAGCGCACGTACTATCCCTTTGGTTAATTTGTCGCAATTTGAAAATGGTACGCCGGAAGAGCGTTCTGCTTTCGTTGAACAACTAGGTAAAGCTTTTCACGAGATCGGCTTTGTAGGAGTGACCGGCCACGGTATCCCAAAGTCTTTGATCGATGATTTTTACCGTACTTCCAAGGCTTTCTTTGCTTTGGATACCGATACTAAATCTCAATATGAAGTACCTGGCTTAGCTGGCCAGCGTGGTTATACTTCCTTCGGTAAAGAACATGCTAAAGGCAGCAAGGTAGCGGATCTGAAAGAGTTCTTTCAGATTGGTCAGGAGGTAGCCGCTGATGATCCGTTAAAGCCGGAGTATCCCGATAATGTGCAGGTAGCCGAAATGCCTGATTTCCCAAGGCTGGGGCGTGAATTGTACGAGGCTTTTGAGGAAAAAGGAGGACAGTTGCTTCGCGCAATTGCGATACATCTTGACCTGCCGGAGGACTACTTTGAGCGGCACATTACAAAGGGTAATAGCATCCTGCGAGCAATTCATTATCCACCTATCACTAGCGAACCTAAATCAGCTATTCGGGCAGAAAGCCACGAGGATATCAATTTGATTACCCTTTTGGTAGGTGCTTCCGCCGGCGGTTTACAGCTTTTGAATAAAGATGAAGAGTGGCAGAACATTATGCCAGAAGATGATGAGATTGTAATTAACGTAGGAGATATGCTCCAGCGTTTGACCAATAACTACCTCAAATCAACTACGCACCGAGTGGTAAACCCGCCGCGCGAAATGTGGCATTTGCCACGCCTGAGTATTCCGTTCTTCCTTCACCCGCAAGGACAAATGGATTTGACGGTATTGGATAGCTGTGTTACGGAGGATCGCCCACAGGCTTATCCGCCAACCACGGCTGGTGACTACCTGGATGAGCGCTTACGCGAAATTGGCTTGAAGAAATAGAAGCAAGCTCAACCTTTGTACTGCTTTAAACCTTTCATTTACAGCAGTGTCAAAGCAAAGGAAGTGAGATTTTAGGGTGGCGAAGTAGCTGAAATTCACCTACCTTTGCTACCGCAAATGAAGACTTAGATTTGAAAGTACCTCTAGGGATAGAGGTTAAACCTATAAGCATGGATATTTTGCTGTTATTGAATTTTTTCGGACCAGAGATGCTGGTCGTGCTGTTTGCAATTCTATTGTTGTTCGGAGGTCGTAAGATTCCTGAATTGATGCGGGGTATTGGAAAAGGTATCCGTGAATTTAATTCAGCACGTAATTCACTCGAACAAGAGTTGAAAGATGGTATGAAGGAAGAGCCCAAGAAGAACGCTTCTCCAGAATAGTAGCCGCAAGCTACTTACTACCTTCGGAAACCATATAGAGCATAAGTGGGTCATTGTCAAAGGCCCTCCTATGCTTTATATGGTTTTTAATTTTTACTGATCTAGTAGCCGAATAATTCCTCCATTGATAACTGCTGGACCTCGCCAAACTGCTCTAGGTATTTCAAAGGCGTAGCCGCTTGGTCGCCCATTACTACAATGTTGTAGTTTCTACCCTTGACGTAATCCTCGTGGAACTGGATCAAGTCTTTTGTGCCGGAGGTCTCCAACTGTTCGTAGATGTCACGCAGAATGTCGTGTTCTAAATTAATGTCCCAGGAGCCTTGCGCTTCCCAGTATAAGCGCCGTGGTGGAATGCGATCACTTTCAATACGTTGCAGCAGGGAAAGGCGCGCTTGCTCAATTCCTACTTCCAGTACCGGCATTTCTTCCAGTAAGTTGATCAAAGTTGGTAGGGCATCCGAAACTTTATCGGGTTGGGTACCTACGTACGCGCGTAAGTAATGCGCACGGTCTGCTTTTACCGGGCTGTTGTAGTAAGCGTAAGTACTGTAAGCTAATGCTTTAGCCTCCCGTATTTCCTGGAAAACGATGGATGATAAGCCGTAACCAAAGTACTCATTATACAGGTCGTGAATGCGATGCTCCGCCATATTGAAATAAGGTGTACCCTTAGAGACCATCAAGATGTCGTTTTGCACCATGGGGAAGTGGGCAAAGTAGACTTTATTTTCGGTCATCTCCAATTCTGGAAACCGGCGAGGAGTTGGTGGCTTCTTGAGTGTGCTGGGAACCTGGTGGTGGCGCTTGATGATAGAAGCTGCCTCCGCTGCCGACTTTTGACCGTAGTAGTAAATACGGTGTTCGTACTGCTTTAGGTTACGTACCCACTCTAGTCCCGCCTCTGGTGGCAGTTTACGCAACTGCGCTTCTGGCATGCGGTTGGTAAAAGAGGAAGTAGGGCCAAATTTAGCGTAGTTAGATAGGGCAGAGCGCAGAATGGTGTCCTTGCTTTGCTTTTGGTTGGCTCGCTTGGTTAGGATATCCGCCACAACGGCCTGCCAGGTATCTACATCAACTTGTACGTCACTCAGGAGGTGCTCCATGAGTTGTAGTCCCGCTTCCATAGATTCCTCTAAACCAGTGAGCGATACGTGGCACCGCTCATCGTAGTTGTAGGCCTCGAAGTGCAGCCCCAGGCGGAAGAATTCTTGCTGGATTTCCGCCGCTGAGTACTTACTGGTACCCAAATAAGGTAGATAAACAAAGCCCAGGCCTAGCTCTAGGCTATGGCTTTTACCCATCTCGTAAATGTAATCCAGACGGAAGAGAGGGTTCTGCGGATTTCGCACATAATCGAAGCGCAAGCCTGCTTGCCATTCCTCTTTTTGGATGGAGCCGTAGTCGGCAAAGATTGGGGCCAGGCGCGCCGGTGGAGTCTGCAAGAAATCTTGAGCGTATTCCGAAATGGCTTCTTTCTGTAAAGGAGCTGTAGTAATCGGTGGTTTTTCCACCTTTACTATACTTGGGTCGTCGCCTTGCAATTTGTGCATAGCCACGTAATTGTCAGGCCGTAACTGCGCTGTTGCAAAAGCCATGACCTGCGCTTTGGTCACCTGCTCGAGCCAATCGTATCGCTGGACAAAGCGCTCCCAGGGAATTCCTAAAGTGAAGCAAGTAGTGATGGCAGCTACTCGTGCGTTGTTCTTTTCTACCGCTTTTAAATCCCCCTGCTTCATATCTCTAATGGCAGCCTCTAGTAACCAATCGGGAAATTCACCGCGGCGTAGTTTATCCATTTCGACCAGTAGAAGTTGTTCCACTTCTTCCAAGCTTTGCCCTTCCCGCGGCTTACCGTAGAGGCCCAGGATACTGTAATCTTCGTAGATCCAATTGAACGCTTCCGCGTTTAAGACGCGTTGTTGCTGGTTGAGGTGTAGGTCAAACAAGCCTGCTTGTTCATTATAGAGCATTTGCCGAATGAGCAGCCCCATCATGTAGTCATCTGTCCGGCCACCGCCCAGTCGCCAGCCTACTTGTAGGTAACTGCTAGCTTGGCCCAGTACTTCAGTTTTTAATGGACCATTAATTGGAGGTTGTTCCTCGTATTGGAAGGGTGGAAAGTCTACGGCCTCCCAGTCACCAAAATACTCGTCAATCATGGCGATTGCCTCGTCGGGATCAAAATCTCCAGCTAGACAGATCGCCGCGTTATTGGGTACATAGTAGGTGTTGAAGAAGGTCTCAATATTGCGCATTGAGGGGTTCTTCAAGTGCTCGGGGCGGCCCAGCGTAGTTTGTGTACCATAGGGGTGAGTAGGGAAGAGGAGTTTGCGGAGTGCTTGTTGCCCCTTGCGGAAATCCTTAGCCTGACTCATGTTGTATTCCTCGTACACCGTTTCCAGTTCGGTATGGAAAAGGCGGAGTGCTAAATAGCGAAAGCGTTCTCGTTCTAGCTTGATCCAGCGCTGCAATTCATTGCTGGGAATATCATTTACGTAGACCGTTTGCTCTACCCAGGTATAGGCGTTGGTATCCTTGCCTCCAATAGCCGTAACGAGCCGATCATATTCGTTCGGAGCCACTAGCAAGGCCGCTTCGTAACTCAAGCGATCAATTTCTTGGTAGAGTTCCTGACGCTTTTCCGCTTGGTTAGTGTGGCGGTAGGTTTCGAACAAGTCCGCGATTTGCTCCAGTAAGGCACTTTCTGCTTCCCAGTTGGTTGCACCAATTTTACTGGTCCCCTTAAAGAGCATATGTTCCATATAGTGGGCCAGGCCAGTGGTGTCAGCTGGATCATATTTAGAGCCTACTCGGAAACAGATGTTGGTGAAAATGCGCGGTTCGTTTTTGTTTACACTCAGAAAAACCCGGAGGCCGTTCTGGAGGGTGTAAGCGCGTACGCCCAGGGCGTCGCCGGCTATAGTGTCGTAGGTATACGTAGTTGGAGCTTTGGGCATAAGTATTTTAAGTTCTTAACAGACCTAGTGTTGTTGAGTAAGTAAAGGCGAAATCCCTGTTCCTTTTTAATTTCTCCTCATGCTTGTTGACAACGTTTTTTGAGGCAGCTTAGTTTTTTGCAAATTCAAAGGTACGCTTTCAGGACCAATAGCTCCTCCACGTCTTGTTCTTCGTTTGGCATAATTGCAAAATGCCAAGTGCGGATTGATTATCGCCAATGAGGCAGATGAATATTCCTTAATTTGCCAACAAAAAAAGATGCGTAGCCTGATCGTCCTTATCCTACTTTCTAGTACCTTCTTACTGAAGGCACAAACTGATTGGCTAACCCGCTTGCACGACGTCCACGCCGATTATCGGGTGAGTGAGTTGGAAGATCGGCGCTTTAAGCACGAACACATTAGCGCCTTATTGCAACAGTTAGACGAACGCTTTACCGTACAATTGGAGGGGTATTCTGTACAGCGGCGTTCTATTCATAGCGTAACCTACGGCGAAGGAAAAACAACAGTTTTGTTCTGGTCGCAGATGCACGGCGATGAGCCCACGGCCACGGCAGCTGTGATGGATATGTTCCGCTTTCTGGCCGCCGAGGGTGACGGTTTTGATGAGTTTCGAAATATCCTGAGAACTCGTCTAAAGCTAGTCTTTATCCCGATGCTCAATCCAGATGGCGCCGAAGTTTTTGAGCGCCGCAACGCATTAGGCGTAGACTTGAACCGTGATGCGCTCCGCCTAAGCACTCCCGAGGCGCAACTGTTGAAGCGCGTACGTGATCAGGTAGATGCTGATTGGGGTTTTAATCTCCATGATCAAAGCCGATATTATGGAGCTGGTTATCCTACCGAAGATATGGCTACCCTGTCTTTTCTCGCCCCGGCTTTTGATTTTCCTAAAACGATAAATGATGTCCGTGAACGAGCGATGAAGGCAATAGCTGAGCTTAATGCCAGCCTACAGAAGCATATACCCGGTAAAGTAGGGCGCTACAGCGACGCTTTCGAGCCGAGGGCCTTTGGTGACAATATGCAGAAATGGGGTACCAGCACCATCTTAGTTGAATGCGGCGGCTATCCTGGCGACCGAGAGAAGCAATATATCCGCCAACTCAATTTTGCGCTCCTCCTGGCGGCTTGCCATAGTTTTGCTACTCGTTCCTACGAGCGGTATAGCCGTTCCTCTTATCAGAAAATTCCTTACAACCGCGGCGGTGTCTTCAATGATTTGCTACTCCGAGAGGTTGACTTCATTCATAGTAATGGCGAACGCTATCTGCTGGATATTGCTTTTGACCTGAGAGAACAAGACTATCTGGCCGCCCGCAAATTCTATTTCCGTGGCCGTATCGACGATATTGGCGACTTGAGTTACCAGCGAGCTTACGAGGAACTGGCACCGGGCAGTTACACCGCAGAAATCGGCAAAGCCTTTCCCAGCTTGATGACGGACTTGGGAGCCATCAAAAACATGAACCAACAGGCCCTGCTGCGCGATGGTTACGCTGTTGTTCGAGCCACTAAGCCGGGCCGCCCCTGGGAACGAGCAGAGCAAGACGTTATGGTAGTAGGCGCCGAAGGAATTTATGATCGTGAACTCGCCGTGGGCCTAAATCCACCACTTATCATAAGAGATGCCAGTGGGAATGTACGCTACGCGGTGATTAATGGTCGATTGATTGAGGTGGAGTAAGAGGGGTAAGTGAAAGTGAGAATATGAAGTGAAAGTGAAAGTTTGAGGGTTTTGGATGCGCATGTACACGATCAACTTTCAACTGCTACATTCACGCTTACTGTCATTTTCATTTTGACTTTTACTTTGATTTCTTCCGCCTTACCTTTGAATAACTCTTAACCAAATAAATCCATGAATAAAGTAGTAGCAAATGCGCAAGCCGCCATTGCTGGAATAGCAGACGACATGACCCTCATGCTCGGCGGTTTTGGCTTGTGCGGCATACCCGAAAATAGCATAGCCGCGCTGGTAGAAGCCGGCGTAACGGGCTTGACCTGTATATCTAATAATGCCGGGGTTGACGATTTTGGCCTGGGACTGTTGCTGCAAAAGCGGCAAATCAAGAAAATGATTTCTTCCTACGTAGGGGAGAATGATGAGTTTGAACGCCAGATGCTTAGCGGTGAACTGGAGGTAGATCTTATTCCGCAAGGATCACTGGCGGCTCGCTGCCAGGCCGGAGGGGCAGGTGTTCCTGCTTTCTTTACACCTGCTGGGTTTGGTACCGAAGTGGCAGTAGGCAAAGAGGTGCGGTACTTCAATGGGAAGCCCCATATTTTAGAGCATGCACTTACTGCAGACTTTGCTATCGTAAAAGCCTGGAAGGGCGATCGTTTTGGCAATCTTGTTTTCAAAGGAACGGCTCGCAATTTTAATCCGGTTATGGCCATGGCCGGACAGATCACTATTGCCGAAGTAGAGGAATTGGTAGAGCCAGGTGAGTTAGATCCAAATTTCATCCATACGCCGGGTGTGTTCGTTCAGCGTATCTTCCAAGGTGCACGCTACGAGAAGCGGATCGAACAACGCACTGTACGCCAACGCGAGGCCTAATTCACCCCAAAAGACAATTCATCATGTTAGATAAAGCAGGTATTGCTAAACGAATAGCACAAGAATTACAAGACGGTTGGTACGTAAATCTGGGTATTGGCATTCCTACCCTAATCGCCAATTACGTGCCCGAGGGTTTGAACGTTGTGTTCCAATCCGAAAATGGCATTATGGGAATGGGCCCTTTTCCCTACGAGGGAGAAGAGGATGCTGACCTGATCAATGCCGGTAAGCAAACCATCACCGCACTCCCTGGAGCGGCCATATTTGACTCCGCCACGAGCTTTGCGATGATCCGCGGACAACACATTCAGCTCACTGTACTGGGAGCAATGGAAGTGTCGGACAATGGGGATATCGCCAACTGGAAGATTCCCGGCAAGATGGTCAAAGGTATGGGAGGTGCTATGGATCTGGTGGCTTCCGCCGAAAATATCATCGTAGCTATGATGCACACTAACCGCAAGGGAAAATCCAAGCTGCTTAAAAGCTGTACGCTGCCACTTACGGGTGTGCGTTGCGTGAAGAAAGTAGTGACAAACTTAGCGGTATTAGATATCACGGATGATGGCTTCAAACTACTAGAACGAGCACCAGGCGTTTCCGTAGAAGAGATTCAGGCTGCAACAGAAGGTCGTCTCATTGTAGAAGGTGATATTCCGGAAATGAAGATCTAATCCTACGCTAGAATAGCACTAGAATGGGCAGCTGGAGTAACGAACTGTCCTAGCTGCGACATTTTACTTACTAATTTTACCAAACGTTCGGTAAAATACTATTTGACGATGTTATAACTACATATGAGACCACAGAAAGTAGATACCGAAGTAATGATGCAGGGGCTGATGCGTGTACTCCGCAATCGCGGTTATGACGGAGCTAGTTTGAAAGAATTGGCTGAAGCCACCGGCTTGAAGAAGGCCAGCCTTTATCATCGCTTCCCCGGGGGAAAACAGGAAATGGCGGAGGCTGTATTGAGTCATATGCACGAATGGAGTAACCAGCATATCCACAATTTGCTGCAGGACAAAACGTATCCAGCAGCCGAGCGGCTAGAGCAGGTTCTGCAGAATGTCAACCGGCTCTACGCCGGCGGCGATATCAGTTGCATTTTCCGGGCTTTATCTACAGAGTTTGGTCTTGATTTGTTCGGTGATCAGTTGGAGCGTGGCATGCGGGCATGGATAAGGGCGTTTAATGTGCTTGGAGAGGATTTTGGTTTTACCGCAGAGTTGAGTCATCGCTATGCACTGCAAACCGTAGTGGAAATCCAGGGAGCTTTGGTGGTTGGGAAATGCCTTGCGGATAAGTCAGTATTCCAGCGCACGACCGAACAAATTCGCCAGCGCTACCTGTTATCCGAAAAAAGCTAATTCCTAACCAACCTCAAATAATCTTTAAAAAAACAACACCATGAAGCGCATTGCTCAACGCAATCTTGACGGAGGAAGCCGCAACGGAACGCTACCAGGGCGTATTTGGCGTCACCAATGATCCCATAGTGTCGTCTGATATCATCAAGAGCGCTTACGCCTCATTAGCTGATCTCTCCCTCACCAAAGTGATTGATGGAGACTTGATCAAGATCATGGCTTGGTACGATAACGAATGGGGGTTCACCCATCAGATGATTCGCCAGATTTTGGAGATATAATGACTTGAGCTGAACCACCCGGGTTGTCTATGCTATATTCTTAGGTGCCTGGGTGGTTTAAGTGAAAGTAACAGTTTAAGTGAAAATGAAAGTGCCATTAGGCTAATGCTTATATGTCCTTTAATGGTTTAAATTCTCAACAATGAATGATACCCCTTTCCACGCCGGTGAACAAGCCGTACAAGCCCTCGCTGGCGAAAGTCAAATTGCCCAACGAGTAGGACAAATGCTCCAGCCTGAAATTGGTGTTCAAGCCATCCCCTTTCTTCAGCAGCAGCCTATGGTGGTAATTGCCAGTCCAGATACTAATGGGCACATTTGGGCTTCCCTTTTGGTAGGGGATGTAGGTTTTGTAGAAGTGTTTAGTACTCAGAGCTTAGTGCTGCACGAAGACCAACTGCAAAGCGCTGATACTGATATACTCTACGAAAACCTGAAGGGTAATCCCAGGGTCGGTCTTCTGTTTCATGAAATGGAGCATCGCCGCCGCTATCGTGTAAATGGCCAGGCTGTTCGAAAGGATGGACAAATTCAAATCAATGTGGAGGAAGCCTACGTCAACTGCCCTAAGTACATCCAAAAGCGGACGACTACTCGGAGAGAAGAAATACAAGCTCCGGTACGGGTAAGCAGAGGGCAGGTCTTGGGTGCTTTAGAATTAGATTGGATTCGCCAAGCTGATACCTTCTTTTTGGCCACCCAAAGTTTGGCGGGTAAAGCTGATGCTTCCCACCGTGGTGGCAAAGCTGGATTTGTAGAGATCTTAGATAATGGTCAATTACGAATACCTGACTATCCAGGAAATAGTCTTTTTAACTCGCTGGGGAACATTCACGAAAACCCCAAAGCAGGCCTGCTTTTCGTAGATTTTGAACAAGGAAATGTACTACAGTTGACCGGTAAAGCCACCTTGAGTTTTGGTCAAAATGCCGCCGACGATCTGGCAAAGACGGGTGATACCGGCCGCTTCTGGCTATTTGAAACTACGGAGTGGATCAGAACCGATCATCACCACCAAAAGCAGTGGGATTGGGTCGATTATTCTCCTTTTAATCCTTGATTATCTTTTGGTAAGGAAACGATCTATTCGTCTGCTTCTACCATCCAGTTGTTTTCCAGATAGTCAAGGCCTCTGCTATGGTAGGCCTCAAAGTCATCTACCTGGGTTTGGTTTTTTTTGAGTGCTTTTATAGCGAAGTCTCTAACGACCAGCTCGCCAATCCCACTCTAGCTTATTGCTTGATAATCCGTCGGCTACTCCAGATTTTTCCTCCGGAGAATAAGGCTACTGTGTACAAGCCACTTGGTAGAGAACTGGCATTTTGAATCCGTAAACTTCTGCGCCCCATTCGCCACTTATTCTGGATCAGTGCCTGTCCCTGGCTATTATATACGATTACGCTTAAGTCATCCGTTGGTACTTCACCGCCAATTCTAATCTCAAATTGATTGTCGAATGGATTTGGGTTGACCTGCCACCAAGCTCGCCGGATAGTGAGGTCTTCGATAGAGTTGGGATCCGTACAAGTGTCAAATTCAAATAGTGTAAAATCACTTTCATTACCGTTGCAGAGCGTTCTGACTCGGAGCGTGTAATTGACACAGCTGTCCAATTCACTCAGGCTGATCATATTGCCCATCACACTTGCTGAGGTCCATTCTACATCATCTGCACCACGGTAGTCTGCATCAAAATCGAGTGCTTGTGCTATTGGTGACCAACTAATCTCCACTGCGTTGAAGTTAAGTGGCGTAACCACAAAATCACTAGGTTCCGGACAGTCTGCGGCGGGTAACACGTTGATGCAGTAGTCTTCTATTTCTCCAAAATTGCTGATGAATGTACAGGCATCGGAAGGAGAAGAAAAGCGCATCATTATCCGCATCCGAGTAACACCGAGATTGGCCGCTGCGGGGATGGTAATGAAGTCGTTAACCGCATTAGAACTAGCAGCTACATCAAGGATGATTTCATTGGAGGTGAAGCTTCCGTTGTGATCGCTGTCCAACCAGATGCGCCAGCTCTCAAGCAGTGAGCCCGCCACAAAACCTGGTGTCAACTGAATTGGATAGGTTAAGCCAGCCTCTAAGTCAATCGGGGCGACGGTTTGCCCAAAATCATTATAACCGGTGGGAGCCCCTTCGCTGGTATTGGTGAAAAATCCGCCAATTCCTACTTCGGCTATCCATTCTTCGTTAGTACTCAGCACATCGGTTGGTTGGCAGTATTCTAAGTCCAGACAAGGGCCACATTCTGAGGTGAGGAAGGTGCCAATGTCGGTCCATTCCGTGGTTTCATCTGCGCAGTTAGTACGCAGTTGATATTCGTAGAAGCTACAAGTCGCTAAGTCGTTCAGCTGAATGCTATTGGAGCTGGTGTTGACAGTGGTCCAGTCTGTGGTTCCATCTATGCGGTAGCGCAGATCATAACTTTGTGCTGCGGTTACCGCATTCCAAGTGAAATCTACACTGGAGCCGGAAAGCACTTCAAACATCACCTCTTCGGGAGCTGTACAGCAACCGTCTGTCAGGAAAATGCGGCTCTCACCAAATGCAATGGTGTCATTAGCGCAGATGGATTGCACTTGGTATTCGTATTCCGTACAAGCACTTAGTGCAGTTAAAGCCAAGGGGCTAGTGGCACCAATTATCGTATCCCAGGTCATAGCATCCACGGCTCGCCAGCGAATGTCCACGGATTGCAGGCTGTCGTTGGTGTTCCACTGAATGGTCGCCACATCTACACCAATGTCGGTAGTTCGAATGGAAGTAGCCGGAATACAGCCATCGCAAAACTGGAGTAGATACTGGAGGCTATTATGCACGTTCAGGCGACCGCCAGTTACCGTAATACCTGCCAGACTTTCGTTGGGGTCAACACCCTCCAAAATAGCCTCGCGTACAAGTAGGCCTGCTGCTCCAGGGTCTGATTCTATCAACGCAACTAAGGTTGGGCAATCTAGGCTGTACAAGAGTGCAATGGCACCTGCTACGTGTGGTGTGGCACCAGAGGTTCCACCAAAGCCGGCGTATCCACCACCATTAGCAAGATTATATGCGCCCGCACCAGGAGCCCCCAAGTCAATAGTAGTTACGCCAAAGCCAGCTTGTGTCACCTTTACATCGTCATCATTGGTATTCGTAACGGCAATCAGGTAGTCGCTCGGGCAAGCAGTTGGCAAATCGCCGACTTCATCAATATCGAAATTAGCGTTTGCGGTAGCACCACAACTGATAATACCGTCTTGGCCCATTATGTCGTAAAAGTCGCACCAGAGTGGAGCATCCTCCGGATCTCCACCGTCAACACCCCAAGATGCGTTAGTAGATACCACAAATGCGCCACGTTCTCCGCCCGATTCATTGTACGCGATACGCTGTTCCCAGGCGTAGGAGTAGGCCTCCAATACGGCTGCTTCGTTGGTGTTGAAGTTGTTTTTGATATTCATCACCTTTACATACCAGTTGACGCCGGTCACACCCAATTCATTATCGCCATCAGCACCAATAATACCGGCGACTGGGGTACCGTGCCCACCCCCAGATAAATTGTCATCGTCGGTTATGATACTCCAGCCAGCGTAATCATCTACGTAGCCATTCATGTCATCATCAATCCCGTTGTCCGGAATCTCTGCGTAGTTGCGCCAGCAGTTGCGTTGGAAGTCGGGGTGATCTATGTCAACGCCATCGTCAAGTACGGCCACCACTATAGTGTCTCCGGCAAGGGTAGTACCACCGGTGGTGAGATCCCAGGCTTCTACGGCATCAATATCGGCATCTTCGGTACCGCCAGATTGCCCGGTGTTTTGGTATTGCCATTGCTGATCAAATTGTAGATCAGAGGGCTCACCACGCATTTCTACTTTATGATTGCGCTGAGCGATTAACACTTTGGATGATTGCTGTACCGCTCTGAGGATAGTACGGTCTTCTACCTGGGACGGATCAAATTGTATCAGCCAGATGTCTGCCGGGCGTGAAACTTGCTCAATCTTGTCAAGGTGCAGCCAATCAGGCTGTAAACGGTTCCAGCTTTGGAGCCACTTTTCGCCCTCAGTGCCGGGCTTAAGCTGAATCAGTAAATCGCCTTGTACATAATTTGCCTCTTGGGCCAACAAGGTGTTGGTACCTAGACAAAAGCATAAAGTGAATAGTACAGAAAGTAGTAGTGAAGTGGATAATTGCTTCATGGGAGAATGATCTAGTGCTGTTTAAGACGTGGGCTTCGGCTATTTAAGAATATCGTTTGTCAACTACATTAAAGCCGCTGGTCACGTTCTAAGATGTGAAATTAGGTATTTCTAAGCGCTTGTTATTGAGTAATAAGCTCGATTGTCAGCCGGTACGCGAAGCGGAGAATTCTTGTAGTGGTTTTGCAACATAGCTGACTTGCAGATAAATATAGAACCTCAGTGACCACCAATAACAAGGCCGCAATGAAATGTATTTCACCGCGGCCCTTATTCGTTATACGCTAAGCAAGCGTGAGCTTATCCGTTCATAGAGGATAAGAACTCTTCATTGCTTGACGTATGTACCATGTTCTTGCGTAGGAAGTCGAAAGCCTCGTCTGGCTTCATGTCGGAAAGGTGATTGCGCAGGATAAACATACGTTGTAGCGTATCCTTGTCCATGAGCAAGTCTTCGCGACGCGTGCTGGAAGAAGTGATATCGATTGCTGGGTACATGCGCTTGTTGGCCAGGTTGCGGTCCAATTGGAGCTCCATGTTACCAGTACCCTTAAATTCTTCGAAGATCACGTTATCCATCTTCGAGCCAGTCTCTGTAAGAGCAGTAGCCAAGATGGTCAATGAGCCACCATTTTCAATGTTACGGGCGGCACCGAAGAATTTCTTTGGCTTCTGTAGGGCGTTCGCTTCCACACCACCAGAGAGTACCTTACCACTAGCAGGAGCTACGGTGTTGTAGGCACGAGCCAAGCGAGTGATGGAGTCGAGTAGGATCACTACATCGTGGCCACACTCTACCATCCGCTTCGCTTTCTCAAGTACCACGCCTGCTACGCGTACGTGGTTTTCTGCGGGTTCGTCAAAGGTAGAAGCAATGACCTCTGCTTTTACGCTCCGCTTCATATCTGTTACTTCCTCTGGGCGTTCATCGACCAGTAGGATGATGAGGTAAGACTCTGGGTGGTTCTTAGAGATCGCATTGGCGATATCCTTGAGCAAGAAGGTCTTACCCGACTTAGGTTGTGCTACAATCAGACCACGCTGTCCTTTACCGATCGGTGTGAACAAGTCGATCAAGCGATTACCAAAATCCCGGCCAGTAGGGGAGATGGTCATCTTGAACTTCTCGGTAGGGAAGAGGGGCGTGAGGTAATCAAAAGGAACGCGCTCACTCACTTCCTTCGGATCCAGACCATTGATCTTGGATACGCGAAGCTGCGCGAAATACTTTTCGCCTTCTTTTGGTGGGCGAATTGCACCCTGTACCGTATCACCTGTTTTCAAGCCAAAAAGCTTGATCTGGGATGGAGATACATAAATATCATCAGGAGAAGTGAGGTAGTTATAGTCAGCTGAGCGGAGGAAACCGTAGCCATCTGGCATCATTTCCAGAATGCCTTCACCTTCGATAATACCGTCCAACTCAAGATCAAATACGTCCACCTCTTTTTCGGGAGCTTGTTCTTTAGCTCCGCGATCATTGTCCTGGCGGCGATTGTCTTCTTTGGGGCCATTGTCGTCGTTCTTACGACGATCGTTGCGACGGCGATCATTGCGGCGGCGGTCTTCACGTTCGCCACCTTTGTCATCACCTCCCTTATTAGAGTCACCTTGCTTAGATTCGCCGCGCTTCCGTACCGCACGTGCTCGGCGAGCTGCGCGATCATCTTCGGGTTGTTCTTTCGCTGGAGTAGGAGCAGCTTCTTCTGCTTCTTCCATCTCTACAACTTCTGCGGGTTCGTCGGAAGTGCCTTTGCCTCTGGCGGCAGTTTTCCGGCGTCCACGCTTAGGTTTATCTTCTTTCTTTGGCTTGTCTTCTGCGCCGTTTTCATTGCCGGCGGCACCAACCACTGCTTGGTGGTCAAGGATTTTGTGGATAAGTTCTTGCTTATTGAGGCGCTTGTAGCCGCTAAGGCCCATGTTTTCAGCCAGTTCTTTCAGCTCTGGGACGAGCATGTCATTCAACTGCAGGATATCAAACATAATGGAATACTGTTTCTTTACTGTTTGGATGATTAGGGAGAGTAGAAAATATCATTTGAGTTATTACCAATACCGCTCTCTGTAGGCTTAAATCGATGTTGGTATTTAAAAGGAGTCCGGTGGATACCGGAACAGGTGTAGTGCAGACTGATTGCAACAATGCTAATCTCGGGGCTTTTCTTATTGAACTCGGATTCGGCATTTTTAATCCTCCAAGAGGTGGAGGACTAAGCAAATTAAATGACGAACAGGAAAAACTAAGAATTGCTGTCTGAAGAAGCTCTACTACGAATATTATTAATTAGTAGAGGAGCAGCTTGGCATGTTTGCCCCGCAAAAATAAGGTTATTTTTTTAATCCAAATACTATCTTTGCAAAAATTAGCGAATTCCGGAAATTTTTACCGGTATTCTTTTGTATAGAACAGCAAAAGCAACGCAAAAGTTACATGCTACAGACCTCTTTTATCCGTGAAAACGCCGAGCAGCTCAAAGCTGGATTGCGCAAACGCAACTTCAGCGATGAGGATCTGCAACTCGTTGACCAGGCCATTCAACTGGATGACCAACGTAAAGCCCAGCAAACTGAGCTGGACAGCCTACTGGCTAGCCGTAATCAAATGTCCGGAGAAATAGGTCAGTTGTTCAAGTCGGGACAGCGCGACAAGGCGGAAGAGCTAAGGGCTAAAGTGACCGAATTGAAGGAACGCGCCGGTACGCTGGAGACCGACTTGAAAGAGACCCAAACTCAGCTACAGGCTATCCTGTATAATATTCCCAACCAACCTCACGAATCTGTTCCTGCCGGTAATACCGACGAGGATAACGAAGTGTACCAGGGGTGGGAAGAGTTGATGCCAGTTTTGCCAGAGAGTGCTAAGCCACACTGGGAGTTGGCCAAAGAATACAACCTCTTTGATCTGGAGTTGGGGGTGAAAATTACCGGCTCTGGTTTTCCATTGTACCGTGGTAAAGGCGCGCGCCTACAACGTGCTTTGATCAGCTTCTTTTTGGATGAGGCGACCGCCGCCGGCTACGAGGAGATCATTCCACCGCTCTTAGTGAATGAGGCTACCGCAACCGCTACGGGGCAATTGCCCGATAAGGAAGGGCAGATGTACCATGTGACGGAAGATCACCTGTTTCTAATTCCAACAGCGGAGGTGCCGGTTACCAATGTTTACCGCGATGTGATCTTGAATGAGGAGGACTTCCCCATCAAGATGACCGGCTTCACCCCTTGTTTCCGCCGGGAGGCTGGTTCTTACGGTGCACACGTGCGTGGACTGAACCGGGTACATCAGTTTGATAAGGTAGAAATTGTACAGATTCAGCATCCTGAGCGTTCTTATGATACCCTCATGGAAATGTTGAAGCACGTAGAAGGATTGTTGAAGAAGTTAGAGTTGCCTTATCGGATTCTTCGCTTGTGTGGTGGTGACTTAGGCTTCACTTCTGCGCTAACCTTCGACTTTGAAGTCTACTCTGCCGCGCAAGAACGTTGGTTGGAAGTAAGTTCTGTTTCTAACTTTGAAACTTTTCAGGCAAATCGCCTCAAGCTGCGTTATCGTACGGAGAAAGGAACGGCTTTAGCGCATACCTTGAATGGTAGTGCTTTGGCGCTGGCGCGGATCTACGCGGCCATCCTGGAAAACAACCAAACTCCAGAGGGGATTGTTATTCCGAAAGTATTACACAGCTACACTGGCTTTACGATGATCGAGTAAGTAATCGGTTACTCCAGAGTCAGTTTGACGTCTAAATGAGAAAATAGAAAAGCATGGGTTATTTTATCATAGCGGGTATCTTCTCCCTGATCGGGATGGTAGTGAGCAACCGCTTGCGCTCAAAGTTTGCTCAGTATTCTAATGTACCTTTGACTAATGGCCGTTCTGGCGCCCAGGTAGCAGAGGCGATGTTGGAACATTACGGAATTCACGATGTAAAGATCGTACAAGGCCAGGGTATGCTAACTGACCACTACAACCCTGCCACCAAAACGGTAAGTCTAAGTCCTGAAGTATACCACGGTCGTCACGTAGCAGCTGCAGCGGTTGCGGCACACGAGTGTGGGCACGCTGTGCAGCACAACACTGCTTATTCTTGGCTGCAGTTTCGTTCGGCTATGGTGCCGGTGGTGAGCTTGGCGGCTCGTTCCCAGCAATATCTCTTGCTCTTTGCTTTGGGTATTTTTGGTGTGACGGGTGGAACCTTCTTGGTTTACCTCACAATCGCCGCTTTTGCTATCACGACGCTCTTTAGTTTGGTGACCTTGCCGGTTGAATTCGACGCCAGTAATCGTGCCTTGGCATGGCTGGAGGATAGTCGCTTCACTAGAGGGCGGGAGCACGATGG
Organism: Bacteroidota bacterium; assembly: GCA_038528965.1. GTDB lineage: Bacteria > Bacteroidota > Bacteroidia > Chitinophagales > Saprospiraceae > Lewinella. The sequence continues at coordinate 14,737 of JBCBEC010000030.1, read as the reverse complement.
TGCTAAAGATGCCTTGTGGTGGGCTGCCATGACCTACGTAGTAGCTGCTTTGTCCTCACTGGTGATTCTGCTTTATCTGATGATGAGCCTAGCGGGCCGCGACTAAGGTTTTCCAAGATTTTTTATATTTGAATGCTATAAAAATGGCGGCCAACGGTTTAATAAGCCGGTTGGGCCGCCTTTCCTTTGAATAATATGCTTGTATATGACTGGCGAGGAACTAGATGAATTATTTGAATTTGAGCAAATGGAGATGGACTCCAGTATTGACCACTTGAAATCACGTTTGTTGACCATCAGTACAGGGAAGGCGAATCCTGCCCTGGTCTCAGGTATTGTGGTGTCCTATTACGGAGCGCCGACACCGCTTAAACAGGTGGCTAATGTGACGGTGGCGGATTCTCGAACTTTGGTGATTCAACCCTGGGAGAAGTCTACTATTGAGGCCATTGAAAGAGCTATTTTCGAAGCCAACTTGGGTGTTACACCCCAAAACGATGGTGAACTGGTGCGCCTATCTATTCCGCCGCTCACCGAAGATCGTCGTAAGCAATTGGTGAAGCAGGCGAAAAAGGAAGGTGAAGATGCCAAAGTGAGTATCCGTTCTGCCCGGAGGAAACTGGTGGATGGAGTGAAGAGTGCGGTCAAGGATGGCTATCCAGAGGATGCAGGTAAACGCAAGGAAGATGAGGCGCAAAATTTGACAAACTCTTACACGACCAAGATCGATGAGTTGATCGCCAATAAAGAGAAAGATATTCTTACCATTTAGGTCGCACGGCATTAGGATAGTTAGAATTTTCCACTTACCTTTGCCACACTTTTGAAAAAAGCGGCAGTTTTTCGCTGCTCAAATCGATATAGCGATGAAAAGAACATTTCAACCATCCCGCAGACGGCGCAGCAACAAGCATGGCTTTCGCTCGCGTATGAGCAGTAAGAACGGGCGCAAAGTTTTAGCACGGCGACGTGCTAAAGGGCGTCATAAACTGACCGTCAGCGACGAAAAGCACGTGAAGTAAGCAAATACCTCTTCTCGTACGTCAAAAAGGCCTTCGTTATCCGTAACGAAGGCCTTTTCGTTTTTGTTTTGGGGATATTGATGAGTTCTTGGAGAACCCCTGTGGGGTTGGCCCTTAATGCGTCCCACATACTGGTTTCGCGGAATTCATTCCGCTGTGGAGATTGAAAGTGGAATGAATTCCGCGAAACGAAATACAACCACATGGGATGGATGATATTACAAATTCAACTAGACTGAAACTTAAAGTCATCTACGCTAAGGCACGAAGAACGTAAAGTTGTGATTTTCAGGTATCATTGGCCTGAAGAGGTTAATTGCAAAATACGATCTTCCCGAGATATGCGGGGTGCAATATTTATGTGATTGTAGTGCTGAATTATAATGGGAGCGCTAACCTGGCGGCAAACTATCTAGGCTCAACCATTTCAACAATTGCGGAGAAGTAGGGGAGGAGGGAAGTTCTCGGAGAACTGATTAAGAGTTCTCCGAGAACTATGCCGTTTTATTCTGGCTCGAAACCAAGGATGATATTGAAGTCACCCAAGTTCTGTAACGTACGTGGCCCAGTCTTATCAATGCCGATACCGTAGTCAAATCCAAGTGTACCGAACATTGGCAAGAAGACGCGGACACCACCACCAACCGAACGTTGTAGTTCAAATGGATTGAAGTCGCGTCCATCACGCCAAGCATTTGCACCCTGCGCGAAAGCTAGGACATAGATGGTAGAACTTGGATTGAGCGATAGTGGGTAACGCAGTTCGAAGGTCAATTTGCTGTATAACGGCGTGGCTACATCCTGGCCGTTGCCAATGGTGTTGCCCGGGAACTCGTTGATCTCATAACCCCGGCTAGAAATGATATCTACACCGGCGTAACCAAACTGCTGGTTGTTAATACCATCACCACCCAGCTGAAAGCGTTCGAAGGGTGAAGTACCGATTTCGCGATTGTAGCTACCCAGTACACCAAACTTCGTTTGTGCCTTCAATACCAGTGAGCCAACAAGAGTAGTATACCACTCCGCATCAAGGCGCCACTTGTGGTACTCTAACCAACGGAAGCGGTCCTGTGGAGGTAAGTCAGCGTAGTTCTTGTCCTCTTCAAACAAAGAATAGGGAGGGGTGAACTGTACTGACAAAGAGATATTAGAACCCTCTTTCGGGAAGAGTGGGTCGTTAATTGTGCTACGCGCAAAGGTCTGCGTGATACTGAAGTTGTTGTAGAAACCACCACGTACAACCTCACCGTTGTCGGTGCGGAATACGTTGAATAGTCCCCAGTTCTGCAGGTTAAGCGTCTGGATATTTACACCAGTACGAGAGATGAAGTTATCATCAGGCCAACGTAGGCGCGTACCCAAGCTTACGGAGAACTGCGTAATGTTGAAGCTCTGGAAGGCATCCGGGTTGCTCCGAGAAGCACCGTTCGTAAAACGGTTGTAGAAACCAGCAACGGTGAAAGACGTTGGCTTCTTACCACCCAACCAAGGCTCGGTGAAGGAAACGTTATACGACTGGTAGAAATCACCATTAGTCTGGGCCCGCAAGCTTACCCGTTGTCCATCACCCTGTGGAAGAGGGTGCCAGGCTTTGCGGTTGGTGACGTTTCGTAAACTGAAATTGTTGAAGGTTACACCCAGCGTACCGATTACCCGGCGCTGACCACCCCAACCAGCCGAAAGCTCCAGCTGATCAGAAGGTTTTTCTTCTACCGTATATTCAATGTCTACTGTACCACGGTTCGGATTCACGGGGGTATTAATCCCTAGCGTTTCCGGGTTAAAGTAGTTCAAGTTGATCACCTGGCGCTGTGAACGGATAATATCCGAGCGGCTGAATTTATCACCCGGGCGCGTCCGTAGTTCCCGACGAATTACGTGCTCGTGGGTACGGTCGTTACCGGCAATTGTTACTTTGTCAATAGTCGCCTGTGGACCTTCGAAAATACGTAGTTCCAAGTCGATGCTGTCACCTTCAATGGCCGTCTCAATGGGGTCGGCGCGGAAGAAGAGGTAACCATTATCCATGTAGAGGGTACTGACGTCCCGGCCATCCTGGCTAAAGCTGAGGCGGGTCTCCAGAAGCTCTTGATTATATACGTCACCGCTTTGGATGCCTAGAATTTCTTCCAGGGTCTCAGTTTCGTAGATCGAGTTGCCTTTGAATTCAATATCCCGGAAGTAATACTGGTTGCCTTCGTTAACGGTCAACTGCACCATTAGCTCTCCCTTATTATTGCGCCAGGTACTATCCGAAACAATGCGGGCATCGCGGTAACCGATTTTATTGTAAAAAGCGACGATAGCGTCTTTATCAGCCTCATACTCAGCAGCGATGAACTTAGAACCCGTCAGGAAACGCCGCTTTTCTTTCGTTTCCATCTCTTTGCGCAGACGCTTATCCTTTAAAGCATCATTACCTTCAAAGGTGATATTCTTGATCTTAATTTTCTCGCCTTGGTTGACATCAAAAACCAAGCGAACCGCATTTACCCGAGCGGTATCAGCGATTTCTTCAACGGCTACCCGGGTATCTAGAAAGCCCTTCTCTACAAAGAAGGAACGGATACTCTCAGAGGCATTTACCTTGATATCTTCCGTGACAATACCACCACGTAGCAGGTAGCGGTTTACTTCGTCGTTGAGATCATCGTGGTAAGATTTCTTCACGCCCTTATAAGAGAAACGAGAAAGGCGAGGACGTTCCTGAACTACATATTCCAGGAAAATAACGTCACCGATGGTCTTCTCAACGAGGATTTCCACATTAGTGAAAAGGCGCAGGCGCCATAGATTTTTCAAGGCCCGTGGAATATCGTAGCCCGGAATGCGAATATCGTCGCCAACGGCCAGGCCAGAAACACCAATTACTGCGGTCTCGTCGCTAAAGAACGCTCCCGAAACTTTGATGCCTCCAATTTCGTAATCCTTGGGGTCGGTATAGTCAAAGACTTCCAGACTATCAGCTGCGCCTTGAGCCTGTATATCGTTGGCGGGCCACCCCCCGAACAAGACGAGGAGGAGCATGGCACTCATCTGGGAAATCCACTGCCAAGGGAGCGCTTTTTCTGCAGTCATAGTAAACTTCTGTATCATAATTTCAAAGCGGCTTAAGTAGTCGTACTGCTGCTGTTAAAAACAGGAGCAGACAAGAGAATGACTGGGCCATGTCGGTGCTGTCCTGCTTAAGGACCGACAAAGATAAGTTGTGGTTGTATAGCATGAGAAAGGATCAGGCAATTTGTTCGCTGATCTTACCAAAACGTCTTTCTCGTTGCTGATAATCGATGATGGCCTGGTAAAAATCCGGCTTGCGGAAGTCTGGCCAGAATACATTTGAGAAATAAAGTTCGGCATAAGCCAATTCCCATAGCAGGAAATTGCTGATGCGCGCCTCTCCGCTGGTCCTGATTAGGAGCTCGGGGTCGGGCATATTAGCGGTGCTCAAGCTGGCGGAAATTAACTTTGGCGTTATTTCATCGGGGCTAATTAAGCCCTGCTGGACTTGATTAGTTATCGATTTGGTGGCCTTTGCAATGTCTGATCGACCACTATAGTTGAGCGCCAGCACCAAGGTCATGCGGTCATTATTCTTGGTATTTTCAATACCATCCAGCAACGCCTGGTGAGTCGCCTTGGGGAGTTTGTCAATTTCGCCAATTGCTTGCAGGCGAATATTATTCTCCATCAGGGTGTTGGTTTCCTGATATACGGTTTCTACCAATAGGCGCATCAAGGCAGAAATCTCCAATTTGGGGCGTCCCCAATTTTCGGTGGAAAAAGCGTAGAGGGTCAAGTAGTTGATCCCCAATTCCGCCGCCGCTTCTGTTACCTCTCTTACTGACTTTACGCCATTGCGATGACCGAAGACTCTTGGCTTGCCCTTCTCTTTCGCCCAACGACCGTTACCATCCATGATAATGGCTATGTGTTCCGGCAAGCGGTCTTGGTCTATCTTATTCTTCCAGTCCATGAAGTGTATTTGCCTGAAATAGAACGTACCATTGATAAGGCAGCGCACTGCTAGTTTGAATGGTACCCCAAAAAGCTCACAAAATTACGAAAAGATTGATAAACAGCCTCAAGGTGAGGGCGTTAAACCCAATTCCGTGGTATCTTTGCGGCTGACAGAAAACCTCGACTGATGATATTCTCTGAGTTCCCCTACGAGCGGCCAGATATGACTCGCCTGAAAGCTGATTTTGCGATTGCCCTGCAAAGGTTTCAGCGGGCTAGTACTTTAGATGAAGCGGAGACGGCATTTGCGGAAATATACCGCCTACGCGCCGAATTCCAGACCATGTACAATATCGCTTACATCCGGCACAGTGGTGATACCCGGGATAGTTTCTACGAAACAGAAAACAACTTCTTCGATGAGCAACTGCCGGTGTTCGAAGAACTGAAAACGGATTTCTATCGGAGTCTGCTAAATTCTAGCTGGCGCCCCAAATTGGAGGAAACGTACGGCAAGCAGTTGTTTGCAATAGCCGAACTGAGCCTACGCACCTTTCGTCCGGACGTTATTGAGGATTTGCAGGAAGAGAATCGCCTGGCGAGCAGCTACAACAAATTGAAAGCCAAGGCGCAGGTCGAATTTGAAGGTGAAACCTACAATCTTTCTTCAATTCAACCATTGGAGGAAGATGTGGATCGTACCAAGCGCGCGGCGGCGGCTACCGCCAAGTGGGATTGGCTGGCGAGCCAACAAGAAGAAATGGAACGCATTTTTGATCAGTTGGTCAAGGTGCGGCATCGTATTGCGCAGAAGTTGGGCTTCGATAACTTTGTAGAGTTGGGCTATGCCCGAATGCTGCGTACAGATTACAATGCTGAAAATGTAGCGTTCTACCGAGAGCAAATCCGCCAATACATTGTACCATTGGCCACCCAGTTGTACCAGCAGCAAGCGAAACGTTTAGGGTTGGAGCGACTCCGCTATTACGATGAGCCTATGCTGTTTCGAGAAGGTAATCCTCAGCCGCAAGGTCAGCCCGAGTGGATTGTAGAACGGGCCGCAGAAATGTACGCTGAACTTTCGCCGGAAACCGATACGTTCTTTCGCTTTATGCAAGAAAGAGATCTCATGGACCTGGTGAGCCGCGACGGTAAATCTACTGGCGGTTATTGCACCTACGTGCCAAAACACCGTGCACCTTTTATCTTCTCAAATTTCAACGGCACCAGCGGTGATATTGACGTGCTGACACACGAAGCAGGGCACGCTTTTCAGGTATACAGTAGTCGGGATTTGAGTATTGCGGAGTACAATTGGCCTACCTACGAGGCTTGTGAAATTCACTCTATGAGCATGGAGTTTTTCACCTGGCCCTGGATGGCGAAGTTTTTCCAGGACGCAGTAGAGCACTACCGCTTTGGGCATCTTAGCAGTGCTATCTATTTTTTGCCTTACGGCGTAGCAGTGGATGAATTCCAGCACTTTGTCTATGCTAATCCGGCGGTTAGCCTGGCCGAGCGCAACCAAGCTTGGCGCGATATTGAGGCCAAATATTTACCGCAACGCGATTATGCGGGGCATCCATTTTTGGAAGCGGGTGGCTTTTGGCAAAAGCAGACGCATATCTTCGCGATGCCGTTCTACTACATTGATTATACGCTAGCGCAAATTTGTGCTTTTCAGTTCTGGCTAAAGGATCAAGATAATCACGATTCTGCCTGGAGTGATTATGTACGGCTCTGCAAAGCTGGCGGAAGCGCTTCTTTTCTAGATTTGGTACAATTAGCCGGATTGGAATCGCCTTTTTCACCGGGTTGTGTACAGCGCTTGGGCGTAGCGGTTGGGAACTGGCTGGAAAAGAATAGCTTGAACGCTTAAAGAACAGAGTCACTCCACACGGAAATGACTCTGCCAAAGGTTCTGATAAATGGTTCGTTGAGGTTATCGTTTTACAATCGCTACCTAGCAACAGAATGGGCTAGGGCGGGGTTGTGCTGACGGCAATGTAGGCTGATCTGCTGTCTAATTAGCATAGCAAAATAGCATGCCAAAAGGTTCCCTGTTAAGAGAAACATGCAGCAAAATGGGAGGGCTGCCCTATTGTTTAAATAAATGTTATTGTCAGTGGCGTGCGAGCGCCGCGCGGCGAAAACCAGTATATTTGAGTTAAACACCTGAGTTAATGTGAGGTGTCTCAACTAAAATGAGTTCTAATTTTTGTGACTTATTTTCAATCTCACGTTACATATTTAGAATCAACACGTACCCGAAAAACTGCACCATGAAGCATATCTTACTCACTATATCTATTATCTCGACCATCGGCCTTAGTGCGCAAATAACGCTACAGAGTAGCGATTACTTCCCTGTGGTAGGGGATACCTTGCGTACTGCAACCGATACTGCTCCAATGGGTATTGCCATTACTGGCCCGGGTGGAGATCAGCAGTGGAACTTTGCTTCTTTACAGGCCGGCTTTTCACTGGAGCGCATAGTAGAAGACGCTGCTAATGGTGATGCTGCTGGGGATTACCCCAATGCTAATATTCTCTTCGAACAAGTAGAAGGAGGCGAAGGCTACTACCAGTCGAACGGGAGCACCTTCAGCATTATTGGCTTTGCTGGTTCAGATCCCTTAGGGCAGGGTGTTGAAGTTAATGCTCCATTCAATCCGCCTTACGTCGAACGTTGGGCTCCACTCAATTTCTTTGATCAAAATTTCAACGAGTCAGCACTCACGGTTGCGATAGCAGCAGATGATATTCCCGGTAATATTTTTGAAGATTTACCCATTACGCCAGATTCTATCCGCGTACGGGTAGCTACGGATCGTACAGATTTGGTGGACGCCTGGGGAACGGTAACCATTCCCGATGGCACTTATGATGTGTTGCGGGAGAAAAGAACAGAGTTTCGGGAGGTCCGTCTGGATGCTAAGATTGGCGTATTACCTTGGGCTGATATTACTGATCTAGCTCTGGAATTCTTACCTATCGACGATCTAGGTGCGGATACCCTGGTAACGTACACCTTTTGGAGTAATAGTGCCAAAGAAGCAATTGCCGTCATTAATTCGGACCCAACTGGAACAGAAGTTGAATCGGTGACTTTTAAGTCAGACGACATGATTAGTAGTGTACAAACGCCTACAACGATCAAGCCGCAGTTGTACATCTACCCCAACCCAGCGATCATTCATACGCGGCTCGAGTTTGCTAATATGCCAGCTGATCAGTACAGTTTGGAAATCTACGATGTAGCAGGCCGCTCGGTCTTGAATAAGTCATTATACATCAACGAATACCATCTGGAAACGCTCAATGTAGTGCGTTTTCGCAAGGGGGTGTACCTGGCAGTACTACGCAACGGTAAGGGTGAAAAACTTGCCGTTCGCCGGCTATTAGTGACCACTCCATAAATGAAATAGAAAACATATATAACTTACATTCATTTATATCGAATGAACGTAACCTTTAATGTGATGCTACCGTATACCGGGCCAAACGGGACAGATAATGATACGGTTGGCACTGGGCATGGTGGCGCTACTAGCGTACTCTGCGGCCTTGTCACAGCAAGTGACAGAAATGCAGCAGTGGCTAGAGGTTGCCACACCAATCATTCAAGAACAACACGCTAGTAAGGACGGTAAAACGCATGTACGTTTACCGATAGCTGCTGATATGCCTGGCTTCACCTTGCAGCGCAAAGCCCAAAATCTCCTCAGTCAAGTGTTGCCCGTCCTTGAGCTTCCTGGTGAAGATGCCGAGTTCCGTTTATTAAAGGAAGATCATGATGTTGCCGGTAACTATCACCTTAAGTTCCAACATTACCACGCCGACATTCCTGTATTCGATGGCTATTTCCAGGTGCATTTCAATGCGCAAACACAACTACAAGGTTTTGATGGACTACTCCTCAAGGATATGGGGAGTGCCGAGGCGGACTTGGGCCCCGAAGAAGCTTTTCAACGCGCAGTGGCGTGGGTAAGTAAGCATTATCCCGATACTGACTTACAACAGTTGGAGATAGAGGAAGAACTGTTGACCTGGTATCCAGAAGGCTTGGTGCAAGGAAAAATGAAACAGGTTCGACTGGCTTACGAAATATCCCTGACCAATCGAGAAGATATTAGAGAACACTTGATCATCGATGCGCAAAATGGTCAGGTGATTACTCATTTTTCGGGTATCTGCCAGCTGGCACATCGACAATTGTTTTCCGGTAACACCAATTCTAATCCTATTTGGCAAGACGGGGATGTGTTCCCCGGTGAACTCTCTGACTGGCAACAGACACAAATCCATACCTCCGAAGAGGTTTATAATTTCTTCCTCAACTCATTTGGTGTTCATTCTTTTGACGCCCTGGGCAGCGATATGTTGATGGTGGATCAGGCTTCGTTCCTTAACTGTCCCAATGCCAACTGGAACGGCTATTCTACCAACTATTGCAATGCCATCAGCTCCGATGATGTAGTGGGCCACGAGTGGGGGCACGCCTATACCGAGTTTGCGGGTCATCAGCTTTTTGCCTGGCAAGCAGGGGCTATTAACGAGGCCTATTCGGATATTTGGGGAGAAACCATAGACTTGCTTAATAGCGAAGAAAGTGTTAATCCTCTTCGTACGGATTGTGGTGATAGTGACCGCTGGTTGATTGCTGAAGAAGCTGCTGCTTTAGGTGGAGCTATTCGGGATATGTGGAACCCCAATTGCTACGAAGGCCCCGGAAGGGTTAGCGATCCATTTTATCAGTGTAGTGATGAGGATTTTGGTGGAGTACACATCAATTCCGGAGTGGTAACGCATGCCTACGCGCTGCTCACTGATGGTGGTAGCTATAATGGCTATGATATTGCCGGGATTGGATTGACCAAAGCGGCTCACTTGTTTTGGCATGCGCAGGCGCATTACCTGCGTCGTACGTCTGATTTTCCGCAATTGGCGGATGCCTTGAGCGCCGCCTATTTAGATTTGCGTGGCACACCCCTGGCAGAACTATCTTTAGCGACTGATTTTATACCTACCTTTCAAGAGCTGACCGAAGCCGATAGTTTGAGCTTGCAGCAAACGATTGCCGCCGTAGAGTTACGCATGGCACCGCTTTGCGAAGACTTTGCCAGCGCTTTGCAGCCAGATGCTCCAGAAATTTGCTTGGCCAATGGTTACGTACTAACTCCTTTCTTCAGTGAAGAATTTGAGTCCGGCACCAGTGGTTGGACTTTAAGTGCCCACCCAGATAATCCGGAGAGTTGGGTGCCGCGCCACTGGATGATTACTGATGAATTACCGAACGAAAGAACGGGAAAAGCAGCCTTTGCGGTTAGCCCTGCAGTAGGGCACTGTGATACCCTTCCTAATAATGGCGGCCTCCGCCTAAAAACACCCCTAATACCCATTCCTGCGGATGTAGAAGGTAATGTCTACTTAGTTTTTGACCACTATTTTTCACTCGAAGATGGAATGGATGGTGCCAATGTTAAGGTGCAGCAAAATGGTGGCAGTTGGCTCCGGATACCACCTATTGCTTTTTTGCACAATGGCTACAACGACCTCCTGCCTAATGCTTCTGAAACGGATAATCCACTGGCCGGCGATCGTGTTTGGACGGGAGCTGATATTGGCTCGACAACCGGTACTTGGGGTACCACGCAAATTAATCTCTCCGTACTGGGAGTAGAGGCCGGAGAGTCGATCCGCCTGCGTTGGGAACTTGGAACCGATGGTTGTGATGGCTGGGACGGTTGGTACGTGGACGATATACACGTAGGTAGCTGTGCGCTAGCGATTGTGCCTGTAGAATGGCTAGGATTTACTGCCACCATGAGCAAAGAACGGCCAGAGGTGCAACTGGAATGGCAAACTACCCAAGAAGAGAATAATGCTGGCTTTTACGTGGAGAGAAGTACCGACGGCCGCCAATTTACGGACATCGGCTACGTAGCGGCAGCAAATTCCTCCCAATCTGATATCAACTCTTATACTTTTTGGGATAAAGATCTACCGCTGAATATGACTACTGGCTACTATCGTCTGCGTCAGGTAGATTTAGACGGTGCGGTGTCTTACAGCCCCATACGCGTAGTTGATGCCAGCCATCTGGAAGACTGGCAAGTGCTACCTAATCCGGCCACCAATTATTGTGAGGTCGTATGGCGAAACGCGCCCTTCCAAAGTGCTACTATCAGCCTCCGACAGGCCCAAGGGCGACTGGTTACTCAGATCAATAATTGGGAACCTAATGCTCCTGCTCAACTAAACCTTACGACCTACCCACCCGGTATATACCTCCTCCAAATCCAAGCTGGTGACCAGCTGGTAAGTCGGCGTCTGGTGATTCAGTAGTGGCGTTTATTTCCATTTTGAATTGGGGAATGACTCCTCCTATGCTGGACTGCGATGGATAACTAAAGGCATCTTAAGGCGCTTTAGAAGGGCTGTGCTATTTGGTGTTACTTGTGGGCGCGATGAATCGCGCCGCTACTTAGCAATGTTTTAGAATAGATCTAATTCTCACGCTAATTCCAATTCTCACCCTAATTCTAATTCTCACTCTAATTCCAATTCTAATTCTAATTCCCACCGAAGTCGGGCGAACTTGTTAATTCCCTTAAGACCTTCCTTTCCCCATTCCCCACTAAAAGTGTTAGCACTCTGTTAAGTCCCGTTAAACAGGGTTAAAGGACTGGACGCATGTGTGACCTGGGCCTATATTCGCAGTGTAATCGTCTGAAACCCGCAGCAAAGCAAGACCCCAAGAAACCCCAAACATTACCCCAAAGAACCTAAACCCCAAGAAGCTTTTTAAACGACTGTTAACCCAAGCATTTTTCTAATCACCCACAAACGCCAACTGTTATGAAATCTTTGCAGCTATTTGTAGTCTTTCTTTTTGTTACTGTGAGCATGATGGCTCAATCCGAAGAAACCCTATTTAACCAAACCAATATGCGCCTGAGTGGTGCCTGGGGCTCAGCGGCCTATAATTTCTCTAGCTTCAATGGAGAAGATTGGACCCTGATCCGTGGTGGCTACGGCGGTGTAGAATTTGGCCGCGACCTGTTTATCGGTTGGGGCGGCTACGAAACCCGCGATGACATTAGCTTCGATGATGGAGAAGGCGATTTCAACTTTCGCTACCATGGTCCAGTAATTGGCATTGCCCCTAATTCCACGAAAATGATCCACCCTCGCTTCACCTTTATTACAGGTACCGGCCGGGTATGGACCACTAGCAAAGCAGACGATGATCGGATGTTTGTTTTCCAGCCTTCTGCGGGCTTTGAATTTAACGTCTTCCAATGGTTCCGCCTTGGTTTTGAAGGAGGTTACCGCTTCGTCGGCGCCAGCGACCGTTTTGACTTAACCAGTGGAGATTTATCTGCTCCCTTCGCCCAAGTTGAAATGCGTTTTGGGCTGAGTTGGGGGAGATAGCAAAATCGGAAATCGGAGGTAGGAAATGGGAGATAGACCATTGAAAAACTCCCATTTCCGACTTCCCACTTCTGACTTTAAATTTTCCGTATCCCATTATAACCACACACAACCCTGTTGAACACCCCAAGAAAACCCTAACCAACCATATCATCCCTAGAACACCAAACCCCAGACACTAACCCAATAACCCCTACTAACTCCCTTTAAACCAAACCTTTGTCTTGACACCTGGGAACCCTGATTTTATCCGACCGCTATCGGATAATTCCCATCCTAACCCAACAAGCAAACCGGTGCCTGTCCCCCAGCGCCGGTTTTTTTTATGCCGGAAATTCACTGCCTTTCGGAAATTTATATCTTTGCCTCTACCCTAAAACAGGATGCATTGGCTAAGCCAAGTGGAAGATGGATAATTGAGGTGTTTGAAATCCCCGAAAATAAAGCATCACCATTTGCGTTCTAGGTCTCCGTACCTGTTGTTGCGGTATCCAGCAGTGGACATATGATACAAACTTTAACGCCGACGGTCATTCTGAGCATCATTATCGGATACTTTCTGATCCTGATCCTCATTTCCTATCTGACCAGCAAGGATGAGAATAGCAACGAGTCGTTTTTTCTCGCCGGGCGGAAGTCTCCTTGGTTTTTAGTTGCCTTTGGTATGATTGGTGCCAGTCTTTCGGGCGTCACTTTTATTTCGGTGCCCGGTTGGGTGGGCGAAGTAGACGGCGGTACTGGCCAAACACAGGGATTTGCCTACTTGCAGATGGTGATGGGTTATCTGCTAGGTTATGCGGTGATTGCCCTGGTTTTGCTACCCTTATACTATCGACTCCAACTGACATCGATTTATGAGTTTCTGGAGCAGCGCTTCGGCTTCTACGCCTATAAAGTAGGGGCATTTTACTTTCTGCTGTCGCGTGTTATTGGAGCGTCCTTCAGATTGTATTTAGTCGCTATCGTTCTGCAGGAGTTTGTTATGAACGCTTTTGGGGTACCCTTCTTTATAACGGTACTTAGCACGATATTACTCATTTGGGTCTATACCTTTCGGGGCGGAATTAAGACGATTGTTTACACCGATACTTTGCAAACTTTATCCATGTTGGTAGCTGTTGTGCTCACCATTTTGGGTATAGGTTCTGCTTTAGAAACCGACGTGAGTGGTTTAGTGGATATGGTGAGCAATAGCCCCTACAGCCAGGTATTTTTCTTCGAAGGTGGCTGGAGTGATCCCTATAATTTCTGGAAGCAGTTCTTTGCAGGTGCCTTGATTACGATTGTAATGACTGGCCTGGATCAGGATATGATGCAGAAGAACCTGAGCTGTCGTAGCTTGGGCGATGCGCAGAAGAATATGTTTGTTTTCAGTATTGTACTGTTCTTCGCCAATATTCTCTTCCTATCCTTGGGTGCGGTACTCTATATCTACGCTCAGCAGGTAGGTATTGAAATTCCAACGCAAACCGACGAACTCTATCCGCTCATCGCCCTGCAGCATTTAGCGCCCTATATCGGTATTCTGTTCATCGTGGGCCTCATTGCTGCTGCTTATTCCAGCGCCGACTCTGCTCTGACGGCACTGACGACCTCCTTCTGTGTAGACTTCCTCAATTTCAAGAAACAGGAAGGACGGGAAGAAGAACAAAAGCGTACCCGCTTCATCGTGCACATTGGCTTCTCCATCCTCCTGCTCATTGTGATTGTAGTTTTTAACGAACTGAATAATGATGCCGTTATCAAGCAGCTCTTTACGGCTGCGGGTTATACCTATGGGCCACTTTTAGGCTTGTTTACCTTTGGCATGTCTACCAACCTGAAGGTGAGAGAAGTACTGGATTTTAATAACTACAGCTGGGGTAAATACCTTCCTGCTCGCTACCGGCGGGTTAATCTGGTTATCCTAGTTTGCTTGTACAGCCCAATTATCACTTTCGCTATCGATCATTATTCGGTAGAATTGTTGTACGGATTCGAGTTTGGTTTCCTTATCATCGCCTTAAATGGCTTTCTCACTTTCCTAGGCCTTTTGGCCATCTCTTACCATGATTACGAAGATCAGCTGGTTAAGCACGAGCCGTACCAGGAGTAATTAGAATTAAAATTAGCGTGAGAATTAGAATGATGGGGTTGCTACTTCCAGATTCTAACCCTAATTCCCATTCTAACTTAGATGAGCTACTCTTACCATGATTATGAAGATCAGCTGGTCAAGCATGAGCCGTACCAGGAGTAGTTTAAATTAGAATGAACTGTGTAAAAATGCAAGCAAAAGAGTGACTATTATGATTGTGCTTTGAATTGCAAGTAGTGAA
>JBCBEC010000029.1:0-91392 GCA_038528965.1 Bacteroidota bacterium | reverse complement strand
GGATTGTGTACGAGGAAGTAGCCCTGTCCGGCTGCTGGTGGCATGCCGCCGATGGGGCGTCCACGTAAAGCGGTCACCTCTAGCGAATCAAAATCACCGGTTACATCACCGGCTAGCTGCTTGGCTTCCCACTGGTCGGACTCGGGATTGTGTACGAGGAAGTAGCCCTGTCCGGCTGCTGGTGGCATGCCGCCGATGGGGCGTCCACGTAAAGCGGTCACTTCTAGTGAATCAAAATCGCCGGTAATATCACCAGCCAATTGCTTGGCTTCCCATTGATCGGTATCGGGATTATGAACCATGAAGTAGCCTTGTCCGGCCGCTGGCGGCATTCCCCCAATGGGGCGTCCGCGCAGCGCATTTACGGTCAGATTATTAAATGGACCCGATACTTCTCCACTGAATGTATCGGTGCTAAGCAGGTCATCACCTGGGTTGCTGTCCAGCTGTCCCTGTAAGGCCCAGCTAGCGCCTTCTTTTTTGAAGTAGTCACCATTTTCCTGAAAGTAAAAATCACCATCCGATCCTATTGCGCTATCTGGCATTCCACTACCATTAAACCAGGTGGCTCCTTGTGGGCCGGTGGGTCCGGTGGGGCCCATTGATCCGGATGGCCCGCTTTCCCCTTGGGGCCCTTGCGGGCCAGTCGCACCGGTTGGACCTGTAGGTCCAGTAGGGCCTTGCTCGCCTTGTGGTCCTTCTTCTCCCATGGGACCTTGCGGGCCTACCAAGCCACCAACAGTGCTCGTGCTGCCATCATCGAGGGTGATGGTTAGTGTACCATTACCATTGTCGTCAATGGTGGCAATACCGTTGCCTGCTGGTCCGCTTGGTCCGGTTGCGCCAATTGGACCTTCTGGACCTTCAGCTCCTATTGGCCCCTGCGGCCCTTCTGGTCCTTCGGGCCCTTCCGGTCCCTCGGGGCCAGTAACCCCTTGAATGGTGGTCGAAGCGTTATCATCCAAAACGATAGTGATGGAACCATCACCATTGTCGATCACTTCTGCGATCCCATTTCCAGCTGGTCCCGGTGGACCGGTTTCTCCGTCCTCACCGGCTGGGCCAGTAGGCCCGGTAAGATTACTGATGACAAAAGAGCCTCCGTTATCCAAAACGATGGTAATAGAGCCATCCCCATTGTCCATAATATCGGCAATGCCATTGCCTGGTGCCCCTTGTGGACCCGGTTCTCCGGGATCTCCCGCAGGACCCACCAAGCCCAAGACGTTGTAAGAGCTACCGTCGTCTAAAGTTATAGTGAGTGAACCATCTCCATTGTCGGCAATATCAGTAATGCCGTTACCATTCATTCCGCTAGGTCCCAGCTCTCCTTGTGGGCCTTGCAACGTGCCAACAAGCAACCAGACACCACTTTCTTTTTGGTAGTATTCACCCGTAGTATTGTCGAGGTACAGATCACCGTCTTCGCCAATAATTTCGGGAGGTACGCCCGAGCCCAGAAGCCATTGGTGACTTGCCCGACCCGTTTCTGCGGCAAAGAGTGCGAAAGGGACACTCCACAGCTGGGTTGTACCGATTGACATAGCCGGGGCCCCCTCAATGGCCAGAAGAATTTCGAGAAATTTAGGGCCATTTCCCCAGTCAACCGTGGACAGGTCACCGATGATAGGCGTGCCTTGCCCAATGATGTGGTTGAATAGCCCGAATTCGTCGGTGTTGTCACCGATTTCTTCTTGGTAAACAATAGGTCCAATGGCCGTATTGTTACGAATGACAAAGCTCAACTCAACGGCGGTGTTTGCTAAAGGTTGCCCGGTAGATTGATCGCGAATGACTGTTTGGTAATTAATGCCTTGCGGCGTGGTCTGCGCTAATCCAATTTGACATAGGAGTAAAAAGAGAGGTAATAGTATTAGGTGTTTCATTGTAGACAGTATTTGTATGAATTACGGGAAGAAGTTGGACGGTGAGCGGAGGTCAAGAGCATGTCGTCCTGATTTGACCTCATCACATAGGGTACTAGTGCTGTAGCACAAAGGGGACAATGAGCGGTGCTTGATCAGTAGTAGTTATAATTTGCAAGTAGTAGGTGCCAGATGGCCAGGGGAGCAGGTTGATCTGGCTGGTAGAAAGGTTGGTAAGGTCGGAGAGGTATAAGCTGCGATTGCTGCTATCCACAATGCTAATTCGATGGTCAGGGATACTTCCTGTTCCCCGCCATTGCAAATTGAGTTGCTGCTGGGTCGGATTAGGGAAAACCCGAATGGACCAGTCGTCCCCAGCTTCGACTACATCGACTGAAACGACAACACAGAGTTCGGGCTGTTGAAAGCCTTGCGTGATGGTTGTGGAGGGGGAAGACAGGGTGCCAATTACCGCTTCGCCAACCGAATAGCTAATGTAATTTGTGGCGAGAAAAGAACTAGAACCTGCCGTGCCGATATATTGCCGACAGCGTTGTAAATCCTGTGCAGATAGCACAGAAAGGGACAGCATAATGCTGACCAGGGCAAGAGGTTTCATAGGTGTTGCTATTAAGGGCGTTGGATTTTCTCTTATGTTAAGATACTGAAAAAAAGGCAATTATGCATGTTCTGTGCTGCGTAGAGCAGTACAGGCCTTGCTTTATCTTACATTCCAGCTGGGCTGAAATTGTTAACAATAAGTGGGTGGAGCAACCCCTGATTTTCCTGCTTATGAAGGTCTGCTGAGGTAGGAGAATAGGTAGGGTAGCTCTTCTGATACGAAAGAACTATTTGATAAATTGATCGAAAGAGAGCATTTCCATTTCTTTGTTTTTTAGCGAGGCTAACTCTTTTCTTTTTTCCCAGGCTCGCTTTAGGATGGCTTGATCAAATGCTGAAATAATGACCTCTTTATTATCGTAGGCAATTGGAGTAAGTACCCAGTTGTATTTACTGTGTAAATCCTTAAACATGGAGAAGGGCTGCTCTCCCGCGGCGATAATTGGTACGAATGGAATTTGATAATCGGGGATGGTAGCCTGAAGCTCTAGAGGTGAGGATTTCGGATTGGTAATATCTACAATGACAAAAACGGATAGGCCCGCAAGGATTTTAACCGTTTCTGTAAAATCCCTATTCGTATTCTTATCAAAATCGAAGATTATGGGTAGTAGGTTATTGCGTCGCAGCTGTTCTGCTATCACCTCTAAAATCTCCTTGCGCTCTGGCGTAAATCTACCTAATATCAATACTGATTTTGATGTCAGAGAGGCGATGAGATTACGGATCTTCTTCCTTTCGGTTAATAGATAGATGAACTGAGCTAATTCTAAATCATCAACGTAGAATGAATTCTTGTCATCTTTTGAAAGGATCAAGTTTTTCTGTGACAAACGTTCGGGATTAACACCCCAAACCGAGATTCCGTAAACCTTAGAATGGTCGATTCGACAGTCATAGATCATTGTTTCTATGAAAGATGAGAAGGAGAGATTGGAGTGCTGTAAATCCGTTTGTTGTAATTCTGCGTAGTCAAAAGTGGATTTTACTAAACTGGCATAAGAGAGGTTGGCCCTGGTTAAATCAGCATCACTTAGATCACATCTATCCATTGTAGCTTCCATGAACTGGGCCTGAAAAAAATACCCCTTGCTCAAGTTGCACTTGTATAAATTGGACTTGCTAAAGATTGCTCGGCCTGCCTTACAATGGAATAGATCACTTTGGAAAAATATGGCACCCTCGAAATTGCCGGAACTAAGAACAGCATAAGACAGATTAGAACCGTAGAAATCGGTTCCTGGTGCTTGCACATTTGATAAGTCCGCCCCATGCAGAATGGCGCCTCTTAGATTCGCATTTCCCAAATTTGATCCAGAAAGCTTGGCTTGACTCAGATCAGCTTGGTATAGGTCAATACCGCTTAAATTCATATTACTCAAATCAGCTCCACTTAGGTCAATCTTAGTAGATGGTAGTTGGTCAAAAGACCTACCGTCATTAAAGATCACCCTACTATCATTCCTTTCCAGATGTGCATTCCAATGAGCAACACCATGATTTTTTAGGAGAGCTAGCTGGTCTTGATTTGCCATAATATCAATTACATTTCAAGTGCGAAGGTAAAGGATGGCGTGCAAAGTCTTATTGCTTAGTATCCAAGCGGTATTGAATGTAAGTAATACCTTGGTGCGCCTGCGCCACGAGTTGTTGTACCTCGGGGGTAGACCTCACTTTTTTGTACACCTCAATGGCTTCCTGATAATACTTGCGCGCCGAAACAAGCCGTTTGGACTCGTAATCTCCAGCGGATTGGGTGTATCCCATATTGTAGAGTGCATCCGCGTACTGTCGTAAATTGAAGTTGGAAGGATTAAACTCGTGGGTACTTTGCAGGGTCAAGAGGCGCTGTTCGGCGGCACTAGCTACTTCGAATGCTGCAATGGCCGCCTGATAATCAAAAGACTGCCCATACTGGTGTGTCCTGACCATTTTCGCATAGGGAACATCCTTGAAAAAAGTGGTGAGGGATAATGGGTGCTCGCGGAACTGCCAGCGCGGATCTGCGGCCAGGTGAATCTTGAAGAAGATGCCTTCACTCACCAGGATCTGAGCGTAGTCATATTTCTTGACAAAGACGGCCTCTTCCTCTGTGCCACCCAGAGAACCTGCCCCTAAGCTGACGTCTACTCCGTAGTAAACACTATCGATCTTGACCAAATTCCAGGAGTGATTAGGACGATCGGGGATATCGCCCACGGTGCCGTCGTAGAAATGTTCGGGTAACTCTTTGCCAATTTTGAGATTGGCGTACCCTCGAATCAGATAGCATTGGAGGCCCATGCGGGAACAGAGCTCCCGGTAAATTTGGGAAAAGGTCTGCATGTTGCCGCGTCGCGTACGCAGTACTTGTTCCAGATCGGCACTTTCGCCTCCCAGTTGCTCTGCTTCGAAGTCGTACTCAATGTGTTCAGCAATCCAATAGAATGCTAATTCTGCGGCATTGAAATCACTATCTGCTTCTGCCAGAAGTGTATCCGATAAGGATCGCAAACTCATGACTTCCGTGGGAACTGTCTTTCTGATAAAGTCCAGCTGGCGCAGATCAAGGCTGTCTAGTGCTAGTAAAGAGGAGGTGGAAAGAAAAAGGGCAGTTAAGAGCGCAAAGATGTTTAAAGGCATTTGTAGGAGGTTGTTTTAAATTCATTGAGGAAAACCTGGGGCGAAGAGAAGCATTGCAATGAATCTGTCCACCAATTTCTGGGCTGTTCCAGAGCGCGTCGGTTATTAATTTACGGCGTTCGATAAGAGCGCGAAAGAGCAACGGTAAAGATAAACATTACGTAAATTCTCTGCTGTTTATCCGCTAATGCTTAAATACTACTCATGCTTGCAAAGTTCCCTGCCCCCTTCCTGCTTTCATTTCTTATTGCCACTAGTACAGCCTTTGGCCAGGATTGCTCGGCTGATGCATTAATCAACCGCCAAGTCCGCGCTTCTGAGACCGATGCTGCCATCCCATTTGAGTTATTCCGCCATCAAGTTTGGATCAATCCCGCTTGTGAGGCACAAGAGTTGCTACTGGTACACTTACCAGGTACTTTCGATAATCCTTCTCGAACCACACTGTTTCCAGCTTTGGCGGCGAACAATGGCTATCATGTGGTCAGTTTAAAATATCCCAATGACCTTTCCGCACAATCCGCTTGCCGCGAAAGTGAAGACCCGGATTGTTATGCGGATTTTCGAAGAGAAATTGTAACCGGAACTGATTCTACTGAGGCCCTGGAGGTCGACCGAGTCAATAGTATTGAAAACCGGCTACAGAAGCTGCTACAATTTTTGGCGGAGGAATTTCCTGCGGAAGCTTGGGATCAGTTTTTCGATGGAGAAGAAATAATGTGGGAAAAAGTAGTGATATCCGGTCATTCACAAGGAGGTGGCCATGCCGGCTTCATGGCAAAGGACCGAACCTTGTCCAGGGTAATCATGTTCGCTTCCCCAAACGATTTTGACGCAGTCAACAACACCGCTGCCAACTGGCTTGCTGACCCGTCACTTACCCCTGATTCTGTCTACTATGCCTTTGGCAATCGCTTTGATGATATTGTCGAGTTTGGGGAAGAGTACCTACAGTGGAATGCGCTTGGTATGGGCGCTTTCGGAGATACGATTAATGTGCTCCAAGCAGTGCCGCCGTACAATGAAAGTCGCATGTTGTACACTACAGAGCAAAAGCCCAGCTTGGCTGTCAACCACTCCCTTATGATCACCGATGAGCAAGTGACGTTGGATGAGAACGGAGCACCAATTTATGAGCCAGTTTGGAAATATCTTTTAGGGGTAGCGGGGATTATTAATGAGGTAGAGGAATTGGCAGATGACTTGATGTTTAGGCTGTGGCCTAATCCCACTCGCTCGTCTACTTGGTTAGAATTTAACAGCGAGTGGCAAGGTGAAACAGAAATACGAGTGATAACACTTGATGGACGGATGCAAAGTTCCGTCCGGGTTGATGCTAGAGGTCCCATCTTACTTGATCTTAGCACTTTATCTGATGGTGTATACCAGATTCAGGCGTGGTTTGAGGGGCGAATCCTTAGCGTACATCAACTAGTCGTTGCACGCTAGGGCAAGCTCACATCAAATTCATACGTAGTTAAATGTGAAAGGGCATTACTCATCTGATTATTGCATCTACCTGTTTTAGCTAATGTACCAGATCTTCTTACGTTTAAACCCAATACTGTTATGACCTATCTAAAAATACTCCTATCTAGTTTACTTCTTTGTTTGTTGATCAGCGGTTGTGCAGAAACAACAGCCCGTACAAGTGGCGATGCTAGCTCCCCTCCGCTTGCCAAAAAAGTTGAAGTGAGTGAGACGGAAGCGGGACTTCCAACTGCTCTAGCTGCAGGTACTACGGTCTTAAGGCGTATTAGTAGCAATGTACTAGGTTACGACCTTCAATATTGGGTGCAACTCCCTGCTGATTATCAAATAGGTACCGCTTACCCCACACTTTATATTACGGATGGTTGGTGGTACAAAGAAGACGGAGGATTACCAGGTGTGGCCAAGGACCTGATGGCCGAGGATCAAATTCAAGATATCATTCTCATCTACGTCGATGCCTACGATCCAGACAACCAGAAAAACAACCGGCGTAACAGCCAATTCCTGTGTAAACCAAAGTATGTGCAGTTCTACAAGGAAGAATTAGTACCGGCTGTAGATGACGAATTCAGGACCGATGCAAGTCGGACTAGTCGAGGTATGTTAGGTGTTTCTTTTGGTGGCCTAAACTCCATGTATTTTGGCATTCATGCGCATGATACCTTTGGTAAGATTGGGATCCAATCCCCTGCTCCCCATCCTTGTCCGGATATTTACACCGAATATGAGAACCGTGATCGCCTACCCATTGAAATCTACCTCAGTACGGGTACGGTGAATGATAAAGCGAAGGCTACACGCCGACTCAAACGCATACTGGACGAAAAGGGCTATGAGTTTGCTTACGATGAGGTGCCGCACGGCCATACCTGGGCCAACTGGACGCCGCTACTGGATGATGTGCTATTGCATTTCTACGGGAGTGTGGCGAATTAAAAGATCAGTTGGTCAGCAATTGCTTATTTTGAGTTGTGCAAGGCTTCAGAGTGATGTAGTACTTGCACATTAGTGGTTTTGTGGAATTCATTCCGCTTGCAATCTCGGCGGCGGAGTGAATTCCACGAGACCAATAGGATGGGCCCACAGAACTTCTATCTGCCTCCCCGAACAACCGGAACAACCGCAGCGTCCGCATTTATGAGCACTAACCGCATAGGATTTGCCGCCAGCCTGGCATTGGTCGTCGGTAATATGATTGGTTCTGGTATCTACATGTTGCCAGCGTCCCTGGCCCCATTCGGTGGTATCAGTCTGATTGGTTGGTTGTGTTCTTCTGCTGGGGCGATTTTGCTAGCTGCCATGTTTGGTAATCTCAGTCGAATTTTGCCAAAGGCGAATGGCGGCCCCTATGCCTACACGCGCGCGGGTTTGGGAGACTTTCCGGCTTACCTGGTAGCTTGGGGGTATTGGATCTCAATTTGGAGTACCAATGCTGCTATTACGGTAGCCCTGGTTGGTTATCTAGGGGTGTTCTTCCCACCATTGAAATCCAATCCTGCGCTAGCTATCCTCACCGGATTACTATTCATCTGGTTTTTTACCTGGATCAATACGCGCTCCTTACGAACAGTCGGCTGGGTACAAGTCATCACCACCGCACTGAAGGTGATCCCCATTTTTGTGATTGGGCTAATTGGCATTTGGTATTTTGATTTTGACCATCTACAACCATTCAACCTGAGCGGGAGCTCTAACTTTTCGGCTATCACAACCACAACGACTTTGACCCTCTTCGCCTACTTAGGCATGGAAAGTGCAACGATCCCCTCAGCCCAGACAGCGGATTCTTCCAATACTATTCGCCAAGCTACAATCATCGGTACGGCTATTACCATTCTTCTGTACATCCTAAGTTCGGCGGCAGTGATGGGAATCGTGCCCCCCGCAATTTTGGCGGAGTCCTCTTCCCCATTTGCGGATGCGGCGGCTTTGTTTTGGGGTGGTTCCTCGCAATATATCGTAGCGGCTGGTGCTATTCTAGCAACGATGGGCGCACTCAACGGCTGGCTCCTCATGCAAGGCCGGATTCCGCTAGCAGCCTCCATTGACGGGCTGTTTCCTAAGGTGTTTCGCCAACTCAATTCTAAGCAGCAACCGGCAGTGGGTATTATTATATCCAGTGTACTGGTGTCGATTTTGATGTTGGCCAATTTCTCCAAATCTCTGGTTGGGGCCTTTACCTTCATGATGACCTTGTCTACGCTTTCTGTTATTACTCCTTACGTATTCTCAGCGGCGAGTTATGCTCTGCACGTCGCAAACGCCCTGCAGAAAGAACGTCGCAAAGCTTACTTGCTGGCCTTGGGTGCGTTTCTGTTTGCCCTATGGATCATTATTGGTTGTGGACAGGAGGTGGTATTTTGGGGTTTCTTTTTGCTACTGGCTGGGATTCCATTTTACGTTGTGCTGAAACGGAATTCCGGTGCAATGGGAGTAGAGTCTGATGCAGATTAATTTACCTAGTTCTATAGAAGGAGGATACCTTTAAAATGGCGATTAGGTGTAAAATTGACAGGGCAAATTGAATTAGCGTCAATTGCAGATACACCTGATTCGTACTTCACCTTTAATTCCTCTGGCTAGTTACTCCTTTGCTAGCCCGACCCGTCGCAAAATGTTGAGTGCTAACTCAAACTCAACCACACGCTCTACTGGCACGAGCAGATTTTCATTGCCGATATTTTCGCGTTGCGCTGCTACAAAGTCAGTAACGTCCGCTATGCTAAGCAGCATTTCGTTGTTGAGCTGCAATAAAGCCTCTCCCCGAATACCCAGTTGAATGGCTCTGCGGGCTAGCTTGCTACCATCTGGTGCATGATCTGGATCCCACTGGAGGCGCACATCCGAAGATTGGATGTCTGTTTCCCATTCCGTACGCGCCGAGTAATAGCCCGGCTGATAGCTGGAAGGGACCGCAGAGGAGAGAATCGTTTCAAAGCCAGCTCTAGTTAACTCTAGACGCAGAATGCGTTCCTGATCTTTCTTGGTGGCCCAGCCAGAACGATACATCATCCACATAAAATTGGGCTTGATCCAGGTCATGCGGTTGAAGGAAAAGTGGCTGCCGCCAAAACGCTGATGCTCTACCGCATAATTGGCAATGGCAGGTTTGTAGGCTTGGTACACGAACATGCTGCTGGGGGTGGTATCTGCTATAATGTACTGCCCTTCTACCGGCAGCAGGGACTGTTGATATTGGTATAATTCGGTCTGCATGAGAAGTCGGTTTTTGGGGTTGAAATTGTGTTTTTTTGAGGCTAACAAAAATTCCATCGAAAAAATTCGATAACTAGTTATTTAATTTTTTCGATGAGGTATTTAAGGTGTTGATTATCAGTATTTAAGATGTCGATTCTAAAAATTTAGTTTTTTCGATGAACCCCCGGTTTTTCCAGCCCCATCACTGCTGATCCCAGCGCGCCCGATACCCCCGTACATCAATATGAATGGAGCGCGTACCGGGGTACCGGCCTAGTCCGCCTCGCTTGCCAATGATATCCCGTTCGCAGAGGTCCAGTACTATGGCTTTATCCTCCTCTGAATAGCTGCCATCGTAGTTAACATCATCTATGCTGATGTCTATGGCTTCACCCACGATATGCCGACTTTTAGATGCCCCGCCAATCTCTTTGTTGAGCCGGGGATGACGATGGCCGAAACGCACCACAAGGGCATCTGGATCATAGCCGGAACGGGCTAGGGCGTCCTGTAGAGCAATCAGGCGATAGACAACCCGCTCGTCGATTCCCAGATAAGTGCTCTCTTTACTGAAGTAGTGCAGTTTGTGAAAGTCTTCATCACGAGAAAGCAGATCTATGAGTCTAACGTTGCCAGCAATTTTTTGGTAGGTCTCCCTTTTGGTGAGTTGGTAGAACTTCATCTTTGAGCACATCTTTTGGAAAGGCGCTTCGTTCATGCCATTCTTCTCGCGGTACCAGGTGGGTAAATCCGAAGCGGGAATGGTGCTGAATTGACTAAAGATGGCTTTGGCATCCTCCTCTTTTTCTACGTATTCATTTCCCTCCAGTACATCGTACAGACCAGCCTCCACCGCCATTCTAGCACTGGGCACTAGCCAAATAGTGAGTAGGAACAAGAATAAAATCAATAGGACGGTAATGCCTGATTGTCGGAGCATATGCAGGTAATAGTTAGGTGTGGAGGAAAGATAGGGCTTTAACGGATAAGGTAGCGCCTACGACTTTGGCGTAGGAGGCTCTAGAATAAAGGAAAAATCAAATTAGACTAATTGGTCTAATTTGTATCTTTGCATAAACTACATTATGCAACGCAAAGAAATGATCACTAAATGGCGGGGGCACAAGAACTATTTACTTAAAGTGGTAGAGCGTATGCCGGAAGCTGATTTTGATTATCAACCGATTGAAACCGTCAAGAGCTTCCGCTCACAGGTCAGTCATATCACCAGTTGGTTGAGGACACATAGCAAGTTGATTACCGGTAACGATCTAGGCCGGCTGGCTACAAAGGATCGTGAGGGTTTGCTAGCGGCGATTGCCGAGTTTTTCGATCTATTCCTGGACTACCTAAAGCAATCGGAGGACTCGGACTGGCAGGAGGTGGTGGATGTTTGGTACGGGAAGTTTACCAAACACCGGATACTATCAGTAATGGATAATCACCTGGCGCATCATCGAGGCCAAATGATTGTGTATTTGCGCTTATGTGGAATAGAGCCGCCCTCTTATCGTGCTTGGTAGCAGGGACTACTCCTGCAGACCTTGCAAAATCTGTAGTGTTGCATCTGCCAACGTTGCCTTCCTTTCCATGTAGGCTGTCAAATGGGTATCTAGCAGTTCTTGATACTGTGAGAAAACACTATTGCGTTCGGTGTACGTGTAGGGATAATCAATTCCCTGTTGCCTCAGCAGTTGCTTTGATAGGGTGCCGGCCAGGTAGAAGGAGTATCCACGCCATAGGGTTTGTGGAACTTGTAATTTATTGATCTCTCCTACATCCTTTATTGTACCGGTAACAAAGCTGGAGTTGCGCAAAACCAGGTGGCTGGCCGACTGCTGATAAAGGAGTTCTAGCCAAGCACCTTCTATTTGATCATCCCCAAGGGTATTCATCACGATGTGGGTAGGAAAAATTGCGGTATATGGCCGGTTGCGCAAATTGCGCTTGGTGATTTTGCCAAAGTAGGTAATGTCCACCGGGATGCGTTTTTTTTGCCAAGCTTCGCGGGTCAGCAAACTGATTTCCTCCACGTATACTTTTTCAGTGGCTTCAATCAGCGGCAGGTTTTGTTCCAGTACCATTTCACAGGCATTCTTATGGGCAGACCAGAAATGGCGCCGGTATACGGCATCAAAGCCAAACATCACCTTGGTGTGCGGACGAAACGCCTCTGGTACCGCGGGAATGGTACTTCCTTGTTGGGTAATCCAATCGCGAAATTTCCCCATATAGCTCCCTTGGCGTAGGTCGTACTGGATCATGTTTTCGCGGTAGAAGCGCACGGCAGCATCTAATGCTTCCTTTTCCTCCGCATTCAATTCTACGTCGATGATGCTACTTTCCAGGTGGGTATTGGAGTAGGCCTCTATCCACAGCAGGTGGTGCATATTGAACCAGTAGTTGATGTGGAACTCGAAGTACTCAGTTTTGGCTTCTGGTGCTCGGGTGGACTGGGCTACTAGTGAAGTAGACAAGAGCGTGAAAAGTAGAATAACCAAGGTGCGCATGATGAGGAATGGTTAACCACTGAATAAGGCCCCAAAGACTTCCTGCCAGGGATCACGATTCAGCAGTATGTAGAAAAAAAAGCCGCCTAGCCAGCCGTGGTAGATACCCAGTACCAGCAGGTTATGACCGCGTAAATATAAGGAGGTGTAAACGATAGCCAAGCCAAAGGTGGCGGCAACCAGCAGCACAAAGGGAAAGTGGACCACAGCAAACACGGTGGCAGTGAGCAGAACGACAACGATAAGCGGGAGCTTAGGCGTAGAAAGATCGGCCAGATTTCTGCCCACTAGTCCTACAATAAGAAACTGCTGGATAATACCCCAGAGCGGGTAGAGCAGTAAGATGGGAATAATGCCCCAGTTGAGCCGGTTCGTACCCCAATGGTTACCCAAGAGTAGGAAAATCAGCACTAAGCCAACGGCAAACGGAAGGAGTAAGAGGAAGGTGCGCCAGAAGCCCTGCTTGCTAAAGCCCCAGTAGGAGAGGAGCTCTGGCGACTGGCGGGCGCGGTATAGCACATAAAACAACCACCCCAGGCAAGCGGTAAGGATGTACGGTAGGCGCCAGTTAAGCCAGTCCATGAAGATAAACTTGCCGAAGCCGGTAAAGGCTACCGCAGCAATTTCGAGGATTCGGCGCTGATCAGAGATTGTCGGCAAAGGGTTCATAAGGCGTACTTTGCCGACAATATAGGACTTCTAAGATTGTGCCACTTTAGCTGCTTCGGCAACTTGCTGCAAACGTTCCTTTGAAAGTTCTTCAAATTCCAGGTACTCTTCAATTTGTTCTTTGGTATAGTTGCCTTGTAGCTCATAAATATTCTCGTAACCGTATCCGTACAAGTTGATAAAAGTGGGAATATTTAAAGCTAAGGGGGATGATTTGGCTGCAAACTCAATTCCTGCATTACGAAAGTTATTATTGCAGTAGATCAAAATCTTAGTGTCCTTATTAGGGATAACTGCAGCTAACTTGTCTTCGGTGAAATCGGAAAAATTGAGGTGGACAGCACCCTTGAGATGAATAGCCTCAAAAGCCCGCTGGGAACGGGTGTCCAGCAAGAGCACACCTTCTTCTTTCAGCATTTCGGCGTAAGTTGGCAGGTCAATCGTCCGGGTTCGACGGTAGTCTTGCAGCTCCAGGGTAAGCTTTAAGAAACCTGAGTAATTAATCATGGTCTCTTCTTCATTCGTTACTTTGTCAAAAGGCAGCAAATTCGTAGTCTCTGCTACACGATCCTCTAGGGTCTCTTGTTCGAGTTGCAAGGAGGACGGATATTCAATGTTCGGATCATCAGAAGTAATGATCGTTTCTGGAGGTGAAACCGTAGGACTACAAGCGATGATGGCCAGCGCAAGAACGGGTAAAAGAACGCGATAAAACATAAGACTAGGTTTTGGTACTTAAACTGGATGCAGCAGAGCCATGAATTACATAAGCTCCACCAAATTTCTTGTAGTTAAGTTGTGCTTGACTTAGCTTTGGTGTACCAAATGAGCACAATACCTTATGCCTGGTAGTTCGATCGCAATACTTCCTTTTGTCAACCTGAGCAATGACCCAGAACAGGAGTATTTTGGTGATGGCCTGGCCGAAGAGATTATCAATGCGCTGACCCAAATACAAGGTCTGCAAGTCACCGCTCGCACCTCTTCCTTCGCCTTCAAAGGCCAGGCGATAGACATCCGCCAAATTGGCCGGGAACTCGGGGTGGCCAATGTGCTGGAAGGTAGTATTCGCATTGCCGGACAGCGGGTGCGGATCACTGCCCAGCTCGTTAGCGTAGCCGATGGCTACCATTTGTGGTCGGAAAATTATGATCGTTTATTGGATGATATCTTTGTGGTCCAGGATGAGATCAGTCTCTTGATTGCCGACCGCATTCGCGAAAACTCTGCCCACTTTGAAATTGCGGATCAGCTGGTGCCCATTCCGGAGGTGGATCCTGCCGAGTACCAGCAGTTTTTGCGAGCACGCTTCCTGGTACAAAAGTTCAATCGTGACGATGTGTCAAAAGGCATCCAAATGTTGGAAGTGCTTACCCAGCGACGTGCCAACTTTGTAGCGCCCTATCTGCAACTGGCCTTGGCCTACAGTTTTATGGGCGCCTTTGGTGTGTTGCCGAGTGCACTGGCATTTGATAAAGCCCGTCACTACCTGGGGATGGTACCCGAAAAAGAAAGAGAAGGAGCCGAATACCAGCTCCGTTTGGCCGGGCTCTTGTACTGGCAAGAATGGAATTTACCAGCTGCTTATGCTTTGCTGAAAAAAGTACTGCAAAAACAGCCAGGCAATGCTGAGGCCCACCTCTGGGCAGGTGTCTGTATGGTTACTATGGAGCAGTTCTCAGTAGCACATGACTACTTGGATACTGCCCTGAAACTTGATCCTTTTTCCCCATTAATGCACGATTTTAAAGGGGCTGCTTTCTACTTTGAAGGGCAATACGAGAAGGCTATTGCTTACTTTCGACGTTGCCTATCATTGGATCCCAATTTCCACATGTCGCATGTTAACTGGGCGGCAGCTGAGCTGATGCAGGGTGATTTGCAGGCGGGCCTACAGCGGTTTCAAAATTTACCTCCTAGTGGATTAAGTGACCTTTCAATCCTGGGGGGGGTTACTTTAGCCCGATCCCTGATGGGCGACTCTGAAGCAGTATCACAAGGTATCAGGCAACTAGAAGTAGCACTAGATACTCCTCTCGCAGATCGGGCTTATTTCTTTTTGATATTGATCTACACCAGCCTGGAGGACTACGAAAAAGCACTTGATGTTTTAGCGATAGCAACACATAAAAGAGTTTCGATGATCGTGGCATTACTAGTGGAACCATTCATGAAACCGCTACGCCAAAAGCCTCGGTTTGCCGCAATTCTTAAGGATATCCAGCGGAAGGCTGCGCCCGTGCTGCCACCTGAGCCACTCAAGGTGTCACCGGCTGATGAGGAAGATATGCGTAAATTAGAAGCGCTTATGCAAACGCAGGCCCCTTACCTTGATGCGCAGCTTTCTTTGCGTAAGCTGGCCGTTCTTGCTGGCCATCATCCCAACTACTTGTCGCGCTTGATTAATGAATGCACCGGACACAACTTTGCCGAATACACTAATGCTTTCCGCTTAGCGGCCTTCGCCGAAAAGGCACAAAATCCGGATAACC
Source organism: Bacteroidota bacterium (assembly GCA_038528965.1). GTDB lineage: Bacteria > Bacteroidota > Bacteroidia > Chitinophagales > Saprospiraceae > Lewinella. The sequence goes on along the minus strand of JBCBEC010000029.1, from coordinate 75,921 downwards.
AAAAACTCACCCTGCTGGCACTGGCTTACGAATGCGGCTTCAATTCCAAGACGGTTTTCAATACCTACTGCAAAAAAGCCACGGGCCTGACCCCCAGTGCCTATTGGAAATCCCTAACGACTTAATGCTTGGTGCCAGCTGCCTCGTTTGTTATGTAGTTGCCAGTGGTAGGCTTTGCCGTACACAGCCGTTAAATCGACACTCACTTGATGCGACCCTGCGGGTTTGTTCAGATGCTGTTGATAAATCAGCTGGCCATAATCATCAAATAGGGAAAGCAGGAAATCTTCGCTGTAAGCAGAGTTAATGACCATATTGATGACCGGTCCTGTCTTGTTGGCCGCTATCTCCCACACCAAAGTTCGATCCTCAACGCGTACTCGTAGTGGTGCGGAATAAGCAAACTTTCCGTCGCTGCTCCATTGGCAGAGCCGGAATTGATGAAGGCCGGGAGGAAGAGACTCCGTACAAAAGCGATAATACTGCAGATGGCGACTCTTGAGCGCACCAGCTTGAAAACCCACTTTCTGCCACCGGCCTTGGCGTTGATACTGGACCTCAAAACCGACATTGTGGCGTTCTGCCGTGGTGGCCCAGTTGAGAACCGCCTTCCGACCGGTAGGAATGATCGATAGTGAATGGTAAGTGACTGTAGGTGCGGACTGTACGATTGTATCGTGGGGTAGAAAGTCTGCTGCCTGAGCGAAAATAGTAGACTGGGCAACAATTGCATTTGCACTCAAGCTGAGCACAAGCCAAATAAGAAAATGCTTAATAAGGTGCATGGTTTGGGGGCTTAGGTGTTGCCCACAAAATTGTGGCCCCACCACCACTTTAATCCATTTCCGTGTAGCAGAGCCGGAAATTCTTGGGGTCGAATAGCGGTGAACTAGGGTAAAAAGCGGTGCCCTGTATTAGTTATCGCAAAAATCTTAACAAATGTCAATGAATTTATCCCCCGTAAGCAGACACATTTGTAGTGGAAATCGGAACGGTTAATCCGTTCTGAATTATAAATCCGAACGATTGCTGTGAATCCAGAACCTACATTTGTAACCAACAACCAAGTTAGAGACTGAACAGAAGCAATCTTAGAAATCACCCCACTTAAAAACTAAAGTAATGTCTGCTATTAAAAATCATCAGGACCAAATCATTGACCGTTTTAAAGCTGGCGAGAATGATGCCGTCAAGCAAGTATTTTACGATTATTATCCCATGCTGTGTAAGGCGGTTTACCGCATAGTACAGGACCAGAGTGTAGCGGAGGATCTGGCGCAAAATGTTTTTATTAAATCGTGGCGTAAGCGTGAATCGATTAATATCACAAAATCGCTGTCTGCCTATCTGCGCCGCATGGCCATCAACGAGGCCTTGTACTATTTGCGGCAGCAGAATCGCCGACAACAGTTGCGCGAACAGCACATACCTAGCCCTAACCTTGAGCCCACCCCACTGGATTATCTCATTCGCGAAGAGGTAGCTGAGCGCATCGACGATGCCATCGATGACTTACCGCCCCGCTGCCAGACTATTTTCCGACTCAATCGGGAAGAAGGTTTGAGCTACCGCGAAATTGCCCAAAAACTCCATATCAAGACTAAAACCGTGGAAAACCAAATTGCTAAGGCACTACGCATATTGCGGGTGCAGATCAAAGCTGCCTAAAACAATGCGTACGCTTAAGACCACTTATCCTAAAATATTGATGGTATGTTTCGCCATTGGTTTATTGGCGCTCTTGGCCTGTGAAGACGCGAGTGCTCCTCCCGCAGCCGAGTCTGTACCCGATCCTTCGGCGGAGCTCCAAAAAGTGGTGGAAGACTACATTGCCACTTACCAGGCCCGGGAAGATTGGGAGAAGCTGCTCTCATTCTACAGTGACAGCCTCTACTTCATCGATATCAATATGAAGTACGAGTTCCACGATAAGGCGGGCTTTATGGCGTTTTACGATTGGCCTAATCCCCAGTTTAGCAAACTCAGTCCGGAGCAGAAACACTTCTTGATGGAGGACTTGATAGTCAAAGACCAAACCGCCATTATCAAAGGTCGTTTTCAGCCCTTTTACTGGAAAGGCGACCTCAAGGAATGGACTGATCTCTTCACGATGTGGTTGCACTTTAACGATGATCACAAGATCATTCGTCAGTACGATTTTATTAAGTATCCAAAACAGTTTCTACCCGAATAACCCCACACCCTATGAGTATCCCATTATTAATTGCCAACCTGCTCACCGTACTCGCCTTTTTCGTCCACACCTTCGTGGGAGATAGCGAGCTTCAATTGCTCATTAAAACGCAAGCACAACCCGATCGTCAATACCGGTCTACCTGGACCATGGCACGCTGTGGTTGGCATTGGCTATCTACTGATCTGCTCATCGCCAGCATCCTGATGTTTTGCATTAATTTCTTGGATTTATTCCCCCATGAATCGACCATTACCCTGGTGTTGGGGATTTTCTTTACTGCCTACGGTTTGGTGTGGCTTTGTACCATCCTCATTTCACCTCCGTTCAAGCGGCGACTTTTCCTGCTGGGGCAGTGGGGACTATTGCTTGTCATTGGCGGCTTACTGTTTCTTGCGTCCTAAACTTCCTGATACCTCAAATCAAACCCACATGAAAACCATCGACATCATCGGCGCAGGAATTGGTGGACTAACCTTAGCTATTGCTCTCAAGCGGCAGGGCCTGGGGGTACGTGTTTTTGAACGCGCACCACAGCTCCGAGCGGTCGGGGCAGGCATCAACCTAGCCTGTAATGCTATGCAGGTGTACGAGCAATTGGGCTTACGCCAGAACATTGAAGCGGCCGGCCACCAATGCGAGCGCATGCAAGTGACTGATGCAGAAATGAGACCCCTGTCTGAGATCGATATTCGCCCTTTCGCCAACCGCTATTCGGTTAGTAATGTCGCTATCCATCGTGGAGCTTTACAGCGAGTGCTGGCTGCCGAATTACAGGCCGAAGAGTTACTGTTGGATAAGGAGCTGGTCCAAATGGAATCAGCGCAAGATCTGGTACAGTTGCACTTTGCCGATGGTACGCAAATCGATAGTCAGTGTATAATTGGTGCTGACGGCATTCACTCAGTGGTACGAGAGCAGTGGTTTCGGGAAGGTGAAATCCGCAGTACGGATCAGCTCTGCTGGCGGGGTATAGCCAACATGTCTTTACCTATCCCTTTCGGGGAACAATTAACGGAGAGCTGGGGCCGAAACGGCCGTTTCGGCTTTGTGCAAATTGACGCTCAACGCACTTATTGGTTTGCGGTTATGCGCAAGTTCTGTCCAACTCAAAAAAGTAAACGAAAGAAAAAGCCAATGCGCAAAAGCATCCAGTTCTTTCCTCATCTGCTGTTTTTTCAACCAACCCACAAAAAAGGCTACATTTGAGGATAATGCACGATAAATACGAAAATGAATTTAGATCAATACATAAATACTGTAAATAGAAGATACAAATCCGGTATTTCAAGAGAGCATTCTTATCGAGGAGATTTTGAAAACTTATTCAAAGAACTAGTAAAAGGCGTTGAAATAACTAATGAACCAGCCACTGTAACGGACTGTGGAAACCCTGACTATGTTATAACGAAAGGTAAAATTCCGATTGGATATATCGAAGCCAAAGACATTGGGAAAGATCTAAATAGCAAATCGTATAAAGAACAATTCGGCAGATACAGAAAAGCTCTAGATAACTTAATCATTACCGATTACATCTGGTTCCAGTTTTTCCAGAATGGACACTTAGTGCACGAAATTCGAATTGCCGATATAGAAAACAATGTCATTAAGCCACTGCCCGGTAATTTTGCCAAATTTGAGAATCTGCTTAACGACTTTTCAGCATTCATTGGCCAAACGATCAAATCGTCAAAGAAGTTAGCAGGGATGATGGCCGCCAAAGCGAGATTGCTCCAAAATATTTTGGAACGTGTCGTTACCTCCGATGAAGAAACACAAGAAAACACATCCATCCAAAGCCAATATGCTACCTTCAAACAGATTCTTATACATGATTTAACGCCTAAGGCATTTGCAGATATCTATGCGCAAACATTGGCTTATGGCATGTTTGCGGCGCGATTACATGACCCGACATTAGAAGATTTTAGCCGACAAGAAGCAGCAGAGTTAATCCCTAAATCCAATCCATTTTTAAGAAAACTATTTGGCTATGTTGCTGGACCCGATATTGATGAGAGAATTAAAACGACGGTGGATAATTTAGCGGATGTTTACCGTGCTACGAATGTGGACCAACTGTTAAAGAATTTTGGTGCAAGTACACAACAACATGACCCTATCATTCATTTTTACGAAACATTCTTAGCAGAATATGATCCGAAGCTAAGAAAATCAAGAGGCGTTTGGTATACACCTGAGCCAGTGGTGAAATTTATTGTGCGAGCAGTTGATGATATACTAAAAACAGAATTTGGGCTAACCCAAGGCTTGGCAGATACTTCTAAAACGACCATTAAGGTCAATTCACAAAACCCTGATAAACGCTCCAGTACAGGCTATAAACAAATTGAAAAAGAGGTACATAAAGTGCAAATTCTTGACCCTGCAACGGGAACGGGTACTTTTTTAGCGGAAGTCATCAAGCATATTTATAGTACGCGATTTGCGGCCATGCAAGGGGCTTGGAGTAGCTATGTGGAAGACCATTTAATACCTAGATTAAATGGCTTCGAGCTATTGATGGCTTCTTACTCAATGGCACATCTTAAATTGGATATGTTATTAGCCGAAACAAATTATAAACCATCTAAAAACCAGAGGTTTAATATCTTTTTAACCAACTCACTGGAAGAACATCACCCTGATACGGGAACACTTTTTAGTAATTGGTTGAGTACGGAGGCTAATGAGGCCAATTACATCAAACGTGATACACCAGTTATGTGTGTGATTGGAAATCCGCCGTATGCTATCAGTAGCACAAACAAGAATGATTGGATTTTGAATTTAATATCCGACTACAAGAAAAATCTCAATGAGCGAAAAATAAATTTAGATGATGATTATATAAAATTCATTCGCTACGGCCAGCATTACGTTGAAAAAAATGGCAGCGGTGTTCTAGCTTACATTTCTAACAATAGTTTTATTGATGGAATTACACACCGCCAAATGCGGAAACATCTTTTAGAGACATTTGATAAGGTTTATATAGTGGATTTACATGGTAGTACTAAAAAGAATGAGATCACACCTGACGGAAGTAAAGATGAAAATGTGTTTGACATTCAGCAAGGTGTCTCAATAAACATATTTGTCAAAACAGGGAAAAAGAAGAAAACTGAACTAGGGGAAATTTTTCATTCAGAATTATTTGGAAGAAGACACTTAAAATACGAGACCCTTAATCAAAATTCATTTTCATCCATTAGGTGGGAAAGGTTGGAAAAGGATGAACCTTACTTCTTTTTTGTTCCTAAAGATTTTTCTGCCAAAGAGAAATACGATGAAGGCTTCAAATTGGATATAATATTTTTAAAAAATAATACTGGGATTCAAACCAAAAGAGACTCACTTGTATATCATTTCAATACTAATTCACTGAAAGATACTCTTGCCGATATTCAAGAATTAGATATTGAGGAATTTAGAAGAAAATATGGGTTGCCAGCAGATGGACGTGATTGGACTATTGAATTGGCAAGAAAAGACGTATTGCCACAAGATGGTAGAATAATTAAATTAAGTTATCATCCATTTGACACTCGTTTTACTTATTTCACAGGCCGAAGCAAAGGCTTTATGGCCTATCCTAGAAGCCCATTAAGTCTTAATTGTATCAAGGATAACCTATCATTATTATCAATACGTAATAATCGAAAAGGTAAAACCAATAACTTTTTCATAGCAAATAAAATTGTTGATAAAGATGGTGTATCACCATTAGATAATTGCAAGTTTTTTCCACTCTACCTATATCCAGAGTCAAACGGACAACAAAGCATAGACCAAATAGAAGAGAGGACTCCCAATCTCAATACAAAAATTGTTGATCAAATTGCAGAGAACTTGGGATTGTCCTATACCAACGAAAAAGAAACTACCGAAAATTCTTTTGCCCCTATTGACATTTTAGAGTACATCTATGCGGTTCTACATTCACTTATATATCGAGAAAAGTACAAAGAGTTTCTAAAAATTGATTTTCCTAGAGTTCCTTATCCAGAAGACAAAGACACGTTTTGGTCATTGGTAAAACTAGGCAGAGAAATACGTCAAATACATTTATTAGAATCGCCTAAAGTAGAGAAATATATTACCAGTTATCCCAAAGATGGAAATAACACCATTACAACAAAGATTGGGAAAAAAGATTGGGAATTTTTCGATGAAGAAAAACAACTTGGAAGAATATGGATAAATGAAGAACAATACTTTGATAATATTCCATTGAAAGCATGGGAGTTTTATATAGGGGGGTATCAGCCGGCTCAAAAATGGTTGAAAGATAGAAAAGGAAGAACCTTGAGTTTTGAGGATATTTTACACTATCAAAAAATCATCGTTGCGTTGAATGAAACGGATAGGTTGATGAAAGAAATTGATAAAATTGAAATCAAATAAGTCAAGCACATAGAAGCCAATGCAATATGAAACATTTGAGGAAAATGAATTAAGTAATACTGGACAGAACTTTGCTACCAGCGACAATGCCTCCTATCGTCGGCACTGCGTGGTAGCCAGAGTTTGGGTTGGAGCAGCCCCTTGGTCAGGAGCAATTGTTAACTGCTTACCAGGATTTTCATCCGATCGTTACGGAGCTGTTATCCAATACACCGAGGCAATCCATTCACGAGGCCGAGCTTACCGATCTTACCGGATTAAGCACTTGGCATCGAGCTGCAGTGGCGCTCATTGGTGACGCCGCCCACGCCACTACTCCCAATCTAGGACAGGGCGCTTGCCAGGCCATTGAGGATGCCCGTGTGCTGGCTCATTACCTAAGTCATGCCCCTACAGCAGAGCAGGCTTTTACCCAATATCAAGCCACCCGCCAGGCCAAGGTGAGCCAAATCGTAAAAACCAGCTGGACCGTCGGTAAGATGGCGCACTGGCAAAACGTCTTGGCTTTTGGCTTTCGCAATACGCTCCTGCGTATGCTGCCCGTCAGGGTAGGGGAGCGGCAGTCGGCGCAGATTTATGAACTGGAAACGCTGGTATAGGTAAATCCCAGCTTCCACCTCAAGGTGTTTTCTAGAAGATGTTGGAAATCGCTCAAATCTTCCCCTTATTTCGACGATTACCTCCGCCAGATCAAACACCTGGTCAATAAATAGTCTAGTGTAGTCAGGTTTCGCCTCCACTATTATAAATGTGAGGCCAAGACATAAGATCAAACTCAGTTTATATGTAATAGCACGTTTTGTTGAGATGGCGATGGTTATTGGTCATATTAGGTGGAAATCTTTCATAACCTAAACTGCAAGTCTTATTCATTATTGCTTTGCCTGAAACGTATGTAAAACGGCTTCCTTGCTTTCTTTTTTCTTCCCTAGTACAACAAGCACTAAAGTCAAGTTGAAAGTCCATGACAACCAGGATGATAGTTGGTAGATCGGCATAAAAGAAAAATACGGAATAAAGGCGAACAGCAATATTGTACGTTGAGTGATGGCTGAAAATGTCAAAGCAAAATTGATTTTCATCCACCTCATATGAGCTGCTACATCCCGCAAGTATATTTTGCGTAAGGCGATGACGAGGCTACCAAACCATAAAATAGAAAGAATCGAAAAACCAATCATGGTTACGGTCCCACCAATAGCAAATTGCGCAATTACCAGTCCGGTAGTGCTTGCTGCTACTACTGCTAAGCTATACAGATAGCCAATACCTTTGTGGAGTCTTGGCCGTTTTTGAATGAGCTTTCCTATGAACTGAAAAGGACCGGCGAGAATTGCTACGAGCCCAAAAGTAATGTGCGTGAAAAATGATAATCGATACCAAGTGGTATCCTTTACCACTTTGTTTCTTAATATTCCCGAGTCTTCTCCACCAAAAAAATGAAGGCTCATAGCGAGCATAGAGATCGCACCAATAAATAGGAAGCCGAGCAGTAGGTTTTTATTTTTCATGCTGGCAACCTAATTGATTATCATTGAGGTGTAAAGCCTTATGTTGTGAATGACAAGAATTTGGGACGAATGGCAAGCCTATGTTATGAGCGTCAAAATGGCGGGATGAATGTTAATTACGAATCTACAAAAGCGGCCTTCACTTTATCCAGATATTTCCGTGAAACGGGAACCTGTGTGTCCTGATTTTCGAACCATAGTCTTAACCCTTGTGCGTTTCCTGTTACATCAATGATGTGCTTCGTATTCACAATATAAGAGCGGTGGCATCTCATCATGAAGCGGTTAGTAGTCAACTGCTCGTCCAAATCTGAAAGCGCCAGGCGGAAAATCTTGGGTGAGCTATTCGTCGTAAATACTTCAATGTAGTTGCCGTTTGATTTAGCGAATAGGAAAGTCATTTCATCGATCAGGAATGTTTCATTTTTGATCTTGGACTGTATGGTGTATTGCTGTTCTTTAGTGGTTTCAAGACGATCAATATTACCTTTAATCAAGCCAGACTGCTCAGCAATTTTCTTGTATTTCAAGTAGTACGAAAGCAAGACAGACAATGTAATTGGAAGAACTGCAACTGCAAAGGTTTGAGTAATAATAAGCCAATAATTGGACCAACTAAAGTCCAATTGATTCCGGAAGTTGATATAGAGTCCATTGCAAGTGGCAATCACTAACGAGATGACTACGTAAAAGAGAATCTGACTGTAAATGGTCCAATTACTTTCCTTGTAAATATTCGGTTTTATAAATGGTAACAGGCTATGAGCAATTGCAAAAACACCAAAAGATATAGCACCAAATACCAATAATTCTAAAAAGGAGTATTCCTGATTGTTTATGCCAAAGGGTTGAAAAAACCACAAGAATAGGGTGATAAATAGCCCAAAAATCAGAGCGTAAATTATTCCATCTATTCCTGATACAGGAATGGGATAATAGACTTCCTTTTCAGCATTTTGCCTACGTAGATGCATTATGACTACTTGCGCGTGACTTATATTCTGACTACCGTATTAAGAATTACACGAGGAAAGCAGAGTTACTTATCCCGATAACTAATACTATCACGAACCTTACCGTCTTCTCCGTGGATAATGACGGTAGAACCATAGTTGCGAGCAATTTCCTTGGCTCGGTCAATGGCATCGCGCTGGTACTGGTAAACGCCGGTGTAGCGCTCGTTGCCGGCACCTTTAACGGCCCAACCTTCTTCGTGTGGAACGACGTGCTGGTTATGCGTAGGCTTGGAGGTGCGAACCCCCATATTCTTGAGGATGATCTTGATAATCTTCTGCAAAAGATTGCTCCAGAAAGTGTTGGTACGAATGTCTGCCATGGTCGAAAAATACGACTATTTTCCGCAGCTTTGCGTGCAAAAGCCTTACTCGCTGTACAATGAGCCTATTTGCTATACTTGATTATCTGGGAACACTGGTCTTTGCCATTTCTGGTGCCCTGGCCGCTATGCGGCACCGCTTTGATCCCTTTGGAGTGCTCATTTTAGCGACGGTTACCGCGGTAGGTGGTGGTAGCTTGCGCGACGTACTCATTGGCCGAACGCCCGTGGGCTGGATGCAAGATATCAACTATGCCTACCTCATTATGGCGGGTACGCTCATTGCCATTACCTTTCGGTCTTATCTGGTGTACGTGCGCCGTACGATGTTCTTGTTCGACGCCATTGGCTTGGGCCTTTTCACCATTATTGGAGTAGAGATCGGATTGGCGGCTAATCTCCATCCCATTATCTGCATCCTTCTAGGTACGCTCAGTGCCGCCTTCGGTGGGGTAATCCGCGATATACTTGCCAATGAGGTGCCACTCATCTTTCATAAAGAAATCTACGCTTCCATCAGCCTGTTGGGAGGGGGCTTATTTTTGCTCTTGCAAAAAACGGCCCTTCCAACGGACTGGGTCTATGTTCTAACGAGTAGCTTGGTGGTATTAGTGCGAGTCTTAGCGGTTCGCTTTAAATGGATGCTTCCCAAATTTTATAAGGAGACAAGTGAGGAATAAAGAGTTTTTCGCAACTCACCAAGTAGTACTAGAATTGTAAAGCTAAGCCTACACCATTAGCGTTAATGGAAGGCCGTAGCCCTACATTCTGCCCTACTTGAATATTGTAAGCATCCAGTGCCCGCAACACTTTTCGGTTGCCCGATCCAACCATTATGATCCCACCAAGCATGACTCCGATTCCCGCAATAAAGCCACCGTAACCATTTCGGTTATTGCCTGAGCCACCTGCTAACCGGCTATTGATCCGATCCGTAACACTGCCCCTGTTATTGGCCAGAATACTAATCGCCGAGATCATCATACCACCAGTGCCCGCAATAAATCCAATCACTTGGAGGTTACGCCCTGATTGGAAATCTTCGTAGGCCCCGGGTACAGTCCGCAGACGGTCTTCAAATTCTGCTCTACTAATCAGGCGAAAGCCTTGGTAAAAGCGGTTATAGTGCTGTATACCCAGGTAATTTTCCTGTACGGTCCAGGAGTTATCCGGTGGTAAGCCTTCGTCCGCAGGATCATATTCGACTAGAGCCACATCATTAAATACTTCCTCGTGGCCGTTCGCGTAGGTGATCTTGGCTACTTCAGCGCGCCGCACCACATAAACGGGCCCGTCAGGAAGTTCGGCTTTCCGGTAACGGATTTCGTCACCTACTTCCAGCACTTGCCCCGAAACAGCTTCGCCGGACACTAGTAAGATTTCGTCTTGTGCACTTAGCACACTGCAAAAGAGAATAGAAAAGGATAGTAAGAGGAGTCGCATATTATTGGGTTTTTTCCAAATTAGCCAGTGCATCGCACTTGCTTATTCTATTTTCACACCTTTAACCCGCCTTTAACCACTTCCCCATGTTTTAACATTTTCTTAGCCTCGTCCGACGTGATCCTCCACCAGAGACTACGCCCGGTGGAAGCCTTGGCGTAGTCGGATTACTTTAATTCTAATCCCCCCTCACTTTTGCTTTCATTCTAATTCTAATTCTCACGCTAATTCTAATTCTCACTCCAATTCTAAGACACTTTCACTCCCCATTTTAACTTTCACTTTTACCGCCATTTCCCTTACTTTGCGCCCGCGAAAAAAGAGAGCGAATGACATCCCAAATGATCAAGCGAATTGCCGACCGCACCGGATTGGCAGAAAAGAGAGTGGCTGCGGCCCTGCGTATGTTGCAAGAAGGCGCCACGATTCCCTTTATTGCGCGCTACCGCAAAGAGGCTACCGGTGAGTTGGATGAGGTGGAACTGACCGAAATCCAGCGCGAACACAAGCGACTGGAGGAACTGGAAAAACGCAAAGAGACTATACTCGCCGCTATCCAGGAACAAGGTAAGCTTACGCCAGAATTGGAGAAACGTATCCGCGAGACTTTCGAGAGCAATGTACTGGAGGATCTCTACCTCCCTTACAAACGCAAACGCAAGACCCGCGCCGGAGTAGCCAGAGCAAAAGGTCTGGAGCCACTGGCCCTCGCCATCTTTGAACAGAACAGAATTGACGTGCGGGCTGCTGCCGAGCAATACCTAAGCGACGAAGTGGCCAGTGTAGACGACGCCCTGCAAGGCGCCCGCGACATCATCGCTGAACTCATCAACGAGGATGAAAAAGCCCGGAATACGGTACGCCGTCATTTCCGGCGCGACGCCATGATCACCAGTAAGCTGGCACGCGGCAAGGAAAAAGAAGCTGCCAAATACCAGGATTATTTCGACTATAGCGAGCCACTCAAAAAGTGCCCTAGTCACCGTTTGTTGGCCATGCGCCGTGGGGAGGATGAAGGCTTGCTGCGCGTCATCATTGCCCCGGAGGACGAAGCCGTTCTTGGAGATTTAGAACGCAAATACCTGAAAGGATATACCGAGGCCACGGATCAGGTCAAGGAGGCCTTGGAAGACGGTTACCAGCGCCTACTAGCACCAAGTATTGAAACAGAATTCCGTAAGATCGCAAAGGAGCGCGCCGATAAGGAGGCCATCGAGGTCTTCACCAATAACCTACGTCAGTTGCTACTAACAGCACCCTTGGGGCAACGACCTACTTTGGGTATCGATCCTGGCTTCCGTACCGGCTGCAAAGTCGTTTGCTTGGATGCCAGTGGTAATCTCTTGTACCATACGACTATGTATCCGCACCCGCCGCAGAGCAAAAGCGCGGAGGCACGTTACCTGGTGGAGGATCTGGTAGATCGTTACGGGCTGGAGGCAATTGCCGTAGGCAACGGTACCGCCGGTCGGGAAACGATGAGCCTCTGCAGCGGCATCAATTTTGACCGGCGAGTGGAGATCTTTTCTGTCAATGAAGCGGGTGCTTCGATCTATTCTGCCTCCGAGGCGGCGCGCGAAGAATTCCCCGAGCTAGACCTCACGGTGCGTGGTGCCATTTCCATCGGTCGCCGCTTGATGGACCCACTGGCGGAGTTGGTCAAGATTGATCCCAAGAGCATTGGAGTAGGACAGTACCAGCACGATGTACACCAGGGCATGTTAAAGGATAGTCTGGACCGCACGGTGGAAAGCAGTGTAAACGCCGTGGGCATTAACCTGAATACCGCTAGCAAACACCTCTTGAACTATGTCTCAGGCCTGGGCCCCGTACTAGCACAAAACATTGTGGATTACCGCAGTGAAAATGGTCCTTTTCAGAACCGAAAAACCTTGAAGAAGGTGACTCGCCTGGGCGATAAGGCCTTTGAGCAATGCGCGGGCTTCCTGAGGATCCGCGACGGTAAGAATCCGCTAGACAATACCGCTGTGCACCCCGAGCGCTACACGCTGGTTGAACAAATGGCCAAAGACCTAGGGGTACAGGTTACCGACCTGATTCAGCGTGGAGATTTGCGCAAGCAGATTGAATTGCGGCGCTACACCAACGAAGAAGTGGGTTTGCCAACCCTGAAAGATATCATGTCTGAGCTGGCGAAGCCGGGCTTGGATCCTCGCGGAGAGGCCAAGTCTTTCCAGTTTGCTAATATCAATACGATTGATGATGTGCAGGAAGGTATGCGACTTCCTGGCATCGTGACTAACGTGACCAATTTTGGAGCTTTTGTCGATATTGGAATAAAGGAGAATGGCTTGGTACACATTAGCCAGTTGGCTAACCGTTTCGTCAAAAATCCGGCGGATGTGGTGAGCTTAAATCAACAAGTCCAGGTCCGCGTCATCTCGGTTGACCGCGCGCGGAAGCGTATTCAACTTTCTATGAAGGAGGCGTAAATGCTACCAGCTATACCGTAGCTGAATTTGCCATTCCAGCCATTCATATGGGGCCAGTGCCCCCCTGGGGAACAGATTGGAATATAGTAAAGGAGTCCCTAAAACATATGGGCTTTGTTGCTCAAAGCGGTAGCTTCGTACACGTGAACCCATAGCAATTCCTCGTCCCAAATTAATGTTGAAGCCTCCCGTCAGATAGTAGCCTGGTCGAGTGCTGAGCAAATTGCGACTTTCTTGTACAGTGGGTGCACTCGGCACCGTTTGATCGGGATCGCTTTGCTCAATACGCCGGTAGGTGTATAAGGGTATGGCGAAGCATGCTCCTCCCCCGATCTCCAACTGGAATTGTCGGCGGTAGCCAGTTCGGAATAAAATACCAGGGTTAAGGTAGAAGACAGAAAAACCTAGTTTCTCAATAGCTGGAATAAACAAACTTGGGAAATTCCTGACAGTAGATTCTCCTTCGGTACGGAAACTGATGAATGATCCGTTTAATTGGGCTACTAGATTGGGGTAGTAGCGGAAAAGTCGGCGATTGTAAGAGAAACTCAGCGCCCGCTGTCTGGTCGAGAGGTTTGAAGTGATGCCATACTTAGCCCATTGTGTTCCGTTAATGTAGCTATTGAAGGGGGCGCCATTTTGTGAGGAATTTGCCAAAAAGTCCATATTAATCCCCAACTCGTGACGTGCGGCCCATAGCCTTATGTAAGCTCGATGGTCATCCACTCCTAGGCATTCGTTTATTTGTCGGCATAGCTCTATCGCATCGACCGGATCGCGAAGGCGCTTTGGAGGCCTTAATTTTTGACAATTTTGTCGCAGTGCTTTGTAGGCGGCTTCCCGGGGATTAGCATTTTGGATGCGATACCAGATATTATTTCTCACCAGAAAAAACAGTCTGATATTTTGCTTACTAAGGGCTTGGTATAGTTTGACTTCTCCCGTATACAGTTGCTTGCAATAGTAGGTTTTTCCCCAATGGAAATGAGTTGTAATGATGGTGTCCTGTCCATGAACCGCCCATTGCAGTTGCTCGCCTGGGTGAAAGATTTCCTTTTCTAGATCTTTACCACGCCCGAGAAATTTTATAATGCGAAAGTCTTTTGCCGAACGAATCTGATAGATGTTCAGGTGGCCTGTATCTAATTTGCCATCTATTGTTTGCCATTGCACCTCAAGGCGTTCCTGACCAAAGAGGGATAAAGTATTAATAAGGAAAATAGCTGCTAATAAAGTTAGAATGCGCATTTTTCTGGTGGATAGTGTAGTGATTAAGTGGACTATTTGCGGTAGTACTACCAGCGGTACATAAAGCGTAGCTGAAATTGACTTTGGTAGTCCGTTGCCAGAATCGTACTGTAGGGAAATACCTTAGAATAGAGGATGCCGGGGGTATCATAATAGCGCCAGTGATGAATCTGAACATCCAGACGATGGCGAATTCCCAAATCAAATTGAGGCGAAAGTTTGAACTGGAATCCCCAATGTCCATAAATGCCCCGTTCTATCCGTAGTATCTCACGATAACGCTCGGATATGGGCAATTCCGGAACGGTATTATCGCGATCGGTAAGTTGGATCGAGCGGCGGGCGTAGAGTGGAATACCAATGATCCCTCCTATTCCAATAAAGAATCGAAACCGGCGCTGGAAGGAAGTGTTATAGCTGACTCCTGGCCTGAAGTACAGGGCGTGAATGCTCACATCTTCTACGACGGGTACTTGGCCCTGATACCTGGACAGTGTACTGGGCAATTGCTGATTTGCCGAGAGGAAAGAGAATCCCAGTTGATATGACCAAGAAGGGCGGAAACGGAAAGCTTGCCGCTCGTACTGTATGGCAAAGTATCTTTGGTAGTAGGGCTGGATGCGATCAATGATGGGCCGATTACAGCCTCCACAATAGTGTTGTAGTCCAAGACCGCCATTGATCGCTCGATCAACGTGTTCGGCAGCCGTCAGGTCATAGCTAATACCAATTCTATTTCGGCTGTACTCCACACGCCTTAGCGGGTAGTGCTTTTTTGCTGCCAGGCAGGTGTTTAACTGTCGAGCCAATTCTGAGGCATCCCAATCGCTCCTCACTTTACTGGGAAATTTCAAGCTACCGCAATTCTGTCGAAGCACCCCATAGGCAGCTGCTCTTGGGTTAGTGTTTTCAATGCGGTACCATTTCCCATCCCGAACCAAATAATACTGATCATTTGGAAAAGGCTGAACCACCCGATACAGTTGTATGGTTCCCTGGTACAGAAGCTGCATCAAGACACTTCGATCATTATGAACGTGGCGTACTAAAACGGTATCACCCTGATTGTAGAGCCACTCCATATCACCGTCAAGGACTAAATTTTCTTGTGTTCGCAGTCGACCTTGATCATCATCAACGAATTGGTAAAGGAGTAGCTCATCCTGATCTTTCAGGACCCTGGGGAAAATTGTTACGAACCCATTTTGGATTTCACCGTCGACGGTTTTCCAAGTGACTTGTTTTTTTCCTTGGCCGTATAATTCCAAAGAATGAATAGCCAGCAAAGTGGCGAGTAAGAGTAGAAAGCGCATGTTTTGTTTGTTGTATAGAGAGCTAAAAATGGCTACGGTAATGGTTGTATTGGTGGTGTATGTTTTGTGGTATTACGTTCGATTCAGATAAACGCTAAGACAAGATAATATTTCGGTGGCAAATGGCCTACTATTAATAGAGGGACACATAGGTTCATTCATTAAATCTATTGGCCTTCTTATTCCACCATTCAATGGGATTATTACGAATATACCTACTAACATTATCGTATGCTTTCTGATTGCGAATTACGTGGTCATGAAATCGAGACTGCCACGCAAAGTCAGGATTGATTTGTCGGGCCTGTTTGGTAACGCTGCCTTTTAATCCACGGATAATGGCCGCCAGGTTTTTGGATTGGGGGCCGAATTTGTTTTGCCGGGTCATGGACTGCTGTGGGGGGCTTTCTTGCTGTGGGGACGCATTGCAATGCGTCCCTATGTCCAAATTGTCATGATCTGTATCATCAAATCCATTATACCGATTCCACCCAATGGAAATGATACCATGAAAATGGTTAGGCATGATCACAAATTCTCCCAGCTGAATATTCATGTCTGGCCTTATGCCTGGGCTAGCCAGCCATTCCCGGTCTAGAATTTTACCAATGTCACTGAGGTGCATTTGAGCATCCTGGATTTCACCAAAATAGGGGATACGACTGTTGGTATTTACAGTTACAAAGTAGTGACCCTTCCAGGCATAGCCCCAGTGGAGCATGCAAATATTTTCAACCCGGCGTCGGTTGTTGTGTAGGTTTGGCATGAGCGCGTCGATATTATTTGATCTAAATACTCCATAATATCGATCAATCGCAGTGATAGCGCAAGGCCTATCAGCCCGGGTGTCAAAAATTGAAACTGGCTCCGTCCTGTATCCTACCGCAATATCCCTACCCCCGCATCACGCAAGCGCTGCTCCAAGGCCGGGATATCTTCCTCCCAAATCTGCTGAAACTCCTTTTGTATCGGTTCCCACAATGCATCCAACTCCTCCAAGCGCTCGCGCATAGGCTGGGTGATGTTGGGAATCTGACTGTCGGCCTGTCCTTTTAAAAAGAAGTATTCAGCGCTCAGACCATTCGGGAAGTTGATGACATCATCGTAGGCCTGCGATTTGCGTTGTACGATCTGAGCATCCCAAGCTTGAATGTCCTTGGCAAGTTGCTCACAGGCGGTGTGAACTTCGGTATGTTGAGACTTCAATTGTCCTTTCGCTCTAGCTAGTTGGGCCAAAACCCTCTGAAGCTGATTGACGTTTTCGTGCATCTTATCGATTCGATCACTTACGCTAGTTAGAAATCGCGTTTGTTCGTCGTATTCCTCATAGGTGAATTCCATTTTGGGATGGGAGAGAATGTTGGCCCCGTAGTAATATTTTTCTTCCTCTCCAAGCTTAAGATTGAGGGCTAACGGGCCAGAAGTAGTAGGCGTAAAACGGGCACCACGGAAGCTACCTTCGATATAAGCCTTAGGTACACCAGTTAGCGTGTGATAGCGCAAATCCCAGACAAAGCGATTAAGTCCAGGTTTGCAGGAAAGCACTGGCTCTGAGGATGGACCCCCAGCATAACTCACGAAATTAGTATCCGCTTGGGAGCTAAATACCCGGTGAATACCGCCATAGCCATCCATGATTTGTAGCTCTAGTGTTTTACCCGCTACATCAGCAGGCAGCTCGTAGTAGATGACCATACCACTGGCGGGGTTTACACCACTACCGCTCATGCCAGTGAAATTGCTGATATCACCATTCATTGGGCTACCAGCGGAAATACGCATAGCATCTTGCGGCTCGTAGAGATGGAGTGCATTCTTAGGGCCTTCGTACTGGCGAACCAATTCTAAATCATCTAAAATCCAGAACGCTCGGCCTTGGGTGGCTACTATGATATCATCGTGCTTGAGCAGTAGATCAGTGACGGGAGTGTTGGGGAGGTTCAGTTGGAACGGCTCCCAATTGTTTCCACCGTCAAACGACAGATAGATACCCAATTCGGTACCCGCCACTAACAGATCTTTACGAACCGGGTCTTCTCGTACCACTCTGCTGTAAGCACCTTCTGGAATACCCTGGTTGATTTTGGTCCAGCTTTGTCCGTAGTTGGTAGTCTTGTAAAAGCCAGGACTAAAGTCATTGAATTTATAGCGTGTTGTGGCAATGTAGGCGGTACCAGGATCGTGCGGGGAAACCTCAATGGCATTAATCAGGCATTCTTCCAGACCCTTGGGTGTAACATTACTCCAGCTCTCCCCATTGTTTTTCGTCAGATGCACCAGTCCATCGTCACTTCCCGTCCAGATTACTCCTGCCTCGTGGGGCGATTCCATTACGTAGCTAATGGTGCCGTAATTTTCACCACCTGCTCCTTCGTTGGTGTAGGGCGCCCCGCCTTTGCCTTGTTTTTCCTTTTCGTTGCGCGTAAGATCTGGTGATACTTCCGTCCAACTCTTGCCCATGTCCTGGGTCTTAAGCAGCACCTGAGCGGCGTGGTAGAACGTATTGGGTTCGTGTTGGGACCAAATAACGGGGGCATTCCAATTGAAGCGATAACGCATATCCTTCGCTTCCCGGGCCAAATACTGTTCGGGAGAGGCCATGATACGACGTCCCTCACCGGTCTTACTGTCCAATGCTTCCAATGTACCTTGGTAACTACCACCCAATACATAGCGCGGATTATCCGGATCAAAGGCCAGGAAGGCGCTTTCTCCTCCTGCTGAGTAAGTCCAGTTGCGTTCCGTGATGCCACCACCACTCAAATTGCGACTGGCAATGCGCACCGAACTATTGTCTTGCTGCCCAGCATAAATGCGGTAGGGAACATGATTATCTACGTTCAGGCGGTAGAACTGCCCCGTAGGCATATTGTCCTGGCTAGACCAGTGCGCACCTCCGTCAAAGCTGATGCCGGCGCCACCGTCATTGGCCACCACCATATTATTGGAGTTATGCGGATTGATCCACAAATCGTGCTGGTCGCTGTGAGTGCGGCCCATACGCTGCCAGGATTTCCCACCGTCGGTTGACTTGAGCACCGGAGAATTGAGTACGTAGACGGTGTTTTCGTTTTGAGGGTCAGCAAAAACCTCGGTGTAATACCAAGCCCGTTGTACCAGGCGGTGGTCTTTGCTGACGCGGCTCCAGGAAGCTCCCGCGTTTCCGGACACAAACAATCCACCTTGTTCTTTCTCACTATCACTCTCGATGAGTGCGTAGATTTTTTCTGGGTTGGCTGCACTTACCGCCAGGCTCATTTTACCCAACTCTTGCGGTAGGCCCTTTTCCAGTCGAGTCCAGGTCTTGCCGCTATCCACTGATTTATAGATGCCACTGCCGGGGCCACCACTGATGACTTGCCAGGGTAGACGGCGGTGTTCCCACATGGCGGCGTAGAGGATGCGTGGATTACTGGGATCCATAATCAAGTGCGCACAACCGGTATCTTCATCTACGTAGAGTACCTTTTCCCAAGTTTGTCCACCGTCTATGCTTTTGTATACGCCCCGTTCTGCACTAGGCCCGTGCAATGCTCCTTGTGCTGCTACATAAACGATATCCGGATTGGTAGGATGAATGCGCACATTGGCAATGTGGCGTGTCAGCTCTAGGCCAAGGTGTTGCCAGGTTTTTCCGGCATCCATAGACTTATAAACGCCATCGCCATAGGTAGTCATCACGCCGCGAGGAGCATGTTCGCCCATACCCACATATACGATACTGGGATCACTATCTGCTACCGCAACGGCACCCACCGAGCCCGTTTTGAAAAAGCCATCAGAAATATTCTGCCAGCGCTGTCCGGCATCGATTGTCTTCCATAGCCCGCCACCGGTTGTACTCATGTAGTAGGTTGCGGGATCACCAATAACGCCGCAAGCGGAAACTGACCGGCCACCACGAAAGGGGCCAATGTTGCGCCATTTCAGTGCTTCAAAATAGGTTGCAGCACTATTCGAGGTAGAACTACTGGATTGGGCTTGTACTCCTAAGGGTAGTAAGCTTAGGCAAAGGATAAGGTAACGGAGTTTCATACTAATCTTATTGCTGTCCTCAAAGCCTCAATATAATGACTTTGTGGTGCTTGACTTTGGTCTTGTCAATACTTTACGGTTATTATGATTCCAACTCACGGTGAGACTTGTAGGACTGGTATCTCCTCTAAGTTGGAACAAATAGTAACTGACAGAACATCGTACCGATGAATAACAACCTCTTTGCCAATGAAGCAGGAAAGAAAGTGGACGAAAGGTAATTCGAATGAAATATTACCAGTAAATTTTGCGTAAAGGATAAAGCGCGGATAAATTACTGTGCGAAAACACTCCTTTAAGCTCAACCCCACATGAAGATTTCTTCACTCTTTTTTGTTGCTATCCTATTATTCAGTCAATTCTTATTTGCTCAAACCGATAATAGCGACCCCCTCCGTCCTCCGCTACCTGACTTACCAACTGCCGACCCAGCGTCGGTGGGGCTCGATGGTGATGCGATCCAGGCTTCCTTGTGGATGGTGGATGCCGAACCCTCTACCGATCTTCGGGGAGTGGTGGTGATCAAAGATGGAAAGCTAGTGGTGGAGGAATACTACAATACCTTCTGGCGCGGCAACATCCACGATATCCGTTCCGCGGGTAAAAGCATAACCGCTGTGCTGATGGGCATCGCCATTCATCAGGGCTTGGTCAAAAGTGTAGATGAATCCGTTTATTCCTTTTTCCCTCCAGAGAAATATAGCTATCGGGCCACTGAGGCGCACCGCAATATCAAAATCAAACATTTGCTTACCATGTCTACCGGTATGGATGCGGATACGGATGATTGGGAATCGCCCGGTAATGCGGGGCAGTGGATTGCCAAGGGAGATTGGCTACGCTATATCCTGAATCTACCGATGAAATTTACCAGTGGAGAACGCTGGGTCTACAATGACGCTGCCGCTCTTTTAACAGGCGCTATCATTGAAGAAGTTAGTGGGATGAGCTTGGCAGCGTTTGCAGAAAAGAACTTATTTGGGCCGCTTGGTATTAAGGAATACTACTGGCTCAGCGACGCTACAGGCCGCACCGGCGGCATGGGGAATCTCTATATCGGTGCGCTGGACTTTGCCAAAATTGGATTATTGGTATTGAACGAAGGTACCTGGCAAGAGGAGCGACTTTTGAGCAAGGCCTACGTAGCAGAGCTTTCGAAGCAGCAAATCTACGATCCAGATAATGGTAGCTATGGCTATATGTGGTACGTGGACGAGGCTACCGTGGGCGAAAAGACCTATCAGTTTTTCTACGCCTCAGGCAATGGTGGTAATCGCCTGTTTGTGGTACCGGATGAGCAGTTGGTGGTAAGTGTGCAGTCGAGTGCTTATGGCTACCGATATGGCCATCGCCGGGCGGGGAATATCATGAGGATGATTCTTTTAGCAAGTCAAAAGTGATCTGTTTTATTCACTTTGATTTGCACAATTCTGCAACAAGCGTAGCAGGAAACGAGTCATCCCAGCGGAAGCGAACACTGGTTTTGGACAAATCCTGTTGGTAGAACGGCTCAGTAATTTTTACTTTGCTATCCCAGGAAACGCTCAGTGGCAATACGGTGGAATTGGGTAAAAGCAGTTGCACGGTGGTTGTGCCATGCTGTTGTTGCTGTTGGCTTTGGACACCATTCATCCCGTAGAAAATGCGAAAACCGTGTTGCGTCAGGTCCTGGATTCCACTGAGCTGGTTGGCCTCCAACAAAAGCTGTTCACTCATTTGTTGCATGAATGATCCGTGGAAGCTATAAAACTCCACTTCCCAATATGTAGCCCAGCCTACATTGATCATAAGGTTATGGTGTTTTGTTCTGCTAAGGGCATTACTAATATAAGACTTTAATTCACAGCTTGGTACAACGAATGACTGGTATACTTCATCCTAATATTAGCAAGGCGTATGTGGCGAAGCTTTGATCGCCTGGGCGCGTGACCGAAGTCATTCAAGATATTAACGGGGTCTATTCTTTTCGTTAACAAGTCCTTGACGAGTAACAGTTGACAATTCGCTTACCTTGCTAGCAGATCAACTATTACATCATGCGACTCTTTTCTTTATTGACCTGCTTAGCCTTTTTTTCCTGTCAACGACAAATGGATTTTGTTTTGCCTTCCAGCCCCAGGACCATTACGCTGTGGGATGCCACCTGGAGCCCGGATGGACAATATGTGGCTGTTGGTGGCAGTATAGATACCGTTCGGATACTATCGACAAGGAGCTTTGAAGTAGTAAAGAAATATCCGATCAAGGAAACGATAACCAAGCTCAGGTGGCATCCGACAGCAGCCATTTTGGCGGTGGCTACACAAAACTCCGAAGATGGCCTGGTGTTGATCAATTTGGAAACGGACGAGCTCCAGTACGTACCCAGGATCTTATCCGTTGGTGGACGAGGTCTAGGGTGGAATGCCACAGGTGAAATCCTGGCATTTGGGGATTACGAAGGCGATATCAGTTTTTTCAATACGCAAGGCCAGTTACTGCGCAAGGTAGCCACCGGACAGAAGGCGGTGATTGACCTGAGTTGGCACCCCTTCCGAAATGAAGTATTGACCGTCAGTGAATATATCAGTCACTACGATTATGAAAGTGATACTTTCTTACCTGAGGTCAATGATCGGGACGAACAAGTAGAGGTACTAATGCTTTGTGTAGCCTGGCATCCCAGTGGAAAATTCTATGTTACAGGGGATTACGGTGACTTCGTTGAAAACTATCCTCCGCTGCTCCAATTCTGGGATGCTAAAGGGAATCACTTACGGAAATTTGCGGGTGGAACTGCTGAGTATCGTAATCTGCGTTGGAACCCTGATGGTACGATACTGGCCTCCGCTAGTGAGGCACTTCGCCTATGGTCGCCCCAAGGCGATTTATTAATGGAGCAACCCAGTCCACAGCTGCTGTGGGGAGTTGATTGGAGTCCTAATGGAAAGAAGCTGATCACCAGCGGTGATGACGGAGTACTTGCATTTTGGAATGAGAAGTTAAGGCGAATCGCGGGAGCTAACTATACCCCTTAGAAATAGCAAGGGGGCGCGATTGCTCACGCCCCCGCCTGGTTTAAGGCACAGCCACTGTAAACAGTATCGATTTTCGTTGGGTCGGCGTCTGTAGGGCACATATGTATATGCCCGACGTCAATCCCGGCGAATATGCTTCTTCGTAGAGGGCTTGTCCGGTCAAGATTCGTCGATCTACTTCTACTCCCGCGGCATTAAAGATCGAGAGGACGATCGGCTTTACTTCTGATAGCTCTACGGTTACTTCAAAGATTCCGTTGTTCGGATTTGGCGTTAGCGCAAACTGCAATAGTTCAGGCTGAACTTCAAACGGTGACGGTATGGTAGTAGAGTCAGCGTGTACTACGATGGACTTCGTTAGGAAGTCTTCACAACCACCAGACACCGCACGCATGGTTAGATCGAAAGTGCCGACAAACGGGAAGTTGAAGAGGTATTGGTTCTGTGTGGTGCTAACCAGGTCAATACTATCCTGATTGTAGAACCACTCTACCTCATCTGGTATTGGCCAAGAAACCTCCACTACTGCTACATCGCTATTGACTACCACATCCGTCGGTAGTAAGAAGAGTGCCTGGAAGGTTGCTGAACCCAACTCTAAGGTGATTTGATCACTAGCAGAACAACCCGCTTCGTTGGTCGCTTCTACGGTGTAGGTCGCTGCCTCTTCGAGTAGTACAATATCATCGGTACTGCTGAAACCCTGATCACTGGTCCAGTTAAGCGTGTAGCCTTCATCCGTGAAGTCATAGAAGAGGACTTCGCCGGCACAGATCGTCGTGTCGGCATCACCAAGGTCGATGACAAATGGGGCTCCTTCGGCCAGTTCGTAGGCGACTTCCTGGGTACAGCCATCCGTATCGGTGATGGTTAGACCGTAGCTGCCTGCTAATAAATCGCCAATGCTGGTATCCGAAGAACCATTGCTCCATGAGTAGGTCAGTCCACCAGCTCCACCGCTTGCGGCTACGCTGATAGCACCGTCCGCACCGCCGTCACAAGAAGGCGCTTGGATGTCTTCCGTGAGTACGATTTCAGCGGCTTCTGAGGCCAGTTCTACTATTTGTGATAGACTACAGCCGTTAGCGTCTGTTGCTAAAACATTGTAGGTGCCAGGTGCTAGATCAACTGCAGTATTACCCGTTTGCATCGTGTCATCATCCCATTCGTAAGTGTACGGACCGGTACCGCCCATTACTTCGACGGTGGCACTACCATCGGAGGTGTTGAAGCAACTTGGATTTACAATTACAGCATCGTTAAACGATAGTGCTACTGCATCGTCCAGCGTGTAGGTCTCTGTAGTTACACAACCGTTATCATCGGTAACCATCACCGTATAATCACCACTTTCAAGGCCGGTGACCAAGGCCGTACTCTGACCCATTGGGTCATCCCAGACAATGCTCGTTGCACCGGTACCTCCCGTGATGGAGATCTCCAATTGGCCATCCGCAAATCCAGAACAGGATGGGCTGGTCGAATTCACTAGGCTAACAATTAATTCAGGCGTAGTTGGAATTTCTACCGTTGCGAAAGCTTCGCAGCCTGTATCATCTGTAACCGTCACATTGTAAGTGCCAGGGTTCAAGCCCGTAGCAACTTGTGTTTGCTGGAAGGCTGGATCATCCCACTGGTACGTCAGGTTGCCGGGGTTTCCGGTAACGTCTACGGTAGCCGTACCATCGGCAATACCGAAGCAGGTAGGTGCTGTGAAGTCATCAATTGCTGCTTCTAAGTCCCCACCCTCTGGAACAGTAATCGTCAGCGTTCCGGTACAGTCATTTTCGTCAGTCACGGTTACCGTGTAATCACCTGGCATCAAGTTGTCGATGAAGGTAGTGGTCTGGGCGGCGGGATCATCCCATTGGTAAGTATAGACACCGCTCCCCCCCTCAGCACTGATGAAAGCGTTGCCGTCGTCATCATTGCTACAAGAAGGGCCATTGACTTCATCCAGGGTTACCGAAATTACATCTGGCTCGTTGATGTCTACAACCTCTGTGATAAAGCAACCATCTTCTGTATCGGTAATCGTCACCGTGTAAGTACCTGCCGGAACGTTCATCAACACTTGATTTGTCTGCCCGTTAGGGTCATCCCATTGGTACGTATAATTACCAGAACCGTTGGCAACCTGCACCGTTGCGGAAGCATCCGACTCGCCATTACAAGTAGGAATCACTACGCTGGTTGTGAGGATCGCCAACTCTCCCGCAGCTTCAATAGTTACGCTAGTGGTGGCAAAACAACCATTGAGGTCGGTCACGGTCACGGTATAAGTGCCCGGGTCTAGTCCAGAGGCAGTTGGCGTACTTTGGCCCAGTGGATCATCCCAGGCGTAAGTATAGTCGCCACTGCCAGCAGTTACGTTAACGGTGGCCGAACCGGCGGGATTGGCAATACAATCGGGCTGAATCAGTTCGCTAATTTCAATCTCTACAGCAGCGGCCGCGTCTACCAGTACGCTGGTGGTACCACTACAGCCATCGGCATCGGTGACCGTAACGTTGTAAATCCCCGGTGCCAAATCCATTGCGGTAGCAGTAGTTTGACCATCACCATCATCCCAAAGGTAGGTGTAGGGATCACTGCCACTTTGTGGTGTAACCGTAGCCGTACCATTGAGTAAGTTTAGGCAAGATGCACTACTTGTACTGGCCAGCGATAATTCTGGCGTATCCGCAATGTTTACCGTTGCTTCGGCAATACATCCAGTCACGTCAGTTACCGTAACTGTATAATCTCCCGCTGCTAAACCACTAATCATCGCTGTTTCTGGATTACCCGGAGCATCCCAGCTATAAGTGTAATCACCGCTGCCGTTAGATACAATGACTTCAGCCGTAGCGTCTTCTTCACCATTACAACCGGGGCCAGTAGTGTTGAAGTTCAGGATGAGATCATCTAGATTCTCAATCTCTAAGCTCGCTGATGCCTGGCAACCCTGGCTATCGGTAGCCGTCACGGAGTAGGTGCCTGCTGGCAAACCATCAATGGTTTCTCCAGTGGTACCAGTGCTCCACACAAAAGTATAAGGCGCTATACCACCTTCCACTTCCGCCATGATTCCACCGTCGGACAAGCCATTACAGGTGGGCTGTGTCTGTACCGGGAAGAGGATAAAGAGGTCGGCCGCCGAAACGGTATTGCTGAGCACAGCCATACAGCCGTTGGCGTCGGTCACAGTCACGCTGTAGTCGCCAGGAGCAAGACTGCTAGCTGTGGCGTCATTTAGGGTGCCGTCATGACTCCAGTCATAGCTATAAGGCTCCGTACCATCGCTTACTGCTACCGTTAGGGAACCATTGTCTTCGGCACAAGAAGCATCTATCACTTCAGCCCAACTTAGACTTGGACCAGCTGTGAAGGTAATCTCTGTAGTAATGGAAGAGAAACATCCATTGCTATCCGTAACCGTCAAGCTGTAAGTACCTGCACTAAGGCCACTTGCTATCGGCGCGTTCAAACTGCCGTCGTGTGACCAGCTGTAGGTGTAAGGAGGGATGCCATCATTGACTTCTACCTCAATGCTGCCATTGTCATCTGAGCAAAGGCTGTTTTCCTGATTGGTAATCGTAGCCACTGGTCCTCCGGAATAGGAGAGGGTAGTGGTGAGCGTACTGCTACAACCATCTGCGTCACTTACGGTGACCGTGTATTCACCGGCAGTCAGTCCCATCAAGGTATTACTAGTTGCGGTATCATCATGGCTCCAGCTGTAGGTATAGGGTTCTGTACCTGCACTTGCGATTATTTCGATACTGCCGCTGTCTTCTGCACAAACTGGGTCAACAGTATTGGCCACTAGTACAGGGTTAGCAGTTCCACCAAGGCTGATGGTTTCACTAGCGGTACAGCCGTTGGCATCCGTAACGGTGACGGTGTAATCGCCAACTGCCAGGTCACTTGCGGTAGGGCTATTCAAGCCTGCATCATGACTCCAACTATACATGTAGGGTTCTGCGCCGCCAGCTGCTTGCACTGTAATGCTACCCATCTCATCGCAAACGGCATCTTCTGTACTGATTACCGTCAAGCTTGGGCTACCTTCCAGCGTAAGCGTGATCATAAGCTCAGCTGTACAGCCGCTTTGGTCTGTTACCACAATGGTATAATCACCGGCGTTGAGGTTACTTTGGCTAGGTCCAGTGGCAGTGTTGTCGTGCGACCAACTATAGTCGTAAGGAGCTGTTCCTCCCGTGGTTTCCAGGCTGATCAATCCATTGCCATCCGTACACAGGCTATTTTGCTGATCCAGGATATTGATGATTAAAGGATCATCAATGGTCAAAGTGAAGTTGCTGACTGCGGTACAACCATTTACATCAGTCACTGTCAAAGTATAATCACCGGCAGACAGACCCGTTGCTTCTGGGCCAGTTACGCTCATATCGTGTGACCAACTGTAGGTGTAGGACTCGACGCCACCTGTAACGGTTACGCTGATAGAGCCATTATCATTCTCACAGCTTGGGTTGGTCAGTGTTGCCTCAATTTGTGGCGCATCACGATCCGAGACCGTTGCGCTTGCTTCAGCTGTACAGCCGTTACTATCCGTCACGGTGATGGTATATGACCCTGCTGGCAAGCCAGTCGCTTCAGGACTATCTAGGTCCATTTGGTGTGACCAACTGTAAGTGTAAGGCGCAGTGCCGCCGGAAGCGACAAAACTCACTGAGCCATTGGAGGCATTACAATCACTATCTACTACGGTTGGATCGCTCAGGCTTGGCCCTTCAATCTCATTGACCGTGGCATTGAGTACCAGATCGCAGAAACCATCGGCACTGATTGTTACACTGTAATCGTCAGCTGATAGGCCAGTAGCGGTAGGCGCATTCAGACCTGCATCGTGGCTCCAACTATACGTTAGTGCAGCAGCGGTAGTTATGTCTACGGTAATGCTACCATTTGCTTGAGCACAGATTTCGTCCGTAACATTGGATACTGTCCCCTCAATATCTGGTGGCGCTGTCAGCGTGTACGTCTCAGAGACCATACAGCCGTTGGCATCGGTCACGTTGATGGTATAATCACCAGCTGCGAGGCCAATTTGCAGGGTGCTTTCACCACCATTGTGATCCCAAACGATGGTGTAAGGAGCTGTTCCGCCGCTTACGTCTACATCGATGAAGCCATTGTCTTGGCCGCATTCAGGGTCCATCAGCTCGATGAGGACGATTTCTGGTCCTGCTACAAACAGAATTTCCTGACTGATCATAGCCGTACAACCATTTGCATCTGTAACCGTGGCAGTGTAGGTGCCAGCTTCCAGGTCCGTCAGGCTGAATTCCGTTACCGTATCATCATGATCCCAACTGATCGTCAATGGTGCAGCGCCCCCCGTAGCTGCTACGGTGATACTGCCTGTTCCATTCGTGCAGTTAGAATTCGTGAAATCAGCAATGGAGAGTTCCGGTGAGCTGTTATCCGTCAGGTCAAAGCTGATCATGTCGCTACAGCCATTCACGTCGGTAACAGTAACGGTATAGGTGTCCGTAGTCAATCCTGTTGCTACTGGACTATCCAGATCAGGTTGATGGCTCCAGGAGTAAGTATAAGGTGCAGTACCATTGGTAGTTACCACTACGGCCATTACATCATCGGCTACACAAGGGTCTTCCGTGCTGCTATCGAAAGAAATGCTTGGTCCCGCTATTTCTCCTACCGTAATGTCTAAACTAGCGAAGCAGCCATTGGCATCCGTGACGGTCACGGTGTAGGTACCAGCGAACAGCCCCGTTGCGGTAGCTGTCGTTTGCCCTGGTAGACCATCCCACGCAAAGGTGAAAGGTGCTGTGCCGCCGCTTATTTCTACGGTAGCACTACCTACTCCCTGGCCACACAAATCGGGTTCGACGGTGCCTTCAGTTAGGATAATTCCTGCTTCGTTCGTCAGCGTTTGGCTGATCTCATCGGTACAGCCATTTGCGTCTGTAATAGTAACCGTGTAGGTGTCGGCAGAGAGGCCACTGGCAATTGGGCTGTCCAAACCGGCATCATGGCTCCAGCTGTAGGAGAATGGTGCTGTACCGGTATTGGCCAGAACGGATACTTCGATCAAACCATCAGCTTGGTCACAGTTTTCGTTCTGTGCCTGGGCAATCGTCAGGATTGGTGCGGGCTCTAGCAATACGCTCGCTGAGGCCGTTGAGCTACAGCCATCTACGTCGGTTACGGTTACGGTATAAGTGCCAACTGTTAGGTCAGTTACGGTTGCTCCGGCTACACCAATTCCGTTATCCCAAGTGTAAGTGAAAGGCCCCGTTCCGATAAGTACATTAATGGAGATTGCCCCATTTCCATCTTCACAAAGACTATTGGTGACTACCGGTGCCTCAAGGGTTGGGCCCTCTACTAGTGGTACTAATTCTGTTCCAGTAATGGTACAGCCATTGGCATCCGTTACCGTAACGGTATAGCTACCAGAGAATAGATCGGTAATGGTTTGCCCCGTATCCCCATTGCTCCATTCGTAGGTGTAAGGCTCGGTACCACCAGTGACGGTGGCCTCAATAGAGCCGTTACCATCTTCACAGAAGCTTGGGTTAACGAATAGGTTGACATCTGTTGGTCCGCCCGTGCCGCCGATATTAACAAAGGCCGTCGTTTCACAACCGCGGGCATCGGTGACCACTACTGAGCTAAAGCCTTGTGGTAAGTTGCTCACGGATGGGGTGCTTGGGTTAGGCACACTCCAATTATAGGTGTAAGGCTCCGTTCCACCGGTCACGGATACGGTTGTCGCACCGTTGGATTCGCCACAGGTGGCGTCAGTGGTACTCTCTACAGTAACGGTTGGTGCAGCGATTTCGCCGATGGTGGCCGTTTCGCTGGCTTCACAACCGTTGGCATCTGTTACGGTAACGGTATAGCTACCTGGCGCAAGGTTGGTGCGGGAGCTGGTGGTTTCACCATCGTCCCACAGATAAGTAAATGGTCCGTTATCACTAACTACACCTACTAGAATCTCACCATCGTCCAAATCACAAGCGGCATCGGTGACGATGAGGTTCAGCGTTGGAAGTGGAATGAATTCGATAGTGCCATCGGCGGTGCCAGTACACCCGTTAGCGTCCTCTACCGTAATGGTATAAGTACCCGCTGAAAGTCCAGCAAAGAGTGGATCATTTTGTGGGGTGCCGCCATCCAGACTATACGTAAATGGCGCAGTTCCATCCGTTACGGCTACCGAAATACTTCCGTTGTCATCTGTACAGAAGCTATTGGTAATGGTGAGTACCGGTGTCGGTGAGGCAATATTATCAAGAATTACCTCAATATCGTCGGTACAGCCATTGGCATCGGTGACCGTAATGGTATAGGTGCCGGTAGCGAGACCGGTATCTGATTCGGTATCGTTGCCGTTGCTCCAGGCGAAGGTATAGGGTGGTGTACCATCGGTACCTTCTACCGTAATGCTGCCATCCATCTGATCACAAATCTCGTCGGTAGAACTCACCAGATTGATGAATACAGCTGGGATGGTGGAGATGGTTCCCATTGCGGTAGTGGTACATCCATTCGCATCTGTCACCTCTACCGTATGATCGCCAGAAGCGGCATTTGTAAGCGTGTTTTGGTTCAGGGCGGGATCACCGTCCCAAACGTAGGAGTAAGGTTCCGTACCACCGGTGACAACTGCTTCGAGCGTGCCAAAGGCTTCGGTACAAGTAGCGTCTTGTACAACATTTACGGTGACCATCAAAGCGCTGGCTTCTCCCACAACGATGTCGGATAAGACAAACGTACAGCCGTTAGCATCGCGGACAGTTACTTCGTAAGTGCCGGCAGTAAGACCAGTAATTGGGTTGTCGGTACTGAAGGTCGTACCGTCCAGTGCATATTCGTATGGAGCAACTCCGCCGCTTGGTGTCATGCTAATACTACCGTCCGCAAAACCACCACAGGTGGCATCGGAAACGGAGGCGGTGGCCGAGATACTAGACCCTGCTCCAACCGTATACATAAAGTCGAAAGTACAGCCGTTAGTATCTTCCACGGTAATGGTGTAATCACCAGCATCCAAACCCGTAAAGTCGCCCGTACTCTGCGGGGTGCTGCCGTTAATGCGGTAGCTCAATGTGCCACTTCCACCCAGTACAGATAAAGAAATGGAACCATCCGGGACCCCCAGGCAAGAGGCGTCCTCAATGAAGACGACATCCTCAACAATACTATCGGGCTCGAGTAGGTAAACCGCAATTTCGTTGAGACAACCAGCGGCGTCCTCCACTAGAATTTCGTATTCGCCTGCACCCAAACCGGTACGAGAAGTCGTTCCTCCGGCACCAATGGTTTCTGGAATCTGATCAATGTTCCAGGTGACGGTGTAAGGCGGTGTACCGTTGATTGGCGTAGCAGTGATGGAGCCATTCTCATCGCCAGCACAGGTGGTGATATCGGTGACCGTAGCGTCCAGATCTAGAATAGTAACCAGATCAACAGAGTCTGCAAATATCACCTGGCAGCCCACAGCGTCCGTTACACGGAAAGCATATGGCGTGTAGGCAGTTAAACCAGTAAAGGTTGGGTTGCTTCCAGTCTGTGGATCGGCAAAGTTGATATCCGTGGTGTAGGGCGCCACACCACCCGTGATCGCGATCGTGAGGGTGCCGTCACTACCTGGTGAACAGCTCTCCGTTGTTTTATTGGTAACGGTAGCCATTAACTCATTCTCTAAAGGAACGACAATAGATCCATTCGAGCAGTAGGAGCAATCGGTACCGAGGTCATAGATCGCGAGCTCGTAAGTATCGCCTTCTAGTTCATCAATAGTGAAGGTGGTTTCTGAAGTTTGGAATACGGAATAGGGTGTTCCATCACTGAAGAAGAGTTGCTCCCCTTCACATCCTAAGCCGGATGGCGTAGTGAATACCTGTATTTCGTATGGTCCAACGCCATTGTTCAGCGTTACTTCGATACTTCCCTTGGTACAGGTGGTCGCAGATTCCAATAAAGTCAGAGAAGTGGTAATATCAGGTCGTTGGGATAAGCCGAAGAAGCGATCTTCCACTACGCAGCCATTCGCATCGCGCACGTATACCCTCGGATTTACACTAAGACCTGTTAACGTATTATCACTTTGGAAAACCACATTGTCACTGGAGTACTCATAAGGAGGGTAACCACCCGTTACGGTAGTAATTTCAACCTCCCCATTATCACCAATTCCGTTGACACAATTGAGATCAGGACCTACATTGGTCATGGTCACAATCTGTAACTCTGGGGCTGGAATGATCCCAATCATGGTTTCGCTAGCGCTGCCTAAAGTGAAGCTTAACGTATCGAAGGATGGTGGATAGACAACCGAACAGCTTCCGGCCGCACCCGCGTCCACACTCGCATCAGTGATGCCCACAGCATAACCAGTATTACCATCGCCGGTTACCGCTGCTTCTGGCGGCAAATTGGTGAATGTGAAGGATGCTATACCATTTACGGGCGAGATCGGTTCACTGCGTACAATTAGACCGTTGTTAAACAACGAGAAGACATAAGGAGGACGTCCTCCGCTAACGCTAGCGGTAATGGTGCCATCATCGTTGCCGAAGCAAATCTCATCGGTAGAAGTAGGCGTGCTTGGAATCGACATTGCCTCGGGATTATCTACCGAAAGTGGGAAACTATTAGTGGTTTCGCAACCATCCCCATTGCGAATTACGATGTCAAAGGAGCCTTCGTCACCAAAGGCCACATCACGTATGAAGAAGTCTGGCTGCTCACCTAGTATATTTACATCAGCTGCTACGAAGCTTGTTCCGCCGTCCAGTGATATTTCAGGGCCGTCCATCAAAGTAAAAACGGCATTAGTTGAACTGAATACCACGTATAAGTCGATCAATTCATCACTACATGCCATAGGCGTGAAAGTGATGTTTTCAATGAAGAGTTCTGCTGGTTGTAAAACCGTTACGATCCGGCCAATCTCACAGGGAGTAGTTGGCTCACTGTCTCTTACCAATACATCTTTAGGACCACCAGTTAGATCATCGTATACAACCGGTACACCCGCAGCGGTGGCCGCAGTAAAGGTGGCACCGCCATCAACAGAATAGAAGTAGGGTGGTGTACCGCCACTAGCTTCCAAAGTGAAGCCACCATCCGCAAAGCCAAAACAAGATGTGCGTACCGGATCAGTTACTGATAAGGTAAGTGAACTGGATTCTGCAATAGTGAACGATTGGGTTGCTATACAACCATTATCGTCCAGGACATAGATGGTATGGCTGCCGCCGGAAAGCATGGTAAAGCTACCAGTGGTATTGCTAGTGCTTAAGTCATTATCGACGTAGAAGGTATAGTTGGGTACTCCACCACTTGCGCTGAAGTCGGCTGTACCATCGGCGGCACAGGCTCCGGTACCCGTGGTGCCAATTTCGGTAATCGAAATATTGGTAGCTGGTTCGGTAATAGATCCTAGGTCTACGCTTGTGCTACAGCCGCGCTCATCACTTACCGTAAGGGTGGTATTGGTCCCCCCATTTGCTGGGACGGTGACCGTAATCGGAGATAACGATCTCCGGATGAAGCCATCGTCACCGGAGACGGTGTATAAACTACCATTGCCAC
The DNA here is from genome assembly GCA_038528965.1 of Bacteroidota bacterium. Classification (GTDB taxonomy): domain Bacteria; phylum Bacteroidota; class Bacteroidia; order Chitinophagales; family Saprospiraceae; genus Lewinella. Next base: position 42,383 of record JBCBEC010000029.1, on the reverse strand, counting down.
CACTTACATTGAGAATAACTTCAATTCCTTCTCCTCTACATGCTACATCAAATGAACTTCCGGTGGGATTGAGGGTGGTAAGTACAGTTAGTTCATCAGGCTCACCTACTGTGACCTGAGGAATCACAATGTTTTCACAACCATTACCATTTCGGACAACGATGTCATAAGTGCCGGCTGCGACACCATTTCTAGTTACGGAACTGGTATTTGAAATCGCATCATAAATAACGACCCCATTTTGCTGCAACTCGAAGAAATTAAGGCCAGTGGCATTACTCATTTGGATCGATACCCTTCCGTTGCTTTCTCCCTTACAACGAGCATTAGTTGGTGTGAAACTGACCACCTCAGGCAAGGGAGCTGGACTAAGGTTAATATTATTGAGCGTATCCGCACAACGCGCATTGGCACCCTGTTCTACTACAATTAAATCATAATTGCCATCCTGCAAATCACCGAAGACAATCGGCAAATCACCAGCCGAGCCCGATTGGTTTCCTCCTGAAGGAAGCGTATTACCATTGCGTAAGAGCGTAAAGGTGTAGATGGTAGAACCATTAACGGATGAACCTAAGTCGGTAATTTCGATACTACCACCCGCCCCATCACAATAAAGTGGTGTATTGATTTCCATTTGTGCCACGTTGGGCGGGCTGGCCGAAACCGTAACGCCCGAACCATCTAATTCCCGCCAGTCGTTACCAAACTCATCCATAAAGGAGAGGTTACGAACACGGTAATTGGGGAAAGGGCTTACCGCAGGAACTTGGATATAATCTCTATTATTGAATAATCCTACCGTTTCCCAGTTGTTGGGACTTGTTTCTTCTTGCCACTCCAGGAAATATTCAAAATAGTTTGAATTTACGTTGGCATCCAAAACTACTGTCTCGGCACCGCAAAAGATATCTTGGTCCGGGCCTTCTACGGTAGCGGAAGTGCTGATCGTGCCATCAAAAACATCCAGTGTTTCTAAGGAGAGGGTGAAGTCGGCACGATATCTAGACCCAACAGAGAAGTTATAAGTATCTCCTGGTTCTTGCACCGCTAGACCAATAATGACGGAGCCGCTACTTCGATTTCGAGCGTCATCGTCATTTTGGAAGGCGGCACAGCAGTTATAGCTACAATTACTGCCACGGTCTTCCTCCCAACCATCAATATTAATGACCAGTGGGGTTATTCCATTCAGTAGCCAAACTGGAGTACCAGTAAAATCGAATATCACATCTGTACGGGTTTTGGTTCCCTGGTTGGTATTGTTGATTTCAATACATGGTTCTACATCAATACCTAAAAGAGGTACTTGGGCCCGAATCTTCCAGCGCGGATCCGGCTTGTTGCTAAAGGGATCATCTCCGCGGTCGAAATACACGGAACGGAGTTGCAGGCGCAGGCGCATCGTTTGGCTGTTAGCAATGGTGCTAGCGGCCAGGATGGCAATGATGGTGATTATGAGCAATTTATAGAATCGCATAGCGATGGGAGTTTCTTGTGGTTTTGGAGCGCGATGAATCACGCCCTTACGTGGGTTGGGATTGCCTGTTCGCTAGTAGTTGACGATTAGGGCTTCACTCAGCGGGCTTTGGCCGCCATCGTGCCAGAGCACTTTGACGCTGTAGCGATAGTCGGTATTCATCTTCAGTGACGTATCCGCAAAACTGAAGCGGCGTCGGCTGCGCTTACGTCGACCAACAGTGCCTCCGCTTTCCTCAGGTGTTACGCTGGTGTAGGAACGGAACGGCTCATCTCCTCGGGCGCGGTAGATGATGAAGCGGCGCACGGCCTCTTCGTCAGCATAGCTCCAGGTGAGGTTTACTTGCTTGGCTCGACGATCTACCGTAGCTTCCAAATTGTCCACTGTCTCTCGCACGAAGTCATCAATCACTTGTCCTTGAATCAGTTTTGACTGAGCAGTGAGTCCGGCATTGTCGGTGGCTACCACCTTGTATTGGTAGCGCTTACCGGCTTCCGCCAAGCTATCGCGATAGGACGCAACTGTGGTGTACTCGATCAAGTCAATCGTTTGCAGTAGTTCCCAGGTATCTTCATCTACTGGGGAACGGTAAAGCTCGTGCTTCACTACATCGGTGCTGCTACTGTTAGCCCATTCCAGATAGGTACTTTCGGTATCGGATTCCAGGTCTCTAAACACCGGTGCAGTAGGAGCAATCGTATCCGGGCGCTCCAGCGCCAGCACTTCCGAAAACTCAGAAGGGTTCTGGCGGTAATCCAGGGCAAACACTTTTACGAAAACTTCTTCGGTGAGCGTGTTTAGCGTAACGGTATCGATGTGGTGATTATCCGCGGTAGGGCGTGCGGTAAGCTGTGAGAATTCCGCTTCCGGATGATTGGAGAAATAAACCCGGTAACCCAATAAATCGGCTTCGGTATTTTCGTCCCAGGTAACAATCATCATGCCGTTCTTGAGGATGGTTCCCCTTAATCCGGCAGGGGCAGCAGGTGGTGTGATGTCATCGATTTGTGCCAAGGCAGCAAAGGAAGACATCTCCCGACCGTAAGCATCTACAGCAATCACCAGATAGTAATTCGAAGGTAAGGGAGCAGGGTCAATGAAGCTGCGTTGTGTTGCGGGTAGCAACTGATCACCGGAAAGGTTGTCAAATGGCCCCTGGTCATTGTTACTACGCATCACCTTGAAACCAATGATCTTTTCGTTATCCGATTCGTTGAAGGCCCAGCCGATATTAAACCCTTTTTGCTCGTTGGGGAGTACCGAGATAATGTTGGGATAATAAAACGGCAGGGGATCAACGCCGGTGCCTTGCACCGGATCAGAAGGTGGGCCAAACTCATCAAATGGGGTCCGGCCCTTGATACGGTAGAAATAAGGTTGGTTATTTTGCTCCAGCGAGTCGGTGATAAATGCTTTCTCCGTTGCTCGTTCGGTGCGGTCCATGGGAATATAAGGCAGGTCGCGAATCGGTGCCCAGTTGACGCCGTCTTCTGAACGCTCTACTTCGTAACTGACGTAGAATAAATTGAAGATTTCCTTGTTCCAACTCACAATAGCCTGGCGGTCGCCAAAGCTGGCGGAGACATCAACTACCTTCGGCAAGGTGTAAGTGTCACCTAAACTGATGGCCACGTAGCCGGTATCAATCAGATTGACATAGCCGATCGGTACGCTCTTATCCCCTTCCGTCAAAGTATCCACCACAAAGCTTGCTTGTACCTCCGGAAATACCCGGTAGAGGTAGGTTTCGTTGGGTGATACATTACGGTCGACAAAAGCCAAGCCCATTGCATCCGCCGCCTCGTAGGAGTGGTCAGCCGCGAAGAGGCCAAAGCCAAAGCGGTTTTGCTGTTCGTTTGCTCGGTTAATCAAGCTCACTATTTCGCCTTCCGTCCCCGTTTCCGGTTCGAATGAGTCGCCAAAAATAGATTGGGCTCCGATAGCAGCGTAGTTGTTGCGTTCCATTAAAGGGCGCCACTCCGCTTCGGTTTGCCAAGGGAAGATGGGTTCCTCCGTTAGTGGCGTGGGGACTGAACGTTCCTCAAAAGGCAGTAGCTCGCCGTTGCGCTTGTAGGTGTAACGGACAAGCCGGTAGCCGACCTCATTGCAGTGAAACCAGGTGCGGGGTGAGGTTGGCGCCCAGCGCAGCATGATCTCGCTTCCGGTAGATCGAGCCAACATTTTGAGCGCCCGCTCCTCATTTTTTGGTGGGTTGATTTGTGCTTTGATTGCCATCGGGGCCATTAGAATGGCCAATAGGAAAAGGCACTTATTTAGCATGTACATTTGTTTTCTTTCAAGATTGGACACCCTTGTCACTAAGGCTGAGCGGTGGTTCTTCGCACTTGGTGTCTTCATTTTTGTCAGTCGCAACAAAAACGAAGCAAAAAATGCTCGCCCCGCTAAACTCGCTCCGCTCAGACAGTACCGGGGCAGCCCACCCGCAACTCGACTTGAATACCATTTTAGCATTTCTCTTTCAGGCATTTGAACTTAGGGTTAGGATTAATTATTAGTGCCATACGGAATGATCAACTGTCGTTCCGTACTTGGTGTGGTGGTGCCTGGAAGGATGTAGCGCACCTGTACACCATAGTCACCGAAATCAGGGTAGATGAAGGACCATTCATCGAGCTCGATGATCTCGTCCGGCACCACACTATTGTCTACGATGTAATCAGCAGCATCCTGCGCGTACTCAAAGTAGTCGCGGATAATGTTGATGGGTAGATCATAGACTACACCCGTTTGCGGTAGCGGTACGGCGGCAGTGCCGTTTAGTTTATCATCCTCCGTCAGGCGGTGTGGTGTGGCATTTTGTTCCAGGGTAACGGCCCGAGTTGGGGTTTCACCCAAGATGTCAGTATCACGCCATGACAATACCATGCCGGGTTCTTGTGGGAAGTGATCATACATAATGTCACCAACCGTGTTGTTGAACCAATTGTCAGCAGTGATGTCTGTATTGGCTTCTAGTTGTATCAGCGATGGAATGTCCTCGTCACCATTGAAGTAACCCTCCTGGTCAAACTCATCGAAGTATTCATTACCGGCAGCATATACACCGAAGCGATCGATGGTCACAGAGGAACCTTCGTTGATGAACAACGGTAAGAACCAATTAGACGAGAAGTCCAGGGCGTCCATCTTCTCATTGAAGGTGTTGTACAAACTCGTACGGAAGTGAGCCGAGTAGAAGTCCTTCTCCTTGAGGTCAGTCAATTGACTTTCAGCTACTTTAGCTTCGACTACGATGGTGGTGTATTCACCATCAGACTCGTCATTTTGGTAACTGAGCAATTCTTGCTCCAGCTCGGCAACGTTCTCGTCTACTTCATCGCTACTGGCTACCACGGGCTTATTCATCAGCGCAATTTGTGATACCGTATTGTTAGCCAGCGAGCTACTTGGAATACTAAAGGCCACCCGGCGGGTACTGTTATTGTAGCTGAAACTACCGGCGGAGGCCTCACCATTATTTTGGTAGAAGACCAACTCCTGGTTCCAATCCGCAGCATCCAGCGCGAAGCTAGCTTCTGACTTGAACAGGTAAGGTTGTCCTTGTTTCAACTGTAGATATCCATTACCACTCTCACTCTTCAGGAAGTTAAACTGATCGATGACCGGATAACTGTAAGCTATATTATGGTGTGGAATGTAATCCGGCGCTCCACCCGTAGTGAAGCTGAATTCAGCGGTTTGTTCCAGTGGTGTATTGTTCTCATCCAGGAGTACGGACCAGCTAGAAGAACCTTCCGGCCGCTTTTCGAAGCGTACTCGTACGGAGAAGCTGTATTCGGTGTAGCCAGTCAGGATATCGTACGGGGTGAGGACAACTACATCGTTGTTATCATTCCAGTTGATGGTTCCGGTTACTACCTCGCTGGTTGCTACATTAGTAATATCAAACTCGTAGAGACTTGGGCGGTATTGAGTGAGGTTGCCTTCGTCATCACGTAATTCAAAGATGTCGCCAATAGGTAAGTTAAAGGTTACCTGGGGACGACTGAATACATCTACATCCTCCGTATCATTTTCGTTCGGTTGAGTACTGCCGATCAGTTCAATTCCGGCCAGTGGGCTGGCACCAACGATTTCACACTTCTCACCTAGTTCAAACTCAAAGCGGCAGCGGCCTTTCACTAAACCACCCAAAATGCTGTAACGACCACCCACAATACCCTTCATCCACATTGGATTTGGTAACTGAGCGGCTAGTACGGCAGCAGCAGCTAGAGAAAGAATCTCAAAGTCGCCGCTCACCCCGAAGATATCTACGTGTAGGCCAATCGCTCCTTCCACATAACCCCAAACCTGACCGGTAGCGTACCAACCGTTGATACCAATCGGTTCCGAACTGGTCTCATTACCGGCACAGCGCGCAGCTTCACCCAGGTTGAGCATCATTACATCAAAGCCAGCACCAGCGCTGAACTCAGCATAGAAGGCTAGGAAGGAAATATCTGGTACGGTCAACTGCATGGAAGCACCAAACATCAGGCCGCTACCTCCCTGGAAGCGAGGATCATCGGGGTTGATGACGGTTATCTCTCCCAGGATGTCAGTTACCTCAGGCGGCAGTGCCGGGAAGGCTGGTAAATTCATACCGGCATCGAGGTAGGCAGTGAGCAACAGACCCATGTTCCCCCAGTCGATCTGCGCTCCATCTGCCCCCTCCACATCATCATCCGGCGATGTGCCGGCAAGATCAGCTAGTGGACCAAGGTCATAACTGAGCATGATGCGGTTATCAGGTGTACCCAAGTGGATGTACCACAAGGATGGATCAGCGTGAATGATACCAGTACCCGCCAGGTTGTCATCATAGGCACCAGAAACTACTCCGCCGGCTATATTGATGTACATATCCAACTGGGCGTGGAAGGCATCATTTTCAAAATCGTAATTCATGGCTAGAATAGCCCGGATGGCAGGATCTTCCTCCGCCGGAGGCGTCAGGAAGCGAGCATCTCCTTCAAAGGCAATCTGCGAGAGGCCGCCATTGGCATTGAAGATGATCTCAAACATCACATCCGCATTGAAGGTCTCTCGGGCCGATAAACCGATTCCCAGACGAGCCCTAATGCCAATACCAGCACTTTCATCGGGTATATATTGAACCCCCGAGAGCGACATGCCAATATCACTTTCTGCTTCCTCAGGATCTTCCTCTTCTCCTTCCTCCAACTCTACATCATCCATACCCGCTCGGGTCATGTGATAGGAGGCACCACCGCCAAAGCCGTATAGCGCCAGACCAGTTGTACCAATTTGTATACCTGGATTAAAGGAGGCCATAGCGTCGGCAAACCAGTAACGGTAATCATCGACCTCACCAAATTGTACAATCGCTTCTACCGTCAGACTTGGATCAAAGCTCGCTTCAATGGCCGCCCGGAAGCCGGAACCATAGTCAGGTGTATCCTCATAGAAGAGAATCGAGCCGTAGAGTGAATAACCAGGACCACTGACATCGAGGAAGAGTTCATCAACTTCAACTCCTTCGAAGTTCCAGACTTGTCTGCCCGCATCGTTGATCTCGATGCCACACATTAGCCTCACTTGCCCTCCGGCGGCGAAGCCACCATCGTTATCGTTCATGAGGTTGATCTCGGCATTGATCAGCAGCGTAACGATCTCCTCTTCTTGGGTAAGACTCAACTCATTGATGTTGACTGGGAAACCCGCCAGGGATATGGGCTCTCCTTCTTCACCGGCCAGTTGCCAGCTACCAATCGTAATAAGGTAGGGCGCAGCGGTGCTCAACTCAAAATCTTGGAAGGCTACCGAAGGTATGACCAGTTTATCCGGTGCATCTGCTGATTTATTACTTCCCACCGAGGAGTTCATACTCGCCATTCCGTGGAGGACCGCAGAGGCTGTGAATTCTCTTTCTTCGGTAAGGTATTCTAGCGAAATTTCCGTGTCGGCGTAGAGTTCTAACTGTGCTTGCCAGGCACTCATGCCCACATCTTCGGTTAGTGCAATACTGAAGAAATAACCTTGCGAGGGTTGAATTAAACAACCGTAGGCCAATGGATCATCCAGTGCGGGTACTTCTACTTCACCGGCTAGGGCGGCGTGCTCAAACTGGTTAGAGATGACACCAATTTCTAAAGAATCAATAGCGAATGCCCAGGAGCCCACGCGGCCCTGATCTAAGGAGAGGAGATTGGTGGCGGATACTGTTCCGGTAAAACCGGTATAATCAATTATGATGTTAGTGGCCGCCACTTCAATCGGGTCATCTCCGTCGTTAAAACTCTCAGGTAATTTTATGTTTAAGGCTGATAGGTAGAATCCGGTCCATAGTGGGCTGTCGGCTCCTTCTTCGCTTTCTACGTCAGGGTGGCCATAGTCTTCAGGGAATACGACTGACTCTGGTGTGGTGGAGTCGCTGAAGTCAAATACGGCACTCTCCACCGTCCAGGCCCAATCCTGTAGATCGGGTAGTTCAAAAGGAGACATGCTTACCTCGGCAACGAACTCGCCCCAGCTTGGCATATTGGTCAGGAAAGAAGCGGTAACGAAGCCTTCGTCCTGTCGTTCCCAAGTGTCAGTATCTACCGGCACAATCAAGTCGCGGCAGAAGGCAATCTCACCGGCCATACCGATCGCAGATACCCCTTCACAGTTCCAGGCTACGTAGCTGTCATCACCACCAGCGATGGTCATGATGATCTTATCCGTGATCTCGATAACCTGATCGTTGGCCAGTACCAAGTTGGATTCGCCCAGTAAACCTCCGGGGTGAAAGTTGGTCGTAGTAGTAAATGCGACGTGGCGATCGGCCATTGGGATATCTGCAGACATGAAGGCGTTGAGAGAAGCACCAGTTGGACCAAAGGACATAGACTCAATCACAATCATATTGGGATCTTCGCCCAAGGTTACCGGCAGGAAAACGCCTCCTAAGTGAGCCAGGAGTGCATCGGTATCCAGTTCGTCGGCTTCCTCTTCCTCTTCTTCAGCTTCTTCCTCTTCGGCTTCTTCTTCCTCCTCTTCTTCATCGCCGCCACCAAAGGGCACGTATACCTCACCACAAAGGGTAGGTTCCGGATCATCGGCTTGTTCTTCTTCTACCTCCTCCGGAGTCATGATGTCAGTGAGCTGTCCCCAGCCGTCTTCCAGGGCAACTACCTCACCATCATAAACTTCGTTCAGTTCATTGACGTAAAGACCTTCGAAAGTACTAATGATGCGTAAGCCCAGCCAAGGCACGATTACCAGTCCGGTACCATCCCAGGAGTCTGGATCATCCGCATTCTGATCAGCTTGCGTAATACGGAATTCAAAGCCACCCAAATCGACGACACTACCAAACTCCAGGGACTCAATTGGCGTGGTGTTGGTAGGCTGAGGTAAGGTAAACTCGTCGGTACAATCAAACTCTGTCGCGTCAAATTCAATGGCCGGTGTAGAGAAGGTATCTACTGGAGAGAATGGCCCAGCCGAAGTTCCATTACAGAGGGTCTGTATTTGGTACTCGTAGGTGGTGCCGTCGGTAAGATCAGATAGGGTGTGGTTAATGTTGAGGGTTTCATCCTCATACCAGTTGGCATCGGTGCGGCCATATTCCCGGTAACGGATCAGGTAGCTATTGAAACCCGCCAGCGGTTGCCAGCTTACGGCAGCTTGGGTTTCGTTGACCGCCTGCGCACTAATTCCTTGCGGGAACGCACAAGCTTCACCGAAGGTAAAGTACTCTGGGGCACTCCAACCATCATTATAAAAGGCGTTTTGCATGGTGAGGTCGGAAGCTCTTACGCGCATGAGGTATTGCGATCCCATATTTAGTTGTGGGTCCGCTGCAGTGATAAGGCTAGAAGTAGCCATAGTAATCACCTGTTCTACATAAGGCTGCTCGAATTCGAAAATAAGGTCAGGTGTTAGGCTGGAGTTTGGGTCAAATTCAAAGATTTGTAAAGTGTATTCAACAGGGAATCCACCAGCGTGGCGCTCTTGCCACTGGACCCCCAGGTTCTGAGGGTTAGTGGCCAATTGTTGACCAATAGGGGAGAGGATTACTGGCGGATCATGGAGGATCACATTCATGCTGGTACAGCCAACTAGGGATACCGGTGATTCGTTACTCCGGTCGTAATCAAATACCGTAAAACAAACTGAATAAAAACCTTCCGGTAGGCGCCCTTCCGATAGGTATTCTTCCCGGCTAAAACCAGAAAAGTCCAGGTTGTTGATATCCAGGTATTCACTGAGCTCTATACCAGAAAGCTGGGTTGGAGTACCATAAGATAGTGTAATGGGATTAGGCACCAGGCTCTCCTTTGTCGTAAGGGTAATGCCCTGTCCGGAAATCTCCACTTTCAGACGTACCTGATAGGAGAGTTCGTTGCGATCATTCAGTATGAGTGTAGCCCCAAGACGCTCCAGGCCCGGAGCTACCATGTCGGCTAAATTTCCGGTGTGAGGTGGAACCGATTGGGTGGCAATAGTAACTGGAAAGACCTGGGCGGTAGCAGGAAAAGTTCCTATTACTAGAAGGATGCCAATCAGGATTGCTAGATAATGCTTATTCATAGAGCAAAAAGGCTAGATCAGTTCTAGATGTGGTTGTTAGGGATTAATACAGTCGGAAGTCCGCACCAAAGCGATAACCATAGCTAATGCGGCCGTACCATTCCGAGAAATTGGGAATGTCGTCCGAACTGCTGCTGCGGTTGATGAAGCTGTTAGTGAAGGAAATGTTGTGATCTTCCAGGAAATTGTAGGAAGCTCCTACCGTGAGATTCAAGACATTGGAATTTGGCCCACTGTCTTGAGAAACCAGGTTGTACGTGGCTCTAAGTTGCGTTTGCAATTGCCGTTCCAGAAAACCTTTCGATATCGCTACCGTGGGCGAGATGGTATTGTTGTTGAATAGCTCCAACTCGGTTTGGTTGTAGTTCAAGGCTGCGGTAAAACGCAAATCCTGCTCGGTAAGGTTGGTGGTATACATCAAACTTCCATTGAAGAAGCGAGAGTCTGCATCCTCCTGTACTACATCATCAATAATACTCCGGGCCTGCTGATAGGAAAGGATCATGGTGATGGATGAAGTACGCGTTTCGTCAGAAGCTAAATTGTAGGTGCTCGTCAGGTTGGCCGTATTGGTCGTTTGCGCTAGCAGAATGGAATCTACAATCAAGCTGGGATCAGAGATGGCTCGCAAGCGTGTCGTATTCTCAAAGTTGGAATAAGAGGCGGAGTAAATCCACTTATCGTTAGGAACATAGCTGGCGTTGATGGAGCCCACTGCCCGGCGGGTGCCGTTTTGCTCAAAGTCGTCGAGGTTGGTGTTTTCCAAACCACCATTTGCGAAAAGCGTCAACTTGTTTTCGAATAGGGCGGTAGAAAAGCCTGCGGTATAATACTCCGCATCACTTAGGAAAAAGAGCGCCCCCAGGGTACGGAAGCCCCGGTCGATGCGCTCGTAACCTAAGTTGGTGCTGAAACGCTTAGGGCTGTAGACCAGCCGGGTGCGAATAGCATCGCCATCAGTAATTGTTTCGTTTGGGTTGAAGAGGCCAAGTAATGAATTGCCGTTGGTTACATCCTCGTCGTTCAAGGCATTCAAGCGGCGATCGTCATTGGTCACACTGTGGGCATATTCTGCTTCCACTGATAAGTTCTTGACTAGTCGTTGTTTGGCAATGGCGCTGGCTACCATGTTTTGTGCCGGACTGATGGAGGTGGCTACTGGTTGGGTGATGGAGCTCTCGTCATCCTCGGCGGCGAAGAAAATCAGGGTGTATTCGCTGCCCTTGTTTTTATAGCCAGTCTTGATCCCGTAGCCGGTGCGCTCGTAAGATGGATCAAGCGCCTGTAGACTGTTGAGGTCTTCGGCCCGTGCTCTTCTCAAGCGCCCATACATCCCCGAGACGTAAAAATTTCCAGGTTCAAGCTCGAAGCCTGCTCCCCGGAAATTAATGCTGTTCAAAGTGTATTTGGAATAATTTAGACTGCGATCCCCCAGGTGCAAAGTGGCCCATTTATAGGTAGGGCTGATACCGGCGAAGGTGTAGCTGGGAAGATTGAATTCTTGGTTGCCATCCGAAAAGGCAAGAGAGAAAGGAGCTGAAATCCCCAGATAACGGAGATTTAGATTAGCTAGTGCTCTCCACTGCAACGCATCTCGGCGCGGGTCGATGCCACTGCTGAAGTAGAAGTTATTGGACAATTGTAGGCCACCGCTAATTTGGAGATTCCGGGTGTTTACATTACTGGTGGCGTTTTCAACGTCTTGCGCACTCAAGTTGGTGGATGGTAGTAGTAAAAGTAAGCTACCAACTACCAGGAGCAAATTTCCGGTTAAGGACCTGGCAAGCATAGGTGCATCTGGTTTAGGTAGTGAGAGGACCAAAAGTTGGTAAAGTCTCACTGGTTTTCTGATTGATTACAAGAAAGTGCTTCATCGCTGCTACGCTTTCTTGCTATTCATCACAGCAAAGGTGCTGGATAAGTGTTTTTGGGCTTTGCAGTATTGTTGCAAATGTTACAGTTTATGTTGCATTTAGTAGGTTTTACGGTGTTCCAAGGCTTTTAAAGTAGTTTTTGTGGCAAGGGTGTTTTTATCGATAGCACATGCAGCGTTGCATGACTATCGGCATATTACACCCTAGCTATAAGTGTTTTTTCATAAAAGGCATCACGATATTACAGACCAGAACATACCTGTTTGGATGTTCTGCAAACATTCAAAAATGCATCCCAAGTAGATGACTCAGAATGAAATTTAGTATGAAATGTTATGGCGTTGAGTAGTCGTTAAATGTCAGATAGCTATTGAGTTTGCAAAGGGGATGCATCGCTATCTGCTGTTCGTGTGTTCGGTGACTTTGACAGTCGCAAGATCGTTTCTTTCTCAGAAAATGGAGGTGGATATTCCAAGCAAAATGGTGGACATTTTGTACATGTTGTTGTAAGTGGCTGATAATTAGGTGTCTGAGGCTTGCTTCTTTCTGAAGTCGGAGGGAGAGTGACCGGTGGCTCTGGAGAAGATGCGAGAAAAATATTTGGGGTCGCTGAAGCCGGTTTCGTAAGCTACTTCAGCAACGCTTAAGTCAGTTGAGCTGAGGAGTACTTGCGCCTGTTGAATCCGAACCGATCGGATAAAGCGAACGGGCGGGAGCCCGGTGAGCGCATTGAGTTTTCTTCTGACTTGCGATTCGCTCATCCCCATTTCCCGCGCAAGGTCATCTACTTCAAAGGTTGACTTTTGAAGGTTTTGGTCAATCACCAGCTGGATCCTGCTCATGAATTGCTGGTCCAGATGATCGTCATTAGGGATTGGTTGCTCTTCCGAACTCATTTTTTGTTGCCAGCGTTGGCGCAACTGTTCGCGCAGATTCAATAACTGTTCAACTCGGATTTGCAATTCCTCCTCATTGAAGGGCTTCGCCAGGTAAGCATCCGCACCACGGCGTAGCCCTTCAAGCCGTTTATCGACACCCGCTCGAGCGGTCAAGATAATCACGGGGATATGACTGGTGCGCTCATCGCTCTTCACCGCTTCACACAATTCAAAACCATCCATTTCTGGCATCATCACGTCCGTGATAATCAAATCTGGTATGCTGGCCAGGGCTTGATCAAGTCCTTGGCGACCGTTCAGTGCAAAGTCTACCTGGTACTTTTGGTCCAGACAGGAGGCGACGTAATCCGCCATGTCGACATTATCTTCAACTATGAGGATATTTAACTCGCTACTATCCGTCGCGATACGGCGTTGCGCCGGAGCTTCCGCAATGAGGGTATCCGAAAATTGAAGGTTGGCGTCTGCTTTTGGTGCTGCTTCTGTGGCCACCGAGGGAGTCGCCTCCTGGGTGATAGGAAAACGCAAGGAAAAGGTGGTTCCTTCTTCCAGCTTACTGCTTACCTCAATAGTGCCCCCCAGCAGCTCCATAAGTTCTTTTGTCAGGGCCAGGCCTATGCCGGTACCGCTGCGCCTGGCTTGGTGTGGACCAGTAACCTGGTAAAAACGGTCGAAGATAGCGGGAAGCTGATCCTCCGGAATGCCAATGCCCGTATCTTGTACATCCAGTAGCAACACGGCGTTTTTCTCTCTCAGCTTTAGGGATACCGTACCGCCACCAGGAGTGAAACGTAGTGCGTTAGACAGCAGGTTGCTCAGAATTTTGCTCAGCATATCTGCATCCGTATCCAGTTGTAGTTCCTTTGGGGTAGCACTAAATTTCAATTGGATATGTGATTCCTCGGCTAAAGCGCTGAAGGAATTCAATTGCTCTTTGGCGAAACTGATCACGTCCAGCAATTGGATTTGGGGTTCCAGTTTACCCGCTTCCAGTTTGTTGATATCCAGAATCTCATTGATGAGCCGCAGTAATCGCTTTCCATTCTGGATTATGATCCGGTGATCACTGATGGCTTCGGCCACTTTGTTTTTGGAGAGTGCTTGTAATGAGCGTTTCGCCGGCCCCAATATCATGGTGAGCGGGGTGCGGAACTCATGCGAGATATTGGTAAAGAAGCGCGTTTTGAGTTCGTCTAGTTTGCGCAATTCTTCTGCTTCTCGTTCGGCTAGTTGGCGGTTGAGTTGATAGCGATAGAATAAGCCTAACAGCGAGAGTGCCACTAGCAGATAGGTTATTTTGGCCAGTAAAGACCACCACCAGGGTGGGTAGACTCGTAGTGGAATTGTGGTTGGGTGTTCTTGCCAGACCCCATGATGATTGGCACCACGTATTTGCAAGACGTAGCGCCCCGCTGGAAGATTGGTAAAGGTAATTCGCCCGTCCTTTTCCAAAGGGAACCAACTGTTTTGCAAACCCTGCAGGCGGTATTGGTACTTGTTCTTATGGGCCTGCCGAAAGTTGAGCATGCTAACATCTAAAGTGATGATGTTATCCTCATAAGTGAAAGCCAATATTTCTTCTTGACCACTGAAATAATCTACCTGTCGTTCAGTTTGTTGCTCTGCTTCGCGGTAGCGGGTTAACGCACTGATCGTTACTGGCGGAGCAAAAGTGTCGAGCTGAAAGGCCAGGGGATCAAATGCGTTGTAACCACTGGCACTACCAAAATACATCAGGCCCGTGCTTGGTGAACGGACGTATGCATTAGGAATGAACTCTTCGGAGAGTAAGCCGTCACTTTTGTCGTAGGAAAAGACTTGTTGATTCTTAGGATTATAGGCTGCCAGCCCTTTGTTGGTACTCAACCATAAACGCTCTTGCTGATCTTCGAGGATGCCGTAAATTACATTGTTGGGAAGGCCATCTTTTTCCTGTATGTGCTGGAATTCACCCGTGGCCCCAGCGGGTAGGCAATTAAGTCCACCCTGGGTTCCAATCCAAAGATTACCGAGTTCGTCTTCATGGAATGCCCAGACAAAATTGTTGGACAAGGAAGTGCTCCGGGCGGGATCGTGTTGGAAATGAGTGAAGGATTGAGTTGATGGATCAAATCGATTTATACCCCCTCCAAAAGTACCTATCCAGATGCTGCCAGAGCGGTCTTCATAAACGGTAAGAACATCATTATTAGAAAGTGAGCTGGGGTCACTGGGGGCGTTAACATAGGCGGTGATCTGCTCAGTACTAGGATCCATGGCGTAGAGCCCGCAGTGGGAACTGCCGATCCAGAGGGTACCATCTTGTGCAAGGCACAAACCTCTTACTTGAGAACCCTAACCAATATTCGCAGGAACGGGTAGGGGAATCGTGGTCCAGGGCGCCTGATCTAGCCGGCCTTCATAACGCCTTCGATCTTCCGCTGATAAACGGCTGAGGCCTCCGAATGATCCGATGTAAATATTTTCTGCAGCATCTTCAAGGATGATCCTGATACGATCATTTGGAATCGAACTGGAGCGTGTAGGTTCGTATCGTATGTCTGTAGTAGTAAAGCGACCGGCCTCTCTAAAGTTGATTCCGCCTCCATCTGTACCGATCCAGAAGTTACTTTTTTGATCTTCTAGCATGCTGCGTACGGCATCCAGAGAGGCCTTGGGTTGTAAGGAGGATGGGCTTATGAATGAAGTAAAGCCAGGTGAAGCGGCGGTGTCGTTCCGGTTGGTAAAGCCTGGCTCTGCTCTGTTTAGGCCATTGTTTGTTCCTACCCAGAAGTTGCCTTGCTGATCGACATGCATACTCCAGATGATATTGTCAGAAAGGCTTTGTTGGTCAGAGGCATCATTACGGTAGTGTAGGAATTGTCCGGTCTTAGGGTCCAACCGGTTTAAACCTTGGGAAAAAGAGCCGAACCACATGTAATCATCGGGATCCTGTAGAATAACGGAGAGATCATGATCAGAAACAGAGGTAGGATCGCTAGGAATATTGCGATAGTGTGCTTGTACCTCAAAGGCTTTATTCAACTGAAAGATTCCGCTTGTGCTGGTAACCCAAATCCGTTGCTGACGGTCTTGTAAAAGGCTGATGATGCGCTGACTTGAGTTTGCGGGGATGGGGAGGGGAATCCGTTTGAATACCTCCTCTTGGATGTTGAAGCTGAATAGTCCGAGCCCCGTTGCCAAGAGCAGCTCATTGGCGTTTAGGCTGACAATACAATCAATTAATGTACCATCCAGTATGCTTTCGTCCAGTGGTAACGCCCAGGCACTAAATTCCTCTGTTTTGGGATCTAAACGGGCGAGTTGCGCGCCGCCTAACCAAATCTGTTCCTGCTTATCGATAAGGATCGTCTGTATCGCAGCAAAGGGTAGGGAGGTATTATTTGTTGATTGGGGCAAGAAGCGTTGGAAAACTCCTAATTGCGAATCAAGCTTATTTAACCCACTGATGGTAGCTACCCAGGTATTTCCTTCCGCATCGAAGGCAACATCCTCAATGAAGTTTGAGCTCAGGCTGTTGGGGTCATCAGAATCAGTGCGAAAAACGACCATTTTGCGGCCGTCAAAGCGATTCAGTCCATCCTCCGTACCTATCCAAAGGTACCCCTTCCCATCCTGAACTACTTGTCGGATCGTATTATGCGAAAGCCCGGTTTCTTTACCAATGCGGAAAAATGGTAGTGAATTATCCGCTTGCGCGCAGAGTGACTGCAACAAACCAAGGCATATTACCCCTAACCAGACCAAAGCTCGTTTTCTCAATTACTGACTACTTTAACACATACCATAAGATAGCGATTTACCCCCGGAAAAGCGTTGATTCCCACCACTGGAGTGCTGTTTTTCCATTTTGGGCGCCCAAAAGTAGAGTAGTTTTTGCTACTATGCGCTGGCTAGAAATGATAATTATGAGTGCCGTACTACAAAATCTGAGGAAAAACCTGCACCGCCATCCCGAACTATCGGGAGCGGAGGAACAAACTGCAAAACGGATACAGGACTTTTTGCTGGAAAATAGTAAGCCTACAGATTTGATCACCAGATTGGGAGGAACCGGTGTAGCAGCGGTCTACGAGTTTGGAAAGGATGGTTCCGGGGTACTTATCCGATGTGAATTGGATGCGCTGCCGATTTTGGAGCAAAACACTTTTGAGCATCGCTCACAAACCCCTGGGGTTTCCCACAAGTGTGGGCACGATGGACATATGGCTATGGTGGCGGGTTTGGCAAGCTGGCTGGATAAGCAGCAGTTTCCTGCGGGGAGGGTAGTGCTCCTTTTTCAGCCGGCCGAAGAGACTGGGCAGGGAGCTGCTGCGCTATTAGAAGACCAACGCATGCTTAAGCTCTCTATTGATTACGCCTTCGCACTGCACAATATTCCGGGTGAACCACTGCATTCGGTACTCTTAATGGAACCTGGTTTCTCAGCAGAGGTCCAGAGTTTTGCTTTACAGCTAAAGGGTAAAACAGCCCATGCCGCAGAACCCGAAGAGGGGATCAATCCCGCAACGACTATTGCAGAACTTATAACAGAGCTCGCTACGTTCAACCACACCGTATCCACCACTGAGCATTTTGCTATTCTTACACCCATTCATATTCATTTAGGAGAGAAATCATACGGAGTGGCGCCAGGGGCCGGCGAACTCCACTATACAATTAGAACTTGGAGCCAGGAGCAGATGCAGCAATTGGTAAGCAGAATAGAGCAAGCGGTGACCAATATTTGCCAGCAACAAAAACTCGAGTATCAGCTAGATTGGTTTGAGCATTTTCCGGCTAGTAACAACGATTCGGGTTGTAATTTACAAATAGAGCGAGCTGCTCAGGCGCTTGATCTCCCGTTGCGGAAGATGCCTCACCCGTTCCGTTTTGGCGAAGATTTTGGCTGGTTTTCTCATCGATTTAAGACGGGGATGTTTGGTTTGGGAGCTGGAAAAAATACCTCTACTCTACATCATGCAGATTATGACTTTCCAGATGCTTTGTTGGAATCGGGGATGGGGATGTTTCGGGAGATTATTTCGCAGTTATTAGGAGAATAACAAGTGAGTTGTTGGCCATCTTATTTGACTTTGTAATATTACTCGTACCACTGATGCGTACTTCGTTCCGCGGAATTTATTCCGCCGTGGAGATTGAAAGCGGAATGAATTCCGCGAAACTATAAATGGGACGAATTAAAAAACAAACTTAAAAAAAGATGTCCGACAACTGGTGTCGATTTCAAACATACCTACGCGGTCAAATCTAATTCAAAAAACACCGCTTCCGCAAAGGGATTGTAACGATAGGCCTCAATCTCATAGAAGCCGAAGCTTTTATAGAGTCCGATGGCAGAACTCATGCTTGGTAGTGTATCCAGCCGCATTTTGGTGTACCCTAATTCTTTAGCGGCCGCAATCAAGCCTCGTAAGAGTTTTTTACCAACGCCCTGGCCACGAGCCTCCGGGCGCAAGTACATACGTTTAAGTTCGCAGACAGTACCCTCAAATTTTTTGATTCCTGCACAGCCTAGCGGGGAGTCGTCCTCCCCAAGGACAATGGATAATGTACCGGAGGGCGGACCGTACTGCTGACCAATAGTGGCTAATTCTTTGTCGAAGTTTTGGAACGATAAATCAAAGCCTAAATCGGCAGCATATTCCTGAAATAGCTGCATGGCAATGTTGTAGTCAGACGCGGTGGTTGCTGTTCTTAATTCAATCATGTTTGCAAAAATTATCGTCGGGTGGTAACAGTCTACTCTGCAGTAGGGAGCTTGTTGGTACAAAAAACCTCAGCGCAGGGCATGACTGTTTTTTACTATTTTGTCAACATCACATAAGTCGAAAAAGTGGAGCTGGGACAAAAAAACTTGCGATGAATCTAAGCTAAGGCCTTGTGATTTGGAGGGGTGTCAATTGTAAAAGCGTGAAGCCTTTCCTACTATCGATATGGAGAGAAGGGCTAAGGAGGAGATTTGCTGGATCCTACTACATTCAAATGGTTAACGAGCCACCGCTAAAAATAGTGATTTACTATGGCGAAGAAAGTAATGGTCAAAAAAGGAGAAGTGCTGCAGCGTAGCGGAGAGCTGAATACGAAAGTATTTCACGTTCAATCAGGCTTATTGCGTAGTTATTGTCTCGATTACAAGGGCAAAGAACACATCTTTATGTTTGCCCCCGAAGGGTGGACGATAGCTGATGCTATTCCTGCCGAGCAGCCTTCAGACTTATACATCGAAGCCTTGGAAGACTCTGAGGTCGTCATTCTCCCGAAGGATATAGAGCGAGAAAACCATAATACTGCAACACTCCTCAGGCGACTTTATGTATTGCAGAAACGGGTAATTATGTTGATGAGCTCACCCGCCATTGAACGCTACGAGCATTTTATTGAAACCTATCCGGATGTGGCGCAGCGGGTACCTCAGAAAATGATCGCTTCTTATTTGGGGATCACCCCAGAAGCATTGAGTAAGGTCAAAAATGCACGCCGAAAATAATTTGTGAAATCATATTTTCTTAACCTAGGTTATTGGAAAAGCTACCCAATGCCGATAAGTTTGCAAAAGACGCACTTTTACAGGCAGTGAACTATAAAATAGGGCACTGTTTGGTATCATTTTGTGCTCTTCGATACTGGTAAGTCAATTGGATAAGGAGGGGTTTATACGAGGATAGTCAACTGACTATTCAGCTATCCTTATTGGTTGAAGGGAGCAATTTCAATTCAATTATGCCTTGAGAACGTTAGCCATTATTATCGGGTTGGTATTTCTAATTGTCCAGCCTCAAACTATTGGGGCACAAGAAAAGGGGGTACCTCCAATCATTATCCTGAGAGCAGAGGAAGACTATTCCTTTCTGCAAGACCAGGATTCAACAGTCGTTTTCCTGCAACCGTTGAAATGGATTACTCTAAGTCCGAATAATAGCACTGCCCTTACTTTAGGGGGGGAATATCGTCCACGCGTAGAGCATTTCACCAACCGCAACTATACGCCCGAGGACGAAACTTTTTACTCCCAACGATTAAGCTTACACGCGGCTCTTCGCCTTGGCAGTAATTTTCGTCTTTTTGGTGAGCTTTACCACGGTTACGTAAGCGAAGGCACGGCCTTACTAGAATCAGATGATCTCGATTTACACCAAGGTTTTCTCGAATGGAAAGTGATGGACACTGGGGCCAAGAAAACGGTGGTTCGACTTGGACGCCAGGAGGTGGGATTTGGAGCTTCGCGCTTAGTAGGTATACGTGAAGGACCTAATATGAGGAGGACCTTTGACATGGCTCGCGTCCAATATCAAAGCGGTGGAACCTTCGTCAATGCCTTCTACGGCCGGGAAGTAGCCGTTGGTCCGGACGCTTTCGATAACAAATCGCAGATTTTTGATGACGAGCCTACTACTCCCGGAATGTGGGGCCTGTATGTTCAGAATCTCTTTTCGCACGAGGAGCGTAAAATTGATCTGTACTATTTTGGCTTTTCTTCCAATCTGGCTCGCTTCAATGATGTGGTTGGTGAAGAACGCAGACATACCATAGGCGCCCGGTCCTACGGCAAAATCAACAGATTCAGTTACAATACCGAGCTCATCTTCCAATTTGGGGAGCTTGGAAATAGTACCATTACGGCCTACAATTTTGAAGCCGACTGGCAGTATATCTTACACACCGGGAAATGGAAGCCCACGATAGGCCTCCGGCTTGATTGGTCGAGTGGAGATTCAGAAGTGGGTGATGATAAGGTGCAGACTTTTAACCCATTCTTCGTTAATCCGGCCCTTTACAGCTTAGCCGCAGTCAATACGCCGGCTAATTCCACCAGTTTGCATCCCAATTTTACCGTTTATCCGGCCGAAGGCATTTCTATTTTTGTCGACTACGCCCTGTTTTATCGTACCCAAGCCAATGACGGCTTGTACGCCCCACCCCGATTCCTAAGCCGCGAAGCTAACGGACTGACGGAGAAGCATATTGGAGATGTACTCGGACTACAGTTTACGTATGAAATCAACCGCAATATCTCTTTTGATATCCGAAGTTCGTACTTCATCGCCGGTAAGTTTATCGAAGCCACAGGCGAGTCAGAGAATACCTTTTATGTGGCACCAACCGCAAATTTCAGGTTCTAAATAATCATATAGCTTAAATCTTGAAAACAATGAAAAAATTCCATTGGAGCTTAGTGGCGATCGCCGTTTTGGCAGTAGCTATCTTCAGTAGCTTTACCTTGCTTGAGTCAACCAATAATTCACTAGAAAACGCCGAGCTGTCGGGAGCAACTGTCCTGGCTTTTGGTCCGGATCATGTGCTATTCGTTGGTGATAGCAAAAGTGGGCAAATTCACGCTATACCCACTAAGGCGGAAGAACTTAAAGATCCGGTACCTTACAACCTGACCGACTTTGATCGGATGTTGGCAAAGGAGCTGGATATGGACACCCGAGACTTGATCATCAATGATCTGAAAATTCACCCGCTTAGCCAGGAGGCCTACCTGGCCATCAAAAAAGGGCATGCCCCAGACGCACCGTCCATGATTGCGGTAGTAAACCCGATGTCTGGGGATATTCGCTTTTTGGATGTAAAGGAATCCGGAGCTACGAGTATTAGCGTAAAAAACCCGGCATCTGCCGAATTGAAGTTTTGGCGCGATATCCCAGCTAGCAGCTTGACCATCACAGATATTGATTATTACGATGGCAACATCTACGTAGCCGGATTGAGCAATAGTGAATTCGCCTCTACACTGCGCAAAATTGCTTACCCATTTTCTGAAAAGCAGGAAGCGGTGCAGAGTATTGAAATTTACCATGCGGTGCATACGCAAATGGAAACCCGCGCGCCGATCCGCACGATGGCCATCGCCGAAGTAGCTGGAACGCCCACCTTGATTGCGAGTTACACTTGTACGCCTTTGGTCACCATTCCTCTATCTGACATTGCGGAAGGTAAGGACGTGAAAGGTAAAACCATTGCTGAGCTAGGTTATGGTAATACCCCAATTGACATGATCACTTACATGAGCCAGGAAATGGATGGCAGTTTTGATCAGAAACTTCTGGTGACGAATAAGCACCGGAGTGGCAGCCTAATCTCAATGGCCGCAGTAGCAAAAGCAATGACAGAAGGTGAGGGCATGGAAGGCATGACGGTTACTGCCCCAACTGGTACTGCCGACTTGGAAATCACTTCTTCTCCAACCTCATCGGTTTTGCACATTGACAATCAAAACCAAATGATGGTCATCACGCTGAAGCGCAACCTGGAAACGGGTGGTTTGGAATTGGTGTCGGAGCTAAAGGGAGTGTTCTTGCGCCTGAGCGAGTTCATTTCGGAATATGATTTCCCCACTTATCGCTACGACGAAAAGCAAGCATTTACCAAGCAGTTCCATGATATGATCAAGCCCATGGAGGGGTATCCCGAATTGGTGTCAGAAAAAGAGGAAAAGTAAAGATGATTAAACAGTGCCTGACTCCGTGGTGGCTGAGCCGAAGGAATATATCATTCGTGCTCGGTCTAGTGCTCATATTGGCAGCTTGCCAAAGACAGGAGTCAGGCCCTGTAGTTTTAAAGGTTTTCCCAACTTCCGACACACTACCGGAAAACCTGCTCCGCATGTATGTGCAATTCTCAGAACCGATGAAAACCATTGGCAATCTAGAGAAGGTTAAATTGATGGACGAGCGTGGGGAAGTTGTTTCCGGAGCAATCTTCAACAATGTATACGAACTTTGGGACGCCGAGCAAAAGCAATTAACGCTCATTCTTGACCCCGCTCGGGTCAAAACTGGTTTGGTGGCCAACGAAAACTTGGGGCGAGCGCTGGTAGTAGGACAAACTTACCAATTGCTGATAGAAGGCTTGGAAAGTGTCCAGCACCAACCACTGGAGGCCCCCTTTCGTAAGCGCTTTCTGGTGCGTAGTCAGGATACGGTACCTCCCAATGTTAAGGCTTGGCAATTGGAACCGCCTAGGATGGACGGCGCGCAAGGGCTTATTATGAAGTTTCCGGATATGCTCGATCAAATGTCACTGCGGCAACGCTTGGTCATAGTTGACAATTCTGGAGAGACTGTTTCGGGAAAGATAGAAATTCCTCGTGGTGAACGGGAATGGCACTTTGAACCAAATCAACCTTGGGCACGCGGGACTTACTTCGTCTATGTTAACACGCGTCTGGCAGATCCTGCTGGTAATAACCTCAATGGCAAATTCGACCACCCCTCTGGTAGCCTGAAATTCGATAAAGAGGGGCAAAACCTACGCATTCCTTTTCAAGTACTGAATTGATCTTCAATTTGCGGTTACCCACCAAATATAAGCTTGGCACAAGCTAGAAACGGCTTATCTTCCAGCTTAAATAAGACCATTTAGGCACTTATGAAGATCAACGCCTTTAAATTGGAGCGCTATTTCGCCCAGCATGAATTTACCGCCAAATACTTACTGTCCAGTTCTGATTGTGATGGGCTTTCATTGCGGCAGGTATTGGAGCAAGCAAGCGAAGAGGAACGCCAGCTGTTCTATGATATTAAACTGGGCTATTCCGAAAGCCAAGGTCACCCGCTCTTGCGTGAGGGAATACTAAGATTCTACGCTGCCGATTCTATTGATAATGTGGTTGTGGCCTCACCGGGCGAACTGCATTTCAGCTTAATGAATGTCTTGCTAGAGGCCGGCGATCACGTGATCGTAACGGGCCCTTGTTATCAATCGCATACGGAAGTGGTGAAGGCCATTGGTTGTGAACTTTCCTATTGGTACCCCAATGCGGAAAACTGGCACTTTGCAGTTGATGATCTAGCGGAGCTTATTCAACCCAGTACCAAGCTCATTGTCATTAATTTCCCCCATAACCCCACTGGGAGCTACCTGGAACGGACTCAATTGGAAGCTATTATTGAGCTGGCGCGTGCGCACGATATCTATTTGTACTCGGATGAGATGTACCACAAGCTGATGTTGGGTGATACCGCCGAATTACCACCTGCTTGTGATCTGTACGAAAAAGCTATCAGCCTGTGGGGCACTTCGAAATCCTTTGGGGCGGCGGGCTTCCGCATTGGCTGGCTGGTGTCGCAAGATCAAGCTTTACTACAGCAGGTGGTAGCGTATAAAGACTACCTGAGCATCTGCTCGAACACTACGAGCGAGATACTAACCCTAATGGTGTTGAACCAGGCAGAGCGCTATATCCAGGCCAACGTACAGAAGATAGCTGGGAATGTGCAGCAGTTTCAAGCTTTCGCCGAAGGGCAGCCCTTAATCAAGAAATTCATTCTTCCCCGAGCGGGTTCTACGGCCTTTGTAGAACTGAATATTTCGGAATCTGCTTTGCAGTTTAGCAATCGACTGGTAGAAACGGCTGGCATAATGACCCTACCCGCGGAGATGTTTGAATATCCGGGGCCTTATATTCGCTTGGGTTTTGGGCGCGAGAAGATGAGGGAAGGGCTGGAGCAGTTTGCGGATTTTCTTACGAGAAAAGGTGATTGAGTATAAATCTCTGGTCGAAGAGACGGGTTGCAATGCGTCTGTACAGCGGAAGTTTAGGCCATTAAAACAACAAAACGAAAGTGACACCAATTCAAAAAATAGCTCGCTACCTAGCTGTTCTTGCGGTAGTAGCGGCCCTGTATCTTTGGCCTGGATCGCCGTTCGGCCCGTACAATTGCCTTGGAGGTAGGCGCAAAACAGTGGCTTGGCTTCCGGCATTGCCGTTGAAATGGGCCGGGTAGCCACCATGGGCCTAGCTCCGGCCGTATTCGGTCCGTTGATGAATATTCCCGGTTCCTCATTAGCCACCTGGTGGCGCGGGAAACCGGCGGAAGAAGATTTCTAAGGAGTCTGACTTTACTCTCCGTCAATGTTGAGGATGAGCTGATCCTTATTACCAATACTAACAGTCCGTATAAGCTCTCCAGAGCTTAGATCAATACTGTAGATATTGTTTTCGTTCATGCCTTCTCGAGTACTCCCTCCTCTACAGATGTAGGTATTGGTGGCAGTATGGATTGTCTGAGTGTGAGCGGATAAGGAACTTATAGCCAAATCCTCTTGCGATAGCAGCCTGGTGGATGCTTCACTACCGGTAAGCTCTAATTCAACCAATCGAAAGCCGGTCTCATCTGTTGCCAACCTAAGACCGTAAATTCTTTCATCTTGCGGATCTTTGGCCCAACCGAAAGTTTCTTCGATGTCGCCTAGATTCTGTAGTTCACCAGTAGCTAAATCCAAGGTGTAGATCGCTGAACTGACATACCGGTTTACGATATCCGGATGGGCTCCATAGACCAATTGATTGGTAGACGCTAAGTACAATTGATTATCCACGTAGAGCTCACCAAAATCAAGTCTACTATATAAGAGTTCTGGGGTCTCAGTAATCAAATCAATGGCCCATAAGTCGCCGGTTGTATCATAGATGTAGACCACATCGTTGTTGGCGCCAAAGGTGACGAATTGTGGATTAAGTAGCGCTACGCTATTGGCTGGGTCGCTTACGTTAATGGCTGTTTTTTCCAGGGTTTCCAGGTCTTGTATGACCAGGCGGAATTCCAGAACATCCCAGTATACCCTTCTGTTACGTGCAAAATCAAAAAGGTTTTTGGTGCCAGATGGAAACGCTATAATTAGACCGCTTTCTGTTCCTTCTAAGGTGGAAAAAGCACCCGTTTGTGGATCGATAATTACTTCCGATACCCCTTGGTTATCGTTCGAGAAGTCTGCTATTGTGCCGTAAATGTGTTTGGTGCCATCGTAGGTCTCTGGAAGCAATAAGTCATCATCATCGCAAGCAGAAAAGATGGTAATACTAAGGAGCGCAAAAGCAAATAGTGTAAACTGGAAGAGTGATTTTGTAGTTGGATACATGTATAGGTGATTTAGAGAGTGGCACGAAATTTTTGGTACTTCGGGCAGAAGTTTGTCCAACCCAACGTACCTCAGTAAATTTATATGATTTTACGGTAGGGATTGAAATCGCCGGCGCTGTTTAAATTTTCCTTAACCATAGTACGGTAGAACCAAATCATCTTGATTTTTTAAACGCTTATGAGCCAACAAAGAGAATTTGACATTATCATCTGGGGGGCTTCCGGCTTCACCGGACGACTGGTTGCCGAGTATATTTTCAAAACCTACGGGCTTAGTGATAGCTTAAAGTGGGCTATGGGCGGGCGCAACCAAAAAAAGCTGGAGCAAGTGCGGGCGGAAGTAGCGGATGCATCAGTTCCGCTCGTTATTGCAGATAGCCAAGATGAAGATAGTCTCAGTGCAATGGTCCAGCGTGCTAAAGTAATTTGCACCACCGTGGGCCCTTACGCCAAGTACGGCTCTAAGCTGGTGGCGGCCTGCGTAGCGCAGCAAACAGACTACTGCGACCTCACCGGCGAGGTGCAATGGATGCGCCGTATGATTGATCAGCATCACGAAGCAGCCAAAGCCAACGGCACCAAAATTGTGCACACTTGTGGTTTTGATTCCATCCCGTCGGACATGGGCGTCTATTACATTCAACAACAAGCACAGGCGCAAAGTGGGCAAACGGCCAAGGAGATCAAGATGCGGGTAGGCGCTGTTAAGGGAGGGGTTAGTGGCGGCACTTATGCTTCTTTGAGCAATGTGATGGAAGAGGCGCAACACGACAAGAGCATTTTTGAAACCTTACTCAATCCCTACGGCCTGAACCCTCAGGGAGAACAAAGTGGACCCGATAAAAGAGATCTGCAAAGTATAGTCTACGATGAAACTGCCAAAAGCTGGCTCTTTCCCTTCGTTATGGCAGGAATTAATACGAAGGTAGTGCGCCGCAGTAATGCCCTGGCGGATTATCCTTACGGAAAAGACTTCCGTTACGAGGAGGCTATGATGGGCGGAGATGGTTTCTCCGGTCGTTTGAAGGCCATCGGTGCGGCCCTACCATTGGGCTTGATGATGTCGGCCAAACCCGGGTCTCTGCTTAAGAAACTGTTCGATCGCCTGCTACCTAAGCCAGGCGAAGGACCAGACAAAGCCGCGCGAGAAGCTGGCTTTTATAAGTTGAAATTCTTCACTACACTGGAAGATGGCTCCTCTGCTATGGGTATCGTTACGGGTGACAAGGACCCCGGCTACGGTTCTACTTCTAAAATGCTAGCGGAGAGTGCCATTTGTTTAGCCAAAGATGAACTACCGAAAGGTGGGGGAGTATTGACGCCAGCCAGAGCGATGGGGGATGCGCTGCTAATTAGATTAAGCGAGAACGCTGGTTTAACTTTCAGCTATGAGCTAATATAGTCAGCAATACAGCAATTGTCTGGTAGTACCTATAAATCATAGGTGCATACTGTATTTGGGGAGGCTAGAAACCCCTAACTTGCCTCAAAATAACCCATCATGAAAACCAACCTAGTCGCTCTTTTTCTATTGGCGTTTTTCACAACGCTAAGTGCCCAGGTCGTATTCGAACAACAGACTGTTATTGATCGCAGCTATGGTGCCATAAATCCCCGGGCCATTGCCACTGCTGATTTGAATAACGATGGTTTTGAAGACCTGCTCCTTGCCGGCAATGGCGACGTCGTTTGGGTGCCAGCTACGGACGGAGCCGGCACTTTTGCCAAGGCACTTCCACTCATTCCCGAATTTGTTGAAGCCAACAAGATTGCGGCGGCAGACTTTGACGGTGACAATGATCAAGACATAGTCGTATTCGCCAGAGCGGATAATGGGTCCTACGAGATACTCTATCTGGAAAATATGGATGCGCTTGGAACCTTTGCTACTCCGGTATCACTGGCCAATACGGACGCCTTGTCTCGCCTAAATATGCAGGTTCTGGATGTTGATAATGATGACGATCTGGATATTGCTTATTCCAGTTTCGACAATATTTCCTGGCTGGAAAACACGGATGGCGCCGCCAGCTTTACCGATCACTATCTGTTGGGTACCAATGATGGTTTCTATACGACTGATGTGGATGGGGATGGAATATCAGATTTTATCGCAGATTTTGGGTATGATTTGCGCGCCTACAAATTGAATTCCGACGGCTCTTTGTCATTCCTGGAAACTATGAACACCTTTTCCCTGAATAACGATCATAAGGCAGGCGATATCGACGGTGATGGTGATAGTGATATCGTTACACTCTTTGAAAATGGGAATACCCGACAAGTCCACTGGTACGAAAACGTAGATGGCCTGGGCACCTTCGGTAATCGCCGCATTCTGTTTGACCTTCCTACCATTATTAGCTCTTCTAGTAGTGATCAAAAGGGCCTGGAGGTCATTGACGTGGACGGAGATGATTTATTAGATATAGTCACATTTGAATCTCGTCGGGCAGGTATGTCTTGGTACAAAAACCTGGGGGCTACCTTGTTTGATGTAGAACAAATAGTAAGTGATCAGGTGCCGGCCATCATTAGCATTGCGCTAGCGGATATCAATGATGATGGTTCACTGGATATCCTAGCTACGGATTATGGTCAGAATGAGTATTCCTGGTTTAGTAATCAGGATGGAACCGGGCAGTTTAGTGACAAGATCAGAATCTCGTCCTACGCCTATTTTGTAAACCATGTTGACTATGGTGATTTGGATGGTGATGGAGATTTAGATCTCGTCTCTTCTTCCCACTTTGATCACAAGGTAGCCTGGTACGAAAACGTCGACGGTGAGGGAAACTTTACCAATCTCCAGCGTTTGGTTTCCACTAACACTGAGCAAGCGCGGGATGTTTTTGCAGTGGATTTGGATGGAGACGAAGACAAAGACCTCCTCCTCTTCAGATTTCCGGATCATATTACCGATGACTACCAACTGATTTGGTTTGAAAATGATGGGACTGGTAATTTCACCACAGAACACATATTTGAAACGACCCAAGAGACGATCATCAGTATCAACTACGCAGATGTGGATGGCGATGGTGATATGGATGTCATTAGTGCGCAAGATAATAGTGTACTCGCGCTGCATCGCAATAACGGGGATGGCACCTTTGCTGTACCTGTTATTTTTTCAGAAACCGGATTTAATTATCTGCTGAGCTTGCAAGTGGCGGATGTAGATAGTGACGGTGATGTAGATGTACTGGCGTCTTATAACGGCAACGAAATCATCTGGCACGAAAACGATGGCACTGGTGATTTGAGTGCCAAACACGTGATCGTAGAAGAAATGCACTTTCCTAGTTCGATCTATGCTGCCGATGTAGATGGTGACGATGATATGGATGTACTGTTCACCAATCAGTTTGCTGGCGAAGTGGGCTACTTCTTGAACGAAGACGGGCAAGGTGCCTTCGGAGAGAAAATTGTGGTCTCTGAAGTGCCACAGCAACCACGAATGATCTACAGCCTGGATGTTGATAGCGATGGTAATATGGATATTGTGACGAATTCTGCAGAGGGTGTGCGTTTCATGTGGTTTCGTAATGATGGCACGGCAAATTTTGATGAACCGCGCGAGATCACAAGTTTAATCGGTACCGTTAATCACATCACTTCGGCAGATCTCAATGGAGATGGAAAAACAGATTTGATCACCTCCTCCTACGACGATAACCAGGTTGCCTGGTTCGCTAATCTTGGTACGCTGTTTACCAATACAATTACTGGGGTTGTGCGCTTAGACGCTAACGCGGATGGTTGCAATAGCATGGACGCTGGGGTTGCTAATCTCCTAATCCAGTCAGACAATGGCACCAATACCTTTGCCACTTTTACCCAAGCGGATGGGAGTTTCAGTTTTGCGGCTAATCAACAAACGTTTACAACCACTATCACCTCGGCTTTGCCCAACTACTTTATAAGCGCACCCGCTAGTCACGTTTTTGATTTTCTGGACCTAAACGACACCACCAACGAAGCTAATTTTTGCCTGGAAGCCAATATTGCTATCACCGATCTCAACGTAGTGGTCTACCCAGACCTCAATGATCCTAGACCAGGCTTTCCCACCTCCTATCAAATGGTGTACAAAAACAACGGTGCTATACCACTGAGCGGGTCGGTTGTATTCCAATTTGACGACACTAAGCTGAGTTTCGACGCTGCTTCTGAAACGCCTGCGGCGCAAACTGACGGTAGCCTCAGCTTTGATTACAGTGATCTACTTCCTTTTGAGACGCGTTCCATTAATTTGGATTTCAGCCTCTTTGCTCCTCCCGTTACCGCCAGCGGCGACGAGTTGCTGACTACGGCCACCATTAGACCCACCATTGGTGATGCAAACGAAGCAGATAATAGTTTTGAGCTCAGTCAAACCGTTATCAACTCCTACGACCCCAATGATATTCGAGTGTTGGAGGGAGAGGAAATCACGATTGAGCAGGCGGATGAATACTTACATTACATTATTCGCTTTCAGAATACGGGTACGGCCAGTGCCATCAATATCCGAGTGAATAATGTTCTGGATGATCTCTTCGATTGGTCAAGCCTCCAACTGGAAAGCCTTAGTCACCCCGGGCGAGTAGAAATTTCAGATGGCAATCTGGTTGATTTTATTTTTGACAATATCAATTTACCAGACAGCACCTCCAACGAATCAGCCTCCCACGGATTCATTGCCTACAAGATCAAGCCCCGAGAGAACGTGGTGGTGGGTGATATTTTTAGCAATAAGGCGGATATATATTTCGACTTTAATCCACCCATTATCACTAATACTGCCACTACCGAGATTGTAAATCCGGTTTCGGTTAATGAGCTCTCGGTTTCTTCTCTTCGGGCTTACCCTAATCCCGCAGCTACCGTACTTACCATTGAGTCGGTGGAAGTCATCCGTTCTGTTCGAGTGTATGATCTCAACGGCAGGCTCATACAAGATCAAAGCCCTGGTACCGGAATAGTCTCGCTTGATGTTACTGGTTGGCAAGCCGGTTTGTACTTCGTGCAGCTCAGTTCGGATAGGGAGACCCGAACGCTGAAGTTTGTGAAGCAGTAGATTAGGTGTGCGCTGTTGATTGCTAAAGGGACAGCGTTTTAACCATCAGGCCATAAATATTCGTCCGTTGGATACTGCCTTCTGTGGGGAACTACTTAGCCATTTTATGCGTTCATCCATCCACACCCTATTACGAATTACGAAGTCTTAATTGATGGGCGCTCCACTCATCTCCTTGGTTTAGGTCAAGCCGGGGGAATTAGTGCTCAGTCAGCGTGAAGGAATCTTCAACATCTAACTATTATGTCTCAGTTATCCTTACAGGATGAAGCCCTATCTGGTAATGCCACTTCTACAGTATCGGGCTTGTCCGAATTGGTTCAATGGTTACAACTACTCGCTCAGGGTGAAGACGCTAAACTTCCGGCGGAAAGCAGGAGGAACTCCATGCTCAGAATAGTGTGGAGACTTGCCTTTGCGGATGAAGCAGAAAAACGACGCTATTGTCTGGATCTATCTTTGCTGCTCCGGGATGATGCTTTTCCTGATGACTGGAATTATCAACAACTTAACCTGCTGTTGGATATCTGCCGTGTGACGCCTATGATGGTGCAGATGGAAGCGCCCTTACGGGAAATCGCCCTGCAGCTTAAAGCCGGCCTGGCTTTTTATCCTTTACTCCGGACATTTATAGACAACTACCGTGGAGTGGCGCTTACTACGCCCCACTGGACGTTGGTACTAAAGCTGCTCCGGTATGGTCGACTGCCGGAGCAATTCACCCGCTCTGGTGAACAAGGTAATGGCTTATCACGACTGACAGCGCAGCAATTGCAGCTGGCAGTAGATTTTGACCAGGAACAAATACTGCGCTTAGCCTATTTTCTGGAACAGCCTCGGTTGAGTACCCATGCGTTTTTTGGTGTGGCCTTTCATTTTTTGATGGCTTACCGAGCACATGCTAAATACGCGCCGACTTACAGCGCGCTGGTAGTTGAGTTTTGTTGGGAGGTATTACCACAAGCGGTACAACGTCGTCGATCATTTCGCAAAGATCGTTGGTTGGGACTCGATGCGGATTTATTCGACCATTCCCAGTGCCTATTTCAAATGTGGTTATTTCATAGTCATTCCAATAGCTACGAAATCTTCTGTGTGGATAAGTCTTCTTATAAGTACGGCGGTGAAAAGGCGTTCTGGAACTTTGAGCGACCAGAGTTGGGCTACCAGCATTCATTCCTGCAAGACTTTCGTTTGGTCTCTTTTCCCAGCGTCATAGTGTACCTGCCGCCGGGTTTGTTGCTGCAAAAGAACGTCCCTTTTTCCGTGGATAATGTGGCGCTGCTAGTTTATCTGGGGGCTGGGAAGAATATTCGGAAATATCCAGTACTGACGTATCCAATGTCCAAGAAGGCGGCGCATACTTTTCATACGAGCTTACCCAGTAACTTTTATATAGAACTGGGCCTGGGCTTTAATACCATGCTGACGGATGCTTATCTGCGTTCCCTTTTTGGGGCGGGTGAATACTTGTTTCAACTGTTTTTTGCAGTTAATCTGTACTGGCATTTTGGTCTGGAGGGAGCTCGGTCTTGGGTGAACCCCGAGGCCGCATTTGAAGCTTGGAGCGTTGTGCTTCCGCATTTGGTGGCCATTAAATTCACGCAAGCAGGCGAAGAAGAGCGGGTATTGATAACCTCCTATCTTCGTCACCTAATTGATTTGAAGCGTCCGCTTAGACTAAAGGGTTGCACCCTCGCTTCCCTGACACGCCAGGCAATTGCCTGGGATAGAACGACGCAAGAGGCGCCAGAGGATTGCGATATCCACGTACCCAATCAATGGAAAGGAGCGCCCTACGCCAATTTTATCCAAAATGCGGAGGCGGGTGTAATACACCAAATTGTGCAAGTGACGGACGCTGACTTGCTTCACTTAGAAGGGAAGAGCATGCGGCACTGTGTGGCTTCTTACCAGTGGAAATGTGTAAATGGATGGTGTAGTATTTGGTCGCTACGCTTAGTCCAGCAGCAACAGCTGACCAGGCTCGTTACAATTGAGGTGTCTGATGATCAACAGATTGTACAAGTCAGAGGCAAGCACAACCAAAGGCCGCTGCCTGCTGAGGTAGCCCTTATCCAGCAATGGGCGGATCAGGAAGGTCTGGCCTTTAGGGAATTAGGAAGGTGATCATCGATATACTGCGAACCGCCAACCCAGATGTGGTGGTCCTCATCGAATAGCTATCTCCTGGCCTGAGCGATTTTATGACGGCAGAAATTACAGACTACTTTGAAAGTATTCAGGAGGCTGTCGCCACCATTACAGCCAAGCAAACCGATGTCAGTTCGCAAGTGATTACGGTGGATATGTTTACCGGTTTTACAGATGATTTCTTGGCGGATGAAGTACACTACAATGAAGCTAGCGCCTCCTTCATTACCGAACGCTATTACGAGGAATTGGAAGATATTCTAAAGCGGTAGATCCAAGGACAAGCAGGAGTGGGGATTTCAATTGTCGGGGCTTAGGAATGGCTCCAAAAATTTCTGCCTTACCCATTGGTAGGCTTCTAAGTGGCCTTCATTACTCAAGTGATCATCATTTTCAAAGTACAAAGTGGCGGGACTGGGGTGAGCTTTAAATGCAGGTAGCAGGTCGATATAAGGAACTTTGGTACGAGCTGCCCATGTGGCAAGTCTATCTTGGGGCACTTGTGCTGAAGTAAGTTCTTCTCCCACCCTGAAGGTGATTTTACGGTAGAAATCGAAATGACTGGTGTCCACTTGTACCGTGGAGGGAATGCAGACTAACCTAAGCTCCGCTCCAATTGATTCCGTGGCCACTCGAATACTCTCCAGTTTTTCCTCGACAACCTCCCACGCAGCTTCACTTTCTGGTGAGTCTATCCGATTATTGTCGTACAGATAATTCGGTTTCCAACTGCCCATGACAAGGACATGTGGATTGACATATTCCGCCCCGATCTTTCCTGGATAGTACAGCCGGTTTTTAGCGTAGGCGATTATTGCAGAATCAATACCTTTCTTGGCAAAGCCCTCCCAGTCAAAATCATAGCCTTGCAATATTTCCTGCTGCTGATTGGCTTGTAACACTGGTCGATCAGAAGAAAAGGCGTCAAATTCACGAGCTTTAGTAAAGTCCTCATCCTTAAATTCTAGTTGCTTGATCCAATTCAGTCCGGGCTCCTTAGGGCGTTGATTGGAGCGGTACATCACATCTGTGAGGTCATTGCCGGCGTAGTAGAAGAGAATGACCAAATTGGGTTTGTAGTCTGGTCCAATGGCCTGCATGCGGTCTAAGTACTCAATGGGGCCGTTCCCTCCTTTGGCTGCGTTGACATAGCCGATATCGTGCGTTTTACAGAACTGCCGAATATCTTCAAAAAGGCAGTGATCCAGATTCCACCAAGTCAATTGTGAATCACCGAGGACAAGGATTCGTTTGTCCTTGGCTTTTCCCTGGTCGTAGGCCCAGCGCGCCATGATCTGGTCACTCCAGTTGAATCGAATTACCCCGGTATAAATGAGCGCTCCCGCAATAAGCAAGAAGACAAAAGTGAAGAAGGACACGATCGTCAGTTTGAAAAGGAATTCTCGTTTTCGGGAAATGGTCATTGTTGAGTGTCAACTTGGTTGTGTAAAGCTATAAGATAATGCAGTTCTGTGAACCATTTAAGGCATATAAGATCATGTAAGAAGACAATAATATAGATACTTCCAAGGCACCGAAGTGTACTCAAGGTTTTTAAAGAAAAAAGAGGAAGCGACTGAAGACTTTCAATCAAAATGGCAATTTCAATCAAAATCCCAATGGGTGAAAATCGTGTATAACTATCATTGAGCAATTACTAAGCTGACACCCCAACGGTCTAATCTTCGAACTATCTAACCAATCAGGGCCGCAGGCCCAACCAAATTCACTAACTCAACCAATTCAACTAATTTAACTAACTCAACTAATTCAATCAACCGAACGCCGCGTCAGCCTGTTCTCATAGCATCATCAAAAAATCAACCCCCACTATGGATAAGAAAATTGCTTTGATCACCGGCGCGAACAAAGGCATCGGACTGGAAACCGTTGTGCAATTGGCCCAGGAAGGCATTAAAGTTATCGCTACTGCACGTAATGCAGAGCGCGGCCAAGCGGCTATTCAACCATTAAAAGACCAGGGGCTGGATGTTGAATTTCTACAGTTGGATGTGAACGACGAAAGTCAGCGGCAGGCCGTCGTTGACCATGTGGCCAATACCTACGGTAAGCTGGATATCCTGGTCAATAATGCAGGAATCGAGGCGGATGGTGGCTTCATGGGTAATACGGTGACAACTATCTCTCAAGAAATTCTGCGCAAGACTTTTGATACCAATTTCTTTAGCGTGGTAGCTTTAACGCAAGGCTTGCTTCCTCTAATCCAAAAGAGCGAGGCCGGTCGTATTGTCAATGTATCCAGTGTCATGGGGTCATTGACGATCCATTCTGACCCAACAGCGGAAATCTACGGTATTAAGCCTTTCGCCTACGATTCTTCTAAGACCGCACTCAACCAATTTACAGTGCACCTGGCACAAGCATTGGCGGATACCCCTATCAAAGTGAATAGTGCACATCCAGGCTGGGTGAAAACCGACTTGGGTACCGAATATGCACCGCTAGACGTGACGGTAGGTGCTAAGACCAGCGTGCAGTTGGCTACATTGGGTGCCGATGGACCGAATGGCGGGTATTTCCATCTGGGGGATACCTTGCCCTGGTAGGTAACGGTTAGGAAGATCGATGGTTAAGCTGCTTGAAAGTCAGCATGTAGCATAGTGACCATCGTTTTTTAGCTTTGAACCACCCAGGCACCCAAGAGCACCTAAGGAACCTAACTCTTGGGTGTTCTTCGGTGTCTTTGGTGGTTCTATTTTTTCGATATACAAACACATAATCGCATGATTTCAGCGGATGCCGCTCTCCAATTCACCTCCGGTCACATCATGAAAAACCGCTTCATGCTAGCACCCCTCACCAACACGCAAAGCCATGAAGATGGACGCTTGTCAGATGAGGAATTTCACTGGTTGACCATGCGTGCTAAGGGGCAGTTTGGCTTGGTTATGACTTGTGCTACACACGTGCAGGCCGTCGGGAAGGGGTTTCCTGGGCAGTTGGGCATATTTGGTGACGAGCATATTCCTGGACACCAGCGTTTAGCCCGTGAAATTCAAGCACACGGTAGCCTGGCAGTGGTCCAGCTCCATCATGCCGGTATGCGTTCTCCAAAAGACCTGATTGGACAACCGTCGGTAAGTGCATCCGATGCTACTAAATATGGCGCTCGTGGACTCACCCATGATGAGGTACTCCAGTTGCGGGATGATTTCATTGCCGCCGCTGTGCGGGCACAAAAATGCGGCTACGATGGGGTAGAGGTGCACGGTGCGCATGGCTATATTCTTACCCAATTCCTAAGCCCGGAAATCAATCAAAGAACCGATGAGTACGGTGGCAGCCTGGAAAACCGTGCTCGCATTATTTTCGAAATCGTAGACGGTATTAGGCAGACTTGTGGACCGGATTTTCTATTGGGAGTTCGGCTTTCGCCGGAACGTTTTGGGATGCGTTTAGCGGAAGCAAAAGAAATTAGTCAACAGTTAATTGACACTGGACAGGTCGACTTCTTGGATATTTCTATTTGGGATTATACTAAGCTGCCCAGTGAAGAAGAGCACCAGGGACAAACGCTACTCCAGCACTTCTCCAGTCTGGATTATAAGGAGGTGCTACTGACCGTAGCCGGAAACATTCGCACTGGCGCCGATGTACGCAAAGTACTAGATAGTGGTGTCCATTTTATTACGATTGGACGCTCTGGTATTTTGCACCATAACTTTCCCGAAAAGGTGATTGCTGATCCCGACTTTGTGCCCGTTGCCAATCCGGTATCTACGGACTATTTGCGCCAAGAAGGGCTAAGTCCCAACTTCATTCAATACATGCGCAGGTGGCCAGATTTTGTCGAGAAGGCAGAGTAAGTGATATAGTTGGGTTAGTGAATTTTGTTGAATGAGTTGAGTTAATGAATTTTGTTGGGCCTGCGGCCTTGATTGGACCACACTCACTAAGGCTACGACGTTCAGTTTTCCCTCCATCGCGCACTTGCGCTGAAGCTACGGTATAAGCGTAAGCTCCAGCTATCTCAAGCGGAAAAAACTAACCCAAATTACTTGTTGGCAGTATGACTTCCTTTAAAAGGTGGAAGAAGATTATCACTTTATATGGCTGTTCTTCACCTAAAAAACTACATTTGTCTATTGAAATGGGCTAAGTGTTAAGCGTTTAGATCGCTAATCGGCGAACTTTTTGCACCAGCTCATGCTTATACACACGAATAGTTTAGTTCGACTTCAATCCCCTGCATTCTGGTATCGCACTATGTCATTTGCTCCGTCTGTGGTTTTGTTCTAGGCGGAAGGCGGTGATAACTATGCTCAACACAATTCCCAATTGTACAATGGCTCCACTGTTCACAGAGGTAAAGGTGAGGCTGCAACGAATGGTAGACAACAGGAACTACTTTTTCAAACAGACCACTCGTGCAGATGCGAAGCGATTTCTCGATCGCCGCCGCTGGATTGTGGGTATGGTGGAGGAAAAAGTGGCTGACCTAGAGCGTAAGCTAAATACAACGTTCCCAGCTGATTTTCGGGCCTATTTACTAGAATTTGGAGAAAACGCTGGTGAGCTATTCCGGATGGGGCAAGATGTAGACCCCAATCAGCTGTTGAAGTACCAAGAGCGAGGCCGGTCCTTATTGGAAAGCAACGGCATTGTAGGTTTTATCGGTCCGCGAACGCTATTTTTCGAATTTCACGAGGGTTATGCCTGTAGTTTCTTTCATCCGGATGAGAACGACCGGATTGTGATCTACCGCTATGAAGAAAGTAAACAGAGGCCAAAGAAGGCCTTTGTTAGTTTCACCGCTATGCTCCGGGCAGAGTTGAAAAACCTGGAGCGAATTCATTCCGGTTTAAGTAAGGGAGACGGCTATTTTGTGACAGTAAGCGGTGATACGGTTCAAGTCCATCACCCTCGTCAAGATTCTGGGGTGGTGCCGCGTAAAATAGGAGATCAGTTTTTGGAGGCTTAAGCTGCTACAAACTACGAAGGAAGAGTAGTGGAGGAGTGGCGGAGCAAAACGTTAGCGGTTTGTTAACGAGAGAAATATCTCTAGGGCTTTAGCTATTTTTGAAAAGCCACCCTCGGAGGAAGAGTGGACATTATCCGAATTAAATGCCCTAAAAAATGCGTTCTCTACTTTGTCTAGGTCTACTATCTTTCATCTCATTTACGGTTTCAGCTCAAACCTTTTCTTCGCAGAATCCCGCCTACATTGAAGGGGTACAAGCTGGTGAACAGGCCTTGCGTGCCGAATCATACAGTGACTGCTTGCGACACTACGAAGCAGCCTTCAAGATCAAGCAGACCAGCTTTCTTTCTACCCTGCGGGCGGCTGCCTGTGCACATTCTGCCGGTAAAAATAAGTTGAGAGATTACTATCTCGATCACGCCTTTACCCTAAGCCCGGATGGCAGTCGGAGTGTCTTCTTAAACTACGATGAGTTTCGCTACCTGGATAACTCGGCCTTCGCCGAATTGATAGAGAGCCGTTTTCGGGCCGCCTTTCCGGATTATGATGTTGAATTAGCTGCTAAGCTGGCGGAAGTAGGTCAGCTGGATCAGGCGCAACGCAGGTACATGGGGGAGGTATCAGAAAAGTACGGCTGGGAATCTCCCCAAATGGATAGCCTGTGGGCGATCCAAAACCACAGTGATTCTGTCAATACCCTTTACATTACTGGGCTCATTGATAAGATGGGCTATCCTGGCAAGTCGATTGTTGGGGATGAAGCATCCACTGCTTTTCTCGTAATCCAACACGCTAGTTTGGAGGTGCAAGAAAAGTACTTGCCCATATTGAAAGCTGCTGCCGAGGAAGGTGAACTGAATTGGTCTTCACTGGCCCTGTTGATTGACCGCGTTGAAATGCGCAATGATCGTCCACAAATCTACGGCAGCCAGGTTCAGCGCGATCCAGAGACCGGAGAACACTATTTCGCACGCATCAAAGACCCCCATAATATTGACGAGATTCGTGCGGAAGTAGGTCTGGGACCTATTCAAGGCTACGCCAATAACTGGAACTTCACGTTCGATCCAGATAAGCACATCGAACGGCACGAGGCTAAAAAGGATGAGTAACTGCCCTTGTTCCCATTAGCTGTAAATGTACCGTCGTTTTAATCAGCATTATTATGCAAAGAGTAATGGTCATCGGCTGTTGTGGTGCCGGTAAGTCTACTGTTGCCAGACGGCTGCACGATCTAACGGGCTTGCCCCTACAGCATCTGGATCAGCATTACTGGTTGCCCAATTGGCAAGAGCCAGATAAGGCCAGCTGGCAAGCGAAGGTACGGGAGCTGAGTGATCAGGCAAATTGGATCATTGATGGAAACTATGGTGGGACCATGGATATTCGCCTGGGGCGGGCTGATACGATCATTTATCTCGATTATCCTACGGTTAAATGCCTTTGGAGAATTACTAAGCGAATTATGCGCTACCACGGAAAGGTCCGGCCAGATATGCCAGTAGGTTGTAAGGAACGTTTTAACCTTGGCTTCTA
The DNA here is from genome assembly GCA_038528965.1 of Bacteroidota bacterium. Lineage (GTDB taxonomy): Bacteria > Bacteroidota > Bacteroidia > Chitinophagales > Saprospiraceae > Lewinella. The sequence goes on along the minus strand of JBCBEC010000029.1, from coordinate 3,023 downwards.
TCATTACGTTGCTACCTATAATTTTGTACGCCGGCCGGCACTAATTAAGCGTTTGCGGGCGTTGGATAATTCTAAGCAGTTAGTCCATTTGCGTAATGATCGAGAAGCGAATCGTTTTCTAAGTAAATGGTCGAAATCAACCTAGTTTAATTTTTAGTTTTAAGGTCTGCAGTAATAGGATAAGCACACAGCGTCTATTTTGTCACTATGTATAAAACACTGCAGAGCCAATGGCACTCATTACCATTCAAGACCTTGAAAACACGCTACAACAGACCCGAACCACTTTACTTGCCGCAGCTAATGGCGATGGAATGGTCAGCCGCGCTGATCTTCGCCAGCTGTTAGAGGACACCGAAGACCCCATGCAAAGTAGGTTTTTGGAGTTCTTCTACCAATTCCTCATCCGTTTGGAAGACCGGCCCAGAATGCGTGTAACGGAAGATGTAATTGACCGGGGCATTGTCTTCATTCGGGAACAGCTGATTCCAAAATTTGAAATCAAGACCAGTTTTACCACCCGTACCAATCAAGAAATTGCTCAAGTTCATGCGTCGGCCTTGCCGATGGCTATGGAGCTCATCAGAATCACCGCAGATAACGTGCTTCTGAGTCCACTCCAAGTAAGCGAGCAAATCACTCCTTTGGCAGAAGGGCTGGTGTTTGATGACTATGGCTCGGAGGCCGGTATTGCGATTACCCCATTCTTTTTGGAGCATCCAGCTGAGCCGCTTACTCCTAGTTCTTTCCCTGTCGCCTTAGGTTTAGAACCTCAAACCCCGCGGGGAACCGTATCCCGTTTTGATAATGCAGAGAGAGTCCTGCTTACTTTTGTGGAGCTGCATATGCATTCTGGATTAGCAGAACAGGCCAGAACCCTGGTGGAAATTATGCAAACCAATCTGAGCGATATAAAGGTAATTGTGATGGGACAGGATAATCATCCAGATTTAGAGTCCAACCATCCGGTATATGTGATTGGCCAAGGGCAGGACGGAAACCTGGCTGGCTTTGAATCGGTTGTGATCTGGACGTAAGTAATCTATATATGCCTAGCAAGCTCCGAATGGCTAAAGTCCAGCTAAGCTTGCCGAGCGGAATCAACTCTGGTTCTGCGAGATTCATGCCGCTGTAGTATGTGTGGCCGAATACATCTCGCAGAACCAGTATCATTCATGGGAGCAGCGCCACATCTCCCGAAATTACCCTGGTCTTTCCATCCTTCCCGCTCACGTACTCGTACGCCCATACGTACACGCCGGCACCAAGTAGTTTGCCGTTGAACGTGCCGTTCCACCGAGCGGGCGAATTGGCCTGGCTTACGCTTTGCTGGAAAAGCAAATTACCCCAGCGATCCAGGATATACAGTTCTCCACTGAAATTGAAATCAGACTCAAAGAAGAACTCCAGTTGATCATTAATGCCATCGCGGTTGGGGCTGAAGGCATTAGGGACAAAGTAGGTGATATTGCAATCTTTGTCTTCTACTTCGTACACAAAGTAGCGCAGGCGTTCGTCGCAATCGGAAAGCAATCTAGCTCGGTACTGGCCAGACTCCGTTACGCGGTAGGTGCTGGTGGTATCTCCGTTTGGCCATACGGCGCTAATGGGCGTTTGTAGCAAAAGTTCTTCCCCATCACAAATGGCAAGTTCTATCGTCTCTTCCTCCTCCGGTATTTTTACCACGAAGGTGGTGTCCTCCAGAAAACAAGAACCAGCTCTACCCATGGCGATCAACTGTCCGCCTTCACTAATTTCACGAATAGCACCGCTTACGCCATCACTCCAACTGATGGGCAGGTCGTAGAAGGTAGCGTCGTACTCCACAATCTCATCCCCACAAAGGATGATTGTGTCGGGAACTACCTCAAATGGGGAGACGATAACCTCATCAATGTAGGAATAAGCAAAGTTGTCGGGACTCACCAGCTCGCATTCGCGACGGGCTTCGCCGGCAGGGCGGAAGTCACCAATTAGTACTAAATCCTCGGTGCCATTAGCTCGGTGGCAGCCACGTAGAGTGGTCCAGCTTTGGGTATTACTAATAACTGAAGTAGGTTGAATGACGAGTTGCTGCTCCAAAAACGCAAAGTCGGAAAAGGCCAGGCATTGCAAATTGACGAAGCACAAATCACCCGGGTCAGGACCACAATTGCCCCGGGGAATAGTAGACAAGGACACGTAAATATCCTTGTGCCACGGCAGCGTATCCGTTAGGCGTACATAGATGCGCTCTTCGGCCGGAGGAAGGTCTTGTACCAGCCCCACCATCCCATCACCCACCAGCGGGAAGACATCGCCACAGCCAGCGGGAGGAACATAAAAACCACTGGTAGAACAAGTATTATACAGGTCCGGCGAGTTAACCGGCTCCGGTATAATCTGCCACGGCGCTGCCTTGGGTACATCCCCAAAATCGAGATCACAATCCGTGATGTCTTCAAAACTGTGATTGGGTACCAGATTCACCTGGGCCTGACAAAGTGTAGCACCCAGTAACCAAAGTGCGACGGGTAAAATCCACTTTTGTGAAGAGCATGAGGTCATAGTGATACACTTTGTCCTAAGTAGGAAGTTAGAAATTAGAAGTAGGAAATACTAAGTGGGAAGTGGGAAATACTAAGTCGGAAGTGGGAAGTGGGAAGTGAGAAGTGTGTACTTCCGATTTCCCATCTCCCACCTCCGATTTCCCACCTCCGATTTCCCACCTCCAATCTGATATTTCTACTTTCTAACTTCTGTTGTCTCTCACTAAGTCGTGTCAAGCATTGTCTCATTAAGTCGTGTCAAGTTTTGATGGGACAATGTTGATTTGATTTTAGCTGATTATAGGTTTCAAGCAGTTGCTCCGAGCGGCCTTGCATAATGTCTTGACAAGATAGCTGACGAATGCTCTTTTGATCAATAATTTGATCATTAATGTCGCGGAAAACCAGTTGTAGCGAATTCATACAAAATGTGATTTGGACCTGTACTTGAGGTTTGCCTTTAGAGAGATAATAGGTCTTTCCTCCCAGGACAAC
>JBCBEC010000028.1:0-93273 GCA_038528965.1 Bacteroidota bacterium | reverse complement strand
GGTAGGACGATACAGACTCGATAGTGAGCCTCCACCAAATGATAGGCCAACGACTCATGATAACGCCCTGTTGCTTCCATAACAACCTGTAGCAATACGCCATCAACAGACTTTTTAACTATCCACTGCACAAATTTCTTGATCCCACTGGGCGTATTATCAAACTTGCGTTGCCCTACTCTCTTAGTCGATTGATCTTTGTACATCAACTCAAAGTAAGCGACCAGTTCTGACTTTGAAACATCAACTCCAATGCTCTGATTAAGAATTTCCATACCCGTAGTTTTACAATGAAAAAAGGCGAAGAACTTCCGTCGTCTTCCCTCGTCAGCGTTACGGTCTCTAGTAATACAAAATGACTACTGAGTTAAGTGCTATCGTGACTCTAAAAGCCTTCTAGCCTGAGCGTTCTACCTAGCCCTCTAGCTGCTACCTTTACAGATACCGCTTTGGGATAGAATGAACTGCTTCAAGCTAGAAGTAAGATCGCTGTCTTATATCGCTAAACATAATCCGAAACGATCCTGATACAAACATACGAGGATAGGAAGGCCACCCTGTGGGTGCGCCTGTATAGCCCGCCTGCCAGAGTGCCCTGTACGGCGGGCAGGCCTGACGCTGCAACACGCCCTGCGTGGGGCTAAGCGGAGCCCCATACGTATGAAGGGAACTACTCTAATGTTGTTATTAACGGTAGTTCTGGGAGAACTCGGAGCTCTCCCAGAATTTGCCTCTCCAGCTTTAGGGTGTAGCAGAACACAATTTCGCGGTAGACGTAACGAATTTGAGGCGTGGCAATACTGGAAGCACAGACGCATTGCAATGCGTCTCTTCAGCCAGGCCACGACTGAAGTGTGTCTTTTACAGAAGATCAACGGTAACTCCTCCGCTTCACTCCCACAATTCTCGTATTTTTGGCATCCGCTTTAGACCAATCCCACTGTTGATGAACCGAGTGCAACTTAAACTTTTACTGTCGGTATTGCTATGCTGCCAGTTGATCAGCTTTCCTCTTTTTGGGCAACTCCCCGATGATTTCTACGACACCCCCGTCGCCGATGGTTTTGAACTACCGCTAGGTATCACCTTCGACGAAAATGGGCAAGGTTATATCTGGGAAAAAGCAGGACAAGTATACGTTCTTGACACCCTGGGGGAGCTTCAAACGGATCCTCTGATTGACATTAGTGAAGAAGTGAGCAGCTGGAAAGACCACGGTCTGAACGGCTTTTGCCTGGATAACAATTTCACGACTAATGGTTACTTCTACCTCTACTATGTGGTAGACCTACATCACTACTGGAATTACGGAACAGCGGCTTATTCGCCCGATAGTACTGTGACCTTCAAACCCACTTTTGCCCGAGTTGTCCGCTATCAGGCGGATGCCAATTCGGGTTTCACCAGTGTGGTACCAGCCTCCAGAAAAATCTTATTGGGAGAATCCATAGATACTGGTGTGCCGATCTTGTACGAATTCCACGGAGCAGGAACGATACTCCAGGGAACGGATGGCACCCTGCTCCTCTCTTCCGGTGAAACCACCGGTGGGCTGCAAATTGGCATTGGGAACGAACCTGGTGATGAGTTCGTTCCACAAGCCATTGACTGGGGCATCATTAGCCCAGACCAAGATTTAGGGGCGTATAAGTCGCAGTATCTGGGTTCATTGAATGGCAAGGTGTTACGCATTGACTCAGAAACGGGAGATGGACCGGCTAGTAATCCGTTTTACGATAGTGCTGCTCCACGCTCACCGCAATCGCGCACCTGGGCTTGGGGTTTGCGCAATCCCTACCGCATGGTCATGCGGCCCAACACGGGTAGCCACTACCCGGAAGATGGAGATCCCGGCACCCTGATTGTTGGTGATGTCGGGAACGGTGCCTGGGAGGAGCTAAACGTACTCCATACTGGAGGGCAAAACTTCGGTTGGCCGGTATTCGAAGGAATTCCACTGGCCTGGAAATTCTGGACCCAAGATGTACCAGACAACCCTCTAGCTCCTAACCCCCTCAACACTTGCGATAAGCCCTTCTTTAACTTCCGTGACTTATTGGCGCAGCCTAAAGAAAGCGGTCCTTATCTACCGGGCAACCCTTGTGATGCCAGCCAGCCGATACCCGCGGAAGCATTTCCCAGTTATGCACAGACGCCCATGTTGGTATGGAGTAATTCGCGCTGGAATGAGCCCACTCGGGCAGCCGTACCCGGCTGGAACGAAAATGGTGACCCCAAAAGTCTCCTCTTGGGCACCGCTGATTCTCCGGTGGAAGGAGAAGCCTTTGACGGCTACTCTAGTCTAGCCGGTGTTTTTTATCAGGGAGAGCAGTTTCCGGAAGCCTTCCAGGGAAAGTACATCCACTTCGATTTCAGCGGCTGGATTCGGACCTTGGATATTGACGAGAACAATACTTTAACTAAAGTGGAGCTCTTTCACGAGTATACTCCGGATATTATTCACCTGGTGGAAAACGTAAAGGAAGGTGCGTTGTACTATACTAATTTGGCGGGTGAAGTGCGAAAGATTAGTTTTGGTGGAAATCCTGCCCCGGTGGCAGTAATTGAAGCGGATCGTTTTTATGGCGTTGGGCCTTTGGAAGTGCAGTTCTCGGGCGGTTCTTCTTTTGATCCCAACTCAACTGCACTCACCTATTTATGGGATTTCGGTGACGGAGGTAATAGCTCAGAGCAGGCGCCTACTCACACCTACACCGCCAGCGGAAGTGGCCCCACTAGCTATGAAGTACGTTTAACGGTAACTGATGCTGAAGGGGCACAGAACACTGCTAGCCGCATTGTGTCGCTCAACAACTCTCCGCCCGATGTGGTCATCTCTTCCTTCAAGGATGGCGATCAGTATCCACTAGGATTTACCTCTTTACTGCGCTTGGCCGCTGAAGTAAGCGATGCAGAGCACAGCCCAGAGGAACTTATGTACCAATGGCGTACGTTCTTGCACCACAACGATCATTTTCACCCGGATCCCGTCATCTTTGAACCAGAGAGTCATTTCCTGATCAGTCCATTGGGCTGTGGAGAAGAGATCTACTTCTACCGAATTGAGTTGACGGTCACAGATCCTGAAGGACTAGCAACTACCGTTTCACAGCGAATTTATCCGTACTGCGGCACTCCCTTTACGGAATGGCTCGAACTAAGTGGCGAAAACAAAGACGCAGCAATTGAGCTCAAATGGGGGACGATGTTTGAACAAGATATTATCAGTATGGAATTGCAGCGCGGGGGTGACTATTTCACCTTCGAGCCAATTGCCCAGATCAGCACCTCAGGTAACCACCTGGAAGCTCAGAATTACCAGTTCAGAGATGAATCACCACTGTTCGGTGCCAACATCTATCGGATAAAGGTGACGACCAGCGACGGTGCATTTACCTACTCCAACCTATTGGCACTCAGTTATCCGTCCCCTAAAGCCTGGAGCGTGTTTCCTAATCCGGCTAGCGAGCAATTGAACTTCTCCTTAGAAGAGGCTACCAGTGAGATAATTGAAGTAGAGCTATTTAATGTGGCAGGGCAACAGATACGCCGTATCTCGTTTCCTGCTACCATTGGTGAGACTTGGGAACAGCAACTATTACTAGGATCGTGGCCCAAGGGCGTATACAGCTACCGGATCATTAGTGGAGAACAAAGCTACACTGGGCAGATTGTACTGCAATAAGTGTTATGTATACTACCTCCACATCTTCATAAAACCCGTAAATTCACTATTAACCAACATACACCTTATCCCACATGAAAACGGTTATCGGAACACTCCTGGTTTTCCTAATCGGATTAACCACCTATAAAGGTTTTATTGACCGGCAATATTTCGAACGCTACGTCTTTAACGTGGATGAGATTTTGATCGGACGCCAATGGAGCCGCCTCATTTCTTCGGGCTTCCTACACGTAAGCTGGCTGCACTACGGCTTCAACATGGTCGCCTTATTGGCTTTCAGTTGGTCGCTGGAAGTTGTCTTAGGTGTACCCAAGTACTTACTGATCTATATGGGCTCGCTCATTGGAGGGAATTTACTGGCATTGTATATCCATCGCATTCACGGCGACTATCGGGCGGTGGGGGCATCTGGTGCCATTAGTGGAATCATTTTTTCCGCTATAATTCTCTTTCCAGACATCAAAATATCCCTAATCCTGCTTCCACTGGAAATGCCCACCTGGCTATTTGGTGCCTTGTTTGTACTGGTGTCTATTCTTGGAATTAAATCGCAGAGCGACAACATAGGCCATGATGCACACCTAGGTGGAGCAATCGTAGGTATTTTACTGACATGTCTGCTAGAACCATCGGTTTTGCGTACCAGCTGGTGGTTGGTGTTACTAGTCCTACTTCCCACCACGGCTTTCCTCCTACTCATTGTTCGCAACCCAGCGGTACTGATGGTTGACAATTATTGGGGTGAGAGTGTGAAAAATATTGGCAGGCGCCCCACGCGCCGCCGCAAAAAACGATTAAACCTAGACGACATTCTGGATAAAGTCAAGCGCAAAGGCGTGGATGCACTCACGCCGGAAGAAAAGGCGTTTTTAGATCGTTTTAGCGAGTAAGAGGTAGAGGGCTCATCGAAAAAAATAAATGGAGTTTTTGGCTGATAGTCAGTGGTTTGTAAAAACGCCATCGAAAAAATTAATCTTCTAGGTTTTTCCGGCAAAAATTCACCCACCAGATCACCATCAACCCACTTCGGACAGCTTATCTCTCCAAGGCTGCGCCCGTTCCAGATGTGCTGCTAGACGGAAGGGAAGGAGTTTTCACATTGTTTCAGCGAGTAAGAACCGGAGGGCTCATCGAAAAAAATAAATGGATTTTGCAACTGATAATCAGTGGTTTGCGAAAACGCCATCGAAAAAATTAATCTTCCAGGTTTTTCCGCCAAAAAATTCACCCACCGGATCACCATCAACCCACTTCGGACAGCTTATCTTTCCAAGGCTGTGCCTGCTCCAGCTGCGCTGCTAGACGGAAGAGAATATCTTCCCGATAAATGGCGGAGGTAAACATCACGCCAACGGGTAGTTGCTGCTCGGTCCAGTGCAGCGGTACGGACATGGCCGGCTGGCCCGTCATATTGGCAATGGGGGTGTAAGGCATGTAGCCAAAAACCTTCTCGGCTAGCTGTTCGATATTGGCCTTCAGAAGTTGGCCCAGGCGCAAGCGATTGAGTGTTTTGATCATCATCTGCTCAGCCGGCGTTCCCTGCAAGCTACCAATTGGGAAGGGCGCCAGAGCCACTGTCGGGGTCAGCAAACAATCGTAGGTTTGGTGGAACCGTCCTTGTCGGCGGGCTAGGTCATTCCACTGACTACGATAGTAGGCGTACTCGCCACCACTGATGTGGTCGCCGAGCATGGCTAGGGCAAAGGTATTTTCTTCTACCTCAGACCGACGTACTTTACTGCCGCGGGCTTGCCCCACCCGACGCAGTTCCGCACTCACCTCTCCCATAATGTGATACAAGAAAGTACGGGTTAAATCTTCTCTTTCGTAAGGCAATGGTACTGCCTCTACCTCATGACCCAAATTCGCTAACAGTTCCGCGGTATTTTCGATGGCTTGCTTACACGCTGTATCTACCGCTAAGCCCAGTGGGTGCTCAAACGAATAGGCTATACGGAGCGTACCGGGCGCCTGGGTAATTTCGTAAGAAAATGGTTGGGCGGGTTGGGGAGCGTAATACAATTCACCGAGCCCTGGTTTGGAAAAGTGATCCAGAAAGGCGGCACTATCGCGCACACTCCGGCTGTTGCAACCTTCTACCACTGCGCCGCCCCACATTTCGCCGGAGCCAGGGCCTAAACTGAGTCGACCACGGGAAGGCTTGATACCAAACAAGCCACAACAGGATGCCGGCATGCGAATGGAGCCACCACCGTCGCTAGCCGTAGCCATGGGCACTATGCCCGCGGCAATAGCGGAAGCACTGCCACCCGAGCTACCACCAGCCGTGTAGGATAAATTCCAGGGATTACGCGTAGGTCCAAAGAGTTCGGGTTCCGTAAAGGGAGTAAGACCAAACTCAGGTGTATTGGTCTTGCCAAATATGAGCAAACCTGCCTCTTCAAAGGCTGTGACCAGATAACTGCTCTCGGCAGATGGTCCCGAGGGTGTAGAGCGCGAGCCAATGCGCGTAGGGGTTCCCTGTAGATGAAGCCCCAAATCTTTGATCAAAAACGGCACCCCCGCAAAGGGTCCGTTGGCCTTAGCGGTCTCCTTTTCCAATTGTTCGCGAGCATGTTCATACAAAGGGTGAATGATGGCATTGATACTAGGATTAACAGCCTCAGCGCGGGCAATGGCCAGGTCTAGAAGCTCAGCAGCAGTTATTTTACCTTGGCTTATCAGTTCAGCCAAGCCCAGGGCATCATACTGGCGATATTCGGAAAAGGTCATACGGTCGTGTTTTCACCATGAAGGTAGCGAAACTCGGGCAGCCCTCTATTCCACATCTACTTTGGTATCGCTGGTACACATAACGGTCAATAGCTAGCGTCCATTCAGTAACCTTGAGGCAAACAGCAGCATTGGGAAGGCGTTCAAATTGCAAAAAATCTATCCGATGGCCTTCTTCATAGAGTGTCGTAGTTAGCTCCAAGCCTGGAAAGGTATCTTTAAGATTTTGGGGCAGAAAGGGCTGATTGAAACGATGTCGGACAGGGGCTTGCAATCCTCGCATCTCCCGATAATGATCAGAAAAACGTTGTCCCACCTTATCCATCTCAACTCTCAAAGCTCCTTCCTAATTTAGGTCTACCGATAGGTATTCCGGGGTCCAGTGGAATTGCTCAATTGGTTTTTCATCCTCTTTTTGACAAGAAAATGTCGTCAAACACAATAGCATTAGCCCCAAGGAACGCGTCATAATATCCGGTATTTATTTCTTCCTGCGCTCGCATCTATTTAAGCAACAAACCGAAAGCAACTTACAAGGATAAGGTGAGCAATTCGTACGCTAAGCTCTGTAGCCAGGTCTCTCCGGTTCCCTGCTGAGAATGAACATTACGCAAATACCAAGAGTAAGAACCATTCATACCTGGGTAGTGGTAAAAACTAATGGTCACGTTCTCCTGCAGAGCTCCCTCGTACACACGGTCCAGACGCTCATCACGCAGGCGCGGAGAAAAATAGGGGAAACGAAGCGTCTGTGTTCCCTCTACCAGTGGACTGGTATAACTGCGGAAGCACAGTTCGGGAATATCGGAGCGATTGTACAGGCCATTGATTTCCACAATATCAGCCCCGGAACTCGTCAATTCCATCGTCGGATAGGTGTAGGCATTGACTTGCCCGTCCAGCTGTGAAGAAATGACAATCTGCGAAGGCCAAGTCATCAGTACCTGGGCCGATTCGTAGCGTTCTTGGTCTTTAGTCCATTTTGCCGTTACCAGAAAAGGACCACCAGCCTCGGAAGGAAGAAGCGGCATAAGCGTCTCTACCTCTTCCGTTTCCAAACTAACAATGGTCGTACGCTGACTAGAAATACTGTTGATCCAACGTAACTCAATTTCTGCCAGGGAAATATTACTTGGCCAGGCAACCGAAGTAGGTCGTAGTTCGAGCGGTTTCAATTCCGTAAAACTTACATTTCTTCCAAGCGATGTACCAATAGCATCAATATCTAGGCCATACCAATCCTGCTCCTGCTCCCTCCGAATGGCCACAATCACATCAGAAGCAGTAACCTGGGCGGCATCCGTTGTAATCAATAGGGTGTTATCAATTGAGGCGTACTCGAACTCATAGGGCGGGTCGTTTTCTTGCCCAAGAACTGTAGTGGAATTAAGCCAAAACATAACGGAATCGATGGGTGGGCAGTCTCTGATAATGATAGTACTTTCCGACTGAAAGTTAACCACTGCGCCAAAGGTGCGTGTGGCACTGGACTGATCCAATACACTCCCACTGGGAACAGAAGCATATTCATTGACGAAAAGGTTTTCGGCAATGATTACTGGGCTACTACCGCCTCCCTGCTGGTAGCTGGCCAAACTCACGGTGTATTCATCCTCGCAGGCATCATCAAAATTGAGAAATTGAATACCAAACGTCAAATTATTTAAGGGTTCATCAAAGCCCACATCGCCATCGGCTTCGGTAAGCCAAATGCGGGTATCCTGGAAAAACAAAGGGCGGTAATCTAAGGCATAGGTGTCCTCCCCAGAACAGGTGGTAAGTGTGATCGAGTCGTCGTCTCCGCAACCTAAGAAAATCATACTTGTACAAAGTAATCCAAATAGCAATATTTGCTTAAATGGGTTTTCAATTGAAATAACATTGAACATCTTATCGGGTATTATCTTGTCTTATGCCTCAGGGCCAATTAGTGATTTTTGCGTGCTTCTTGAATATAAGTATACTATCCTTAAAGCAAGAAAACGAAGTGTGCGCTAAGTTTTAGACCCAAGGGCATACAGATTCTTGGCCAAGTCTGGGTACTCGAATAAGGCGCACACACTAGTTTGACGTCCTTTTTTGAGCAAAGGGTTTGCTACAAAACAAAGAATTATCGGCAGGGGTATGGGATTAATGTCTTAAAAATGAAACTGTAAAATTCAGGTATACTAACTTCCGCATAGTAGTTTTCAGCTTGTTATTATTGGTTACGTTTGAAGGACTTCAGCCGCTGCTAGATTCATCTATCGTATCCTGCGCTCGAAGCTAAATTTAATGAAAGTGGAGGCGACAAAAGGAACAAGCAGGGAAAAGAAGGAAGATCATTTGACAAGTGGAATAATGTAGAAATGGATTCTGCAGTCAACTTTCGGCTGCGACGTCAGCCCGACGCAGGAGGATTATCGCCGTAGCTAAGTTGGCTGCCGATTTCATTTTTCACTTCGGCCTTGTTAATAACCCTATCAATTAACTCTTGTAAATTTTTTGTATTACTTCCGAAGTTTTGCTCATTTAGTTTCTCCATTCTAAATCTCTTTAATGCGAAAGATGAATACGACCTAATGCTTTTATTAGGGCTTATTTCCTCCATTAAAGTAATTACTACATCTTGATGGCTATGCTTGTTTTCTAGAACTTCACTTAAGTTCTTATATCTTTCATTTCTCGAAACTTTGTTATAATGGGCGGTCATTTCTTCCTTAAATTCTCTTAATGCCTTTTCTTCAATCATCAATACTAAGCCATAAAAGAAAATGCTCAAAGATTTTCCAGTCGCTGACGGATACTTAGTATGTTCAATAAATCCATAGATTTGGTTAATAACTTCACCATAATTTTCTTCAAATAAATGATATTCAGCAAGATTTATTCTGTCAATATTATCTTTTGTGTTTTTTTCTAATGACTCATTGAAGTAATTTAAGGTAAGACTATCTAACAAGCCCCTCTCTAATCTTGCTAAACCTGCAAAATGATAACCTTTCCAGTTTTGTGGGGAGTCGTTAACTAGTTTTATTGATTCTGTTTCAAGTTCTGCAAATTCGCCTAACCTAAAAAATGACCTACATCTCATTTCTCTTGCTAATTCAAGAATATTCCTGTACACCTCCGCAGAATCTCTTTCCTGGTCAATCAAAGATATTATTTGTTCTGTTTCTTCTAATAAGAAGCCATGACGATTTAAATTAGAAAACTGCATAGCTCCAATTATTTCAGGAATTTGGCTTATAACAATTTCATTCTCACGAAGTAATTCATCAAGCTTATTTTCCAAATTTTGAAATTTTTGCTCTTTTTCACTTAATAGGTTATTTATTTTAGTTGCCTCATAAAACTGAACAATACCTACGAAAACAACAACAACTGTAATTAATGTGGCTACACTTGTCAGTGTGTTCCATTTTATTTTCAACTGTTCTTGTAAACTATTATTTATTGACTCAAGTGAAGAAATAGTGGTAGAAAAAATCTTTCTTTCGCCTTGCTTTTTTTCTTCAATTTTTCCTACGATATCATTAAGTTTGTTTTCATACTCTTTTCGTAGAAATTCTAATTCTCTTTCAATATCTTTTATTGTTTTCCTTGCCATAATAGTAGCTCTTATAAGTACTCAAAAATATTTGCAAAAGTATGCTACGCCCAAATTAAAACCAGCAGCAATCTTCTCAGAAGAACAACTTCCAAAAATATTATATACCACAAGTAACTTTAATCTTTATAGCGTGCTAATGTTAATTTAAAAATACATTTTTTTGGTCAATTCTGGATTGTATCGCTTTTCTGTATTGTCAAGTAAATGCCTTACACCTTTGACCGGCACTTCCACTCATTGCAGTGATTTAAACTTTTCTACTGGCCTACATTTCAAAGCCTTCCCGGTCCCACACCTCACTCAGTATAACCAGCGGTGCTAACATAAGGCGAGCTAAGCGCTCCTCGAGAGCCGGTGATAAAACTGATAGAGATTCATACTGGCGTCTAATTCCAGATCATTATTCCGTATCCTTTTCAGATACCGCAGCAATTCATCTTCGTATTGCTGCTTGGCAAATTGGTACCGAATCTGGATCCAAAGCTTAATGCTATATTGAAAGAGTTCGTAATCACAACCAGTCGATTTTCTGGAATATCTCTATTAATTATCCCACTCCATCCACCTTCCGTGCGCATCTACTTTTCCTAAAAACTTAGTCTGTTCTTGTCCCTCCCTAAAACTGGTCAGCTCCATCACCACCTCCCCCATTTTGTAAGATGGATTATCAAATACACTGCCGCCCTCGACCGCTAAATAGTTGAAGTCCCGAGTGGTTCCTATCTTCTGCATCATTTGCCGAAAGGCTTTTCTTTCTTCGATTGTAAATTGGTATAGGACATGCGTATGATAGATGAATAATGCCTCATTCTGTGGAACGGATTGGATGATTGATTCAAAATCTGCTATGCTCTTACCTTCCACTAAGCTTATGTTCTTGGTTGTACGGTACTGATCAATAGCTGATTCTATACGGGTAAAACGATCCAGTAGATCTGGCCAGATCAAGCCTTTTAGCCAAAGGGCATTATCCGCAATGCTTACATCAAGGATGTTTTGGTCAATTCCAATTTTTCTAGTGGCACGTTTTACTACCTTAAAGGGAGGTAATTCTCCTTGTCTATTCTCACTTCTAATCTCCACTTTGCCTTGACCAAACACCGGGCCATTTTCGTAGACATACTTGTACTCGTCATAATTTAATGCTAAACCAGAACTGGCCCCAATATCAATCACCGCGAGCAGTTCATCCCGTTGATATAATGATGAGATGATTGGCATTAGGTAGGAGGTTCGATTGACCGCATTCGTCTGCACAATTCTTGTCTTCAATATCTCCTTAATTTTGTCTTCATTTTGCAGACAGAATGTACGAAATAAAGCATATGGTATTTCACTGCTCTGCTTCTCTGAAATGGAAGGATAATGTACAGCAAGCTCTTGTCCACTTTGACAAAGCAGCAAAAAATGCACCGCCCCGAAAAGTAAATTGGGAATAGGTTGCCGTTCTCGACATTCACTACAAAGTTGAAGTATCAATTGGTCGTTGGCTAGCTGATGAGCTAGTTGGTAGTATAGGTTTGACTTGCCCTTACATTCTATATCTGCAAACCTTTTGAAGATTTTCGCCACCTGATCAACATCATACGATCTTAGCATACCTTTTGAAGTTTTAAGCTTTTGAAAATACACAATAGATTGCTAGTTGCCCACTCTTTAAAACCAATTAAGAGCGTGTTGGGTCGTGTCTCTGGTCTTAAGACAACTTAAAGCTGAAATATTACGGTTTTTGCGCCCCAATAATAACTCCTAGCATTACCTTCCCGGAGAATCTGAATCCGACCATATCCACCTGAATGGTTACTAGCTTAAATGAAAACAAAAATGAAATCATTACTGACGACAGCATGCTTGTTGCTTATTGTACAATTATCCGCTCAACAAACCAGCATAGATTTCGAATTAAACGGCAGGTCATCCAATGCAGCCATCCAAGACGCTCCCGAACAATCCAAAAATCCTTTTGCTAACTTCATAGGAGAATGGACCCTCAAAGAAGACCTTTGGACGCAAAATTGGGGCGGTGAAACGGAGACCATCAAAATACCCAACCACCATACAGTCTGCGTGCAGATTAACACCGACAACAGCCTATTATCTATTATTGACGGTCCGGAGCCTAACGGGCACATCTTTTGGTCGTACAACCCTAACACAAAACAGGTAGGCCACCTATCTAGCTTTGGGAGCATTAGAGCAGGAACGGGGAAAGGAGAGTTCTTTGGCGAAGGTAATTTACGGCTAAAAGTAAGTTTTGAAGGCGAACCTCCAGGCACTTACCGCATTTATACCTACGTATGGATTACACCTGATGAATACCAGTTGAATTCCGTTCAATACGATGAAAATAATTTTCCCACCGGCTTATTTTATCGGGGAACTTTTGTGAGGAAAGAAGGGTGAATGATAAGTGAGTAGGAATCGGGCTATTGTGGCAGGTCTAAACACTAGGGCATGCCCTAGTCCCACTGATCAGATGACCCTCATCAAACTTCCTAAGTTGGCCTAAGCATCATTTTTCACCTTAGTAGAATTCTCTACATCAAAGCGGACCAGTATGGTACATTCTATGACACCCATTGAAAGAACGCTTTGATATCATTTGCTTCCCGGCTGAAGACTGCTACAGCTCAACCGTCACCCGTTCATATTCCAAGGTTTCCAGCCAGTTCTCACTGCTGAATCCTTGGTTATAGATATTATTCAAGTACCAGTCAAAAGATCCTTGCATTGCTGGGTAGTGTATTAGCGTGAACCGGCCAGTCTCCGTATAGACCCGCTCGTATAAGCTAGGTAAGCTACCACCTAAGTCAACAAATGCAGGACTTAGATCGGGTAGGGTCAGCGTGTGCTTACCAATTCTTGCAGGTCCAATGAAATGACGGCTACAAAACTGGTCTTGCGGTGGATTATTTAGCGATCCACGCAGCATAATGATATCTGCCAGCTCGATATCAAAATTGATTTCCGGGTAGTTAAAGGCATCAATTTGCCCTGCCACTATGGGATCAAGAACAAGTTCCGTTGGCCACTGTTCGTATACGTATTGAACCTCAAAGTCAGCTACATTCCTCCAGTTAGCTTTTACCAAAAAGACTCCCTCCGCATCAATCGGCAGTTCAACAGTGATACTACTGCTGCCATTGTTAGTGCCCAAAAAAATCTGCTGCTGGCTGCGCACGTCATCCACCCAATTAACGGTTAAGAGGTGATTAGCGGAAAAAACGGGCCAATCAATATTTAGCGTACGGCTTTCCATTGGGGTAAACTGGTTAAAATTCATCACGGTGGGATAGCCGGTACGGAAATCTATTCGAAACCCAAATACCTCTTGCGTTTCTGATAAACGCAGCAATAAACGTCCTACCGCACTTGTAGAAAACAATGAATTTATGTCTAGAACCAGTAAACTATCATTGGGGAAATAGCGATGTTCCTCAACGAGTTCCAATCCCTGTCCGGAAAAGCTGCTTATTTGAACCAATAGTTGGGCCTGTTCAATAGGTGGTACACCTAATATCTCAATTTGCCCACTGTTGATAATAACCTCAGACGTGCGTGAATTAGCAACCCGGTCCAATAATGCGCCACTGGGTACTTCACCGATTTCTGTGATCCGGAAACTTCTCGCCACACCTTCTGCACTAGAGCCCGATTCAAAAGGGATCACCGCCCGGCTAACGGTATAGGTTTCCTCGCATGCTCCCGGAAAATTAAAAGCTTGTAGTACCCCCGCAGCCAACGAAGTGTTCAAGCGTTCTTCGTGACCAACATCCCCATCACTTTCTGAAAACCAGATGTAGCCATCGTCCAGCGCAGTAGTTCGGTAGTCTAAGGCGTAAGTAGCGCCCTCGGGGCAAGTAGAAAGCGGAAAAATTATCTCCTCATCTCTGCATGACGCAAGGAGGAATATGACTAAAGAAAAAAGGCAAAAACGGAGCGGAGCGTAGTTTTTCATGTATTTGACGTTTTTAATGGTCGGTACATTTAACCAACGGTGATTCCCTACATGTATGCTGCACTTTAACACTCATATAGGTCTCCAGGCAAGATTTTTTTTGCAGAAAAAACCTTCTGTTCACTGGTTTCACAAGCTCAAGGTATCATCTATGCAATACGCTCTGCCAGGTAAAGGCGCATCTATAACTCAATCGAAACACGCTCATATTCCAAAGTTTCCAGCCAGTTGCCGCTATTGGATCCCTTGTTGTAAATATTTGTCAAATACCAACGATAGGAGCCCTGCATTGCCGGGTAATACAGGAAACTGAGTTGACTACCCTCCGTATAAGCTCGCTCGTACAAGCTTGGTAAGCTACCGCCTAAGTTCATAAACACGGGACTTAACGCGGGTAAGCGTAGCGTCTGTTCACCATCGTTAGTTGGTCCGATATATTGGCGGCTACAAAATTCATTCTGCTGCGTATTTCTTACCTCTCCTTCTAGCATGACGATATCTGCCAATTCTACATCAATGTCTATCTCCGGGTACCTAAAACCATCAATTTGTCCGGCCACTATTGGGGCAAAAGTAACCTCCTTTGGCCAGTGCTCGTACACATACTGGACTTCAAAGTCGGCACCAATGTCCCAAATACTCCAACTAGCGGTTACCACAAACGGCCCCTCTGCATCACTCGGCAAGTTAATAGTCAGACTATTGCTCCCATAGCCAGTGCCTAAATAGATCTGTTGTTGACTGCTTAAGTTGTCTACATAGTTCAGGGCTAATAAATGATCGAAGGATGAAACGGGCCAGTCTATGTTTAACGTACGGCGTTCCGTTGGGGCAAACGCGCTAAAATCCAGTTCTGAGGGGTAGCCGGAACTGAAGTCAAGAAGCATCCCCAGTACCTCCTGTGTGTGTAATAAACGCAGTAAGAGGAACCCAACACCATTGAGAGATTGCGCTGAGTTCATGTCGAGGATAACAGTACTGTCACTAGACCTATAGCGGTCTTGGCGAACCAGATTGAATTCTTGCCCATCGGAGGAGGTAGCACGGGTCAAAAGCTGGGCATCCGCAAGTGGCGGTGCCCCCAAGATCTCAATTGACCTACCGATAACAGAGATGACAGATGGAGTGATGTTAGCCCCTCGATCTACTAAACTCCCACCAGGCACTGCACTGATTTCGCTAATCACGAAACTTCTCGCTACTTCAGCGGCATTGTTCGCCGCCTGAAAAGGAATTGTCGCCATACTCACCGTATAGCTTTCTTCACAGGCTTCCGGGAAGTCGAGAATTTGGAACGCCGCTGGAGAAAGTTACGTACTCAACTCTTCTTCGTAGCCGACATCTCCATCAATACATATAACCAACAGGAGTTTCTTTTAAGAACGCTACATTTTAACACTAGGCCAAAGCGTCCATCAAGCAAGCTCTATTTGAGGCACACCGCCCTAAAATGGAAACCACACCTGATCATAATCCAGCGTCTGTAGCCAGGTAGTCCCCGTAGCCCGGTCTGATAAGACATTGCGCAGGTACCAGCGGTAGTTCCCATCCATATTGTGGTAGTGAAAAAGTCGGCAGCTGCGCTGCTCACTCAAGCCCAGCTCAAAGAGGCGCTCGGTCTCTGGGGTGCTCAGTCCGCTGAAGAGTGCACCCAGTCGAATACTTTGTTCGCCTTCAGCCAGCGGCCCATAGTACGCACGCCTGCTAGACTCTTCGGCAGGCCGGAGGTACCAACCACTGAAAGTGATGATTTCGGCTCCAAAAGTATTGAGTCGGATTTCGGGATAAGTGAAGTCAAAGGATTGGATGTCAATTGGCGAACCAATACTTATTTCGTCTGGGAGCTCCTCAAAAACCCGGCTCCACACATAATCTAGATCATCCGCTTCCCAGTGGGCCCGCACCCAAATCGGGCCCAGGCTAACCATTGGTTGTGGAAAACTCAATGCTGTTCTATCATTAAGCCGCCCCAACAACATCGTCCTTTGACTTTGGGCATTGGTGATAACACGGACCTCTAAGGCCAAATCCTCCGCATTAGTTGGCCAATTCACCTGCGTATGTGGCAAGCTCAAAGGAGTCAGATCAGCGTAGTTGATGACCGTCGGCAAGGGCTGTTCAATATTGATAACTTGACCTGCCCAATCACCGTCCTCATCTCCCCTGATGGCCAACAGAAAATCGAAGGAATTGGTAAGCGTCAGTTCGGTAGCAATGAGTAAGAGGCTATCCTCAGGGTGGTATTCATAGTCAAAGAAAGGTATCAACAAAGGATTAACCTCGGTGGTGACCGGCGTCAAAAAACGGACCGAATCTATCGGTGGACAACCTTCAATCCGAATTTCTTCCTCAGCGCCCACCGCTTCAAATTCGTAAAACCCGGAAGTGCGCGAACCAATGTCTATAATGCTTCCGCTAGGCACCTCAGCAACCTCATCCACGCGTACTTCCAGAAAATCCGAGTTTGTCACCAAATCTCTTGTGTAACCGTAATAGAAGTTGTAAGTAGACTCACAAGCCTCGGGAAAGTTGATAAAGGACAGCGTAGTACGATCTATGCTGGCACTCTGCCCAGTCTCCATTTTCTGCTCCAAATCAGTTAGCCAAAGGCGATTGTTCTCCGCGAATAAGGTAGGACGAAAATCAACCGCAAAGTTGGCGCCTCCTTCGCAAGCGAGTGGGGTCAAGATAAGATCATCATCTCCACAGCCGAGGAGTACCCATATAGGGAGTAGAATAAGAAAAGAGAGCCGTTTCATAATAGCATGCGTTGTTCTCTAAGATACGCTATTTCAAGGGCTTTCCCACTAATAAAATAACAGAAAGAGCGGATACCTGACAGTCGTCAAATATCCACTCCTATATTTAACAGCGGCATTCCGCTGTATTTCTTTTCAGACCTTTACGCCATCACTTCTTTCACCGCATCAGCAGCATCCTGAAGGGCAATAGCTGAACGTACGTTCAAGCCGCTTTGGTCAATGATGTCCTTCGCGATTTCTGCATTGGTACCTTGCAAGCGCACAATGATGGGCACTTTGATATCACCAATGTTTTTGTAGGCATCTACTACCCCCTGTGCTACGCGATCACAGCGTACAATACCACCAAAGATATTGATCAGGATAGCCTTTACGCGATCGTCACGCAGGATGATCCGGAAAGCGTTCTCTACCCGCTTGGCATCAGCGGTACCACCTACGTCAAGGAAGTTGGCAGGCTCGCCACCACTCAATTTGATGATATCCATAGTAGCCATGGCCAAACCAGCACCGTTTACCATGCAACCTACGTTACCGTCCAGCTGCACGTAGTTCAGGCCGAAGCTCTTGGCCTCAACCTCGGTTGGGTCTTCTTCGTGGATGTCGCGGTACTCAGCCAAGTCTTTATGGCGGTACAGGGCGTTATCGTCAAGTGTAAACTTACAGTCAACTGCAATCACGCGGTCATCACCGGGGTTGTACATGCAAGGGTTGATCTCGATCATGCTGGAATCAGCTCCCACAAATGCCTGGTACAACTTAGAGATAAACTTCACCATATTTTTGAAGCCCTGGCCGCTCAAGCCCAGATTAAAGGCTACTTTGCGGGCCTGGAACCCTTGTAGTCCCAGCTCAGCATCGATGTATTCTTTCTGTACTTTCTCAGGCGTGTGCTCTGCCACCTCCTCGATATCCATACCACCTTCCGTACTGTACACGATCACGTTGCATTTGCGCGCACGGTCGGTCAGGATAGAAACGTAGAATTCGCGGCAAGCGTCGAAATCTGGTGCGTAAGCATCTTCCGCTACCAGTACCTTCCGAACCAATTTACCTGGGCCATTCAAACCACCTGGCGTCTGAGGCGTCTTCAGCATCATCCCCAGAATGTTTCCAGCATTTTCTTTAAGTCCATCCAGGTTCTTCGCCAATTTCACACCACCACCTTTACCGCGGCCTCCTGCGTGAATTTGAGCTTTCACGATAGCGATATCACTACCCGTTTCTTCGCGTAGTTTTTCGTAGGCAGCAACAGCTTCTTCTACTGTTTCCGCTACGTGTCCACGTTGGATAGGCACATTGTATTGAGTAAGAATTTCTTTTCCTTGATACTCGTGCAAATTCATATTTATGGTGGGTTGGTTTTTTGACGCTGCGAAGGTAGTTAAAATGCAACGACAGGGCAAAATTGCCTCCGCGATAAATACACACAAATACCAGCCTTTGTTGTTGTGCCATGGAAATATTGTGTTGGAATGTGCATGTTTTAATCTGAACGGCACCCCATTCCATTTGCCAAATGGCAAAAGAAATAGTAGAAGAAAAAATGACCGACTCGCGTCACGTTTGTGTTATTCCAGCCTGTATATAGATGTATCATTCATTAAAAAAAATTTCTAATGAAACATCTTTATGCGCTTTCACTAACGCTTTTTTTCACCCTCTTTGCAGCTCATGTGTTAAAGGCACAACCTGTAGATTTGAGCTACGTACCTGGTTACTGCAACCGAGTTGAAGCTGTGGTATCGGGATATAACGCAGCCCCGATACACATTATTAGCAGAACCAGCCGCTGTCGTGGTAGCGACCGCCCCATTGCAGGAACTAGAATTTACAATGTACTTTTCCAGCTACAAATTCTAAATCCCGATGGCACCTGGGCAAACGACGGTGACGCCAAACCCGTACAGGGTAACAGCACCGTATACCGCGACCTCCAATACGGTGAAACTTATCGTGTTAAGGCATTCGTCAATTTTGGTGGTGCAGCGGTGTATAACTTTTTCCGGCCTTGCGGATCACCAGTGGGCACGTCCTTTGGAGGCACCAGTACCTTTAACAGTAATGCCCTTGATATTGAGGCCGCAGGAGATCTTGACAACAGTAGCCTGGATGGCGTATTTATCTCCCCAATGAATACGGGAGGAGATGGCTCTTCTTTTGCCACAAGAGCTGAATACTGTCGAAGTGATGTGGAGGATGGTATTCTCTATGACCTAAGTGCCAGCCACGGCGCAGACCACTGGGCGGTCAATATTGAGCAGATAAATGATAATAGTGGCAACTGGGCTGGAGGTAGCTGGTATGACTATCTACCCGCAAAACTGGTAGGCTCGGAAATCAACATCCATGAGGAAGGCTGGTTTGGTAAGGGCTGGTGGGTTTGGCCCGGGCAGTTCACGGTAACTACCGTGGCTTACCAGGACTGTGATTCTGCTCCCTGGGCTGAACACATTGATTACTTCGAGATTTTAGACTGCCGCTTGGATCTGGAAGACCAGGAGTCCATCGATGTAGTGCTTCATCCTAATCCTTCACCTGACGGTTTGGTACAGTTCAAAACCATTGGTGACAATCTGGAAGAACTACAATATGTGGTCTTTGGTACCAATGGGCAGCAACTCCAGGAAGGTACGCTTGATACCCGCTCAGGTCAATTAGATTTGAGTAGACTAGGTGCTGGCATGTACCTGGTGCAGTTCCAATCTGCCAAGCGCACTATTACCAAGCGAGTGGTGATTACTGAATAATAGAATTTTCTGTGGAGCCCAGGCAAGAGCAGCCTGGGCTCTGTTCAATTTCCCGCACCATGCTAAACAAGCTACTTTATTCACTGCTCTTAATAATAAGTTGCACTACCCTCTTCAGCCAATCTTGTGGCTACCAGAGTAGTTATTATCCGCGGCTTAGCTCCCAGGAAGCATCTCGCAATACCAGGATGCTTTACGTAGCCGTGGTCGTACATTTGATTGAATCAGAAGACGGTTCCACTTTTATTTCCAACCAGCAGGTATTGGATCAAATTTCTGCTCTTAATCGCGACTTCAACCAGCAGAACCACGAATGGCGAGGACTTCCCAACGCTATAAAAAACACCGCTGGTAAAGCCAATATTACCTTCTACCTGGCCCAGCAGACTCCCTCTGGTGAACCAACCAACGGCATTACCAGAACAACGAACGCTTGGGAAAACATGAGCACGGCAGATGTATTTCACACCAGTCGCGGCGGGCATGATGCCTGGCCTACCGACCAATATCTCAATATTTGGGTAGCAGATTTGCCGCAGCGCCTACTGGGTTTCGCTTCCTCCCCCTTAGATGCGGGCAGTTTTTCAGATGGCGTGGTCTTGAACAAAAGGGTCTTTGGGCTGGCTAGTGGTCCATTTTCTATGGGGCGAAGCTTAGTACACGAGGTGGGGCACTACCTTGGCCTACTGCATCCCTGGGGCCACAGGGCCGAAGAATGCCAAGAAGACGATGGCGTTCAGGATACCCCTCCACAATACGCAGCGCACTTTGGCTGTCCGCCCCGGGAATTGATGGGGTGTGAAACCGCTAGACCGTCCTATTGGAATTTTATGGACTATACACCAGATTGCTGCATGGCCCTGTTCACGCACGGTCAGATTCGGATCATGAGAGATGTGTTGCAGCAGGCTCGCCATACCTTAGTTAGCTATGGTGAGGAGCACTATCAAGCATTAGGTAGCCTATTTACGGAAGCGCAAATTGTCATTTACCCTAACCCTGCCATGCACTATGTGAGTATAGATTGGTCTGCGCAATCAGAACACAGCTCCCAATCGTATGAGCTATTGCAAGTTTACGACCAATACGGCAGGGTGGTAATCAATATCCCGCTTTCACCCGGACGAGACCGTACCGAATTGTGTGTTCATCAATTGCCGGCGGGTTCTTACTCCTTATTTTTGCTGGGGGAGGGGCAAGAACGTCACCATGCTGGTCGTTTGGTCCGGGCCAGATAATCACTCCTCGTGTACTCTATGGCAAATACCTCTTTGACTCCGTAGATCATATTTAAATGCTACCTTCTGATGGAAAAAATAGATAAGTGGCAATGAATATGCCTTATGTAAGGGTTCAACAGCAGTGTAAGAGAATAAATTCCCACAAGCACCTATTCAGTGATATCGATGGATCCAGTAAGTCCTTAAAGAACTTCATTTCCAACCTTTTGACCCCTCGGCTATTATTCAAATAACCAAAGCCTGCAAAGTGGAACAGCTGAAACAAGCCATTGGCCAAATGATCAATATTACGATAGCGGAAATGGACGCGTTCCTACAGCGCTGTAGCCCTCAGACCTTTAAGAAAAGAACGATCCTGTCAGCAGCGGGAGCGGTCCCCAATGAAGTACTATTTATCGAACAGGGGATCATCAGGGTATGCCTTACGGATAAGATCAGAGAAGAAGAGTATTAAAGGCTATCATGCTTGGCTCATTATTCCAACCGAAACCGGCTGCCGGCTTATCAGCGATGAATCACAACACGGCTGGTTGACCTTCATGGAGAAAACCTTTCAACCTCAAAAACTGGAACGCCTGCACGACGTTTGGTTAGCAGCGATCAAAGCTAAGGCGGAAAAAGAAGGATAAGGCTTTAGGGCGAAGTGAGAAATCGGAGATCGGAAGTGGGAAGT
The DNA here is from genome assembly GCA_038528965.1 of Bacteroidota bacterium. Lineage (GTDB taxonomy): Bacteria > Bacteroidota > Bacteroidia > Chitinophagales > Saprospiraceae > Lewinella. The sequence continues at coordinate 71,876 of JBCBEC010000028.1, read as the reverse complement.
GGGAACTCTAAGGATACCCATTAGTAGAGAAAGACTGAACACCAAATATTTCATTTTTCTTACTTCTCATTTCGTACTTCTCATTTCTAATTTCCAACTGAAATATCGAAGTGTCAAATACAAGAAACTCATCTAACTCAAATTGCACAGACATGTGGGACTTCATACAGGAAATTAAGCTCAGAAATGAGACGCTATACTACTTCGGCCTCGTCAACCTGGCGGCCTTTCTAGTATTCATGCTGCTTTCGCGCATTACAGATACCCAAGTGTATAATATTAGCGCCTGGTACAAACCCGCCAAGTTTGCGTTGTCCACTATGCTCTACGCCTGGGCCATGGCCTGGTATTGTCATTACCTCAAGGACTTCAACATTGGCCTGTTCAATTGGTCGGTGATCATTCTGCTGGGTTTTGAGGTTGTTTACATTGCTATACAAGCTGGTCGGGGTCTGCTTTCCCATTACAACCAAAGTACTCCCTTTTATGGCATGATGTTTTCGCTTATGGCCTTGGCAGCTACGCTGGTCACGCTCTATACGGCTTACGTGACCTTACGTTTTTTCACGGATAGCTTCCCCCAACTCCCCACCTACTACTTATGGGGAATACGACTAGGCTTAGTCATCTTCGTCATCTTTTCGTTCGAGGGTTTTGTGATGGGTGGGCGCATGACACATACCATTGGTGGGCCGGATGGTGGTCCAGGTATCCCCTTCCTCAACTGGAGCTACGAATTTGGCGATCCCCGCATTGCGCATTTCATCGGTATGCATGCTTTGCAAGTCCTCCCAATTCTGGGCTATTACCTACTGCAAAATGTACGGTGGGTTGTAGTCGTAGCGGTCCTCTACGCTTTATTGGCCACCTACACGTTATTAGCTGCCTTGCGGGGAACGACACCGATTTGAGCTAATTTTAGGGGAAAGTCCGGGGCGCTATATTCAACAAAGGCGTCTAGAAGAAGCCCATCAACTTACCAGTACGGATAAAACGGTGAGTGTCATTGCCTACGATTGTGGCTTCAGTGATCCGAACTATTTCTCTAAAGTTTTTTCCAAACGGTTTGGGGAATCACCGAGGCAGTATCGGCACCGTAAGCCCTAAGTCGCTACTCTCCTACTAGAAACTTTAAGTCCTTTAGAACCTTTCCGTTCAACTAGGGATAAACTGGGTCAAAACCTACATCCACAGCAAAAGAAGAACCACTCACTGCAACTAGCGGATTCCGCAAACAAGAAGTGGCTCCCAACGTTACCAGTGTTGTAAGCTAACACACTGTTTCCATGCGTTTTTCACTATTCACTTTTTTCTTGTTCAGTCTCTCTGTTTTGTCTGCTCAATCCATTGTCAAGGGTAAGGTGCTTACCCCCGATGGTGAGTCGGCCATGTTTGCTACGGTAATCATCTCCAATCCCGAAACGGAGGAAGTAATTACTGCTGCTAATACTGACTTAGATGGCAATTTTGAGCTGCAAACCAACTCTACCCAGTTTGATGTAGCGATCACCTACGTAGGTTTTGCCGAAAAGCGCATTGACGACATCTCTGTGATCGACAATTTTTTGGATATGGGCAGCATTGAGCTGCAAGAAGACGTCGCCCTACTCGACGAAGTACTGGTAGTTGGGGAACGATCAACAACCGAAATCCAGTTGGATAAGCGCGTGTTCAATGTCGGAAAAGACTTGAACGCCCGGGGTGGTAGTGCCTTAAACGTACTGGAAAACGTACCCTCTGTGCAGGTAGATGTGGAAGGGAATGTGAGCTTACGCGGAAGCGGTGGAGTACGCATCCTTATCAACGGACGCCCCAACGGCTTGGTGGGTGACGGGGGCCAGGGCTTGCGCGCCCTGACTGCGGATATGATCGAGCAGATCGAAGTGATTACCAATCCTTCGGCTCGTTACGAAGCAGAAGGTGCAGCGGGGGTCATCAATATCATTCTCAAGAAGGATCGTCGCAAAGGCTTTAACGGATCGTTTGATGTCAATGCCGGCCTACCGGAATCCTACGGTGGAGCAGCTAATTTGAACTACCGCTCCGGTAAGCTCAACTGGTTTGCCAACTACGGGTTGAACTTCCGTACCCGGGTTGGACGCAGTAGCGTGGAGCAGGATCTCTTCACGGACAATGGCATCTTTCGTACCGAACAAATCGGCGATCGGGACCGTGAGGGTTTAAATCACAATTTCCGTGCCGGCGTCGACTACAATTTTGACGAAAAGACCACGCTGACCTTGGCTGGCCGTTACAACATAGGTGACGACAACAACATCAACACTACGACTTATCTCGATTTCCTCGACGGTGATTTCCTTGGGCGTACGATCAGAACGGATCTGGAAACAGAAGCAGAGGAGGAAACGGAAATGTCCTTAAGCTTTCGCAAGGAGTACACCAGCAAAAAACACGTCTTGACTGCTGACATCCGCTACCAGGATGAAGTAGAAACCGAAAGCAGTGACTTGCGGAATAACATCTTCTCCGACCTGGAAAGTGGTGAAGGCCTCCTGGATCTGGTACAGCGCAGTGCCAATCGGGAAGCGAATACCAACCTCATCTTCCAGACCGATTACACCCTGCCTTTCGGCGAAAATGGAAAATTTGAAGCAGGCGCACGTATTGGCATCCGCACGATCACCAACGACTTTACGGTAGAAGAATTGGAGAATGATATCTATGAGACATTACCGGAATTCACCAATGAGTTTTTCTACGACGAAAACATCTACGCAGCCTACCTGATGTACGGCAACAAAAAGGGAAATTTGAGCTATCAGGTTGGCCTGCGTCCGGAGTACACCGGTATTAAAACGGAGCTTGTAACCACAGCCGAAGTAAACGACCGAGACTTTCTCAACTTCTTCCCCAGTGCCAATTTGGGTTACGAGTTTTCGGAAACCAAGACGCTACAGTTTAGCTATAGTCGTCGGATCAGCCGGCCTAGTTTCTGGAGTTTAAATCCTTTTTTCACTTTCTCGGATGACCGAAATTTCTGGAGTGGAAACCCGGATCTTGACCCTGAGTTCAGCCACAATGTCGAACTTGGTTTTCTGCGGATACTCGAAAAAGGTAGCGTTTTCGCATCCGCTTACTACCGTAGAACCACTGGTGTGACCGAACGCATCCAGCGCGTAAACCCAGACGGCACCACCATTACCCGCCCTGAGAACCTGGCCACGCAAGACAACCTCGGTTTTGAATTAACCGCCAACTACAAACTGGCTTCGTGGCTAAAGCTCAATGGCGACCTCAACTTATTCCAGGAGATGATAGACGGTGGGGAGGAGTTTCCAGAACTACAGGCGGAGACCTTCACCTGGTTCACCCGCGCTACCGCACGTTTCGACCTAAAAGAACGCACGGAAGGACAAATTCGCTTTAACTACCGAGCCCCGCGGCAAACTACCCAGGGCCGGACCCGCTCTATTTGGCGCATGGACCTGGCCGTGAGTCACGAAGTTCTCAACGGCAATGGTTCACTCACATTCAGCGTAAGAGACGTCTTCAATACCCGCATCCGCCGCAGCATTGTACGGGGCGAAGACTTTATTCGTGAGAATCAATTCCAGTGGCAGAGTACGGTGGCTAATTTGGCCTTGAATTACCGGATCAATCAACAAAAGCCGCGTGGGCGGCGCAGGTAAGCACAAAAAGGGAAGTGGGAGGTCGGAAATACATCTCTTCCCACCTCCCACCTCCCACTTCCGATCTCCGATTTATTTCTAATCTCTTCTTTCTAACTTGCTATTTGCTCAGTTGGAATTAGCCAAAAGGGATGCAGTACGAACGTCATTGGAAAGCATCTAGGTTCTTATCTTGTCCTAACTGAAAGGTTTACCACCTTAACTTAGGCTATGGATAACACATCAGGACTTTTCAAAGATTTCGCCGGCTTAATCTCGAGTGAGGATATTAAAATGGCCCAGCCATTCCTAAAAACCTTGCATTTCGAGAAAGATGATTTACTGCTAAAAAAGGGTGAAGTTTGCTCCTTTCTCTATTACATCATTGATGGTATTGCGCTTTACATCACTTTGGAGGGTAAAAAAGAACAGGTGGTTCATGTCTCCTTTGCGGGCGAATTTTGTTTAGCCCTTTATTCATTTTACGCCCGGCTACCATCAGAAGCAAACATCCGCGCATTGACGAAGATGCAGGTAATTGGCCTGGATTATGAAAAGGTCCAACATCTTTTTGACAAGAGCAAGAATTGGGAAAGAGTAGGCAGACTATTTGCCGAACGCGCATTTATTGATGCATTAAGAACCAAGCACGACATCCAGCATAAGACCGCTCACTATCGTTACCAGAAGTTAATTGAACAAAGACCCGAAATACTGCAATTACTCTCCTTGGGGCAAATAGCAAGTATTCTGGGCATATCCCAAGAAACCCTTAGTAGAATAAGAGCTAAACGCTAAAATCCTTTTTTGACCTAGGTCAAAAAATCTGTAAGGGCTTGATGGAATCCTCAGGATGGGCGTTATTAAGGATATACACGTAACGCACTGAGATGATGTTCAGACTTACTTTCCTCTTCTGCATTGTCTTTTTCCTGGGCTGCATGACCGATGATGACACCGTGGTGCCAGATGACCAACCAACAGCTCAGCTTCCTGATCTTAACCAACTGCAAATCTGGACGGAGGGCTTCTGCGCCACACCGCACAGAATAATAGGCACCCAAGAGTGGTTAGATGGTGTGAATTATGTGGAGCAACAATTTGCGGAGATGGGGTTTGAGAACATTATACGAGATGAATTCCCGATAAATGTTTGGGAAGCAGACGATTGGTCCTTAACAGTAAATGGACAAAACTTCCCTTGTTATTACGAATTTGGCACCGGCTTCACTGACTTAAGTGGTGTATCCGGGGAGTTAACCTACATTGGAGATGACTTGAACCCCAATGAACCCGTAGCCAATAAGATAGTGCTGGTGGATATGCCATTTGGCCTGACAAATGGTGAAGTCAATCCCTTTCTTCGCCCCAATCACTTAGGCAATCCAGAAGATGAACTGATATCGCTGCTAGATGTGTACTGGCAAATAAAAGACCGCTTTGCCAAAGGTGTTGTCTTTATCTTATCCAATAGCTTAACCTGTAACCCTGAGTATACTTATCCGCGTTCCAACGATGATGAATGGCCCATTCCAAGCCTGTTCGTTGGCAAAGATGTTGGCGAAGAATTGAAAGCTCTGGCCGATAGCGACAATGAAGCGAATATCACCTTAACGGGCAGCAGAACACCGGGGACAGGGATAAATATTTGGGTAGAACTAGCAGGCTCATCAGAGGATAAGTATATAATTTCCACACACGGAGATGCCCCATTTAAAGGCGTAATTGAGGATGGAACAGGAGTGGTATCCGTTTTAGCGCAAGCTTCCTACTGGAAAGACGTTCCCGAAGCGGATAGGCCCAACGATATGATCTTCTTGGTTACTGCATCGCATTTTTACAACTCTGATGGTGGGTCGCGACTATTCCGGCAACAACATCCTGACATTATGGATGACACCAAGCTGCTCATGGTGCTAGAACATCTGGGAGCAAAGCAATATACTTTCTCCAATTGCGAGTTGGTTACAGAAGAAGAACCGATGGACTGGCTCATCTATCATTCCGAAGGTGAGGTCGAAACAGAACTCAATAATTTGGAAAACTCCTACCTCCCGGTTGATGACATCAGAACGGTAGCTACCAATACTTTCCCACTATCAGCCGCACTGGGGTTTGTTTTTGACGACGCCGACAATCCGCTTCCCAAGCCGGAAAACTATGTGAGCGTACTTACCGCCCCGTGGTACCTCATTACCAGCGAAGACACCTTTGACAAAGTGGACTATCAAGAACTATTGGAAGCCAACGAAGCTGTTCTAGAAATGACTAACAACTACATGGACGAGCTTTAAACAGCTACTCTTCATCACCGTTCCAGCTCCAGCTTTCGTAGATCGTTCCCGGTGGATTTTCGGTATCTGGGCTTACGAAAATCCAGGCTTCATTATTGACAATCTGCATTATACCGTGTGTCTGTCCGGCTACTGCTGTCAATGATGGACTGGTAGGCTTCTTCTACCGTAAGGCCGTTATCCGTATTTTTCTTCAGTAGATATTCAAAGGTAGGACCGTTTGGATTCCCGTATTTGGCCATATCTCTATCCTGAAGCACTTTTACCGTTGCTTTATCCGTCATGAGATAGCGGGCATTCACTCGCGCTTCGTGCCTTAGTTCGTAAGCCCGGTGGGCACGGGTTTCCAAATCCACACCTTCCTCCTCCCATTTCTGGTTGATGACACCAATGGCCACTACTTGATAGTTATACCAGAGGCGAATTTCGCAATTGGTTTGGGGGATACCCGCCAGATTAGTGGTGGACGGAGCGGCAGGAATGAATACCTTCTGCCCTACCTGAATTTGATTGGCCCGATTGATCCGGGTGAAGGTATTATCCGTTTCCGCCTTACGGTTGGTGCCTTCAATAATGCGGTGATACAGATGAGGGTTATCATAAGCCCGTTCGGCAACACTACTGAGCCAGTCATTTTCCTGAATGATATAGCTGGAGTTTGGTGTTTGCGCCTGAGCAAGTGGGAGAAACAGGACTGAAAAGAATAGACTGAGGTAAAACGGAATCCGTCTCATGTGCACTGGAGCTTTTGTGTAAATAAGTTCGGACTAATTTACGAGAAGCCTCGGAAACCAACCGCAACCGATTAATCCAGTTGGTCCAAGAAGGAGGAAAAAGCTTCTGACTCCACGTAGCGCCAAAAACGATGCGTACCACCAATGGCAGCCTCGTGTAGGTTTAGTGGTGAATTGGGAAAGTGCTCGGAGAAATAGTCTTCCAGCTTGTACAGCTCGCGATGGCAATTGCATCCCAAGGCTGTATTGCCATATTTCCGTGGGCCGGGGCCAAAAATGAGCACTCGCTTACGCAACACGAAATCTTTCTTGTTGTACAGCACCGATAGGTGATAGTTATCTTCAGCCTCTAAATCGATGGCCGTCGTTCGCTCATCGTAATCGAAAAAGGGCTCTTTCGAAATGGCCGGTGCCAATAAGCATAAGTTCACCCGCGGCTGTGCTGGCGTTGGTAAAGATTGCAGGGTGGTATCAATGCGCTCATCGTAGGTATTGCTCACGATTGACACTCCCACCTGCGCCCCGAGGCTATGGGTAACAATGTTCAACTGCTCCCTTTCAATTCCTTCAATAATTTGTCTTAACGCATAGCCCGTTCGGGTAGCCTGTACCTGAGCCACGTCTTCAAACAATTGAAAAATACGCTTATTGACTTTCGTCTTCCGACCAATGCAGCAGTCAAAGGTTCCATCCCAATAGACTTCTACAAACTGGGGTGCTTTATCGGGAGCATAACGACCGGCGATACTGCTCCGCACATTGTTGTAGTCATTCTTAGAAGAAGAACTCCACTGCTGTGGCACTAGCGGTTTGCGGAAGCCGTGAATAAGCAGGAATAACTCCCGCTCTTGATCTAGCGTATTGATCCTGTCTACCAGCTGGCCAATAATCTTTTCTTGCAAGGTCGCAAAGTGCTGTTCTGAATACCCTGTGATTTGTAGATCATAGTGAGCCGCGGTTTTCACAAAAGCATCAGGATGGGATGTAAAATAAGCTTGAATAGATGCATTGTTATCCAATAAGGCTGAATCTGGAATAATCGCCTCCGGATAAAAATCCCCTTGCCGATCCAGGAATACACGTACTACCCCACTGACTTCAGAAAAGTAGCGGTAACGCTCGCCGTAGATGACTTGCTGCCCTGTTTGTGCTACCGCAAATGGTGTTAAGCCGTAAACTAGTATTCCCAAAAGAAACCATCTCATATTACTCTGATTAGCTCAAACTAAGGGCGGCCGCTTTGATTAGGCCACTATCATCTTCTAAGCATATGTAAGCCTACCAGCCCTCTTTTTGTTTAAGCCACTACGGACATTTAGTCAAGTATTTTTTGGTCTAGGACAGCGTCATTGGTCCACTTGAAGTGGGAAGAAAGGAATAGCTAAGCAGAAGTCGTACATTGTTAACTTTTTGCGACGATCAAAAATCAAAATAGCATCAGAATTCACACACCCCATCGAAAAAACTCGATAACTAGATTTTTCAACCAACTGATAATCAGCACACCCTCATCGAAAAAATTAAATTTTTCGCACTCAAACTCCTACTATTTTAACATTACCCCCGAATCAATACGAAGGGTGACCAGTAGTACGGATGGCTGTAATTACCTGATTCAATCAGTTGTAATTTTGCTCGTTGCAACTGGCTGCTATAATCCGGGCTAGGAGTTTGCAAAATACGTTCGTAGAACGCGAGCATCAGCTCGGCGGTGGCAGCATCCTGTACTTGCCACAGCGATACCAGTACCCGTTCAGCACCCGCGTAAAGGAAGGCCCGAGTAAAACCCAGCACCCCTTCTCCGTTAGCAATTTGCCCAATGCCCGTTTCACAAGCTGACAGGGTAACTAAGTCGGTGTTCAGGCGTAGGTTATAGACCTCCCCTACCGCCAATAGACCATCCTCCCCAGCGGTGCTATCGGGATAAAGGAGCAGGCCAGAAAGATCAGGTTCGGCTTCGTTGACAAAGCCATGGGTGGCTACGTGCAAAAAGCGATACTGCCCTAGCTCACTTTCTTTCAAGGCGTGTTCACTTGCTGACTTGTGTAAGGAAGTTTGCGTTTGGCGATCATTCTCTTCGAACAGGCGGGCCAGTTGGCTTACCTCTCGTTCAGTTTCCGGTAAGGGAGTAATTCGTTCTTCTGCGAAAGGAGTGGCACGGGTAGCCGCCTGGATGGCACTAGTGCCAGGAAAAACTGGCGCATAAGCCAAGAGTCCACTCGTTCTTTGTTCCGGCGCTTTTGAGGTAGCATCGTTAGCTTGATGAAACAGCGTAACCGAAGGCGAATACTGTAACTGATATTTTTGAATCAAATAGGGAAGTGCCTGATAGTCGGGACTATCACTGCTTTCCGTTTCCGTGAGTAACGCCTCAAAGGGTACTCGCAGCAGCAGTCCGTCGGGAACAATAATGAGTTCTTGTTGTGCTTCATTTAGCGTGGCTGGTAGTAAAAGCTCCCCGAGTTGCCGTGCTTTTTTCAAGTAAACCTCATCTAATTGGCGGGTAATACTCTTGTTCAACCCACGGATATCACTAGCGAAGCGGGCGGGTAAGGGCGTAGCAGTCAAAACAACTTTAGACTGGCTAATTTCAAAGCGATAGACAACCGTTTCCGTCGTGAAGTAGCTCAGAATCATTTGGTCCGGTCGCAAAGCCAGTTGTACCTCGCTCAGTGTTGGGAGTTCCTGTTGGTGGCGCAGCTCGTAGTATTCGGGATACTGCTGGCGGTAGTTATTCAGTAGTTGGTTGTAGGCTTCCTGACTGGCAAAAAGTTCCGCACGCAATTCTCGTCGTTCGAGGCTATCGGCGCTTGTGGCTAATTGGCGTTTGTAATAACCAATATCTGCTTGGAGTTGGGCTTCTTGTTGGGGCAATTCGGGTGGAACACCCCCAAAACGCTGCGCTTCATTGGCGATGATAGCCGCCTGCAACACACTGGCTTTACTTTTCTCTGAGCAGTAGAAAGCATCCGCTAACCAGCTTTCTTCCCCCGTTTGTTGGTGTAACCTAAGATAACCTTCCATCGCTGCGGTTGCCGTGCGATAAACATTTTCGACCAGCGTTATCTGATCTTCACGGCTGGTGAGTTCGCGACGAACTTTATCCAACAAATCCAAGGCGTGACGATAGTAGACCTGAGCCGCTATTAAATCTTCGGGCTCATTGTATCTCTCCGCAATGGCCTTCAATAATTCCGCTTTGAGCAGCAGCGACTCCAGCATATAGTCATAACGAAAATACCCCTCCAAATCTGGGAGTGAGGCTCGCTTATTGCCCTTAAATGATTCGCTAAAGGTTTCGTGATTCGCAATCAGTGATTTATGTGCATTTTCCAGTGCTCGTCTAATTCTATCCTGTGCTTGCGCGATGCGAGCTTTGACGATCAGTGTGTAGGCGCGTTGTGGATTGCGTTTGCCCAGCAATGCGCGTTGCAAAGCCGCAGCAACCTCTGCGTGAGCCTTTGCAGGAGTAAATTCCTCCAACGCCAGATTGGCATTAGCTAGATTGATATGATCAGTGGCCATATCACTTTTAAAATCCGTGGCATCGGTTCGTTGCTCTAGCGCCCTTTCAAAATACGATTTGGCCAGTGGCCAGTCCTCCTTTTTACTGGCGACTATACCCAGATTAGAGTAATTTTCGGCGATACCGTAGGCGTTGTTGGATTGCTTATTAAGGGTCAATGCTTGCTGATGAAAATGCAGTGCCTCGTCATAGTCTTTTTTGGAGGTGTAAACATTGGCCATATTAGTATGCACCGCCGCGAGCTTGGCAAGTGGTGGTTCAGCTTGTTGTTCGTAGATACTCCGGGCTTGCTCGTAGTAACGAATAGCTTCTACGTAGGCACTATTTTTCCAAAAGATCACACCCATTTTTGAATACAAGTCCGCCATCACCATTTCATCCAAATCCTCCTGCAACTGTAGAATCCGCAAGGCTTCTTCATAGTGCTGTTTTGCCCTGTTCAGTAAGCCAAGTTGATCTTCACAAGCGGCCAGATTAATTAAGGCTCCTGCTACCGCATAATGATCAGGTCCATGTTCTTGTATGCTCAACTCAAGGGCCGCTTCGTACTCCTGCTGCGCTTGCTTGTAGAGGCCCGTTTCGTAGAAAGTATTGGCCAGACTTTCCCGTATCTCCCACTCATTTGCACCATCCATCTCTGCGTCGTCGATGATTTTAGCTAAGGCTAAACGATAGTAAGATTTAGCATCATCCAAATTGTCCAGGTTTTCGGATATACCGCCCAGTAAGTTGTACCCCAAAACTGAAGTAAGCCCATTCTCACCTGAACATTCAATGCTCGCCTCTGCGTAAGCCTGAGCCAATTCTGTTTCTTGCATGAGTGAATGAACTCGTCCTAAATGATAAAGGACATCACAACGGTAGATCGCGATCTCATCAGCAAGATTTGGCTTATTCAGAACACTATCCAAATGCTGTAGATAGGTACTGGATTCCGAATGCGCTCCAGATTCGTAACAACGCGTTACAAAAGGAATAGCACGCTCCAAAAAGCCTTCAAAATAATCAGCTTGGCTCGCCTCTTCCAACGCTCGTAGCTGCGGCCAAAGAGTAGTTGCATCATCAGCCACCAAAGTTTGTTCGAGGGCGGTCCAGCAAGAGTCGAGATATTCTTCTTCTTGGGCTGATAGTACTGCTGTACCACAAAAAAACAGGACCGTTACAAGCACCGGCCGAAGCCAGGAAGTGATTTGTTGTTGGGGGTGATTTCGCATAAACATAAAAGTACGTACTTTCGAAAATCTGGACTATAGTTCTCCAGTCGGCTGGGTTTCATTATTATTCAAAATGTCAAAAGCATCTCCTCCTTATCGGATATGGGCACTTACTACCTTCAATGCCCTGGTAATGCTCCTCATTACCTTCTTCTGGCTGAGGTTACCCTATACTTTTGGGGATGAAGCTTTTTTGATCAAATGGACGGCGCTTACCAAGAAAAGTCTGTTAGGCATTGACCCCAAACCGAATCCAGAGTCGGTTTTGTTTGTGGATATTTCACAGAGTAAAACCACGCTTGATCAACTGAACGCCTTTGGCGAACCCAGTCCGTACCATCGTGTGGTCATTACGGATCGTAGCCAGCTGGCGGAATTTTTGGCCATGATCATTCCGCATCGCAACGAGACACGCCTGGTACTCATGGATGTGCTTTTGGACCTCCCCAGCGAACAGGATTCACTCCTGCAAGCTGTGGTAGATTCGCTCGGCAGCAAAATATTGGGAGTTACCCACGTGGACACTAGCGGCGCCGCTTCACCCACGGTGATTCAATTTGAGCGCCAAGCAGTAGCCACTTATCGTTCTGCCCAAGGCTTATTTTTGAAGTATCCACTCCTGTTTTCGGACAGCCTCCCCACGGTTCCACTTATGATGTACGAACAACTTCACCAGCAAGAACTGATCCGCAAGGGTGGTATTTATCGCTTTGCACAAGGCGTCTCCCTGCCAGCACCGATTGTTGACTTTAAAGTACGTAATAGCGATTTTCGCACGGGGCGGAGCTTAGGGGGCGAGAGCAATTTCACCATCTATAGTATGGGGGACATTCTGGAATCACGTGCCTTCATGCATCCGGAGGATCAGGCTGATTTTTTCCAGGGCAAGGTGGTACTTATTGGCGATTTCTACAATGACGTACACGATACACCATTCGGAAAAATTCCTGGCCTGTTGGTCATTTACAATGCTTATCTGACTTTAGTAGGCGGTGAGAATATCGTCTCCTTCTTTTGGATCGTATTATTGTTGATCACCTATTGGATTTTGTCCTGGCGTGTATTTAAGGATATTGACCTGGAGAAACCCCGTTGGCTCGTTCGCTTATTCAAGAGCAAGCTGGGTATATGGATTTTGAATACGCTTGATGAGGTAGTCATACTGATCTTGCTAACTATCGGGTCTTATTTTCTGTTTAATATCCATATCAATGTCCTGATACTCCTGGTTTATATCAAAGTGGTAGAATACATTTGGGATAGCTTACCCCGCTTTAAATCGATGATTACCAAAACAGCCAAATGATGAAGAACATCGCACTCCTTCTTCTGCTCGTTGCAACTACGGTGGCTTGCGCCCAAAGCTACTACGTGATCTCTATTGAAGGTGAGATTTATGCGGGTGATCAATTATTGGCTCCCAAAGATCGGCTTACCAATGAGATGGAGCTTCGCTTTATAGGTGCTGAATCTTCTGCTTATCTCATGTCACCTAGCAAGGGGTATTTTGTCCTCAGTGCCAAAGAAGGATATCCACCAAATGGAAAGGAGTTTTTAGTGGCAGTAAAAAATGCTCTGCTACCGCCCAGTGAGTTAAAAAATACGGCTATTCGTGCGCTATACGCCGCTGATCAGCACATTGTATTGGAAGACACCTATGATATGCTGAGTTTCTTCCGGGGCCGCCTTCTTTATCTAGATACTTTAGTCTTTGACTTAGACCCGGAGTATTTCCCGGAAGGAACTACCCGTGTCGAATGGATTAGTACAAATGGTAAAGATACCTTACGGCGAGATCTGCCCGTAGTAGACCGCAAGTGTCAGCTTCACTGGCCGGAGCAATTCCATTCTTCTACTGATCAGTGGCAACACCAAGTGGTAGCTCACCCCTGGTACGGAGAAGATGAACTGAGCCCTTATACTTTCCAATTGGCTACCCCCACAGCAGCCCAAGTACAAGCCGAATTGCAAGCCCTGCGCGAATTGGTAAAACAAAATACTGCTCAGGACTTTTTATTGGAGTACGCCCTACCGTACGTGCGTATGCGCTTTGGTAAAGTGCATCCCGAGTCTTTGCGCAAGTATTTGTAGTTTTTGTGCAATCGGTCAAAGTTCACCGTGTTGCATGACAGCTAGGTCGATTCAACAACTGCCCGATCTAGACGATATCCATATAGGCGTTCATTGCGTGGAGGACCATGGCGCAAATAGCCGTAAAGAGAGGTGCCACATCACGGAAAACAGTGGCCCATTGAGTAGAAATTAGTGGATCGTGTTCTTTTAGTGAGCAGAACCTCAAAGCAGTATTCGCTCGACGAAAAGAGGTAGTTACTACAGTGCTTTCCGGGTGAGCCAGCCCCCGTAAATAGCTGCTTGGAAAAAACGACGGGGTGGCTCAAAGCCACTTTCTTGTAGCAGTTCAGCAAGCCGACTTTCTGGTATGTGCTGAATGCGCTGGGGGAGCGCCTGAATGCGCTCCTTAACCGCATCGGCGGACAAGTGAGGAGGCAGCATAGCTCGTAAGAACTCTAGGTTGCGCTCTAGCTCTTGAGCTGTACCATAGATATCAGCGATGATTAATGGAGCGCCCGCCTGTAGGCGTTGAGCGATCTGCTGTAATAAATCTAGCTTGCTCCCGTCATCAGGCAGAAAATGAAGAACCAACAATAAAGTAGCGGCACTGTAGGCGGGGATTTCTGCCAAATCAGCAACATAGCCTTCTCGCACTTGCACCTGTGGGAAAGCGGCCAACTTCTCACGCGCCTGTATAACCATATCAGGTGAAGGATCAATTCCCCAGAGCGCCCAATCCGGGCGTTTTTGGGCCAGCGTGAGTAGCTCATTACCCGTACCACTGCCCACCACCAAAATGGAATTCTGGGAAGGCGACATGGTCAAATCCAGCATACTGGGTATCATCTCCAGTAATTGCGGATAAAAGGGAATCCAATCATGCACGAAAGTGTCATAGTTGGCCGCTCGCTGATCGGAAAAGATGGCAATATTATTGGTGGTCATAGCACTCAATAGGTTTTAGTCATATCTGCATCTACGCAGATGATAAAGTCAGCGCGGCCTATATTTTCTTCTTCCAGTACCGTAGGATCTTCTTGTTCTACCGTGGAAACTGTCAAGTAATTAAGATCAGGCTGTTGCTGCTGCAAATACCAAAGAATACCCTCGTAGAAATCCGAGTGGTACGAACCATTGAAGTGCAGGAAAGTATGATCGGCTTGGTAGTTTTTCAGGATAAAGTGGGCCATAGTAGCATCCTTAATGGCCTGTGCTTTTACCAGTGCTGGTGTGCCATGACCTTCCATCATTGTGAGAATATTTTGGTACTGTGGCAGGTCTGGATCGAAGGGGATTGGTAGCGGGGCAATCCAGCGTTTTTCGTAATCTGCCAATTCATCCAAAACGGTAAAATCACCAGCATTGTAAACCGACGAAGCATAACGCCGGGGAATATTTGTAGCAATAAAGGGTAGTTTTTGCTCTTTCGCAAAATCTACCAGCGGCGCGTAGTCGGTTTTGTAATTGGGCCACAGGCGCGCCAACGTATCCAGCCCCTCCTGGTCAATTAGCCCGGTAAAGTAGTTATTGAGTTGTTTTTGATTATCGGTCTCAATCATCTCCGCACCTAGAATAAGAGACTGAGTAGCGTGTAGATCTTGCATCAACTCAAATTGCATCCAGTGTGCAATAGGATTATGGTGAAACTCACCAAATAGAATAATGTCGTTACTCTGTGCTTCGCGAAGCAAATTCTTATAAGCCACCTTTTTGCCCTTGGCATTATAAATTACATAAGCCACTTTGTCTTGGCCAAAGGCCGTGATTGTAACACAGCAACACATGGATAACAACAGCAGGAATGATTTAAAACGCTTCTTTTTCATTTCACCAATTCTTTTGTGATCGATTAATTCAACTTCCGCAAGCGGAGCCGCTGCTCCAACTCGCTCAATGACCCTTTTAGTAGTTCACTAAAGGTGCGCAGGTCCGTGGTTGATAGCAGTAATCGAATACCTTGGCATGGTGTTTCCACTTCGACACAACGCTTATTTGGGTCAATTCCCCCGTCGTACACCCCCAAGTAGTCCACCAAAGTATTGGTAAGCATCTTCATCCCCATCTCAGAGAGATCCAGAGAAATGGTACCAAAGTGCACATGAAACAATTGGCATTCGTAGCAGAAAACGACCTTTTGACCATCAGCCTGACGCAGCACCTCAAAAGGATGGTGAAAATCATAAATATGCTTCATGTGGAGAAATTTTACACGGTCAAATAGGCAGCCAACATTGCTGTCGGCCACCTTCACTCACTAGGTAGTCTAATCTTGACCAAAAAAGTATGAATTCGATGCCAGCTTGGAGGACTTAACGGCTTCTACCCTACCAGCGTCGAACTAATAAATTTGTTTGTTTATATTTGTCTATTCTTATTTAGACTAATTCTATATAACGCAAGTTAAGGGTAGCATTTGACAATTGCACAGACTTTTTAAATCACCCGCCACGAATGACATTTTCATGACAATTCACGGATGCTTCCCACTGCCTTTTCTAGTAGACTCTACCACCACCTTGTCTAAGCCTTACCCGGTTCTCTCCTCTTTAGAGCGCCCAAATAACCTCTGAGTATGGCTAAGAAAAAGACCTCGGCTTTAAAATCAGTTTTCAGCTTTCTCCACCTCTGGCTAGGCCTCATTGCGGGCTTGATCATTCTCGTCAGCATGTCGGGTGCAGCCATCTTTGTCTGGGAAAAAGAACTCACCGATTGGTATTATGCCGATCTAGTCTTTAACGAGTCCACAACCCCAAAAGACCGTCTGCCTGCCAGCATCCTATACGCCAATGTTAGTGCCGCCTATCCAGAAAAGGACTTCACCTTTATGCAAGCTTCCACAGCCCCTAACCGAAATGCGGTTTGGCGGACTTACAAATCAGCGGAGGAGAAAGGTTGGACGTGGCCCTCGGGTGTGGAGCACTACCTCATGGTTTACATTAACCCCTACACTGGTCAGGTATTGGGACATATTGATCGCCGTAAGGATTGGATCACTCTGAGCCGTTTCTTGCACCAAACCTTACTATTAGAGTATGACATAGGAACCACCATTCTTGGGGTAGCAGGACTTATCATGTTCTTCATGGCCATTAGTGGGCTGGTCTTGTGGTGGCCAAAAAACAAGAAGGTTTTGAAACAGCGCTTAAAGATCAAATTTAGCGCGCGTTTCAAACGGGTTAACTGGGATATACATAGCGTGGGTGGTTTCTACACCTACCTGTTCTTACTTTTCTTTGCCAGTACGGGCTTGGTCTGGTCTTACAGTTGGTGGGCCAATGGCATTTACCGCCTCTTGGGAAATGATCCTGAAGAAGTATTTGTACGCCCTGACCCGCCGGAAATTACGGCCTATGATTTCTCAGTAGCCATGGATCAGGCTTATACCGATGCTACTGCCCGCCAACCCAAATGGCATACGATGTACTTTAACATACCACGCCCAGACCAAGAAAAGGGTACTATCTCAGTAGGACTTTACTACGACCGCTCCGATTCTTGGTGGATGAACAGTGACTATTTCTATTACCATCCGCAAAGTGGAGAACTGCACCGAACATTTACACACGAGCAGAAACTGATGGGTGAAAAGTGGCGGCACTCCAACTATTATATGCACGTAGGCAGTATCTATGGCTGGCCCACCAAAATCATTGCTTTTATATGTGCTTTATTCTTTGCAACCCTGCCCATTACCGGGTTCCTCATTTGGTACGGAAAGCAAGCCAAGAAGCGAAGACCTGCCAAACGCAGGAGGTATCAAACGGCTTAGGGAACGTGAGGTTGGGCTCAGACAATTGCGTAAAGTGTTGTTAGTCAAAGCCCATCCCAGTAGAGGGTAGAAAGTAGAGGGTATGAGGACGCCATATTGTGTTTCTACCTTCTACCTTCTTCTTTTTACAACGTGCGGCTATGATAATCAGTAACTTAGTAAGTAATTCAACCACCAACCTCACGTTAAGGGATAAAATCAGAGATTCCTGCCATCCAGAACACCAACATATGCAAAACAAAGCGGCACAACTAGTTAGCTAAAATTCCTAGTTGTGCCGCTATTCTATTTCACCAAGTCTGGTGTTCTATTCCTTCACTACGCGTGTACGACCAAGCAACTGCTGCCCGTCGGTAATTTCTAGCAAGTACATTCCCGCTGGAAGGTTGGCCAGAGAGATCGTGGGCGTAAACGGCTCAATCCGGATCAGCTGGCCTACAGCCGACCACAAACGAATCTCGTAATCGCCATCTAAATCCTCCAAGCCACGCAAGTTCAACATACCGGTAGTTGGGTTAGGGAAAGCCGTGAAGGAAAGTAACTCGCCTTCTTCCGTGCTCGTCAAGTTATCGTCCACTAGAATGGTATGCGTGTGGTTAGCATCGCAGGTCTCGTGCACGTCCATATTGATCAGGTGTACGTGGATGTCATACCAACCCGCTTCCGTGTAGGTGGTTACCGGTGTAGCGTGATCCGCTGTTTCACCATTACCAAAGTCCCAGCTCCAGTGGGTGGCTTCCGGGGTCAAGCCTTGCAGTTGTACTTCCTGTCCGGGAGCTACGACATCTGGTGCGTCAATTTCCGGTGTAAGCTTATTGGAGTAGATCATGGTTTCTACCGTTTCACAACCAGTACCATTACAAACCGTTACGGCTACGTTATAAGCGCCATTGTGTGGGAATTCGTGCGTAGGGTTAGCCTCGTTAGAAGTATGACCATCGCCAAAGTCCCAGCTCCAGCTGTCCACATTGCCGTTGGTATTTACACTGTAAGTTCGTAAGCCATCACACAGTTCCTGATTAGCCACAAGGATCTGTGTGCCGACCAGGGCCGAGGTGAGACTTTCACAGCTGTAGTCGATCTGGTAGCCACTTTCATTATTGGTAAAATCAGTGGATTCCACAATCGTAATCACATTCCCCGTAGAGGTAATGCTCTCTGGCAAGTCTGAGCCGGTGAAGAATGCTAAGAGTGGGGCATCGATATCATCACCATCATAGACGACCAGAAAATCAAAGTTTTCCTCCAGGTTAAAGGACACAAAATCCAGCGTGATCGGACCTCCAGTACTGTAGATGGTTGTGATACCATTGTTTTCGTCCAGGTAGTTGCCGTCCGCTCCACCAGAATCGTATACACTGCCAGAGCAGCCCGCAATAACTTGCCGGCTATTCACTGGGGTATTTTCGATGACGCAATCCGTATCTATTGTAATGGTGATATCCTGAACCAAAGTGCTACAGCCAATATCGTTACAGCTGGTCAGGGTCACCGTATACGTTCCACCTTCTGCGTACAAGTAGAAGGGGTTCTGCTCGTTAGAGGTACCACCGTCGCCAAACTCCCAGAACCAGGAATTCGGAGCGTTCGTCGTTTGGTCAATGAAAGCTACCGGTTCGTTGCTGCAAAGGGAATCACTAGCAATGGTAAAGGCCGGTGATGGCGGTCTGGTCACAGTAGTACAAGCAAAGCTGGCCACAAAGCCACTCAGGTTAACGAAGTGATCCGTGTATTCCTGGATGGTCAGTACGCCACTCGTTGCCGTTAGCGTTTGGCCTACTAAGTCGGAGCCCGTAAAGTTGCCGAGCAGTGTACCAGTTTCCGGATCACCATCGTACACTAGTAGAAAGTCAGCGTGCTCCTGAAATTCAAACTCACTGAAGGTTATGCTAACGCTAGTCGCCCCCGGAGGTGCAATTGTCACACTACCAAAGCTACCTTCCAGATAAGGAGCATCCGGGCCACCCGAGTCGAAGAGGTTCCCCTCACAAACGGTAATCAGTTCGTTGCCGTGCTCGGGAATATTCTGGATGAAACATTCCAGATCAACTGTAACGAAGTCGGTCAAGACCACTTCATCGCAGCCTAAGCTGTTACAGGCTTCTAGCGTGATGGTGTAGGTTCCACTAGCAGCATAAGTGTGTTCTGGATTCTGTTCCGTAGAGGTCGTTCCGTCGCCAAAGTCCCAGCTCCAGCTGGTAGGTACGTTAGTACTGGCGTCGGTAAACTGTACCGGCAAGGCGCCACAGACAAAATCAGTTACATCAATTGCGGCGGTGACCGGAGCAATAACGAAGAGCGTTACCGTAATCGTTGCAACGGGTTGCAATGGGTCATTGGTGTTTAGATCATACACCAGTGTATACACGCCCGTGGCCAAGTTGGTAGCATCTATAGCAATCTCTAGCTGGGTGTTTTCGCCCACTTGCACCGTCCCGCTGGTGGGCGTAATACTCGCAAACTCAGTAGTAGGACTTCCCAACTCGACCAACTCTTCGGCTACATTGCCCACAAACGCACCTTCTACTATTACCAAGCCGGTGAGTGCATCTACTACGTTGTAGTTAGGCAAAGCACCATCACCCCAGCTATCGAGCAGCTGCAGGGTGTAGGTTTCGGTCAGTGACAATCCAGAAAGTTCTACACTGTAGTCCGTATTCGATTCATAGGTGATCCCCGCCGAGCTTTGCACCACTGCACCACTACTGTTCAGCAAGTTCCAAGAGAACTCCGCGCCCCAGGCATCCGTCGTGAAATTGAATACGTAGCCGGTGCTACCAGAGAAAGACCCAACGGTGAATTCCAGCGGTGCTTCCCCAACGTTCCCTACGTCTACCGTAAGCGTGGTAGACTCACCCGAAATCAGTTCCACTACAAACTCGGTGGGATTAACGGTCAGGCTAGGAGCCGCGATACCCGCACCGGTGAGGTTGACTAATTCGTCATCACCGGCATTATTAACTAGCGTCAAAGTTTCAGCAAAACTGGCAACTTGGTCGGGTGCAAAGGCTACACTGATGGTTTGCGTTGCGCCAGGACTCAGTACAATATCGTTTGCGCTAGCTACCGCAAAAGCTGCTACACTTGAAGTCAGCCCACTCACCTCTACCGCGGCGGTGCCGGTATTTTCTAGCGTAAGTTCCAGTTCAGAAATGCCCCCTACTTGTACCTCGCCAAAATCAAGATCGTTAGCGGAGATCGTTAGTTCCGGGGTTCCATTGACAATGAGGGTAACCGGAATAGTGATGACCGGATTATTAGGATCATTAGTATTAATGATAATGGTCCCTTCGTAGGTGCCGTCCACCAGGTCCGTAGCATCGAAAGTCACCTCGATGTCTTCACAAATACCGGCGGCTAATGGCGAGGTATTCTCACCTAAGGTCAACCAGCTAGGCGCACCACCAGGGCCGCCCAAAGGTGCGGGAAAGCCATAGAATAGATTGGGAAGAAGCCCGGCAGAACCGGAAAACCATACGGTTCCCGTGCCCAAATCCGTTAAGGTCAAAAACGCAAGAACCGATACTTCTTCTTCGATTCCGGTAACGGTAAAGAGATATTGCGCGTTGGCTTCCAGCCCACTAATGATTTCCGTATAGGTCGTATTTGCTTCGTAGCTCTGGCTGCTTTCTGCTACCACCTCAAATTCGGGGGTTAACATTTGCCAAGCGAAGCCTTCTCCTTCAGCAGAAGTAGTAAACTCTAAAATATAGCCGACTTGATCCGCCGCATCTTCCGCACTGATGCTGGTGATCAGACCACCAACTCCTACATTGCATAAGTTCAGAATACCGGTGGTGCTGGTGCCAGCATCTAATTCTACCAGAAAACTCTCGGGGTCGTAGGTGATCGCTGGAGGTTCCTGCACGGTGATCGTTAGTGGCACACTGGTATCCGAACCATTACAGTTGGTTACCGATAAGGTCACTTCGTAGGTACCCGCCTCCGCGTAAACATAGCTGGGGTTTTGCTCGTTGGAAGTAGTACCATCGCCAAAGTCCCAAACCCAGCCACCGGGGTTTTCCGTACTGGTGTCGGTAAACTGAATGGCGGTACCAAAAGGCACCGTGGTCGTATTAGCCGTGAAAGCTGCACTAGGGGGATTCACACTGCCATTAGCGGACCAGATCATTTCAAATCCGGGGAAGTTGAGCTCGTGATCGGAGAAGAAATAGAGGAATAAGGCCGATGCCTCGTAGGTAATCGGCTGTCCGTTGTTAGGTAGCGTATTTCCGGTAAAAGTAGCAAGCGTAGTGAAGCCATTGCTGGCGTCATAGATAGTGAGCTGGTCGTGGTTATTCGCCTCACCTCCCAGATCAAAGGCGGTGAAGGTGACCGTAATATTGGTAGCACCAGGAGGTGCAATGAAAAACTGATCAAAGCTACTTTCCAGATAATCGCCATCGGGGCCACCATTATCGTAGAGGGTGCCATTACACAGGCTCGTAGAGTCTGCGCCCTGGTAGATCAACGAGATACCGTTGGTACAGGCCAAACTCTCTGGGTCGAAGGTGACCGACTGGCTGCCGATGAAAGTATCACAGCCATTATCGTTGCAGGCCGTCAATTCGATATCGTAGGTTCCAGCTTCGGCGTAGGTGTGCGTTGGATTTTGCTCGGTCGAAGTATTTCCGTCACCGAAATCCCAGGTCCAACTGGTAGGAAAGAGGGTGGACGCATCCGCGAAAGCCACTGTTCCGGTACAGCTCAAACTAGGATAAGATGCCGCAGCTACTGGTGGTTCGGTAAAGTCGACGCACTGAAAATTCATCGCAAAGCCTTCGCCATTGACGGAGAAGTCGCTGGCGAATACCACCAGGCAAGAAGTGCCCGAGAGCAAAATAGGTTCACCATTGTTAGGCAGTTGAGGGCCGCTGAAGGTACCAACGATGGGGCTATCCATAGTCGGACCATCATAAATGGTTAAATCATCGAAGAAATTCTCGACATCAAACTCGGTAAAGGTGAGTGCTAGGATTTCTCCTTCAGTACCGTTGATGGAAATGAATGCTTCGTTGTCTTCGGTGTAAGGCCCATCGGGCCCGCCAGCATCGTAGAGGATACCGTTGCAATCGTTAATCAATAGATCTCCTGAGGCAGGAGCGGTGTAGGTGTTCTGAGCAGAGAGTGCGAAAGAGAGTAGCACTACTGCAAGCAGATAGAGGTGCTTCATGTTGAAGTACATTGAAAGTTTACTAATGGGTGTCACTTATTAGCTCCCCAAGAGATGAAGCTAATAACAACGCACTAACGGTTAGCAGCTTTAATGGTTTTTGCTTGGCGTAAATAGATTAAAAAAGTGCAATTCGCTTGACAAAGAATGCTTTATGATATCGGCAGGCCAAGCCGTTTCACTGATCGATTACAAGGGTGGCCCCACAAACTCCTGCCCATGTCTTAAAGCAATGTCAGACATCCCGTCAAAGGTTAGCTCACCCGTATCCAAGACCGCATACATCTCCCGGAACATCTCCTCAATACTTTTGGCCGGAGAAAATACGTAGCGTAAGCGCCCAACAGTAGTACCCACATTTTTGAAGGCGTAAACGATGCCTTTCGGAATCAGTACCACATCTTATCTTAAGGGTGATGGCCTCCGGAAACACTAGCGTTTCCGCTTCGGTGTATTTGGTGTGGTAGGGCAACATGTTATTCGGTTTAGAGGTGAACGAACGTGGAGCGACAAGCTACTGAGCGAGCACAACTTCAAACTCGGCTAGTTGATCCCTTAATTCCGCCGCCATTGTAGGATCAAGGACACCTTCTTCCGGAGAAAAATTTTGCTTAAAGCGGGGTAATGAGAAGCTGCCGCTCACATTCTTGTTTTGGAAACTGAAGACATGATAAGCCAGGTCGAGTACATTTTTTCCACCTCGCCCACCAGGTGAAGTGGCCAACAACAACATCGGCTTATCCTCCCAAATACTTCCTTCTAACCTCGACATCCAGTCCATCACATTCTTAAAGGCCGCGGTATACGCTCCGTTGTGCTCGGCGAAGGAGATAACGATCCCATCTGCGTTTCGTACATGCTGCTTGAATTGCTCCGCAAGTTGTGGAATACCACTTTCCTTCTCCCGATCAATGCTGTAGATTGGCATTTCAAAATCGTTCAAATCGAGTAGTGTGATGGTAGCGTCTGTCAGCTGTCCAGCAGCATAACTAGCCAGTTGCTTATTGATAGAATTGCGGCTATTACTAGCGCCAAAAGCAAGAATTTTCTTCTTCACTATGATTTCAATTTTTGGATTAGATTTTTGAGGGTGTCCAGTTCTTCGTCGTTCAGTTTATTGTAATAAGCCTGGTGGAAAACGTGTACATTGGCGTCCATTTCGTGGAGTTTCAGTTGCCCTAATTCGGTAATCGAAATATCCATTTTTCGCCGGTTAGTGGGGCATTCCTTCCGCTCCACCAAGCCCGTCGCCACCAGCTTATCCACAATCCGAGTGATATTACTACTCCGTTGCACCATCCCCTCCAGGATGTCCTGTGCTGCCACCGGTTCACCTTTAGCAGCCTGCAAAATCCGCAAGACATTGTACTGTGGCTCAGTCGTACCCAGCGGTTTCAGCGCCAACGTCACTTGATCGGTAATCCAGTGCCCGGTGGTAATAATTTGCCAGATGGCTTGAAAGTAGGTTTCATTCATTCCTGTACAACATTTGTATATACAAATACATATCAAAAATGGTTATAAACTAACCCCTACCCTATTTATTTTCAATATTTAACTCCTTTTCTGCAACTGCCTGGCAATTCTACTATCCTTTAGGTAAAACATTATCGCCATGCACAAAACTTATCTCATTCTACTCTTTTTAGCGTTCGCCAATTTGTCCTTTAGTCAAGTCGATACGCCGCCTCTCGACAAGGATAAAATGGACTCTCTGGCCATGCTCGTTCGGGAAACCTTTGCTGTACCCGGCTTTGCCGTTGGTATTCTCGTTGATGGAGAAGTCTACTACACCGCGGGCGTGGGCGTACAAGGCCTGGACTCGCAAGTACCAATGAGTACTAGCTCGCTTTTCCATATGGCTTCGGTATCCAAGCCTTTCGTAGCTACCGCAATTATGCAGTTGGCGGAGGCCGGGAAAGTCAAGCTGGAAGATAAAGTCATTGACCACCTGCCTTACTTCAAAATGGCGGATGACAATTACCGAAACATCACCATTCTGCAAGTGCTGAATCATACCTCTGGTATACCCGATGTAGAGGACTACGAATGGGGCAGCCCGGAAATAGACGACGGTGCTGCCGAACGCTACGTAAGAAGCTTCGCAGATTCCCCCCTTGATTTTGAACCCGGAACCGACAATAGCTACAGCAACGCCTCCTTTGACATCATGGCCGACCTTATTGCCAAAGTATCCGGCATGACCTTTGAAGATTATATGACGAAGCACATCTTTGAACCCGCTGGCATGAAGAACTCTACCTTCTTCAAACCAGAAGTACCTGCAGAACTGGCTACCCAACCACACGGCCTGGATGATCAGCTGCAAATGGCGGTGCTAGATGTGTACCCCTACAACCGTATCCACGCCCCTAGCTCTACCCTCCACTCCAATGTGGACGATATGCTGCGCTGGGCCATGCTCTATCTAAACCGTGGTAAAATAGACGGCAAGCAAGTTTTCTCCGAAGAAACCTACACTGCTTTAACCACCCGCACCTGGGAGTACAACGAAACCAATGCCGTATGCCTGAGCTGGTTCACCTCCGAGGTGGAAGGAGAAACATTGTATTATCACGGAGGTGGAGACGATGGCTACCGCACCTTTTTTGGCTTCTTCCCAGAGCTAAAAGCAGCTGTTGTAGTAATGGGTAATAACAACTCTTTCCAGTCGACTCCTGCCACGGGTTTCTTTGCCCGAAACTTTATCCTAAACACGCCAAGGCAATGGAAAAAGCATATTCAGTTTGATTTGAAAGACTTGATACTGACTGAAGGAATAGAGAGCTGCAAAGCCTACTACCACAAGGCAAAGGCGGATATGCCCGACCAATACGAATGGGACGCTGGTGACCTCGATGACTTAGGCTACTGGTTGCTAGACCGAGGAAAGAACCAAGAAGCGCTGGATGTCTTTATGTTCATGATCGAACTAGAACCTGAACATGCCGGCTGGCATGATAGTGTCGCTGATGCGTATGTAGCAATGGAGGACACAGCCAAGGCTATAGAATGGTACGAAAAGGCACTAGAACTCAACCCGGAGCAGGGCTTTACCATAGATAAGCTTAAGGAATTAAAGGAAAAAACAGCTGATAAGGATTAAGAGCGTGATAGGAAGTTCGATATTCACTTAAGTAGAACTTCACCTCATACTCGGGCAATCACAAGGCGTCTTTTACCCGTGCCTAAACAGTAAAAGGCGCCCTTTAATCGGCCTGCCAATGCTCCAAACGCAAACGGTGCAAGTACAGTGGATCGGGCGAGGTATTCCAAACGTACATTTTGAGATGATCTCCGGCCTGGAGGGTGGGTAATTGGGTCTGGTAGGCCACCTCTATCCAAGTCGACAAGGGGCGATTCCGCTGTAGCCTAAGTGCTTGGTAGTGTACCCCTTCTCCAGCACGATCGACTGAAAGCACTAGCCGGGCCTGACGGAAGCGATCAAAATCCTCCGCAGCCAGGAAGACGTCTATAGCTACATTTACCCACTGCTTGGATAAGGCCACAGCCTCCGCCTCCCGAATGGGATACTGGATGGTGCAACTGAACTCTTTGCCAGGGATTAATTGCTCCGCCACCTTCCCCGCAAGGGTAGTATCATTGGGGCAATCCGTTCCCGCCACCAGTTGCGCTAGCAAAGTAGAAGCAGCAGGCACAGCCGCTGGGAATCGCTCGTCAATGTCTACGTACGTATACGCTTCGGGTTCGAACTGTGTCTTCCCCCAAGCATTCCAGTAGTAGGTTTTCGTCATTTCGTCATTGAGTAAAATTCGATTCCGAAACTGCCAATTCTGAAACTGGTTAAGGCCAATGAAAAGCAACAAGACCAAGGGAACAACCACCTTGAACGCCTGATTTCCCTGCAAAAAATACGCTAGCAGGCAAGCTAAAGGAATGCTCAAAACCGCATAGGATTGCACCAAGGCACGCATACCAAACGAACCGGCGTACCACCAAATGTGCCAACTCAGAACGATATACAGATTGATCAAGAAGAACGATAAGACAGGCAAAAACCAAGGCCTTTGCTGGCGGTACAAAAAGGCGAAACCAACAATACTCAAGGCCATAACGGGCGTATACACCAGCCAACCTTTGCGGTAGCTAAATAAACCCTCCCAAAGATGTGGCTCCAGCCAGTCGAAATGATGCCCCTGGTAACCATTGTAAACCCATTCACCAATAGTGGCCTGCCAGTAGATGATTTGCGGCGAAATCGTCAGCAAACCCACTACTGCCAAGAGCACCACCTGTGAACGATTATCCCAAACAAGTTTCCATTTTTCAACTAGAGTTTGGCGGCTGGTAATCCCATACAGCAATGGAATGAGCAGCGCGATACCTTCCGACGGGCGACAAAGGCACAATAAGGCGATCACTACACCAATAACAGTAGTGTGATAACGAGACGGTCGCTCGTGCCAGCGAGCTGTAAATTCCAACAGGATGGCATACAAGCCAAACAGGTAAGCATGAGACATACCCGCCTCAAAAAGGGTGTAGTGCCACAGATTGGTGCCGAAGAACAGAACCCCCAGGCACCAATACACCACCGCCTTATTGAAGTAACGACTCAAAAACTGATGCAAATACCAAAAACCCAGGGCGGTGTAGCTTAAGGCCGCCGCCAGTATGGCCAGTTGGTAGGGCTGTGATAAGCCATCAGCCGGAATACCCGGCAACACCAGCGCAAAGACATGGGCTACCAGAAAAAAAGGCAGCCACAAGATGGCCATGCCAATGGTATAGATGGGCGCCATTAGACCATCCCGCACCTCTGCGAGCTGGTAGAGATTGGTAGAAACTGCATAGTTGGCAAAATGCGCATCTACAAAACCGTAGCTAAAAGGATCACCGTAGATGAGCGTCGCGGGTAGGTATACGTAATAGCCGTAAACGTCCCAGCTAATCAAATTAGGAGCACCCCAAAAAGCCTGGTAGACCCACCAAATCACTAAGAACGCAGCAACTATCAGCCAGAATCGACGAGCGGTATCTTGTACTTGCATTAGGGTAATGTGCGCTTTGCCATGTATTGCTCTGCAATAACTATTTGAAACGGAGGCAAACCCCACGGTACTTGGTACGAGGCTCACCCAGCGATAGTGAAATCCAAGTACTTTCTACTACGTACCATATACGGTGAGCTTCGGGGAGCGTATATCACGGATTATCAGCGAGATAAACCCGAAGTTCACATTTAGTTGGTAATCGAACGTATGAAGACTTCACTTACTCTGCCGCGCAAGATACAGGTTTCGATTTACTCCCCTCGTAGCGCTTCTACTGGATTGCCCAATGCCGCGCGCAATGACTGGTAACCAACGGCAAGCAAGGCCACAAACAACAGTAAACCCGCCGTAAGCAGGAAACTGGTCAGCCCCACGCCCGTGGCGTAGGCAAAGCCTTGTAGCCATTGCTGCATGAGGTACCAGGCCAGTGGTAAACTGATCAGCAAGGCAATCAAGATTAGCTTGCCAAAATCGCGCGTAAGCAAGAGGAACAATCCGCCTACGGAAGCCCCCAACACCTTGCGAATGCTTACTTCCTTGCGGCGTTGCAGTGCGGTAAAAGTAGCTAAGCCTAGCAGACCAATACTGGCGATAAGGATAGACAAACCGGCAAACAAACGAGCGATCTTGCCCATACGGATCTCAGCATCGTACATCTGCGCAAAACTTTCGTCCAAGAACGAATATTGGAATGGCAAACCTGGAGCAATAGCCTTCCAGCTTTGCTCTGCTTTACTGATCAGTCCGGGAAGATCAGTAGCGGAAACCCGCGCCGCGATGAAGCGATCGCTGCTGCCCTGGTGCATGACCAATGGTTCTATATCGTTATGAAAAGTCTCGTAGTGAAAATCTTCAATGACCCCAGCTATTTCATAGACCTCCAACTGAGGACCATTCTCGCCATCATTCCCAAAATTTCGGCTAATCTGTTGTCCTAGTGGGTCGCCCTGAATGCCGAAACGTTTGATGGCCGCCTCGTTGACTAGCACCTTGTTGCTGGGCTCTGCGTCCGGGGCTTGCGGATTAAAGTTGCGACCTGATTTTAAGTTCATCCCCAGCGTGGGCAGGTAGGTATGGTCTACGTACCAGACTTGCAGCATGTACAAAGCGCTACTCTCAGGATTATTGCCCAAAAAGTAACCACTCGTATTGCGGGAAGAAGGCGTAGGTAGATAACTAGAGGTGGTAATGGATTGCACCGCCGCATCCATCGCCAGCTGCGACGTATAACCACTAAGCTGGTCCTCCAAACCGTAGGCGCCGTCGATCAGCAGCATTTGTTCTTTACTATACCCCAGCTTCTTTTCCTGGATATACTGCATTTGCCGGTAAACGGTCAAAGTTCCTACCAACAGCAAGGCAGTAATACCGAACTGAAATACCACCAGTGTAGATCGTAGTCCCGCCTGTCGATTAGCACCTTTGCCTTGGATACGTTGCTGGATGGCCTGAATGGGCCGGAAGCGCGATAGGATAAAGGAAGGATAAGCGCCCGCTAATAAACCGATTAAAGCCACCAATAATACACTGGTGATGATCATAGCTGGCTCAGTAAAAAAGGCTTGCATACTCAAGTTCTTACCCGCCAACTCATTGAAATATGGCATTGCCACACGCATACCTACCAAGGCTACCAGCAATGCCAGCAAGGACAACAAGGTGCTTTCCGAAAGGAATTGCCCCACGAGATGGCGACGCCCTGCGCCCACCACTTTACGAACGCCCACTTCGCGAGAGCGAGTCGAGGCACGCGCCGTAGCAAGGTTAACAAAATTGATGGCCGCAAGCAGTAAAATGAATAAACCTACTGCCCCAAAAATGTACAAGTAGCTGATATCGCTACTCGGGCCAATACCTTCTGTGAACTCAGAATACAGGTAAATATCCGGCAATGCAATCATGGTGTAGGCCCCCGAATTGCCGGCCGCAATAAAATCATCAAATGAAATTTGCAGAAACTTCTCCATCTCTGCTCCCAGATGTCGGCGCAAAAATTCGGGCAGCTTGGCTTCTACACTAGCAATATTCGCGCCTTCGCGCAAAAGGAAGTAGGTCTCAAAATTCATATTGGTCCAAAGCGGACTGCGGCTTTCCTCTAGACCAGACATGGCCAGAAACATTTCTTGCTGAATGATAGAATTGCTAGGCAAATCCGCTAGTACACCGTCTACCTCGTACTCGACCTCATTATCCAGTAGTAGCGTCTTGCCAATTGGGTCCTGACTACCGAAATACTTCTTGGCTAAAGAGGCCGTGATTACGGCCGTTTGTGGACGGCGAAGAATTTGCGCGGGGTTACCATTTACCAATTGATAATCGAAGACCTCCAAGAAGGTGCTATCGGCAAAAATGACCTTACGCTCCTGGAAACTCTGGTTCTCGTATTGTACGAGATAATCCCCCTGACCACGAAAGCGGACAAAGGTTTCAACTTCAGGAAACTCTTCCTTGGCCACTCCAGCCACCGGTGCGCCAATTTGGGGTACACTCAGCTCGTTTTCGCCCATCTTCCCCAGGAAGTTCATGCGGTAGATACGATCTGCATTGGTGTGGAAGCGATCGTAGCTCAGTTCATCTTGGACAAAAGCAGCAATAAAAAGAAAGCACAACATTCCGCTTGACAGCCCCAGCAAATTGATACCGCTATAGAAACGGTACTTCCAAAGGTTGCGAAGGGCGGTTTTCAGATAATTCTTGAACATAACAGTGTCGGGTGATTTCAGCAGTCTTAACTGCGGTAACAAATAGCGAAATGATAACTGCTCACTCATTACCGTGCAAGCAGAATGCCAAATCAAGCAAGACCCTGAAATTCAATCAATTAAACTCACGTAACCAGCCACAAAAGTGTACAAAGGTGTACAGTTTGTGTTCGTAAATGGACAGTGATTGGTTTGCGGATTTCGGTCCGCCGTAGATGCTAACGATAAGATACGTACTATGCTCTGGGGGCTCCGCTTTGCCCCACGCCCTACGTGGTGCAGCGTCAGGCTCTCCAGGCGCTCCCGCTGGTCGGCCTTTCTATCCTTAGCCCTTGCGGCGTCCCGCCCCCGAGCTCCTGCCAAGGCAGTCGCGCGTTTCGTTTCGCAGAATTTATTCCGCCGTAGAAATTGTAAGCGGAATGAATTCCGCAGAACCATAGAGGAGACATTAACCTGTACTCTTCAAACCACCCGCCAGGGCATTCACGAGTAGCAAGAGCTTTAGCAGCAAGCGATCATTTTCCTCGCTTGTTGAGGCCTTACTGGCACGCCATTGCTGGAGGGAACCCAGCTGTATGTGGTGCAAAATAGCCAGGGCCTCCTTGCGCAGCTTATTGTTTTCCAGGCGAGATACCCGGCGTTGCTCAATATCTCCCTCTAGCAGCTGCTCAATGTGCTGGAGGCTGGCCTCATAGTCATCCAGAATGAGTGTCATCAGCTCCTCTTTAGTGCCTGCGTCGGGTATGAGTTCGGCGAAGGCCTGCATGATTTCAGGATCAGCGAGGAGCAGATTGGTTTCAATTTGAATGAGGCGGTATTTCAAGAAGGGCCATTGCTCGGCCACTTCCTTCAAATACGCAAAATCCTGGGGATATTCCTGCGCAAATTGACGTAGAGCAGCTCCGGCACCGAACCAACCCGTCAGATTAAAGCGCGATTGATTCCAGCTAAACACCCAGGGAATAGAGCGCAAATCGTCTAACGAACGCTGTCCTGTGCGGCGCGCTGGGCGCGAGCCAATCTTACTCTGCTCCAGTACATCAATTGGGGTAGCCTGGCTATAGAAGTCAATGAACTTTGGATGGTCCAGTAGTTTGCGATAGCTAGAACGTGATATCGTAATCAGCCGATCCATAATATCGTAGAGGCGCTGGTCCTGCTCTTGCTCTTTCGACCACATGGCCTGCCGGGCCGTACCGGAAACAAACATTTCCAGGTTATAACAAGCATTCAGGCGATTGGCAAATTGATTGGCAATGGTTTCCCCCTGGACCGTCATTTTGATATGGCCACTCACTGAGCCCCGCGGCATGCTTTCCAGGAAGCGATGTATTTTACCACCGCCGCGGCTAATCGTTCCGCCCCGACCGTGGAAGAAACAGAGCGCCACGCCCAGTCGATCACCTACATCGGTGAGTTGTTCTTCGGCTTTATAGATACTCCAACGGCTGGTGAGGATACCGCCATCCTTGTTGCTATCACTATAACCCAACATCACTTCCTGCACCGATGGCAATCCTTCTGGATAGTTAGCCTGCACCGTTGGATGGGTGATGAAAGCTTCTAATATTTCTGGGCCCGCAATCAAATCATCAATGGTTTCCAGTAACGGTACCACTGGAAGTTGAGCATCCTGCAAACCAACTTCACGCAAGAAAAGGAATACCAGCAACAGGTCACTCAAAGAGCGGGTCATGCTCACGAT
Organism: Bacteroidota bacterium; assembly: GCA_038528965.1. Taxonomy (GTDB): domain Bacteria; phylum Bacteroidota; class Bacteroidia; order Chitinophagales; family Saprospiraceae; genus Lewinella. The sequence goes on along the minus strand of JBCBEC010000028.1, from coordinate 40,042 downwards.
AATAGAACCGATACCGGCAGTACCGTATTGGTCGACATAGCGTTTCACCTCCCAAAAGTAACCAAGCACATTATCTGCCTCCGTACCACAGCTTACTCCCGCATTTACGAAAGGACGACGACTTTGCAGTTCTTCGTTCAGGAAGGCCAGGCGTTTTTCTTCGTCCCAGCTAGCGTAGTCTGCATCCGCAAAACCTGAAGTTTGCAACATTTGCGTAATGGCCTTCTCATGGTAAGCGCTATTCTGGCGGATATCCAGTTTGGCCAAATGAAACCCAAAACACTGCAGCATGCGCTCCAACGGGAACAGCCACTGTTGTGCTACCCGCTTGGCCTTGAGTTGAAGCAACAACTCACGCAGCAGGTGTAGATCAGCCGCGAGATCGGAGGGACGGCGATAATAGCTTTCTTCCCCCAGACCTGAGCGATCAGCTTGGGTATTGGCTAAACGAATCAGGAGTAGATTGACGTACTGTCGGAGTGGTTCGGATGTGTTGCGCTTGATAGCCTGGCTTCCCGTCTCTCCTAGGGCTTTCGCCTTGGTTTTAACGACCTCCACAAACGATTCCGGAATGCTATTGCGGTAGCTCGAGAAACTAAGTTTACCTGCGAGTTTATGGAGTTCCTTACGCAGCATTTCCAGTGCACTGCGGCGGTGCAGCTCTAACGTTTCTGCCGTAAATGCAGGGGTAACAAACGGGTGTCCATCGCGGTCTCCGCCCACCCAACTGCCAAACTGAACCACAGGAAATTGTTCTGGCCACTGTAGCAAATCGGCCCGCAATCCCATCGTTTGCCAGGCGTTAAGGAGGCGCTCATCCGTCAGGCGCAGGGCTTCCGGAAAGGCATTGATAAAATAATGCAGTAGGTTACTCCGCTCCGCACTCAGACTAGGTTTTTGCAGATAGATCTCGCCGGTGCGCCACCAGCGCTCTAGCAAGCTCACAATCTCCTTACGGATAACGCTTTGCTCCGCTGTAGACCAAAGTGGATTTTCCTTTTTGGCCAACAAAACGTAAAGCTCGCGGTGGATATCTAAGACTGTTATTCGCTTGGCTTCTGTCGGGTGCGCCGTTAGTACCGGCATGACCTTGATGGTGGGGAGCAAGGCCGCCATCTCTTCTTCGCTGATGCCGAGGGCTTTCCAGATAGCTAGCGTTTCACCCCAGGAGCCACGCGTCGTTTCCAGGCCAAAGAGCGTTTCCGTCTTTCGGCGGTATTGCGTAGCCGTATTCTGTTCCACTAAGTTGAGTAATTCAAAGGAAATCCCGATTGCCTGTGCCAACTTCTCATCTGACACATCTGCCGCCGGCTTCGAGAGCGCTCCGTTCTGCAGAGGTAGCGCGGCGGCCAGCTCTCCTTCCCCCAATGATTCCAGCATCTCTTTGAATAAATCCATGAGATAACCGAAGTCTGTTTTGATTTTTTGTAAGCCTTCTTGCTCTAGGGTTTTCTTTTTCATATCCCGATTCCGTTTTCGTTGGGTCCCTCCATTATTGATCTGGAGTGAATGTAAGGTAAATAGGTATTTCTACAACAATGGTGGGGCTGATTGTGTGCTTGAGAGGAGGGAATTAGAGTGAGAATTAGGATTAGGATTATCCGACTACGCATAAAGCTCCGTCGGACGAAGGAATTAGAATGGAGGGAAGCTTTAGTTCTGATGTGACTTAGGTGGTTGAACTAGTTGGGTTAGTGGATTTAGTTGGGCCTGCGGCCCTGGTTGGTTGAATTAGTTGATTTAGTTCAGTCTCTTGTGTCGGCTTTGGTTAGTTCGGGTTCCTACGTCGGCCTTGGTTAGTTGATTGGAATGTTAGATGGTAGAGTTCTGGGAGCAAGCTCTAATCTACTTCCATTTTGATTTTGATTGTAATTACCCTTTTGATTAAATAGCGGCACCGCATTAATGAATTTAGTCGGGTTAGTTACGGAAAGTTCTTATATGCCCTTCAATGCCTTACATGGTTCAAAACGCTTCTGATGCCCTTGGGTCCCGTCTGTGTCCGCCGTAGTTCCAAGTAGGCGGTGGTGGTTCAAATCCTGCCATTTAAAATATCAATACCCTTCCGGCATCGGTATATTCTGCCAGTGGTTCATAGCATCTACCACTCCGCCCATAATTGCCAGGGTAATGATCCAGTAGAAAACATTGATCAAGCGCGTTTTCCAGGATTGGCGTTCCCGCAAACCACTCATTATTACGATAGGAATAACAATGGTAACCGCCACAAATAATCCGTGCCAGGCACCGTGCGGGAAATTATCAAAATCACCTTCTTGGTTGATACCGTCGTTATTGAAGTTGAGTAAGAAAAATGCCAGTAGAAAGGACGAAAGCAGATAGACGACGGCCGCCACCACCTTATTCCCACCTGCTAATTCCTCCACCGACTTACCCAGGGAATTACCCCAGGCTTTACCAAAAACGGATGGGTGATAATAGATAATTCCAATGACCAGGGGTGTAGCCGAGGCCAGAAGCATTGAAAGCCAGTTGATGTCCATGATAGTGTGGTTTGGTGGAGCCGCGATTTGATTTTCTTGCGGCAAACAATAGGTAAAGCGGGGCTTCCCCCATGCTTTTAGTGGTTACTTGTATTCATATTGTGTGGCCCAACACCTTTGAGCCTAATCCTATTTGCTTCCTCAATATTTGCTTTCGTCCGCGTCGTCAATTTGACGATGGCCATATCCAAATTCTCTTTATTATTGGTTATGAATTGAACTTCCATCTTGAGTATATAGTCATGGGCTACTACAAATTCATCGTAGTCCATATTAACCACCACTCCATCAAGCAAGAATAAGGTGGAGATGCCCTCAGGTATACTCAAATACTTTGTTTTTAGCGCATTCAGAGAAATTAATTCAGGGATGTAATTCTCCTTGGTGTCGACATAGACTATTCCCTCGAAAAGGGCTCCATTATGTTCAACAACCTCCTTTTCTACTTTTACCGCTTCAATTTTATTGGGGTCAATGGTGCTGAAGACCTGGTGGTTCACTACATCTCCGTTGAGGTACCATAAGACGTTCTTATTCTCATTCGTTTCCTCTAGGTAAACTACGACTGGAACGGTGTCCTTCTCTGAGTACGTCATTCGTTTTCCAGCTTCCAAGCCTTCTAATTTCTTTGCTACCGTTTCTTGGTTGATCTGCGCCATCAGATTTGAAGACACAATCATCAATACGAGGAGTAGTGTGCGTTTCATCTTTCATTTTTACCAGTCACTAAATACGTTGCTGTGATAGCAACTATCTTAAAGTGGACGTATTGCGGGGAAGGGTTGTATGGACAGGCCAAGACTTTAAAGATCCATACCAATACCATCCTAACGGCAGCAAGAGTGTATCCTGGCCATTAGCGTAATAAGACGGACGCGATGAATCGCGTCGATACGACATGTAAGTTCTAGCGAACGCTAGCTTTTGCGTAGTTCCTTTTTCAGGATCTTGCCGGTTGCGCTCATCGGCAGTGCATCCAGGAATTCGATGATGCGAGGATACTTGTAAGCGGCAATCCGGTCGCGCGTCCAGAGGATTAATTCCTCACTGCTTACCGAGGCCCCTTCTTTCAGCACCACACAAGCCTGGATTTCCTCCCCAAACTGATTGTCAGGTACACCAATAACGGCCACCAGTGAGACGGCCTCGTGCTTCATAATGACCTCCTCCACCTCTCGTGGATATACGTTGAGGCCACCACGGATAATCATATCCTTCGTGCGGTCTACGATGAAGAAGAAACCATCCTCATCTTTGATGGCCACATCGCCAGAGTGCATCCAACCACCACGCAGTACTTCGGCGTTGACCTCCGGGCGTTGGTAGTAGCCCTTCATCACATTGTGGCCCCGATAAACCAGTTCCCCCTTTTCACCTACGGGTACTTCTTGATCGTTCTCGTCTACCAGTTTAACTTCTACTCCCCAAACAGGCGTGCCTACACTACCGGGCTTCCGTCCAATTTCTACTTGATTAAAGGTCACCACGGGTGAACCCTCTGACATGCCGTAGCCTTCGAGGATGGGTACTTTAAACTTAGCCTCAAAGTCTTCTAGTACTTGCACCGGCAAGGACGCTCCTCCGGATACCGCCATACGGAGTTGCTCAGAGATGGAGTCCAGGTCAAACTTGGTATTTTCGTAATTGAGCAGTCCCCAGTACATGGTGGGAACACCCGCAAAGATGCTCACTTTGTGCTTTTGCATGAGTCCCAATACGGCTTCCGCATCAAAACGTGGGAGCAGAATGCTGGTTGCGCCTTTGTAGACGCCCGCATTCATGAGGCAGGTCATCGCAAATATGTGGAAAAGCGGTAGTACGATCAGTTGCGTATCATCTGCTTTGGTCGTGATGATATTGGTAGATAAGATCGCATTGAGCAGTAGACTGGAATGCGTCAACTCCGCTCCCTTTGGCCGCCCAGTGGTACCGGAGGTATAGATGATAACTGCGGTGTCTTCCGCATCCGTAGCTTCGGTAACGGCTACGGGAGATTGTCCATTCATCAACATGCCCAAAGTGGGGGCACCCTCAATTGGAGATGGATCAGTGGGCTGAGCAGTGATCACGTAAAATTGCTCGCAGCTGTCTACCTGGCTAAAACCGGCATGACCTTCTTGTGCCATTGGCAGTTCCGGTGTACCTACAAAACAGAAGTAAGCTTTCGCATCGGAATCCTTTAGGTGATACTCGACCTCATCGCGTTTCAGCAATACACTTAATGGGACGATCGCCGCTCCTGCCTTCAATATTCCAAAATAGATGATCGGGAAGTAAGGCAAATTCAGGCAACTCAGGGCAACTTTATCACCAGCTTGAATACCAGCAGCTCTCAGGCCATTCGCTACTTGATTAGCGGCACCATTGACTTGCGCATAAGTCAAACGCGTATCCATAAATACAAAAGCGTCCTTGGCGGGAAAACGACGGGCACTATCTTCAAGTAGAACAGACAAGTTGAGCATCAGGAAAAGGATTTGGTTAGGAGCTGATAAATCAATGCAATAAGGTAGGAATTGTTTGGGAGAATGGGGGAAAGATCGGAAGTCAGAAGTGGGAAATCGGAAATATAAAAATGATAGCAGTTGGGAAAGTGCTTGGCCTTGGAGATTTAGCACGGTAGGTGGCTCACTGCGTTCGCGGTAGAAGTTCACTATCGTTCACGGTCTAAGCTCCCTAACGGTCGCGGTAGAGCTGACTTTGTCAGCGGCAGCCGCGTTACCGCGATGCGATGCGAGCTTCAACCACGAGCACGATAGTGCGAATTACTACCTGCCAAGAGTTCTCAAAAATCCCAAGCTTATCTCTACTCCCTAGAGCCTCTTCCTCCCTCCAGTTTTACCACCTCCCCCGTCAGGCCATTCAACTCAATCCAATCTCCCGTCTGTAGTTCAATATGCCTGGGAAGTTGCGTGATGGATGGAATCTGCGATTCTCGTAGAATGATAGAAGCGTGGGAGAGTAATCCCCCTACGTAGGATATGACGCCATCTACTTTCGTAAAAAAGGGAATCCAGCCGGGATCCAGGGCCTCCGCTACCAAGATAGCATTGGCAAATGGTGGTTGATCGAAGGCGGTAAAATCAGCGGCCGAAACGCGCCATACTTGTCCTTTGACTTGGCCTGGGTAAAGGCCAATGCCCACTTTTGCCTTGGGGCCATTACTACTGGGCAACGGCAATCGACGACCTAATGCGTTGGCGACGAAGGTATCCAAATCCCAACCAGACTGTTCGGGATACTTTTTTTGCCCAAGTTGCTCCAAGGTAGTCTCTCCTTGCAAGAGAAGTTCCAAGTCATCTATGGGATAGGTAAAAGGAGAAAAGGCTGTACCCTGCGAGGCCTGTGTGCTTTCGATGATCTCGTACCTAAAATCAGCAAACCAGCGCATGGTCTCTGCACGCAATAATTCTCGCGTATGAATTAAGGAAATAGCTCCGCGGAAGAGGCCTGCCCACCAAGTGGTGCGCTGGTTTTGAGCTGGCAAGATATCGGGGGCATTCTCCTCTCCAAAAGAAGGCAGTAGGCGTTGCCACTCCGCAGTCGTGTATTCCGAAAAACGCTGCTGACCAATATCAGATTCGTAAAACCCACGATGACCAAATTGCTCGACAAAAGCAGCGATGGATAGACGACCTTGTGACAATTGTTGAAAGGCATTGAGGTAATCGGTGGTTGCACTTTTCTGCTTGGCAGCATCGCTGACCTTACTGAGTATTCCTAAACGATTGAGCAGGCTTACGGGCCCAGACATCGCTCCGGTGAGAATTTGCATATTCGTCACCAGCTCTACGTATAGTTTTCGAAAGGCTGCCGTCCAGTGTTCAAAAGCTACGGCTGGATGATCCTCCCACAAAGCCGCCCGCCCCTGCCGTGCTTGGTGATGACTTTCTTGTGTTTGCTCAAGCCATCTTTTGATGCGTTTACGCACCGTCCATTGCTGTACCAACACTTTAAAAAACACACCAATCTTCTGCACAACACGATGCGGACGTAAACTCACCCGATAAAAATCCTCCGCTCCAACTGAAGCGCAGACCAACTGAGTAGGTAACCCCCAATGCACCATTATATCAAGCAGTGCAGATAGGTTAATCCAGGGCATACCCGCAGCCATTTTCAGGAAACGGCGATCTGGTAAGCTGGGATCTAGATCTTTGTAATACTGAAAAAGATCGCCACCGCTCCGACTTATAATATCGGTCATGAGTCGAGACGGGTAAGGAGGCAAAATCTCTTTATGATTAGCAGAAGTGAGGACTTCCTCAGCTTCGTCCGGAGTGGTAATGGGGCGGGCCTGAAGAATGTACAGTCTACCTTTTGCGATAGCAAATTCAATGTCCAGACCGTGTTGTGAGTCAAATGCCTTTTGTAGCCGTTGTGCCCAAGTGGACAACTCAATCAGCGCTATTTCGAGGGCCTTATCCTTGAGATCAGTTTGCCAAACCCTAAACAGCCGCTGCACCCAATGATCAAGCCGATCAAACTTTGGCAAGAGCAACTGTTTGGGTGTTGTTTTACCACTCACCAGCTTCTCCCCCAGCCCTTCCACCAACTCCAAACGCCAGATACCAGCCTGGTAAGCAAAGAGTACACCACTGTACTCCGGCTCAATCATTTGCTGGACAATCACCTCCTGATTGGACGCATCCGGATAGGACGCAAAAACATCACCAATAGCCTGGTGTACGGCTTTGCGCTCTACCTCGAGCCGAGTTTCAAAGTGACCCGCAAAGCTCTGTTCTTCGCCATCCTCCTGATCAAAAGTAGAGCGTACAGCGACCGGAAAAACCAGCTTGTGCAAATCGTATCTCCCCGCTTGGTATTCAATATACGAGACACTGGTGAAAGGCGCGGTAGGCGCTTTCAATTGCCGGATCTTTTGCAGTTGGGAAAGCTTGCTCATGGCTGATGGGACATTGGTTAGACAATCATCCCAGATATCGTCTCGTAAAATTCCTGGGGCTGTTCAAGCATGGGAAAGTGGTCCCAACCCTCAATAATAGTGAATTCGGAATTAGGAAAATCGTTTTGCCAATAGGCTAAGAACTTGGAGGCGATGACGCGTTCTTTATCCCCCCACAAGAAATGGAAAGTTTCTTGACCAATGGTTGATTTTACTTCTTGGTACCAGGCTGGCGTAATGAGGTCAAAGAAGAGCGAAAAGGCCGCGCAGCGACGGTAATCTTCGAAAAATTGCTGGCGCAAGTTTTCCGGTATTGCTTTTGGTTCCAGGAAAAGCTTACGTTCCCAGATTGGGCGCAAAGCGGGAGTGGCAATCAAGGCCTTCATCGTTTGACGAATGAGCAAGGGCTTCATCAACTTGGGGAAGAAGCGGTGTTCCAGCGATGCCCCGATAATACCATGCAAGAGTACTTTTTGCGGCTTGAATGCTTGCCCTTTACTATTGGTCCATCCTTGCTTGGCCCATTCCAAGAGGATAGAACCGCCAATGCCGTGTCCGTAATACACCCACGGCCCATCTGCGTCCGCAACCGTTTCGGCGAGGGCATCTAGAAACCAACTCCAGGGTGCTCCGGTTGTTGGCAAAGGACGACCTTCGAATCCCGGTAGTTCCGGAAGGTGAATATTGTAGGACGCGCCCTGCTCTTGCGCAATCATACGAAACAGCTGAAAGCGCGCATTCGCACCGCCGTTGCCGTGAACTAAAAGTAGATTCATACCTCTTAAACAATCAACAGGATAATTGTTGAGAATTTAACGAGAAGTGTTTTAATGATCGCGTTTATGTCGAATCATACAATATGGTACCCTAACGCTTCCCATCCGTTTCGTGGAATTTTTGAGTTTGACTTTTAAAGCGTCCCACTTACTGGTTTCGTGGAATTCATTCCGCTGCGTACTGCTAAAGCATTGTAAAGTGCCACGAAACTATTCGTAACTAATTGGAATGACTATTTTTTCAAAGTCAAACATTCTGCGAAACCATAATTGAGGTACTTTTAAATGATACTGCATCCTACGCCAAACCACTCAGTACCTCTTCCGTAGCCGTCATCAATTTTTCAATCGCTGCACTTTGGTAAGCATCCGCATGCGCCGGGCCAAAGTCGCCTTGATCATTATCGAAATAACGGCCTGTAACACCTTTATACTTTGGAGCTACCGCCAGGTCGTAAATGATCTGAGCACCCTTATCCGCAGAGGACCAATATTGGCCAAATGCTTCCTGAACCATCTTGGTATTGAGTAAAGAGCCCGGGTTTAGGGCCGTCACAGTGATTGCGGGGTACTGAGCTGCCAATTGGAAGCTCCACATGGTGATGGCCAGCTTGCTTTGGCCATAAGCATCACGGGCCGATTGGGCAGCAGTTTGGCCCCGCAAGACCTCGTAATTGACCGGTGTCTGTGCCGCCGAACTGAGGTTAACAATGCGAGCTTCGTCTGACTGCTGCAATTGCGGTAGCAAAGCTTGAGTAAGTACGTACGGTGCAAAGTAGTTGACTACGTAGCGTACCTCCAGGCCATTCGGGGCTTGAGCAGCTGGGCTATTGAAAACCCCAGCATTATTGATCAGTACGTCGATTTTTGGATAAGCATCTTGCACCTCCTTAGCCATCTGACGCACCTCATCTAGCTTAGCAAAATCCGCTACAACACCAGCTACTTCAGCTGCTGGGTTTTCAGTTCTTATCTCTTCCAGCACCTTAGCCAGCTTCTCCGGTTTACGACCGTGTAAGATCACATGGTGGCCATCTTGTGCCAGTTTAATGGCGGCTAATTTGCCGATACCGTCCGTACTTCCGGTTATTAGAATATGCTTTTTCATTGTTCGATTGATGCTTTGACGTTTACATGAAAATGAGGTAATACCTTCTCGGCGATGTATTCCAACGTTCGCTCCGTTTCCATTTCGTTGAAACGGAGGTTTAATGCCACGTGATTCACCCCAATCTCGCGAGCTTGCTGAAGGTATTCTACTAAGTGGTTTACGCCGGTCCTGAGGCCTAAAGGAATCGGCAGCGGTTTGGCGTCATCGTCTTCCTGCAACTGTACATACAATGGCTGCATAAAAGGCTTATTGTACGCCCCCGATTGGGCGACGAGATCCCGCCATTTAGCGATAGTGTAGTATTGTTGGTGCACATTTTTCGGATATGACATCCAGCCATCCGCGTGTTCAGCATTCCATTCCAGGCTTTGCCGGCTGTAACCAGTAAGCAATAGTGGCAACTTATGGGCAACGGGCTTGGGTAGTACATCGATATGGCCACGCAGCTCACCAAATTGATTGCCTTCCAAAGTAGGAAAATCTTCCGCGGCTTTACGTAAATAGCTAAAAGCAGCGCGAAACAATTCACTACGCTTTTCGAACGCTACTCCCATCGCGGGGTATTCATCAAAGCGGTCACCAGAGGCGATGCCAAGTAGTAAGCGCCCGCCCGAGAGTTGATCGATGGTAGCTGCTGATTTAGCCACGTGCAATGGATGATGCAACGGCAAAGCAATGCTCGAGACTCCCAAGGCAATATCCTTCGTCTGCCCGGCCAGGTACCCCAAATAGGTAAAGGGATCATAAGTCTGCCCGGCATCACCAAAAGAAGGTACATTAAAGGGGATATCCCTTACCCATAGTGCCTTGTAGCCCAAACGATCAATCAACTGGACGCGCTGCAGGTGGTCTTGCATCTGCGGAACAGGACCATGTGCGTAGCGCTCAATGGGCACCACGACGCCAATGCTGAGCTGCCCTGTTTGGAAAACGCTGTTGTAAGCTCGATTTATGGATTCAAATCCTTTCATGTGCAATCCGTTCTAGCGGTTACGATATTACGAAAATCATTGGTGGGTGGGGAGAAGCGCCCCATAGAGACGCTCGCGACAGCTAGCGAGGAGTAATGCGTCCTTACGATACAGCTTAAAAACCTTCCAGGACCATTTTACCTTTGGCTTTGCCTGACTCTAGTATCTGGTGCGCCTTCCGTAGATTTTCGGCATTGATCGTGCCGAGGTGCTCCCCTACCGTTGTTTTGATCACCCCTTTATCAATTAATTCCGCCACTTGGTTGAGGATATGGTGTTGCTCGATCATGTCCGACGTTTGAAACATGGAGCGGGTAAACATAAACTCAATGTGGGCAGAAACAGCCTTCTGCTTGAAAGGCAAGACGTTAAGCGTGCTAGGGTCATCGATAAAACCAAACCTGCCTTGTGGCTTGATCACTTTGATGATCTCCTTCAGGTGCTGTTCCGTGGCATTAAGGCTCACGATATAATCTGGTTCGGAAAGGTTTTGTTGCGCCAACTCTTCACTAAGCTTGTTGCGGTGGTTGATCACATAATCCGCTCCCAATTCTTTCAGCCACGCAGTGGTCTCTGCTCTGGAGGCGGTACCGATAATTTGCAATTGGGTCAACTGCTTCAACAGCTGTACCATAATAGACCCTACCCCACCAGCGGCACCGATAACCAGTATGCTTTTGCTGGCATCATCCTTTGCTACCTGCATACGATCAAAGAGCAATTCCCAAGCAGTGAGTGAGGTAAGTGGAAGCGCAGCGCTATCGCTAAAGGATAATTGTGCGGGTTTCCTGCCTACAATTCGTTCATCTACTAACTGGTATTGGGCGTAGGTACCCGAACGCAGCAAATCACCCGCGTACCAAACCTCATCGCCTACCTGAAACAGGCTCACCTCTTCTCCCACTGCTTTTACCACTCCTGCGGCATCCCAACCCAGTACTTTCCATTCATCACCTTCGGGCTGCATGAGCTCGCGAATTTTATAGTCCACCGGATTTACCGCGATGGCCTTCACCTCCACCAATATATCTCTGCCTCCTACCTTTGGTACCTCTAGTGTGATATCCTGGAGAGAACGTTCATCTTCTGCTGGTAGGCTTTCCTGATAGCCAATTGCTTTCATGCTATTGTGTTTTTGAATAATTGCTAGCGCAAAGATGTTGGACTCTGAATCTAGTGTTATGGTACATCAAGAGGTTATTTTAGTATTTTTCAAGGTTTTAGAAAGTATTTGCTAGCGCAAAAGGGGTAAAAGCACGTACTTTGAGGTATAAATGGCGGAATAATGCAAGTTCTAGAAGCATATAAACCTTTTGAAGTACAAGAATTGACACTCAGCGATTGGCGGCAACGCCCGGTGAAGAACAATTTCTTTGAGCTGGTTCTGATCAAAAAAGGTAGTGGAACCCAGTGCATCAACTATAACGAATACCCCTACGAGGAAGGGAGCATTTTTCTATTGCCGCCCCTCAAGTGCCATTCTTTTCAGATTGAGCAAGCTTCTCAATTTGTCTTTTTGAAGTTCACTTCAGATTTCTTCCAAACCCAAGGACGAACTGCATTGAGTCAGGCAGAATGGTTTCAGGAAGCTGCGTACATATTGTCGAATTACAATCAGCTCCCGGGAGATATCATTCACAATGAGCTCGACCGCCAACATATTTATACCCTGGTTGACTTAATCACCAAGGAAAACCAAAACTACCAGGCTGGTTCTGATGCGCTTATCAAGAGTCTAATGACCAGTGTTCTAGAGGTTTTGCTACGCAATATCAAACAGGGTTCTTTCTACGAAGTACAGGTCAAGGGAGAACAAGATGAACGCATTACCAGATTGCTCAACTACATCAATGAACACCTTGCAGAACCGAAATTACTGAAGGTGGATCAGTTGGCTAAGACCTTTCTTCTTTCTCCGACCTACCTGAGTGAATTCTTCCGCAAAAAGGTGAATATACCCTTACGGGAATACATCATCAAAGCCAAACTAAAGCTGGTGGAAATCCGACTACTCAATTCCAATCATACGCTGACAGAGATCGCTGACGAGTTGAGTTTCACCGATGTGAGTCACCTTTCAAAGACTTTCAAGCGGTACACGGGGATGTCAATTCGAGAATTTAAGAAACGGGGAGAGTATCAATTGTTGAAGCGGACGGCTTGTTAGAGCAGGGTAATGCTTATTCTCTTTTCTTCTGTAAGTAATTCTATCCAGGATGGATTGGCTACATCTGGAATACTGTCCTCTAAGCGGAGCTTCTGCCCATACAGTGCTAGTGCTCGGGGGCCAAAGTAGACCGTCATCTCATAGCGGTCCTGACCACTAGGTCCCAACCAGGCGGTGGTCGTAAGATGCTTTTGCTGCCGCAACTTAGAAAAAACCAGAGTAGCATAATCTTGCGGCCAATGATCAATGCCGTCGCACCAAAAGGAATTGACCGCAGGGTCAGACCAATCGCCAAAATGGAGCCTGAAAGCCAATTGAGCACAGAAATCAGCATCAAAGGGGATAATTGGTTGTAGGTTATAGTTGAAGGCCTTACACTTGGGGCAGGCTACATGATCGCCCACCAAATCAGTATAATTACACCGCACACAGTGCCCGGCTTTCTCATGCCAATGCTGTACAATGGCCTTAACATCAACCAAATTTTTAGTCAAATGCTGGCGGAGATACTGCATAGCGAATAGCCGCATGCCATGGTTGAGCATACCCCAAAGCACTACTAATTGCTCTTCTGGCAGCTGTAGTTCAATGATGTCCCAATTGCAACGTCGGCAGGTTTTCTCCATATCCAAAGCAATGATCAACAGATAGAATTAGTTCCAGTATGCTTGCACTTCCGGACCAAAGACCGTGAATGGATAAAATTCAGTTTGCAAACCTTCCCAACATATGCTTATTTTCGAGCGCCACCACAAACCGCACGAACCAATGCGGCGGATAATAAGTTCTTTTGATGAGCACTTCGCCCTAGCCTCCACCAGTAAAAACACAAGTCTGATGAAGCAAGCATACGCAAACCGAATGGCGAGTACTCGTTTATTCAAAAAATCATTTTTTTATATTATTTGGGCAGTGGCCATCCTCTGTAGTTTACCACTTTCGGGGCAAGGGCAAACCATACAGGATGACTTTGAAGGCAGTGGTGACATCAGCAGCTGGTTTGGTGACGATTGTGAGATGAATACCAGCTACAACAATCCATTTCCGCAAGGAATCAACACTTCCGCTACGGTCTTGCGATATTATGATTATGGTGGGCAATACGCCAATATTCGTTTTGATGCTCCGGCTAGTTTTGACCTTTCAGCAGCTAGTACTTTTTCCCTCAAAATCTATGTACCATCGGATGGCGTGACGGGTAGTCAACCTAACCAGATTTCGCTCAAACTTCAAAATAATACCCTCGCTGAACCCTGGACTACCCAGACTGAAATCATTAAGTCTATTGAATTGAACCAGTGGCAAACCGTCACTTTCAACTTCGTAAGCGATAGCTATATCAACCTGGATGCTGGTTCTCCACCGCCAAGTCAACGGACAGACCTCAATCGAGTTTTGCTCCAAGTGAACGGTGAGAATAACAACGATGAGGTGATTGCCTACATCGACGATTTTCTTTTTGATGAAAATGAATTATCTAATCCAAATTTCAATCGGTTGGTTTGGTCAGACGAGTTTGACACCAATGGTCCCATTAATCCGGATAAGTGGCATCATCAAACCCAACTACCGGCTGGAGGCAGCTGGTTCAACAGTGAGATACAGCACTACACCAATCGGACCGAAAACTCGGAAGTAATTGATGGCATACTACGCCTGACCGCGCGCAAAGAGACTTTTACCGACCAGGGAATCACCAAGCAGCACACCTCCGCCCGCCTCAACTCCAAGTTTGCTTTTACCTATGGGCGCGTAGAAGTAAGAGCAAAGCTCCCTTTTGGTGTAGGTACCTGGCCAGCGATCTGGATGCTCGGCAAAAATATCAACGAAGACGGTGCCTACTGGGACCTTGAGGGCTTCGGCACGACCGGCTGGCCTGCCTGCGGCGAGATCGACATCATGGAACACTGGGGCCACAACCAAAACTACATTTCCAGCGCCACACATACACCCTCTAGTCACGGAGCTACGATAAATGTGGGTGGCCAGATCATTCCTACCGTATCCACCGAATTTCATGTCTACGAAATGGAATGGACACCAGAGAAGCTGGTCTTCAGTGTGGATGGTGTCGTTCATTATATCTACGATCCGGAAGTCAAAAATGCGGAGACGTGGCCCTTCGACGCCGATGAGTACATTCTGCTTAATGTAGCCATCCTACCTACCATAGCATCTTCTTTTACTGCTAGCGCAATGGAAATCGATTACGTACGCGTTTATCAGGAGGGTGATCCGGTTTCTACTGTAGAAATAGAAGAAGGAACTCCGCTTACGTACTTCCCTAACCCAGTGCAAGAACAGCTCACCATTGTATTGCCAGAAACCCTAAGCCAGGATATCAATTTTGACCTGTATCAGATAGATGGAAAGCTGATTAAATCCTTTACCCAAACGGCCGCTAGCGACACCCTTACCATTACTGGCTGGGATGAACTGGACAGTGGGTTGTACCTGCTCAATTTTACCGCCAACGGACGAGATTATAGCGTGAAGGTGGTGAAGAAGTGAAACAACCAAAATAGCAATAGCAATCAAAATAGCAATGCTGGTCTGGTCTACTCAGCGATCAATACACTTTAATTGCTGTTGCCATTGCTATTTTGATTGAATTAGGATTAGAATGAGAATTAGCGTTAGAATTTCTAGCCACTACTCGCCTTGAGTGGTACACCTGGTGTGTTCAGTTCTTACTAGGCAGATCAAAGCGGGAGCCAATGTGAAAGCGATTTTTCAATTACAATTGCAATGAAAATCGAAATGGCAATGTTGACCTACGTAGCGATCGTTCCATTTTGATTGCTATTGAAATTGCCATTTTGATTGTTTCACGGTCGAAACGGCACAAACCTCTCCCCATTAAACCTAAACGGCCCGGCCTTATGCGTGCCTAGCCATAAGTCGCCTTGGTGATCGAGGTAAATAGAAAATAATAGAACAGTCTTGCCATCTTTTTCCACGGGGTGGTGGTGGAGAAGCTCACCGTCGTAGTAATAAACACCATCATCATAGGTGACCATCCAGAGGTTTCCTTCTTTGTCCTCGGTGATCGAGAGGTAGTAGGGATGATCTTCCGGCTTTTTGCCCTTGAGCCAAGTCATACCGGCTTTGCGATCGTATTGCAAAAAACGGTGGCCATTACTCAGCGAATCCTGCTCAGCAAAAGTGTAGCGGTAGCGGGTATTACAGATCCAAAAATCTCCGTGCTGGTCTTCCATGATAGAACGAATACCGAAGGAGCCACCTTCATCAGTGATCGTAAGTTGGTGTTCGTACATCCAGCTGAGGGTGGTACCATCGTAGCGACAAAGGCCAAGGTTGGCCGTTCCAAACCAGAGGTGACCACGCTTGTCTTTGTAAATGTGATAGATATCGTAAGGGCTCCAGGAGGCATTGGGCGTTTCGGCATCAAACTCCTCTTTCATAAAGTGCCCCGGGAAATCTACTGCGTAAAGAGCTTGCCCATCGTAGCGATAAGGGCCTTTTGGTCCTCCTTTAAACCAGAGATCATTAGGGTTGAGCTGCCACTGGTTATTGAAGAGGTAGTTCTCTATTAGCGGTAGGCAAGTGAGCGTACTGTCAGTGAGTTTACTGACCCCCTTTCCGGTATCGAAATAAATATTTCCCGCGTGGTCCTCCTGAATCCCCCAAATTTGATTAGCACACAAGCCATGTTTAGTCGTTAATTGGGTCACTACCTTGCCGTCGTAGCGAAAAGCTCCCTGGCCGTTGCTGCCAAACCAATAATTGCTACGACTATCCTGAAAAATGATCATAGCACTATTGCCGATTTCAGCTACCGTATCACCTATTGTAATTTGGGAAGCAACTTCAAGATCAGCTTGCTCTGCAGTGAGCTTGGCCTGTCCATTG
Organism: Bacteroidota bacterium; assembly: GCA_038528965.1. GTDB lineage: Bacteria > Bacteroidota > Bacteroidia > Chitinophagales > Saprospiraceae > Lewinella. The sequence goes on along the minus strand of JBCBEC010000028.1, from coordinate 23,734 downwards.
CAGGATAGAAGCAACCATACCATCATTAGTCCAGCGATACTCAGAGAATAATTCATGACTCAATTTTTGGGTACAGATTCGCTTGCTGTTTCGCACAAAATCCGTTTTTTAGCTGGTATACTTGTCATTGCAAGCAAGTGCTTAACAAGTCTTTATCAAGTTTGCTTGCTCAACACATTTCGATATGAACGCCTCCTTAAACAATTGGGCCAGTTTTAGCGCTATCGTAGTTCTAATCTTGTTCCTCAACAATACTGTACTCTTTGCCCAAGAAGCAACTAATTCCGATTGGTCTTTCGAAATACAACTAGAGGAAAATGAATATTACCTCTTCGAAGGCATGATCAATGAGCGTTACCCGATTGAGATGTACCTCCAATTAGGTTGGAACTTCTGTGGCGAAAACGATAATAACCGTTGGAACGCCCGACAGCTAGATGGTTGGTATCTCTATAAGAAGGTAGGCAAAAAGATACCACTGGTGGGCTCCATCAAATATGGTAACCCAGATCCATTTATCCGGCTTTATGTACCCGCAACGCTTGAGGATCAGCCGCACGAGGTCACCTGTGATCTGGATGACTACAAGGAAGTCTTTACTGCTACTGGCTACGATTTTGAGGACCTATTCTGGCAAACCAGAGACATGGGCGAGCCGTACCCAGTAAACCTGAATCTTGTCCACGACCTCTCCTGGGAAACGGCCACTCGTATTGATTTTAAATGGCGGGGTATGGAGTTAGCTTCCTTCGACCTGAGCACACAGAGCGGCGTGGAGTACATTCAGTGGACAGACGTGTTGGTAGCAAAAAAAGTGGGTAACGACTTCTATGCCATTATCGAATTTGGTCACCTGTCCATACCAGGGTCTACGGGTAGTGGATACTGTGGTGCTGGCATTGAGACCTATCTAGCTTTTCTTAAACTGAATAGCCAACTGGAATGGGAAACCTTTGAATTTCACCATACAGAAAGCTGCATTGAGGAAATTCCCGAAGGGACCGTTACTTACGATGTGAATTTTCCTGAGCGAGGGATTAAAATCAATAAATAGAGGTATCAAGCGCCTCGCCCAAAAGTGATCCGGTGCCCATCCGGATCCTCTATATCAAAATCTGTCATGCCATAATCTTGGAGGGCGGGAGGGTTCTTGATGGCGATCCCCCGCTCTCGGCAACGTTGATAGATTTTGTCCACATCATAAACGAAGATGTACAATAGTCCAGTTGGTACTGCTTGTACATCCTTATCGTCTATCAAAGAGAGGTGGAGACTCACCCCGCCTTTTTTCAGTATGGCATAAGTAGCAGGCTCCTCCCAGGAAAAGGTCAACTCAAAGCCTAAACCCTTTGTATAGAATGCTAGGGAACGCTCCAGATCAAGTACGGGAAAGACGGTAGCGGCGTGGGAGAAATTGTCTTTATGTTCCATAGCATTATTGAGGTTTATACCCTCTGTGGAATTGTAATTTATAAACAGTGGTATGAGCACTTATGTCAAAGCAGGGCAGCGACCTGTTCGGCCGCCCGGATACCACTTAGGTATGCTCCGTGGACCGTGCCCCGATAATCGCGCGAAGTGTGTTCGCCGGCAAAGAATAGCTTGTCGTCCAGCGATGTTTCAAACTTGGTAAATTCTGATGATCGCACCCCGGAGGTGGCGAAGGAATAAGAGCCAAAACTGTAAGGATTAGAGAACCATTTGGTACGTAAAAAACCAGTAGGTTCGGGAATACCAGCTCCGTAAATAGCACGCAGATTAGTCATGACATCAACGATAATTTCAGCATCACTCATCTGCTCGGTTTGCTTAGAATACTCCCCAAAGGAAAAGGACATTAAGGCATTGGTCTCCGTGTACTTCCGCAAGTTGATGAAGTAGCTAAATTTACCTTTCTGTTCGCTGGTAAAGCCGAGGTAATGCAGCGAGGTATCCCAAAAGGGTTCGTCCCAAACACACAGGAACTTATTCACCGAGCCCATATTTAAATTGTTGATGGCCTCTTCCACCCCACCTGATAGTGGCGGCGTAAAGGTGATAACATCTGCTTTTAAGACGCCTAGCGGAACAGTCACCAAAACAAAATCAGCATCAAAATCCTTGGTATCGGTGACTACCTTGATCTGGTCGTCGGCGTAGTCAATTTCCGTAACAGGGACATTCAGTCTGATATCTAGCTCGGCAGCGAGGTGTTCTGCTACGGTGTCAAAACCGTTGGTGATAATCAAGTCGTCACCACGGAAAGCTTCGTCGTCGTAGAAGTCAAGTGAAGAGAGTTCTGCAATATCTCCACCAGTGTCAAACTCCAGATAGGTGGATAGGAAATAAGTCCAGAGTCGATCGTCCTCGTATTGTGGATACTGCGCGTAGAAAGCTTCCGCAAAACTCTGATTGACAGCACCGCTGAAATTGGCCAGAATATCGTTGTAAGCCTCTTCGGCGGGATCAAATTCATCATCTGGATAGAGAGTCCCGTCGATATCGTAGATTTCTACATTTTCATCATCTGTCTCACAAGAATTCGCACCCGCTGCGTTCGCTATTGCAGAAATGGGATTACCCGTGGGGCCATGAATCCAGCTTGCTCCCTCATCAAAAGGGATGCTCAAACTACGGTTCGTTTTGAGACGGCCACCAACCTTGTCTTGGGCTTCCAGCACCACCACATTAAGCCCGCGACTTTTGAAGTAGGTAGCTGCTGCAAGGCCCGCCATGCCCGCCCCGATGATAAGGATCCGCTTATCCGTCATTAATTGGGGTACCTCCTCGTCATCGCAAGAAGACAAGGCAGTTGCTAAAGCAAAATAAGGGAGTGCGGAAAGGGTAGCTTGGACGAATTTTCTTCTTTTCATGAGTTGGTTTGCTTAAGTGGCATTTTATACTGCCTTTATAGCGCAAGACGGAATGAACTCCGCGAAACCAATTTAGGAAAGTTCACCGAAAGGAAAGAAATTGGCTTGCCAGCACTAGAGCCCTACGCTTATTCTAAGCGTTTAAAAGCGATAACTGGATCTGATAGATCAGCCCCTTGGCCATAAGAAAAGCCAATGAACGACAGGGTATCCCCGATACTTGTATTCGAAAAAACATCATTCGGTAAAGACCAGCACTGCACGCCTTGCTCAGGTGCAGTGGTTCGCTGGTTCTTGTTTTCGCAGCTGCATAAAGCAACTAGCAAGCTGAGGAGGATTATGATTCTCATCGGTAAATTTATCCAAGTAGTATTGATTAGTGAAGCGCGCATTGAGCATACTCTAAGATAAGCAATACAATAGGCATGCTTATCCAAAACTTGGAGTAAATCGCTTCAAGGTTTCCCACCTCTCGGAAATCCACCATGCTATGAACTAGCTCCTTCTTCTGCTGTATCATACCCCAATTTCTTCCGCAGTCGCTCAATGTATCTGAGGGTATTCGGATTTTTAGGGCCATACTCATTTGATTGTTCAAACGCCAATAAAGCACTGGCGTAATCATGCTTTCGATTGTAGGCCAAACCCAAGCCAAAGTAAGCACTAGATTTATCACTGACCAATTGACGAGTCTCTATGTTCTTCACGGAACGATCAGCTGGTGTGGTAGGATTTAGATCAATTGCTTTTTTGAAATCTGCAACTGCTCGATCTTTAACATCATCCCCCCGAAAATAGCTTGACCGATGATAGCTATACCCTCTTTCAAAGTACCCCTTAGGATCATCTGGCACACGCTCAATGTACTGACTGCAAGCCACAATAGACTCTTGGTATTTATCTAGCCCGTATAAGGCTTCACCAAGGATAAGGTAGTTTTTAGCGGTCTGCGGATCTAATTCAATCGCAAGTTGAGCATCCTCAAAAGCCATGTTATATCGCCCTCTTTTTAAGCAGGCTGCTGCTCTTTCACTTCGCAAGGCTGCATTATTGGGGTCCGCTTCTACCGCCTCGGTATACTCTACAATCGCTAATCTATCCCGGTACTTAAAGTACTCTTCATCGGGCAGTGCTTGCACCTCTTCATCGGTCAATACTGTAAACTTGGGCTTTTCCGGGCTCCGAAATAAGAAGGCGACCGCCAGTACAATAATTGCTAAAAGGCCAAGCTTTGCCCAGGTGCTAGTTAGCCAAGGATTTTTTTCTGATGGTGTCATAATGAATAGACGGTTTTGTAGCCCTTGTTGAGAGCGGGCTGGTGTTCAATGGAGTTATCGAATGTGATGGTAATCCGAGCGCAATTTTCTCAAGCTTAGTGGTCGATAAAGACGCTACCGCAAACTAATATCACCAATTGAAATATTAACCCTTGGGCTACTTAAACATTTGTTAAAGATGGCGTCAACACTGTACTGTTGCGTTAAGGATTCTTAAAGTGGCCGTCGACATTCCGAGCATTTGGTCAAAACGCTATCCAATACTGATTTTTGTCGGACAGCGGTGCCTGAATTACTTAAGGGACTATCGGTGCTCAATAATTCCTTAAATTCATGTTGATAGTTTCAGCTAAACTGAGCTATCAGACTGAACCACCAACTTGTAACACCTTCCATTATGAAGCGCTCAGCTTTACTCCTTTTTACCTTTTCCGTACTTCTATTACTATCTGCTTGCCAATCCGCATCACCTCAACAGGAAGCAGAAGAAGAGCAAATTTCGGGCGCCTACGAAGCCCTCAACTTCTTCGGCTTGCGCACGACTTATCCGAACGACCGGATTCCAGATCAAGCCTTCCTTCGTGCCTGGCAAGATCATCAACGCATGCCCGAGGCCGCAGTGGCCGAGCGTGGCATTGGCCCCTGGGAAGCCATGGGGCCCGTAAATCGCGGTGGGCGTACGCTGATATTGGAGTTTAATCCACAAAACCCCAATACGCTTTGGATTGGTACAGCTAGCGGCGGACTGTGGCGGAGCTATACCGAAGGCCTGGGCGCCGAAGCCTGGGAGTATGTAGATATTGGTTTCCCCGTGCTCGGCGTATCTTCTATCGCCTTTGCGCCGGGAGATTCTACCACGCTTTATATCGGTACCGGAGAGGTATACAACTACCAGGCGGCGGGCACTGGTGCGGCCTACCGCAGCACACGCGGCAGCTACGGCATGGGCATTTTTAAATCAACGGACAGGGGCGTATCCTGGGAACTAAGCCTGGATTGGAGCTACGACCAAAATCGTGGCATTTGGGATATCGCCATCGACCCACAAAACAGCAACATCGTATTTGCCGCTACTACGCACGGTGTGTACAAGAGCACCGACGCTGGTGCAAATTGGGAGCGGGTGCTCAATCTTGCTATGGCCAATGATTTGGTTATCCACCCCACTAACCCCAACCTCATACTTGCCGGAATTGGCAATTTGGGTTCCCCCGGTAAGGGCATGTTCCGCTCTGAGGATGGAGGCGAAAGCTGGCAAAGCATTACGCAAAACATCCCCCCTACTTTCCAGGGGAAGATTCAGCTGAGTCATGCGCCTTCTAATCCAGATATCGTCTATGCCAGTATTGGTAACGGTTTTACTTTTCAAGATGGCGCCACCTGGTTGTTGCGTTCCACCGACTTTGGGGCCACCTGGACCCAGGTAAACGATCTTGACTACAGCCGCTGGCAAGGATGGTTCGCGCATGATGTCGGCGTATCCATTGATGATCCTAACGAACTGGTTTTGGTAGGCATCGAAGCCTGGCGCAGCACGAATGGCGGTCAAACCATTGTCCCCGAAGCCGATAATGGCGGTGGCCCAGACAATCCCGCTCCGGATGACAACAGCTTTGGTGATGAAGTACACTCAGACTGCCATGATGTAAAGTACCACCCTACCAACCCCAACATTGTATACGTTGTAAGTGATGGTGGCGTACACCGCTCCATTGACCGTGGCCAGACCTACCAGTTTGCTAATGGTGGTTTACAAAACGTGCAATTTTACAATGGCTTTTCTAATGCCGTTCAGGACGCCAGTTTCTGCCTGGGCGGCTTACAAGATAATGGCACCATCCGCTGGAACGGCGATAATACCTGGACCAAAATAGCCGGCGGCGACGGTGCCTGGACCGCAATTAACCCACAGGACCCTGGCACTTACTATGCCTCCTCCCAGTACCTGAACGTAAGGCGTATCCGCGAAGGTGAAGGTACCGTGTTTATGGATATCCCCGAGATACCCGAAGAAGCCTTTATCGCCCCCTATGTCGTTTGCCCTACTAACGGAAATATCATCTACGCCGGTAGTGCAGCGATGGCCAAAACAGTAGACGGAGGAGACAACTGGAACCTAACCAATAACAACAGCACCTTGGACGGTAACCCAATCCTGAGCATTGGTGTCACGCACAATCCGGATGTGGTGTACTGCGCCACTGCACCAACCACCATCTTCGGTGGTACCAGAGGTAACTTCTTTGTCACCATTGACGGTGGTCAGTCCTGGCAAAACCAAACCGGCATTTTACCGGATCGCTACCCAATGGATATTGCCATTGACCCTACCGATGAGGCCACCGCCTACATTGTATTCAGCGGATTTGGTACTGGGCACGTTTTCAAAACCACCGATTATGGAGCTACCTGGAACGACATCAGTGGTGACTTACCAGACATACCCACCAATGCGGTAGTCGTCGATCCCCTCTACCCTAACCAGATTTACGTGGGCAATGACTTTGGCGTCTATGTTTCTACCAACGGTGGCGACAATTGGGAAAGCTTCCAGACAGGCCTCTACACCGCCACCATGATCTTTGATCTCGTGGTTTCTCCGAGCAACCGGAAACTCCGAGCTGCTACGCACGGCAACGGCGCTTTCGAAAGAGATTTATTGGAAGAGGTAGTAGATGTGGAGCAAGTACCTAATCCGATACAACAGTTTAGCGTTTACCCCAATCCGGCGAATTCGAATACGACAGTATCGTTCCAGCTGCGGGAGGCCAGCCAAGTCAGCATCCGTCTACTCACGATGGATGGACAGTTAATTGAGGAAAGGTCGGCCACTCGTTATCCCGCAGGTCAACATCAGTTGCTTTGGGATTGTACTGACCTTCCTAAAGGCAGCTACTTGTTGCAGTTGCGTGGAGAAGTATTTGGGCAGACCCAGAAATTGATTGTTCTGAAATAGGACTGGCTTTCCTACTGCAGAAGTGCGTAAAGAGTAGTAGGAAGCACACTACCATAACAGTAGAAGTGTCTAGGCCGTTATCTTGGATAGGGTCTTGACTTATTGTGTTGATTAGACTATTTTGGCTGGTCAAGATCTGTGACCAAATAAAACACAGGAGATGGGATTGACGATAAATGAAGAGGTATTACTAAATGCCAATATGTCAGCAGAAGACTTGCTAATCGAAATAGCTGTTCATCTCTATGATATTGGAAAACTCACTTTAGGTCAGGCACGCGATATGGCTGGTTTAGATCAAATTAGCTTTCAGCAAGAGATGTCAAAGCGAGATGTACTAATCAAGTACGATCAGGAAGATTTCATGGATGACCTCGCTGCTATCAAGGCCTACAAAGAAATGAAACAATAGTGGTAGTAGTTAGTGATACTACAGCAATAAGATGGGATTCAGGGTTAGTGACCACCTGTATGAACAGATCTTGGTACAAATTGGAGAAACTTAGCCGAATAAGATCGTACAATTTCTTAGCCCTAGTAATCTCCCTCAACTTTTGTCGCACAGCTTAGCAAGTGTCATTTAGCCTGCAGCCTTCGCAGCGCAATTCCCTACATTCATAGCAGCGGAGCATACTGCTGTGGAAACTCCGCTTTTTCTCGGATTCCAACACACTGTTATGAAACGCTCAACTTTACTCCTTCTTCCATTATTTCTGCTTGTACTTAGCTGCCAATCCAGCAGTACAGAACAAAGCACAGAAGAAAACCAAATCTCCGGTGCCTACGAAGCACTCAACTTCTTCGGTATGCGCACCACGTATCCGTATGCGCAAATCCCCGAACAAGCCTACTTCCGCGCCTGGGAGACGCACCAGCGCATGCCCGACGCTGTAGTAGCCGAACGTGGCGTGGGACCCTGGGAAACCATGGGGCCAGTGAATCGGGGTGGCCGAACCCTCACGCTGGAATTCAACCCGCAAAACCCCAATACCCTCTGGATTGGTACTGCCAGTGGCGGACTATGGCGCAGTTACACCCAAGGGCTGGGTGCGGAAGCCTGGGAATATGTTGATACGGAGTTCCCTGTACTGGGAGTATCTTCTATTGCCTTCCCTCCTGCTGATTCTAGTACCATTTACATTGGCACCGGTGAGGTTTACAACTACCAGGCAGCGGGTACAGGTGCAGCCTATCGCAGCACTCGGGGCAGCTACGGAATGGGGATTCTCAAATCCACTGATGGTGGTACCTCCTGGGACTTGAGCCTCGATTGGAGCTATGATCAGAACCGCGGTATCTGGGCCATCAAAATTGACCCCCAGAATACAGACATTGTGTACAGCGCCACTACCCACGGTGTATACAAGAGCACCGATGCGGGCGCCACCTGGGTGCAGGTACTGGATGTACCCATGGCTAATGACCTGGTCATTCATCCGGAGAACACGGACCTTATTGTGGCTGGAGTGGGCAACTTAGGTTCTCCCAACCGGGGTATCTATCGCTCTACCGATGGTGGAATGAACTGGACAGAAATCACCCAGAATATTCCCCAGAATTTCCAAGGTAAAATCCAGCTTAATTACGCACCCTCCCAACCCGATATTCTTTACGCCAGCATTGGCAATGGCTTCACCTTTGATGATGGTGCCAGTTGGTTGTGCCGCTCTACCGATTTTGGCGCTAGCTGGACCATTGTGAACGAGGAAGACTACAGCCGCTGGCAGGGCTGGTTTGCGCACGACATCGACGTGTCCGCTGATGATCCAGACGAATTAGTAGTGGTAGGCATTACCGCCTGGCGCACCACCGACGGCGGACAAACCCTGGTAGAAGAAGCTGAAGGAGGTATTGGCCCACTCAACCCGGAACCAGGTGATAACAGCTTTGGCGACCAAGTGCATTCGGATTGTCACGATGTGAAGTTCCACCCTACTGATCCCGATATCGTATATGTAGCCAGCGACGGCGGCATTCATCGCTCCATTGATGGTGGCCAGACGTACCAATTTGCCAATGGCGGATTGCAAAACTGCCAATTTTATAATGGCTTTTCCAGCGCCGCACTAGACCCTACCTTCTGCCTGGGTGGCTTACAAGACAATGGTACCATTTTGTGGAATGGCGATGACACTTGGTCCGTGATTGCGGGTGGTGACGGCAGTTGGTCGGCTATCAACCCAGAAGATCCCAGCACCTTCTACGTTTCCTCACAATACCTTAACGTTAACCGCTTTAATCCAGAAGAAGGGTGGACCTTCATGGAGATCCCCGAAGCGTCTAACCCGGTATTCATTGCTCCCTACATGATCTGCCCTACCGATGGTGACATCATCTACGCTGGTAGCGGTGGTATGGCCAAAACCATTGATGGTGGAGACACTTGGGAACTCACGAACAATGAGGCACCACTAGACGGCAACCCCGTTCTCAGCATTGGCGTGAGTACCAATCCAGATGTGGTGTATTGTGCTACCGCGCCCACTACCATTTTTGGTGGAAGCCGTGGCAACGTATTCGTAACCCTCACCGGCGGTGACTTTTACCAGTATCAAACAGGCATTTTAGCCGACCGTTACCCAATGGACATTGCAGTAGATCCTAGCGACGATGCTACAGCCTATATCGTCTTCAGTGGTTTCGGCAGCGGCCACGTTTTCAAAACTACTGATTACGGGAATAACTGGACCAATATCTCTGGCGACCTCCCAGACCTACCCACCAATGCAGTAGTGGTAGACCCCATTTACCCCGATCACATCTACGTGGGCAATGACTTTGGCGTTTACGTTTCCACTAATGGTGGAGCTAGTTGGGAAAGCTTCCAAACCGGTCTGCATCCCGCTACCATGATCTTTGATTTGGTCATTTCGCCAATTGATCGCAAACTGCGGGCGGCTACTCACGGTAGTGGCGCTTACCAACGCGATTTATTGGAAAACCCACTAGATGCAGAAAATCTGGACGAGGTGGTGAAGGCATTTTCGATTTACCCAAATCCAGCTGGCGCGCAAACTACCGTAAGCTTTAGTCTGACGGAAGCACAAGAAGTACGACTTCGCTTACTGGATGCCAGTGGTAGCTTATTGGAGGAAAGACCAGCCGTCAAATATGCTGCCGGCACGCATCGGATAGACTGGTCTTGCGCGGACTTACCGGCCGGTATTTACTTCGTGCAACTACGGAGTGAGGCCGCTACGCAGACCCAGCAATTGGTGGTGAATTGATAAAGAGGTGGCGTACTACAAGCGGAAATTGTAGCGTGCCTTCAGCAGTATTTGCTGGTTAATTGGTGTCCAACGCTCCATACTGTTGACAGTATTATTGAAGGTGTTGTTGTTGTAAACAAAAAAGAAATCGCCTTGTGGATGATAGATCCAATGCACACGGGCGTTGACGCCGATGGTACGGGTATCCGTATCGTACTGGATAAAGCTATTGAGCTGTAGATCCGGCGAGGCATTGAAGCGAATCTTGACGCCGATCAAGGTCTGTTCAAAATCACCAAAGGGCAAGCGGCCGATATTGTGGTTACCCACTAATTCGAAAGTCACAATGCTGGTGGGATTCCAATTGATGGAGGCCTCAAACTCGTCCAGATTACCATCGTAAAAAGTACCAAACCACCAGGTGAGCTGGCCGTTGAACTTGCGTTTAGCGGCCAGTTCTGCTTCCAAGCGGTAGCGAGTGAAATGGTAAGATCCTTCGGGGATAGCCACGTCAGGAGCAATGCGAAAAGGCGCTATCAGACGCTCACCGCGGGGCATATAGTTAGCCTCTACTCGATCGCCACTTTCCAGGCGCCAGTTGATCGGGGCGGTGAAGATGCGGTAGGACTCCCACTGCCCCTGCAAGTCGGTGACGTAAAAGAAGAAGAGCTGATTACGCATCTGGCGCAGCCATTTCCACTCGGGTCGTGGTGCGTAGGTCGCTCCACCCCGCCAACTGTTGATTGCCCTACGCGGCACGAAGCCCAAGGCCGGGTCGAAGGCATCGCCAATGCGGAGGTAGGTTAGGGCTACATCCCAGATGTCGTTGGGGTAGTCAATCTTTATCCCTATTGCCGATTGATCACCTTCTAGGTCAGCGCGATTAGTATACATACCCGATACGCCCACCAGAAAGTTTTTGTCGCCCTTAAAGCGGGTGGTTTGGTAAGTAAAGTCTACTCCTGAGGTCCAGCTGCCCCCTCTACTTTGAGGATCACCGTAGGTACCAATAAAACCGATCGAGGACTCTTTGAGAATGTTCCGCTTGACGCGAAAGACTCCCATGTTGCTACTAGGAAGCATCTCTCCTTCCAAGTCCATTTTGCGCGTACTCATAGACAAACCGCCAAAGGCTGTTTTGCCAACGCGGCCATTGATTTTACCACCCGCCAGGATGGGCACCTCATTACCCTCATACAAGCCCACACGGCGGCTGAAGAAGGGGATGATATTGGTATTCAATCCAAAGCCAAACTCAAAGATATCTGCCCCTTCCAAAAAGAAAGCGCGCTTTTCGGGGAAGAAGAGTGGGAAGCGCGTCAAGTTGGTCTGCCGGGAATCGACCTCCGTTTCGGCAAAATCGGTATTGACAGTGACCGTCGCTACTATATTCGGACCGATTCTTTGACTGGCGTCTAAGGTAGGATCAAAAGTGGTTTGGAAGGGAGCCCTCCCCTCTTTATTGAAGTTGGTGATAATGGAAGGTCGCACATTGAGGCCTACGCCGTAATTAAAGGTGGGTAGGTCTGTCAATAAACCGGCCCGGCTGGTTTGAGTAAACCACTGATCCCGCTTGATATTGGTCCAGCGGATAGTTTCTTGAAAACGCTGAATCCGCCGCTCCACATTGAACCCCCATTCGTGCAAGCCTTTCTTGAAGGAAATGCTTTGTATGGGTAAACGAATCTCCAAGGACCACCCCAGTGAATCCACTACTGTCTTCGCCTCCCAAATCGCATCCCAATCCTTGTTCTCCGACTCGCCGCGGTTGGCAACCAGGGCATCGTAGCGGGCAGCACTGGCGTTCACCGCCAGAATAACGCCAGACTGGCCATCCAGAAAGGGGTCGATCACTACTCGGACGTGATCTTCGTTATCCAGGTCTACATCCCGAAGCTTAGAGAAATTGACGATTCCGGAAGGGTCGTCGTCATAGCAACGCACCCCAATGATTAGGAAACGAGGATCGGCTAAAACCTGTACCTGCGTGAGGCCAGAGGGTTCTCCTCCTTCGGCGGGCACAATCGTCTGAAAGGCAGAATTCACTGGTGCCGCGGCCCAGGCCGGATCATCCAATTTACCATCCAATTTAAAATCACCCATGAATTTACCCGCCGCCATTCTTGGACGGCTTGCGTCCTGCGCAAAACCGGGAGTAACTATTGCTAACAGCAAATAACAGCTGAGCAATAGCAAGGTGTATCGTTGGCCTTCCATGCGTTTTTCCTACTAGTCTTCAAGAAAGATAGGAAAGTCCAGCCAGGATTGGTTTTAGGAACGGTGCTGGAGAAGTGGATAGCGTATGAGTTGATTTCATGATAGATGGATCATTATCACCTCCATTCATTAGTAGGGGGTGAAAGTGTACTTTGCTTTGAAGTAAATAGTCATGTCCATTCTAATTCGCAGACGCCCTCCTTGTTCCTCACCATCAGCAAGAGCTTCAACTTGATAGTACTCATCGCTGGAAAACTGTACCATACCGTGAATTACTTCTCCTACCACAAACTCGGGCTCCTTCGACAATACGGCCTTGGCCGCTGTACAGGGGACATCAACCCGATACTCCAAAGGACTATCGGGCGTGTAGGCGTAATCAGCGGCGGCAGAGTGGTACAGGTAGGGCTTCTTGTCTACCCATTTCATTAAGAAACCAAATCCACTAAAAAAACCATAAAATCCAGCCAGATACACCGTATCACTCTTTGGAAGGTAAAATACCTTGAAGGGCATACTGCGATTCAGTTCCCTGGTATCAAATAACAGCGAGTCGTTTTCGTAATAGACAGCTAAGAGCACGTTCTCGTGTAATTGTAACTGATCGTGCAGCATACCATCGGGCTCAAATGGGCTAATTCGCTCCTCTACGGCTTTTACGATACTACTATCAATTATAATGTCAACCGGCTCCGGTATCTCCTGGCCATAAGCTAGCAAAGTAAATATTCCGAACAGAAGGCTTAGGTGGTATTTCATATTATTTTCTTTAACCCTTTAAGATTAAGCTGGACTTTCGGCATTTACAATATATGAGCAGTACGTGTAGTGTCCTACTTTTCCATTGCTGAAAAGTAGCAAAAATCTAGGCCTTGATCTGTTTCTTAACGTTCCAACAGCTACCAAAAACTAAACGCTGTAACTCTGAGGAGCTGCGCGACGATCACCGAAGGTAAACTCGCTTTACAGATGTTTTTTCACTCTATCATGATAGTGTTTAGCTCTTTTTAGCCCTAAGCATAACATCCGGTTAGCTCAAACAGTACAGCGTTCTTTACGTTTTTGCTCACGCTGTTTCCACTAAAACAGATAGCGCCACAAGCAACCGATGATTACGACGGATCCACAGCGATCCCAGGAGATAAAAGTCGTAGCAGTTTTGAACATTGGCTTAGGTCTCCGATGATCAAATGCTATTCAATTTAAATTGTAAATACAGATGAAGATTGAGCTCTCCACAAGTTTTGCCGAGGTTCACGAAAGCAGACTTTTATCTAGCGAAGCGACTTAACGCAAGTCACAACTTCTAGCTTAACCAACTCGGGCCAGCGTAAAAACAATCGCCTTGGAGGAGTCAAGGGCTTTGGTTCTTTTGCCCACAAAAGAACATGTACATTAATTCTCCAACATCGAATCAAAATACACTTGTTTGAAAATTCAAGAACAGCATATGCTACCTACAACAAGCTCTACTTCTAGTATAGATATAAAATGCCGAAAGTCCGGTTAAGCGCATGTTTGGATTTTAGTAATCGCCGCCAAAATGGCGGTTTTGCCAAACTCTGCGTTACAAAATCCTTCCAGCAGAAAGTGCGGGGCTAAACTCTGGTTTTTCCGCCTTGATTTAGGTAAAATCGCCTCAATTTGACTTGGAGACCAAACCACGCAGTAGCGGCAAAACCAATTCTAAACACACTCCAATAAAGCACAGGACTTACTGCCCTAAAAGTTATCCACCACCTGGGCGAATATGACGGTCCCCAGGAAGAATACCAGCAGGATCAAATTCAAAATCGTCCCCAGTATCTTGTACCAGGTCCAGGGTTCTCCCCGCTGCACACTGGCAATCGTCAGTCCCACACCCAAGACAAAAAAGAGCAGGTAGAGGATGGTCAAAATGCGTGGTGGCGGCTGCCAGTTGAAATAACCTCCATTGACATTGGAGGGGGCGTAGGAATAAATCCAAAACAGCAAACTCGTGGCAATTACCCCGATTGCTAATGCCCGGCGAGAATAGGCAGAAGATACCGGAGCTGGATCATTTGTTTCATCGAGAATATCGCGCATTGGTTTTGGTACTACTTTTTAGAAATCAGCTTAAGGTAAGGAATTTGTCAGCTTACTTGCGCATAATCAAAATACTAGCCCCTTTCAGTAGTTCGCAGCGCAGCACTATTCCTGTGCTTTGCGTTGTTAAGTGTATCTACTTGGCTTTTAAGCCACACACTTATTGACCAACATCCATCTTAATGCGCTATTTAACCCTCGTCCTGATGCTTGGCAGCACCTTGCTGTTTACCGCCTGCATCCAGGAATTAGAAGACCTTCCTGACGAAGCCATCGGTCTGGCTCCCCTCTACGCCGTTGAGAACTGGCAAGAGATCAGTGTGACCGGCCCGCAGTCGATTCAGCAACTAGGTAAACTCTATTACAAGACGCCCTACATCTACGCCACCGACCGTGGCCGTGGTATTCACGTCTTTGACAATTCCAATCCTGCTGACCCCGTCAAGCTGGCTTTCATTCAAATTGCCGGCAATTCCGATTTAGCGATCAAGGGCAATACCCTGTTTGCCAATAATGTAAAGGATCTAGTAGCCATTGACATCAGTAGTCTGGATAGCGTACAGGTGATCAACCGGCAAGTGGATGCTTTCAAAATTGTGGGCTCCAATTTTCCTGAGAATTATTCCGGCTACTTTGAGTGTGTCGATCCTGAGATGGGTGAAGTAGTGGGCTGGTACGAAACCTCTCTGAACAAGCCGCAGTGCTGGCGCTAAAGTTTGGCGCTCCAAAAACAACAATCATGCAACGCATACTTATACTGTTTCTAATAGTTGGCCTATTTGCCTGCGAAGAGAGTGCTGACCTTGCTACTGCTCCTGGCGGCAACACCGGCCAGGGCGGTTCGCTCGCCCGCTTCACCATTGTCGGTGACTACCTATACACGCTAGAACCTAATCAACTAAGTTGGTTCAAAATTGCTGCAAATGGCAATCTAACAGAGGCCGGCCAGCTCAACTTAGGTGGCAATAAAGAGACCATTTTCCCGCTAGGAGATCTATTGTTTCTCGGCGCAAGTGAGGGAATGTCTATTTTTCAAATCGAAGCCAACGGAGAGCCCGTTTTTCAAAGTGAAGTCTTCCATATCGTAGCCTGTGACCCTGTGGTGGCCAATGCAAACTATGCCTTCGTTACGCTGCGGACCGAGTCGTGCAACTTGTTGGGCCGCGAAACTGAAAACCTACTCAACATCTACGACGTAAATGATGTCACCAATCCCGACATCATCGCCTCCTATGAAATGATTTCCCCACGTGGCTTGGGGCTGGCGGGAGACTACCTTTTCGTTTGCGAAGGCCCCTTCGGTTTACGCACCCTGAAGGTGGATGATCCGCAGAGCGTAGACTTCATCAACTTTGACGAGGATATTCACGCCAATGATGTGATTGTCCTACCGGAAATGCTGCTCGTCATTGGCCCAAATAACATTACCCAATTCGACTATTCCGATCCAACTGATCTGGTGAAGATTTCTGAAATCCGTATTGAGTAATGCACAAAATCTTGCTGTGGGCGTTCTGCCTATTCTGCCTGGCGCTAACCGTAGACGCCAAAGCTCAGTCCGTGGATGAGAATGCCACCCAGCCCGAAATCAAGGGGGTATTGAGGCATTCACTCATCCACTGGTTAGATCCATACTTACCCAGCGCACAAATTGGATTAGATTACAAAATCGGGCCACGAAAGTACCTGCGCCACGATGTGGGTTACTTCTTTGACATTGGCTACAACGAACCTCGGGGGCTGGTAGGTATCAATGGTATCCGCCTGCGCAATGGTTACCGTAAATACCAACAATCGCCCCGCCGCTTGGGGCGCCTTACGTACCTAGAGTTCAATTTGGATTATCGCTATCTGGACCTGCTCATTGCGGGTGACTTCCGCCGTGATAACTTCAACTTCCAGCAACGGATCAACTATTCGGTCTGGCAGCACAGTCTTACGGCTAATATCCAAACCGGCTTTTTCCGCCACATCAACGAACACTGGCGGCTCGACTTGGGCTTTGGCTTGGGATTGCGGGTAAACTACCGTAAATACAGCTCTGTTCCCAGCGACGCCAGCTTCATCACCAATGGCCCTTACTTAGGCTGGGAGTACGCCAGCCGTAGAGGCCTGAACCTGGGTTTGAATATTCCGATTGTGGTTGCGATTGCTTATCAATGGTAAGAGCGTTAAAGTCGGAGGTCGGAAGTGGGAAGTGGGAAGAAATGGAAGTTATTCCGACTTCCGATCTCCGCCTTCCGACCTAGTATTTCCAACTTCCGCTCTCCGCCTTCCGATCTGGTATTTCCTACCTCGTATTTCTAATTTCCTATTTCTAACCTTTCTTCCTCCGCATTTCCGCCCGGCGCATGGGCATGGTATCAATCAAGTCAAAGATAGCATCTCCGTTGACCGGTGTTTGCTGGCGTAGCTTGACGCCCCCGTCTAAGCCAATGAGAAGTACTTGGAAGGGTACCTGTACGGTACTGAACTGCTCGAATAGTATGGCCGAGTTCGCCCAAGAAGTATTGGAATCCAAACCTTGCCGATAGCGATTGGGTAGAACCTGATAGACCAAAAGACGCCGCTCTTGAAGCGCTGTTTGGTCTTGCTTCAAGTCCGCTATTTGTTGGAGAAAGGCAGGGTTAGCTGCATCCTCGGCCAAGATGATAATTAGGCGGTCTTGCCAGCGATGTTCTGACAGGTCTTGTGCACAGGCGGTGGTGAGCATGCTAAAGAAACTAATCGTGATTAGGCTTCTGATTAAGTACATAAATTTACAACCCACTGAGACAGCTTTGGTTGCGTCACGAATCTGCTTAAGAACAATCAACTACTGACAATCTCATATTCTGCCACATTATCGCCTCTTTCGTAATGGTTTTACTAAATACTTGCCATGCGCCTTTCCGGTAACTTCTGGTTCATCTCCCCCGCCAAAACAGGGTTTTTTGCCCTATTCTCCTCTGTATCTAAGCGAAGCATCAGGGCCGTCATTCTAGTCTTGCCTTTCGTGATATTAGCAGCCTCAAAATTCACTTTCTTGTTCTATTTGGACTGTTTTTAAGCCTTTCAATCATCAACTCTGCTAACTTGCGCGTAAAGAGGTCTGCTCCTTGTTTATTGAAATGACCGATATCAAAGCTGTAGACTGTGGAATAAAATAGAGCGTTTTCCGGATATTCATACATACTCAGTACCCGCTCCGGTGGAAACTCCATTAACAGTGGTACCAGTTCCTCATAATCCGCTTCCTTAAGCCGTGGTGGCAAAAGAAAAAAGAGCTCGACGCCTTTGGCTTCTGATAAAAGTAGCAACCGCTGTAAGCGATCTAAATGTATGGCATTATACTGCCCTCTTTTTTGTTCATAGGCCTCCTGGTTTTTAGCAGCTCCGATACGAGTGGCAAGTCGACTGGTATCATTTTGAAACTTTGCTCGTCGTTGGCTACGCATACTTGCTGCACCTAGTTGCTGTAACTCATCTTCTAGTGCTAAATAGCCGGCCTGGTGGTGTGGTAATTGCTGTTCTCGATGGCGAGCTCGGCGTTGTGGATTGAGCATGCCAAAATCGACTAAGCCATACAAGAAGCTCCGTAGATAATTGGCCGTAGAATACCATTTTTCACTAGCGGAAAAGGACGATGCGTGAAGGTATTGTAGACTATAGCTGAGATTCTTGAGTGTGTTCCAATAACTCCCCTTAGTGGTGGTTGCGTTTTGAGATAACTTGATCAACACATGGGCTTCCAAAACCGCATAACGAATTTGCCCTGGCTTAAGCTCTTCCAAAAATTTCTCGTAGAGATAATAAGATTCAGGATTCATTGTGGAGGGTGTAGCAAAGTTAAAAGCCCCTACTCCATACTCAGATAAAGTAGCGTCGAAAACAGCTGGATTAATGTGCCGGTATACTCGACTAGAACCAAAAAGAACCGTATTGTAAAGCCCTTGATTTTGTTGAAAAAAAGCCAGCTTCTGGGCATGCAAATCATCGCCAAAATAATAGGGAGTGACAGCTTTTTTAATGATAGCCAATACGATCACCGGAAGAGTGAATAACAGTAGTTTCCGCAGGAACTTCGACATAAGCTAGAATTGAAAATATATGAAAACTTGTTCATCTCCTCCCAAGAGAATGATCGATAGTATCAAGATGTAGTAGAATGTATAGCGGTAGGTACTATTCCAATTCAGTCCTATTTTAGCAATAGCATATTCCTCCTCTCTCCCTAGCCATTCAATACCCAGGAACAAAACAATAAGCAGAACGATAAACATGCTCCTTCCAACCCCAGTATAAGCTGGAATGGAAAATAGAGAAGCTGAAAAAATTCCGCCTATATAACTTAGTGCATGACCAATGTTTTCTGCCCGAAAAAAGACCCAGGCCAGCAGCGTTAAACTGAAGGTAAATAGCATCAGCGCCACCTCTTGCCCACTAGGTAGTCGACGCCCTTTGGCCACCACACCCAAATGGCTCCTGTTCCGGTTAATCAAGAGCAAGGGTAAAAAATAGATCGCGTTAAGTAACCCCCAAAAGATAAAGGTCCAATTGGCTCCATGCCAGAATCCACTCACAACAAAAATGATAAAAGTGTTTCGAACTTTGTTACCAACACTCCCCCGGCTACCCCCCAAGGGTATATAGAGGTAATCCCTGAACCAGGTGGATAAGGAAATATGCCAGCGTCGCCAAAATTCAGCAATATCTCTCGAGAAGTAAGGAAAGGCAAAATTCTGCTTCAGCTGGAAACCAAACAGCCCCGCAGTACCGATAGCAATATCCGAATAGCCAGAAAAGTCACCGTAAATCTGAAAGGCAAAAAACACTGCTCCCAGCACGAGCGTACTCCCGTTCAAATCGGCAGAATTATTGAAAATATAATTGGCAAACTCTGCGCAGTTGTCAGCAATAACTACTTTTTTGAACAGCCCCCAAAGGATCTGTCGCAGGCCATCCACGGCCTGCGTGTAACTAAACTGACGTTCGCGATAAAATTGTGGGAGCAGATTGCTAGCACGTTCGATGGGGCCTGCCACCAGTTGCGGAAAGAAACTCACGAAAGCAGCAAAAGCAACAAAGTCCTGTGTTGGTTGCAGTTTATTCCGGTACACATCAATAGTGTAGCTCAGGGTTTGAAAAGTGTAGAAACTAATCCCTACCGGTAAAATGATATTAAGAGAGCTAGCATTGATGTCTCTGCCAAAAAAAGAGAAGGCTTGCACAAAATTCTCAAGAAAGAAATTGTAATACTTAAAAAAGCCAAGAAAGCCAAGGTTCACCACAACACTGGTCCATAACAACGCCTTTCGACGGAAAGGGTTTTTCTCTTTTGCTAATCGTCTTCCTACTACAAAATCGACTAAGGTGCTGAATACAATCAAAGACAAGAATCGCCAATTCCACCAGCCGTAAAAGACATAACTGGCCAAGACAACCAGTGCATTTTGCCAAGCCAAACTCCGATTCGCCACGAACCAGTACAGGAGGAATACAACTGGTAAAAAAATGGCAAAGTCAATAGAGTTAAATAGCATTGAAAAATCCGTTATTCATCATCAAAGCCCCACTACAATAGTGTTATTTGATGATCCGACATTTTTGCCAAGATAAACACAAAACCCACTAATCTATATATGAAGTAAAGTCCAGACCACAATCCATACCAGATAAGCATTATTCCGGCCAAAAACGGTCTGTCATGGGCATATGTCCGCTACGAAATAGCCCTCTACAATCTAACTAAATAGCAAACACCTCCCGGAAACGGAATATCCGCATACCAGTCAGCCCCTTATCCATTTCACCTATGATCTTCCTCCCGCATCACCAAAGATCGGAGTGTTACGCCTGGATTTTGAATTGGGCGATCGTAACAATAGACGTTGTCAACAAGTTGACAAGCTACAGTTAAAGACAATACTTACCTAATGAAGGAAGGCTACAAAATCTCTAAAATTTGTACCTTTAGAAAGTGCACCTTTTCAGCTGACCACAGCTAATTGCGCCCAAGCTTGACTGTTATGAAACCGAACCGCTCCCGCTGCCTTATCCCGGCCGCCATGCCCTTGCGTTTTATGCTACTGTCCCTTCTGCTGGGGACCGTCCTATTCGGCTACAGCCAAGTCAACCTGGTTCCCAATCACAGCTTTGAGGATATTGACAATTGCGACCTCAACTTTGGATCTATCCCACAGGCACCGCCCTGGCAAATTGTGCCCGAGCCCGTCAACTCACCAGACCTCTTTCACTATTGCTCCACCAGTGGAGTGTACCAACCACCCGCAGGTTGTAACATGATTGAGCCCAAAGAGGGAGAAGGCATGATTGCCCAGGCTCATCTTATTCCTTCGGAAGAGCGCGTCTACGTGCACCTGACGGATACCCTTCCGCTACATAAAGACATCTATGTTTCCTTTTCTACCATTACCGAAGCTAAGTGTGGCATCCCGCCGATCTTCCTCTGCTATACGAATACCCAGTGCCTGGCTTTTTCTGATTTTGCGTTTCAGAACCTGAATGTAGCCCTCCAATCGGATGAAATCATTAGCAACAGCACCGACTGGACGACGCTTAGGACTTGCTACCGCGCCAACGGCACAGAGGACTTTGTACTGCTGGGTAATTACCGCCTCATTCAGGATACCAGCGTAGATTGTGATACTATTGATGATTTCAGAAATCTCGCCTACTACTTTTACGATGAGATCATTGTCTCTCCTTTTGAGGTAGTACCCGACACCTTGGTCATCTGTGGCGATGAGGTACTACAAGTGGATGCTTCCTTTTACGATTTACCCATCAGCTGGAGTGATGGCGTGCAGGGCGCCATTCGTGATATTAGCGAGGGTGGGCAACTTATTGCGCGAGGCCGGGCCGGTAACTGCTTTTTGCAGGATACTACCTTCATTGTTAAAATACCAGATGAAGAAGAGGTGATACCCTCTGCGATATGTGATGGAGAAGAATTGCTCCTCCAATCTCCCATTACGGCGGTTTGGCCCAATGGCGATACGAGTACTACTTACCGGGTTACCGAAGCCGGCATGTACCAAGCTAGGCTTGTGACAGATTGTGACGAACGCCTCCGCTTTTATCTGTTCGATGTGGCGGACAAGGATTGTGATATTACCTACTTCGTACCCAACGCTTTCAGCCCTAATCGAGACGGCTTAAATGACCAGCTGGATTTCTTCTTCGAGTCGGATTTCAACTTCAGTGGGCAGCTCTATGTACTGGATCGTTGGGGTAGCTTGTTGTTTCAACAAACCGTTAACCAAGCTAATGCGCCAGCCCGTTGGGATGGTACTTTTCGTGGAAACCCACTGGGGGCCGGAGTATACGTGTGGGCTTATGAATATACCAGCGGAAAAGATGGGAAAACCAGAGTGATCTATGGTGATGTGGCTTTACTTCTCTGAAAGTAGGACGAGAAAAGTCATTCTCGGTATCTTCCGCAAAATTGGCGGTGCACATTAGCGCCTGCACCATTTAACCGCTTAGCAGTTTCACCTACAAACCCAAACTTGCATTAGGACCTCTTTAAAATTGCGTTATGAGAAAGATTGACATTCTTGCTTTATTGTGTTTTGTACTGATCGGATTGGGTTGCAAAGACGACCCCGCCGAACCAGGACCAGTAGATCCAACTAATACCGACAGTGAGCTCCCCTACATCGAAGTCACTTCTGATGTAGCTATCGAAAATGAACCAAAAGTACCAGGCCAAATGCGGGTATTCGAAAATGGGGCGGAAGTACTTTCCACTCGAATTGGTATCGAATATCGGGGCTCTACCTCGTTTCGCTTGAGCGATAAGCGCTCTTATGGTGTGGAAACCTGGGATGAGAATGACATGGACGAAGACAAAAGCGTTCTCGGTTTCCCGGAAGAAGAAGACTGGATATTACTGGGCCACGTATTTAGGGCCAGTGAAGGTCGGATTTTTGACCCCACGCTCATGCGTAATCACATTGGTTACGAGTTGTACCGCTCGATGGGTAATTATGCCAGTCGCAGCCAGTTTGTGGAACTGAATGTAAACGGGCAATTTGAAGGAACCTATCTATTCCTGGAGAAGCTAAAGCGCGATAATGACCGGATTGATGTAGCCCGCCTGGAAGAAGGGGACAATGATGAGGAAAACATTACCGGTGGGTACATCCTAAAAATTGATAAAACCTCCGGCGGTGACGTAGCTCCCAACGAACCACTAGAGTACTACGAGAACAATTGGGCGGACGATGCACGCTATAACGAAGACATCTGCTTCCGTTCTAAGTACGGTGTGGACGGCTCAACTCTGGATTTTGAACCCTTCCGCCCCCCTTATCACGAGGACCAGTACAACGAGACCTATTTCTTGTACGAGTACCCACGCGCTGACCGGATTACCGATCAACAAAAGGAGTACATCCAGCAGTACATGGAAGAATTCGAAACGGCTCTACTAGAAGATGATCTTACTTCCACCGAAAGAACCTACACGGACTACGTAGACCTCAACAGCTTTGTGGACTACTTCATCCTGAATGAGTTGGTTGGTAATATTGATGCTTATCGTTTAAGCACCTATTTGTACAAAGACCGTGGTGAAAAGCTGAATATGGGTCCGGTATGGGACCTCAATATTGGCTATAACGGGCAAGGTACCATTTCCAGTGACTGGATCGTGAACTACAATGACTACGTACCTCGCGATCCCTGGTTGGTGCCATTTTGGTGGGACCGCATCTTGGAAGACCCCATCTATATTGATCTACTAAAGCAGCGCTGGAGCGAACTGCGCACGAATACCCTGGCCACCTCTACCGTAGAAAACCTCGTGCGCGAAACCTCCGCCTATTTGATCGATAATAAAGCCATAGAACGCAACTACGAACGCTGGTCTGGTATCGACGTAGCCTACGAAGCCGAAGTAGAGGCCATGATCGACTATCTGCGTAATCGCCTGAATTGGATGGATGATAAGATTGATAGTTTGTAAAATCAGAAATAAGAAGTGTTGTCTCTCATTAAGTCGTGTCAAGTTAACTCTCATTAAGTCGTGTTAACTTGATAGGTAAAAAGACATGCAACAGCCTTTAAGCTTTGCACAGAAGAAGTTCATTGAAAAATATGCGGAACAAGGTTGGACGAGTCCAGCTATAGCCGAGCATTTGGGAGTTTCGG
>JBCBEC010000027.1:20297-93367 GCA_038528965.1 Bacteroidota bacterium | reverse complement strand
GTCCTCTCTTATCTTTTTTTCCATCACTGAGCGGTAGAAACTCCATTCCTCTTCACTCATTTGTTTTGTTTCGTAGTACATCAACCTAACAAACTCTAGTGTGATTTCCAGTTCGGAATAGTTGGGGTGATTGTCTTTAATCCATTCGCGTGTTCGGCTAATTCCTAAGTTGGCAAAGTCCAAGGCAATCTTCATCCGCTTTTCTACAGAAAAAGTATTAATTACCGCTATCTGCATTGCAGCGGCTTCTTTACTTACATTGACCTTATGATTCCAAAATTCCATAGGTTTTTAGCTTTAAGTGTTGAATCCAGCTCTTGATATAGGACATATCCAACTCCTTATCCAAAAGTAAAAACTTCAGATCCTCCAATTGTCTTTCACTTTGGCTGATGTTGTACCAACTGAGTTTGGAAATTATGAGGTCTTCTTTAATGCCCTTGCAAATACCTCCACCTTACAAAGTTAACAAATGTTAACTATTGTAAAATGACTTTCAGACTTTGAAAATCTATTTCACACCACTTCGCGCCTAGCTTACAGTTTATCTGCGCATCCCCTTGGTATCCAGTGATGCTTGTGTATATTTTGTGGTCCTATAACTTACCACCTTATGCATCATCACACACCTATCCATCTGCTGGTCGCAGCAATACTGACATTTTTATCCTATACTGCCAGTGCACAAGTAACAAACGCCAGCAGATCAGGCTTCACCTGGATTAACACCGAAGACATTACGGAGAACTCTTTTGGCTCTGGCTATACGCTCTACAGCGCAGCCTGGCCCATTTTTAAAGACTACCCCGGGCCCCAAGATTTCCAGATGGGGCTGGCCGGCTGCTGGCTGACTACCCAGCGCACAGGTACCGAACCCGATCAGTTTTACACTACTATTGAAGGTGGCTTAGGCTGGTGGCACGATACCCGCTTTGGTACCCGAATCCCCAAGTTCATCATGGGTGGTGTTTCGCACAACTTTTTCGCCTGGGCCAATGGGCCTGGTGCCGGCAGAAGCAATATGCTAGGCAATGGACAAAGAGATTGGAGCACCCCCGGCGGGAAATATGGCGTGGCCCAACTCTCAAACAGACTCCTTTGGGCACCTGACGGGCTAAACATGGCACAGGCCCTGAACGGAGAAATGCTGGGCTATGGTTACCTCCCTCTCCCTCTTACAGAGCCCATGGAACAAACCAATGGCGTAGACATCCGCACCGGGAACCAATGTTGGACTTTATTCCTCAACTCCACCAACTTTAAGGGGCCCGCTACCTTCTTTCTACCCACCTTCTGGACAGAGCCCGTATTGGAAGATGCTTCGCTGGAAGGACTATTTCTTGACTCCAGGCCTTCCGAACCCAATATTGGCTTTGGCATTGAGCACGCTCAATCACCCGCTTTGATCTCTGAAGATGGCGACGGAAACACCTACGCCAAAATTGAGCGGTTACAATTTCCAGCTAGCAACCAGGATAATTCGATGCTGCTGAATCAAATCTCCGTTTACTCACAGGATGCGCTGTGGAACGATATGGAAGCCTGGTTTGGCGGTGGTGCAGCCGTTTCACCTGGACTCCTACAGGCCGGCACCTACCAAACCTCGTTTATAAATAATGGAGGGGCAATGGTTGGTGAAATTTCTGGAGCCGGACTAGAACACGAAATCGATTTGGATTACATGGGTAATGTTCAGCTTAACGCAAACATCATGGGCTATGAATATGATTTAGATGCAGTTGCTGAAAAAGATGGACGCTTCTTGATGCCAGAATACTTCCAGCTGGAATCAGATAATAAGTGGCACCGGGTTGACGAAGATGCGGTCCCTGCCACTACCAATTTGGTGGAAGCCATTGTTCCTTCTTTTCCCAGACCCGAAATCACTTACTTGACCCCCCTGGATCCAGAGTGCGCCTGGCAGGACCCCAATGGTCCCTGGAATAGCCCCGGCCCGGCAGCCGGCCCCTTCCACGCCGAACTAGAGGATGGCTCCACCCTCACCTATTATTGGTACCGCTTTGTAGACCAGCCAGCTATTGTTCACGCTAACCTTCCTGCGGACATGCGTGAGGAACTCCAGAACCGAGCAGAACTCATCCACACCAACTGGAGCCATACGGATGAGTATATGGCACCGCCAGCTATTGGCGAAATAGCCACACTTGACCCGAACGCCATTGTGCAGCCACCTGCAGGAATGGAAGTCGGTTATGTACCGATCGTAACCCGCCAGGAAAAGACACCGAGCAAGGTGCGCGTTTTCGTTCTTGCTGGCCAGTCGAACATGCAAGGATTTGGCACGGTGGATGATGGAGGAAACAGTCCGGGGACGCTGGTGAATATTATTGAAAACGACGTCAACGGAGATTGGTCAGAACTAGGCAACGTTGACGACTGGACGGTACTGGACGGTGCTTCGCTTTACTTCGCCAATGGAGATGAAACGATTAGAAGCAAAGTTACGGTAGGCCAGGGTGCTAACACTAATTTGATTGGTCCTGAACTCATGTTCGCGCACCAGCTGGATCGCTATTACGAAGACCCCGTGCTCATCATCAAAACCGCCTGGGGAGGCAAGAACCTGGCCGAGGATTTTCGTCCTCCTTCTGCCGGCGGCACAACTGGCGAATTCTATAACAGCATGATTCAAACGGTGCAGGATGTGACCCAAAACCTGGGCACGGAATTTCCCGACATTGGCGTCACAGAATATGAAATTTCTGGCTTTGCCTGGTTCCAAGGTTGGAATGATGGTGCAGAAGACAGTTTCCTAGCGGAATACGAGAGCAACCTCCACCACCTGGTGGCCGATATCAGAAACGATTTAGCGGTACCAAACCTACCAATCGTCATTGCCAATTCGGGCCATGGTGGCTTTACCGTTACGGGAGACCTCTGGGTACAAAGCATGCAAAACATCGTTGCGGTAGCCCAGGAAAATGTGGCCTGCAATGATGACATTTACGGAGGTACCGTGGGCTTTACGGAAACCAAGCAGTATTACCAAGAGGCATCCGAATCTCCCGACGATGCCATCCATCATTTCCATAACAATGCCCTTTTCTTTTTGAATACGGGTAAAGCAATGGGCGACGAAATGATCCTGGCCATCAACGACATGGCCTATTGCTACGCCGATTGTGCGCAGCAAGTATCACCAGGAATTGTATCCATCGGAAACCGCGTATGGCATGATTACAATCAAGACGGCATTAATGATCCCGACGAACCTGG
This sequence comes from Bacteroidota bacterium, assembly GCA_038528965.1. Taxonomy (GTDB): domain Bacteria; phylum Bacteroidota; class Bacteroidia; order Chitinophagales; family Saprospiraceae; genus Lewinella. Next base: position 90,130 of record JBCBEC010000027.1, on the reverse strand, counting down.
CATTCCCGGTGTATCACTCGTGATTTGGGGTGACTCAGATGGTGATGACATCCCAGACTGGCAAGGCTTCGGTGGTGTGCAGGTAACCGACGAAGAAGGTTACTATCGTTTCTCTGGCTTGCAGCCGGGCAACTATGTCGTATTTGTTTGGCAAGTGGAAAACTGGGATGAAGGACAACCCCTTCACGGCTTCCAGTCCACCAATGGTTTTGTAGCGGATGCCAACAATGATGTGGATTTTGACAACAATGGCTTTGGCGCCCCCTTTACCGACATCATGTCTGGTATAGTCACCCTCACGGAAGATGGCGAGCCCCTGAACGATGGTGATCCGTTTAACTGCTATTTCGATTACGATGCCAGCGGCAATAACACGGTGGACTTTGGTTTCTTCAATCCGGACATCACCTCGGTGGATGACCTAGCAGAAAACAGGATTCAGATTTTCCCCAATCCTGCGCAAAATGAACTTACCATCAAGGGTAATCTGAGTCAATACCGAATCGAGTTGTTTGATGCCATTGGGCGGCTTCATCGTACGGTTAACGCCAGTGGATCTACGCATACGATTGACATTTCTGCCTTGCCAAATGGGCTCTATACACTGAAAGTCTTGGATGAGACTGATGAGATCATTGAGGTACAGAAGGTGGTGAAGCAGTAGGTGAGTCTTTATTATACTGGTTTCGTGGAATTCATTCCGCTTTAAATCTCCACGGCGGAGTGAATTCCGCGGAACCAGCAAACACTAATAAAACCGCAGTGCAAACTCACAAAAAGGCGCATCTCCTTCGTTGATTTCAATACCTAAATTGAGAATACCTTTGGCAATGCTTGATGCCAGTTCCCGGTCCTTGGCTCGTAATTCGAAGAAAGCAAAGAGGGCTAAGTTGGAGAACCGTCCATCTCTGATCAATTGACTGTCCGGATTGTCTTTCTTTATGCCTAGGTAGATGGCTTTTGCCGCCTCAAAGTTTCCGGCGTACAGATCATCGAGTGCGCTGTTCCCTTCTTTAATCTCCTTAAACGATTCTTCTTTCCCATCCGGATAATTGACATTGACAACTCCATCACCTAAAGCGACGGTGAGGCCTTGAATTTCTGTGGTAAAGGTCCTCCCCTCGCTCGGGTACAAAGGAGAAATTAGTGAGTGGGAAATATCAAAGTAGAGTGCATCATCAACGGCTTTGATGACCAGGTGCTTATCCGCATCGTATTCATACGTACCTGTAGTCGATTCAAACCCCTCAACAGAGGTAGGCATCAAACCCGGTTTATCATAAGTGACGATATAATCGTAGGCGGCATCTCTTCCCGCTTCGTATTCCGCCCAGGAAGGCTCAATGATTTCGTCCAAGATGATGCCGTCTCGCATATCATCCGCAAAGATGGTTGGATGGAATACCGTGGAGAGTTCCACGCTGATTTTACTATTGTCCAATACATACTCCTCCGGATCACCAGAAGAGGCGGCATAATCGCCAGGCGTTTCACCAATGATAATGGCTTCACTTTTCACCTCCAAATTCCGCAGCATATCCAGTGCCGCAGAGAAGGTATCATAGCCGGAAATGACAAAGAGCTTGCCAGCACTATTGATCTCGGGCCGGTCTAGAATGCCTTGCAAAAAGGACATGCAATAGGCAAACTGCCCTCCTCCATTATTCCTAATATCAAGAACAAATTTGTCAACTTCCAAAGAATCTACCTCCGCCCACATTTCCGCTGCGAAAGCGGATGCTCTTTGGCTTTCCATATTGCCAATTCGGTTGTACTTGAAATAGTAAATTCGGTTTTCAGCATCGTAAAGACTCCAGTAGTAGGCTGAACTTTGGGTGCTAGACAAAGGCACCTTTGGGTGTACCTCTTCGTAATCCACAAAAGTCGTTGCCTCGTAGGTTTGATCATCCATATGCTGGAAAACTACCGTCGAGATAGAGGTGGCAGAAGAAAAAGTCAGGCGTGCTTCTTTCGGGTCATCTGTTATTCCTAAACCGTACAATAAGCCTGGCATTCTGAGGTAGGAATAGGCAAACTTTTTAAATCTGGTGTTATTCCCGTGTGGAATTACCGCTCTGAGTTGATCAAGAATATTCGCGATTTCCACATCATCGATCGCCGTCAACTTTGTGCCCAATAGTTGCTTGTATTCTTCTGGCACTCGCGTCACGTACAAGCCCTCCTTAAACCAGGTCACCGTTAACGGCAAATAACCAAAGAGGCGTTCCCTGCTGCTATACCGAACTACCGAATGACCATCGTTTAAGGCGGCTACAATCTTTAGGATCTCAACATAACAGCGTTCATCGCATTCCGCTTTCGCATTGATTACCGATAGCGATTGGTCTACTTGCGCCTGAAAATCCGCTTTGGTTACAAGTCGGTACGGCCAAACGTGTTCCGTTTCTACGAAGTGTACCAACTGTTCAATATCCGCAATTAAGTCGGCTGAAGTGAGTTGAGAATAGCCGGGCAGTATAATAAGCAAACTTAGGCTTAAGAGTGCGAAAAACTTTTTCATAAAAGCAAATTATGCTATAAATTAGATTAATTTATGCATATTTTGCTATTCATCAATCATTATTTAATAAAATAGACCAAATGAACACTAAAGACACTCAGATCATCCAATTACTCCAATCCGACGGAAAGCTTTCCTATGCCCAAATTGGAGAGGAAGTCAATCTATCCATTACGGCCGTTAAAGAGCGCATTAATAAATTAGTCAAGGCCAATGTGCTCAAGCAAAATGTATACATTCCTAATCCCGATCTACTGGGGTTTGATATATGCGCCTTTGTACAAGTCCTCATGCCCATACCAACGGAGGAGACCAATTTTATCGAAAAGATCAATGCCGTCAAGGAGGTACAGGAGTGCCACTTCATCACTGGCGAATATTCCTACCTACTAAAGATCAGAGTGCAGAATACCAAAATACTGGAGCAGGTATTGGGTGAAAAGATCAAGACGATAAAAGGGGTGGTACGCACCAATACTATTATTGCGCTTACCACGACAAAGGAATCATTGATGCTTAATTTGTGAATACTATTCGCATGTTTCTGCTCAGCACAATTCACCCCCATATAACTTCCCTGCAAATCAATACCTAAGCTTGCACACGCGATTTTTACAAATGCAACGTTTTTGAAGATGTAGTATTCCCCTAAACCAATTCGTGAACGCTAATGCCAACAATTGCTCCCCGTACCGTTTTCCCACTCCTACTCCTATTCGCCATCTCCTTCCTAGCTTGCAAAAAAGAAGAAACACCACCTAGCGGGGCAACGGACAAAATGCTAAGAGTTAAGTTCCAATTCGACCCCAATCAAGAGCGTTTGGACAACCTGGGTAATCCGTCCACCGTTCCATCTGACCATGCTACACAAACACCCAGCTTCAATGGGCTCAGCATCCATTTCCTAGAGTTGGTCGCTGATGAATTCACCCCGTATCAGCAGGGCGCGTTTGTTTTCAAAGGGAAAGAGGTTTCCGCTAGTAATTCCAACCCTTACGGATTCACCACTGCCATTGATTTTGATCAGGCACTGGTAGCTGGGGAGGACGAAATGTTTGTGGAGGTTCCACTGGCCGATATTGCGGCTGGCACCTACCAGCATCTCCGCGTATCAGTCGCTTACCAGAATTATGATGTACGCTACAATCTCAATAACATTCCCGTAATTAATTCGCTATCGCAGCAGTTCGGTACGATTGCCTCCTTTGTGGGCTACAATACCCACATCAACAATCTACAAGTTAACACCCTGGAGGTACCAGTAAATGCCACCCATCTACAAGGTTTCTGGGCCTTCGAGACACAGCTAGCAGCACCTTACGATAGTTACAATCAGATTTTTACTGGTCAGGCACCAGCCAATGCTACAACAGTGGTTAACCCTTTTCCTAACGCACCTATTCCTGCTGGCTCGTGCGTGGTGGCGGGTAGTTTGGATCTCCCCTTGCAGATAAGCGGCGAGGAGCAGGAAAATGTGGAACTGACGCTCTCCTTTTCAATCAACGGTAGCTTTGAATGGATAGATCGCAACGGCAACGGAGAGTGGGATATTGACGTTAGCAACAGCAGCGAAAGTGAACCAGTAGTTGATATGGGATTGAGAGGGCTTAAGGCTTTTTGGGATTAAGAGCGTAGAGATAGTTAACAACCAGAAGTCTTACGCTCCTTAGAAGAAATAGGCTATGATCGCCTCTTATCTGGGTATTACTAAAGAGTTTTTGAGTAGCATCAGGAAGCAAATTGCCGAAGCCGATAAAAGTTAAGATAGCTTAACCTCCTTTCTTAATCTACCTTATTTCATTTCTCGTGTAAAGCCAGCACATTTGCAGTAAGACGAAAGTTAATCGTCACCCTTTCCTCGATTATCATTGTTATTTCAACAGCAACAGCTCCTAGGCAGCTTTTGCCGGACCGCCCTGTGTTCCGAAATAGAAGCGCAATGATGGCCTTGACACTGTCCGAGATCGGAAAGGTGGCGATTAATCAATGTACACCCATTAAACCTCAAATAATGAGTAAAAAATCAATCATAAACGTTATTGCTTCCCAGAAAGTCAATATGGGCGGGCATATCATCGAACAACCATTACCCAATAGATTGCTTGAGCAATTAGATCCGTTCTTGCTCATTCACCACGCGGAGTTTACCCTTGGTGGTGATCAACATCAGCGCGATGTCGGTATCGGCGGACACCCTCACCGGGGCTTTTCTCCGGTTACCTTTGTCTTTAAAGGCGATGTTCGGCATCAGGATAGTTTCGGCAACGATGCCGTAATAGCTGCCGGAGGAACCCAATGGATGCACGCCGGCAAGGGTATTGTACACAGCGAACGGCCCAGCAAAACCCTGGCGCAGCAAGGCGGAGAACAAGAGATCATCCAGTTCTGGGTCAACACCCCAGCTAAGCACAAAATGGAGGTGCCCTACTACCTACCGCTCACGGAGGAGGAAACTCCAGTCCTGGCAGGCGAAGGGGTTCAGCTCAAAGTGGTCGCTGGAGAATATGCAGGCCTGCAAGGACCAGCCAAGACCTTCTCCCCTTTACTCCTGTTGCGCGGCGAAATAGCCGCCGATGCCACCACTCAGCTTCGTATTCCCCGCCATTTCAACACCTTGCTTTATCTGCTGGACGGGCAACTAGAAGTGAATGGAAGAAGTGCGGTGCGCAAGGACCTGATCTGGCTGGATACTGATGGTGAGGAAGTGCACATTTCTGCTACTCAGCAGACCCGCTTTATCGTACTAGCCGGAGAGCCCATAGGAGAAAAAGTGGTGTCTTACGGCCCCTTCGTCATGAACTCGCAAACCGAAATCATGGAGGCCATACGCGATTCACAGATGGGCAAAATGGGGGTCTTGATAGAGTCTTTCGACTAAACTGGACTTTAGCATAATTCAACAACAACCAAATAAAATACGTCGTGACAAATAATCAAAGTGCTTGGCCGAAATTAGACTTCGCCCAAATGCAAGACACCCTGGAAACCCTGCACCAATGGCTCCAGATTGTTGGCAAAATAAGGCTACGTGCTATGCCCTGGCAAAACCACTCCTGGCATACGGCCCTCTACATCAGTCCCAGTGGTTTTTCTACTCACGGTATTCCCTACCAAGGACAGGTTTTTCAAATCGAGTTTGATTTCAAAAAGCACCAGCTGATCATTCAGTCTTCCGCAGCAGAATCAATTTCAATGGACTTGCGTCCAATGACCGTTGCCGCATTTTACCAGGAGCTCTTTGGAAAGTTATCCAGCATTGGGATACAAGTCGATATTCATGCCCGCCCAAATGAAATGGATCCGGCCATTCCTTTTGAGGAAAACACAGTCAATAAATCCTATGACCCGGAGGCCGCCCAAAACCTCTGGCGGGCCATGCTTAAGGCCAACCAGGTTTTTCACCAGTTTCGTAGTGAATTTATTGGAAAGGCCAGCCCGGTGCACCTGTTCTGGGGTGCCTTCGATCTGGCAGTGACGCGATTTTCCGGTAATCCAGCACCGCCGCACCAAGGAGGGATGCCCAATATGCCACTGGAAGTGATGCAGGAAGCATACTCCCAGGAAGTCAGCAGTGCAGGATTCTGGCCGGGTTCTAAGGACTTTCCAAGTCCTGCTTTTTACGCCTATGCTTATCCTAGTGGACCGGAATTTGGGGCGCAAAAAGTCTTGCCCGAGCAAGCATTCTACAGTCCAGAAATGGGGGAATTCTTCCTGAAATACGAGGATGTGCAGCAAGCTGATGATCCAGAAAAAATGCTGCATGATTTTCTACAGACGACCTACGAAGCAGCCGTCAATACCTCCGATTGGGATAGTGCTAAACTAGTAAGAACCGTATAACCGTATTGGTAACAAAGGGCTGGTGAACTGTGCTTGAGGGAAATCCCAATTGCCCTGCACAGCCCTTTGTTTCCCTTGCAAGTCCCAACAAACTTGGTTACATTTGAGCGCGCTTAAGTAAACAAATAAAAACATTATCATGCAGCTCTCTCGTACCAGTACCGTGCTACTACTGCTATGCCTATCTCTGTCCTCTCTTTATGGAGGTAATCCTTCGTTTTCACCCTTAGCAGGTCCCAGTCATCTCATAGCACCTGACACTACAAGCTGCCCGGGCGATTTTGAGATTGACCTTGGGTTTGATCTAGAAATTGATTTAGGTGATTCTATTTTTTTAACGGTACTTTCCAATCGGCCACTGGACGGAACTGAATTGTGGGTGTGGAATGATCCAGAAAACCTATCCTGCACCAATTGTCCCTCTACCATTTATAGCCCCACTGACAGCACCTTGCTGATGCTATCCATCACCGACGATGATGGCTGCATTGCGAGTGATGAAATTTTCATTTATGTAGATCGCAAAGAAGACATTTATGTCCCGAATGCTTTTACACCAAATTTTGATGGCGTAAACGATCGCCTTTCAGTATACACTGGAGACGGCATCAAACTTGTAAAAAGCATGCAAATTTTCAGCCGAAAGGGTGATCTCATTTTTGAAGCCAACAACTTCCCTGGAAACGATAGCAGCTTTGGTTGGAATGGAAGACTGGATGGGAATGGAAATGAGCACAACGCTGGAGCCTATGTTTACCTACTAGAAGTGGAGCTGATCGATGGAACCTTGAGACAACAGACAGGGGTGATTAATTTGATCCGCTAGTGTAACAGCTATAGGAGATTATGGAAAAACCTAAAGAGGAAAGATTAAGGATAGCACTCGCCGCTTTTAAACAAGGGCGTCCTTTCACTGAAAGCATAGGTGTGCTGCGGCAACTTGCTGCGGAGGGGTTCAGCGAAGAACAGGTAGACATCACCCTCCACTTCTTTGAAAAAGAGGTCCACTTTGGAAATGAACAGGTAAGCCATCCCAATATTGGCTCCTTAGTCAATCTTCTTTTTGCGGCCCTCATAAAGGGTGAATACGCAAGCAAAGTGGAGGTATTCGCTCGCCAATACTTTGCAGATACACCTTATGGCAACCTGTATTTCTACCTCTTCTTTTCCAATAAGTGGGTCAATTATTTAGGGCAAACAATTGGCCTTGGTGAATACGATGATCTGTTTTCGGCGATAAACCGTATTCACTCGGGCGTGCAAAATGAGGCGAAGGAAAAGGTTCACCTTTTTCTGGAGTTCATGCATCGAATCAACTATGACCGGCCTACTATGCTGCACTCCATTTTAGATGATCCTCATTCCTTTAGGGGTTGGAATTTACGTTCGAATTTCTTTAGTTGTTCAGGGGAAATAATTCACTGCCAGCTACATTAAGAAAACTAGAATGAACGCACAAGCCAAAAGTCGATTAAGGTTAGTAGCAAACATTGCTATCGCCTATGCTATTATTGGATTGGTAATTTCTGTGTATGATCATTCAGTGCTGTACGGACCGTTTCCTACTGGATTAATTGCCACTTATTCTTTAGTGGGATCACTCATCTACAATGCGATCGCAGGACTTGGTGCAGGACTTTTGGGTGGACTACTACTGACCAGCTTGAATCGAAAAATCAGGAATAGGCCCTTTATTTATGGTCAAGTTTGGGGTGCGATAATCTTCGTAACGATTTTTGCCTTAGTTAGCGTCTCCACCGCCTTTATATCATCCTACTCCATAGTACAGGATAGCGCCGAGGAGCTGGTTTTGAGTGATACATTTATGGAATGGCTCTTTAGTGGTATCTACCTAAAGAACTTGATTATTTGGGGTATTGTATTTCAATTCACTCAGTTCTACCTACAATTGGAACAGAAGTTTGGGCCTGGAAATCTGTATAACATATTCTCCGGCAAATACCATTCCCCAAAAGAAGAGGAACGAATATTCATGTTCCTAGATTTGAAGTCTTCTACCACTATTGCGGAGAACTTAGGCGAGAAAAAGTATCACCAGTTTTTACAGGATGTATTCTCGGACATTACGGAACCGATCAGTTCTAACCGGGCTGAAATTTACCAGTACGTAGGGGACGAAGTGATATTAACCTGGCTCTTAAAAAACGTTCAGGATAGGGCCGTCTGCGTCAATATCTACTTCGCTATCGAACGCATTTTTGAATTGAAGAAACAAGCGTATTTAGAAAAGTACCAGACTGTCCCCAGATTCAAGGCCGGTGCCCATATCGGTAATTCTATAGTGGGTGAAATCGGTATTATCAAAAGAGACATTACTTACTCCGGCGATCTATTGAATACAACCGCCCGAATTCAAGGGATGTGCAATGAACTCAAATCCACATTTCTCATCTCTGGTCAATTGCGACAGTACTTAGCTGACGCAATTGACCAAAGTAGTTTGGCTGATAAAGGGTTTATTGCCCTAAAGGGAAAACGAACACAAGTCACTTTATTCTCAGTAGCAGATATGGGGGAATAGAAAGAAACCTTAGCCATAGACTCAGCCTTCGTGGAGAAAGTAACACAGGATAGAGAGCAGGTCATTAAAAATATAGAAAAGAGACTAACCTGATCGCTACCTGACAATAGCTGCAAAACCCTGACCGTTTGCCTTGGAGAAGTAACATAACGCCTCCATGAAACTACAGCACGCTCTACTCACGCTACTATTCGGCCTCAGCATTATCGGATGTCAACATTCTGAACCAGAAGCGCAATCAGTACATGAAAGCACGCCAACTGAAATAGATTATTGGATCCAAGAACTCAATAAACAGATTGATCAGTTTGAAGGTGGAGATTCGATAGAAATAGATGGATTACCACTCAGTGAATTACCTGATGAATTCTACGACAATACCCACATCCGTTTCCTCTGGATTTCCTGTATTGAACCAGGGTGTCTTGTCAAGTTATCTAGCAAAATAGCCCAGCTTACTAAACTGGAAACGCTTATTCTTTCAAAGACCAGCCTCAGTAAACTGCCTAAGGAAATTGGTCAATTGAGTACGTTGAAAGAACTGAGGATACTTGCCGGAGGAGACTTGACAGAACTGCCGGAAGAAGTAGGCAACTTAAAGCAGCTTGAAATACTAGACCTGTGGAGAAACAAACTTGTAGACCTACCGGAATCGCTGTACCAACTGAAAAATCTCAAAACGCTATATATTGGCGAGAATAACTTTTCGACCACCCAGATTCGAGAGATAAAGCGTAGGCTCCCTGCGGTAGATGTGAAAACCTATCGGTAACTTCGTGTGGAACCGGTTCATCACATAGCCGAAGCATACAACCCATTTTTTTCAAAATCGCCCACTATGAAAAAGGTACTGTTGACTACCCTGGTCTGTATTTTAGCCATTTACACCAACGCACAAGACCTCAAGACCCCTTCTTTCGAAGAAGTCATTTCTTTACAATCCATATCTACAGCAGAGATTTCCCCGGATGGGAAGCACATCGTCTTCACTAAACAAGCCGCGGATTGGCAGGAAAACCGTTACGATCGGGAATTGTGGCTCTCAAAAGATGGTGAAACTCCCTTCCAACTCACCAATAATCCAAAAGGGAATAGCAGCGGCGCCCAATGGTCGCCAGACGGGAAATGGATTGCCTTCTTATCCACTCGCGGTGAGAAAAATCAGATCCACGCCATCCGTGCAGCGGGCGGAGAGGCATTACAGATTACCCATACAGAGGCCAACATTAGAGGCTTTGAATGGTCGCCAGATGGAAAGACCATTGCCTTCCTCCAATCAGAGGACAAGTCAAAAGACACGAAGCAACAGGAAGAGAAATACGGCAAGTTTACCATAGACGATGAGGAGTACAGCCTGACGCAGCTTTGGACCATTGATTTCGACCCAAACCGGCTCGCAGAAATGCCGTTACCAGCGCAAATGCAGGATTCAGTCTTCAAAGCAGATAGAGCCGCCAAGCTCCTGCTGGATGACGTAGACTTCAACATCAACGACTTTAGCTGGTCGCCAGATGGCCAACAAATCGCCATCGAACACCAGCCTAATCCACTGATCAATAGCTTTTTCGATGCCGATATCTCTATTTATGACATCTCTTCCAAGGCCCTCAATACTTTAGTTAGTAATGAGAGTTACGATGGTTTAGTGGACTGGTCGCCAGATGGGAAATCGATCTTGTACCAAAGTGCGCTTGATGAGCGTACCTCCAACTATTATCTGAATGGTAAACTATTCAGAATTGATGTAGATGGATCTAACAACAAGCAGTTGGCAGCAGATTTTGACGAGGATATTTTTAGAGTAAGCTGGAATGCTGAAGGCATTTTCGCTTTGAGTTGGCAGAAAACGGATCGCTTCATTATTCAAATTGATCCCACTAGTGGAGAGGCAAGCGTACTGCCATCTGACAATAGAATTTGGAATTATTCCTTCTCCGAATCTGCCCAGCAGTTAGCCATTACGGCTTCTGGGGATGATAATCTGACCGAGGTTTACTGGAGTGACTTCATCAGTAAGCAAAGGGATGTACAAATCACCAACGCTTCTCAACAGATCGATAACTGGGCGGCCGCGGATAGTGAGGTCATTTCGTGGGAAAGCAAAGACGGGCAGGTGATTGAAGGCGTCCTGCACAAGCCCAAAGACTATGATCCTAGCAAAAAGTACCCACTGCTAGTGATCATTCACGGAGGCCCCACCGGCATTTCCGCTCCTAGTCCGACGCCTTCGTACGTGTACCCGATGGTGCAGTGGCTCAACAAGGGTGCGCTAATCTTGCGCCCCAACTACCGCGGCTCGGCCGGCTACGGCGAAGCGTTTCGCTCCCTAAACGTACGTAACCTGGGGGTAGGTGATGCCTGGGACGTCCTATCCGGTGTGGAGCACCTGGAAAAGGAGGGCTTGATAGATGGCGACAAAGTAGGCTGCATGGGCTGGAGTCAGGGTGGTTACATCTCGGCCTTTCTCACCACTAACTCTGATCAATTCCAAGCCATCTCCGTAGGTGCCGGTATTTCTAATTGGATGACCTACTACGTCAATACCGATATTCATCCGTTCACTCGGCAGTACCTCAAAGCTACGCCCTGGTCGGATCAGGAAATCTACGAGCTGACCTCGCCGATGACTAACATCAACGATGCCACGACACCCACCCTTATTCAGCACGGCGAATTTGACCGTAGGGTCCCTATTGCCAACGCCTACGAACTGGTACAGGGTTTGCGCGATGTAGGCGTGGAAACGGAGCTCATTGTTTACAAAGGCTTTGGCCACGGCATTAGCAAACCCCGGGAACGTCTGGCCGCAACCTGGCACAACTGGCAATGGTTTGCGAAATATATTTGGGGGGAAGAGGTGGAATTGCCAGAGGAATAGAGCAGGCAACGGGACCTGGTAGCATTGTTGAATTGGCTTTGTTGTCTACTAAGACAAAGTATAGCTGATGGTACGAGCTAGCCCTACTAGTCAGCTATGCTTTGTTGTCTGTAGTTATTATCTTCAACTTACCCTCTTCTGGCAATAGAAATGCATTTGATTGTTCTAACTTAGTTTGAATTTCATCCATGCTTTCCCCATATATCATTGAACTAAATTCATGGGCTCTTGATAGCATACGAATATAAGGTTCTGGATCATGTTGCCTTGTTAATCTCCTTAAGGTCAAAATATAATCTTCTCTATATACATTTGGTATGATAATCTTAGATTGCTTTGCTGAGACTAATTCAGCGTTCATCATGACGCGGGCTATTCTTCCATTACCATCTAAAAAAGGGTGAACCTCACTTATCATAAACATGATATAAACTGCTCTAGCAAATGGGTTGTTAAGTGCCGAGTAGAATTCAAACCCTTTTATTAAGGTTCCTTTCACCAAGTTTAAATCAACAAAGGAAGTTTGCCCGGCAAAATTATTTCTACTTTTAAACTCCCCTGGGTTTTTATCTTTTCTAGCAGCAAGAAGAGTTTTGTGGCGATACTGGAGTATTAATATTAATTCCTCTGCAGATTTTGGTATCACGCTCATTTCTTTACGATTAGAAACAAGCTTATATGTACCTAAAATATCATGAGAATCTTGATTTCTTGTAGGTAGAGGTGTTTGTGTTTCTATTATTTCTTTAGCCTCATCTATTTCAAAGATTGTCCCCTCTATATAGTTGGAAAAGTAACCTTCATAAAAAGCAAAGTACCTAAATGAATTTAGGTCTGTGTTCTTTTCTTTAAATGATTTAAACTCAAATTGCTTCAACTCTCTGAATAGTTTTTCAAATAGTTCATATCTATTGGGATCATAAGGGACTCCAAATGCCCGAGCAATTGCTAATGGTGATGTCAATATCCTTGAGGAATGCGTGGTTAGTAAAGCACTTATTATTTTATCCAGTTTTTTGAATTCTTTTACCATTCCTAATTCTTCCGAAATATTTCGTGCCTTATCTCTTAATTTATTAAGCTCTTTATCTCCGCTAATTCTTACTATTTGATCTAGCCGTTCCTCAATTTCTGGATAAGTTAGTGTCTTCGAATCTGGACCTGATTTTCTCGATGTTTGAAGATTCTCTAAAAATGCCCGTGCGCGTTGTGAAGCGTAAACATCTCCAGATAGCAGATTATCTCCTTCGATAGGACCGTGGCCTTTTAAAAACCTTATGGTTAAACCTGGTAGTTTAGTTTTTTTAGTGTAGGTGTATGTTAAAAATATCTGGTTCGTTGATGTTGGCTTAAATTCCAGTGCTGATCGATGACTTAATACAGCTCCAGAGAAAAGTTTCCCCAGAATTGTGAAAATATTTCTTCTCACAATTATTTCCGGAGATTCTTCAAGGTTCCCGGTATAAAGCCTTGGTGCTATTTTTCTAAGCTTCCCCTCTTTTTCTAGTTTGGATATCTTTTTTGAAATATTAGGATCTGATGATCCAAATACTACTTCTTGCAGATGTATTGGTAAATTATTTTCCACTTAACGTATACTAATTGAAGCAATTGAGAAAATATTTTCTATTAAATAACCCTTTCTGGTAAAAAATTTCCATTTAAATTAAGGGTGCAAATATTTCCTGCTTTACTTGAATAAAAAGCCCCAAATGGCAAATAAATTCTAACATATCGACACTTCAGGCAAATATTTTCCAATATAATTAGTTTTGTTGAGTTTTATACCCAAAGGAAGTTACAGTCAACTAAGATCTATGCCCAACGAAATCCTAGATGAAATAGAGCAACATACAGGGCCGCGTACTTGTCCAGTATGTGGCCATCAGTTTCCGCTAGGGGCATTCGTGCGGAGGTATATCAGGTCTTACGGTTTATCAAAATGGAATTGCCAAGCTTGTCAGACTCCGATAAAGTGTGATTTTATAAAGGTCCAGTTTTATTGGTTACTGGGGCTAGTCCCCTGCGGTTTGTTATTCAGTGTCCTGGTAGCCTACCTAGACTTGGGCCTCTTCAACATGATCTATCTGATCCCCTTTTTTGCGTTTGTGCTGCTAACACTCTACCATGTAAACTTTGAGCAAGCGAGTTGAGGATAAACTAATGTGGCCTCTACTTTCGCATAAGCAGTTAATGTTTATTTAAGACGGTGCTTAGCAGGTGTCAATTTGCCATCTTCACCGTTCAGTTACAAATAAACAACTCATGCGTTCCACTACAATTACACCTGTGAAGGCTACTTCACATACCCTAATTCTTGTTTTTTCCTTCTTGATACCTCTCCATTCTGAATCAATGCAGCTACGATGATATCCTCAAAATGGACGCCAACCGCAGAGGAAAGTTCTGGCTAGAATACCAACACGCTGGTGCTGAAACAATGGCCACCTATTAATATCCACTCCTGCACCAACTATTTCAGTCCGAAGCGTTAGAGGTAGAATGTATGGCCCTCTCAGTAGACCGCATTTTGATGAACGGGAACTACAAGCAAATCTACGGCTCCCAACTCATGAACGGAGAACTTTGGCCCATCGCGGATACGACTAACCTGGACAGTATCCGGGTATCAATGGGTATGCAGCCTATGGAAGAATATTTGGAGTATTTCTAGAGGTAGCAGTTAGCCCCCGTAGGCAATAATACTTGCGTAGCAAGGACAAAGAAAACCCGGATAGTTAACCTATCTTTAGCAAATGGCAAAGCACAGTGACCAGCAATACTCTACGGATAAGGACGTAAGTTCTACATCGGAGCAAGTACCCAACTTGCAGCGGATTGACCGGCGCTATTTCACTCAACAGCTACAGCAAATTGTCAGCATCGATCGGGGACTTTTGTACACGACTAAGGAGTTCTTTGTTCGCCCCGGAAAAGCCATCCAGGAATTTCTGTACGAAAACCGAGAGAAGCATGTACAACCTATTGTCTTCCTGATCTTCACCTCGGTCGTATTTTCCTTTCTTTCTTACGCCCTCGACATTCAGTACAATTACTTTAACATCAGTAAGATGGAAGGGTTAAGAGACCATATCGATACGGGTGATTTCGGGAAATGGCTGAACAGTAATGTTGCGTACACCAATTTACTCATCGGCGTTTTCATTGCCCTGTGGATCAAGGTCTTTGCCCGCAACTATAACATCTACGAAATTATCGTCGCCCTCTGTTTTATACTCGGTGTGGCGACCTTGATTCTAGCACTTGCGTTTGTGCTAGGCGCTATCACCAAAAGTGCGTACGTTGTACTCAGTGTAATGCTCATCTTCTTCGCCTACCCGATTTGGGCAATTGGACAGTTCTTCGGTAAGGAAGATTGGAAGAGCTACTTTAAAGCCCTGTTTGTTGTAATTTTGGGGTACACCTCCTACGTATTTATATTCATCCTTATCGCCTACCTCTGGACGGTTACGCAGCAGTGAAGAAATGAATAATGAAGTACAACTAAACCGGTACAAAAAACTCCTAGGCTACCTCGAAGAAAACTTCAAAGAGGACATCAACATCCCTAAGATTGAAGCCATCTGCCATTATTCCTACCGGAATATCAACCGCATTTTTGAAGCCCTGCACCAAGAGACCATCGGAAAATATATCAAGCGCCTGCGATTGGAAAAAGCCGCGCAATATTTAGCTTATTCCGGCCTGGGTGTTTCCGACATTGCGTACGAAGTGGGATTTAAAGATCGAGCAGCCTTTAGCAAAGCCTTCAAAAGCAAGTACGGCTACGCTCCTTCCGCCTTTAGAGCAAGCAATGAGTCGATCCGGGGCCAGGCCCAGGCAACGGCACTTCAGGAAGAAGGTATAGACCGGCAAAAGATACCATTCGAGATCGTGCACCTCCCCGATTTTGAGTACCTCATCCTGGCGTATCGCGGTAGCTACGACGATGTAGCCGCTATAGAAAAGGTAGCTCAGCAGTTGTACCAGTACGCAATGGAGAAAAACATCCTTAGCGAGCGCTCCACCTTCATGACCGAAATCATTGATGACAGCGAGCTCGGTGACCACATCCACCTACGTTTCAACGTGGCCTTTATCCTAGAAAGGCCGCTGCAGTTTGAGCCCGAAGGACTGTACAGGGTCAAAAAACACAGTCGCCAAAAGTACGCCAAGTTTACCCACCAGGGAACACACCAAAGCTGCATCGATTTCCACAACCGCATTTACGCCCTCTGGATGCTAGATGTACAGTTGGAACTAGAAGACCGCCCCACCTTGGAGTTCTATCCTAATGCCGATGAAGATGGCCCACCAGAAGACATGATTACTGAGATTTATATTCCTGTGCGGTAAGGTGCACGTAGAAGGTAGAAAGACTATTTGATGTCCTTATACCTTCTACTTACTGCCCTATACCATTAGATTGTCCAAAAAGGACACATAAGCCGCTGATCCTGCCCATAATTTTGTGAAAGGAAATTAATCATCAGACTAAAGTGTGCTTATGGAAGAAGTAATCAAGCAGATAGAAGACAACATTGGGTTGGTCATCTTTATCATATTTACCTTCTCAATTGGATTGGCTATTGTGGAGTTTATTTATGAGCTCTACAAGAAGAAAATTGACAAATGGCGGTTGGGGGAAATGTGGGCAAGTGTAGGGGTATTTATCATTGCGCAGCTGCTGGAAAAAACCTCCACTTTGGTATTTGTGGGTGCGTTTATCCTGGTTGGTGAGTATATCCCCTGGCAGATTCCCATCAACATTTGGACCACCCTGCTGTGCCTCATCTTAGTGGATTTCATCTACTACTGGGAGCACGTGATTGAGCATAAAGTGCGAATCTTGTGGACCTACCACAGTATTCATCATAGTTCGCCCATCTACAATTATACGACGGCCATGCGGGTATCATTTATCGACAGCTTCGTTACCTGGGTGTTTTATATACCGCTGGTATTGATCGGTTTTCACCATTACGTAGTGGTACTCTGCTTCTTGCTGGTCTTATCATACCAGTTTTGGCTGCACACCGAGCTGATTGGTAAACTGGGTTGGTTTGAAAAGATCTTCATGACCCCATCCCAGCACCGGGTCCACCACGGCTCAGACGAGATTTATTTAGACAAAAACTTTGGCGCTCTACTGTCTATCTGGGACCGGATGTTTGGTACGTTTCAAGAAGAAAAACATACCCCAAACTACGGATTGACCAAGCCCATCGATACTATCAACCCGATCAAGGTGCATTTGGTAGAGTACATCGATATTTTCAAGGATGTCCGTAAAGCCAAGAGCTTAAAAGAGGCCTGGAATTATATCGTAAAACCTCCGGGTTGGAAGCCTAATAAATAGCAACAGATGAGCATAAAAGCAATTTTCAAGAATTACCGCCTGCAATTCAGCTTCACCCTAGCCCTGATTTTACTGGAAGCAGGACTGGGCCTATTGTTCCCGCTCTTCATTGGTTACGCTATTGATAGCGCTATCCAGGGCAGTCAGCAAGGGGCCGTATACCTAGGAATATTGAGCCTGGCAGCTTTAATAATTGGTGTGGGAAGGAGAGTTTTCGATTCCCGTTTTTACGCCAAGCTCTACCAAAGTATGGGCACGGGTGCTATCGCAAAAATGGAGGACCACGTGTCCTCCAAAAAATCGGCTCGCTTGAGCATGATCGGAGAGTTGATTGAGTTTTTGGAGAACGCCTTGCCAGAATTGGTCAGCAGCGTCATTGGCCTGATTGGCGTAATTGGCATCATAGCTACCCTGAATCTGAATGTGTTTTACGGTAGTATATTAATCACGCTGGCCATCTTCGTCATTTATCGAATCACTAGTGCCAAAACGATACGGCTTAACAAATCATCCAATGATGAATTGGAACGCCAGGTGGATGTTATCGCCCAAAACGACGAGCAAGAATTGCAGCAGCATCTAAAGGCAATGATGAAATGGAACATCAAGTTATCTGATTTAGAGGCACTAAATTTTTCTCTTTCCTGGGTACTACTAACTACTTTTCTCGTGGGGTCCATTGTGCTGGCGGTAGGCGACGGTATCGTAAAATATGGTGCTCTATTTTCTCTGGTTATGTACGTCTTTCAGTACATGGAAAACGTGATCAATTTACCGCTGTTTTACCAAAACTGGCTGAGGCTAAAAGAAATTGGAGGACGGCTACAGGAGGTTTAGGGATTAGCGCGGAATAAACCATCCACCTGGTTGCCCGTTCTACCTGTGCAATTACGCCTCATGCACATTTGAATGACGTGCGCTCATACCAACGTTCATGCACCACATAGCTACGCTCTGCCTCACCCTACTGTTCTGCTTTGTGTACTCTACTACTTTTGGCCAGCAGGAATTAGAAATTTGGAACCCTTTACCTAGTCATAGCTTGGACTCAAAGCAAGCGCTGAAGGCCATGGATATGCCAGCATCTTTCGCGGCTCATCAAATGACCAACTTGGCGTCTTTGACGAGCCTACTGCAAGCTGCCCCAATACGATTCTCAGACGAGGCCCGACACTCACCAACAGCAATTGCCTTGCCGATGCCCAATGGCCAAACCGAACGCTTTAAGCTGGTTAATTTCCCCGTAATGGAAGCAGGCCTTGCTGGAAGGTATCCGCAGCTGAAGACCTTTACAGGTATTAGCGCTCGAAATCCGCACAAAACAGCCAAAGTCACGATGACGCCACAGGGCCTATTCGCTATCATTCTGGGCGATCCGGCAGGAACAATCTTCGTGCGCCCCTTTAACCTTGCGGAGCAAACATATTATGCTTTCTACGCTAAGGATCATCCTAAAGATAACGAGGCGTTCACCTGCGCAATGGAAGACACACGAGTCGAAATCGATTACCACCACGCGGGGCAGCGATCACGTGATTGTCAGTTACGGCAGTATCGACTGGCCCTTGCTTGCACCGGCGAATACACCCAATTCTACAGTGACGATGATGACTCAAACGGAGATATCATTGCTGATGCTCTGGCCTCCATGGTTATTATGGTCAACCAATTAAATGGCATTTTTGAGAACGAGCTGGGCACTACCCTAATCCTCGTTGATCAGAACACCGATATCATCTTCACCAATCCGAATACGGATCCCTACACCAACGACAGTTCGAGTGAAATGATCAACGAAAACGTTCCCGTTTGTACCAACATCATCGGGGACGCCAACTTTGATATTGGGCACGTGTTTGGCCTCGGGGGCGGTGGCCTGGCGTTCAGAAACTCACCCTGCACCGGTAATAAGGCGCGCGGAGTGACCAAGGTCAATGGTCTACCGGGGACCCCATCGGATTTCCGAACTGCAGCGCACGAATTTGGCCACCAATTTGGTGCTCGACATACCCAGAACAACGACTGTTCCAGATCGGCTTTTGCATCGTACGAGCCCGGTAGTGGATCGACTATCATGAGTTACGCAGGGATTTGCTTCCCAAGTATTCAGTCTTCCTCAGACTTCTATTTTCATGCGGTGAGTATAGATGAGATGAGCAGCTTTGTTACCGAAACGGGTAATTCCTGTGCGACCATTCTGAACACCGCAAATCAACAGCCGGTAGCGAACGCTGGAGATGATTACACCATCCCCTTTGCCACTCCCTTTGTCCTAACAGCCAATGGCACCGACCCCGAGGGCGATACCCTGAGCTACGCCTGGGAGCAGTGGGACCGGGAGTTCGCCCCTATGCCTCCACTGGCGAGCAGTACCGAAGGACCTTCTTTTCGATCATTTCCTCCGAGCGCTGATCCCCAACGGTATTTTCCCCGGCTGGAAGTACTCCTCGGTTCGGCTCCCAACACCTGGGAAGTGCTTCCGGAGGTGGCACGGCCGTTGAATTTCAGGCTGACCGTACGGGACAACAATGATGCCTACGGCTGTACCGCACAAAGTGACATGAGCATCACCGTAGACGATACCACTGGCCCATTTAGGGTGACCTACCCCGACAGCGACAGCCTGTGGAGCGTAGGTGAAACGCAGTTTATCAACTGGGACGTAGCCAACACCAACAATGCCCCTATCAACTGTGCCAATGTTGACATCTTCTATTCAACGGATGGTGGATGGACCTACCCCAACGTTCTGGCCACCAACGTACCCAACAACGGCAATTATACTTTCACCGTTCCGGAGGTAACCAGTGCTACCATCCGATTTATGGTAAAATGTGCGGACAATATCTTCTTCGCCATCTCGGAGGAGAATGTATCGATCGGCAGTCAAATCATTTGCCGACAATTCAATAGCAGCGACGTACCCATTGCTATTTCGGAAACGGGAACACCTACGATCATTTCTCAACTCGACATATCATTAGATCGTACCATTACAGATATCAATGTGGTCGACTTGATCGGTACGCATACTTTCATAAGTGATCTGCGGTTCTTCCTCATCGACCCGCTCCAGAACGAGTTGCTCTTGCTGAGCCGGCGTTGCGGCCTCAACGAAGACTTTAACCTAATCTTTGATGATGCTGGCGAGGAACTCATTTGCCCTATGAATGATGGAGAGGTGGTTCGGCCCATCGAAAGTTTGACGACCTACCTGGGCACAAATGCTACGGGAACCTGGGGACTAATGATTGAGGATATCTCCCCCGGGGATGGTGGCGCATTGCAAAGCTGGGGATTGGAGATTTGCTTCGCTGAAGATCTGGTTGCTACGCAAACGATAACAGCTCCCGCTATAGAGGTTACCTTGTCTCCCAATCCTGCTAGCACTTACCTGGGCGTCACTATCCAGGCTGAAGAAGCCTTTGCGGGTCAGCTACAAATCATCAATGCCGTAGGCGAGCTTTTGCAGCGAGTAGACCTTCCAAAACAGCGTAATTTTCAGTATCAATTGCCAGTAGCAGATTTACCTTCTGGCGTTTACTTTGTAAATGTTGTTGGGGAGAATGGCCGGCAGTTGGTTGAGAAATTTGTAAAACTCTAAACCAGTTGGTATTGGGGGAGTCCCCCTATTTTTTACATCCTTATAGTGACTTTTCACCAAGAGCATACTTTAAAGCCAACTAACTTTATGAAAAATCTATTATTCCCCTTCCTTGCGTGCTTTCTAATTACCGCTTGCAATCCTACTACTCCACCAGCTACAGAGCCTGAAGTAGAAACCACTAATCCCGTAGCCGACTCCCTCACGGCGGAGTTGGATACGTTTTATCAGCAAGGCCATATCACGGGTTTAGCGGTAGCTGTAGTAAGTGAAGATGAAGTGCTTTACACGAACGGTTTTGGTTACGCTGATCTGCACATGCAAAAACCGTATACGGAGAACACCGTTCAAAACATTGCGTCTATTTCAAAAACACTCATTGGTATTGCCCTCGTCAAGGCCCAAGAACTGGGTAAACTTCAGCTGGATGACCCCATTAATGACTATTTGCCTTACGAGGTGGTGAATCCCCACTTTCCGGAAGATGTCATCACTATTCGGCATTTGACCACTCACACGTCTTCTATTATAGATACCGAGCTGTACGACGGTGAGTCCTACATTCTCCATTCGCGCCAGCACGATAAGGCCGACCGTGAGCAGGTAGTTCCAGAAGAATTCAAGCCGAACGATGAGGATCTGCCGATGGCCGAATTCCTACAAAACTTCCTCGACCAGGAAGGCGAGTGGTATGCGCAAGAAAACTTCTTGGAGAAACGCCCCGGTGCCTTTTTTGAGTACACTAATATTGGTGCTACGCTCGCTGCGCAGGTATTGGAGTATGCCACAGGAACAAACTTTGCCGACTTTACCCGCCAGCATATCCTGCTTCCGCTCGGGATGGAATCTTCGGGCTGGTCCTATGATAAAATTGACTTTAACCAGCACAGCACCCTGTATTCCGACTCTATCGCGGAATTACCGTTCTATTACTTGGTGACCTATCCAGACGGAGGCTTACGGACCTCCAGTGCTGACTTTGCTTTGTACCTCCAGGAGTTGATCCGAGGTTATGCGGGTAAGGGTACCATACTGAGTCCGGAAGGCTACGAAGCCTTTTACACCCAACAAATGAACGATAGCCAGTTTGAAGAAAGAGACGCCGAATGGACGTACAATGATGAATACGATTTCGGGGTATTCATTGGCTTTGCTGCCGAGACCTACATTGGCCATACGGGCGGAGACCCCGGCGTAGCTTCTTTCATGTTTTTTGATAAAGAAAAGAAGATTGGCCGCTTCCTGATGATCAATACCGACCTCAATAGCCAAGAGGGCGTAGACGAGTTTTTCGGCATCTGGGAAAAGCTTAAAGAATATGAGGATCGACTGTAATCAACCGTAAACAGTCTATTACGAAATGCTCCACTGATTTAAAGACAGTGGAGCATTTCTGTTTATCCCTCTAATGCTAACAGGAGCTTACATTGAAACGCCAAGCCCTAGCTTTTCCGAAAGAATATGTTCTCCGCTCTGGGGGCGTCCATTCTAAAGCCGGTGATCTCCCCTGCTTGGTCCCGCATAAATTTAAGGGTAAACATACCCATAGCCATAAACTCATCCTTTCTGGTGGGTTCCAGGGGAACTTGGTGCTCGAGCATAAACAACAAGAGTTGCCCTTCGGCCAATCTAATCTCAAACGTCTTGTTCAGTTCTGAGCTTTCATAGGGGGAGGCGTAAGCCACTTTGTCTACCTCCGCAAGGCTTGCTTTTTGGTAGGTATCCGCGTGCAAAATCCCCATAGTGGGATCTCTCCATTCGATCTGCTTGCCACCATCTTCCTTGAAGGTAAATACCAGTTGGATATGTGGTCGATCCTCAAAGACCAAGACATTTTTAGAGACTGGGATAAGCGTACTCGTCGGGCCATTATTTCTGAGGTAAGAAAGCGTGGAACCATTGAGCTCCACTGTTCTGTACTCATTGGTTTCCAAGAAATGATAATCGCCGCTAAAGCGTTCCAGTTCGGCTGGGGTAAGATCGGCAGCTCGGGGTTTGGCGGCATCCAAAACCTCAGGTGTATCGGTTTCATCTGGAAAAAAGATGGCTGCGGCCTCATTCGCGTACCTACGCGCATCATACCAGTTTTGATTGCCTAAGACAATGACGGAGAGTTGATGATCTGGAAAGCGTAGAATTTCGGAAGTGAACCCAGGATTTTGTCCGCTGTGCTTTACCACTTTTTGATCGTTAAAAGTGCTAATGATCAAGCCAGCGGCATAAGAAATCTCTTCTCCGGTATTGAGTCTTCCCTGAGTCAGCATGTTTTCCCAGCATTGATCCGATAAAACGCGATGCTCGTGAAATTCTTGCTCCCACAGCAATAAATCCTGAATGCTGGAGACCACCCCACCATCGCCTACACTTACGGGTTGAAACCGATACTCCATGCGCGGGCACTCCGGGCAGGGACTCACATAACCAGAAACCCGTTGAGGAATCACCACTCCTGAGATTTCAGTGTAGAAGCTATTGGCCATACCCAAGGGGCCAAAGATGTTCTCCTGTGCGTATTCACCCAATGACTTATTGGAAACCTGCTTTACAATTTGTCCGAGCAGCCAATAATTGGTATTCGAATAACTGTGTTGCGTTCCGCTAGCAAAAGACAAATCCTCCTGCCGCAGCAGCAATTCCATGATTTCGCGGTCCTCCCCGATAAAACTATTGAAAAAGTCCATCTGCCGGGATCCTTGAATCATTAGCAGTGTCATATAATCGCGTATGCCCGAGGTATGATTCAGCAGTTGCTGAACCGTCACCGCGCCTAGCTTGGGAGAAAAGTCAGAAAAGAACTTGGATAAGGCATCGTTCAGCGAAAGCTGACCTTTATCCACCAAATGGAGAATACAGGCTGCCGTAAACTGCTTGGAGGTAGAAGACAAGCGAAAGTTGGAGGCCAGGTGTAGCGGGATATTGTAATCTAAATTGGCCATACCCTTAGTAGCAGTATAGAGTAACTGCTGATCTTTCACAACCCCAATAATGACCCCGGGGCCTGTAGAGTCGACTTCGTGTAGTAACTGATCAATTTTAGTAAAATCGTAGTCCTGAGTAAAAGCCCAGCTAGTGAGTAGCAGCAAGCAAGACAAGAGAAGGCATCTCATTGGCAAAATAATTTATGATTAATTGGCCATTAGATGCGCTGAATTAAGAACTGGTTACAAGCTCACAAAAGTCTATTGGAGCATTTTGTAACCAAGAAGCTGTAGCAAATATCTAATGGAAGTAACAGGCCGATGTACAAAGCACCGCCTGTCATCACTGCATTACTTCACTTGTACTAAAACCGCAAACTTATGATTGGTCCTGGAATTGTATTCTCCTTGCTAATCGCAGCCTTTACCCTCACGATTTACTACATTATCAGAAGTAAACACCTGGAAAACATGGCGCGAATTGAACACGGAATTGCTGAGGCTGACCAAATAAGCAATTTTAAGCCTCTTTTAAACTTAGGCTTATTTCTAAGCTTCCTGGGAATTGGTTTTTTGATCGCCTACCTGGTCACGCAAAACAGTAATGTACCAGAATATATTGCGCTTCCTACTTGCCTGCTTATTTCAGGTGGAATTGGATTAATCTTGAGCTACATCATAAATTCCAGAATCACCAAGTGAACAAGGAATTAGATCGCCAACACATTAACAGAGTATTATCGGGCGATAATGATGCCTTCAGGTATTTCATCAACACCTATCAGATAATGGCTACCCGGATAGCATTCAGTATGGTACCAGATGAAGTGCGAGCTAAGCATATCGTCCAGAATGCTTATGTCCAGGCTTTTAAGAGTCTGCGCGGCTTTAAGCAAGAAGCTCAATTTTCAACTTGGTTCTACCGAATTGTAGTCAACGAAGCGATCAAAATCAACAGAAGAAGCAAGTTAGAGCAGCGAACTGTTCCAATTTCTGCAGACCATACCATATCACTGCGGACGCATAACGGAGCATTGGATGCACTTGAGCTCAAGGAGAAACGGAAGCAAATAAACCTGGCCCTTGCCGCCATGAAACCCAAGGAAGGTTTGATGCTTGAGCTCTACTACCTACAGGAATATTCGATAGCAGAAATAAAGGTCATTACTGGTTTTTCTGCCAGTAACATCAAAGTATTGCTGTATCGAGCCCGGAAGAACTTTGCCGCTATTTTCAAATCATCGAATGGAGTCTAATATGAAGCTAACCGAAGAACAGATTAAGGAGATACTCCAACAGACGCAACTGAAGATGGAGGTAGACCCGCAGTTGGAGGAAACGATCATTCGTGAGATCAATAGTATGGAATACTACGATCAGCTGATTCAGCAAAGCAAGCAAAAAGCAAGAATTGGCCTCCGGGCAAGCCTCATCACCGCGATTGCTTTAGTTATTTCTCTGCTGTATAGGCTATTCTACAGTCCTCCTCAGGAAGCTATCGAGCTACAGAGCATGCTCCCCTCTTTGGTGGTAATCATTGCGCTTTTCATGCTGTACCAGCTGCTGTACTTCAGTGTAGATATAAGAAAAGGAGGCAATGCTCATGCTTCACCTTCCTAAGCCTTTTGATTAGAACTTTCCTTCTTTTAATTGTACGCCTAAAGCAAGTCTTTTACAATTTGCTTATTCCATAACCCCATAGGGTCATGCGCTTGCATTGCCACCTCAATTTTCTTTTACCACTATTCAAGAAAGGTATGATGATCAGTCTGTGACACAGGCTGATCATCGTCTTTTGGTCTCATTTTCACCCCTAATACATAATTTTCTTAGGTATTTTATTCAATACATAAGAATATTAGGTATAATTGTGGACTCAAATCACCCATTACTGCTTGAATCCGTAATCCATGCGTGCTAAACTTTACTTGTCAACGGCTCTATGCTTAGTCCTCCTTTTCTCGCTTACTGCGCAGTCCTCCGCAACGGGCATCATTCGGGGGAGCATAGTAGCCTTTGAAACTAATCAGCCATTAGAATACGCCACCGTTTCTATTTTCTCAAGGGCAGATAGTGCACTGGTAGAAGGCATGATGGTGGATACCAGTGGGGCCTTCTCTTTAGTGCTTCCTCTGGGAGGCTATTACCTGGAATGCGCCTACCTGGGATATCAATCGGAGATTATTTCCGATGTGGAGCTTACTACTGATGGGGCAATAATCGACCTCGGTCCTATTTCACTCAAGTCCGATGCGCACTTGCTCTCTACCGTTGAAGTGCGGGCAGAGCGGAGTTTCGTTGAGTTATCGCTGGATAAGCGCGTTTTCAATGTTGGAAAAGACCTAGCCAGCATGGGTGGCACCGCAGCGGATGTACTGAATAATGTACCTAGTGTAGCAGTAGACATGGAAGGCAATATTAGCCTACGAGGCAGTGAAGGCGTACTGATTCTGATAGATGGAAAACCATCTGGCCTACTTGGTAATGATGGCTTAAGGAGCCTTTCGGCAGATATGATCGAAAAAGTAGAAGTGATCACCAATCCTTCGGCACGTTACAATGCGGAAGGCACCGCAGGCATTATCAATATCATTTTAAAAAAGAACAAGGACGAGGGCCTCAATGGCACCTTCAACAACACCATTGGTCATCCGGAGTCCTTGGCGTCGTCGCTCAATCTCAATTTCCGGAAAAACAAGTTAAATCTGTTCACTCAAGTCACCGCTAGTAAGTGGCAAAATGTGGGCGATGGATCCCTTTACCGGGAAGTTTACCACAGTGTAGACTCTATTGATATTCTAAGATCAGAACGAGAACATCTTTTAAAGGGGCACCTGACGAGCCTGCGAATGGGCGCGGAATACTTCATCGATGCTAAAACAACACTTACCACTTCCTTCCTCCATCGCAAAACGCACGGAGACAATGAAGTCATGATTGATTTTTGGGATTTCTGGCAAGATTTAAACTATGAACTGGGGGGCAGTACGCGTACCGAGAAGGAGCAATCTACCGATCGGTACCAGGAATTTAACTTGAGCTACAAAAGGGTATTCGATCAGAAAGACCACTACCTAGCGGCTGACTTCCAGATCCAGAATAGTCAGCGTTTTGAGCGGTCTACTTATCTGGAAAGCTATTTCTCAACTGACGCTTCTATCCAGCCATTAGCGGACCAGGAACAGTTTACTAAGGTGGACGAGGGCAACAATCAATGGAACGCCAAGGTGGATTATCAGCTCCCCTTGAACAAGGACGTCAAGCTGGAACTCGGAGCGCAATCTTCTTATCGCGAACTGTCTAATGATTATCTGGCGCAGGAATTCCAAAATGCCCAGTGGCAAGTCTTTGAAGGCTTGGATAGTGAGTACCGGTATACCGAAAGCATTCAGGCGGCTTATGCCATCTACGCCAGTAAAATAGATGCACTTTCTGTTCAGTTTGGAACGCGTTTAGAGTACGCCCACATCAGCACCTCAACACCATCAAGCAGCAGGAACCTCAACTTATTCCCCAGTGCCCACCTGACGTACGAATTATCCGAGAAAAATGCGCTCCAACTCAGCTACAGCCGAAGAGTGACTCGCCCGCGCTTTCGTTGGCTTAATCCCTTCCCCTCCTTCACTAGCGCCCGCAGCAGGCACCAAGGGAATCCCGATCTGCGACCAGAGTTCACCAATATGTACGAGCTGGGTTACATCCGGCAAGGAGAGAAAGGCACCCTCACCTCCTCCATCTTCTACCGCCGTACAGCGGATGTTATCGAAGGAGTGATCTTTCAAGTCACCCTCGGAGATCCACATCCCATTACCTACCGACGGCCGGAGAATTTGGCGTTCAAAGACGATCTAGGTTTTGAATTCAATTTCTCTTTTAGTCATCAGGATTGGCTCAAACTGAACGGCACTGCCTACTTCTATCGGGCTGTCATTAACGGAGCAGCTTTAAACCCCGAATACACCTCAGACACCTACACTACCCGCGGCCGGCTCAACTCCAGCATAGCACTTGCTAAGCGCACGGATATCCAACTACAGTTTAATTACAGGGCCCCCTTTGAACGGCCACAAGGAAGCAGATTGGCGCAAGCCTTTCTGAATTGCTCAATTAGTCAAAAGGTCTTTCACAAAAAGGGGACACTCACCCTCAATGTGTTCGATCTATTCAATTCCCGTATCTCTCGGGGCACCACTTTTACCGACACCTTTTTCCAAGAAGACGATTATCGCTGGAGCAGAAGAAGGCTAAGGCTGACTTTATCTTATCGTTTAGGAAAATAAGCAACCGTTAAGAGTCTTATACCAGCAATAATAACGAGTGCTAGGCTAAATCAAACCCGGAATTGGCTAAAACAGATTGACTGGATTGCTAGATTTTGGGTACATATGTTGGTGATCCAATGTTGTAAATGCAACTTTAGGGACCAATCATTGAGATCAAGTATCGGTAGGCACTTCTCATAAAACCTGGCGTACCCAACGGGTTATCTGTGCGTGAATTTCCGCTGCTCAAAAAGTATCCACTCCCTTCCAGGATACTATTATCTTTGATATTACACTTAAACCTTGAACGCTCAAAAAATGAAAATAAAACTACCAATTGCCCTATTTATTTTAATTTCTAGTATAGTACCTCCTTTACTTTCTCAAAATTATTATTGCGCTGCCCACCCCAATGATGACAATGAAATCTTGTTGTACATCAGAAATCTTTGCGGAACAAGTTTGCAGTGGCAAGAGCGTGCGCTAGAAACAGAGGAATGGATTGACATAGCAGGTGCAACTTCCAATCCCTTCACGCTTGACCTCAATACGTTTAGTATTACTGGTAAGGCATTCAGAGCTAAGATTTTGCTAACGCCTGATCCTGAGCCCAAATACAGCTACCCCTTTGGCATCCGTCTGGTTGATGATTATGCGCAGCTTACGGCCGGTGATTTATACGATGGGTCATTCGTCTACTACAACAACAATGACACCATTTTAGGGACCTTTTACACGGAGGAATCCATGCCTTGGGGGTGTAAAGGCACGCAAGTTTTTGCCGAAGATGAGGATCATCTCTCTATAGGGCTTGGGGCTCAAAACACGGCGGCCATTAATGCCGTCTGTACTGAAACCAATGCAGTTGCCAGTCGTGTGGCGGAGTTATCTATCAATGGTTTTGATGATTGGTTTTTGCCGTCACTAGAAGAACTAAAGCTGGCGTTGCGGGTGTTATCAGATAATCGAATCCAGCAAATTCAGCGCTTTCGCTACACTGGCTTCGAGCCCGACACGCGCATAATCTATTCAATGTTCTTCTGGGCATCTTCCGAGCGCAGTGCCACCCATGGGCACTACGCAACAACCTGGAACGGAGAAATATTAGATGGCAATTACGCAAAGGACTTTATTCAAGGTCTACTGCCATCACGCACAGTTGACCCTACCACGGAGATGAGTAACTATTGCGAGGCATTATTATACCCGAGGCAGTACAATGACCATATTACCGTCACTCCAGTTAACGAACGTTTCAATCCCGTGCAGATCGAGTTTATCGGCACAGCGGACGAAAGTTCCACTTACACTTGGGATTTTGACCACGGTACTCATCTAGCTGGATTCGGAGTAGGTCCTTACGATATAAATTTTGTTTTCGGCGGTCACAACGAGGTTACCTTAAAAGTGACCGGAGGGCAGTGTGATGGTACTACATTCTATTCTCCAGTATTTAAAATTGATCTCTTTGATGATATTGAAGCGCCCTTCCCAAGTATGTACAATGGTGCCGTCAATGCGGGAGACTTCAATAATGACGGACTTGTTGATGTATTGCTAACTGGTAATGACACGACGGAGGTGTACCTTAACAATGAGCAAAGTTCTTTTGCCTTATCATCGACTAACTTTCCTAAACTGAGCAATACGCACTCCTCTCTGGGCGACTACGACAACGACGGCTTATTGGACATCATCATGTGTGGCTTATCACCAGACGACTCACAGCCTCGCACACATTTAATGCGCAATATTGGAGACGGCCTTTTCACAGAAACCACAACTATACTACCCCATGTATCAGATGGCTTTGTTGAGTGGATTGATCTTAATAACGATGGTGCATTGGACATCATTATTTCTGGGAAAACCGCTAGCGCAAGCTCATTCACCAAGGTGTTCTTGGGAGACAGGACGGGTAACTTTACCGAGGTGCCTACCTCTTTACCTCCATTGGAGAACAGCGCCATTGCCGTTGACGACTTTAACAAAGATAACTATCAAGATATTCTGGTGCTGGGTAGGAGTGATACGCTGCGAACTACCCAACTCTTCAAGAACGAGCGTGGCACACTAGAACATTTTGACCTACCCCTAACGGGAATTGATCATGGCGATGCGGTCTTTTCCGATTTTGACGCTGATGGCCTAATCGATTTTGTACTTACCGGAAATATCGAAGACGAAATCGTAGAACTAAATGGAAACCAAATCTGGGTTTCGATGTCGCAAAGTGTAAGTGCAGCCCTTTATCGGCAAGTACAGCCAGATAGCTTTGCTTATTACAACGATGTATATGCGCCCTCCTTCGAGCGGAACGACTATGCCTTTAGCGCCATAGACGCTGGAGATTTTGACCACGATGGTCTAACGGATATATTGATCACTGGCATTCCCAGCATCGCTTGGTTGACTACCGGCATCGGTAACCCTGATCTTTCGGATTGGCCGCATCGTTCCAAACCTACTATTCTCCGCAACCGAGGCACTAGTTTCGAGAATCTCGAATTGGATATTCCCGCCACCTGGTCCTGTTGTAGCAATCGACGCTACCCTTTCGAATCATCCGGGGGATTCTCGCACGTATCGATGGCACAATTTGAAAGTTCAGCTATCCTTTTTGCCGACTTCAACAATGACAACAGCTTGGATATCCTACGGGAAGGCAATCGTCAGGAGTACACTTCGGCGATTTACGAGAACCGGACCATCGGTCTGAACGAACCACCAGCCATTCCCGAAAACCTAACTAGTACAGCACTAAGCTGCGATAGTATTCTCTTGAACTGGGACCCCGTGATGGACGATCACACCCCCAGTCATAAGCTGCAATACGACTTCTATCTAGGAAGCACCCCCGGAGGAAATGATATATTCTCCGCTCGCAACCAGCAAGGCTTACACAACACCTATTTTCAATTGCCCCCCTTAGAAGATGGCACCTACTACTGGAGTGTAAATGCTATGGATGGCGCCAAAGCCAGAAGTGCCTACGCAACGGAAACAAGCTTTACCGTGGCCTGCGTCACGACTACGCAAGCCCCTGTATCGGAGTCAGCTTTTAGGGTGTATCCCAATCCGTCTAAAGACCACTTTTTCATTACTGCAGAAGAGTTTGAAGGGCCAGTTCACTATCGCCTGACCAACCAATTAGGGCAAGCCATAACCGAAGGTACATTTTACAACATCATTGAAATTAACGACCTGGCAGCTGCTTCGGGGATACTGTTCCTGGAATTGCAAGCAGGCGCGCACCTCTTTGTTAAAAAAGTAGTGCTGGATTGACGTTGTTCGTACTTATCTTGGGGGTAAGGCGCAAGTGAATATTCCATTAGGCTGCTAAGCCGTGTAAATTTGGGGTCAACCCGAAGCATTGAATTTGAATACTCAACATGAACTCAGCAAATAATATAGCGAACAGAAAAAATAAAAACCTATGAAGCATGTTCAAAACAAACTAGTAGCCAAGGGTCCAAAACGCATTTTGTCTTTAGATGGTGGAGGAATCAAAGGAGCACTGACCCTATCCTATTTGGAAAAAATTGAAGAACTATTAAGAAAGAGATGCCCTGTAGACAAGCAAAATGATTTTAGGCTATCAGACTATTTTGATATGATCGGAGGTACTAGTACGGGAGCGATCATAGCCGCTGGTTTAAGCATTGGATTAAAAGTCTCTGAGCTTTCGCTGATCTATGAAAATTACGGTGAAAAGATTTTCAAAAAGGTCAAAAATATGTGGACAAGAAACACCGAGTACAGGTTTGATGCTACTGTCCTTGAAGAAATACTTGATACCAAATTTACGGATATAAAGCTGGGGGATGATCGGATTAAAAGCTGGTTAACAATTGTCACTAAACGCGTAGATACAGGTTCCTATTTATGGCCTGTTCATAATTCTCCTTCCGCAAAATACTACTCGAAGAATAAAAACATAATGCTGAAAGAACTCATTCGCGCAAGTAGTGCGGCACCCACCTATTTCTCATCGGTAACGATAGATGTTGGCGAAGGTGAAATGGGTAGCTTTATTGATGGTGGCGTGAGTGTTTCGAATAATCCAGCCTTTCAACTGTTACTTTTAGCTACGCTGAAGAATTATAAAATCAATTGGGATAAAGGTGATGAAAATCTGTTCATCGTTTCTATTGGTACTGGCACCTTTCGCTATAGAATGCTCCCCGAAGAAGTCGCAAATTCAAAAAAATGGGATTGGGGACGCCAAGTCCCCACCATAATCATGAACGATGCCAGCAAGAAAGTGGAGTTGCTGATGTCCTTATTATCCTCTGATAGTTCCTCCAAACTTTACTTCGATTCTGAGTTAGAACAAATCGACGAGAATCCTTTTGGCAATGCAATGTTCCAATATTTGAGATACGACGTAAAACTTGAACCTCAAGAATTAAGAGGCTTAGGATTTGATAAATACGTGAAGGATATTGACTCTTTAAGGCTAATGGAAGAGGGCGCTAACGTCAATAAATTATTTGAAATTGGAAGAAAGAAAGCTGCTCTTATTTCTGATGAAGATTTCCCTGCTAGGTTCGATATAAAATAGCAGCTTGCAACAACCCAGACCGACATACCCTCGAAATTCAGAAAAAGCACCATGAGTAACAAACCAATCGTGATGATCAGTAGTACGGCAAGGGATTTGCCGGAACATCGGTCTATGGTGATGGATGCCTGCCTGAGGGCGGATACCTTTCCTAAAATGATGGAGCACCTACCACCATCGGATGCAAACGCGATTGCAGTTTCTCTGGCAATGGTGGATGAGTCAGAAATCTACATTGGCATATTTGCGCATCGGTACGGGTATGTTCCTGCTGGTCACAACATTTCCATAACCGAGATGGAATACCAGCGAGCGGTAGAACGTGGAATTCCCATTTTGATATTTATCATCAGCGATGATGTCCCAGTATTGCTTAAGGATGTGGACAAAGGAGTCGCTGCGCAGAAACTTGAAGCACTTAAAGAGACGCTCAAAGCGGATCATATCGTTGCCTTCTTTAAGAGTCCCGAAGATCTCAGAGGTTTAGTGATTGATGGCCTAGCTGAGGCAAAAAAGCAACTCGAAGCAGATAAAAAAGAGCCCCAAGACCAAGGAGAAATTTGGGCAAAGAGCCTGCATTACACTTCCGAAATACCCGCTAAACCAGAACCTTTTGTGGCACACCCTTACACCTTGCTTCAGCTAAGAGGGCTTATTGGAAGAAAAAAGGAACTGGAAGTACTCACCGACTGGATTACAAAACCTGCGTATAAGGATATAACCATTTTTAATATCGTAGCCATTGGCGGCATGGGTAAATCCGCGCTAACCTGGACCTGGTTTAATGATGTTGCCCCCCAGGAAAAGAAATGGGCCGGTCGCGTTTGGTGGAGTTTTTACGAAACCGATGCGACCTTTGAAAACTTTATTACCAAAACGCTAGCATACGTTTCTGGTCAGTCTAAAGAAGACCTAAAAAACGTACCTGCTACAGAAAGGCAAGCTACACTATTGCAGATTCTAGATAAGGAGCCTTATTTAATTACGCTTGATGGACTGGAGAGAATACTGGTCGCTTACGCCAGACAAGATGCCGCTTTTTTAAATGATGACACTGCCTTAGATGATCTAACTGCCAATAGAATTGCTGGTGCCATTGGCTTGCCACAAAGTAGCGCAAAATCTTTTATCGGCCGGCACCGACTAAGAAAGACGACTGATGCCAGGATAGGTCATTTTCTTCGCCAATTGAGTCAGGTCCGGCAGAGTAAATTTCTAGTAAGCACCCGCCTTTATCCCGCCGACTTACAGACGTCTTTTGGTAAGTTTTATCCGAAATGTCATGCTCTTTTTCTCCGGGGCTTAAGCGATCAAGATTCACTAGAACTCTGGAGGGCTTACGGAGCTAAAGGCTCGCGAGAGGAAATGCTGCCTGTATTCCGAAGCTTTGACAAACACCCTTTACTCCTACAGTTACTAGCCTCGGAAGTAGCTGAATATCGCACTGCCCCAGGTGACTTTGATGCGTGGCGAAAAGCGAATCCTGGCTTTAATGTTTTTGGATTGCCGCTTGTACAGGTCCAATCACATGTACTCTCTTATGCTTTAAAAGGATTGTCTAAGGCTGAATTACAAACCCTGCAAACAATTGCCGGATTCCGTATGCCGGCTAGTATGACGACATTAAAAGCGCTTCTGCTAGAAAATGAGGAGGAAGAAAAAGAATCCGTTTTTTCTTCCGAAGCTGCCTTAGATCAAGCTTTAACCACGCTAGAAGATAAAGGTTTGTTGGGTTGGGATCGCCGTTCCAATCGTTATGACTTGCACCCTATAGTAAGAGGGGTGGTCTGGAATAATTTAGACGCAAATAGACAATATGAAATTCACGGCTCTCTCAAAAGTCATTTTGAAGCCATGCCTACCATTGAGGATTTTACTGAGATCGAAGGGGTTGAAGATTTACGGCCAGCCATTGAATTATATAATTCTTTGGTTGAAATGAGATTGTATGATGAGGCCTGTGATGTTTTTGTAAACAAACTATACGAGGCGGCCCTCTTTCGTCTAAGTGCTAATAGTTTAATGGTCGAACTACTAGAACAATTGTTCATGGACGGTATTGAGCAATTGCCGACACTAGCTTCAGAAACATGGCAATCATGGACAATTGGCGCACTTGCTCATGGGTACCAATTGAGTGGCCTGCCAGGAAAAGCCCTTTCACTTCGTGAACGCGAAAAAGAGATGGACTCAGTTCTTAACAATCAAATAAACCTAGCTATTACATTAGCAAATTTGGCTGAGGATTTACGGTTGACTAGTCAGATGTTTCAAGCAGAAAGTACAGCAAAGAAGGGCCTAATTCTAAGTAGAGAAATAAAGGAATATTATTCACAGATTCTTAACCTAGATAGTCTAGGGTTCATACTGGCACATAAAGGAGTCTACCATGAAGCAAAAAAAGCCTTAACATTGAGGATAAAAAAATCTGTTGATGCAGAGCACACACAAAGTATATGTGTAGGTAAGGCCATTCTTTCCCATGTTTTATTGCTAAATGGTGAATATGTAGTAGCTAAAGAATTAGCGGACGAAGCCTGGGAATTAGCTGCTCATAGACGCCTCGAAAGAGATTTTATAAGGGCAGCTCATTGTCAGGGGTTAGCTGCCCTCAGACTAGAACATTATGATGCTGCTAGTGAACGATTGCACTTAGCCCTTAAGCGAGTTCGGGCAATACAAGTAATTGAAGTCGAACTTCAAATTCTCATCGCACTCGCGGAATTTTATGTAATGCAAAACGAAGCAGAAAAAGCAAGAGCACATTTAGATGATGCTTGGGATTATGTCGAGCAAGGTCCTTACCCAATTATCTATGCCGACGCCCTCAACATCCTAGCCCAAATAGAAATAACCGCAGGAAATAAGGACGCCGCCATCACCGCCGCCACCGAAGCCTACCAAAAAGCCTGGTGCGACGGCCCACCCTACGCCTACCACTACGGTTTGCAGAACGCCAAACGCCTACTAAAAGAACTAGGTGCTCCAGAACCCGAAATGCCTCCTTTTGATCCAACACAATTTGAGCCGATGCCGGAAGTAGAAATAGATCCAGAAAAAGAAAATGAATAGCATTAAAACCCCAAGTCTCCTCCTCCGCCCAATCGTCGCATCAGACCTACCTAATATCTACCGTGGACTTTCTCACCCGCTCGTAATAAAGCACTATGGCGTAATCTACGACAGTCTAGTAGCCACCCAAGAACAAATGGCCTGGTACGAACAGCCACAACAGTGCTGGTGGGCCATCTGCTCACCTGACAATCAGGAATTTTATGGTGCGGGTGGCCTGAATGACATATCAAAAGAGCACCAAAAAGCGGAAATAGGGCTTTGGCTACTGCCCGAATACTGGGGAAAAGGAATCATGACCGAAGTCATGCCTTTAATCTGCAATTATGGCTTTGTGCATTTGGGTTTGCACCGCATCGAAGGCTTCGTGGAGTCTGATAATCATAACTGCAAACGCGCCATGGCCAAGCTCGACTTTGAGTACGAAGGCAGCATGCGAGACTGTGAAGTCAAGAATGGTCAGTTCATAAGTATTGATATTTATGCTAAGCTTAAGCCTGGATAAAGTTCTCGGCACTTGAAATGTCCTTAGTAGCCACCATCCCCATTGCATTGGAGGATCTGAGTACCGAAATTGCCTATCAGGAATACCGCCAAGAATGGCCCCTGTCCAAGTACCATTCGCAAGAGGATTATCCCAATTATTGATTTAACCAGCTTCTTCTCGCTCGTAGGCAAAACGTTAGGCAAGCACCAAAAAGAACTAAAATGCTTAAAGATTTAGAAATAGAACGCTGGCGGCGCAAAGGCACCTACTTCAGGTCGACAAAGGCGGGAAGAATTAGCGTATTTGTCCAAGAGCTCGGAAATTCTGCTGCCTCCCCTGATCAAACCTTACTCCTATTACACGGATTTCCCGAAAGTTCTTTTTCTTTCCACCGCGTGCTAGATGGACTCTTAGACGGCTTTGAAAGAGTAATTCTTTTTGATTTCCCAGGTTACGGATTGAGTGATAAGCCGCAAACTGGGTATTCGTACTCCTTGTTGGAACAGGCCGATGTGGCGCTGCAGGTTTGGAAGTCATTTGGCGTAAGCGGCGGGCATCTATTAGCGCACGACATGGGCGATAGTGTCGCCACAGAATTGATAGCACGCGAAGTAGAAGGCGCACTTCCCGACTGGTTTTCTGCGGGTTTTCAAAGTTATACCATTACCAACGGTAGTATAGTCCTGGAGTTAGCTCAGTTACGAATCATTCAGAAGCTCTTGCTAACCCGTTTGGGTAGTACGGTTTCCAAGCTGTCCAGCAGTAGGGTCTTTCATCATCAAATAAGGAGCGCACACGGAGAAGCGCCGTTGGATGGTTTGGAAGTTTCGAGGCTTTGGAAAATGAATGTTCACAATGATGGCAGAAAGGTCACGCACCTCACTATCAAGTACCTCCTTGATAGAAAACGGTATGAGGCAAGCCGCTGGTTACCGGCAATGAACAAGACGAAAGTCCCCATTCACCTCTGTTGGGGAGATAAGGATCAGGTAGCTAAAGTAGAAATCGCGCATTACCTCAAGCAACAAATATGCCCGCAGGCGCAGTTAACCATCATGGAGGGTGCTGGTCATTTTTGCCAGTTGGGTTCTCCAGAAAAGTGGCTGCGTTCCATCCTTGCTTTTTATACAGCACTCCGCACCCCATAGAGCGTATTCACTCCCGTTTGTAAAAGAATGCAAAACAGAAAGGTGCCCCCCTTTTGCCCTCCGCTCTGCCGATTAGTAGAAACCGACAACTAATACCATTCAAAAACCTGCCTTGTTCCAAAAAATGCTGTCCGCTTACGAGCAGTACGCTGCCGAAGTAGGCATAATTGAAATGCCTGCTGGGTATTATGCAGAAAAAGAAGTGGGGAAAAAGTCATTGTTCGGTATCTTGAAACCTCGCTTGCCCTATTTAGTATTTCTGGTGGGTTGCGTAATAGCATTTTTATTTTGGCGAAGGAGAAGATAGTGAAAGCATTGCTTAAAAAAGTTGTTGGCTTACTTGGGTTATTGTGCCACCTGGTATTTTCTGGCTGTAGTCCGGAACGCGCGCCCGATCAAGTGCTGCAGGTGGTCACCGTGAAGCAATTTGAAAAATTTGTGGCAGAAACCGGGTACGTCACTGATGCCGAGCAATTCGGCTGGTCGATCGTCCAAAAAGATGTTTTCAATTTCACTACCGTAGACGGTGCCGACTGGAGAAATCCAGACGGCTTAAATCCTCCCGCTTCCCCGAGTTTACCCGTTACGCAAGTCAGCTATAATGATGCCGTGGCCTACTGTAAATGGTCCAGAACAGCACTGCCCACCTACGAGCAATATTGGGAATTGATCCAGCCCGACGAGCGCATGGTTGTCACCAACCTAAATGCGCCTATTTCAAGTGCCGAAACCGTAAATATTTTGGGAAACGTGTGGGAGATCACCGCACCGGTAGATGGTGAAGCCATCCGTTTAGCAGGTGGTTCTCTCTTCTGCTCGCCCCGTACCTGCCATGGCACCTCCAAAGCGCGTAAGTTGTATGTGGATAAACAAACAGGGAACCTGCATATTGGTTTTGCAGTAATTCTTGCCGTTCAGTGACAAATGCTGAAATCAATCAGCTAAAAAAGTGATTCTGCCTCTTCTACATTGGTGCAGTCGTTACAAAGAAGCAAATTGCCGAAGGTGGAAATTTTAGCGTCACAAAGGGTGTTAAAGGGAAAAGACTAAGAGCGTGTTTGGAAATTTCATTTGGTGAAAATCGACAAGTCCAAATATATCTTGGTTGGTAGTTTGTGCTTCCTGCTGTTCAAGGATTTATGAACCTGGCGTCGGAATAAAAATTTCATTTAGCCTGTCCGGCTGGCCAGACGGGCCCGCTAAACTCAATTTTGACTCCTTACCCAGAACCAATAAATCGTTGAAAATCAGTTCGCAAAATTTCCAAACACGCTCTAAGCTGGACATTTGTTTGAGGGCTGGCTGGTTTTTGGTCTCTATTACCTGGTGGAAAGTCTTTTGAGTTGATGGTTATTCGGTGGTTCCAAACTAGGCTTTTGCAAACTGCAAACCGATGAATTATCTATATTCAAGTAATTATACTTCAGATGAATACCCCCAATTAGGAAATAATGAATGCGCTAACTGAAAAAATAGTCCTAAAGGAAACGATCACCGTATCAGGTACGCTCGAGGATGTGAAATTACGAATCAATCAAGGGGAGCCTCGTACCTATCAACTAGTCTGGCTCTCCGATCATGAATTCAAATTCATTTCCAATTGGTCAATCGGAACTTTGAAAATCACCGGATTACCCATTAAAGCGGATGGAATAAAAGGCCATGGAACAATAGTACCGACAAAAGACCCAAGCAGTTGGAACATCGAAATGGAAACTAAAGTCCGGATCGAATTATATTTCTTCCTGGTACTCTTTGCATTTTTTGTACTTGTTTATTTCCTTGATACGGATAAACGTGAGATTCCCATTTGGGCTTATTTCGCACCTCCCATAACGCTAATCTGGTTCTGGGGTGTACTGAGGCTACAAGAGAAAGCACTATTCAACAGGGTGAAAAGACACTTGCTGCCTGAGAATTAAAGGATAGCTTTCAAAAACCCACCATTCAGAACATAAACAGCCGCAATCTGCCAATCACCTCATCTATTGTGTACCTTCCTATCTGCAATGTACCCATTGCTACCATCACTAGTCAAATCAACTGAATATGAAGAATACCATTTCCCTATTGCTTTTACTCGTCTTGGTTTCCTGTAGTCCTGAGAGCAACACCCAAAACAAGCAGGAAGATGCAAGCTCTGAAACGGAGCAGATTACACCGGCTACGGAAGAAGAGGCTTCTGCCCCCGAACAAGAAGTAGCTCCACCAGTATTCACCATTATTGACAAGTGCGAATTTGATTTATCCCAATTGAGCTACGAAGGCGAACTAAGGACGCAAAAATGCTGGCTGGATGCCAAGGGAGAGAACATCGTGCTATTCTCCGGCCAGGAAGATTTGGCAAAAGGAGAAGCAACCGTTTATGCCTATCACTACCTGCTGAATGATGGCCAAGCCACCCTACTTAAAGACCTCAACGCCACCGTGGACGACTGTGCAGACGCTGACCTATTTCTGGACTTTAACGAACAAGCCTTCGCTATCACCGACTTAGATGAGGATAACATTGGCGAAATCACCTTTGCCTATCGCACGGCCTGCGTTACCGATGTTTCACCGCATGATCTGGTTCTGCACCTGTTCGAAAATGGCCAGGATTATAGTCTGGTTGGTAACACCAACGTTCGGGTGGGCGCCGAAGAGAGAATGGGGGGCGATGTAAGCGAGACCTACTTTGATAGCGCTCCAGCTAGTTTCCTTACTCATGCGAATGAGGTCTGGGAAAAGATCAAGCAGTACTAATTGATCGCACCACTCCCTTTGAAATAGCAGCAGTCACGGTTCCCACTCTCCCAATATAGATGGACTGACTATAAAATCATGATTACTAAGTTTTCGTACTTTGGTGATGAAATACCTGAAACACATAGCATAGCGAATGGAGGACATTACCGCAATTCAGAGAGAAGTCGAACAGCTCATTGCGCAAGGTAAAACGGCCAAGGCTTTTGAGGTACTATCGCGTTTCCAATTGACGGAAACGGATAAAGAGCTGATTGTACTCAATGGGCAATACAACCGCATCCAAGATGAGAAGCGCTTGGATATTATCTCTAATGAAGAAGCTCAGCGTAAAATCAACCAGATTAACCTGGCGCTTTTAAACCTATCGGAAAAACTAGGGCAGCCCAAAAAGGCAGCTGGAATTGCGGGAAAAGCACCATCAGGCAATCGTTGGTGGCTGCTGTTGTTGATTCCTGTCTTAGCTATTGCTGGTTTCTTCCTAACGCGTAATTCTGATGAGCCCGTAGCGGAAAAGGAAAAATTGGAAGAACCTGATACAGATAAGGTAAGCGAGCAACAAGCCCCGCCAGCGGAGAGTGCTCCCGTGGAGGAGGAGGAGGCGGAGGCGGAGCCCACCTACCTAAATCCGTTGGAGCATAAATTCCTACTTGCCTTTTTCCCTTTTGACGGAAACGTGGATAGCCACAATGAACGATTCATCCACCAAGAATCAACGGTCCTCTATGACTATCACGATGGGCACGATGGCGTACAATATAGTTCGGTATACTTCGATGGCACGGTAGGCGGCATTGTATTTGATCAATTATTTCTACCCCAAAACCAGCCTCATTATGCTTACTCTTTTTGGGTGAAGCCGTCCAAGACTGCACAGAAGCGACAGGCGATTGTGGGTCAATTTGGCAATGCTAAGGGTAAATACGTTAGCACGAATCACTACGCCGCTATTGAGAATAGTAAGAATGCTGTTTTTGTAGATGAATACCCACCTTCGACTATAAAAGAGCTACAAGATGATTACGGTGAAATCACCTTTGATGAATGGAACCATGTGGTGATCGTGGTAAATGGAAGCAAGGAACTGGTGTACATCAACAATAAAGCCGCAAACATAGGGGATTTAAAGAACGCCGAGCAGTTTAGCTTACGGGGCATGACTCAATTTAACAAACCCACCATCACCGTTATTGGCGGGCGCCCCAAGCTCACCGCAGAAGGCGAACAGGTGTATGGAGATGAATCAATGAGCGGTGAATTGGATGACCTGTTCATTTTCAAGGGTGTAATAGACGAAGCAACAGTGGAGGCCTTATATCATTTCCGCTACCACGATAATCAAGGGTAGCATAGGAAGAGGCCGGGATGGTATTACGCTGTTTGTCGGAGTCGCCTGCGATGAGATAAATCCTGGATATTTAGAAAGTATTTAGTAAAAATTGAGCAACTATATTTATTGATTAGGTAAATATTATTTAGTATATTGTTATTCTGCTGAAACAACGCCAATGAAGTTAGTCAACGTAG
Organism: Bacteroidota bacterium; assembly: GCA_038528965.1. Taxonomy (GTDB): domain Bacteria; phylum Bacteroidota; class Bacteroidia; order Chitinophagales; family Saprospiraceae; genus Lewinella. Next base: position 48,663 of record JBCBEC010000027.1, on the reverse strand, counting down.
AAACGGGTGAAAAAATCAAGGGAAGAATAAGAAGACTAACAAAGGCTCAAATCAAAAAACTGAAGGGAAGTAAGCATTTTCAATTTGATTGGTCTTTAGAAGGTGTAAACGAAGTATTTGCAATCATAAAAATCAGCAATGATGAATTACTAGGCCTGATTTCCCTTACAGACGTAGCTGAGGAGCTAAGGATTCACATTAATTTGATAGAATCAGCCATTAAGCATCAAGGAAAGAAAAAAGAGATAGATGGGATACCAGGTTGCTTAATTGGTTTTGCTTGTGAAATGTCCTTTAAGAAAGGCTATGATGGCTTTGTTTCCCTTACTCCCAAAACGAGATTAGTAGAGTATTACCATAAGAAATTTGGTTTCCTGCAAACAGGAGTGAATATGGCAGTATTTCTCGACATCTCTCAGTCAATCATCAAAACATATTTGAAGGATGAATGAATACGATAAAATATATAAGAAGCTAAGAGAGCAATATACGGATGAAGAAATCGCTAATTCTATGCTAATACCAGCGGATTTATCTGAGGAGGATAAAGAAAAAGGAGCCAATGAACTGCGAGCATTCAGGTTGAAAGTACTATCTGAAATGACTGAAGATCAGCGGCTCTATTCAGATTTACTGAGATTCCGCTATTTGCTAGAGGATTATATAGAAAACAGAGATTATGATGAAAACATGAACTTTGGAGTTCAGCTGGAAGAATATGTTAGGATATTGAAAAGAACGAAGAAAAAAATGTCAGAAGAAATTGATGTTCATTATACAAGACTGAGTAGGATCATCAATAATCGCGAAACACCAAATATAGAGTTCATTTACAGGCTAGAAGAACACTCTGGAGGTTTAGTACCAGCCCTGACTTGGTGGAAACTGCTAGTCAAAAAACAAGAGTTTGAAATATCAAGAGATAAGGCGACTAGAAGAATTGAGGCGGCAAAGGTGAAGCGAGCGATTGCCTAGGAAGTCTTAAAAAATAAGGAAGGAAAGCACCCAACTTTGCTAGTGCGACAATATCTCTTGTGTCAAGCTGACGCGCCCTGCCCAAACTCCTCCCCTTTCCTCACATAAAACGGGTACCCACCTGCCAGCGAAGCTACTGGGCAGGCAGGTACTTGCCATAAACGAGTGAAAAATAGTCTGCGGAGTAGCGCGTACTTGAGGTGGTAGGAAGATTACAGCTCTTCCAATATTTCTGTGGATAGTTCTTTCCCTTCCTTATCAATCTGTACCAGCCATACATTGGTCTTACATTCTCTATTGAATACATCCGAGTTGGAGGTACAATCCTGAATAGTGCCCTTGATCAAAAATCCCGCTGCCGTTTCCTCCGCTACGTAGCCGTATTCGTTGTAGAAACCACCGTAGGTGCTTTGCCACTGCTTCTTTCCTTGCTTATCCGTCTTGATAACCAGAATGTCGTAGTTACCATTTCCGTAAGAACTCGTAGAGCCGACAATGAGATAACCATCATCCGTAGCTAGTAGCGAACTCGCCTTGTCGTAGCTGGCTCCACCAAACTGCTCAAACCAGATTTCGTTTCCGTTCGGTTCGTTTTTGGTTAAGAGGATATCAGAGGCGTCACCACTGCGGGAACCAATAGTGGTCACCTGAATAGTGCCATTGTCGGTCTCGATTTTTGGTTGAAACACCAAGTTCGTTTCCTTTCTGAACCGGTTTTTTCTCGCCCTCCGGCTAAGGGTGACCAGTATATCGGCAGCTCTACCAAATCGATCTCTTTCTACCTTCAGATTATAGTAATCAGCTAGTAGTTCATTCCTATTGAGCACCTCTACATCAAACTCTTCGTCCTGATTGGAAAACAGTAATTTCAATTCGTGCTCTTCCGTTAATCTTATCTCAAAATCCATCTCCAATTCACTACTGTGATACTTCCCCACGAATCCTTCTAAATCTGCTAAGGATGCTGCTTCGTAGGAAGTCTTGGTATAAGTAACTGCCGTTCCTCCCGGATAGAATTTAACAACTTCATTTTCATTAAATCTAAACTTGATTCTGGTATTATAGGATACTGCAAATTGGTTCTCGCCCTCTCGCACCAGCTCATCCGGATTCCAGGCGCCATACTTCCAAAGTAGCTTCCCTTCCTCTTCTTCAATCCGAATCAGGTCGCCAAAGGAAGAAAGGTATTGTCCGGTGATTTGTGCTGGCTCTACTGCCAATTCGCTACTGCTGAGCTGAGGGTCATATACGGGCTTAGTATCCACATTTGGCAGAACGGCGCTGGCAATCTTATAAACAACATTTTCGCTCCATATCTTACCGTTATTGCTCATCACAACAACGGTGAGTCGGTCTTCCGAAAAACGGCTTGTGTGAGCGTTAAAGCCAAAGGTAGAACCAGAATGAGATTGCGCTACTCTACCTAGGCGGTTGTCCAGTTCCAAGCCGAATCCGTATTCCGTTATTTCGCTGTTCGGAATCGGCTGTTGGCTTTTGATTAAGAGTTCATTATTGTTCTGGGTGGCCTGCTGAACGGCTTGTTCGTAGGTTAACTGGTCTTGCAAGGTGGTGTATAAGAAGCCGTCACCATTAGACTTGGTTACCGCCAGATCCGCAAACCAGCTCCCACCGCCCCAATCAGAATAAGCATCCGCTCGGTTGGGGATTAAGCCCAGATAACGTCTTACAAAAGCCGTTTTATTCATGCCCATTTCGGCAAAAAACTGCTCGGAATAATCATTAAAGCTCTCGCCAGTAACCACCTCTACTACTTGCGTGAGCAGGATGTAACCAGAATTGCTGTACAGGTATTTTGTACCTGGCGCAAAGACAAGGTCTTCTTGCCGCTCCAACAGTTCGATAATATCATCATTATCCGTTCCTACTTGTTGCCAATAAGGCTTCTCCATGATCTCGTACAGGAAGGTATAATCTCTAATACCAGCGGTATGATTGATCAAGTGCCGCAGCTTAATTTCTTCTTCTACCTCGGGGTATAAAGACGGTACATATTTTCTGATATCGTCTTCCAAACTCAGCTTTCCTTTCAACGCTAAATCCAAAATGATCAAAGCGGTGAATTGCTTCGCAGTAGAGGCAATGTTGAAGCGGGTGTTTTCATTGATCGCTACCTTATGCTCCAGATTCGCGTATCCTACATACTGCTCGTAGACAATTTCACCGTCTTGCACTATACCAACAGCCAAGCCCGGATCACCCTCGCCAACGTATTGCTGGACGATGGCGGTGATGGCTTCGCTATCAATCTCTGGCGTGGTTTGCCCAAATAGATTAATCGTAAATAACAGGGGGAGTATCAATAAGACTTGTTGCATTCGCATAATGTTAACTTTTGAGCAAAACTAGGGGCCGTAAAGGCCTGCGTCGCCCCAAATCATGATTTGAACCCTCTTTAGTCACTGGTTTTTTGTCTGCCTCAGCACATCATCAACGAATGAGAGGCCGCCTGCAAAATATTTACGGGCTACGAAAGTCAGAAGGATGCGACCCACAGATTGGTATAGCATCAGGAATGATGGCAAGAGCGGTATCCCAATTCAGCCTTCTCTTTGCCAGTGACTGCATTCTGTATAACTCACTGATAATTAGCTGCTTTCTATCCGCAGCACTTTAAACAATCGAAAGACGTAAGCGTTAGGATCAAACAGCTTCGGGATGAAGCCGCGCCAACTCCTTGATGATCAAGCAAAAATCAGCTACATTAGAGGAGCCCAAAAACAACCAATAAACCTTAGATTATCCATTGACGCGCATTCGGTAGCCCTCAAAAATTTGCAACCCCACAACTCTTCGACCATGCACGATGAAGATATTTACGAAGCAGCACGCAAGAAAGTACAAGCAAAAAAAGGCTTCCTGTATCATTTTGCAGCTTTCGCTTCAGTAATAGGCCTGCTCTACGCCATCTTTTACTTTGAGGGAGGGGGATATCTTCCCGTCGTCATTGTGGGTTTGAGCTGGGGTATTGGTATCGCCATTCACTACCTGAAGACTTTTGGCACCGAGCATTTAGACTTTCTTGGCATAAGCCCCAACTGGGAAGAAGAAGAGCTGGAACAAGAAATTGAGCGGCTCAAGAAAAGAAAAGCTTTGCAAGAACAGGTCAAGCAGGAAAAAAGCCAGCTGAACGATGCAGACAGCTTAGAGCTGAAAGAAATTGAGAAAAGACCTTTAGACGATAACGCTCAACGGTAAAGGTGTGCATTTGTAATTCCAGCACTAAGGAAGTGGCAGCAATTCTTAGTAGATTAAAAGGCGATCAACAAACTTTCCTTTTTGGTCTTCTTGTACCAGTTTTAGGTCGTACTGTTCTACCTTTTCTTTTAGCGCCGCCACGAACGCTCTTACATCCTCTAAATCCGAGATAACTGTCTTGATTTTCTCGTACCTACCAAAAACAATAAGCGTAAGATGACTGCCCTCTATCGAATTATGATCTCTGCGTAGCAGAATACGCCTTACCTCATCAAACGGGATAACCGTTATTTGCTTACAAATGAATGAGTATGCCATTCGGGTGGTAAATGCAATTCTTTTAGACTAAAAGCACCGATAAGATCATTAGTACCCAGTTGATCGTGATCCTTACGCTACGAACATCTTAGGCTTTCGTCTCCAAGAAAAGTGAGACTTTTCCAGTACTACCGTTAAAGTTTACAAAGCAAAAATAGGGGCCAACATCACTAATCCACATCTGAGAAGGGAGGAGAAAGCCAAAAGGGGTGATAGAAAATCTAAATAGCAAACCCAATTTGCTCCAGATGAAAAAACTGTTGTACTTAAGCTCTCTACTACTCCTTATCACTGCTTGTGACCAAGAGCAAGACCCGATAGCAACCGAGACCGAATCACCAGCATCACCTCCCATTGAAACGGAGCAGCCCAATGCACTTTTCCAAACCATAGCTACCATGGATAGCTTATACTTCTCTGCTCAAAATGCCTGCGATTTAGAAAAGTATGCTTCTTATCTCGCAGAAGATTTTGAGTTCTATCATGACCGGGCAGGACTGACCCCTTCCAAGGAAAGCGAAATGTCGGACATGGCCATCTTTTGCGGAGAAGAGCAACGGTCTAGACAACCGCTGCGCCGGGAACGCACGGAAGGCACCCTGCGAGTTTTCCCAATGGACAACTTCGGTGCGCTGCAATTTTGTGATCACGTCTTCTATTTGCAAATCAATGATGGCACCGAAAAAATCGTCGGAAACGGAAAGCTGACGGCCATCTGGAAAGAGAAGGAAGATGGCTGGAAATTGGCGCGCGTGATCAGCTATGATCATCAGCATATTGCGGAGGTGGAATTAGCTGATGAAATCTTAGATCAATACGTGGGCGATTATACCCTTCCCGATAGGATCGTCAACATCAAAAAAGAAGGCAAGCTACTCCGGGCAGCCGACCTAAACGATGGAGAAGAAGTTTGGCATACCTTAATCTTTCCCGAATCCGAGCGTAAGTTCTACTTCAACTACGAAAATGTGGTCTACGAGTTTGTAAAAGTGGGTGATCAGGTAGAAACCCTGAACATCTACGAGAACGGCAAGCTCATTGAAGAAGCTAAAAGACAGTCTTAAACCCCATTAGGCAGTTTAGTGATTATTCGCTGATTTTCAGGCCCTTTTAGGTCCTGTCCATACTTTGTCCATGCCCTAAATTAGGAGTCAGGGAAGTTTTGCGGATACATTTGGTCAATTCAAAAAATTAAACTGACCGATCGATGTATTCACTTAATTTTTCTGCACAAAACAAGGCTTTCCTCCTCCTATTTAGTACACTCCTCTTCTGTTTTTGCGCCTGCAACAAACCAGAAGATGACGGCATCATGCTACCCGGTGATGGGGAGCTTGAAACGGGTTCTGGTATCACTGCCACGGAGCTGAATGAATATCCGGGAGATCTGGGCTTGCTAATCGACACTAGAAACATTGCAAAAAAGGGGCACTACCCGACCCAGGTAGTACTAGATTTTGCTGCCTCGGAAGGAGACTATGATCGTGAGGTTCCGGTGGATCCTCATACGAACATCGCTACCTTATCCATTCCGGTATCCTCCCTTTCCGCGGAAGCAGCAGCAGAGCTGAGAGATGGTGTCCCCCTGGAATACCGCATTGAGGCCGCCGGAGGTGAACTGCTGGAAGAGGGTTCCATTAGCATCATCCCCTTACGGGAAAACGGAACTAAAATCACCGCCACCGCAGCAGGCCTATCCTATGCCGATGAGACCTTCGTTATGACCGAAGGCATGCCCTACTTCCTACAAACCGTAGATGCCAACGGTAACTTCTCGGATCAGGTAGTTGAAAAACCAGCCAATGCTGAGGGGAATGCTACGAATGTCTATGAAGATTACTCAGCTTTTCGTGCCTCTTGGAGTAATCATCAATACTATTTCCAAGCGCATCCTGGTGAGGAGAACACTTACTCCATTTATTCCAAGCAAACGAATCGCTACTTGGCCATCGACCACAATTGGTTTGGCACCTTTCATCAATCTGGTACGGTAGGCTACCCGATGGATCCAGCCGCGCTTTCGTCCGACCACAAATTCAGGATTCAAAGAGCCGAGAACGGTTTTTTTACCATCCACGATGCGAACGGCGACCCGCTGAGAAGAATCGAAGAGTCCGGACAGAAAGCCTTTTGGCGAACAACCTCCACCAATCCCGTGCAGTATTTCAGAATTATAGCACTGGATGTAGAATGGGAGGTCACGGAATTGAGCACCGAGCACCAGGCCCCCATTTATCCTCCCGCCGAAACTACCTTTGGTTTCAATAGTACCCTGATCAATTGTGGCAACGGCTCCCTGGAGCAAGAGGTGGGCATTGAAGAATCCGTAACCACTACCTATACCGTTGGGTTTGAAGAAACGATCGGTTTGAGTAGCCGGGCAACCACTAGTCTGGAAGCAACCGTTGGAGCTACCGCAGAAGCGAGCTTCTTTGGCAGTGGTGGCTCGGTCTCTGCCGAAGTAAGCGCCGGATTGGAGCTTTCTGTAGAGGCCACCCAAACCAGCACCATCAGCAGCGAGAACTCGACCAGCAAGGAAAACACCTTCTTTTCAAAGCGTACTGTAAGCGTGCCGGCGGGCAGTGCCTCGCTGGTGTATGATGCTTACCAAACCTATTCGAACGTACAAATCCCCTTTGTGAAGCGTTTCCGCGTACGCGCCAATCAAATTGACCCCGTCAATAATGCAGTCATCGTCCCCATGACTGGTGCGGCCATCAACACCCAGTTCAGCTTTGTAGGCTTCAAAGGGGTAGTCACCGCGGTTGGGTCTGATTACATTGAGATCACAGTACGTGGCACCACCCGCATGGACAATATCGTGCAGGCACAAAGTGAGGTACGCGATGTACCCGCAGATTGCAATTAAGTACGGAGCAGTCCGATCTTAAAAGCTTAGCTTAGACGCTGGCGACAAAGACCTCAATCCCAAACTCTCGCCCGGGATTGGGGTCTTGTTGCTTAGGCGAAGAGGCATGAACACATTAAAAGCTTGTGCTACAAAATCTATATTGCCACGCTATATCAATGCACAAAGGATGTTACAATTGATGATATATTGATTAAAACACCACATTTTATTACCTTTAATAGTATCAAATGATAGTATCATGCTGCAAAAATATTATGAAGGAACCTCAAAAATCATCAACTTATCAACTGAAATCGGACGATTATTAGGTATCGTAGATGCCACTCATTTAAGAAAACCAAGAACGGAATTAAGAAAAAGAAATAAGGTCAAGACAATTAGAGCGTCTTTAGCGATAGAAGGAAATACGCTTAGTGAAGAACAGGTTACGGCTATTATCGAAAATAAACGGGTGATTGGCCCAGCCAAGGATATTCTCGAAGTAAAGAATGCGATTGCAGTCTATGATAAGCTAGATGGATTTAACCCTTTTTCAGAAGAATCCTATCTAGAGGCACATGGAATATTAATGAAGGGTCTTGTTGAAAATGCAGGAAGGTACCGAACGAAAGGAGTTGGAATCGTACAAGGAGACAAAGTAGCACATTTGGCTCCTCCAGGATGGAATATTCCCAATTTAATGAACCATCTGTTTAACTATTTAAAAGATAGTGAGGATAATTTACTTCTGAAGAGCTGTGTTTTTCATTACGAAATGGAATTTATCCATCCATTTTATGATGGTAATGGCCGAATGGGTAGGTTATGGCAGACTGTTATCTTAATGCGATTAAATCCGGTATTTGAATATTTACCTGTAGAAAAGGCCATCAAGGATAGTCAAGAAGAATACTACCGTGTATTGAATGAAAGTGATAAGGCTGGCTTATCAACAAGCTTCGTAGAATATGCTTTAGAAAAGATTAAATTGAGTTTAGAGGAACTGGTCTCCGCACGGCCTGAAAACATGAATAATGAAGAGCGAATGACCTATTTCTTAGAACAACACAAGGGAATTGACTTCAGTAGAAAAGAGTACATGCAGGTATTCCCCAAGATATCAGGAGCAACAGCTTCAAGGGATCTCCAGAAAGCGCTTGAGAATGATTTGCTCATTAAAACTGGAGATAAACGCTTGACCCGATATAGCGTAAAGAATTAACTGGGATCACCTTTTGTAGCAGAGCACTTTTACAGAACATATTATTTGCGTCTACAGTCCCTAAAACACCAAAGTATCATAAGCTCTGCCCAAGGGACATCTACCCCTTCCAAACTGTCCGTACGCCCTACTTCTCCTACTTTCGGGATAAAGTGTAATTTGTCACCTATTAAAACCCTATAGATGAATCCAGCCCCCTTAGTTCTGCATTCTGGCCTATTCATTCGAAACTATTCCTACACCAAAGTTTCCATGGAAGATATGGCATCTTTTCTTTCAGCACTACCGCTGCAAGAGAGTATACAAGTTAATCCTCATGAGAACAATGGCACGTACCAAGACTTAAGGATAGGGATTAAGCTGACTGAAATACCAGATTGGTTTTGCCTGTCCACCTTTTGTACCGAAGAAGATCTTCATGATTTCCGCATCCGCGGAGATAAAAAACTACGGGAATGGGTCACCCACCTAATGGACAACCTACAGGATCAATTCAATTTGTTCCCTTACGAAGTCGAATTTTACAATCCTAAGCATACCCAATACATCTTAGCCAAAGGAAGCAGGAACTTGTCTCGCTCGCACCTTGTTCCCTTCGTGGATATTATCACCGAACCGGCTACCGCAACGCAAAAGAGCCATCAATATAGCAGGCTCAAGGAAAGCATGCAAAGCCAGCTTAGTGATATAAAGGTTAAGGAGGTGGTCAATGAAGCTGTCCCCCCAGCTGTAATCTCATACGCAGTATGTGATAGGTATGATCAGTTTTCTCACCTAGAGCACTTTCTTAAGCTGAGATGGTTTGCACTCGACCTGGATTTTAACCTTTTCTGGCACAATGAGGACTTACTTTTCGTACCGCTAACCTTATCAGAAGCGATACAAGAAATTATCTCCCCTTACTTAAGGGAGTACTTCAGTTCCATCCCTGATATTCAAGAAATATATTTGGATGAAACGGGAGAATCCGTATCCTTTTTCACCATCACTGCTAACAGTTATATTCTTTACTGGGAGTCGCCATTTTTTGACTATTTATAGAAGCGACTCGCACGGTTACCCTGGACTAGTCAATCGTGTTAGAGCAGGGGCTTAGCTTAGCTTCGCTATCCGAGATAGAGGAGTTTACATTGATAGAGAAGAATGGTGGGATTGGGAATGGGATTGGGATCGAACAACTCTGGTGTAGGAAGGGTTACGGAGGTCCTACCACCATCGTTATGCGTAAGTGTCCTGCTGTCATTAAAAGAAAAAAGGTACAATGACCGGCCAGAAGATCGTTATTGTACCGGCACAATACCACCACTGACGTGAGAATATCAAGCAAAGGCAAATATTACGGAGCCAAGCAAGTGGAGCTGGCGCTCCAGAAAATAGTCCTTTCTCAGTACGATTATGTTACTGAAGGTACGCCCTGGCATTACCACGAAAATCCCTACTTCATGTTCGTGCTCAGTGGGAACATGCTTGATTGCAACAAAAAGGGCCAGTCATTACTACCCGCAGGGAGCTTGATGTTCAACAACTGGCAGGAGCAACATTATGGTCGCAGATATTCAGCGGCAGCTAGTGGCTTCCATCTAGAGTTTGAGCGCTCCTGGTTTAAAAAACACGATTTTGATCTTGACATTCTTGAGGGGAGTCAAAAAATAGATGATCCTCACGTTCAATTCCTGGTCTCCAAAGTATATTTCGAGTTTTTGCTGGCGGATGAATACAGTGAGCTATCTACTGATCTCCTGCTACTACAGATTTGTGATGCCCTAAGGATAAAAAAGGAAGGCGTTAAAAGCAGTATCCCAAGCTGGGTGACGCAGCTGAAAGAGCTCTTGCATGATGATAGCAGCGATATTACCCTGCAAGGCTTATCCAAAGAAATAGGGGTACATCCCGTTCATATTTCTAGAGCCGCCCCCAGGTATCTTTCCGTGAGCTTAGGTGAGTACATCCGCAAGATCAAACTCAGCAAGGCCACTAGCGCTTTGTTAGATTCCACTATGTCCTTAACGGAAATCGCCTACCACGCGGGCTTTTCCGACCAGAGCCACTTCAATCATGTCTTCAAGACTTACTACCAGGTTAACCCTGGATCCTTCCGGAAAAGAGTAAAGCAAAGTGCCAGGGGTTAATCTTATTGCAGCGTGACTTTCAGAGGTGCATTCACCTTAGCACCGGAAAACTGACACTGGGTCAATATAATTTAAGCGTTCATCCCGTATTTTTGCGCAAGCAGGAATTAAACAAGCATCAAACATCAGAGACATGCTGAAGAAAATATTGTTATGGGTAGTCGCCGTTTTTTTGGCTTTGGCGGCCATGATCTACCAAAGAAGCACCGGACCTACTTACGAGTATAAAGGATACCTGGAGAACGGCGGAGAAGAACACAAGTATGAACTCATCCGTACGCACGAAACCACCGACGGAGCAAAGGTAACCATGCCCATTATTGAGGGCGCAGACTACCAGGCCACCTTGAATTATAAGCGCTACCAGACGGACGATGCAATTACCAGCGTCGACTTTAAGTTGGACGAAACGGGAGCACTCACCGCTCAATTACCCGTACAGCCAGCTGCGGGTAAAATGGAATACTACGTTACGGGCAGCATTGATGGTGGAGGTTTTGAAATCCCTGCCAAGGGGGAGGACAGGATTGTACTGCGGTATAAAGACCCCGTTCCCGACCTGATCTTGATTCCCCACGTTACGATGATGATCATTGTGATCATTTTTGGTATTCGGGCAGGGCTAAGCGCCATCTTCGAACCTGAATCTATGCGCCGATGGACGATTGTCGCTTTCTCTGCCATGACGCTCGGTGGGATGATCTTAGGCCCATTGGTACAGAAAAGCGCCTTTGGTGAATACTGGACAGGTTTCCCCTTTGGTGGGGACTTCACAGATAACAAGATGCTTATCATGTGGGTGGTTTGGGCCCTGGCCCTGGCTATCATTGGTTTTAAACCCAAAAAGAAAGAGAACGTAAGCAGAACCGCGGTAATAACAGCAGCAGTAGTGATGACGGTCGTCTACTTGATTCCACACAGTATGGGCGGGTCCACACTTGATTACGCTCAGGTGGATAAAGGAATTGACCCCAAAGAAGCAATTACTACCGGAGCCGAAAACTAAGAAAGTGACTGGGGAATTGAGTTAGGCGGAATACACATCCGATCTCCACACTCATAGGAGCCGTATTTTGCGAAGCAGCTCAATTCCCCAAACACCTACCCAATACGCCACAACAATGATAGCCAACTGGATACATATTGTTATCGTTCATTTAGCCGTAATTGGCACGCCCTGGCTGGCTTATCGCGCCGTGATACAGCGGCAGGAGCCCCTCGACAGCAAGCCCTGGAAGAACACGTTTAGCGCTTTACTCATTCTCACCGCCATCACCGGAATTGCCTATTTCACCGGTCCAGAAACTTCGGAGTGGACCAAGCAGGTTTTGCCTTCTTTCCCGCAAGATCACGTGGAAAACCACGCCCTTTGGGGAAGAATAGCCTTCGTGCTGCAAAGTATTGCAGGACTCTTGGGCGTGATGGGTTGGGCCAGCATCCTGCAAGAAGAAAAACCAGACCGCAGAATACCCGGTATCCTTATCACATTGTTAATCGCCAACACCCTGGTGATTCTCTATACCGCTCACTTGGGAGGGATGATTAGAAGGATGGACCTGATGTAGGAAGCTTTTTCCAAATGCTATATCCTCTCTCTACCCTTTTGCTCATATAACAGCTTGGACCAATACTAAGAGTATTAGCGGAATAGCAAGCAGATGTGATATCGAGCTACTGACTTAAACTTGATTTTCCTTACTTTGAGTTGTGTGCGCAAGTAGCAGCCTACTAGCAGCCGTTCGGTACCTTCAAAAACAAGTATTAATGAGGCTCCCACTCAATTGTACGGTTGATTATATCAGCGACTTTCTAACCAAAGAAGAAGCCACAGAACTGTACACCCTACTCAAAAATCAATACCAAATTGATAAAGCCAGAATGATTACCCAGGCTGGCGGAAAATTAATAGAGACCGATGGTTTTAAGATTTTATTCCTTACGGAAGGCTTAATAAAACAGGAAAGTCATCCCGAAGAAATACACGGTAAACGCTATCCTTTTGAAGGTAAAATGGCCGCCTTAAAAGAGAAGGTCGAAAAACTATTGGACCGAGAATTTGATCTGGCCATGTGCCTCTACTATCCTGATGGCAATTACTTCGCTCCGTATCATAGTGATCAAGAAACATCAGGTGTGAATACTATTTTACCATCCATTAGTTTAGGCGAAGTCAGAGCGTTTAGTTTTAAAGCAAAGGAGAACGGTGAATGTTACAACTTAGACTTAGCTAATGGAAGTGTACTAGTTATGGGATCGCATTGTCAATCCAGATATACGCATAGCCTCTTGGAGAATCCGAAGTATCAAGGTGATAGAATTAATATCACCTTTAGAGATAGAAACTTTCAATAGACGAACAAAGGACCATCGCAGCACCTGATTGTAACGCTTCCTCTAGAACAACAAAACGCTATTTATCAGTTCGAGCAATTGAATGAACATGTAGACCTGTTCGTATTAGCGAGCAATGGTTTTCATAATAAAGATAGCGCCACTGATGGCCCCATAGCGCCTTTAGATGCTCCTGAACCAAGCGGAAGTATAAAGCAGCTGGTTGATCTCTATCAGGAAAAAGGTTTAGATAGAAATAAAATGCTATTGGGACTTCCGCTATACGGAGGGGTTTGGGAAAGCGGTAATTCTACTTTACAATCCACTGACCGTGTTTTCAAAAGGGATATGATTTATCGGCAAATTAGGCGGGCGTATTCCGAAGATTTACAACCTAGTTATGATTCGCTAAGTGGTAGTGCCGATTATATGGAGCAACTCGAAAATGGGCAATACGAAAAAGTATGGTTCGAAGATTCTTTGAGCCTGACCTTAAAAATGGAGTGGGCCAAAGACGAAAACCTCGGCGGGGCGGCCCTGTGGGCATTAGGCTACAGCCATGGTTACGACGAGATATGGCGCGCCATAGAAAAGGTAAGCCGAGGCCAGGACTCGAAATAACAATATACATCCGTTAGCATTCCCCCTCTAAATTGACGTTGTTTCTTCCTATTTTAGAGCGTGTTTGGAAATTCGGTCTTCAAGTAAAAATCAGTCGTTTTAGCCTTAATCAAGGCGCTGAAATTGGAGTTTTGCTTCGCAGCTACTTCGTGGTAGCAGCGCTAAATGAGCCTGCCTGCCAGCGAGGCTGCCGAGCAGGCAGGGATTTCAGTAACGCAGAGTAAGGTTAAAAAGTTGATTTTGACGCCGATTATTGAATTCTAAACATGCTCTTGGGGTTTATACGCAAGTGACTGCACCTAAAAAGCTATTTACTACAATCATAAAAATGAGATCAATAACCGAAAAGGATAGCTACTGTCCTGCCAACCAAGAAGACTGGAGGAATTGGCTCAAAGCAAACCATTTGACAAAAGACTTCATCTGGTTGATCATCAAGAAAAAAGGCGCGTCAAGCCTTAACTTAAGTTGGAGTGAGGCCGTTGATGAAGCGCTTTGCTTCGGGTGGATTGATAGCACAAAAAAGTCGATCAACCAGGAGCAGTACATGCAATACTTCTGTAAAAGGAAACCCAAAAGTAATTGGTCAAGGGTCAACAAGGAAAAGGTGAAAATCTTAACCGAACGGGGGCTCATGGAAGAGGCCGGTTACAAAAGCATTGAAATTGCGAAGGAGAACGGATCCTGGACAATTCTGGATGATGTTGAAGCACTTGTGATTCCGGAAGATTTACGAGTAGCATTCGCGAATTACCAAGGCTCACTAGCGTACTTTGAGGATTTAAGTAAGTCTGCCAAAAAGATACTATTGTACTGGGTCATTTCTGCCAAGAGACCAGAAACGAGACAAAAGAGAATTACCGAAATTGCAGAAAATGCGAGTAAAAACTTGAAGCCAAAACAGTTTAGATAAAACGATACAAATGAAAAACGTGATCGCTCTGATAGCAACCTTAGTGTTCCCTTGGGTAGGCTTTAGCTGTACCTCCTTTAAATATGTTGATGCCGAACAGGTATGGGCTGCCAAGAATTTTGATTGGCATAATGGGATGGGATATGTGATTAAGAACAACCGCAACCAAGCGAAATGCTCTTATCTAAACTACGATGGTTTAAATACCTGCTGGACATCCAAGTACGGCTCGATTACTTTTAACCAAAATGGAAAGGAATTCCCTTACGGTGGCATCAATGAGAAGGGATTGGTGGTAGAAATGCTTTGGTTAAAAGAAACCATTTACCAAGAAGATGGAGCGGAAGCAACCAAGCTATCGGAGTTGGAATGGATTCAATACCAGTTGGATAATTATGGTACCGTGGATGAAGTTCTGGCCCATATTGATCGGCTGATCATCGACCCCATCACTTCCACGATTCACTATTTCGTCGTCGACCAATCGGGCAAAAGTGCCGTTATTGAATTCATAGATAGGGAAGTTGCAATTACTGTTTCCACCGCTCCTACCCAAAGCATAACCAATAGCTCCCACGCAGTGAGTGATGCGTTTTTTGGGAAATCCGAATCCAAATTGGGTGACTATTACGTGCCCAAGAATATGGACTCTCGCTTGCGGTATTGTTCCGTAAGAAATAATCTAGAGAAGTTTCCTACTGACCAATCATTCGGAGAAGAAGCCGTATTCGAAATTTTGGGAAATGTAGCTGAAGATAGAGGGGCCTATAAAACCTATTGGACTATTCTTTATGACCTGACCAATCTACAAGTGGCCTTCAAGACATTTGATAATCAGACCGCAAGAAGCCTTTCCCTCTCCGATTTTGATTTTAACGCCAATACAACCTACTACGACTTATCCTCAGATTCCGAACAGCGAGCTATTGGAGACTTGATGGAAGCATACACCGCCGCTGTAAATTTCAGTTTGGTTGAGGAATGTATAAAGCCGAATCTATCATTCGACTACGAGCAGGTGAATGCGCATCAAATGAACCCTCACCAATCGAATACGGACCAAATGTTCGCGGATAACCACCGGGATATTACCATAACTATTGTGACTAAGGAGGCTACTGGTGCGGTGCGGTATTTTTTGGCTGATTCAGAGGAGAATTACAGAAGGCAAGGCCCCTACGGCGGATTTGTGGAGATTAATTCCGAGAAAACGGAACATATCCTTTACTCTGTACCTACGAACAAGCAATACGCCTTTGGGGCAATGCACGACGTAAATGGCAATGGATACTTGGATCGAAACTTCATGAAGATTCCCAAAGAACCTTTCGCCTTTTCGGGTAAAAAGCGATTCTTCTTTTTACCGCCTAAGTTTGAGAAGGCTACTTTTGATCTCTCTGATGAGGTGACCATTGAGTTTTAGCGGGTGAGGTTGTTTCTCCCTATTTTGGGGCTTAAGTGCATAAATCTCTGCCCTGCTCAATTAAGAAAACATAAGACCATGAAGATAAGCGGAATGCTACTTGCTTTGGGGATAGCATTTTTTGGAACAAGTGCCTGCATAAGTAAGGGACAAAACCAAGTTGAATCGGCGAACACAACCTTTGCTGAAAGGCTAGAAGAAGTTCTGACATTGACGGAAAACAAGTACAAATCTTCAAATCGAAATTTTGGAATTAACTTCTCAGATGGACAAATGGTCATTTTCCAAATGGTCAAAAGAACTTTACTTGAAAATTCAGAAACGAACGAATTCGGATATGGAATTCATCTTTCTTTTGATGGTTCATTCCCAGAGACAAAAGGAGAATTAGAACGATTTACGAATTCTGATTTTGCAAAGAAATTTCATCACCATGTTTGGGACGGCATACCGACCTATCAATTAGATTTAAAAGTAGATAGAGATCACATCACTGAAATGACGAAGAAAATAATAGAAGTAGTTTATGAGAAAGAAGTATCGAAGATAGAGATTGATGAATTTGAAATTTAAGACCTAAGGAAACCCTCTACAAACGTAAGTTCGGGTTTGGAAACAGATTTTTCTCCCGTACTTGAAGAAATAGTTACGTCCAGAGATTAGTAAATAGAATGAAAAAGAAACGAACCAAACAGATATTTAGAGTCGTGTTATTGCTAGGCACAGCAATCTCCTTATTCTTTGTGCCTTGGCTTTTGGTTAAGGCGTGGATACTTCCACTACCGGATACGATTCAGGAACAAGTGGACGAAGCCATTGGCCATGGGTTCGAAGGAATGATCGTTTATGTAGACCAAGCTGGTCAGCCACCTCAGTATTTTGCTTCCGGCTGGCATAACAGAGAAGCTAAAACACCTGCCAAACCTGATGCTCTGTTTAAAATTGCCAGTATCAGCAAGCTATATGATGCTGTGGCTGTCACCAAATTGGTAAGTGCTGGACGGCTTTCTCTAGATAAAACAATCGCTGATTATTTACCGGAACTTGTAGGAAGAATCGAATATGCAGACAAAATCACTTTGAGGCTGATGATACAGCATAGAAGTGGTATGCCCAATTTCACAGATACCCCGGATTTTTGGGCAGCTCCGACAGGGACCTACGAAGAAAGCCTTGCGTTAATTTTGGATCATCCGGCCAACTTTGAACCTGGTGATCGCTATGAGTACTGCAATACGAATTATCTACTAATCAATAAGATAATGGATGATGTATTAGGTTATGGTAACTTTCAATTCATTCAGGAGGAAATTCTAATACCGCTAAGCCTTAACAATACCTTCAGTTCGCTAAGTGAAGTGAATATAGAGGATGTAATGAGCGGTTATCATGTAGGATATCCCGATGATTTGAAGGAAAACGATTATGGCATGCACGCCACAGCAAAAGACGTAGGTACATTCCTAAGAGCCTTGAACGATGGAACATTATTTGAAATAGGAGAACAAGAAATATATGCCTCTATTTATGAATATGAACATTCCGGCTGGGTTCCAGGATACCAAAGCTTCGCAAAATATTACAAAAATCTTGATGCTGTTCTTGTTCAGTTCTACAGCACAACTGATCCTAAACTATACAATTGGAACTTATCAGAAATTATAAATAGTAGAATCGTTAAAATACTGAAAAAGAACACATAACAAAGCGTATGTCGTCCATACCCAGCAAAAACTGACGACGTCTTTTATGCTATCTATTGTAGCCAATTAAAAGAAAATCATTACAAATTCAATGTCAGTTCATAGAAGCCCAGATAAGTACAGTAGAAAATGAACAACCATCTACCCATATCACCATCCAATAAATCCATTGCGGTTCTCCCTTTTGTTAATATGAGTGCCGAGCCTGAGAACGAATACTTCAGCGACGGCATAACCGAAGAAATCATCAATGCCCTGACTACAATACAAGGACTGAAAGTCATTGCCCGCACCTCCTCTTTTGCCTTTAAGAATAAAAATATAGATGTACGAACCATTGGTGATCAGTTAGGGGTAAGTACGGTCTTGGAGGGGAGCGTCCGCAGAGCTCAAAACAGGATTCGCATTACTGCCCAGTTAATCGATACCAATGATGGTACGCACCTGTGGTCAAAAAACTTCGACCGCGAACTGGAAGATATCTTTGCTTTGCAGGATGAAGTGAGCTTACTTATTGCCGATCAAATTCGCGCCAATTTCGGGCATCTGAATATCCAGGATCATCTGGTAGAAGTTCCCACCAAAAATATTGAGGCTTATGACCTTTACCTCAAAGCGCGCTACCAGCATTTGATGTGGGATGGGGAAGGAATTCGTAACTCCGTAGCCTTATACGAACAGTGTGTAGCCCTAGAGCCTGGCTTTGCCTTGCCTTACTTTGGACTGGGGTATAGCTACGCGATGTTTGGTTCGTGGGGGACAGATAAGAGCTTACTCCTACTATCGGAAGCGAAGCTCTCCGCAGGTTTTACATTAAAACCCGAGTCTGATTTAGGATACTTTGCCAAAGCAACCTTGCACTTTTGGGGTAAATGGGAGTTCCGCCAAGGCTTCGATTTTTTCAGGAAATCCCTGGCCATCAACCCCGCCTACACCGAAGCCGAAGAAGGCTTGTGTGAGTTGTACACCGCCATCGGTTACTTTGAGGAGGCGCACCAGGCGGCGGACAATATCTTAAGAATTAACCCGCTATCGCCCAATCACTATTTCACGAAAGCGAATATTTATTATTTGTCTCGCGAATTCTCAAAAGCGGTAGAATGCTCAGAAGCTGCGCTAAAGATTAATCCGCGCTTTACGCACGCCATAGCCCTGCTCCAGCTATGTTACATTCACTTGAAGCAATATGATCAGCTAGACCAATTTTTAAACGATCACCCACTGGTAGAAAGGCCCGAAGAGTGTCGGGTGCTGTATCAGCTGGTGCATCCCGACGAAGCGATTGGAGTAGATATCAGCCAGGTGAGCGCACGGATAAAAGAAGGTTTTGGTGGAAACTTGTTTCCCTGGCAGCTCTTTTTGCTCGTGCATTTGGGCGAAAAGGAATTGGCCTTAGACTTCCTGGAGCGCAATGTCAAAGAGCGAACAGGGCAAATCATCAATTTCAAAAACATACCGCTGCTCGAGCCCCTTCGGGAAGAACCACGTTTTATACAATTGGTCGAATCTGTTTTCCAGGCACAGTTGCTGCCGCCTAAGGAGCAGCAGACACCATCCACCAAGCTAGCAACCACCGCGAAATCCTTGATGCCAGCCCCCGAAGCAGAGCGGATATTAAGTGACCTAGAGAAGCG
Source organism: Bacteroidota bacterium (assembly GCA_038528965.1). Classification (GTDB taxonomy): domain Bacteria; phylum Bacteroidota; class Bacteroidia; order Chitinophagales; family Saprospiraceae; genus Lewinella. Next base: position 29,327 of record JBCBEC010000027.1, on the reverse strand, counting down.
GATGAACGAGGAGCAGTTATACCTGGATAATTCCCTTTCGTTGCGCGTATTAGCAGAACACCTGGGAATTACGAGCAACAAATTATCCTGGCTCATCAACGAAAAAACAGCTAAGAACTTCAATGAATATTTGAATACTTATCGGCTGCAGGACTTCAAAACAAGAGCACTGGACCCCCGTAATGCGCATCTGACTTTATTAGGTTTGGCCTACGAAAGTGGTTTCAATTCCAAAAGTGTATTCAATACCTTCTTCAAAAAAGAAACCGGCCTAACGCCTAAGGCTTGGGTGAAAAACAATCGGTAATAGCTCTTGCCTCTCGCTTCCTTTCTAAAAGTGTTAAATCTCACCATAAGGTTCGGATTTTCATATCGGAACGATTGACCTTCCTTTCCACTCCATCTTTGTGTAGTCAATTCGATACAGCAGAGTGAATAATCATCAGATGATGATTCTTTTCCCATTTACTATACCGCTAACGAAGTGGTTTAGCTGCGCTGCTCCTTCGGGGTGGGTATAAATCAACTAATGATAAGGGGAGGTGCTTTGTACCAATCGAAATTCTAAAAAAACAATTCTAGAAAAAGATGAAAAAAGTATTCTTAGCCTTGACCTTATGCGCACTAGCTATAGTCGTCAAGTCTCAAAACACAAGTGTAGAAAATTCAATATTTGGGGTACAAACCGGAGTTTTAGGATTCTGGGTATATAATGAAGCAAAACTATCAGACGCTATAGCGTTAAGAACAGAGGTTGGTTTTGACTTTGGTATTTGGGAAACTACTTATTATGATGATTATGATGCCCCATTTCTGCTTACACCGGTTATAGTTGTTGAACCAAGATTCTACTATAACCTCAAAAAACGGGCAGAGGATTCGAAAAGAACCGATGGAAACAGTGGCAACTTTATTGCCTTAAAAATGGGCTATCATCCAGATTCGTTTGTCCTATTCAATACGGACGAAGCTCCTGTAGTAAGTGATTTTTCTATCATACCCACTTGGGGAATCAGAAGAAACATAGGGGATCATTTTAATTTTGAGGCAGGTATTGGCGTAGGGTATAGTTACACCTTTGCTGAACGTGCTGGTTATTTGGAGGACAAAGGCGAAATAGAATTAAATATGCACTTGCGACTAGGGTATAGATTTTAGCACAAACGAATACGATTCCCTGTACTTTGAACTACCAATAAAGGGAAGTGCTTTGTGGAAATACCACCGGGGCTTGACCAATCCTGGACAATATCGGCCACCGCGTCATGATCGAAGGCCGAAATTCCAAGAATGGTCAAGGGAGCATTAGATTGAACGTATGGGTTCTGTGTAAAAGCAACCAAGCTAGGCAAATGCTTTCTGACACATAAATCACTCTTTTACCCGCAATTATTCCTGCTGGTCAATGCTTCCGGGGCTAGTGAAGAATTCTATGAGCGTAGGATCGTTTGCCAATTGCTCTTTAAAACTTTCCATTTTGTCGACCGGCTCTCCACTGAACAAAGCATCCTTAGTGATGCTTTCAGGGCTGAGTTCGATCTGCCTGATCCTAATCGAGCCATCTTTCTGCAAAGCCACCAGCACGGTTTGTCCATAGGTCAGGTCCAGGTAGCGCTGGCTGACAATGGCAAAGTTCTGTCCATCGGCCATTTGCATTTGCACCCAATCCAAGTCGCCGGTAGAAGTCTTAAGCTTCCCGGTTGACATATAGTGGGGATAGTTGCGTGAGATCATGGCAGACGAACGATGGTCTGTTTCCAGAGAGTCTGTCAACACAATTAGATTGAAGAAAGGATGATAAAAGGCTTCTGGGTCGGTTAACAAATGAGCGCGGTAGCTATCCTTTGCATAGGCCAGTGTATAGCCAAGAAGCTGCTTGCCTTCTACTTCTATCTTCAGTGGCATCAAGGCGCCATAGCCCCATTTATATTCGGCCAGCGGGGAAGGAATTTCCGCAATGGCAGGGCTTAAATACTCCGCTGACCCTTGGTGAAATTCCAGGTCATCGGCAAACATTTCCCGGTCCCATTTGGTGCTGTCTTCATTACGATGGGCGTAGGCTTCCCGATCTGCTTCGGTCCATGGCTTGGGTGCTTGCGCAAAAGCGATAGAAAAAAAGCAGAGGTAAATAATCGTGAGAAATTGAGTCTTCATTTTTTTTCCTCAAAGGAAGAGGTGCTGGACCCTCAAGTCAAGAATTACTGGGTGGAAAAAGGGTCTACACCCCGTTGGAATTAGGGTCTAGATAGCGTTCTACTGCTTCTCTACGTCCTTTCGCTCCCAGTTTTTTGTAGATATGGTTAAGATGGGTTTTGACGGTAGCTTCGGATATGAATAATGCCTGGGCGATTTCTTTATTGCTTTTTTTCTGCCCCAGCAACTGCAAGACCTCTTCTTCCTTGTCCGTCAATAGCACTTCCTTTTCGGCTACGACTTTCTGACTTGGTTTGGAAAAAAGCTCCTTTCGAAACCAAAGGACTAGCAAGGCCAAATTAAAGAAAAGAGACAGCAGGGCGACGGTTTTCCAATAACTCGGCTCAGCTCCTTTTTCTCCGTATGACTTAGAGCCAATGGTCCGTTGAAAAGTAGTGAGATAGCTCTGCAACATATCAATCTCCTGCAATTCCTTTTCCGTCTCCTCATACAACCGGAGCGGAAGGGGAAACTCTTCGTCCTCATGCGCCAGCGCAAATATCTTCAGCATAGGATCATCTGCCCGATCTACTATGGCCTGTAGATTCTCCGCCATCCGCTTTCTAGCCATCCGGTTCAGCCTGTCATTTGGCGCATCCAGTTCCATGCGCGTAAAAGAATCAACAAACGCGACCAGGGAATTCAGGTTTTGATTCGTAATCCGGGAAGACTCATTCCACAAACCCGCCAGATGGATACTGTCACCATTTTGAAACAGAAAAGGTACATAATGACGCTTTAATGCATGGATATACACCGGCGCATCCGGCTGATCCATATACCGAATCCGGTACCAAGCCAACTCCGCCGGTAGTTCATTTCCCTTAAATTCAAAATAGCCACTGCTATCAATCTTCGCCCGTTTCAGAATCATCTCCTCCGCTATATTCCGAAAGTCATTCCAACTGTCCATGATGTCCAGATAGGCCCACCCATTTTTATAGTCCTCAGGTGCCTGCCCCTTAATGAGGTATTGGGCGGGGAGGGAGATGGTAGATAGGAGGAGCCATACGCAGAGGATATGTTTCATGAAGTAAAGTTAGGGGGATTGGGGATTTTTTAGATACTTTCAACAATGAAGGACACATCTATTTGGCATTAAAAGTTGACAAAGACAGTATCCCCTGGGGTCTTAAATGTGATGCTAATATTCAGACAGACACTACTGCCAACACATATTACTATTGGAAGCATATAGTGAATGATTCCACAAAGTGGGACCTTAGTGGAAAATATTAAACCTGTGGCTATTATTTCAGGGGGTGTTACGTTAAATGGGTAGGTACCACCAAAATTTACAAAGACGGTGTAGTAAGCAAGCAAGGCTCCGCATTCGAAAAAATCTCCTACGACCTAGATCAAAGTATTTTGGTCATTGAGTTGAACACGGAGTTTTTGCAACTCCGCACCATCATCACTTACCACGAACAGGACCAAAAATATTACTACCACCGCTTCTCTAAAGACGGGGCGGCCATCTACCCCGTAGAATTCAAGGATGGGCAACTCATTGTGTGGAAAAATGAGACCACCCGGTTCTTTTTTGGAAGCACTCCAGCTGGCGGCTTTCAAGAGTACGGCGAGCAGTTAATTGATGGAGAATGGACGAAAACCTTTGAGGATACTTTTGTGAATACACAGTAAGCATCCTAGGAGAATGTAAGAAAAGAACGGGCCATGAGTAAGCACATATGGAAGCTGAAAAAATCGCTAAAGAAATTGTTCGGCTCAAAGAGCATTTCGAAACACCACCTCATACCGAAATCTAAAGGAGGAACCCACGGTGCAACCATCATGATCCACAACATCTGCCATCAGAAGATACATTCCCTGTTTACCGAAAAAGAGCTCTCCGAAAACTACAATACCGTTGAAAAGCTCCGGGCTAGTGAAGAGATGCGCAAATTCATAAAATGGGTAGGTAAAAAAGATCCGAGTTTCTACCAGAGGAATAGGAGGCATAAGAGGAGGTAAAGGGAACTCCCTCAATTTTGACTACCAGCGAAATCCATATTTAGAATACCCAAGCGAACCGGTATTTGTAGTATCTCTGATTGCTTTACTAAAGGAAATGACTGTACTACAAAAAGGCACTGGGAAATCACCAACTCGTTGTCCATTGTATACAAATGAATCAGTAAATTAAGGAGAGGTAAGATTGGATGTTACTGTTTACTACACTCACTATAGAAATCTGCTCGGTGGCCTATTTTCGCTTATTGCTCGTATACAATGGCGTTGTTTCTGTCGAATTCACCTATTAAACAATAGGCTGGCAAGGAAGAATTAGAGCATCTCCAAGCCTTCCTGTCCTGGTCAAATAGCGATCTCTCGTATAGATCATACGTAGCGGTTTGGGCGAAGTCCATGCCGCTGCGGTCAGTACGTAGTGTACTTGAAGAAGGTTGGGGGCCGCTCCATAGGAGTGTTGTAGTTAAACCTCTTCAATCTCAGCACAAATTCTTGAGTCGTTATTTCACTTCCAATGAATCGTTACATTTTTTTTATTTTTAATTATTCAAGGGAAAACTAATATTAAATGAATAAACAAATACAAACACTGATCAGCCAAAATAAGCTCTTTGAGGCAATTAAGGAGCTGCGAAAGCTAAATATATCCGCGAGAATTCAGAGAAATATAGACATCATTGAAAGTAGGCTCAACGAGATCAATGAAAAAATCAGGATCGGTATTGTTTCTGAAGAGAGTGCAAATATTGAATTGAATAAAATTCGAAACAGTCTAATTGAGATTAATAGCAGACTAGGCACTGATCAAAACTTAGCGAAAAATTCCAAGAGTAGACTACTACTCGTTGTACTTGGGATTGTCCTAATTTTATTTTTTGCTTTGACCGTAAACTATTTTACCAACGACACAGAAAAATGTTCAGACAGTAAAATAGCAATATTGGTCGCAGATTTTTTGAACAATGCAAATCAAAATAAGGGCGATGCATTTTCAAATAACTTAGTCACCAAAATGGATATAGATTTAAGTAATAATTTATACGACGTAAGCCCAGTTGGTTTTCAAACAAGAGAAATCAGAAGATATCACGATCACATCAAGGAACAATATTTTAACAATTCGTGTGATACATCGGGAATTTTTGTAAATGGTTTTTTTGATAAGGAGGATGAAATTTTCAACGTCTATGTCACCTTTTCCAAACTAAGCATGAGAGTGCCAGAATTGTCATCTAGCAATTCAATAAGCATGAACAATCCCAGAGGGATTGACCTGTCGGTGAGAGAAGAAACCGACTTTCTGGCCAATCTGTTGCTCGGGATCTTAAAGCTACACGCAGGGAACACTTACGATGCCTTAAGAGGCTTCTTTGACCTGGAAATGAACGACACGGAAAAAATCATTGAAAACAACAAAAGCCTGAAGGCCACTTTGGCCTTTTACAAGGGTACGTGTTTTGCGATGAGAGGTGATAATGAGAGAGCCAAGGATCAGTACAATATTGTTGCTAGAAATGGCTCTGCTGAGCTAGTTGAGGCTTCTAAAGAGAATGAGGTCATTGCCAATGAAGTAACCAAAAGAATGAACGATGATCCAATTTTAAGAGAAAGGCTAAATGAAAATAAAAAAGAACATTCAAGCTTCGAAGAAAACTTGAGGAGATTGTTGAATCAGCTCAACACCGAGGTTCAAAAGAGCGTGAGAAAAGTAAAACAGTTATTTAAATAGAAAGACCTGGTAGAGAAGAGATAAACCCAGAGCAATGAATAACAACCCAAACGTCATGATCAGCAGTACGGTAAAAGATTTACCGGACTACCGATCAATGGTCATGGACGCCTGCCTACGCGCCGACACCTTTCCTAAAATGATGGAACACCTACCAGCCGCTAATACCGATGCGATTGGAGTTTCGTTGGCGATGGTGGATGAATCCGATATCTACATTGGAATCTTCGCGCACAAGTATGGCTACGTTCCAGAGGGCTACGACATCTCCATAACCGAGATGGAATACAATCGAGCGGTAGAAAGGGGAATTCCAATCCTGATTTTCATCATCAGTGATGAGGTAGCAGTCAAACCCAAAGACTTCGAAATTGGCCAAGCTGCTGTCCAGTTGAATATTCTGAAGGAAAAACTCAAAAGAGAGAAGGTCGTCGCCTTCTTTGAAAGTCCCAAGGATCTCCGGGGCTTAGTTATTGATAGCCTAGGTGATGTAAAGGAACAACTACAAGAGAACGAGGAGGAGGAAACAAACCAAGGCGCGGCCTGGGCCAAAAGCCTCCACTACACTTCGGAAATACCGGCCAAACCGGAAGCCTTTATTGCGCACCCCTATACCTTACTGCAGGTAAGAGGCCTCATTGGTAGAAAGAAGGAATTGGAATTGCTCACCGACTGGATAACCAAGCCCCAATATCGAGATATAACCATCTTTAATGTCGTTGCTATCGGCGGCATGGGTAAATCTGCCCTCACCTGGACGTGGTTTAATGATGTGGCCCCCCAGGAAAAGAAATGGGCAGGTGGAGTTTGGTGGAGCTTTTACGAGACCGATGCTACTTTTGATAATTTCGTTACCAAGACGCTGGCCTACGTTTCTGGCCGAACCAAGGAAGAATTAAAGAACGTACCAGCGGCGGAACAACAGGCTACCCTCTTACAAATTTTAGACAAGGAGCCCTATTTAATCACGCTCGATGGCCTGGAGAGAATTCTAGTGGCTTATGCTAGGCAGGACGCGGCCTTCTTAAATGACGATAGCGAACTAGATGACCTAACTGCTAATCAAATTGTTGGCGCCATGGGCTTACCCAAAAGTAGCGCAAAATCATTTGTGGGCCGGCACAGACTAAGGAAGACTATCGATGCCAGAATAGGTCATTTTCTTCGCAAACTAAGCCAAGTCAAGCAAAGCAAAATTTTAGTAAGCACCCGTCTCTTTCCAGCTGATTTGCAGGTCCACTCTGGTAATCCTTATCCAGGATGTTCTGCCTTATTCTTACGCGGTCTAAGTGACCAAGATGCACTAGAACTTTGGCGGGCCTATGGTGCTAAGGGTTCTCGAGAGGACATGCTACCCATATTTAAAACCTTTGACAAACACCCTTTGCTACTACAATTATTGGCCTATGAAGTCGCTGATTTTCGTTCCGCCCCCGGTGACTTTGATGCCTGGCGAAAAGCAAACCCTAGCTTTGATGTTTTTGGATTACCACTCGTACAAGTCCAATCGCATGTATTATCCTACGCCTTGATAGGTTTGTCTACTGCCGAATTACGAACCCTGCAAGTAATTGCTGGATTTCGAATGCCAGCAAGTATGACGACTTTAAAAGCACTATTGCTTGAAAAAGAGGAAGAAGAAAAAAGGGAACCCATTTTTTCTTCCGAAGCTACGTTGGATCAAGCATTAACAACTCTTGAGGATAAAGGATTGTTAGGATGGGATCGTCGCTCCAATCGCTACGACTTACATCCCATTGTCAGAGGAGTAGTATGGAATAATTTGGATGCGGATAAGCAATATGAGATTCATGGCTCCCTCCGAACTCATTTTGAAGCCATGCCTATTATTGAAGATTATACACAGATTGAAGGCGTTGAAGATCTTCGGCCAGCCATTGAGCTATTTAATACTCTGGTTGAAATGAAATTGTATGATGATGCTTTTGGGGTTTTCCGTAATAGGCTAGCAAACGCGACTCTTTATCGTCTAAGTGCCAATAATCTAAGAGTAGAACTGCTAGAGCGTTTATTTGTCACTGGGATTGAACAATTGCCAGCTTCATCATCAAAACAAACTCAAGCTTCGATAATGGGGGCACTCGCAAATGGCTATCATTATAGCGGCCTACCTGGTGAAGCTATTCCGCTTTATGAACATAACGAAAAGATTATGGCCGCAGAAGGAGATAGAAGAAGTCTGGCAGCTATCTTTTCAAATTTATCAAAATCATTAAGGTCATCAAGTCAATTATATAGGGCAGAGATCATTGCTAGAAAAGGCTTAATTATTGGACGAGAGTTTAAATATGATTATCCACAAGTTCTTAATATAGAAAACTTAGGACTCGTATGGGCTTATAGGGGAGTATATGATGAAGCAAAAAAAGCCTTAGAACTTAACATAAGATCTTCTATAAATGCAGGTAGAAAACAATATGAAGGTATTGACAAGGTTAATCTTTCCGAAGCTTTGTTGCTAAATGGCGAATATAAACTAGCACAAGCATTAGCAAACGAGGCCTGGAAATTAGCAGGGGATCAACGATTTGAAAGAGATTTTGTCAGGGCCGCCCTTGGTCAAGGATTAGCTGCCCTGCGCTTAAATGATTTCAACACAGCCGATGAACGTCTACACCTTGCTTTAAAGCGGGTTAGAGCCATACAAATAGTTGAAGAAGAACTCCAAATCCTCATCGCCCTCGCCGAGTTTCATTTTAAAAAGAACGACTTGGAAAAAGCCAGAGAACACTTAGATGAAGTCTGGGATCGTGCAGAACAAGGCCCCTACCCCCTCTTCCACGCTGATGCCCTCAACACCCTAGCCCAAATCGAAATAGCTGCGGGGAATACAGATGCGGCTATCACTGCTGCCACCAAAGCCTATCAAAAAGCATGGTGCGACGGCCCACCCTACGCTTACCACTACGGCCTGCAAAATGCAAAACTTCTACTAAAAGAGCTAGGCGCACCCGAACCCGATATGCCACCCTTTGATCCTTCTAAGTTTGAGCCCATGCCGGAGGTGGAGATTGATCCGGATGGAGTAGTTGAGTAGCCAGTAGCCAGTAGCCAGTAGCCAGTAGCCAGTAGCCAGTAGCCAGTAGCCAGTAGCCAGTAGCCAGTAGCCAGTAGCC
>JBCBEC010000027.1:0-20198 GCA_038528965.1 Bacteroidota bacterium | reverse complement strand
CAAAATAATGCTTAGTTCTACAGGCGGTCTACAAATATTCGTTATTCTTGAACTTAAAAATCTATAAAAATGAGTCTGCTTAGCACGCCTGGGGTATAGGCTGTACCTTTTGATAAATTGCACGACTCTCACACTGAACTAGCGGTTGAAAAACACAAGCAAACAGTCAACGAGAAACCGCAAAAGGATTTTAGATTAGCCCCTACGCTAACTTAACTACTGGATAACCAATCACCACAAAATGAAACTACTAAAAATACCAGATGACTCTGGCTTCCTGGGAATTGCCAACTTTGATAAATACCGATCCTTCATTGCCAAAGATTGGGATTTTGAGATAATCAAGACTAGGATTGTAGAAGAGATCAACGCTCATCATCTGCTGTTCTGGGCTACGGGACTAGGGAATACCTGGAAAGTAAAAATTGACACTCAAGCATCTAAGGCAGAAGCCTTCAGAGAAGTAAGAGGGGTTATAGAAGTCACAGACGAAAAATTGTATCTGACCAATTACGAATCGTTGACAATGGCGGCTCAATTCGAGCATGTAAAGCTGCCAGAAAAGCACCTTAGTGATTTAGTAGTTGAATTAGAGAATGGAAAATACATGGTCAAAATCAGGCAGCTTTTTAATCCAGACGAGCTAGATTTTGACTCCGATGACATACATTTTGAAATCATTCCCATGAAAATTGAGCAGAATCTTGAGTTGTACCAAAACAATGTAGAGGGAATCTACTAGTCGAATTATTAAACAGAAGAAGTCAAATAGCGTTAGGAGTTTCAACTGCCACTACGGCAAGCAATGAAGAACGGCTAGGCCATTCTCGCAAGAATAGGACATATCTTCTCTACATAAACGACCAAAGCCATGCGCCAACGCTCTACACTCACTATCCTTTCGTTCCTATTTCTGCAAGCCATTTTCTCTCAATCTTTTACCGCATCAGGAGCGGATATCGTCTGGCAATTGCGCCCCTCCGTCATTGATGAGGCGGGCAACTTAGATGATTCAGGATTCATTATGGACTACGTAGTTCATGACCAAGCACTGATCGTTTTGATTAGCACCTCTCCGGTAGCGTATCATTTAAGTTCTTACGATTTAGCAAGCGGTAACCTCAACTGGTTGGAATTGATTGCGCTAGAAGAAGAGGAAATCATCTTTGCCGACCTGGATATAGTAGAAGACAAAATCATCGTGACCGGAAATGCCGTTTTTGCCTGGCCATCACTGAGCACCTTGGGGATGTACACCAATAAAGTCTTCAATCCTAATGACGGTCAACTGCTGAGCGCCTTTAGCACGACCTTTCAAGAAAACCCCGGGCTATTTGTGGAGGGCTTACTGGTCTTCAACTATGAATCACTCACCAAGTTTAACTTTTTACGCAGCGCCCTCACCGGCGATGTCTATACCTGGACAGTGCTTGAATTTGACGATGGAGTGGTAGATACTTTGCTACAGTACGCAACTACCGATTTTAATTTCCCTGATGATCTGGGCTTGTACCGCTTCGAGGATGGGAACAATGTACTCCTAACGCACGACCTACAGGACCCCAACGCTTTTGGGGCCACCTCCACCAAAGGCATCTACTTTGATGACTCCGCCGTTGTATCCGACACATTAGAGCTAAGCTTGCCTACCGGATATCTGCAATTCCCCTCTTCTACCCTCATCAATGACAAAGTCTTTGTGCTGGGAAATAGAGGCTTTGTTGATACAGTATCTTACGACGGTAGAATAAGCGTGTATAACTCAACGGGAGAAATTCTATTCTCCGAAATTATCACCAAAGACGGCGCCCCGTTCAACATAAGCGGAATGACGGGCGATCCCCAAGAACGCTACTTCATACTCTCGCGAGAAACCAACAGCAACCTCTACACCGAAGGCTTGTTCATGAATACCTGGAACATCGGTGATGTGACTTTAGAGGAAGCCTATTCCATTAATACTTCAATCCCATTCGCCACTTATTCTACTGGCAACAGGCTGTACACCAATGGGCAAAGCAACGTCCATATCATCCGACTCAAAGAATACGAAAATGAAGATTCCAACTTCTTAGGAGATGATCCTATACGTGAAGGAGATGAAATTGTAGTCACCATGCCCAGCACTACTTCTACCGCGCCAACCTTGGCATCCAGTTCCGTAAAGGTATTTCCTAACCCTACTACCGGAATATGCCAAATTTCGGGGCTTTCCTTAGGTACATCCCTGGATGTTTACGATATCTACGGAATCCGCCATTTAACCACAAGGGTTGACTCAAGAAATGAACTTGATCTAACCGGATTACAAAATGGCATCTATTTCTTGCACAGTCAACAAGCTAATGCCATTACGGTCAAGAGAGTCATGATCCAGCACTAACTCATAAGCTATTGTAGCATTGAGAATCGCCTTAAACAACCGATCAATATAATTTCATTGTGGAAACGACTGTTCTCGGAGCCCTGTAAGTACACTCAAAAAAGCGACTAGCTTCCCCGCAGCATTACCCAATTACACTCCAGCCACCAAAAACTACGATTCGTCCAGCTCTATTTGTGATCAGGTGTGGAAGCATGTATTTTAGAGATATTTAGGAGCATCCTCACGCATTAGAGCAGCCTACAATGAATAATTGGTATCGAGAATTAAGGTCGGCCTTATTTATAGTCGTGATCACCTTTGTGGTTACGGTGCTGGTCAGCTATATACTGGGTGAAGGGCCTATGACTTGGGCCAGGACCGGGGAAAGCCTGTGGTATAATATCTATTACGGCATTCCACTTACCTTAGGAAATGCCTGGTTATTCGATTATCTGAGCAAGCTTTATCCCTGGGATAAGCAGCCGAGGAAACGGGCCTGGATTGGGATTCTGGGGTCATTTAGTTTTACAATGGCACTGCTCATCGGGCTCAACCTTATCTTTTGGTATTTTATGGATGGCAATGCGTTAAACATGCGCTGGCTAGAGCGAAATCAATCGTTCCTTGTAGTCGCCACTATCCTTACGGCCATCATCACGATCACCTTACACGCTATTGGCTTTTTTCAAGAGGTGCAGCGAGAGCGGATCGTTAATGAACAACTTCGTCAGGAAAAATTAGAGACCGAGCTTGGAGCATTGCGGTCGCAAGTGGATCCGCATTTTCTCTTCAATAGTTTCAATGTACTATCGGGTCTGATCGATGAAGATCGCGATAAGGCCCAGCTCTTTTTAGCCCGCTTATCGAGTATCTATCGCTATGTGCTCGAGCAACGTAACGAAGCCACCAGCACGGTAGCGGAGGAATTGGATTTCGCCCGCAAATACCTTAGTTTACAGCAAACCCGCTTTGAGGATAGCATCCAGCTTGAGGCACAAATTCCGGAAGCAGTCTTAGCGAAGAAAATCCCATCTCTGAGTTTGCAGTTACTGCTAGAAAATGCCGTAAAGCACAATGGTTTTGACCCAACTCATCCACTACGGATAAAAATAAAAGAAGAATCCGGGCAGTTGGTCGTACAAAACAACCGTAAGGCACGCAATAGTCTGGCCAACAAAAGTGGTATGGGCTTGCAAAATATCACGGATCGCTACCGACTATTAGCTGGACCAGAACCAGAAATACAGAGCGATGCTATCTCTTTCACCGTTAAATTACCGCTACTATGATTCGCGCGGTTATTGTAGAAGATGAGGCCGTTGCTGCCCGGCGCCTGCGCAAAATGGTCGAGGCCGAGGGCATAAACGTGATCGACTGGCTCCCCTCGAACGAAGCACTACAGCTCTTTCTAACCCAAAAGACCGCTCCGGATCTATTTTTCCTGGATATTCACCTGAATGATGGCATCGTCTTCGAAACCCTGCAAACCCACACGGTAGAGACGCCCATCATCTTCACCACGGCTTACGATGAGTTCGCTATTCGTGCTTTTAAGCAAAAGAGTATTGATTATCTGTTGAAGCCCATTTCGCAAGCAGACCTCCAAAGAGCTATTGCCAAATTTGAGAGCCTGTACCCGGCTGCACCTGCTATTGACTGGCATGCTTTAAGTCAATTAATGCAACCCAATTCAATCAATTACCGAGAACGAATTCGGGTTAAGGTTGGGGATCATTTACGCAGCATTCCGTTGACCGAGGTACAACTCATTTACAGCGAGAGTAAAATGACGTTTTTGCTCACTGCCGAAGGGCGTTCATACCCCATGGACCAATCCATAGAGCGCCTGATGGAAGAATTAGACCCCAGCCGATTTCATCGTGTAAACCGCGGGCAAATCGTGCAAATAGACCACATCAAAGACGTAATCGCTTACTCTAATAGCCGTTGGGAAGTCAAGCTGCAAGCTGGCAAACACCCAGCTATTGTGGTCGCCCGGGATCGAGTCAAAGCTTTTAAAGATTGGTTGGGATAGGATCTACCCTATCATGAACCTTCAGATGTAGTGTCTATTGCTACGAGAGAAACCCTACGGGCGTGTATAATTGCTTTGGTTGTATCAAATTTAGGCGAGCTATCAAATAGCCAAACTTTAATCTGTTGAAATAAGTTGGAATATTTGACAACAAATTTGGAAAAATACAATACTAGCAATGGTGTCTTTCGGCTTGCTATTGCTCATGGCTAAATGACGGCAATACACTAGTATTTAATACCCGTGCAGCGATACCGTAAAAGTCCTGTTCCTTACTGACCAGGTCAGATACAAAGGAGCTTCGCCAACATATTAATCTACATTAATGCATATCGGCGGCAAAAAATAGACTTTTGCAGGAGTACCAATTCAGAAACATCAAGATGAATTACATAATCACAGGTGGTCACACCGGTATGGGATATGAGTTGACTAAAAGTCTACTTGGGGAAGGGCACAAAGTTGGCTTGATTGTCAGAAGCGAAGCAAGAAAAGAGTCGACGCAAGAATTATTTCAAAATAGCGATGCGGTCGAAGTCTTCGTAGCCGACCTAGGTAAGCGAGAGGAAATAGAAGCAGTAGCCCAGCAGATCAACTCTTCTTGGCCAGTCATTGATGGCCTATTTAATAATGCCGGCTTGCTGCTAGATAAACTTTATTACGCGGATAGTGGAAATGAACTCCAACTTGAAGTAAATGGTATAAGTCCCTATCTATTAACCAAGGCGCTCCACCCGCTACTCGACAAAGCTGAAAATCCATTCGTTGTAAACACCGCAACGGGTGGCTTAAACAATAAGAAATCAATTGATATCCCGGCTTTCAAAAAGCCCCAAAAGTTCACCAAGCTTCTAGGCTCTTACATGGATTCAAAACTTATCCTGGTTCTCCTGATGAACGATTTAAGTAAAAAATGGGATAATGTGCGTTTTGTCAACGTAAATCCGGGGCCTATTAAAACTAAGATGACGGCAGGCGACGGCATGCCTTTTTGGTTACGCCCCCTAAGAAACCTACTTTTTAGATCACCTGAACGCGGCGCAAAGACTTTATACGATGCCGCATTTGATGACAAGTTTAATCAGAGTGGAATCTTTGTCAGCGAAGGGAAAATAAGACCAATGAAATTCGAGATCAAGGAGGAAGAAATTAAAGAACTCTTGGCTTAAGGCAAAGTAAGCCTCCGGACCATCAAAATTCTTCAGGTATGGATTATACCATGTATAGCAATCCGGGTGCTTGAAAAACTAGATTAACATCTCAGGTGTGACACCTTGCATGGGTGGGTGCTCAATATAAGCTTCGTATCTCCCATCTTTAAAAGTGGCTAAGTCGCGAGTTGAATAAAACTCCCTAAAAGGGCGCATTGAATAGTAGCTTATGTAACAAAGAATAAAACCATATTAGGCTTTATTCGACGGCCACTGTATTTAGCACAGTAGCCACAATAGCATTTTACCCCTACTCCTCCTTCACCCCAAACAACAACTTGTACATCACCGGTACGAACAGCAAAGTAATCACCGTGGCAAACAGCAGACCAATCATAATGGCAATCGCCATGGGCTCCCACATCAAGCCACCGCCCAGGTATAGCGGTATCATGCCTAGGGTCGTGGTGAAGGTGGTCAGCAAGATCGGTCTAAAGCGCTGCTGGGCAGCGTCGAGGATGGCCTGGTAGGCCGGTTTGCCTAATTCTACCTGCTCCAACTGTATTCGATCAATGAGGACAATAGCGTTGTTGATCACAATTCCCGCTAGGGAGATAATGCCCAGAAAGGCCATGAAACCAAAGTAGGAACGGAACAACAACAAGCCTAGAATAACGCCAATGATACCCAACGGAATAGTACTCAATACAATACTCGTTTTCCGGAAGGAGTTGAACTGTGAAATAAGCAGTAGCAGGATAATGAAACCCGCCAGCGGCAGTTGTTCAATCACCGCTCCCATGGCCTCAGCACTTTGCTCGCTTTCACCCCCTAAGTCGTAGGTGTAGCCCGGCTTCCAGTCTTTTGCGGCCTCTTCCAATAGTGGTAAAACAGCGTCCGTCACATCCGTAGCGGTAAAGCCACTCGCCGCGTCACAACTTACGACCATCGTACGGTAGAGGTTACGGCGCTTGATCTTCGCAAACTGCCAATCGTTTTGAATCTCTGCTACTTGTGCCAGCGGCACATTCTGACCACTGTTCTGCGCAAAAATGGGCAGGGACTCCAATTCCGTAGCCGAAAGCTCCTGGCTGCGGATATTACGCATCATGATCGGGATATTATCCTCGCCGTCGCGGAAAGCACCGGCATCAAAGCCGGTCAGGGAAGTACTCAGGGAAATGGCGATATCCTGGTTGGTTACGCCAGCGCGGCTGGCTTTATCCTGATCAATATCGATCACAAACTTCTTGATGAGCGGCCCCCAATCGTCTTTGATGTTTTTCGTATTAGGTAAGCTATTGAGTTGTTGACGCACCTGTTCACTCAAGCGGAAAAGCTCCGCAGGGTCATCCCCTGAGAGACGGATTTCTACATCCGCACCACCACCGCCACCGCCGGCTAGTGGCCCTACTACGACCTCGGCATTTGGTAGGTTCGCAAAGGCGAAGGCGTCTAAGGCGTCCACTACCATTTGGTTGTCTTCAAAGCTGCTGGTGTTCAGCAGCATGTGCGCGTAGCCGGAATTGGCTTCTCCCGGTTGATAACCCAGATCATAACTCTCCGGGCCTTCGCTGATAAAGGTGGTGTAGTCAACTATCCCGCTGGTCCGCTCCCCACCTACTTTCAGGTTTTCGTCAATGAAGGTCTCAATGTCCTGCATCACCTCAGCCGTGCGTTCTACTTTGGTACCCAATGGTAGATTGAGGTCCAGTGTTACTAGATTCCGATCACTGTCTGGGAAGAAAATGAAAGGTAGTGCTCCAAATAGAGAAAGGGAAAACACAAAAGCCCCAAGAATGATAGCCACAAACAACCAAGAACGCCGGAGCACCCAACTCAGTAGCCGCTTGTAGTACACGCCCAGGCGATCAAACAGGTTGGGTTTGGCATCCGCTTGTTTCTGTTCCACCCGAATCATACGGATCGCAAGCATGGGAATAACGGTCATCGCCATCAACCAACTGGACAATAAGGCCATGGTGATCACCACAAAAAGTGGGCCCATCATTTCGCCCATGGTATTGGCCGCCAGGAAGAACGCCAAGAAAGCCGCTGAAGTAGTCAGAGAAGACACCAATAGTGGAATCATCAACTCACTACAGGCACTGATGGCCGCCTCCTTGGCGGGCAGCCCCTCCTCCATTTTCACCATCATGGCTTCGGAAACCACAATGGCATTATCTACCAGCATACCTAAGGCCATAATCAATGCCGCTAAACTCACCTGGTTCAGACCAATGGCAAATAAGTCCATCAACCACAAGGTCATGATCAAGGCAGCGGGGATCAAGCTCGCCACAACCAGCCCAGTACGTAGCCCCAAAAACAGGAGCATAACAGCTAGCACAATCGCGACTGACTGCACGACATTGGAGACAAAATCTTGAATCTTCACGTCTACATAAAGGTCGCTAGAGGCAATCCGGTGCAGCTCTAAACCAACGGGCAGTTCTGCCTGGAAACCCGCCATTTTTTGATCAATTTGCTCTCCCAGCTGTATCAGGTTGGCACCGTCTTTTAGGGCGGCAGCGATCACCAAGGCCGGTTGCCCATTGTAGCGTACAATGCGGTCGGTAGGCGTCTTGTAGCCGCGGCGAATGCGGGTAATCTCGCCCAACTCCACTTTCTCACCCGTAGAACTGATGGTGATAATGGTGCTTTCCAGATCCTCCAGGCTTTCAAAGTTTCCGGTAGGCTCCAATACAATGCGCTCATCCTCCATACTCACTTGTCCACCGGGGAATACGATATTCGTTCCGGAGATAATGCTCTGCAACATACCGGCGGTGAGGCCCAGCTTGGCTAGCGTAGAATTATCAAACTCTACATAAATCTGCTCTTCTTGCACCCCACTGACAAAAGCTTCCGAGGCATCGTCTAGCTTAATCAGGTCGTCTTTTATATCATCGGCATACTGCTTCATTTCGTAGTAGCTGTAGCCATCACCCAGCATCGCCAACTGCACACCATATACTACACCGATACCGTCGTCGCGCACATTCGGGCCTTTGATGCCCTCCGGCAGATCTTCCCGAATCTGGTCAATTTTCCGGCGCAGGCGATCCCATACGGGCTGCAAGTCCTCCTCCGCAATATCATCGCGCAAGCTTACATTGACGATGGACAGACCTGTCCGGCTTTCGCTGGTGACATCCTTCATCTCCGGCAGTTCCTGCGCTACTTGCTCAATCTTATCGGTGATCAGCTCCTCCACCCGTTCGGGGGAAGCCCCGGGAAAGTTGGTCACTACACTACACACCCGAATGGTGAAGGGCGGCATAGAATCCCGCGAGAGATTGTTGTAGCCCACCAGGCCTAATACAATAATAACGGCCAGGATCATGTAGGTGACCCGATTGTTTTCGATAGCGAATTTGGTCAAGTTCATAGCTCGCTTGATTCGTTTTGCCCAGCCTCATTGGCCAGGTATTTTCCGATAATGATCGCAACAACAAAAGTGATATACAGCTGCCCGCTAATGCTGAGCAACATGGCCAGCGCCTTAGCTAGTGGATGCACCGGAGTGATATCCCCAAAGCCCACTGTGGTAATGGTGATGTAGCAGAAATACAGCAGATCGTAGAAGGTGTGCCCATCGGGCAGCGTGAACGCCTGCGGATAGAAATGCTCAATGGTATTGCAAATGGGTACGCCCATAATGCCCAGGATCAGATAAGCAGAAATGCAGGCGAAAAGGCCGTTGGCCGTTACTTCCCTGGTCTGTAGCAAGTAGCGCATCAGTTTTAGAAACAGAAATCCGAAAAAGGCCAGATTGGCAAAGATGCTCACGATGCTAAAGGACGGATTGGCCATCCCTTGAACGAAGGTCCAAAACAAAAAGGCTCCCAAAAGCATAGTCAAGACCAGTTCCTTGAAACTCGTCGTCACAAAGAACGCCCCCATGAAAATCACCAGGCCGATGAGTAGATCAAGGACCAAAGTGCCCTTATCTGATGTCATGGTAAACGCAGGTGCCATAATCAACAACAACAAGCTGATCATAAAGTACAGATAGCTTGGATGATGAAAATGGTATTGCAGGCGTTCCCGTAGCTGTTCCATGAGCATAGTGTTCTGCGCGTTATTCCATCAGTTTCACTTGCATCCCATCCAGGATCGACTTCAGGCCGGCGGTTGCCACTATTTGTCCTTCTGCTAGGCCTTCTTTGATGATGAAGCCATCCGTCAGCATTTCGCCCACCTCCACGGTTTGGCGTTTGGCCACGTAGGCCTCATCCGACGCTTTTTCGAGTACGTAGACAAAATTGCCTTCCATATCACGGGCCAGTGCCTTTATGGGGCACACCAGTGCTGCCGGAGCATCACCACTGCTACCAAAGGATACCGTAGCCGCCATACCAGGACGGATATTCGAACTGGCATTGTCGATTTGAATAATAGCCGGATAGGTTGGCGAACTACCCGCCGCATAACTCACCTCGCTCACCGTGCCGGTAAACACCTCACCGGGGAGTACCGAAAAACGGATACCTACTTTCTGCCCACCTTTTATGCTAGAGATAAAGTTTTCGGGTATCCCCACCCGTACTTCAGGCTTAGCCTCCGAGCTCAATTCCGCAATGGGTGTCCCCGAACCCGTAAGTTCGTTCACCTCTGCGTTAATAGCGGTGATCACCCCATTGAAAGGAGCCGTGAGCCGGGTATAACTCACCTGGTTCCGAGCCGACTGGCTCTGCTTCTGAGCCGAAGTTACCTGCGTCTGAGCTGCTTCGTAACTCGACTGCGCACTTTCGTAAGCCGACTTGGCCTGCTCAAAATCACTGAGCGGCACACTATTGTTTTCGTACAGCTTTTCAATGCGGTAGTAGCTAGAACGGGCGTTGATCAATTGCGTTTCGGCACTTTGCAGATTCGCCTCAGCCCCTTTCTCAGAAGCACTGGCCTGATCCGCTTGAATGCTGTAATCGATAGGATCGATGGTCGCGATAAGTTGTCCGCGCCTTACGCGATCACCCAGCTTTACGTTTACACTGCGAATGGTGCCGCCTACGCGGAAACTCAGTTTACTCAATTGATCCGCCTGGGCTACCCCAGAATAGGTGTGCTGCGCACCGTTTTGCGCAAAGCCAATGGCTTGGTAACGCACCGGGCGCAAGCTTACTTCGCCGCTGGTATCGGCTTCTTCTCCGCCACCACAAGCGCTTAAAGCCAGGACGAGTGTAAGTAAGAGCAATCGTGTCATTATTCTTGGTTTGTGATGAATTGTACAAATCGTTGCAGGAAGGCATCTTGCTCCTGCGGTACCGCCAGATTATGAAAATAACCGATGGAACGCTCCACAGCCAGGAAGTCGGCGATGAAAGTATATTCCGCGTTGATGGCATTGATCTCCGCTTGTAGTAGAGCATTCTGCGCATCAATCAGTGAGGTGATATTCAGTACCCCTTGCTGGTATGAGTTTTGCGCTAGCTCAAAGTTCTTCCGCGAAGCATCCACCGCCAACTGAGACAAGGCCAGGTTACTGAAAGAGGCACCCGCCGTTTCCAAACTGGAGCGTACTTGCAGCTCCAGACCGTTGCGCAAATTCACAATCTGGTCTTTCAACTGTAACGCCCCCACTTGCAACTGCTGCCGTTCGTAGCGCCGGGCGTTACCCTGGAAAATGGGGTACTGTACAGCAACGGCTGCGTTGTAGGTAGTCACCGGATCAATGGGCATTACATCCGCCGGATAGTTAAACTGATCGACCGGGTAATTGTATTCTCCACTTAAGATGACTTGCGGGAGATAGAAGGAACGGTTCTTCGATAAGACGCTCCGCTCCTGGGCCGCCAGTGCCGCCTGCACCTGCTTGATTTCCGGTAGGTTATTGAAAGCTTCGGTAACAAGAAAGTCAGCAAAAACCTCAAGATCTCCAGGATTGTTTATCAGACCGAATAAACGGGGATCGGTGGCCAGCAGAATGCTATCGCTAATCTCTATATCCGCTAGGGCGAAGTTTTCCTTGATCGGATAATTGAGTAAGTTATTTAAGAAAAAGCGAGACTGCCGCAGCTGCGCCTGAGCGGTGTTAAGTTCTACATTATTCCCGGCAAGTTCACTTTCAAAACGGTAAACATCTGCGGTACCGCTAAAGCCTACCTTTTCTTTGGCTTGCGCAATGTCCAGGTTCTTGCGGGTCACCGCTACGTTCTGATTTCGGAGCTTCACCAGGGCCGTGGCTTGTAGTATCCCCAGGTAGGCATCCGCTACATCTAGCACTACGTCCAGTTCGCTTTCGCGTAAACTCTGTTCCTGGCTTTGCAGCAAGAATTTTTGGATGGCAATATTGGCCATCGCCGGTTCGGACAAAATCAACTGACTGAGCGATCCCGTGGCGGAAATATTGTATTGCGCACGTGTCCCGAAGGACTGGCGCACCGAGTTGTCATCTAGATAAGAAACGGTACCCAAGGCCTCTACCTGCGGCAGGTAGTTGCTCCGCGCTAGCGATACATCAGCCTGGCTGATTTGCACCTCTTTCTCCGCTATTTTTATACCCAGGTTATTGGCTAATCCTTCGGCTATAGCCGATTGGAACGTCATAGTCCGTCCACCGTCTTCATCTGATTCAGCTACGTTTAGCAGTATTGCCTCCGCCATAATATCCCAACTGGGGTAGTGACGAGTAATCTTTGCCGTTTGGAAATTAATGAGGAGGTTTTCGGTAAAGTTCTCCATGAGTACGGGTAGTGATTCCGCTGCTTGTCCCTCAATGATCTTCATGGCGTTGATAGCCACCCGGCGCGGGATGCGGGAGAAGTTATCCTCGGTATCAAAAGCCGCATAGGCTCCCATTTCCAAGTTGGGTGAACTCAACAGGCTGAAGGTAGGAATACCCCGCTGGGCCAAACCACCCAGCACGCCCTGCAAAGTAGCCAGGCGTTCTTCTCCCAGTACAGGAAACACAAAGCCAGCATCCGTTTCTGGGGTCAAGGCTTGCAGCACAGCATCACTTGATCTGCCGATGGGAAGTACCTGATAAGAGGCTCCGGAAAAAGCGAGTACTTTATCCAGGTAGGCATCAAAATCAAACTCACTATCTTCCAGCAGATCACTGACAAAGATGGCCACCTGCTCGTACGGCTTGATCTCGTAGAGCATTTCAAAATCCCGGCCAATATCAAAGGGTGACTGCACGTAGCTCAGATTGGTAACACCTGAGGTGCCGTCCTGCGGAGGCGGCACACCTTGCAGTTCATTGTCCAGTAAAAAAGCCAGAATAGTGGGCTTATTGTACGCTTCCCGCGCCGCAAACCGATTACAGGCCTCAAAACCGACGGCGATAATAAGATCAGTATCAGAAGCTTCTACTTCTGCCAGACTTTGCTCAAAATTGGCCAATTGATCCAGGGAGAGGGATTCAATCGTAACATCATAACGACCATCGAGCAGGGTTCCCAGTTCCGCGCGGACATCTTGCTCCGTGCGGGAGGAACCTTCATCATTGCCTTCGTTGAAGATCGTGATCTTTACAGCAGTTTGTGCCAGTAGTGAGATACCTACTGCCAGTTGCACAAAAGCGCATAACCATAACTTGACCATAATTTCCGTTAGTGTCTTGTTAGTGTCTGTCGAAAATTAATTATTCGACTATTACCCAGGAATAGCTTCCTTATTCGTCATTGCTAAAGCTTAACGCCTTAAGACCTTAGTAGCATCCAATCTCCTATACCTCACTTGTAAGAATTGCCCTAGTAATCTACATTGGTGCTAGATGCACCCCTTCAGGCCTAAACAGAACAGTCTAGCCCCGGCTTTCCAGTCGGATTTTATCAAAGTAGTTTTCGAGAGATTGTTTGAGTTGAATCCTCAATTCTTATTGTGGTTTTTTTGCACCATATTTCTGCTTTTTATCGACACGTGCCTCAGGGCATGCGACTCAAAAAGAGCATCATCTGGCACAAAAACTCCTCACAATAAAATATTTAAACTCGACTCAAGCAGTCTCTTAGAGCGTGTTTGGAAATTTTGCGAACTGATTTTCAACGATTTACGGTTCTGGGGAAAGAGTTAAAAGTGAATTTAGCGGGCTAAATGAATTTTTACCTCTGAAGCCAGGTTCGAAAATCCTTGTAAAGCAGGAAGCACCAACCAATTCTAAGAGAAAATTTTGGTAATAGGTTTTCTACCCAATGAAATTTCCAAACACGCTCTTAATACTAGCACAAAGGAGCGGCAGAGTGGGGGTTCCTTTGCGATGTCAATATAGTATAAAATGATGACTTAGTATTTACGAATAGGAGGAACATTATGCGCTACGCTCTAATGGGAAAAACGAAGAGGACCCTAATCATTTAAGTATTGCACCAGATCAAGTTGCATCTACTACCGCGTAAATAACCTAAGTTACCGATTTTAACAGCACTATCGATTACTAGTCCTTGCGCCAGTTAAGTGTTTTTGTGACCAGGCCAGCTTTAACGCTTATCTCTAACTCATTATCATTCCCCTCCAAAACAGCATTGTACCATTTCCTGTTTTTGGGCGAGAACATTTCACCTCTCCAGGCACCTCTTGAGAACTGCACGTTGCGAAGCATAGCGGTACCCGCCTTTAAATTGGCATTATCCGATGCGACTACAGTTCCACTGCATACACCATCGGCCGCTGTAATTTCTACTTTGGTATTCTCGGTGCCAATGTTCCAGATACCTGTTATTGGGGTTTGTGCACGGAGTGCGATTACCCAAAAAAGAATTCCTAAGGTGATAATGATCTTTTCCATTGTGAACTGGCTTTTCAAGGATTATAGCATATTTGAAAGTAAAAAACCGTCACCCGCAGTAGGATTTACGGCCTGTTTGGTGAGTGTTTGCTATGGGATAATTTTCTGATAGCTATTTCCTAGCTCATCATTGATCACAATGGCCAGGCCATCAGCCACCATAGTGGAATTTTCTTCAAGCACCCGAGCCTCGTAGGACCATCCTTCTGGTAGGGATAGCCGCTCGCCAAGGGTTGCCAGTTGTTCAATGGTCAGGTTGGGGTCCACCATTTGCGCATAGGACTGCATTCTGTATATTTCGCCCTCTGGCGAGGTCAATTCATACACCATATTATCCTTCCAGAAATGAAAGGTAGTTTCTCTTTGTATCTCATTTTCGGTGTACAATTTATCCGTCCCAACTGCACCCTCGAAAATATCAGTTGCAATGGTGGCCCGTAAGGTCATTTCTATTCCTCCAAAATTGGCGACTTTCCCAGCCTGAGTTGCCCCGCTTGCACTCATCCTATTGAGTACCCAGTAACGAGGCCCGTTGAGGATCACCTGTTCGGCACCATAGCTTGCTTTCATTTCCTCAGCAGCGAGTTTTTCCCAAAGTTCTTGCGGAAGCTCATTGGAACCGATGGTATTGTACACTTCAATGTATAGCTTAGCGCCTTTACGGAAAACAGGAATAACTTCTCCGTAGCGGAGATTTCTCCAATCCTCAGCATGCCGAATGAATTGTGATTTTTCTACCGCTGGTATTCTATGTGAATATTCATCCATATTCCCACAGCTAGTTCCCCATACCACCGATGCTAATAGAAGAATAATGAAGTGTTTCATAATTAGGTGACGAGTTTGACGTCGCAAAATTATGATGAGCAGGCCCTGAAATCCTTCAACAAATGTTGAGAAATCACTTAATCCTCCTTATTGTTTCTGATTCTACTAAGCTGCGTAGGAGTAATTCCGATCATAGAAGCGATGAAGCGTAGCGGTACATTCTTGACCAAATTTGGATTGTGTTCCAGGATAAACCTATAGCGTTCCTTTGCGGTGCCTGTCAGGAAGATGAAGAATAGCTTTCCGAACTCTACTACGCTGTCTGCCATATGTTCTCTGATCAGCCGATTAAACGTGAGATTAACTTCGAGTAGCTTTTCAGCATCTTCTACAGAAGCCACCAATAAAGTAGTTGGCTCCATCGTCATTATTGCTATTGGTGTTGCCCCTTTTGTTCGAAGGCTGATCAAGTCGGTAACGAAATTGTTCTTCTGCGCAATTCTTCCCGTCACCTCGTTACCATTGTGTTTAATAGCAAAATGCCTTACACTACCGCTAACTATAAACCCAACCTCCTTACACATCTTATTTTGCTCCTTGAAAATCTCCCCCTTTTTGTACTGCCTGAGGTGAAATATCTCAAGAATGGCCTCTATTTCTTCCTCAATTGGGTTACTGATATTGGCTTTGATAAAATACGCTAGCTGTTCCTTCATTTTGAGCTCCTTTCTATCTTTTATTCAACTACAGCATCACTGAAATAAGTAAGCCAGGGATAACCCTAATGTAAAGGATTGAACGCGTGGTTGATAATCACTTACGATCTCTACCGAGTCTGTGGTGGTGACTAAATCAGGAATAGTTACCACGCCTCCGCTAAAAGTGAAGGTTGGCATCAAGGCAAATTGTTTACCTAAGTCTCTCCGCAACCCAATACCCAATTCGTATCCCAAACCAAAACCAGATTCTGTATTTCTAGAAAAATTATTGGTGATTGTCCCCCCAACGCTACTGATATTTACCCCTGGGTTGTTTAATACCAGTGGTCCTAAACCAAAACGAGGAAAGAAATCTACCTTAGGACTAACCACAACTCGGTAAGCGAGACCAAGTAAGAGATAGTAAGCCTTCCAATCTTCTGATGTACCCCTAAAATCAGCCCCGGGGTCTTCATTGTTAAAGGTCTCAATTAGGCCATCAATATCCGTCTCAAATGTCTGATACCTGAGGATACCTGTCACAGTAAGTCGGTCATTCAAGAAACGTCCACCATAGATATCGAACTTACGACCATTTTTTGCAAAACCAGCATCGGGATTATTGATATCAACCTCTTTAAAATCCCTAATGGGAAAACTCGTACCCAAAGAGGCTCCGAAGTAAAATCTTGGATCTTTGTGATCCTGTTCCTGGGCAAACAGTACCTGATGTACCATTACGACTATTAAAATAACACAGATACGTTTCATCGCTTATGCTTATGAGAATGCAAAGCTATGAACGCCAATGGACAGAATTTCTCAACATATGTTGAGAAATCGATTAAAATATCAGGCGTTGCTAAGAGCGGCTAATCGAGATACAATAATGATCGAGCTAGCTGTGCGCTAGGCCTTTTCACCGATTATTGGGATACTCCACAATTTTTGGCTGTTCAAACGCTCGGAACTGCATTAACTCAAGGCATCTAATTTCCTGGCAAGAAAAATCGATCAAGCTTTCCTCTTTGAAGGTTGCACATGATTCATTACCTATTTTTAAATAGATGGTGTCTCCGCTCTTGGTCCAAGTAAGTGGTTTCTTATCCGGATTGAGGAAACAGGATATGTAGTAAGTGCTGTCTGGATACAGCTCAAGATTGTAATCAACTATACTACCCGCAGCATAACCCGCAAAAACAGCTTCTCTATCGTAATTGAAGACGGTTGACAGCAGTATCCAAATCGTGATTACGGCAATCACACCTAGCCAAAACAAGCCTACCAATACTAGTAATATCTTATTTCTAATACTTGACATCCGTTTATTTATTCAAATATCACCGTTCCACAAAACAAACCACTGTCATAAAGTCCAGCATAGATACCGTCCGTAAGTGTTACATAATCTACTCTATCAATTGAATCTGCGTCAGTAACGTAATATTCAAATTGATACAAGGCGACACCATCATATCTCAATGAAATATCACCATTTGACATGACGTCAAGCCCTTCGCAATCGGCAGCCTTCAGCAATTTTATCAGCGTTTCAAATTGCCGCGGTGTTATGTCCATCCGTTTTAAAAACTGGTCATATTCTCCATTTACCTTGTCTAATGAAAAGTAATACTCAGCAAATGATTGATTCATAGCCAAACTGTCCATTCCCATTTCTTCTAATACAGCGGCATTCACGTTCTTTCCATGAAACGCTAGCTGTACTCCTCTATCAAAATCCAGTTCGTTGACAAACAGAATCAAGCTATCAAATACTGCTACATTATCATGGTAGTTCTTGACGATACTCTCTTTTACCCTGGCATGTGCCCTTTCTGCGCGCCACTCTCCAATAAATAGGATATCTGCTATGCCCCATATACTCCAAAGTCCAGCTACTAAGAATATAAATTTGATGTACTTCTTATCCATGCTGTGACCATTATTCTTCCACTTCCCTTCTCAACCTGACTTAGGAGTGTATCGATATTGGTAACCTGCCGAGCTAGGGACGCGCGCTGTTGCCAATTCGTTTTATCGCAGTGAAAAAACACTGTTTTTCTAGTATGAACCTACTTACTACAAACCGCGATCCCGTACTTAGTGAAAGGGGATGCCGTTTTGTAAATAAAGGGAATTTTAGTCTCCCCCCGCAAATTGAGGTAACCGATTTTACCATCTTTCCTAAAGGGGTCCAAGCCAAAAGGAAAGCGCAAGTACGTGGCAGGCGCATAATCAAAGGGCACCAGAATATTACCGGACCTGTCAGCAACCGCATTTCTATAACCTTTTGTTACTACCGTAAAATCTCGTCCTTCGCGAAACCCCTCAATATTATCGTATTCAAAGGGGATCACAATATTATTAGAATAGTCAATAACACCACAGCGGCCATTTTTCCAAGCGATGATCGAACCACCAGTATCGGCCCTGAGAACGTCGTACTCCAGCGGAATGACTACCTCCCAATTTTCATCGAGCATCCCTTCCTTTCGATCCAATCTCACTCTTCTCAATCCGTAGCGTACTTGCTCAATGAGTTGATAATGGGGCGGTACTACCAATTCCCGTTCTCGATTGATAAAGCCCTCCTTACCGTTGGTTTTTATCCGCGCCAAGCCGTCCTCAGCAAAGACTGATTGCAGGTGCAAGCCCCTGGCATCGTAAATCGTATCTCCCTGGAGGTCAATGAGAAAGATTACATTGCCAATGCCGGTATAAGATTGCCCATCTAAGAAATCGCGGGCCCAGTGGTACTGACAAGGAATAACTTCTTGTCCGGTATGGTCTAGGAAGCCAAAAAAAAGCCCCTTCATAACCTGCAGTCTTCCTTCGGAAAACACACTCATCCGATCGTACTGAGGAGCCGCGAGTACTTGTCCTTTGCGGTCGATAAGCCCATACAATCCACCTTGCTTGATTTTATACAAGCCGTCCATAGCGGTATGCTTGCCTGGTGCTTCGTATTGGAATGGTATCACTTGTTCTCCTCTGCGGTTGATGGTTCCGTAGCGGAGTTCTCCGCCCTGCATTTTTCCTACCCAAGCTAAGCTATCGTGAAAAGGCTCACAGCGGTCATATACAGAACGAGTAACCGCCTGCCCAAGAGTATCTATATAACCACAGGTTTGGGGCGCCACAGAATAGACGGCCATCCCGTTTTCGAAGCTACCAATGCTCGAATAGATAAAGGGTGCCACTTCTTCACCCTCCGTGTCCAGCAAGCCAAAGCGATTGTCCTGGCGGGCCACAAGGACACCATGAGTGGGCGTACTTAGAGAGTTGTAAACAAAAGGAATGACCGTTTGACCACTAGTGTCAATGGCCCCATAGAGACCATCTTGGGTCAGGGCCCAATTGGACGATATTCCTAAAAGGTAACAGAAGAGCGTATGTCGCAAACCTTTAATCATATAGCGTCGAAAACCAGATCGTCACCACCTGTTCTGGCCAGTTGACCATCACGGGTAAATCAGTTGGAGTAATAGCAATGGGGATAATACCGCGCTGTTGTACACCACGGAACATACGGAGCTCCATTTCCCAGTTGGCACTTGCCATATGGTGGTTGATGTAGTGCTCGGTTTGCTCTTGAATGCGTTCCCAAGAGAACCAGTTATCCGCATCAAACTCGTAGAACCACAGGGCCATCGCGTAAGCGGGAGCCGGCGTACTGTTATTGTAGGTATCGATATAAGCCTTTTCAATTTCTCCCAACATAGCGGAAGAGTCTGCTTCGGCTACTTCGCGAGCTTCGCACAGCTCCGCTACCCGATCACAAACGTAAGTACGGAAGAGTACTTCATCACCTACAATCTCATTAAACTGCCCCTGGTCTTCGATCTTAAAGCGAAAAAACTCCAAGGGCCAGTTTGCTCGGTAGATGACGTTATCCTCGTACATCTTATTCTGAAAAGACTCGGCCGCTGTGGTCCCAAAGCTGTAGACCAGATCTTGGATGGTACCCGGACCTACACCAGGTACATCATCAAGCTGTTGAAATTCGGTAAAACGGCGGCGAGGAAGTTGAGTCTTAGCACGTAAGATGCGGGCGGCAAGGGCACGTCCCATAGTGCGGCCGGCCCCGTCGGAAGGATCATCCTGGATGGTGCCATCTAGTACATCATCTACCGTCCGAGCGGAGTTGAAAAACCCCAGGATACGATCAGCTATCCAGGGCTCAATAGTGGAATTGGGCATAATGTTGAGTTGTTCATGAGAATAAAACACTGCCAGCCCGGGGATTCAAACGGAGCGGCAGACCCTTAAAGATATTGAGGAATTATGAAAAACGACGTATCTGGCAGCTTAAAGCCGTCCTAAGTTGCTGAAATCGCTAATCCACTAGCGTTCAGGGCCTCCAAATGCCAATTTTTTGCAAAAAATACACCGCAAAACACTAATAATCAGCAGTAAATACCTGAATAATGATTATTTCACAATAGCTTTG
>JBCBEC010000026.1:0-93882 GCA_038528965.1 Bacteroidota bacterium | reverse complement strand
TTTCGGGGCTTTTATGTCATCTACAAGTTAAGCAACTCCCTGGATATTAAGCTATTGTAATTTACAGGGATGGCCTAATTGTACTTTTATAAAACCAAGCATATGAAACTGGTAAAATTTGTGTTAATAACCTTTGTTTTGGCCGGCCTAGCCCTGGTATACACCTCATGTGGAAACCATGCTCAAGCCGCCAACGAGCAAGGTAAGGAGTATACCTCTGCCTATATTTGCCCGATGCACTGTGATGGTAGCGGTAGTGAAGAAATGGGGCAATGCCCCGCCTGCGGCATGGACTACGAAGCCAACGAAAATAGTCAAAGTACTGCCCCTAATGAAGATGCTCATCAGGGACATGACCATAGTGGACATGATCACGAAGGGCATTCGCACGATGAGCATGATCATAGCGAGCATGATCACCAACACTAAGTGTATCTGGTTCCGCGGGCTTACTGATTCATTTACCCTGCGGAACCACTTAGCGCAGCAGCGTAAGATCTCCGGAGAGCACAACTTCTTCACCCGAAGCCAAAATTAGGGTAACAAAATAGGCATAAACGCCCTGACCGGATTTCTTTCCGCCAGCGAATCCGTCCCACAGCGGAACTGTGCCTGATGGTAAATTCGTCTCCAGATATACCTGTCCACCCCAACGATCAAAAACCTGAACTTCTGCTACTTCTTGTACAAAGCTGGTAGTGAATATGGTGAAGACATCATTGACCCCATCGCGATTAGGGCTGAAGACATTGGGGATATAGACGTAATTCTCTGGTGCTTCTACTTCAAGCGGAATAAAAATACGCTGTTCACAGCCCAGTTGATCCGTGAAACTTACTTCCACAACTTCCGAAAATGTAGTGCCTACCAGCAGGCCAATACACTCGTCATTAAAAACGGTAATACACTCAAAGGGGTTATTGAGCGTCCAGACAATCTCATTATCGAGAAGAAATTGCTCTTCCGGTATCACTTGGAGCTCCAATTCAACTGTTTCGCCGAAAGCTAGGTTTTGGGTGGATTGATTTACGAATAACTCATATGGTGGTTCGTTTAGCAGATCAAATTCACCGACAACAACTTCACAACCACTTGCTTCGCGATAGCTGAGCGTGTAATTACCCGGAGGAAGTCCCTCTAATGTACCTGTGAGAGCTAAATCAACTGGCTCTCCGTTCAGCAAATAGCCTAGCGTTGCATCAAAAGGGGGGACCAGATTCAGAACAAATTCGTCAAAGCCACAATCGGCGTAGGTAGTGGTGAAGTCTATATCTAATGGCTGGTAATCCTCCACGACATAGCTCTCTTCAATGACACAACCAACAGCATCTTGTACCGTCACACCATAAGCTTGGGGAGCGAGCTGTTGTACAATGGCTGTGTTATCACCTGTACCCCAACTGAAATAATAGGGAGCAACACCTCCTTGCGGTAGCACCTCTATTTGACCATCATTTGCTCCTGCGCAGCTAATATTTTCAATAGCAGCCTCCAGTATCAGGTCAGGGAGGGAACTGATTACAAGGTTGCTGAGTATTAGCTCTTGACCGGCAGCATCAGTGATCATGACGCTGTAGTTGCCATCGCAGAGCTCACTGGCTGTGAGACCCGTTTGACCATTGGACCACAATACATCGAAAGGTGCTTCTCCCCCAGCAATAAGTAGTTCAACCGTGGCGATACAGTCGCCAAAGCAGATATTCTGGGTAAGGTTAGTACTGGCACTAAGGATATCAGATTCTGTCAGGGTGAAACTGAGGATGCTTGTACAGTCATTAGCGTCCGTTGCCGTGACTTGATAAGTTCCGGCACCCACATTTAGCAAAAGTGGCCCGTTTGTACCATTGGACCAACTGTAAATAAAAGGCCCCGTGCCACCAGCAGCACTCACTGACACGCTACCGTTAGCAGCACCTACATCAGGGGTAACCAAGCTCACAACGGAAATTTCGATTGTAGGAGGTTCGAAGATATCCACCTCTTCGCTCGACGTACAACCGTTCCCGTCCGTTACCGTGTAGCTATAGGTTCCGGCCGGAACGTTTATAATATTTCCGGTAGCTC
Organism: Bacteroidota bacterium; assembly: GCA_038528965.1. Classification (GTDB taxonomy): domain Bacteria; phylum Bacteroidota; class Bacteroidia; order Chitinophagales; family Saprospiraceae; genus Lewinella. The sequence continues at coordinate 91,818 of JBCBEC010000026.1, read as the reverse complement.
CGTTGTTCCAACTATAGGTAAAGGGAGGTGCGCCAGCAAATATGCTACCCAATATCCGACCAAGTTCACCAGGGCACTCGGGATCATTGGTCTCGCTGAAGATTACCGGGGCAAAAGCTTCTGGCAACTCAATCACGGAAACCCGTTCACAACCGATAGCATCCGTAATAGTTGCCGTGTAATTCCCTAATGGCAAATCCGAAATAACAGGGCCCATACCGCCATTATCCCAAACAATTGAAAAGGGAGAATTTGACCCCGTCACACTCAATTCAATAGAACCAACTGAATCTCCTGGACAGGAAGGGAAGGTAAGGGTATCCACAATACTAATTGCGGAAGCTGCCAGATCAACCTCAATGGGCTCAGAAACGGAACAAGTGCCATCCGGAAAAGTGGCCATCACCTGGTAAGTCCCATTTTGCGTTGGGCCAATGAGCTGCGAGTCAGTAGCACCAACTAAAGCCACACTATCTATATACCACTGAAATTGGACTGCCCCAGCAGCACTACCCTCTAGTATATAACCATTGACACAATCACCGCTAAGATCAGCGAAAGTGGGTGGTGATTGTATAATACCACAGCCTTCACCTGCAACGCGGCCAGTGATTTGCAATGCATCCATATAATGGTACTCACTGTATTGCGTAGCGGGTGCCTGGTCGATGAAAGCTAAGCTCTTAAAGAAAGCCAATGCCATGTACTCATCTTGGGCCACAAAAGAGCCGCTCACTTCTACCCATTCTCCAGGTTCACCCACGGCCGTGAAAGTAGCCAACTCCACCCAGCCCGTAGTGGGTCGTAAGGGAAGGTAGGAAGGCGCAGGCTGGTTCTCGCAATCCAAACGTCCCAGCAGTGCAAACTCTACGGGTGAAGTAGATGCGCAGCAGTCGGGGTTAAACTTGATACCAGGAAAGCTATTAAAACCGGCAAAAAAGGTTACGTCATAAGATTCACCAGGTACTAATTTACAATCGAGACATTTAGAAATCCCCTCGCTAAAACTCCCATCAGTTTCGCTAAACATACCGATAGCTCCGTTACCAGAAGGTATAGGCTGAGGAACGAGAGGTGCTACGGATTCATCCCCTAGAAACCCACAGGTATTGTAATAATCGGTTGTAGCGTCGTTCCCGATTTCCCATTCGACTCCCGTATTTAAACAAAAATAGCCATCAATACCATTGACTGGATGTGTAATGGTAGTAGGACAGCAGTTGAAGGCCTCGAAATCTGCTTCAATCATACTAAGCTGTGATGCGGTACAATCGCATTCCTCATCTTGCAGATCAATCAACTGATCACCGTCATCATCAATACCATTGTTACAGATTTCTTGCGCCTGTAGGCCAATAGAAAATAACAAAAGAGCGAGTACAGAGAGGTTCTTCATAACTAGACGAATAAAAGAGTGAGCACTATTGCAGAGCAATAATGATAACTAAACTAGCTGAATGTCAAGTAGTTTAGAAAACAATAACACTTATCTAGCGATAAAACACAATTGCAACACAGCTGCCAATAGTCTTCTTTTGCCTCCTTTCTGATTCTGCTTGGTGGCGATTCTTTCTCGTTCGAGCATCAGCCTTTGGCAAGCGGATAGCATTTTTTTTAGCACCCAGGCAACCCCCTCCCCTATTTGTCCGTGTAAGTAAGTAAAACATGCTACGATGAAATACTTCTGCCTATCACTATTGCTAATGGGTTGTCTGAGTTGCACACAAAACATTCTGGTAGAGGCGCAGGATATTGACCCCATTGCCCTCAGTTACTTCCTCGAGTTTGACATCACCGATGTTAACTACCAAAACCCCGACGAGCAGGAGACTACGGCAGTATTCAGCAATCAAGACACAGAAGTAAGTCTGGTTTTTGAAGACGTCACTGAATCTGATCGCTACCTCTATTTCGCTAGCTATCGCTCTATTCCCGAAGATTCGATCGCCTTAATTGGAGCGCTCCGTTTCGTTTTAGACCAGAGTACCCCCTTCGAACAGGAGGTCTTTCATTTGGAATTTGTGATTGAAGAAGCTCGCGAGCACCTCACCCAGCAAGCTGATGGCAGCTATACCTACAATAGCAATGAAGTATTGGCCGAACGCCTGAGTGACGAAAATTGGGGACGGGACAATTCATTGTTCGCAGACGCTCATCTAAGTCAATTCCTACTCTCCTTTCCAGATGCCACATTCCCTGAATATTGGGTACAACATTACACCATGAGCAGTAATGGTTTTTACTTTGAGCACGAAAACCTGGAGTTCACATCGGTACAGTACCAGCAAGCTACGGATGAAATTATCCTAAGCGGCACCTTCGGTGTAGAGATGAAAGAACTGAGCTGCGGATTCTACTCCTTCTTCTCCGTTACTAATGCTAATTTCAAAGTGCTTATTCAATGATACGTATCTTGCTAGTAGTTGGTCTCACCCTTTTCGCACTGAACTTCCTGATCAACTGTGAAAAAGAAGAAGCCACTCCGCATTTGCCCTATTTATACGGCGATTGGCGCTTAAAGCAGCTCGAAATAAATGGACGGCCATCAACCAATTATACGCCATTGACCATCTTTGGCTTGCTTGGACTCCAAGAAACGGGTAGATTCTACTACGATTACAATGGAGGTACTTGGACGCTTGAAGGCAACCTTATTAAACTCCAATATGGCGATAGCGGACCAATTTTCCGAGAGTATAAGGTAGTGTACAGCAGTAAGGATTCCCTTGTACTCAATGCTTACCAGACAGAAGAAGACTTTTACCGAGACTTTCCGCAGTTTGATAGCGACGAGACCTTTTTTGCGGTAACGTATTTCGGCCGATAACCACCAAAGCTTGAAAGAATCTGATCTTCCATATCTAATCCATGCTTGTCGTGAAAACAAGCCGCAGGCACAACAACAGTTGTTCCGGCTCATGTACAACTTTGGCATGTCGGTGGCGGCACGTTACGGACGCAACCTGCAGGAAACGGAAGAAATAGCGAATGATGGCTTTTTGAAAATGCTGCGCAATATAGACCGGTACCGGCCAGAGGTGCCCTTCAAGCTTTGGCTGCGGAGAATCATTATTAACTGCGGAATTGACCACTACCGTAAAAGGCAGGCAGAGCAGCAGGGCATTTATGATCTGCGCCCTCCTGTTACTCATAACCAGGTTAGCGAAAATCTGGAGGGCGAGTACCTACTCCGGTTAGTACAACATTTACCCGCTCAATACCGCATTGTGTTCGTCCTGCATGTTATTGAGGGCTACAGTCATATGGAAATTGCGAACTCCTTAGGCATTAGCCGGGGTACCTCTAAATCGAATCTGGCAAAGGCAAGAAAGAAGCTACAACAAATGTTGCAAATTCATAACCAACAAATCTCGGGCTATGGGAAATAATGATCTCGATCAGTTATTCCGGGATGGTATAGACCGGGATTTTGAATTCTCAGGGCAGAGCCAACAGTGGCAAAGCATTTCTGCCCAACTGCACCCAAAATCGCGAAAGCGCTTATTCTGGTGGTGGCCGATTGGTGGCGTCATGATATTGGTTGGAGGTTTGTGGACTTTGAATAATTCTATTCAACTCGAAGCTTTTCCTGTTTCTGACCTTACAGCTGAAATAAATTCGATTGTCAAGGAACCGGTTGATCATCAAGCAATCGAATCTCCAGGTATTAAGCCGGCAGCTTCTGTAGAGAAACCAACCAACTGGGTAAGTGATAAAAAATTAAGATCAACTAGCTCAACCGCTACTCCCGTTGAACCGCTGGCCGGCCAGGAGAACCACTTTGCCATTAACTCGATAGTAGATAAGTCAGTGAGTGATCAGGAACAGCTGAGCAGCTTCGAGCCTAAGCATACCACCTACACTTATAATTCGCCCAGTAGAGAGGTACAAAAATTGGAAATTGGATCAGTTGCGGCACTGTGTGAACTATCCATTGTTGCTCCACTGGATAAAAATGAAGCTGACCTTCTTTCAACGGATGAAGTTGCACTTCCCCAGGTACAATATAGTGGTAACCCGAACCGCCAGAAATTCACGATTATGGTGGGATGGCAAAACTCCTATCTCAAAGATATAGCGGTACAGGAAGAAACCACAAAGGATCTATACATCGGTATTGCGGCAAAGCTCTATCGGCGCTGGGAAGGTACCCTCCGTTATAGCCAAGGCAGTTACCAAAGAGCAACAGAACAAACACCTGCTACCTACAATATTCCATTAATGGATGTCCCGGTGGGTTTCACAACTCCCAACAATACCGAGTTGCGCTATGAACGGCAAGTGTTAGAAGTAGGCCTCCGGCACCGTTTGCCTTTCTTCCAATCACCACGAGTTCACCTCCAGAGCGGACTATTACTGGCACGAAATAGGCAGCTATCCGCCACCTATGCCTACCAAAATATTTACCAAAACTTCACGGTTGAATCAAGGCTGGAGGACCAACCCTGGCACGGCGCAGCCATTTTCGGAGGTGCAACGGTTGAGGTACCTCTAATAAGTGGAATCAGCGCTACTGCTGGTTACCAGTTTTACCGAGAACTAAACCAGCAATACCTACAATGGCGCTCCAGCCAGCAATGGCAGTTCGGTCTATCCTATCAATTCTAACATCTTGATCAAAATCCAAATGATATGAGTAATAATCGCAGAAAATTCCTCAAGAACACTACCCTTGCCGCTCTCGGTTTAGGGCTCAGCAGTAAATCGCAGGCAGGTACGACAAGCAGTGCCAAACCAGCCTTCAATTGTAATACCACCACCCTAGATTATTACGGCGAGGGGCCCTTCTACACCGATGGCCCACCCCTCATGGTGGATAATCAACTCGCTGCGCCAGACGAACCTGGGCAACGCATGATTATTAGCGGCCGGGTACTCAATCTGGATTGTTCTCAATTCATCCCCGACACCGTCATTGACGTATGGCATGCGGATGATGCTGGCCAATACGACAACCAGGGCTTCAAGCTTCGTGGTTTCACCCGTACGAATGACCAGGGTTTCTATCTGTTTGAAACCATTCTACCCGGTAAATACCTCAACGGTTCTCAGTTCCGCCCTTCTCATATTCATTACAAGATCACTCCTCCGGGCTTTGCTCAATTGACCACTCAGCTCTACTTTGAAGGTGACACTGATATTGCAGCCGACGCAGCGGCTTCTATCACCAGCGGCCCCTATGATGCCCGAGAACGTATCATTCCATTGGTTGAGAACAGCGAAGGCACGCTAGAAGGCACCTTCGACATTATGATAGATGGAGAGGGGATTGCGGTAGGAACACGTGATCTACACCTGGATAAAGGAATGGTATACAAGGTAGCGCCAAACCCCTTCACAGAGGAAGCAGAGATTCACTACGGCGTATTCAAGAGAGCTAAAGTAGGCTTAGTCGTCTTTGATTTAGCGGGACGCATGATTGCCACGCTGGAGGACGGTGAGCAAGCTGCTGGAAAGTATTATGCCACCTGGCGGCCAGAAGCAGGCCTTAGCCCAGGACACTACTTTGTGGCTTTGAAAATAAATGACCTGCAGGTACACTATCTGAAAGTCCTTAAGCAGTAAGTGGTAAGGGGGAACCACGTTACTTGATACAGCTGCTTAGGAGTAGATTTTTCCGTTATTCGAAAAAACGGCTATCTTTCTCCACACAAGCAAAAAACAAGTCGTTTCCCATATGAGCCAACTCCAGCGCCGCCTTACCTTATATGGTTTAACCATGGTTGCAGTTGGCAGCTGTATTGGTGCGGGCATCTTTGCCACTCCTGGCGAAATTGTTGCCACTTTCCCACACGCCGGTTGGGTCATTGTCCTTTGGGTAGTTGGTGGTTTAATTACATTAACTGGCGCACTGACTTTTGCTGAACTCGGTGGCATGTTCCCCAAAGCGGGTGGTATCTACGTGTATCTCAAGGAGGCTTACGGAAAACTACCAGCCTTCCTGTACGGATGGGTCACTTTATTGGTGGTTAATACTGGTTCCCTGGCAGCCTTAGGGCTTATTTTTGCCAAGTACCTGACCTTCTATATCCCGCTCACGGAGACGGAACAGATTTGGGTTGCTATTACGGTTATTGCCAGTCTGACCTCACTTAATATCCTCGGTGTCAATACCAGTCAGTGGATCATTAGTGTGTTTACCACTACCAAGTTATTGGCCTTACTGGTAGTAATCCTGCTGGCGGGTATGCTACGTGATCAAACCGACCATGTGCACATTTGGTCTTTAGGGGAAAACTTACCTAGCGACTGGGTGGGTTTATCCCTTACTGCTCTGATTGGTGTGTTATGGTCATTCGGCGGTTGGCATCATGCTACCTATTTGGCTGGAGAAACTAGGCATCCACAACGCAATGTACCCCGTGCGATGCTGATCGGCGCCTTGGTGGTAACCTTGACTTACGTGCTTACAAACCTGGCGTACCTCTGGTTATTGCCATTAGAGACAATTGCCGGAACAGAACGGGTAGCGGGTGATGCCTTGGAGGCCGTGATGTCAGGCGGCGGTAAGGCGGTGGCTTTATTGATTGGCGTTTCTGTCTTTGGCACCATTGCGATCTACACCATGTCGGCACCCAGGATTTACTTCGCCATGGCGCGTGATGGCGTATTTTTTGGTTTCCTGGCTCGGTTGCATTCGAAATTCAAAACGCCTGCTAACGCGATGGCCACCCAAGCCTTATGGGCCATCTTCTTACTCCTCATCTGGGGGCACTTCCACGATTTAATTACCTATGTCACCTTTATCGATGTAGCCTTTATGACCCTAGCGGGAATTGGCATTTTCATCTTCCGGATACAGCGTGCTGACGTTAGCCGCCCCTATCGTGCCTGGGGTTATCCCGTCATTCCAGGGCTCTACGTATTGATCACCTTTGCATTTCTGGTCAATACCTTTATCGAAAGACCAGAACAGACCAAAGCGGGGCTAGCGGTGTTGGCCGCGGGTGTTGTGGTTTATTTCTTGATTAAGCATTTTAGGAAGGATACTTCGTCGGAGTAGGGGCTCGCGATTGCTCACAGAGGAAGCTCACTGCGTTCGCGGAAGAAGCTCCCTAACGGTCGCGGGGGAGTTCACTGCGTTCACGGTGGGACTCGCATAGCTCGCGGGGGAAGCTCACTTTGTTCGCGGTAGTAACTCGCTGGCGCTTGTGGAAAAGGCTCACTGCGAGACTGGCGAGCCTTAAGTCTTAAATAAACGGAATCCCAAAGCGTGGCCCAAATTGGAGTAGGAATACCAGTACTAATAACAACAGGTGCCAAGCTTCAGCAGTAGATGACCTGGTCTTCGTGAAGCTGATGCTAAGAAACACGCCAATAAAAGGTGCAGCGGCCAAAGCGTGTTGGAGGTTCCAGGGCATCATAAACAGCGCAGAAATACCACTAGCTAGCAACAACCAGTAAAGAATATTGTATTTGATCTGCACGTCCATTTTACTTTTCTGGCGGTATTGCCCGCGGCTGAAGATGATCAGCATCAGAAGCGCAGACAGGAAAAGCAGGCGAAAATAGGGTACAGCATCCCAATTCATGAACTCTGGCAAACTGATTACGCCTGACCATTGCTGCGTCCAAAAAGCACGGAATTGATCAGTCCAGAAGTAATAAACGCCTAACATGTAGAGCGGGAAGGCAGTCCCTAGGATCAGGATGAGTTGATCACGAAACTTTCCACTCTTCAGAATAGGTAGCATAAAGCTAAAGCCTAATAAAAAGAAGACGTAAGACGGAACAAAGACCACGGCGAGGCCAACCCAAAAACCAGTATTAAATATCAGACCTGCGGCGTTTTGCACCCGAAAGGCATTCAGATAAGAACGTACCGCCAGTAAGAGAAATACGTTGGCAAAATGGTAGGCTGATAAGCTTAAAAACTCAGGAATAGCCGAACTCACCAGCACTAGGAAAACACCGGGAAACAAATTGACCGGGCTAAGCATGCGATGCTTAAAGATGATGCCATTAATCAAAAGTGCTTGAATAAAAAGCAGCCCAACGGTCGTTGGAAGGTGCCAGGAAAGGCGCTCATTGAATAGCGTCTGTAGCCAGTGGTTCGCTATACCGGGCGCATCAGCAATGGCTGTGGCTGGCTCCCAAAGGCAAACCAAATGCAATAAGAAGGCGTAGCCCAATATTAAGACGCCGACGAATAGTTGATTGGTGCGAAAAAAGCTTAGCAATGGCCCGGTGGTTGTGTTCTCCCAAAAGTAGTAAAAGCGGATTTATGCAAAAAAGAAAAAATTTTTCTTCGATTTATGCATTTTTTATGATTACCTACTCTTTATGTACGAAATGAAGATACGATAGATGCATTGATCCCAAAAGAAACACACCCCCTATTAAGAATCCCCCAATATTTTTTCAAGTTTCCTAAACACCCTATTCGCTTAACCCCTGAAAACCCTATAATTGGTTTCTGAACATTTGCTTGTAACAGAAAGCCCGCGACTAAACAGTCAGCGGGCTTTAGCTTTTTAAGGGGCTAGGTGAAATAGTCTATTTTCGAAGGGATCCGAAAATGAACTCGGAAATTAACTGCGTCTGCAGTTAATTCAAAGAGAAGCCTTGGGTTTCGTTGCAGGCAAAGAAGCTTAGCTCGGTTACTTTAAGTTCATCCACCATGCACCAAGGTAAGGTTGCGGCCAGTTGGCGTACATGCCACTCGGTTTGTGCAGTCAGAATCGCCCACCAGCGTCCTTCATCTTCTGAAACAGCATACTGAAGTAGTTGACCCGCCAACAACATACGGTCAACGGCTACCTCTTGTGCCAGTGCAACTTGGCTATCTTCCTCCTGCTCCAAGTGTGGTAAAGAACAGGAAATTAGAAAATGAGCAGGTTCAAACATAGAGATCGAATTATTCTTAGTTAAAGGTAGGCATTTCACTAGTGGTAAATGCTTATGTAATGGATGTTTGTCGCGAGAATTGCCGCTTGCTAGTATCTTCGCGGAAGTAATCATTATAACGTAATAAAGCATGAAAAAATTCATTCCGTATCTGGCTTTTTTCGGACTATTCTCCCTCCTGTCAGCGAATGCGCAAACCTATACACCGGTAGTCATTAATGCCGAGGTGTTTTTCCGTACCGAATTGGAGACCATTGATGGCGTGATTGCTTCTGAAGTAACCGTAGCTAATTTTGAGAAAATTGACGGGCAACTCTATAATCGAGTCTTCTTCAAGCGCGGCTTCGGGGCCGATGAGTTCATAGGTTACTTGCGTGAAGATCCCGGTACGAGTGAAATCTACTTCCGTTCCCTCACTGATCCAACAGAATGGCTGGTGCATGACCTTAGACTGGAAGTGGATGACGTAATAGACCTTCATGCCCGTTGGTGTGATGGACTAAGCGGCGACGAAGCTCGAGTAGTGGAAGTTAATGAGGTAGATGGGCGACGCGAGCTGGTCTTTGATCGCCTGATCGGCGACAGTGAATTTTGTGAACCGCTGCGCTTCTTAGAAGGTGTTGGCCCCAATGCCACCCTTATCTTCCCCCTTTTACGGGACGCCATAGCTGAAAATGGCACCGCCCAGCGCATCTGTCATGCCTCACATGACAATGTTATTTTCTACCCGGCAAACACTAATGTTGATCTCTGTGGAGATGCAATTACGGATACGGATGTGTTAGTGGAGCAATTCGGGCGTATTTTTCCCAATCCGGCCCAAAACCAGATTTTTCTAACCGATTTCCCCGAAACCACATCCGTACGAGTCATGAATAGCCATGGGCAAATACTGCTAGACCTACAATCCCCTGCCTCTATCGACTGTAGCAATTGGCCTGCTGGAGTGTACTTTCTTCATCTACAGTCGGCGGGTAATCAAATGATGAGCAAAGTTGTCAAAATATAATTTCATTACTTTCAAAACAAATTGAAAGTTTGTTCGTTTAGCTAATAGACACCTGCATCTAGCAACGTAAACCTTTAGCTATGCGCTTCCAAATTAAACAGCCGAATACCCAAGAATTAGAGGACTTCCTAGCAGGGCTCGCGGATGTACCCTACAGCTACCCGGAGGTAGGTGCTTCCGCAGGCCAATTCCCCGAGGGATACCTGCATAGTTATGATCGTTTTTATCTGGGAGAAGGGCAAGGCGTATGGGAACAGGCCTGCGAACTGATTCGCAACTGGAAAATGTTTCCCGCCGAATGGACTTTCACCTATCCTACCCAACCCCCAATTGCCGACCAAGTGGTAGCTGTTTGTTTCCGCCAGTTTGGGCTCTGGTGGCGGAGTGCTTGCCGCATTGTGTACTGTGTAGAAGAGAATAACCAATATGGTTTTGCTTACGGTACACTACCCGTTCACGCCGGGAGCGGAGAAGAATACTTCGGGGTCGAGCGCGACCAAGAGGGGCGGAGCTGGTTTGTAATCAAGGCCTTTAGCATACCTCAATATTGGGGTACTCGTCTCTTACCCACCTACATGCGCGCACAACAACGCAGATTTATTGGCGAAGCCGGCCAGCAAATGCAACGATTGATCAAAAGCCTGCAAATGGTGCGCGTATGATCAATCGACGGCACTTCCTACCCTACCTATTTACAGCTGCGATCGTGTTAATCTTTCTTCCTATCCAATCTGAATGGGCAGAAACCTGGCTCTACCGCATTCTCCTCATGGGGCCAATGCTGGTGGTTCCCGTTGGTATTCAAATCCTTACAGAACGATCTCGTATCTCTTTCTCTCTTCCCTACTTATACTCCTTTATTAGCGCGCTTTTACTGGTATTAGCGACGTATTGCTTACCAGCCGGTATTCTCACTGCCGCACTTAGCTTACCCTGGCTCTTGTTTACCATTCTATTGGCCTTATTCACGTTTCGAAATCGGCAGTTTTTTCCTCTCGCCAGCGTGCTGGCAGCTTCATTTTTGCCAGTTGCCGCAGCTTGGATGACCGCTGACCGTTTAGGTTGGCAACCACTCGGATTTGACCCGGTGATTGTTCTACTTACCGGTATTCATTTCCACTATGCGGGTTTTGCGTTAGCTAGTCTTACTGCCCTGCTGCCCAACACTATTGCCAAGCGCTACTTGAGTATTGGATTACTGCCCGGAGTAGCGGGCGTAGCAATTGGAATTACTAGTACACAGCTGGCGGGCCCCGCCTGGATTGAAATACTGGGTGTGACCACGATGGTAACGGTAGGTATTGGGGTAGCGATTCAACAGCTTCGTGCTGCCTGGCGAACGGGCACCCCGGTCTTGATAAGTCTTTTCCTGAGCTTTGGCAGCATAGCCCTAGCTGGTGGTCTGTCTCTGGCGTTGCTGTACGGATGGCGATTTCATTACCAATGGGAATGGCTCACCATACCCTGGATGTATGCCACCCACGGACTACTCAACTCCTTAGGTTTTACCTTATTCAGCTTTCTCGGGCATTATCAATATCAGAGGCCGCAATAGCTGTAGCTAAGGTGAACTTCGGATTTAAACTGCTGACGGTTAATGATGCGTGCCACCCAAAACTCACTGTACTTGGTACACAGTAAAAAGTACTTGGATTTCACTATCGCTAAGTAGGTATTATACCAAATACCTTTTACCAAGTACCTAGTACTGTGAGGTTTGCCTATTATTCCTGATGTTTTTGCATGGAAGTCAATGGCCAAGCTCACGCTAAAGCTACTAATCCCGCCGTACTCGAGTGGAGTGTAGCATCTTCAATTTCCAACCATCTTCGGTGTGAATACCAACTGCGCTTTCTAGCCAGTGGAGTTCAAAAAGTACAGAATCCCCCACTGTCCAGGTACCGTAGTTGTGATAAGCGGTCCACACAGTTTTCCCATCGGCTACGGTCTCCAGAAAGTCAAATTCGTTGGTGCGGGTATAGCCTTGTGCGGCAGCATTAGGTTGCTCGCGCAATTGGTAATTTTGGATGGTATCGTTGGTCCAAACCTCTCCGTGTTCCAGCAGGAGAAAATCCTCGGTATGCAAACGGGTAACAGCGCTGGTATCCAGCCCCGACCACACCTGATCAAAGGCGTCTCTGACCAATTGCTCTACCGCAGCTTCCGCTTTGGCGGCATCAGGTGTGTCATTAGCAGGCGCTTCAGCTGGTGCGTTGCAAGCGTAGAATAATACTAAAGACAATGGAAGAACGATGTGAATTGGCTTCATGATGGTCTATCGGTTTTGTAGAGCTGAAGATAAAAGCTCTAGCGGTCTTTATCACATAAAAAATGGGAAGCCGGTACATGTATCAGCCTCCCATTGAAGTTTTTTATTGCACAAATAGTGCGTTCTTTATTCCATCCTAACCGGTTCCATTTCCCGGAACAGATTAACGGTAATGGCTTTTACTTTTTCCCGGTATTCCGGAAAACCTTCCGTTACCAGGCGGTTGACTTCCTCCAATACCTCAGCCGTATGTCTTTTGGCTTTATCCATGGTAAACCCTACCATCTGACTGGGCGCACCATTGATACCATTAATATATCGGCCCACCGCTCCTAAGCTACTTCTGAGGTTAGTGGGGTTGCGCTTGATGCCTTTCACATCAGCTGGTTCCATGTACAGGAGCTCAACAGCAGCAATACTGTCCTTCAGGGCTTTGCCCCACTTCTTCACTTCGGTCTGCACCGAATCTGGAGCATGTACCAGGGCCTGTTGAACCAGCTTGATATCCTTACGCATATCCTGCAGGCGGTTGAAACCCTCGGTGGCGGCTTCGATAATTTTGTCTAGCTCAGCACGGGCAGCCGCACGGTTTTCCCAGGTACCGTTCAGGTAACGGATACGAGGATCAGCGTGCACTTTTACACTTGTCTCTGCTGTTTCCTCACCGTAGGTCATCAGAATTTGGTAAGTACCGGGAGGCACACTAGCACCACTAGGTGCATCCGCATCTGGCTTGACTTCCTGACGGCTAGGAAAACGAATACCGTCCTCCCGCAGATTCCAGGTAAAGCGGTTGAAGCCGGGCTCTATTTTGCGGCTATAGTTACGAATGGTGTCACCATCACTATTGACTACTTGAATCTTTACCTTATCTCCACCACGGCGTTTCTTGCGCTTCGGTTCTTCTGACGCGCCTTCTTCGGCAGTAGGCTTTTTCTTTGGCGCTTCCGCCTCTTCTTCTTTGCCCTTTGGCTTCACCCAAACACTGAGCAGTGCTCCGCGAGGGCGGTCCTCACCCACAAATTCCGCATCCGCGTAAAAACGTACGCCCTGATAAGAGCGGCGGGCGGCCAAGTACGCATCCGGAGAAGGGAAAGCCGCAAACTTTTCATCCAAAACAGCTCCTTCGGTTTTTGCTATTTCTCGCATCGGACGTAAGTCATCCAGAATCCAAGCAGCTCGACCAAAGGTACCAATGATCAAATCATTTTCCCGAGGGTGAATTTTCAGATCCGCTACTGGTACACCAGGAAAACCTTCGGTCCATTTTGTCCAGTTGGCACCGTAGTCTACACTGAAGTACAAACCATGATCCGTACCCAACCAAAGATGCGCCGGCGCCTTAGGGTCTTGCACGATGCTAAGGGTGAAACTAGATGCATCATCCCCATCTACAATGCGCGTCCAAGACTGGCCATAATCCTTGGTGTGGTACGCCATGGGTTCAAAATTATTGCGGCGATAATCGTTTACGATAACGAAGGCCTCTCCACGATTGACCTGAGATAACTCAATGTAGGGAATCCAGCTGCCCGCCGGCATACCCGGTAGACGGTCTGCCAGGTTGGTCCAAGTATCACCTCCATCACGGGTAAGTTGCAGGTTACCGTCATCGGTACTGGCCCAGATAGTGTTCGCCGAGAAGTAGTCGGGCGCAATGGCCAGGATGGTAGTATAGTTTTCAGCTTGGGTTGCATCATAGGTTAACCCTCCACTGATGTCGGCTTTTTGTTTGGTACTGTCATTGGTGGTGAGGTCAGGACTAATTATGGTCCAGTTCTGACCGCAGTCGACACTTTTGTGCACATACTGGCTACCGAAGTAAATAGTACAAGCCTCGCGTGGATCTTGCGCCATGGCAGCATTCCAATTAAAACGCAGGCGCTCACCTTCGGGGTGAACAGGTTTGATGAAGGTAATCTGACCTGTTTCCTGGTCTACCATACCCACATTACCACCTTGGCTCATAGCGTAAGCATAGCGGTTATCATCGGGTTTGAAGTGAACGTCAAAACCATCGCCGAAAAAGATCTCTTGCCAGTCGTGGTTGGTAATGCCACCACTCTTCCAAGCCTGACTGGGACCTACCCAGGAACCATTGTCTTGCATACCACCACCTACGTTGTAGGGGATATCCATATCGTGGTTGATATGGTAGAACTGGGCAGCCGGGATATTGGTCACAAAGCGCCAAGTCTTTCCGCGATCGCGGCTTATATTCAAACCACCATCGTTACCATTAATGAGGTAATTCGGATCTTTTGGATGAATCCAAAAAGCGTGATGATCCGGGTGCACATTGGTGCCGTAGTCCATAATGACGCGGAAACTCTTACCGCCGTCTTCGCTTAAGCTTACGTAAGTATAGAGGTTATAAATCCGATTTTCATTGATCGGATCTACGTATAGTTCAGCGTAGTAAAAGGGGCGGTTACCGATATTCTTCTCACTTACCAGTTTCCATTTCTTACCGCCATCCGTGCTCTTGTACAGGCCATTCACTTTGGCCTCAACAAGTGCATATACGATGCTAGGGTCGCTTGGCGCAATAGCTAGACCAATACGTCCTAGATCGCCTTTGGGCAAACCGTCTTCCGAGGTACGCTCAGTCCAATTATCACCACCATCGTAGGTTACGTATAGTCCTGAGCCGGGGCCACCAGAATTGAAGTACCAGGGGTCGCGGTCAAACTCCCACATGGCCGCCATTAACTTATCAGGGTTCGTGGGATCAACGACTAGATCGCCAATACCAACGCCATCTCCTACCGAAAGGATCTGCTCCCAAGTAGCTCCGCCGTCGGTAGTGCGAAATACACCACGTTCTTCGTTAGGACCCCAAATGGAGCCCATCGCACCTACGTATACGACATCCGGATTATCCCGATGAACAATGATTCGGTGAATATTGCGCGTGGCCTCCAGGCCAACCAGTTCCCAGGTATCGCCACCATCGCGGCTACGGTAAAGACCCTGGCCACTGTTATGGCTATTGCGTGGATTGCCTTCTCCAGTCCCTACCCAGATTTCATCCGGATTGCGCTGGTTGACTTTGATCGCTCCAATAGCTTGCAAGGGTTGATCATCGAAGATGGGTTTCCAATCGATACCTCCATCAGTGCTCTTCCAAACACCCCCAGAGGCATTACCGACGTAGATGATATCTGGATCACTCAGATCTACATCAATGGCAGTTACCCGGCCACTCATACCAGCAGGGCCAATATTGCGAGGTGCCAAAGCCTCAAAATACTTGTGCTCAGGAAGGTCTTGTGCGTTAAGGCTTAACGCCATTAACGGTAAGATGATAAATAGGACAAAATGTCTCATATGGTGAAAAGTATGTGTTCTTAATTGTAGGATAAACTGGGTACCAGTTCAATAGTTGTCAGGTGGGGCGGTAAAGGAAGGCAATCGTGGGCGGATGCCCAAATAGCTTACTGCACGAATGGCGAAGTAGGCTGCAAAGTGGGCTAAAACAGGAAGTCTACGTCAATTAAACACAAATAGTATTTTAATAATTTTTTATTAAATTTTTAATTTATTTTCACTATCTTGCATTTGAGTATCAAGAAAAGCCTCTCAATCATAGGCATATATTCCCTTTGCCATAAGCTACTTGTGGCAATCTAATCAGCGGTTTTAATTCCCGGTTTTTCTGCTCGCTATAGGATTATGTTGGCCTTTTTGATGATTTGTCGTCAGAAAGGGTGTAAATCCCATGCTGTTTTCCAAGGTTGGAAAATGGTCATGTTCCGGACCAGGAGAGGGTGGGCTCTGACGATCGAATAAAAATTCGATGTCAGAATCCTGATATTCCACCTTAGTGGAATCGTAAGGACCCGCCGAAGGCGGTTTGCCCCAAATCAACCTCCAACCATCCCCCTCTCAAATATCATCCAATAAATCAGATCGCTGTTCTGCTCGCTCCGCGCGCTCCCTTGGCTTACTTCGAAGGACCACCGATAACAACATCATCCAGGCCACGATCAAAAACGGTGCATTAAAAAACGGATAATAGGACACCAGAAGAATCACAATCATCTGCAGTGCCATCAGCCACAGCGTAAGGTGCCTTCTGCGATAATGCAGTAGCGCATATACGACGGCACTAATGAGTGCACAGACCGCTGGAGACCCAACCAAGTACCACCATACTAGGCGCCACCAGCCCCCTCGGCCCTCCGCTTGGGCAAGTTCCCAAAGCCCCAATCCTACCCTGGTTCCAGTGAGCTTGAACACACCCACAAAAAACAGTACGATGATGATGATCCATAATGACCTGCGTTCTCTTTCCATAGCTCCTATATCTTTCCTTTTCCAAGGTAAAGATTAAACGAAAAAAAGCCCGAGTCGGTTATGTCCGGCTCAGGCTTTACATTTACGATCCAACAAGCGTTTTCAATGGTTTTTAGGGTCGGTGTTTGTCGTTGGGGTGATTTCAGTGTTTATCAGCTGCTTGGTTTTAGATACTACTTAGAGTTTGTAGGAAACGCCCAAGGTTAGGTAACCCAGGTTGCTGCCCAATTCGGCGTAAGCGCCCCAGTTTTCGTTAATGGCGTAGCGTGCACCTACAACTCCGGCCAAGACCATGGTGCTACCGCTCACATCTACTGCGTAAGCATCACCGGTACCGTCAAAGTTGACGAAAAGCATACCAAGCGACAGACCGGCGTAAGCATCTAGTTTATCTGACTTGATAAAGTTGGGGTGCCAGGTAGCGCGGCCAGAAACAAAGGTGTACTGGTACTTCCAATTGTAGTCGTAGAAGCTGGTGTAAGTAGCACTCTTGTAACCGATGGCTCCCCCTACGGCAAGCTTACCGTTCAGAAAATCATTCTTGATACCGTGCATATAGGAAGCAGACAAAATTGGTGTTTGACTGGAGTAGTCTGCCCAGCCGCCCAGGCCAATGCCAGCTTGAATAAGTTGGGTTCCTTCTTCCATGCGCTGCGCAGCAACTTGAGTAGATACACTAGCTAGTAAAGCAACAAGTAGGGTGAATTTGAATAAGGTTTTCATTCTTGTAAGATTTTAGGTTTTGTTAATGGAAATTTCAGGTTTTGTGAAGAGGTCATTCCCTCTCTGCTGACACAAATATGGGGGGCTAAAGCAGGCCTTAGCTAACGGTTTGCAGTGAAATCTGAAAATGTGGTAGTGAAATGAGAAAGTCGGAACCCGTCATCAATCTCCGCCCTTATCCTGATGTTCCTCCAGCATTACGTTGGCAATATTCGCGTAAGCCGCATCCCAGGCATCAGCTAGCGCGGGCGTCCATTCAATTTCTTCAATCTGGGCCAAGGTCCAAAAGAGTGCTTCGCCGATGAAGCGATAGTCCTCCTCCTTTACGTGATAGGCAATATGACGCCGGGCGAGTTCGCGTAATTCATTGTCTACACGCTGAAAATCATCCAGGTTAGCAATAATATGGATGAGTATGGTCATCAATTTGCGAGACTGCGCCGCCATATCATTCTTGAAGAGCGGACGCAACTGCGGGGCAATCGTAAATAACCGTTGGTAGAAATTTTCCCCGGTAGATTGAGCAAGGGGTAGAATGTGCTGAATAGAATCCTGTACCAGTCTGATTTCCTCAGCAGTGAGCGATGATTGCATACTTTCGTCCTTCGTGCGATTCAGTTCAAAAGTAAGCACAAATTTGCGGAATACGGTAGCCTCCTTTCGGGAAAAAACCGCCTTCTGACCGAACAGTAGGAGATGGAATTTATCCTTTCCACGAGCACCTTTATTCAACGGCCTTTTGGCCAAAATGTAGTGAACGCGGAAAAAATTGAAGTGAATCGGTCAAAAGCACCCTTATACCCTTATTTTCCAGTAGTGAACTAGGCCTTTTTGCTCCCAAAGAGTGCTGGGCGAGTCCTAAATTTACCCTTGTATGATCCGCACCCTACTCCATATATTCCTTTTTTTATTCCTCTGCCCCTGGTACTTACGCGCGCAGGCTAGTGTGGATAGCACACGCCTATCGGATTGGCTGAAGATCGCCCGTAGATTAGCTACAACGGCGCCAGACTCGGCGCTTGTAATACTGGATAGCTGCCAGATCACCGCACAATCACAGCCGGCCTTTCTTTCACAAGCCTATTACCTGGAGGGGGTTGCTTTCAAAAACAAAGGAGAATTCGCGAAAGCAGAAACAGCTTATCAGGCAGCGATTCAAACCGGTGGTGAAGCCAAGGATAGCCTCCTCGTAGCTGAAGGAGTATATGGATTGGGTTCCCTTAAGCGTCACCAAGGGGACTACCCCAATTCGTTAGAATACCTCAATCGTTCTTTGGAAATTCGGCAGCGCAACAATGCTGGACTAAGCGATTTAGCGCGCACCTACAATGGAATTGGCAACGTCTGGTACACCATCGAGCAGAACGAACGAGCCCTGTATTACTTCAGAAAATCCCTGGAATTGCACCAGCAAGTTCCTGGTAGGGAAAGCTTGGTGGCCAGCTCACAGGTAAATATTGGCGGATTGTATGTAGAGTTGGCGAAAGCAGATAGTGCTATACTCTACCTCGAACCTGCACTGGATTTCTTCACCTCCATTAAGCACAATATTGGAATCGGGGCAGTGGCCATCAATATTGCCGAAGCCTATCTCCTATTAGAACAAGATGCCCTGGCCGAAGAATACGCCGAACTAAGTTTTAAGCACTTCGATCAAGCCAATGACCGGCCAAGACTGGGCATGGTCATTAATACGTTGGCTTCAATTGAAGAGCGAAAAGGCAACCTACCGCAAGCTATTGCCTACGCCAAAGAAAGCCTAGCCATTGCCCTGGAAGTTGGTCGCCCGGATAATATGCGAGAGGAATACCGCACGCTAGCTGAGTTGGAGGCCGCCGCCGGAAACTGGGAATCGGCTTACCAAAATCATCAGCAATACACCAGCCTTAAGGATAGCCTCTTTAATGCGGAGATCAACACTCAACTACAGGCGGAAAAGACCCGCTTTGAGAATTTTTCCAAGGACCAGGAAATTGCTCAATTGAAAATTGTGCAGGAAGCGCAAAAGCGCGAACGCACCTGGCTCATTGGCGGCCTGATACTACTGGGTGCCTTATGCCTAGCCATCTTTTTGAGCCTTTACTGGCGGCAGAAAGCACTGCAGCGCCTACGCGAGGAACAAGCTACAACTCAGGCGCTTCTCAAGGAAAAAGAAGCCCTGGTGGAACGCCTCAACAATACGCAAAGTCACCTGATTCAAAATGAGAAGATGGCCTCATTGGGTCAATTTACCGCTGGTATTGCCCACGAAATTAACAACCCCGTTAATTTCATCACCGCTAATCTGGCCGCACTTAAACTAGACTTCGACGAAGTGCGGCAGCTGCTCAATGCCCTGCAGAAGGTCAAGCAAAGTAACCAACCGGAGGAAGAACTGAAGAACCTGCTGGAGCTCAGCGACCAACTGGATAACACCTACCTGAGTGCGGAGATCAGCCAACTCATTAGCAGTATCGAACGGGGAGCGGAACGAACCCGGCTCATTGTCAGCAGCTTACGCACTTTTTCCCGTAATACGGACGAGCGCTTCCTGCCTGCTGATATCAATGAAGGCATTCTGAGCACGATCACCCTGGTACAGGGAAGTATTCCCGCCCAGATACAAATCAAAACAGGTCTAAGTGAACTGCCGGACATCATCTGCCAGATAAGTCGTCTGAATCAGGTGTTTCTCAACTTAATTAATAATGCGTCCCAGGCTATCAGCGGGGCCGGCACGATTAGCATCACAACAGCGATGCAGGGAATAGACCGTATACTGATCACCATTAGTGATGACGGAAATGGTATGGACACTAGCACCCAACAGAAGATATTTGAACCTTTTTTCACTACCAAAAAGGTAGGACAAGGCACCGGATTAGGGCTATCTATTAGCTACGGTATTATCAATCAGCACCAAGGTACCATTGCCGTGGAAAGCGAGCCTGGAGTGGGATCCACTTTTAGCATCACGCTTCCTATTGACCCAAAAACAGAACAGGAATGAGCACCGAATACACCATCATGTACGTTGACGACGAGCCAGACAACTTGCTTGCGTTTAAGTCAATCTACCGGCGCAGATACAAAGTCCTGTTGGCAGAAAGCGCCACACAGGCCCTGGACCAACTGAATGCCAACCAGGTGCATCTGGTCATCAGTGATCAGCGGATGCCTGGCATGTACGGCACGGATTTTCTGGAGATCGTCCGGGATAAATACCCGGATATCATTCGCATTTTACTTACAGGTTACACCGATCTACAAGCGGTGATCGACGCGATTAATAAGGGTAAGATTTACCATTACGTTTCCAAGCCCTGGCAGGTGGAGGAGCTGGACCTCATCATCCGTCAAGCCCTTGAGCTATACGAACTGCGGACCACTAACCAGTCGCTCACCAGCGAGCGCGATCAACTGCTGTTGAGGACTGCCCAGCAAGAGAGCGAGCAAATCAAAGCTAAATTTGAGATTCTGCGCAATCAGATCAACCCACACTTTCTCTTCAATAGCCTCAATGTATTGATCTCCCTAATTCATCCCGCTCCCGCTAAAGCGGTCCAATTTGGTGGCTACTTTGCCAAGGTATATCGACGCCTACTGGAAGTGAAGGATGATCCGTTGATTCGATTGGAGGAGGAGCTGATATTCACACGCGATTATCTGCACCTACAGGAAATGCGCTTTGACGATGCTTTGCTCATCAAAGAAGACATTGCCGAAGCTGCTCTTGACCGAAGCATTCCACCTTTTGCCTTACAACTACTGATTGAAAATGCCCTCAAGCACAATATCGTCTCGGAAGAGGCCCCACTCCAGCTGGAGCTAATTGCGGACCATGAGCAATTGAGCATACGTAATACCCTCAACCCACGTACCACGCCCGCAGATAGCACCAAAATAGGCTTGCGAAATTTGGAAGAGCGCTATCGATTATTGACCGATAAGCGTCCCTCCTTCCAAAAAACCGATACACACTACATCGCTCAACTTCCATTACTGTAACCCCTAAACACCCGAAATCATGAAAATTCTAATCATTGAGGACGAAAAGCACGCCAGAAACCACCTGGAACGCATGCTGCTAGATTTGGATCCGAATATTCAAATCACCGAAAAATTAGGTTCCGTCAAAAAGTCGGTCGAATACTTGCAAACTAAGCCGGAGGTAGACCTTATTTTTCTTGACATCCACTTGTCCGACGACCTGAGCTTTCAAATCTTTGAACAGGTAGAAGTGCAAATTCCTATCATTTTCACGACGGCCTATGATCAGTACGCTATTCGCGCCTTCAAAGTGAACAGTATCGACTATTTATTGAAGCCGATCGAGGCCGGCGATCTGAGCAAAGCCTTAGACAAATACCGCTCTTATCAGCCTCAGTACAATATGGCTAACCTCAGTCAATTAGTAGCTCAACTTAAAGGAGAGGAAAAAAAATACCAAGAGCGATTCATTGTGAGCCGAGGTGATAAAATCTTGAGTATTCCCACCTCGGAAGTGGCTTATTTTGAAGGCGAAGATCGCTACGTATTCCTGGTCACCCGTGAAGGTAATCGCTACATCGTAGATTATCGGTTAAGTGATCTCGAGGACCTGCTTGATCCACAACACTGGTATCGCCTCAATCGCAGCTTCATTGCTCAGTTTGAGGTAATTGATAAGATTATCAGTCTCTCCAAGAGTAGGATCAAAGTAGAATTACTGCCTGCCGCCCGCCGCGATATTTTTGTGAGCTCTGCCAATACCCGAGCCTTCAAAGAATGGCTTAATCGGTAGCGCCCATAATAGTGCGGGGCGAAGTGGAAATCCACTTCGCCCCGCTTGTAATTGGCAATCACATTAGCCTTTAAGACTGGATGCAAATTACTTTACAATACTAATCTTTTCCGTACGCAGATCGCCATCCTGGAAAAACTGCAGGTAGTATACGCCTGCTGGATAGGCCTTTACATCCACCTGGTTGGAAGTGACGTTTTGTACCACTTGACCATAGCTATTCACAAGTCGAACCTCTGTGAAATCAGTGATTTCTTTCGTAAAGAATATCATACTCGTGGCAGGATTCGGGAAAACGGAGATCGGAGTAGCCGCAAATTCAGTAGTACTGGTAGAAAGTGGCTCTAGTTCAAAGCGCATCATATCACTTTCCAGGCGGTCAATACTGAGGCCACACATAAAGTAAACATAGTTGTCAATAACGAAGTTACCTGGTGCCCAACGGCTGCTGTTTCCAGGGTGAGATGTCAGTTGTGTCCATTCATTGGTAGTTGGATCGAACTCCCAAAATTCGCCTTCTTCCATATGATCATGGTCATCGCCATCACCACTTAGAATGTAACCTTTGCCATTGTAATCAAATTGGGTACCTGCTACACGAGCCTCTCCTGGAAAATCATCCAATCGTGTCCACTCATCGGTAGATGTATCAAATTGGTAGAAGTCATTAAAGATTCTTTGGGTAGACCCAACATTATTGCCGTGGCCAAAACCCACATAGGCAACATCCCCGATGCCAAAATAGAAAGGGTGGTGCCTCACTGGTCCAGGCAAGTCATCCTTCTGTGTCCAGGTATCGGTAGGGATATCATATTCCCACCAATCGTTAAGGTTACTGGAGTTGTTACCCATGCCCACATAGATTCTATCACCCAATTGAATAAGAGCGGGGTGAAAGCGACCCGCACAAGGGCAGTCAGCCAAGCGGGTCCACTCTTCGGTTTCTGTATCGTACTCCCAAAGATCACGAAAAGCGCTACCATTTGCTCCACCAAAACCTACATAAGCTTTAGTTCCACGAGAGGTTGCATAAGAAAAGCTACGCGCAGCGCCCGGAAAATCAGGAAGGTTTTCCCAGGTGTCAGTAATCGCGTCGTAACGCATAAAGTCTTTAGCGGCGGTACCATTCACTGCGCCGGTGAGCAAATAGCCATAATTCCCAACGGCAAAAGTAACGGGATGGTGGCGGGCATCGGCAGCTCCACCTGGCAAACCGGCCACTGGCTCCCACTCTTGTGCTAGTAGTAGATTGAAGGATAATAAAAGAGAAAATAAGAGTACAAATTGCTTCATGTCGTATTGACGTTTAATGAGTTCAATGAGTTTAAGTTGCTTTGTTGTGGGTTAGCTTTTAGTCTATAAAATGCTCCATAACACCAGATAATGATTGGTGACAACCCAATACGTAAGTTTAACCCAAAGAAACGGATACGGTTCTCTATTCTACCTTGGAAGTGGAATTAGAAAGGAAATGTAACTGACAAATCTTGATTTGTAGACGACTGTCTTCCTGGCAAGGGCTTGACTACCATATTTTCTCCCTTGACCACAGCTTCTTGGTTTTCATCACCGGATGGCCGCAGATTCGTAGCAGTTAATCAACCTGAACCATGACACCACTGCAAAAACACCTCATACAGGCCAGTTGGAAAATCGTTGCGCCCCTTTCCTGCACCCTGGGTACGCTGTTCTACTATCGATTATTTGATCTGGCACCTCACACCCGCTCTCTTTTTGGCACCGACATAAAAACACAAGCAGAGAAGTTTGTGCTCATGTTGGATATTGTGGTACAGTCGCTGCACGAGTTTGACCAATTAAGTCAGCGCCTTGCTGCTCTGGGCCAACAACATCAGCGCCTAAACGTTAGCGAAAGCGACTACCGGGCAGTACGGCAGGCCTTGCTTTGGACACTAGAAACTTCGCTGGAAGAAAACTGGAGCCTAGAGCTGGAAAAGGCCTGGGGTATGGCGTATGATGCGTTGGCGGGGGCGATGCAGAACCACCCTGAGGTCAAGGTAGCTTAAAGAGTATTAGTTTTGGTCTATTTGATATTGGAGAATAGTGGAAAACCGGTGTAAAAAAGTTACTGAATAAAAAAACAGAGCTTAGACAGAAGAATTGCTTTTAGCTCTGCATACTGTACATTGTACATCAGCATTCATATAACGATCTCGTGTTTTTCGTTTTCTACATACCCAACATGAGTCCGGTATGAATTAGCTTCGTATACTAATGCTTCTTGTGACAATCTATGATCTTTTGGTAATCTGGTAATATTGCGAGCGATGTATGTTAAGATAGTATCAGGATCATTTGTCACAATCATTTTGCTGCAATTTCAGTAAATGGGGTCAAACTTTCCTCAAAAAACATGCAGAGTCATGGCTGCGGGAGAAAGCGGTTTGGTACCACACTGTCAATCTTTAACTTTTCTGAGCCAATTAATTATTCATCTTGTAACTCATTCCTGAAATTCTATCGGTAAATCCGTTACTTTGCGGCCATGAAAATACTTGGCATATCCGCTTATTATCATGATTCCGCGGCGGCAGTAACGGTGAATGGAAAAGTAATAGCCGCAGCGCAGGAAGAGTGGTTTACTCGTCTGAAACATGATCCGTCATTTCCAGAGCATGCTATTCGCTGGGTGCTTGAGTACGCTGGTATCTCGTTAGATGAGTTAGATGCGATTGCTTTTTATGATAAACCATTTCTGAAATTTGAGCGGCTTCTTGAAACATACTACCAGCATGCCCCTCGTGGATTGGGTAGTTTTATTCGCTCTATGCCGGTATGGATTAAAGAAAAAATCTTTCTCAAGCAGCAGCTCAGAAAAGCACTAAAGGAGCTGTATCCCAAGACTAAGAATTTACCTAAGCTTTTATTTCCCGAACATCACTTATCACATGCGGCAAGTGCCTTTTATCCTTCTCCATATGAGCGCGCCGCCATTATGACTGTTGATGGCGTCGGCGAATGGGCCACCGCAAGTATATGTTTAGGGGAAGGCAATAGTATTGAGATACTTAAAGAGCTTCATTTTCCTGATTCTCTGGGGCTACTCTATTCAAGCTTCACCTATTTTCTAGGCTTTAAGGTGAACTTTGGTGAATACAAACTGATGGGCCTCGCCCCTTACGGAAACCTAAATGACCCGCAAACACAAGCTTTTATTCAATCGATACAGGATGAGCTTATTACCATTCATCCAGATGGTTCCATTGTTTTAAAAGCCTCCTATTTCACCTTCTCCACCGGAGCGAGGATGATCAATGACAAAAAGTGGGAAAAGCTGTTTGGTTTTCCTCGCCGACAGGGAGAAGCAGCATTGGAACAAAAACATTGCAATCTCGCTATTGCTATTCAACATGTTACGGAGCAAATTATCCTAAAAATAGCGGCTACCACAGCAGAAATTACTGGTGCAAACCATTTGTGCCTGGCAGGCGGTGTAGCCTTGAATTGTGTAGCTAACGGTCATCTGCTGCGAGTTCAGATTTTCGATGATATTTGGATACAACCCGCAGCCGGCGATGCTGGTGGAGCACTTGGAGCTGCTCTTGCAGCGCACTATCTATATTTCGAGCAGGAGAGAACGGTCGATCCAAACGTGATGGATGCCATGCAGGGGGCTTATTTAGGGCCTGAATATTCGCTCTTGGATATTCAACAAATAGCGAAGAAGTACGAGGCCGCATATGAGCAATTGACAGATGCGGAATTGTGCAATAAAGTAGCAACACTGCTGGCCGAAGGACAAGTTGTAGGTTGGTATCAAGGGCGACAAGAGTTCGGCCCTCGCGCCTTGGGAAATCGCAGCATATTAGGTGATGCTAGAAACCCGAAAATGCAGCGCAAGCTGAATTTGAAAATAAAATTCAGAGAGAGTTTTCGCCCCTTTGCTCCTTCTGTACTGGCCCAGGATGTGAGTGAATATTTTGAACTCGAGCAACCTAGTCCATATATGCTACTGGTAGCACCCGTAAAAGAAACGCGCAAAAAAGACCTTCCTGCTGAGTATGATCAACTTCCATTAAAGGAGAAGATTAGCATTGAACGCTCTGACATACCTGCTGTAACGCATATCGATTTTTCCGCTCGCGTACAGACGGTACATCAGGAAACGAATCCACTATACCATCAGTTAATCCAGGCGTTTAAAGCCCAAACAGGCTACGGTTTGCTGGTTAATACGAGCTTTAACGTCAGGGGAGAACCAGTTGTTTGTAATCCCGATGATGCCTTTCGCTGCTTTGTGCGAACCCACATGGACTATCTCGTCATGGGGAATCTTCTATTCGCCAAAACAGCTCAACCTGACAATCATAAAATTCAAGCGGCAAAGGCAGAAGCCTTTGCCCTGGATTAGTAAACTAATAATCATCAATTATGGAGTTTCTACGTGACTTGTGGCTATTTATGAAAGAGCGCCGTAAATGGTGGCTCCTTCCGATTATTACCGTATTACTGCTAATTGGAGCACTGATCATCTTTGCAGAAAGCTCTGCCGTTGGTTCTTTTATCTATACTTTATTCTAATGCGCTATGGAGGGAAGAGATAAAGTATACGAGTCGGTTTTAGCGGTATTGTTATTGCTCTTACTACTCTACTATTTTTTCTGGAGAACGGAATGGATGCTGGTGGGGACCGTAGTTTTCCTGGTGGTAACCTTAGTTTCTCCCTGGGTTGCCAGAGTGGTTTCATTGGGTTGGAATACGCTCACCAAAGGCATAGGCTTTGCCATGAATCACGTATTAATGACAATCATCTTTCTAGTGTTCTTAACACCAATCGCTTTTTTGTACAGATTAACCCGACGAAAGCCAACTACTAACGGAAACGAGAGTGCTTTTAAAGACCGTAATCACCGCTACGTTCCAAAAGATATTGAGAGCCCCTGGTAATTTCTATAGCGGGAGCAGACGCTTAAGTTCTTTGGCCATCCAGTTGTGACCATCCTCATCATAATGATGCTCCCAATCCATAAAAATATCGTCAGGATTAGGATGGTTTCTTAGTGCCTCGTTTAAGTTGATGAAGTTAATATTATTGCGTGTTGCAATGGCAGTTATTTTCTGTTCTATAATTTGCTTATTGTACAGCGAGCTGTCTTGATAGGTTTCATCGATTTCCAATCGGATAGGTATTTTGACCAAATGTAATTTTGCCCCTATCTCCTGGCAATCACTATCCACACTTTTGTACAATTCCTCCATTAGTGCATAGCTATCATTAACGGCTTCAAATGGTTCTCTCAAAAAGAGTGGCCGATCCCAATCCGTACTATCTTTGATTCCGTAGTTAACGGGAAAGAACCAAAATACTCTGGAGAAATTACCGTAGTCAGTCTTAAAAACATTCTTTTGCAGCATTTGGTACAGCGATGATTTGGAAGCAAGGCCCCAGCTTAATCGTTCTTTTAACCCAATCTTACTAGCTGGATTGTTAACCTCAATTTTATCGGCTGAAGCATTGTAGCGTACAATTTGATGGTTCCAGGTTTCTCTGACATCATTAGGAGACATCATGACGACAACATGGTCCGGGTTTAGCTGGCGACCGTACTTTTTCCAAAAAAGGTATTGTTGATCCGTTCCCCAGGCAGGGCAGCTGATATTAAGCACCTCAAATCTTTCATCGCCATTATTTAGCAAGTTTTCCCACTGTCCGACAAAAGAGACGTCCTCTGGGTAATCCAAGCCCGCAGTGTAACTATCTCCAAGTACCAGAATCCGAGTAGTGTTTTCTGGCGGATGATCGGTGAAGTCCTTCCCGCGAAAGCCTTGCTTATTAAAGGTGAGTGTAAATGGGGGGTTCCCCACTTTTCCCCAGGCATAGGGCTTTTGAGCAACAATGCCAGGATTAAGGTGGTATATTAAGTCTTTACTAAAAATATAGCCTACCCGCCCATATTCCGACTTATTACGAAAGTATAATTCTCCAGCGAGTATAATTACAGTTAAAATCAGAAGTGAAAAGAGAGCATAAGCTGTGTAGCGAACACTCTTTGGGGGCGTTTTTGTTTGATCCTCACTCATTTATGCTAATGCTTTGAATTGTTGGAGTTGTGTTGAAGGGAACATCCCTAGCCTTGAGATAGGCAAAGCTAGGGATGTCCCGGTGTAATACAATATTATTGTTTTCTTTTTCTTCTAATTACTCCACAACAAAGGTTTTTTCCCAAGAGGCCTTATCATTATCCGATAGGAAAGAAAGGTAATAAATACCTGCTGGCAGCTTGGTACAGTCCAGCTCAACCAGAGGCACTTCATTCACCTTTTGTAAGTGGCAAATGGCGCCCAGGGCATTAATGATCCTCAGTTCTCCCGTTAGGTCCATCTGATCACCTGCCTTGACCATTAAGGTGTTTGATGTTGGATTGGGGAAGATGGTAACCTCTCCTTCCGAATCAGCACCATCCCATTGTAGTGGATCGGTGATGTCTAGTTCGCTACTAGAGGCTTCATCACCACCATCTTCAGTGGACTCGAAATGATAAGTTACTACCGTCTGGGAATTCACAAGATCAGGACTACAGGTAAGATCGACAAATTGCCCACTACTAGCTATTTTGTTTAAAAAAGAGACCGTCCCGCCTGGTGAGCGAAAATAGATCAAGGCGTTTTCCCATGAATCTCCAATTGTTATTCCTCCATTGACTATAGGTGAGTTTGCTGGTGGCGGAAATTGTGCCACACCTCCAACGGCTAACTGATGATACCAATCATCGCTATAATAGATGTAGGTACCAACTAAAGATAAGTTACTAAGAGGTATTAATGGTTCAGATCCGTAGTAAACATTGCCATCTGAATCAACTTGAACTGGACCATCAATCAATTGAATGCTATGATCATAGGGCATATACTCATGTACCCAACCATTACCTAAATGCGCTGGATGAGAGAGATCGTAGAAGAAGTGATGCATTTGATCATCTGCTTGTCCGCGGTAGAATAAATGTTGCGTACCGTTAAGCTTAACCGCATCCATGGACCCACAAGCTGAACTCACCAAGAACTTATCATTCCCCCAATTCCAATCAATAACATCATGATTCCAGTTTGTTCCATCAAAACCAAAGGATTGAATTCTTCCATCATTGCCCCTGTAAAACACTTTATGCCCATCGGCTGCGACAACATTGCCACTGACCCTGGCGTTCGGATCCATAGCCCCTGCTTCCATGTGCAAGTTTAAATGCACCCAACCATTATAAAGCGCGTTCGGGTGGGAAGGATTCCAAAAAAAGTAGTGCATCAGATCATCCTGACCACGATAGAAGACGCGGTTTCCGCCTTCTGCAATTGATGCGACATCAAGTGACCCACAATCTAAATGCACTTTAGTACTTACACCCATTTCTGCTTCTATAACCAGGTCTACAAAACCATGTTGCCAGCCACCTCCTGGGCCTTCCGAATTTTTGTAATAATAATTTTGTAGTGTTCCATCTATACCTGGGTAGAATACCTGATTATTTACACCTACCACAACATCACCGTAAACATCCCAGGAACTATTAGGTCCCCCGCTGGCGATATTACCTAAATTATGAGTAACAATGTTGTTGATATCACCATTAGCGAAATAGGAATAGATCATCTGGTTATTGATGTCGCGAAAGAACAGATTATTCCCTTCACCGGCAGCAATAGCTTTAGGGCTTGCGTTTGCTTGATAGGTAGATGTTGACCGGACTTCATACTCCTCCATATAGTCGGAGTCCCATGTGGTATCGTCTGCTATATCCCACGATGTTTTATTATAGACCCTTACATAGTCTATAAGGAATTCAGCCTTCTCAAAGTTAGTTTCGGGCCTAAAGGCGTGAGCATAAAGGTTAAATCTTAAATCTGGTGCACAACTCCAAACCTCAAACCGAGTCTCCGTTTTCATTTCTATTCCATCGAAGAAAACAGATATCTGATCTGGCGTCCATACCATTTGTAAAAGGTGCCACTCATCAGATAGATTGCGCTGAAATTGGTGGAAACTGACACAATCGGATACTATTTGATAGGCTGAACTATTTGGATCGTAATTAGGATTTTGATGAAAACCCGGTGATGTTTCACCACCTGTCCAATCAATGAAGCCACTCGAGAATTTATTTAAATCGATGAGTTCAAGTACATCAAATTCATCAGACCCAGTGTAAAGCCAAAAAGCAGGCCAGGTATTATCCACGGTAGGAAACTTAAACCGGATTTCGTACATACCATAGTAAAATCCACCGTAGTCAGTGGACGTACACCCTTGATGTTCTGCAAAATCATTAATGCCATTAAGTGGAGTGCCATTAATACCGTCATTAATAACCTCTTCAACGATTAGTCCCCCTGTTTTGTAACGATACTCGTCAGGTATTGGGGTCGATGCGTCACAGGGTAATCCATTATACAGGAATTGATCTACAACACCATTGCTATCAGAGTCTATACATTGATCAAATACAGGACTTGGTAAGCGTTCTGCGGTGAAAATCAGATAATCATTTTCCGTGTCAAAACTGATTTGACCTTCTTCAACTATGTTGCCTTGGTCACGGCGCGTGTCGTCTAATTTATATCTTCCGGTAATTTCAAGGTCAGAATAGGTAGAATAGGAGTCAAAGTTGTCTTCCCAAACAGGAGTTCCCCATACTGACTCATCGAGATTTAGCTTGGCTTGAGAGAATAAAAGGCCTGGCAGGAAAAACACCAGTACCAATAGCGCTTTAAAGAAATACTTCATTAAGAAATGAGTTTATACCTATTGTTTAATGAATAAATGAAAGTTGTGTCACTAAACATTGCATCCACCTTACAAGAGGTATGATTAGGTAATATATTTGAGCCATCCCAGCTCTTCGCTTCAGCGAAAATCCAGGATGACTCATCTTGAAAACTTGTTAGAGGTTTATTCTACGACGAAGGTTTTTTCCCATGAGGCCTTGTCATTATCCGATAGGAAAGAAATGTAATAAACACCTGCTGGCAGCTTTGTGCAATCAAGCTCAACAATGGATACTTCGTTCACATTTTGGATATGGCAAATGGCGCCTAGGGTATTAATAATTCGCAGCTCTCCTATTAGGTTCATCTGATCACCGGCCTTGACCATTAAGGTATTTGATGTGGGGTTTGGGAAAATGGTAATTTCTTCACTATTGATTGGTTCAGCTGAAATGGACTTATTCGTGAGCATTGGGGAGTCTTGAATAGAGCCAGTCCCTCCGTCGCTATGTGTTTGAAGATAAAAATTTTGCTCTGTTTGGTCATTGACTAAATCCATACTACACGGTAGATCAATAAAATGTCCATTACTCGGAATTTTATTAAGAAATGAAACCGTATTATTAATATCTCTATAATAAATTAGAGCATTTTCCCAAGTATTTCCAATGGCCATTCCTCCAGTAACCCTAGGATAATTAGCTGGCGGGTAGCTTTGTACTGTTCCTCCAACACAAAATTGATGATACCAATCATCATTATAGTAAATATACACATTAGGAAAGTCAACTTGGCCCCTGTAATAGACATTACCATCAGTGTCTACTTTAACTCTTCCTGTAACGTCTTCTAAAGGATGATCATTCGGCATATATTCATGGACCCAACCATTACCTAAATCATCTGGATGGGAGGGTGCATAAAAAAGGTGATGCATTTGATTGTCTGCTTCCCCGCGATAGAATACATGCTGAGTACCGCTAAGCTTAACCGCATCCATCGAACCACAAGATGAACTTACTAAATTGCCCGATTCAACGACAACATCATGATTCCAACTTGTTCCATCAAAGCCGAATGACTGAATACGACCATCAGCTCCTCGATAAAAGACCTTTTGTCCGTCGGCAGCCACAACATTTCCACTAACCATAGAGGTAAAATTCATTGCCCCTGCCTCCATATGCAAATTTAAATGTACCCAGCCATTGTATTGCGCACTAGGATGGGAAGGATCCCAAAAATAGTGATGCATCAAATTATCCTGACCACGATAGAAGATTCGGTTTCCACCTTCTACAATTGATGCAACATCAAGTGACCCACAATCCAGATGAACTTTAGGTGAATTAATAATGTCAGCCGGTGCAACCAGTCCTACAAAACCGTGTTGCCAGCCACCTCCTGGCCCTTCTAAATTCTTGTAGTAATAATTTTGTAATGTTCCATCCATACCTGGGTAGAATACCTGATTATTTACACCTACCACAACATCACCGTGAACATCCCAAAAACTATTAGGCCCTCCGTTGGCAACATTCCCCAGATTATGTGTAGTGATGTTATTAATATCGCCATTTACAAAGTAGGAATAGATCATTTGGTTGTTGATATCACGAAAAAACAGGCTGTTACCTTCGCCAGCTGCAATAGCGTTAGCACTTGAGTTTGCTTGATATCCTGATGTTCCTAGCGTCTCATATTCTTCCATATAATCTGTGTCCCAGGTTGTATCGTCTCTTGGGTCCCAGGACGCCTTCTTATAAACTCTTACGTAATCAACAAGTAAATCTGCAGAATCAAATGATTCTTCGAAGGCTTTCCTAAAGGCATGTGCTTTCATGTTAACCCGCAGGTTGTTAGCACAGTCAAAATATGCAAATCTCGTTTCAGTTCTAGTTTCTATTCCATCAAAAAAGATGGTTATTTTGTTAGGTCCCCAAGCCATATGAATGATATGCCATTCATCTGATATGTTACTTTCATAATTGTGAAATATTACACAATCAGATTTCAGGTTTGAAGTAGGGTCTGGGTTTTCTCGAAAGCCTGTCCCGACTGAAGAAAATCCATTTGCCCAATCAATGAACCCATTGCCAATCTTATGCGTATTGTTTACCTCTGCAATATCAAATTCGTCAGCGCCATTATATAGCCAGAAATTTGGCCAAATATCATCTTGATTAGGATACTTTAATCGAATCTCATAAAGTCCATAATAGAATCCATCATAGGCTGTTGCATTAGTACAGGTCGAAAAATCGTTTATTCCATCACTTCCTTTAACGCCTGAACTTGCAGGGTTTATGTACATATCTAGTTCATCTGGAACCCCACTGGCAACTATTCCTCCATATTCGTAATTATAGTCGTCTGGTATTTCATTTCCATTAGGATCACAAAGAGTTCCGCTATGCTCCCACCTCCACTCGTTCACTTGTGTATCTGGATTAAATTCCAATATGCATTGTTCTGGAACTGGAGCTGGAAGTTTTGTTGTACTTAATATCAAATATCCATTTTGGATATCAAAATTGACTTGACTTCTATTAAATATGTTCCCCTGATTGCGGCGGGTGTCGTCTTCTCTGTATCGACCACTATCGAAAAGGTCATCAGCTGTGCTATATGTATCAAACTCATCCTCCCACACCAAGTCCCACTCTGAATAATTTAAATTTAGTCTAGCTTGAGAGAATGCAAATACCGGTAAAAAATGCGCTAAAAATAATAGCAGCGTTTTTGTGATAGGTTTCATATCTAAATCTTAAAAGTGTTAAAAAAGTCTCCAATAGGTGGAGTGTTATATCCTAAGCCTGGAGAGGTCTTCCCTGCTCCAGGTTTAATCGATGTCTGGTTTCTTAACCTGATACAGCTGTCAGTTAAGTTGGAGTAGTTTATGGCAAAAAGCGAGTAGCAAAAATCGCAGTAAGCATCTTATACTGCCTGACCACCGATGACCACATTCTCATACGTTTGATGAGACTTTGCCTGTTTGACATGCACTAGCATACAGGCCTGGCATTGGCATCCAGGAAGAAAAAATGAATAAAAATCCTGTTCAGTCAGCGTCTATTCACGCAGCTGTTGGGGTCAGAAGCTATTCCTCAAAATGAAATGGGGACCTGAAGAAAGCGCGTTGTTAATGCGTCGGTAAAGTATGGTCAACGCTCAATAAAATACGATACTAAAGTAGGTATTATTTTGCAACAATGCAAGGGCTTTAACCCGATGGAGAACTGTTTAACAAGGGAATATTTTTTGCCCTAGTAGAATAGTGGCGATGATGATATCCTTAGTGTTGATGCAGTGTATCTACAACGGGCAAACTCTACAAATTTGACTCACGGATAGTCGCTTAAACGATCACAGCAAGAAACTTGCTAACATTCAGCGTACCCATCCTTACAGTTTAGCAATTAGCCATCCTACTTCAAATCCAAAATATTCCCCATACTATAACAACTCCGACAGCGGGGCTCGTAGGCATCTTTCTCGCCCAGCAGCACGGTTGATTCTTCATTAGCAAGCCGGTAAGAATGGGTCGCCAGATTACCACAGTGGGAACAAATAGCATGTACCTTGGTGATGTATTCCGCTACCGCCAATAAACCCGGAATAGGGCCAAAAGGTAAGCCGCGGAAATCCATATCCAAACCGGCAACAATCACTCGTTTTCCCGCAAGGGCTAGTTTTTGCGCGTTTTCAATCAGCTCATCATCAAAGAACTGGGCTTCGTCAATACCAACGACAGTGACATCATCACTTACCTCTAGTATCTTTTTTGAATGCCCGATTGGCGTAGCCAGGATAAAGTTCTCATCGTGGGAAACCACCTTTACACTATCGTAACGTGTATCGATGCGTGGCTTGTAGATTTCTACTTTTTGATTGGCAAATTTGGCACGTTTTAGCCGACGAAGGAGCTCTTCCGTTTTGCCGGAAAACATGGAACCGCAGATGACTTCAATCCAGCCACTGCGCTGCCCGCGAAAAAAGGGTTCTAAAAACATAGGTACAATTGTGAAGCGAAAGATAGCCAGCCTCCACAATTTTCGGGAAGAAATGAGGGTTATCCTTAACAATTAGCCTGCTAATCCTTTATTTTTGGCAGCGCTAAAGCAATAGCACAAACCAACTTGTCAATTGACATGGACCTACAGCAAGCAAAAATCCTTCTTGAAAAGATAAATGCCCTCCAGAAATCAATCAGTCTGGATAAAGGCGAAGTTTCTACCATTGAGCGTGACCTGATGCTGAGCTACATTCGGCAGCTGTACGAAACCTACCTCAGTTCGGAGGTAAGTTCAGCCCCTGCTCCTAAGGCTAAAACCGTTGCTCCGCCGCCGCCTCCCAAAGTAGAGCCTACGCCTAAAAAGGCAGCAGCTCCACCACCTCCGCCGCCGCCACCAGCACCAGAGCCCAAGCCAGAGCCGGTGGCTCCACCTAAACCTGCGCCGGAACCTCCGGTTGCCAAGCCCGCTCCGGTAGCACAAGCAGCTCCTAGTCCAGCACCAGCTAAGTCTAGTGTTGATCCCGCCATTAATGCTTTGTTTAAGCACCAGGCAGCCCGCGAGTTATCAGAGAAATTGAGCCAACAGGCCATTCCTGACTTAACTCGTGCCATGTCGATCAACGACAAGCTTTTGTATTCGAATGAACTATTCGGACGCGATATGGCTCGAATGAACGAGACCTTGCAGAAGCTCAACGGCTTAAGTAGCATGGATGATGCGCGAAACTATCTCGTAGATATTGCGCAGAAATTCGACTGGACGGAAGAGGAGCGCTCGGAAGTAGCACAGAGCTTCATCAAACTGATTCGTCGGAAGTACTAGTTGACGAACTTCATCTTGTAGTCGGCCTTAGTCTTTCCCTTTTTGATGTTTTCCAGCTTGCGGCGAATCATACGCTTCTTGATGGGCTTGAGGTACTCGGTAAAGAGTTTGCCATCGGTATGATCATATTCGTGTTGGATAACACGAGCGTTTAATCCGGTGAAAGTCGCCTCTTGGGGTTCAAATTTTTCGTTGACCCAGCGGAGCTTTATGTTAGCGGGGCGTTCTACCTCGCCCCTGACATCAGGAATACTCAGGCAGCCTTCCTCGTAGGTCCACTCGTCACCGGTTTCTTCTATCTTTTCGGCATTGATAAATACCATCTTGATGCCCTCTGCTTCGCGGCCTTCTTCCATCATTTGGATCGTATCAACGACAAATAGGCGGATAGAACGGCCAATTTGCGGCGCTGCCAACCCTACCCCATTAGCGTGATACATGGTTTCCCACATATCCTTGATCAACTTCTCCAAATCCGGATAGTCCGCATCAATTGCTTTGCCAACTTTCTTCAAAACGGGTTGCCCGTAAGCATAAACCGATAACAACATAAGTGTTGAGTAAATTTAATCCTGCTTCAGTACCTGTTTGCTTCCAGATACTCCTGCAATAAAATAGTAGCGGCCATTTTGTCTACCAGCCCTTTTTCTCGTCGTTTTTTGCGCTTCAAACCACTTTCCAGCAGCGCCTCCTTGGCCATCACCGAAGTAAAACGTTCATCCTGGCGGGTAATGTTCAAATCAGGATATTGTTTTTCTAATTTCCGGATAAAACCAACGATGTGTGGCTCCAAGTAGGTAGGTGTGCCATCGGCGTGCAAGGGTTCACCCACGACCATTGTTTCTACTTCTTCTTCCGCAAAATAGGCTTCCAGGTAATTCAAAAGCTCCTTGGTCTCAACAGTATCCAGTCCATTTGCTATAATCTGCAAAGGGTCGGTTACCGCAATTCCCGTGCGCTTCGTACCGTAGTCAATTGCCATAATTCTTGCCACGGCGCAAAGATAGCTATACTGACGTTAAAGTGGGTTGGGAATCCAAACCTACTTTAAGTACAGTATATACTGACCGAAGCGGTTTGGGATTTTCCCAAACCACTTCGCGTCAAGTATAGCAATCAGGAAAAAAGTGCCCGGATGCGCGGGCGATTCAATTTGATAGCCGCCCGTAGCATTAGCCAGCAAATAATGATGGAAAATAGCCCATAGGATAAGTACTGAAGCTTACTTGCCAATTGGAAGGTTTTACCGAAGCCATCTTCTCCTGGTATTTTCACGGAGAGTGCCTGCAACTGCCGAAAGTAGAGACTGCC
Source organism: Bacteroidota bacterium (assembly GCA_038528965.1). Taxonomy (GTDB): domain Bacteria; phylum Bacteroidota; class Bacteroidia; order Chitinophagales; family Saprospiraceae; genus Lewinella. The sequence continues at coordinate 55,039 of JBCBEC010000026.1, read as the reverse complement.
AATGTACAGCGCTAAAAATAAGAGAACGGCTACCAAAACAAAGATGGAAACAGTCATTAATACACGTCCCCAATTCCGACGTTTCAGCACCACTATAGATGTAACAATGAGCAAGACACCGCCGATCGCTAAAATTGCCAAAACGAACAGCGCCTGCATCTGCGCCCTTTGTATTCGTTCTGTAAACTCGCCCGGAATTCCTCCCGGTGGATCGAGGAAAGTACGGTTCTGCACTTCTAGTACCAGTTGCATCATTCCTCCACCTACTGCCGACCAATACAATACCGTGCCCGCCAAAATGAGAAACACCCAAGCGGTGGAAGAAATGAAAGTTTCATCTTTAATGCGCTGCTGTAACTCCAGTTCGGTCATTTCTCTTGGTTTCTGAGCATGTTCGCGCCCCAAATCACGAAATGAAATACAATGGCTCCGGTATATAGCCCAGCAATAATGGACCGGGGAAGGGCGGTCATGAATTCCGCCCCAGCGGCTACACCAAAGCCCAGAAAGATCAAAAACATGGCTAAAAACCCGTAAAAGGCGGGCTTTACCATACTCCTTATATAGCTTAAGTATTCTTGAAAATCGGCAATAGGAGTCTTTCGGGTACGAGCTCTAACGTAACCCAAAATAAGGCCTAGGAACAACACTATAAATGGGCCGAGGATTTGCTGGAGAAAGTCTTCCATTAGATTTTAGGATTGGCGCGTATTGAGAAAGATAAACATTTTCTCACTTTTAAGAGACGGTGCAACCTTCTCAAAAGGGTGCTGTCCATTAATCAAACGCCGCTTTCTAAACTATCTCTTTTCTACATCTCATCGTACCACCACTTTTAATCTTGATTCAAGAATCTGTACTGCAATTGTTTGCGCAGCAACAACCAATTGTCGCAAATTGGCTTTCAGTCCTTAGCCAATTTAGAGTTAGGGCTTTACCCTAGTGGAACAAAAGGATTTTTAGTTTTCAAAATTACCCACACGATGAATGTTCGACTGATGTTTCTCTTTCTGAGCCTGGCCACACTACCACTAGCCGCTCAATCTGATGCTATTCAATTTACCAACGAGGATGGCACTACCACCAGCATGGAAGAACGTATGGCCGCCGAGCAAACCAAAGGAGCGGCTCTACTAGTCATGGTAGACGGGGAGGTTTTGCTCCAGGAAAATTGGGGTTGGCGCGACGCCGAACAACAGCTACCAGTAGAAAACGAAACTATTTTCCAGATTGGTAGCATGAGCCAGCCGGTTACTCAGTTTGCCATTATGCGTCTGGTATCCGATGGGGTTCTAGACCTGGATACAGATATCAATCAGTACCTCAGTAGTTGGCAGTTGCCGGAAAACAAAATCACCGCCAACAAGCCCGTTACTATCCGCGATCTCTGTCTGCACCGTAGAGGCTTTAAATTCCCCTACAAACCAGATGGCTTCGCTGCGGGCCAAGCAATGCCTAATCATCTACAGCTGCTCAATGGGGAAAAACCAGCGCAAAACCCACCCGTCCGCCTCAAAAAAGACCTTAATCAAAACGGCGATCACACTTTTGCAGGGGCACTCATCATGCAACAGATCCTGATGGATCATTATGAACAGTCCTTTGAACAGATTGCCCAGGAGCAAGTCTTTGCCCCACTTGGTATGACCAGCAGCTTCTTTGCCGCCGAACTAACAGCGGAGCAAAAAGCTAATCTCGCCGTTGGTTACGGTCCCAATAAGCAACGCCTCGAAGACGACTACAAGCGTTATCCCGAACTGGCCGCCAGTGGTATGTACACCACTACTTACGACTACGCCATTTTCGTGCAAGCCTTGTTGGACGCAGTCGCCGGCCGCGATAACCGTTTCATTAACCAGGCCCTCGCTCAGGAGGCGCTCGCCCCAGCCAATAATGATGAGGCGATGATGGTCAACCGCAGCGACAATGAATTCTTCTGGGGTGGAGCTACCAAAGGTTACTATACCCAATTTGAGGCAGACGCCAAAGATCACAATTGGGTGGTCGTGGCCTTTATGAATGATCACATCAACTGGAGTTTCAACGGCGCATTGCGCAGACAAGGTATTGCTTACGCTAAAACGCAAATGAATACTGCTACGGGTTCAACTTCAGAAGGATCTGAAAAGCGCTAGGTGATGAGTACTTTCAAATGGATCAGTATCCTCGCGCTTGGTATATTGTTGCTGGCCGCAAGAACCAACCCTAATCCCGAGCTACCGCAACCACTAGCGCTGGAAGGGGAAAAACTCATCGTTTTCAGTCAGGAAAAGGATGAGCATTTCCGGAATACCAGTTTACCCAAAATTCGCGACTGGGCTTCCGCCGAAGGGCTAGAGTTGATTGAACTCAATGCTGCCGATGGCACCCCAGCGGATATCACTGCCACTCCGGCCATCGTATTCCAGAACCAGCAAGGTCGGGCACTCTACGCCAGTCGTTACGCCGAGCTAGGTACCATCAAAAATTTTGTGCGCACCAATCGTCTGCGTCCGCAGATGACGGTCCCTTTTTGTGCGGAGCAAGTACTGCAGTATCGTTCTGGGCGGGGAGCATTGAATGCTCCGTTAAAACTCACTGCACTACAGGGCAGTATGCCAGATGTTTGGTCAAATGATGAATTCCAAGCGAATGCCTTAGCTGCTATCCAGTTGGGTATGGGCGAATTTTCAGCGCAGGCCGAAGCTTGCCTGGAGCGCACGGATCGGGCATTTTACTGCGACTTTCACCCCTATCGTTCGGCGGATGGTATGCTCTACCTTTCGTTAGAGTTGTATTCCATGTTTAACTGCATACGTCCAGTTTTCACCACCGGAGATCAACCCTTAAGGGGCGCATTTAACGAGTACCCCGTGCTTTTTGCGCAAGCTGGTAAACGCTTACAAGAAGAAATATTGCGGCTAACGCAAAGCTCTACCATCGGCGATGCCTGGAGTCCCCTTGCGGAAACCGTAGCGAACAAAAGCTGGGAAGATCTTGGACTGGCGCTACCACCAGAAGCTGCCAATGCGGCTCCACCCCGAACGGATTTTACGGTAGCCCAGCAGTGGGCCGGAGCGAAAGCCGTCGTGCCAGGGGTGCCACCATTGTTTTTCCGTTTCATGGAGCCACTAGACCGGTACGCGGGTGAGGTACCAGACTTTGCGGGTGAGCTCAACACCGATGCTAGCGGTAACCTACGGAGCGGGACCTTCACCGCCCGGCTAAAGTCGCTGACGATGGGGATGGCAGAGCTAGATGACAAAGTGAAAAAGAAGTACATCTACGCCCGCAAGTTTCCGGAGGCTAATTTCCGTTTTGACCTACCGGAAACAGCGCAAAGCTTGCTACAGGCTGGCCGCCTCAATCGTATAGCGGTACCCGGCACCTTCACCTTCATGAAGCAAGAACAACCCATGACCGTGCAGGCAGAACTAACGCCACAACTACTGGACTCCGGCGAGCAGCAACTGCTCGTACACGTACAGTTTGACCTGAATATCACCGATGACTACGGCATTGCCGGGCCCGATGGGCCTGACCCCGCCCGCAAGACCATGGTCTTCGATCTAAACTTCATTATGTTACCACAATAAAATCAGTCATGTATCCAAAGTTTTTGTATTCTCTCTTGGGCCTAAGTTTATTGAGCGTTGCCCTGATCAGCTTTAATTTTACCGCTGCCGACTTCTACCAGTACGAAGGTGAAACACCTGGTGTCCTTACCGCTACCGGAATGACGGGCGGCCCTAGCGTATTCACCTTTGAGCGTTGGCACTTTGCTGAAATCAGCATGCCTGATGATGATCCTACACAGATTCAGGCAGTAATTGACATTGACGTCACTTCTGCGGTTTGTGACTGGAAGGACCTGGAATATTCAGTGAAGAAGAAGAAAGACTACTTCCACGTAAAGAAGTTTCCTAAAGCTATGGTTACCATTAATGGTGCCACCTTGCAGGAAGATGGCAACTACACTACTGAGGCCATGCTTAGCTTAAAGAATGTGGAGAAACCCGTAACCCTCACCTTCACCATTTCGGATACCAAGCCATACACCATTCAGGGTACCGGTGAACTCAACCGCCGCGACTTCCGCTTTACGGGCGACGGCCCCGCAGACGAAGTACCCATTGCCTTTGAAGCAACGCTTCCTATAGAATAAGGTGCGTTTTGCCTTGACTTCTAGGCTTTAGCCAAAACGTACTTATGCAAAACCCACGGTATTGGGTACTTCGTAATTGGTACTTGGAGGTGGTTTATCAAGTCCAAATACCATCTACTTTCTACCTTCTACCGGGAGGATAGGCATTGACGAACAGTACTTTAAGAGATTGTATAAGCCCATCCTCACGTAAAAAGAAAGGCTAACTGCCCTTAGGGTAGTTAGCCTCCGTTAGAATCACACGAAAAGTAGCCATTTGGCAACGGACAATCGTCCAATTACCGTTTGGCTAAACACTCAAAATATTTTTTGTGCGGCATGCTACATAGTGCTTCCAGGGGGAAGATGAATATGGGTTTCACACAAATGGGTGATTCGGTTTTATTTGGTATATCCTTCTTGTCGTCGCTACCCAACACTAAAAGATGGCAGCTCTAGACTGTTTTACTAATTGTTGCAGGGCCTCTCTTTTGTCCGTTACCTCCACTTCTCGTTCTCGAACCAACTTTCGCCCTTCAAAGTACTCTTGCTTCGGTACCGAAAAGAGGACTATGGTGCCTGCTCCGGGCTCAGATTCCAACCAGATTCTGCCACCCATTCTTTCCACAATCTGCCGGCAATTGGCTAGGCCTAAACCGGAGCCCTCGTAGGTGTCTTCCGTGTGGAGGCGCACAAACCGTACAAAGACTTCCTTCACCTTTTCCGGTGCAATACCAATGCCATTATCTGTAATGGCGAATGTGTAGTGCTTATCCTCCTCGATCACGTTCACGCGAATTTCCGGCGTACAACCCGGTGCCACGTATTTCAGGCTGTTGCCAATGATGTTTTGAAATAACTGTAGCACGGGGCCATAATTGCCTACGATCAATGGCAGTTTTTCCTCGATCACAACTTCGGCCTTCTTCTCATCGATCTCCGCCCGAAGGTTATTGAGCGTATCTTCTACTACCTCATTAGTGTCAATAACAGTCTGCCCTTCCTGGGGCAAAGTGCCATTTTGTGGTATTCCGTTTAGCAAACGAACCAAGCGCTTCCCACCATCTTTTACGAAGGTGAGGTACTCTCTACCTTCCGCTGTAAGCGATTCACCGTACTTTCTGAGGAACAAATTCGTGAAGGACGTCATCGTTCGTACAGGTGATTTTAGGTCATGCATGACAAGGGCGTTGAACTCTTGCAGAGTGTGGTTTTCCTGGCGCAAAGCTTCAACATCGTCTATCATTGCCCGAAGTTTGAGCAAGGTCTTTCGATGTTGCTTCAATATCCAGAGGACCAACGCCATCAATGTCAGCAGACCTAAAATCAGAAAAATAGATGCTGTATTAAAGTAGAAAGCCGATATTAATCGTTCGTCGGGTTGTGCGTTCACTAACCCTACCGGCCCCAGCAGCAATAGCAGCAGGACCCCATTTTTACGGGTCAGTTTGTTCATGTAGTTCAAGTGAATTTTGGTTTTATTCGGCAACCTTAACCGTAATTGGGTTTCTCTTCGTTTACTTTAGTGGGCTGCTTTATGAAACTGCACCACTGATTTTCCACTTGCCGTGTGTAGATGTAGATAGTAATTTCCTGCTGCCAGTCTGGCTATATCAATAAGTTGGGTGCTACGCTGTGTTGCCTCTTGCTGCAAAACCAATACCCCGCTGGCGTTGTATATACTGATCAGTTCCAAACTAGCGGTTGCCTCTGGCTGGGTAAGCTGTATCCACTCCGCACTTGGGTTAGGAAAAAGCTTCAGCTGTAGGCTGGGTGTTTCCGTCTCCAATACCGGTACCTTAGGTGATTCTACCTCGGGAGTAGGATTCTCGGTACTCAAATCATCTGCTACGCTTAAATTACCCGCAGCTGGTACCAGGCCAGTATTATTACTTGCCAGTGCGCTGGTATTAGCAAGTATCGTGAAATGCTCCGTTGAGCCCGCCACCGGATACTCTACCATATATTGGTCAATCAGCTTGATATCATCAATCGTGACCGTCGTCCCCTGATCTTCCAGGAAAACAATATCTTCCATGATAATCGTAAAGGAGGCAATTTGCCCGTGACCATCATTCTCTCCAAGTTTCTTTCTCAGTAGAACAACATCCAACTCCCCTTCTTCCTCTAAGAGATACATATACTCGTAGGACTTGCTACTACCACCACCGTTCAACCAAGTATTATTAAGCAAATCAATCTCCGCAACTGAGGGTTTCCAGGGATCTCTGGTTTCTGGAGCGATATAGGTGGGGTCAAAGGAGATGGTAAATGCAATTCCGAAATAATGCTCTACTGGATGGTCGGCATCGCCTAGCGAAATATCAAACGTAATCTCGTCACCAGGGTAGACGGTAGGATTTTCGGCCTCAATCAACAGTAGTGGATCGGTGCTGGGATCTCCCACCAGAAAGGCATCAGGTGTGAGTGTCCCGTGAGTTAAACCGTAGTTATCCTCCAATAATGCATCACGATCCTTCTTATCGATTTTACCCTTACCATCGGCATCACCTTGGGAGTAATTCAGGCCAATGAGGTAATCATCTGTCCAATCCACAGCGGTGCCGTAGGCGTGCCAATCAGTACCGTGTTCGTTCCGTTTTGGGCCTTTCTCTTTTTCAGCAACTCCCCAATAAAGTAAGTCGACATTATTAACGATTCCATTATCGTTAATATCACCTGGCCAAAGCGCTTCTTGGGCGCTGAGACTCACAGAAAGAAAGACGGTAATGAGCAGTAACCATAGGGCACGACCCATTTCTACGGGGACGGTAGTTCTCACTTTCATTTTTAGTTGCTTTTGAGTGTGTGTGTGCGAAAAAACGCTTCGTGCTTCAAGTGTAAACTACTAACTGGGGCCATTCTAAAACCGTTGCTAAAGTAAGTATTTCACTTTTTCTAATCCATTACAGTTTTTGGCATTTTCCGGAACACCCTAAGCACTTTTGAAGGAACAAATCGTCTGCACAGAAAACATAAACAACTGATAAACAGAAGAAAAAGAGAGACAATTGCAAATAAACCATATATTTGGCCGAGCAATTTTCACCTTTTTTCCCGCAGCTTGTCCAATGAAAGGAAAAAAAATCATACTCCTTCTAGAGGCTTTAGATCGTCAGGAGATGCAGTCTTTTGGTGATTTTGTGCGTTCGCCTTACTTCAATAAAAACCCACTACAAGTAAAGCTCGTGGAGCATCTGGCCCGGCAGCACCCCCAGCTCCCAACGGATGTTTTTGAGTTAGAAAACCTACCCACCGACCTCTTTCCAAAGGGGCAGGCCAGCGCCAAAAAGCTGAGCTATCTGCTGTCGGATCTGCAACAACTGATCGAGCAGTTTTTGGTGGTTAACCGTCTCCAAAAGCGGCCGATTTCGCAGGAGTATATGTGCTTAAATGCGCTGCGCGAACATGAGCTGTACGATTTATACATACCACGCCTCAAAAAACTGCACGATCGTCTGGCGGAGCCCGAAGTCTATCACCGGGAAGCGCTAACCGTACGCTATTTTGTTAGCGACATGCAGGCCGGCATCAAGAACAGCAAGGTAGCTACGCAGGAAGACCAGCTCCAGACGGCCATCAACCATCTTTACGAGCTCTTTCTCATCAACGTTTTACGCTACGCCTACGAAGGGGAGAGTCGCCAATCCATTCAATTCATTCAGACTACCCAGATTCCCCTACTCGAGCAGTTGGAGCCCCTCTTTGAAGATTTCGGCAAACGCAATCCGCTGATCAAGGTATACAGCCTCTTGTACGCCTGTGTGCGCGATCCACAGCAGGATGAGCCTTTCGATGAACTGCGCGTGCTCGTAAACGAAAACCAGCACCTCATGGCCAGAGATCAACTGCGGACAATCTACCTGGCGACCATTAACCTCAGCCTACGGAAAATGCGGACCAACCCCAGTAAATACACGCAAACCACGCTTGACCTTTACACCGAAGGGATTGAGAACCGCGCTTTAATTGAGGCCAACAACCTCTCGCAGTGGACCTTCAGCAATACCATCAAATTGGCCCTCCGCGCCAAGCAATACGATTGGGCGGAGAATTTCATTGGCAATTACCAGGGTTTACTCCTGAAGGAAGAACGCCCTAACGCCCTGGGCTTGAACAAGGCCGAGCTAGCATTTGTGCGAGAAGATTACAATGAGGTCTTGGCACAGCTGAATGACGTAGCTACGGTTGAGGTCCGTTACCACATCCTGGTCAACGTTTTAAAGATTAAGGCATTCTGGGAGTTGGAGGAATACAAGGCAGCAACCGCTGCTTTACTGGCTTTCAAAGTTTACCTTTCCCGTACCAAACGAATTGCGCCTCCGCTAAAAACAGGAGCGCAGAATTTCTGTCAGCTGCTGCACCGCATCTCTACGGGGGGAACAGAAAGAAAGCGCCTGGAAACCAAGGAAAAAATACTGCAAGCAAAGCTGCTTATTGACAAGCAATGGGTGCTCAAGGCCTTTCAAAAGGAGAATCCAACACTGATGTAGTTTTTACCAAATCGTTATTCCACCACAATGTGTGGTACCGTACTCAAGTCCCAGTCAATAACCAAGCCCTTAGCCAGGCGACGGGCAATCGCGGCACCATAGAGGTACTCTGCCAGATAAAGCGCCGCCTCAAATGACTTGGCTCCGCCAGCTGATGTGATATACTTGCCATCGTGTACAAAGAGTACATCTTCGCGTATATCATGGTCAGGAAAGCGCTCGCGCATGGCGTCAATATCACTAGGGAAAGTAGTACTCACGCGGTCTTTGAGTAGTCCTGCTTGCGCCAACACAAAAGCGCCATCACAATGGCTGGTAATGAATTCCGCTTCCTCGGCCGTTTCCCGCACAAATTGGATCATGGCCTCATCCTCTAAATCCGTATCCAAATGATGCTCGGCACTGGGGACCACCAGTATATCGATGGGTGGCAAGTTGTCCTCCAAATAGTTGAAGTGCGGCAGCAGTTGTATGCCTTCGAAGGTGGTAATAGGTGCTAGCGTATTGGCCACCAAAAAGGTATTCATGGCTTTGATGCTAGCGCGAAAGATGGTGTGTTGGAAGATATCGTAAGGTGCGGTCAACTCCGTATTATAAACACCATCCATGATGAGGAAAGCCACATTGTACCGCCCTTCCACCATTTCGGGGGGCGTAGCGGTGAGGGTGGTGCTTTCCGTAGTTGTATCTTCAGGAGGTGCTGCTGGTTCAGAGCAGGCGGCCACCATTATTCCCAGGATTAGTACTGGAATGATCTTGTGAAGAAGGAGATTCATAAGCTTGCTGTGTTGATCCTTTTGCCCCTTAGATTATTCTTGCAGTTTGGCACCATAACTCAGGTCACCCGCGTCTCCCAGGCCTGGTACGATGTAGCTTTTGGCCGTCAACTCCTCGTCCAGCGCTCCCAACCAAATGTGCCCGTTGGCAAAATGACGTCGTAAGTGGTCCAAGCCTTGCTGAGCGGCAATAGCACAAGCAAAGTGGATCGCTTTTGGTGCACCGTGGCGCAGCAGGGCCTGGGTGGCCAACACCATACTCGCCCCCGTAGCCAGCATCGGATCACTCACAATGAGCACCTTATCATTGAGGTTAGGGCAACTGAGGTATTCTACTGCTATTTCAAAGGTGCCGTCCTTATGATGGCGACGGTAGGCCGAAACAAAGGCATTGCCCGCATCGTCAAACACGTTCAGTAAGCCCTGATGTAAGGGTAGCCCCGCACGCAAAATAGTAGCCAGGACAATTTCGTCAGCTGGAACCGGAGTTGTGGCTTCTCCCAGTGGGGTAGATACCGTTTGATCTTCAAAATCCAAAGTCTTACTGATTTCAAAGCCGATACACTCCCCTACCCTTTCCATGTTGCGCCGAAAGCGCATCCGATCGTTCTGCACATTCACATCCCGCATCTCTGATATATAGCGGTTTACGATGGAAGGAGTAGACTCCAGCAGGTGTAGCATAAGTAAGTAGTTTGCTCAAAGATAAAAGAAGGGGGTGGGAATTAGAATTAGAATGAGAATTAGCGTTAGAATGAGGGGGGGAGGAAAGTGAAAGTGGCAATTAAAGTTAAAGTGGATAGCTGACCGGTTCAATCAAAATAGCAATCGCAATCAAAATATCAATGACACGTCGATTTCTACTTTGATTTTGATTGAAATTGACATTGCTATTGTCTCACCCGACGAAGCTTTAACGTAGTCAGATCAACAACTCAACCAACCAGGGCCGCAGGCCCAACCAACACAACTAAATTCACCAACTAATCCACCATCCACTTCTCCAATGTTTCCCGCGCTCCGGCGGTCAGCGCTAAACTACTCCCCGTCTCATCATCAACCTGCACAATGACGCTTTCGGAAGTTGCCACACACTGATCATTCTGAAAGATATGCTGTACGAGGCGAATAGAACTATTGCCCACTTTGGCAATCCCGGTCCCAATTTCCACCTGACCGGGCCAGTTGATCTCGCGCAAGAAGTTGAGCTGTAGGGAAGCGATGACGAAACTTGCGCCCGCTGCCAGTATGGGAAAGTCGGGGTTGTAGATGATATTAACGCGGCCAGTTTCCAGAAAAGTGGCAAAAACGGCATTGTTGACATGACCCTGGCGATCCGTATCCGAATAGCGAATCTTATCGACGGCGTGTAAGGGAAAATCCTGGAGGGTACTTTTTTCCATATTGGCGAGGGTTCTGTATCGTTTTAGCACCGTGTGTCCCCAAAACCGCTAAAACAAGGACTGATAGACGGACCACCATTCCTCATCCCAACCGAATAAGGGGGAAAAGCTGCTGTTGTGCCACAAAGTACAGAAAGATAAGCCTTCGCGTTTACAGTAGGTTTGTATTTCTTGAAGGTAGACCTGAGCTTCGGCGGGGTCCATGCCCTGGTATTGTTTCAGCGTCACATCCATCACAGCGAAGGGGTGGACCCGAAGCGCCGTGGCTTCTTCTTTTTCAAGATCGTACCAGTAGAAAGGCTCGCTTGTTCCGGCGCGAAAGCCGGGTTGTGCCGCGTACCCCATGCTGTAATCCGCTTCCATACCCGCAGCTAATAATTGCCGGTAGGTATGTGGTAACGATAAGCGAAGAAAGTGCTGTCGACTGTGCTTAATGGGCTGTTGCAGGATGTTTTCCAAACGTTGTTTTTCCATTGTAACACCACGCGCATCCTGGCCACGCTGATAAGAAGGATGTAATCCGGTATTACTCCAAACGGCTACCTCCCGTACTAAATCTTGGAACGCCGCCAAACCAGGATTAGGGTTAACATCATACTTCGCACGATCTGCTACTAGCCAGAATACCATTGGCTGCAAGTCATGTTTTTGGTGCAAATACTTGAGCTGTGGAAAAGTGAAGTAGGGATCATCAGAAGCATCCAATTGCGCCCGCTTGCGGGCCTGCAAGTGTTCAGGTCCAGCTGTCCACCGATCCATCCGTGCTCTCACCCAGCCACGCCAGCCACGGTGGCAATACGCCCAGGGAATATCGATATCATAAGTGGGTAAAAAACGGTATTGACGGTGTATAGGTGGCGCCTCCCAAGTAGGGTATTTATTTCGGATCGCCGCACGCACCAATTTTGCCCACTCCCACAGGATGGGGCGATCCAAGGCCGCGTTGCGCGACAACCAACTTAAGGCGGCGGAGTACCGGCCGTGCTGATCCTTTTCGTGGGGTAAATATTCCTCGTACCGACTCAGAACGAAAAAGGCGGCAGCCAGTGGATCAAACGGCAAATCATAGCCCGGAGGACCAGCAAAACAGTAGGGCACACCAGCCATAATTCCACTGTCTAATTGTTGTTCTTCCACCCCAGTGGCAAACAAAAAAGGCGCTGGACAAAGGTGAATTTCCCGCTCGCGAATACCTTGCTTACTGTAGTTCACAGCCACACCCCTAACCACCTGAAAATGTGCCACATCCGTAGTTAATTCCACAGCAACACCTAGCAAATCCGTAAAGAAATGAGCCACGATATAGCGCAAACGCGAGGAAATTTCAGGGCTGTACAGCGTAATGATCATCAACTAATTATAATAATATTCCGCTATTCCTATCGGTAAAGATTTATTTTTCTGAAATTTGTTTACTTTAGTGCAAGGTCCAAATATACGTGCATGGCTAGTAAAAACCCTACCTCTCTCAGCGAGCTTTTAACCATCCGGGATATCCTGATGGGTGAAATCATCAATGAGTACAACGATCGGTTCGAAAAAGTAGAGGCCGACATGAAAAAGCAGATGGATGCGCAGATGAAGGCATTGGCGGAAAAAGAAGCTGCCCTCGACGAACGTATCAAAGCGCTAGATAAGCTCCTTCACGAGAAGACCACCGAGCTTAGCAATAACTTCGATAACAAGATGGACGAAAGCCGTAAGTCGTTAGGATCAATGTTCCTATCCTTAGGGCAACAACTCAAAGACTAAGCTAGTCTTCCGGTATGGGAACCTCAACTACAGCTAAGGATAAATACTTGCTGGAGCGGCTCCGCGAAGCCCTACTGCACGATGATCGCCAGGAACTGGCGGAGCTTCGTCATATTCTCAATACTCGAGAAAAACTAGAGGAACGGATCAATCCCATCATCGAAGAACACCTCCTAGAACTCGAGCAAAACTTCCCGGATACTTACTTACAGGTTGTGCAAAAGGTCATTGATCGCCGTCTGCAACAAAAGCAGGACGAGCTCATCAATATCATCTACCCCCGCCTGGGTATCATGGTGCGCAAGTATATCTCCGATGAGATTCGGATGTGGATGGAACGCTTGCAAGAAAATATCCGACGCACTTCCCATTCCGTATTCTGGTGGAGACGCCGAAAATCCGCCGCCGAAATCATTATCGACAATAGTCGTTCCATCGTAGAGGAAGTCTATGTTATCAGTCATGAATCAGGATTACTCCTCGGTAGTGCATCCTCCGTTGAGACGGTAGACAAGGACATGATCGCGGGAATGCTCACGGCGATCAAGGCGTTTGTCGAAGATGCGTTCAAGCGTACCGACGAAGAACTACAAGGAATTCGCTACGGTGCCTACGAAATTATAATCTATAACTTTTTTAATTACTACATTGCGATCGCCGCAGCGGGAAGTATCAGCGAACAAGAACGAGATGAGTTGGCGGATAAAATCCTGGAATTTGCGGCTAAAGAACTCAACCACGACTTACAAGAACCAGACCCTATATTCTACGCAAAGATCAAAAGACAACTGGAGGCGTACTTTATAGCTCCATACAAAATCAGCCCCCCTAATGATTAGCAAAAAGGTAGTTATCACGGGACACTTTGGCGTAGGAAAAACTTCTTTGTTCAATCGTTTCATCAGCAATACCTTTAACGAGAAGTACCTGACCACCATCGGCGTAAGAGTAGATAAAAAAATGGTCGAGATTGACGGCCAGGAGGTATCCTTGGTAATCTGGGATTTAGCCGGTGAGGTTTCTCAGGAAAAGGTTCCACGTTCCTATTTTCTCGGCGCCAGTGCCATCATTTACGTATTTGACCTCAGCCGTCCGGCTACCTTCAGTCGCCTCGAAGATGACCTACAGTACATTCAAACAGTACTACCAAACGTACTGATCCGCAAGGTGGGAAACAAGAAGGACCTGGTGACGAACGAGACGCTGCAAAATATTCACCAGCAAACCAATCCGCATTATTTCACCAGTGCGCGTACCGGCGAAAATGTACTGGAACTCTTCCAAAACATCGCCCGCGCTATGCTATCTCCCGCTCCAGACCGCCCTTGATTTGCGTCCTTTAGCGGTCATTTCTTCTTTCATTTCACTTTGGACAAAACAATTGCTCCACATTACTCATTAATTTGTAGTACATTACAAGTAAAGAGACGTCTGCCATATGAAGCAACTTTTCACACTGCTGTTGATCTTGTCTGCCGCATCTGTCGTTGCGCAACAACAGCTTCCCGCGGGACAAAATTACTATGATGAGCAGGCTGGCGTCATCTACAATCAAGAACTTTCCTTTGACTTTCGCCTTATTACTCCGCGTTCTTTTGCGCTGGGAGTGAATATTGGCCGGCTGGTTTCTTACGACCGGACAACCTTCTTCAACTTTGAATTTGGCGACATCCGCCATCCGCAAGAATACCGCCAAAGCTTCGACTTCCAGTTTGGTCCTTCCAACCGGGTTTCCCGGGCTTTTATCTACGGCAAGCAAAACAGTGCCTTTGTGCTCCGCGCCGGTTACGGTGAAAAGCGCTACTTTTCTGAGAAAGCGAAAAACCGTGGACTGGCTGTAGGTGTTACCTATCAGATAGGTGCAAACCTCGGACTGATCAAGCCCTACTATTTGGAATTGTTGCGTTCACGTGACCCAGGCACATCGGATCCTAACTTTTTCGTGAGTGAAGAGCAATATAGCCCACAAAACGAAAATATCTTCCTGGACCTGAGCCGGATTATCGGAGCGGCATCCTTTTCCAAAGGCCTGGATAACCTGCGCATTATGCCCGGAATCCACGCCAAGGCAGCCGCGCACTTCGATTGGGGTGCCTTTGATGAGTTGGTAAAAGCCATCGAAGCGGGTATTATGGTTGATGTCTTTTTCCAGGATGTACCCATTATGGTTGAAAGCCCAATGGTACCTCATCTTGAAAACAGTCCGGTATTAATAAACCTTTACCTAAATTTGCAGCTCGGCAAACGTTGGTAAACGATTAATCTAGATGCTGGAACTACCAATTGTAGAATCAAAACAAGCTCGGCGCAAGAAGCCGGACTGGTTACGGGTAAAACTCCCAATTGGCCCCAACTATAAAAAAGTACGGTCACTGGTAGATGAGTATGACTTGCATACCATCTGTCAAAGCGGCAATTGTCCTAACATGGGTGAATGTTGGGGGGCCGGTACCGCCACCTTTATGATCCTGGGCAACACCTGCACGCGTTCGTGCAGTTTCTGCGCCGTTAAAACCGGCCGTCCACCAGAATACGACGAAGATGAGCCACGCCGCGTTGCGGAGGCCATCGACTTAATGGGCGTCAAGCACGCTGTGATCACTTCGGTTAACCGCGACGAGCGTAAAGACCGTGGTGCTGAAATCTGGTACCAAACGGTCGTACAGGTCAAAGAGCGGACTCCTCACGTGACCATCGAAACCCTCATACCTGATGTACGAGCTACCTGGGATGCCCTGGAACGCATGATTGATGGCGGGCAGGAAGTGGTTTCACACAACATGGAAACAGTAGAAGCCCTCTACCGCAAAGTACGTCCGCAAGCCAAGTACGCCCGCAGCCTGGAGCAAATCAAGCGCACCAAGGACTTCGGTAAGCGCACCAAGAGTGGAATCATGGTTGGTTTGGGTGAAACCAAAGAGCAGGTCTTCAAAGTAATGGATGACCTGGTGGAGCACGGCTGTGATGTACTCACCATTGGTCAGTACCTCCAACCCACTAAGATGCACCTCGACGTAGCGGAATATATCCACCCGGATATCTTCAAAATGTACGAAGAAGTAGGCTTGGAAAAAGGCTTCGACATGGTAGAAAGTGGCCCACTGGTACGCTCTAGCTACCATGCTGAAAAGCATATTTACCCTAGTCAGAAATAAAGACTGGCGCTATCGCCAAACATATATTACAAAGCGGTTTGAGCGATGCTCGAGCCGCTTTGTTTATTTAACATGTGACGCTTATGCCCGTAACGTACCGCTTGCTCGGCAATGAGGATGCTGAAACTTATCGTGTACTGCGCTTGCAAAGCTATCAGGAAGATCCCCTGGCCTTTAGCGAAAGCTTTGCCGACGAGCAAACACGCCCCCTCACCTCCTTTCAAGAAGAATTACACCTCCTTGGTAAGCCAGAAGAGTGGTTTGTGCTGGGAGCTTTTATCGAAGAGCATCTGATTGGCTTTGTGAAATTTCGTCGGGACCAGCGCTCTAAGGCCCGGCACAAATCTATGGTGCACGCCATGTACGTTGATCCAACCTATCGTAAACGCGGGGTAGGAAAAGCCCTGATGGAAAATTTGATCGGTCGGGCGCGAGCACTGCCGGGCTTGGAGCAAATTCACCTTTGGGTGTTACACGCCAATGGTAAGACTGCCGCTCACTTTTACCAAAACATGGGTTTTCAACGACAAGGACCGCTCGTCAAGGATGATTTAAAGTGGCAAGATCAGTATATTGATGCAGAATACATGGTTCTTAGGCTCTAACCAAGACCAATTGCATCACCTCGACTAAACTTTGGATCATGACTTACACTCATCGTTCCGGCCTTGGCCTTCTCGCCACCACGCTCCTTTTCTGCTGTCTACTGAGCTCCTGTACAGGTAGCCCACCCGCTGTCGAGCAAGAACCGGAAACCGAGCAGCCAGCTGTAACGCCTAACGAGAGTTGGGCTGCCGCCGTGTCGTCGAGTAGCAATATAGCGGCACAGTACGATACACTGGCGATCCGGGTGGCAGCGGATGGAAGTTACCTGCAAGGAGCAGCTAATATTGCGCAGCGCCAGGACAAAATGGGCATCGACACCATCTTCACCATTGCTAGTTTTCCCGCTGGCCGGGAGGGAGCATTCACTTACGAAATTGGCGGCTTCCGCACCACCGACGGCCAAGACTATCGGCATCTAGTCATCCAATCAAAGAAGCAGTCATCAGGAGGGCAAACCTACTCCGTGGTCCGTACCTTCGATTGGCTTGCCAAATTGGTCCAGGTGGACCTACCGGACACTTCTGACCTTACTCCTTTTCGGAAACTGTGGATCGAACGCTGCAATGCGCATAATGCTTATGAGTTGGTAGCTCAATCGTACACGCCCAATGCCCTGTACTACAACCATAAACCCCTGGTGATTGGAACAGAAGCTATTGCCGAAGAGTACAGCTATATGAACCGCCCTGAGTACAGCCTTTTGCTGACCCCACTGGCAGTGGAAATGGTATCCACCGATCTGGCTTTTGAAATTGGCCAATGCTCTGGGTCTTACAGCGGCAAATACGTGCTGGTGTGGCAAAAAAATGCGGAGGAGGTATGGCAAGTCCTCTTCGATTCCAATATCTGAACCAAGTCTGATGAAAGCCATTTACTACGAAACTTTCCAAGGTCCACTCGAGCTTCGGGAGGTCCCCGATCCAACCCCGCCGGCAAAGGGTGTCGTGTTACGTGTCACTGCTACTGGACTATGCCGCAGTGACTGGCACGGTTGGATGGGCCACGATGCCGACATCCACCTACCGCACGTACCCGGACACGAACTGGCGGGAGTGATTGTTGCAAAGGGTGCTGATGTTAAGAATTTCCACCTGGGAGATCGCGTCACGGTGCCTTTTGTGGGTGGCTGTGGTAGTTGCGGTGAATGTGTATCGGGCAACCATCAGGTTTGTGATCATCAATTCCAGCCTGGTTTCACCCACTGGGGTTCCTTTGCGGAATACGTAGCCCTGGACTATGCAGACACCAATTTGGTACGACTCCCCCCTGAAATCACCGATGTAACTGCAGCTACCTTGGGTTGTCGCTTTATCACTTCCTTCCGCGCGGTGGTGGACCAAGGCCAAGTAAGTGGTGGCCAGCAGGTGGTAGTACACGGTTGCGGAGGCGTTGGGCTATCCGCAGTCATGATTGCGGCGGCATTGGGTGCAGAGGTGACCGCTATTGACATCAATCCAGCCAACTTGGCCCTGGCTGAACAAATTGGAGCTCAACACACCATCGACGCCCGTAATCATGATCAGATCGTGGCGGAGATCAAGGACATTACACAGGGTGGCGCGCACGTTTCCTTAGATGCCCTAGGTAGTGCCACTACTTGTTTCAACTCCATAGCCGGCTTACGCAAAAGAGGTAAACACATTCAAGTGGGCCTCATGACTGGCGATCATCAGCATCCGCGCATCCCAATGGACAAGGTCATCGCTCACGAATTGGAAATCCTTGGCAGCCACGGCATGCAAGCCTTTCGCTACCTGGATATGCTCGCCATGATTCGTACGGGGAAGCTACTACCGGAACAACTTGTAGCCAAGACCATCAACTTAAAAGAAGTCGTACACGCCCTGCCTGCTATGAATGACTTTCAGCACCAAGGGGTTATTGTGATTGATTCGTTTTAGTTTAGGTTTCTGTAGATCATTCCACTTTAAATTTCTACGGCGGAATAATTGACTTTGTTTTTTAGTTAGTCCCATGTGCTTAGAATAAGATGGATAGCGTTTCCACTCAAAATCTGCTTCTTAATTGGAGCATTTAAATGGTGCTTTACTCTTGGCGCTGTTCATTTTTGTCTGTCGCAACAAAAACGAACCAAAAAATGCTCGCCCCGCTAAACTCGCTCCGCTCAAACAGTACCGGGGCAGGCCTCCCGCCCTTCATAACGTGTACATTCTAACGTGGGACGGGTAATAAAACAAATCCAATAATTCCGCGGAACCAGTAGGTTAGTCGAATCAAAACGTATATTCAATTATTCCACCATTTCCGAGTTCACGCCAATGACGAGATCGAACTAACGAGAAAAGGTCTCGGACAACCTTAAAAGCTATCCGAGACCTTTTCTAATCTAGTACGGAAGAAAGGTGCTATTTCATCAGCACTACATCTCCTTTATAGATGATTACTTCGCCATCCTGGAATTCAACCTCCGCCATGTATATGTACACACCGGCGTTGAGCAGTTCACCGCGGTGGCGACCATCCCAACCGTGGACAGGGTCACCTGGTGCAAAGCCAAAGCTTTCAAACATGGACTCACCCCAGCGGTTGAAGACATAGAACGACTTCACACTCTTCACATCACCACCACCGTAGATCATGAAGATATCGTTCGTACCATCATTATCTGGCGAGAAGGCATTTGGGATGTAAACCTCCTGTGACTTACGTACGAAGACCGTAACCCGATCCGTAGCAGTACAACCATTTTCATCCGTTACCGTCACGGAGTAAGCTACCGATTCTGTAGGACTGATGACTGGAGTAGGGCAATCTTCACATTCCTCAATAGGTCCACCAGTCCACTTGTATCCGGCCACTGGGTAAGAAGTCTGAGCAAACAGCTCAATAGTATCACCCGGCACCATTTCAATATCCTGACCGAGCTCAACAGTAAGAATTGGTGCAGAGTTGACAATGATAACTTCATCGAGCACACAGCCATTCGCATCCTGTACGCTCACCAAGTGATTACCTACCTCCAAGCCAGAGAATAGTGGACTCGGGGTATAAGTTTGATTATCTACTGCGTACACGTAAGGTTCGGTACCACCCGTAACACCTTCAATACTCACGGAGCCGCCATTTGAATCATCACAAGCTGGTGATTCAACTAGTAGGTCTAAAGTCAAAGGTAGTGGCGCACTGAGCGTTGCCGCTGCCGTAGCGGTACAACCATTTGCATCGGTTACCACCAGGTCGTAGGTATTGCTGGCCAGGTCTTCAATAGAAGCTCCCGTACCACCCGTGCTCCAAGCGTAGGAATACGGTGCAGTACCACCAACTACGGTAGAGGAGATGCTTCCATCTAATGCCGCGGCACAACTAACACCATAAAGGCCATAGCTGCTCGTAGTCAAACTAACTTGCAGCGCATCCGGTTCCTCTACTATTTCCTGGATGAGCGTTTGGAAGCCATTCGCATCCGTTACCAGAATATCATAAGAACCCGCCGAAAGTCCGGCAAGAATTTCTTCTGTATTGTTGGCCGTAATGGTTCCACTACCGCCCGACCAAGTGTAGGTATAAGGAGCAGTACCCGTAATCATGGTAAAGCTGATGCTACCATTGCTGCCTCCCTGACAATCGTTTGGACTATCCGTTGAGGTAAAGTCTAATTGACAAGGGATAACCAGTAAGTTCAACATTACGGTACTGTCACAACCGTCCACGGTTAGTAGGTCGGCTTGGTACATACCCGAGGTAGTATAATCTACGCCACCCATTGGGAAGCTCTCACCATCACAGATGGTCTCGTCCAAGGAAACTTGATAGGTTGGATTAACGGTGAGCGCCAGATAAACGGTACTATCACAACCCGTTTCGGTAGAAGTAAGAACTACCGTATAATCGTCCGTTTCATTGAACACCTCAGTACCTACCGTAAAGGTTTCATCATCACAGATAGATTCTACCAGGAAGGTTTCGATAAAGTCAGGTACTGCTAGATCTAAGGTAACGATAGAGTCACAACCAAAGGAAGAAGTAAGCGTATCCACGTAAACACCAGTGGTATTGTAAGTGGAAGTTCCTACAGTGTAGCTCTCGCCGGCACAGAGGGTCTCACTCAAAGCCGTGCTAAGTACGGGTAGTACGGTAAGGTCCAAAGTTACCAGTGAGTCACAGCCTTCTACCGTACTCATGAGTGTAGGCCACATGCCAGTGGTCGTGTAGGTACTGTCACCTACCATGACCGATTCGCCATCACAGATGGTGGCGGATATCATCTGATCATAAACAGGGTGTACGGTGAGGTCTAGCGTAATGGTCGAATCACAGCCGGTCACCAGAGAGGGTACCACCTCCTGGTGGATGCCAGTCGTGCTATAATCGACTCCACCAATGTTGTACACTTCCCCATCACAGATTTCTGCGACAAGCTCAGTAAGTGGCAATGGATGAACAATCAAGTCAAGATTGACAATAGAATCACAGCCACTCACTACAGAGGTGAGTACGTTAGTGTATTGCCCAGTTGTTGTATAAACATCAGGACCTACCGGGAAGGATTCTCCATCACAGATTTCCTCCATGAGGTTAGTGATTGGAATTGGAATCACCTCCAGGTTCAACGTCACAATAGAATCACAGCCAGCCTCGGTAGTCAAAGGCGTAAAGAAGCTACCCGTGGTCGTATAGATACTATCGCCGACCATGACAGATTCACCGTCACAGATTGTTTCCTCGATGGTAATGTTCTCTATCGGGTTGACGGTCAAGAATAGCGTAATCACGGAATCACAACCAGTAACCAGTGAAGAAATTGTTTCCGTATGTTCACCGGTGGTGTTGTAGGGAATCCCCGCAATGGAGAAGCTTTCTCCCTGGCAGACCTCCTCCGTCAGCGTATCGCGCAGAATTGGGTTAACCGTGAGGTCTAGGTTCACAATGGAATCACAACCGTCTTGTGAGATAAAGTTGTTCTGGTATATACCGGTCATTGTATACGTGTCGGTTCCAACGGTATACGACTCCCCTTCACAAAGGGCGATATTGAGATTGACCTCATAAAAGTCTGTGACCACTAAATCCAATAGGATAAGGCTATCACATCCATCCACAGAGGTAAGTGGAATAGTGTACATACCGGCAGCCATGTAGGTGCTATCGCCGACACTGAAGGTACCGCCATCACAAATAGAAGCACTTACTGGTGTATCGGGAATATCTACTACGGTCAGATTTAAGGTAATTACCGAATCACAACCATTTGCCGCGGGAATAGTAGTGGTAAAGATGCCACTTTCGTCAAAGTCTGTACCACCAACATTGAAGACTTCCCCAGCACAAATCCGTTCGGTTAAGCTAGTGAAGACGGTAGGAAGCACGGTCAGATCCAGACGAACAATACTATCACAACCTTCGGCCGTAATGAAGCTATCTTCATACATGCCCGTCATGGTGTAGTTATTACCACCAACCGGGAAGGATTCTCCTTCACAAATCGTCTCGGTCATCTCATTGATGAGCGCATCTTCTACCAATAAGTTCACCGTCACTACCGAATCACAACCCGCCGACGAGGGGAAGGTGTATTCGTACTGTCCTGAAATGGTTAATTCATCTCCCCCAATGGAGTAAGATGTTCCAGTACAAATGGTAGGATTGATGGTATTGGTAATAATTGCAGTCACTGAGAGTACCAGCGTAGCTACGCTATCACAACCTTCGGGTGTTACCAAATCATCGGTGAAAGTTCCGGCAATGGTATAATCTACACCGTTGAAGGTGTAGCTATCGCCTTCGCAGATAGTAGCTTCAGTTGTGCTAACCGGAGGATCAGTTACCGTAAGGTTGAGATTGACCGTAGAGTCACAGCCATTATCTGCTGTGAGTACAACGGTATACATCCCGGTCATATCAAACATCTCCGTACCAACGGTATAAGTGAGGCCCTGGCAGATGGTCTGGGTTAAGTTGGTAACGATGGGATCCCCTACCGTAACGTTAACCGTGGCTACACTATCACAACCTCCTACTGAGGTATAGTTGAAGACGTAAGGGCCGGACGAATCAATATCGGTTCCATCAATGGTAATCGACTGCCCATCACACAGGAAGATATCTTCCGTGCTGGTAATCTGGTCCTCGACGGTAAGGTTAATGGTAGTTATCGAATCACAACCATTGGCAGCGGTGAGCGTGACAACGTAGGTATCGGTATTACTATAGGTATTGCCCCCGAAGGAGTAGGTATCTCCGGCACAAATAACCGGATTGATGGTTTGGACGCTATTCGGCAATACGGTTAAGCTCAAGCGGTAAGTACTGTCACAACCGTTAGCTGCCGTGTACGGATGATCGTAAATCCCGGTCACCGTATAATCGTTACCATCGTGCGTGTACGTTTCTCCACTACAAATGGACTGGAAGTCTGTTTCTAAAAGTACGGGTAGTACCGTTAAGTTTAGTGTCACAGTTGAGTCGCAGCCATTATCCGCTATTAAATCTATGGTGTAAGTATCCGTTGCGGAAAAAGATTGTCCTCCTACCGTAAAGCTTTCACCATCACAAATCGACTCGTTTAATGTTTCCGTATAACTATCAATAACGGTCAAGTCCAACATGGCAATACTATCACATCCAGAAGGTAAGCTTATCGTAGCCTCGTAAAGCCCCTGAGCATTGTATTGAGTGCCATTGAACAAGTACTGCTCACCCTGGCAGATAGTAGCAAACTCCGTACCAGTAGCAGCGGGAATTACCGTAAGGAAAACGTCTACCAAGGAGTCACAACCAACCTCGTCAGTCAACTCGAAGAAATAGCTACCGCCTTCGGTTATCTCCTGCCCCCCTACTTCAATGCTCTCCCCTTCACAAATTTCCTCCACAATGAACGTGATCTCGAACGTACCAATGAGGGTCAAGTCTAAATAAACGATAGAATCACAGCCAGTAGCGGGGTTTTCCAATACTACATCATAAGAGCCTTCTTCGCTGAATTCTTCATCTCCAATCATGATAATGTCTCCCACACAAATTTCCTCTTCCAGAAAAGTCTCAGCAATCGGGTTAACATTTAGCGTGAGCTCAAAGAGAAGGTCACAATCACCGTCTACAGGAATGAGGACATCATAGACATCAGGTTCTGTAAAGATCATACCACCGATCTCGTACTCGTCTCCTTCACAGATCTCCTGTTCTAGTGGTTCCGGCTCTTCTGGTACTACTTCGATATCCACACAGCTTTCTACTCCTTCGTCACAAGGGTTGTACGGGAAAACACACAGGGTATAGCTTCCTAAATCGGTAGGAAACTGAATGGAACTATTAAGGTCGGTAGCTACTTGCTCACCGTCCAGTGTCCATAAATAAGCACCTGCGCCGAATACCTCTTCTGCTGATACATCAAGTACACCGCCAGGACAAACGGTAAGTTCAGAGAAGATATCCGCTGGGGTATCATCTACATCAGGAGCGGCGGTGCTACCGTCGACTACATTGATATCAAAACTACAAACATCACCAAAGGCACCGTCAATCACAAAGAAGTAGATACCACCGATGGTGAGGTTATTGGCCGTGAAAGTTTGTGTCGTATTATCAAAGACCTGGTCATCGCAATTACTAACGAGGTTCCAGTTATCGCAGTCCGTGGTATTGTAGATACCAATTTGCAGACCTTCGTTTACGCCATCACCGTCCTGGTCCAGGAAACAGTCATAAACGGATACATCGATTATTAAACTCTCTGATCCGGCTACGAAACCTACCCACTGGGTGTTGTGAAGTTGACCGGCGCAGAATCCGGGGGGCGCTTCGCCTAATCCGGGGAGAGAGTTCGTGCCAGTATAACCATCAATATCACAGATCACGCAAGCGTCTGAGCAAAAGCTAGCAAGCGTAATGGTAGATGGATCGATACATTCTTCGATTTCGAGCTGAGCATACGTGAATTGGGAAAACAGACAGCCCAATACTAGGAGTAGAAGTTTCCTCATTGCCAAGTTATTAATCCGGGTGTGAAACCCTCATCAAGCCTAGCCATCGGCTGTTCATGCGAAATGAACAACAAATTCAAGGCAAAACTCGCGGGGGTGAGTTAGTACTAATTTGCTTTCTTTGGCTTCTTGAGGGTTGTAAAGTTAAAACATGGCCTGTATTACGATAGGGGATGATGTATAGGGTGCGGTGAATCACAAATATAGATATTGGTTTAAACTCCAATCGGTCAATTTGTAACATTTTAACCCTTTAGACAAATTAAAGACAAGCCAGTTCACTAAAACTTGAAAGAAAAAGGAAGGAGTAATAGCTTCAACCGAGTGATATTAGGAATAAGCGCTGCGAACCAAATTAAATTTTAGACGATTTTTCTAAAAATTTAACATTTTTTTTACCATGTCACAAATTCAAGCAATGTACACATATATGATTTTAGTACAATTGTACATTTGCTATTGTAGTCAAAATTATTGTGCTTAACCAAAAACTAACATCATGACACTTATCATGATTAGTCCTCGCTGGACACGACTTCAAACGGCATATCACATGAAAGACTGAAACGCTGCTAGCTCTCTGGCAGCGTTTCTATTTTTAGGGAAACTTGCTTTACCTTCCCTAAGGTGTACTTACTGAGACCGGCAGCACCTTACCGTTGAAAAACTGTTGCCCGTTTTGCGCAAACCAGGCTACCATTTCTCCCATCTGCGTACTGGTCACCGGTGCCTGAAAGCCAGGAAAAGCAGTCTCCAACATATCCGTTTGTACCGCTCCTAACGCCAAACAATTACTAATAATACCGTCCTCTTTCCATTCTTCCGCCAGGTATTCTGTCAAATTTGAAAGTGCCGCTTTACTGGCACTGTAAGCTCCCAATCCAGGAAACTTAGAACTTCCCTGATAGCCGCCCATGCTGCCTATGTTAAGGATATGGCTTCCTCTGTTCAGCATTGGACGGAGACTTTTCAATAAGCGGACTACTGCGAAGAAGTTAACCTGAAAAGACAATTGCCAATCTTCCTCTGATAATTCGAGAAAGGGCTTGTTAATCAATAGACCAGCATTATTGATCACTCCGGCCAGTTGTTTAGATGGCCCAATCCAGCGCGCTATCTCATCAGTATTTATGCTGGCTAGGTCCGCAGCCATGATTTCAATGTTTTGGTGCCCGTAAAGCTCCTCAGCCCTTTCCGCCAAGTATTGCAATCGTTTCTCGTTCCGGCTCAAGACAAAAACTTGGTGCTGAGCTGATGCCGCCAGCGCTATGGCCGTATCGTACCCGATTCCGCGGCTGGCTCCGGTAACTAAATAGTTTTTGCTTTCCATGGCTGTTGTAACGGTTCAAGTTTTTAACTGGTGCAAGATGCGCTAAGCAGGCCGGATACTCAGTTCCTCCAAATGTGCTTCATTGCTCGAAAATACGGCTTGGCCTACAACTGCAGCTACCTTTTCAGCTTGGAGCAAAGTCGTAGGATCTACATCAATGCCATCCCACGACCGCGTGTACGTGGCTCCCGGGCGAATGAGCGTAGTGCGGACATGGTGCGCTTGTAGCTCTTTGCTCATTTGACGATGCCATCCTTCCTGTGCGTACTTGCTCAAAGTATAAGCCGCCATATCCGCTGGCCAATCTGTTGTAGACACTGAACCTATGGTAATCATTTGCGCAGCATCCGATTGTTGGAGCAAGGGTAGCATGGCACGTGTGAGTCGGTGGGCACTCATTACATTAGTGGCGAAAAAATCTACCAACTGGCTATCCCCTCCATCTAGTAAAGTGCCCGGTGCAAACTGTCCTAAGTTATGCACCAG
Organism: Bacteroidota bacterium; assembly: GCA_038528965.1. Taxonomy (GTDB): domain Bacteria; phylum Bacteroidota; class Bacteroidia; order Chitinophagales; family Saprospiraceae; genus Lewinella. The sequence continues at coordinate 28,975 of JBCBEC010000026.1, read as the reverse complement.
CACATCCAATTTACCGAAGAAAAAATCGGCTAAATAGGCAGCCCAAGCTTTGGCCGCCCCTCGCTCACTCAAATCTAGGGCAACCGTTCGCAACAGACTATTGGGAAACTCCTGCTGCCAGCGTTCGCGCAAAGCAGTTAAATCATCTTCACTACGTGCAGCAATACTGACCCACCAGCCCTGGCGGGCGAAGTGTTCCGCAATAGCTAGTCCTATACCCGCCGAAGCCCCACTGATGGCAATAGTCGGCGGCTGTTTCTCATTTGACATCCAGGAATAATTTGCTTCTCCTTAGAACCTCCACAAGGAAGGTATTGTTGTGAAAAGGATATAAAGCGGAGGTTGTCAATCAAAATGGCAATCAAAATATCAATTGCAATACTGCCTACTTTTCTATTGTAATTTTGATTGCAATTGTTATTGCAACCTGTTTTGCTCAGCATTTGCTAATTTTGCCCTTTCGTGAATAGATCCACGCAAACGTAGAAATGATTGTAACCCGATTCTTAGCGCATGTAGGCCGGTATTTCCAGTTATTGGGCACGGCTATCTCTCGTCCGGAAAAGACGAGCATGTACTACCGTGAGACCATGCGCCAGATGAACGATATCGGGGTAGGTTCCGTGGTTATTGTAGTCTTGATTGCGGTGTTCATTGGTGCGGTAACGGCTATCCAGTTTGCTTACCAACTGCAGGATAGCTTTGTACCGCGCTATTATATTGGCTATATCGTACGGGATACCACAATTATCGAGCTAGCACCAACCATCACCTGCTTGGTATTAGCTGGTAAGGTGGGTTCTAATCTCGCCGCGGAGATTGGTGGTATGCGCCAGAAGGAGCACATTGACGCCATGGAAATCATGGGCGTCAATACGGCCAATTATCTCATTACCCCAAAAATTGTGGCGGCCCTGATTATGGTGCCTATTTTGGTAGCACTTGCCGCTTTTGTGAGCGTAATGGGTGGTTATATCGCTACTGTTCCAGTGGGTTTGATCTCGCACGCGGAATACGAGCTGGGTGTGCGTTCAGCCTTTATACCTTACAATATCACCTTGATGTTCATTAAGGCGGTCGTTTTCGCCTTTATCCTTACTTCCGTACCTTGTTATCAAGGGTACTACGTGAAAGGCGGAAGTATTGAGCTGGGTAAAGCTAGTACCAACGCAGTGGTATTCAGCGATATCCTCATTCTTTTATTCGATTATGTCATCGCCGTGGTCTTCACCTAGATAATTGTCAAATAATCAAATCCCGACTTCCCGATTTTGGCGTAGATGTAATTGATTGGGAATGAAATTACTCAAGCTAAAAGCGGGAATACAAGGAGGGAGTTTAATTTTTGAAGGATACGAATAGGTAAAGCCAAGTAGATTTTAACTTGATAAGAAAAGGCCATGATTAGGACAGAACAACTCATAAAGGCTTTCGGCGATACTACGGTACTCAAGGGTATCACTACCGAGTTTTTCCCTGGCAAGACCAATTTGATCATTGGCCGTTCGGGTGCTGGTAAGACGGTCCTGCTGAAGTTGTTGGTGGGTTTGCACGCTCCAACTTCCGGCAAAGTATGGTACGACGATACCGACTTCTTCGCGCTCGACAAAAAGGCAGTACGAGAGATTCGTATGCAAGTGGGAATGCTCTTCCAAGCCTCGGCCCTATTTGACTCCATGACGGTAGAAGAAAATGTGCGCTTCCCCCTCGATATGTTTACCAACCTGACGGCTAAGGAAAAAGCTATGCGGGTAGACAGCTGTCTAGAGCGGGTGAGCCTGGAAGGAGCCAATAAAAAGTATCCATCTGAAACCTCAGGGGGAATGCAAAAGCGCGTTGGTATTGCCCGCGCCATCGTACTGGAGCCCCGCTACCTATTCTGCGACGAACCTAACTCTGGTCTGGACCCCAAGACATCCATCGTTATTGATGAGTTGATTCGGGATATCACCGTAGAAAACAATATCACCACCGTCATCAATACCCACGACATGAACTCGGTAATGGAGATTGGTGACAATATCATCCTGCTCTACCAGGGAGAGATTGCCTGGCGTGGTAATAAGGACCAGGTACTGGAAAGCGAGAATGAGTTTTTGCAGAATTTCATTTTTGCCAGTCCGTTCTTGCAGCGATTGCGGCAGAAGGCTTTGGCGAAATAATAAATTAGAAATAGGAAGGTAGAAGTTAGAAAGTCGGAGGGCGGAGAGCGGAAGTCGGAGTTTAGCAGCCTTCTACGAGTGTCTGGCCGGAGGGACGCATTGCAATGCGTCCGTACAGCGGGTTAAACAATCGCTTAGCACGCGGAGACGAAAAAATTGGCAATTCCTATCCGGTTTATTCCCTTTTTTTATCTTTGCGAAACTTTCTGCGGACCTACTCGGTTTCAGCAGTAATACAGCCATGCCCAGGTGGTGGAATTGGTAGACACGCCAGCTTGAGGGGCTGGTGCCCTTTTTGGGCGTGCAGGTTCAAGTCCTGTTCTGGGCACGAATTTTCGTAATTCATTGATAATAAGTGAGTTACAATTCGCGCTAGACACATCAGTTGTCTAGGCACTATTTCTAGCCGGAACTTCTGACAACTTTGGGTTATGTCAGAAGAAAAAAAACTTTTTTTTGTAAACGGCGTAGAGGTTAGGCTGCATGCTCCTCTAGATCTTTCCAAAGATTGGTTCTTCGAATGGCGGGAAAACGGTAAGCGCAAGCGCCGGTATAGCCCTATAAACAGGGAGAGCACGCGTAAGGCCCGCCAAGCTGTAGCTGACCATGTGCTGCAAAATCTGGAGCAGTATATCCTTCCTTGTAAAAATGTGGATCAAAGTAGGGTAGAAGTGTATGTAGAAAGCATGCACGGACAGTGGCGTCATAGTACCCTAGTGAACGTCAGAAGCATTATCAAAATCCTTTTTGAATGGTTGGACGGTAAAGAGTTGAATCGTAAGAACCTGGAGGAGTTCTTCAAGCACCTCAGCAAGCAGCGACACAGCACTACCTATAACCATTATAGAATGTGGCTTTCGCGGATATTCGCCGCCATCGATCGACCGGGACTTCTTGTTAACATCCCTATGTTGAAAACCAAGAAAACACCCGCAAGGTATTTTCAACCGCATCAGATAGAAAAGCTGCGAAATGTAATCCAGGAAGAAGATCCCCAGCTATGGCTTTACGTTCAGTTTGTCTTCTATTGCTTTATTCGGCCATCAAGGGAATTGCCACATATCAAGGCTAGTAACATCATGCTGGAGGAGCAGAAAATACTTGTCTGGGCAGAAAGAAGTAAGAACAAGAAAACGCAATATGTCACAATTCCCAATGTCTTTATGTCTTGCCTTGAGTTTGTGTATGACATGGCGCCTAATGATTACATCTTCCCTGGATTGTACGATAAATCAAAACCCATTGGCCGCAATACCATGAGTGCCCGCCACCGTAGAATATTAAAGCGCTTAAACTTCGGTAGGGGATATTGCCTGTACAGCTGGAAACATACCGGCGCAATACAAGCTGTGAAAAACGGGATAGACGTGGTGCAGCTTATGATACAATTGCGCCACCATTCGCTTCAGGAAACACACAAGTATTTGCGGCAAATGGGTGTTCAGGATGCCACCACCTTCCGTTCGCAAATGCCCGACTTAAATGTCATTAGTCGCTAGAATCCACTTTTTTCATCGAGGAGATAGTCTTCTTCTAGAGCGTCTCGGACCTGTCCGGTAGTAATGCCAAAGCGCTTTTGGCGTAAGGCTTGGGTCATTTCTTCCTGACTCTGCCGCATGCGGTCTACAGTATCCTGGAGGAAGGTTAAATCCAAAGTAGGCGTACTTGGCAGGGCTGTATTGGCATTGGCAAAACCTCCTTCCTGGAAGCCATTTTTGCGCATGTTCTCCAGCCAGCCAATAACTGGCCCGTATACGGGGTGCGTGGTTTGCCATTCTGGTGCCACCCATTCCCGCTCATGCACCGCACCAACAACCTTGCGGCCCATGGTGTCTCTAAAGAGGCCATTCGTGCCGGTGTATCCACCATCATAAAAGCCTTGGCCTCTAATCTTACCAACAGCTAGCGCCGAGCGTGTCAATACGCCTGCTATTTTCGCCCCAGCAATTAAACGACCCGAGCCAGGGAAAAGAATATTAGAGGGGTTGGCCTCTGAGTTCTTCAGAATAGCCATTACCGCCTCTTGGGTGTCGATCAGCACTTTGCCAACAGAGAAGGCTTTGAGTGCTAGAGCGTTCTTTTTGCGGGCACCTTCTTCATCTCCTAATAAGCCAATGAGCCCTGTAGTAGCCGCTTCAATTGCACTAAAACCTTCTTGGGTCATTTGTCGCTTCGCATCTTCCGTGCGCTTGGTAAGTTCTTTCCTTTGTTCGTCGTAATCTCGCTGGTTTTCTAGCTTCTCGTTTTCCAGCTTGACAAACTCGGCACTTTCTTCACCGTACTTTTCTCGTAAGAAAGCTAGGCGGCGTTCATAAGCAGCTTGTTGAAGGGCAAAGCGTTGGTCTTCATATTGTTGCTCTGTGATGAGCGCTTGCAGGAACCTGTTTTTAAGGATATCCTCTTGTGCGGTAGTGTCTTCTGTAGCCTCACCAGTGCTTTCGACGGTACTAGGTAGGGGAGTGGCGCCCAACGTTGCTACTGCACCGGGTTGACTGGCCCTTTCCGCTCGTAGTTTAGCTAGTTCTTCATCATAAGCTTTTATAGTTCTCCGTGCTTGTGCTTTCGCGCCCTGTCGGAGTTTATCTTCTGGCACGGATGGTGTAAGTGCCTGTGCTACTTTTTGCCGCTGCTCAATGCGGTCTAACTCAGACAGCATGGCCTCATTGTAAGCTTCGGCTACACTCTTGGCTTCCCCTGCTAGTTCTTCCATCTTCCCTCGTAGTACTGCGATTTCCTGATCAATTTGATCACTGGTTTTGCCGAACGGATTTAGCTTAGTGATTTGCTTGTAAGTGATCTGTAAACGCAAATAGGTGCGCTCAAAGAAATTGCGAATATTATCCATTACCTGGCGGAATGCTGATTGTACACCGGCGACAGTAGCAGGCAATTGAGAAAAGAAATCAAGTATAGATCCAGCTACCCTGAACAGGAAGGTTTTTACCTGTGTCACATAGATGCCCAATGACCCACTGGTTTCGCTAAACTTCTTGCTTACTTCGTTTTGGGCTTCAGCCAGTTCTTCATTGGCCTCTAGCTGAGCAATCATTTGGCGGGTGTACTCATTCCCACTATCAATGAGGCTATTGAGTGAAGCGTCTGTTAGGTCTAGGGTTTGAATAAACTGGATGCCAGCACTTTCGCCAGCCTCGCCATATATATCGGCTAGTGCCTGACCTACAGCTGGCGAGTCTGCCTTCAATGTCTGTAGGCGCTTTTGCACCATCCTGAATGCTCCACCAATGCCATTTTCATCTATCTCCTTAGCTACGGCACGGCTGTCTAAGCCAATGGCATTTAAGGCCTCTTTGGTAGCTTTTGGCATTTCGCGCACCCGCAAATTGAACTCCTTTATCAAGTCTGGCCCCTTATCGCTAAACACCCCTTGCTCTACACTTTGATTAAGCACGGAAAGCATCTGGTTGGCACTTAGGCCAGCCTCTTTGAAGAAAGCAGGATATTCGTGTAGCATGTCCAGTAACTCACCTGAACTGTTGACGCCAGCTAAGAACCCTGTTTCCACCACATCCAAGGCTTCATCAAAGTCTATCCCCATTTGCTTTGCCACAGCATTAGTGGCCCTCAGTATCTCATCTTGCTCCTGCTGAAAGGTTTTGCCGATGGCCGCAACGCGTACTGTGAAATTATCAAGCTCTTGCCCTGCTGCACCCGTTAAATCCCGAATAGTGCCGCGCAGTTTCAAAAATTCCTGGGTTGCTTGATCAACAACACTGAATAGCTCAATAAAATACTGAACCACCTGTAGGGCCAAGAAGGCCTTGAAAGCGGTTTGTATACCTCCAATGCCTTTTACCAAGCCATCAGGTAACTTGAAGCCCATGATGCGGACTTCTTGCATGGCCTGATTGGTGAGGCCAGCCTCTTTACGAACATCCGCCAGGCGCTTATTTACTTTCTTCAGTTCCTTTGTGGAGCGAATAAACTCCTTGGTACCAGGTGTAAGCTGGAAGCGAATAGCGCGCGCTAAATCCTTAGATCTCTTTTCTAATTGACCAATGCGGGCAGTGCTCAAATCAAACTTCTCGAATGACTTATTGAGGTCATCCGCCTTTTTCTTGAGTGCTGCGAATTCCTTCGTATTCTCTTTTCCCGCGCGCTTCATTTTGCGCATCTCGTTATTGAGCTGCTTGTATTGATCAAGCATGACCTGAAACTCCTTCACACCTTTTGGCGCAGGTGAAATGTCCAGCGTTACCTCGATGTTATCTTTTCTGACGGCCATCCTAGAAGTATTTATTGGTAGCTCCGCGTTGGAGTCTATGGGTAAGGTTTTCGCGTATCTGTTCTACTGGTATATCAGCAATGCCAAAGACTAGCTCTTCATATAGTGCATTAAGTGATTTGTAGAAAGTGCTTTGAAACCATGGCTTTGGCTTGGGTTTATGATCAGACCGTAAGTGTTGCCGGCCAATGCCCCAAGCAATCTCATTCATGCGCTGTTGATCGGTTTTTACCTTGCGCTTGTAGGGCTTAGGGTCAGGTCCAAATGCGGCAAGCCCGCGCTCTTCTATCCAAGTGAGAATGGAATCAATAGGGGGCTGGTGTTCCCATTTCTTGCGGCGCATATCGATGAAGCGGCCATGTTCTTCGAAAGCGAATTGGATGGTGACAACTAGATTGGTTAAATCCTTGCGCGTTGCGGAGTTTAGGCTATTGAGCAGCTGCTTGGTATTTACTGCTTTCAGCCGCTTAATATTCTTTGCCCAGCGCTGTAGCATAAACAGGCTGTAGGTTTCAGCCTGAGCTTCGATTACTTCCAGTAAGCGCTTATCAAATGCTTCCATAGCCCGAAAATAGGCGGGCATATAGGGGAGAGGTAGGACTAAAACAGCCCTAGCAAATGCCAGGGCTGCACATAACCTTAAATACAAGTTACAATCTACACATGCTCTTTATGCGGCAATAGATCGTTGCTCAAAAATGCTTTGTAGTGCCACCACTTGTGAGGCAAAGTCAGTGTTATTTCCACCTTCCTCTTCTAATTGGGTCAGAAGCAGTTGCAACACTAGCACCGCTGCGGTATCGGCAAATTGGCTGTTGTTGATAAAGAGGCCGAAAATCGCACGAATTAGCAAGATTCCATCTTCACCACGTAACTGCTCACGAAGTAACTCTTCCAATTGTTCGTCGTTAGCTCGGTCTTGATCGGTGAGCAGGTCAAGGACGGGGTAAACTTGGTTGTTGATTACAGAAAGCACTACGCGTACATTACTGTTGGTGATTTCGTTGATTTTCTGCATCAACTCGGCTTTCGCGCCCTCCTTGAATGGCCCATCATTGAATAAGCGATTCAGGACGCCACGCATTTGCTCCTTATCGTTGGGGTCGGCATCAGAAAGTACTTCGATTGTCTCTTTGGTGGCATTGAGCACTCCACTTACAATAAGGCGTTGCTCATCATCTTTGATGCTTGGCACAAATAGGCCTAGGAGTTGGCTCAATAATTTGGTGATCACGGCCCAAATGCCGCGGATTGGTGCTTTGTAGTCACTCATGTCTAGATATTATAAAAGGGTTAAATAATAACGGCACCAGCTTCCTGGTTACCGTAATGATCAATTTCATCGATGTCGGCGGTGCCGTCACCATCTAAGTCTTGGGTCAATTCGTTGTAAGTGCTATCTCTGAAGGTTGGAAACTCGTCAAGGCGGGCGTAGAGCTCGTTTTTCAGGGTTACTTCAAAATGAGCGGCGTTTTGCTCGGCCCTTGTTAGCAACTGTTGAAGCGATTGAGAAAGAGAGCCTTGCGTTGGGCGGGTCATGCCATATTGACTCTCTACCACGCGCCAGCCATCACCGTCGTTTACAAAATTCAAGTCGGGAACAGCTAAACCAATGGTGTGTTCTGCTAAAAGCGGGCGAATGAGGCCTAACATATCTGCATTAGCACTACTTAGGCTGTTATTAGTGTGCTGTGTCTTGATTTCATCTAGTAGCGGGCCTAGAAGTGGCAGCAAGTGGATTTGCTCGGCTTTCCTGATATATGGCCGCAAAACCGTGTAGGATCTACGGCTAGTTTGCAGGTTATAGTAGCGCTGGAAGCTCTGCGCGTTGGGAATTAGCAATTCCTTGCTTTCGGTATAAGCATCATCGTTGGCAAAGGTGTCATAGTCTGTATTGTTGGCAATTACCTGACTTTCCATGTGCGCCAGTGCCATATCCATGTAGCGAAATGCTGTTCTGGCTGTTTCCCAGCGGTTGACATTGTATACCCATTGCCGAATAGGAGAAACAGCGTCCACGTTGCTTTCATTGGTGCCGGTATCACCTATTCGTACATTCAGTTTTGGTAGACCGATGTAGATGGCATAATGAGCCAATGCCGTGCGTAGTAGACGAAAAGTGTAGGCTTTGGTAGCGTCGGCTATCTCATCAGTGGCCTGATATTCCGTATTGAGTACATTGTAAAACGATAAACCTATGGCCGGAATAATTTCCAAATCTTCGGCTTCTTGGATGAAGGGCTCTAGGGTGTCCCAAGCCATATTTTCATTGATAGCAGGATAAAAGGCCTTGAACTCCGTATCTGACACCTTTTTCTTTGGTCCAGCGCTTGTATTAGTTACTTTAAACAGCATCGGGATTAATTTGAGGTTCAGAATGCCCACTTGGGTTCTTGTCCGTGGTTGTGAGTTCGATATTGCGGAAACCTAGCTTGATATCGCGCGGCTTGTTCCAACTCAACCAGGCCAGGCGGTATGGCCTGGATATGATCTTTCGTGGTTGTGGGGTAGCGGTAATCTGCCAGAAATTGTAGAGGTTGCGGATTTCATTACCGCTGGTCATTTTGGCGCCGGTTGCTAGTCCAGCCAATACAGGGGGGATGCCGTGAGCACTTGTACTGGCCTGGTTACTACTTTCATAGAGCTTGAGCATGGCCTCATCTTTCAAGTCTACCTCCAGCGGCACTATTTCTAGTTCTGGCCACTCCTTTTGTAGGTGCTTATAAAAATGCTTGGTCACGATCAGGCCACGGCCAGCATTCCGCATACCTGCTAAAAACTTATTGACTCTCTCCTTAAAGCTCTGTTTTGCTGCTCTAATGTGCTGGTGTAGGTTGTCTTTATCTTCTCGCTTACTCTGAGCCAGGCTTCGCATGAAGTAATCTTCTGGCACCTTGATGAGGTAGCGGATATTGAAGCCATTTTCCAAATTGCTGAAATGAAAAACAGGAATAGCATTGGCTACCTTCATCCACATTTCTGATCCGGTATAGTGTGGCTCGAAGTAGTACGGGCCACCCAATAACCTGTCCGCACCATGCATGATGAAGTTGGGCTGTGGCTTCTTAGCAGCGGGGTTGTAGGCGTCAATCTCAATTAGGCTCTTCACTTCGCTCAATCGTTGCTTATCGCTTAGCTTGCTTATGCTACCCCATTGACCGTGGAGAAAGTACGATGGTACTATCCCCTGGTTATTTTGCTTTCTTGCCCTGACACATCTAGCCATGTGTGGCTTAATAGTCTTTATTTTCCCGTCAGAGTCTCTGATACATTGGGGGAAGAAGTTGCCGTGTTTAAGTAGGTCGTCGGCTAATTCTGTTGGCCCTCCGTGCAACTCCTCCTGTTCTTCTAGCCAATCTGAGAAGTCGGCATCCATTTTGACTTCCTCTACTATTCGCTTGCCCTTCTCAAAGTGCTCTTTGTAGGTCATCAACCCCCCACCTAGAATGATATCGCGCTTGGCTCGAATGATCTGTGGGACTATGTTGTTTTCACAAAGCAAGGCTTCCCGGTATTCCGGTAGGCTATTATCATCACCCCAAAAAACAATCTCCTTCTCAGTGCCACCACCAGCATGGTAGGTGCTATGTATTACCTTTTGCCGCTTGGGTTCAAAGTATAGCAAGCCACCACCATCGAGGAGCATGATGTCATCATCATCGTACTTGATAAACTTTTCGGGTGCGTTCCTAGCCATAGTGCTTTACTTTCATACCGTTGTACTCCATTAGGTGCGTCCACTTGGGGGTGTTCAACTCCTTGGCGTCCAGGTCTTGAATGGGTATTTGATCGTGGTCTTTGAATCGGTAGTAGTCTTGAATGGATCGGTCCTTGCCCTTCTTAGCGGCGTTGACTCCTTTATGACCTCGCTCGATGTACTTGACAGATCCCTTTGGCCCATTGCGGCCATCTCTGTGGCGTACATACTTGAGGCTGAAGGTGTACAGGCTACCTTCATCGCTAGTGATGCGCTCCATGTCGGCAAGTACTTCTTGTAGGCTGATCCACTCACTCATGCCGCTAATTTGCGGCCCTTGTGCGCGTGCGGGTAGGACAGAAATAGTGTGTCAGCAGATAGTATAAATCCTCACACAAATAATATGTCGGAAATACATAAGGCGCGCCGGTCCCCATATAAGGAGAGAGTTTCACCACAGAATAATATTCTACCGAACGGGTTAAAAGTCACATACTAGACCAACACACCCTAGAAGGCCTCTATCCCTCCATCGATCCCCGAATAAGAGCTACCTGTGTAATCGTCGTCAAGCAGGTAGAGGTATTTATTGAAGAATTTATAATCGAGTGTATCGGTAAGGTGAGGCGCGTAGCTTTGGTTGAAACGCGGGTTTCGTTCATCCTTCTTGTCTTTCTTAAAGTCGTCAGTAACGCGCGTAGTGTCCAGGCTGACGATGAGATTGGGGCAGGTGAGTGCGTTGATTTGAATGCGCGGATAGTCAATGATAGACTCCTCGAAAACGTCATTCATAAAGTTGTAGCGGCTCTTGTGTAGTGCACTATCTGAATAGCTGACCATGACTTCTACGGTCCAACCTTCCTGCTCTAGGATTTCCTTGATCTTATCGTAGATGGTGCTGTCGTCCATCTCGTTGGGGTTGAGCCCGGTGCGGTCTCCCCAAATACGAACGTGTTTATTGCGGTGGCCTTTAAACACCAAACAGAAGTCCCGCACAATGTCTGGTATCTTCTTTGCCTTGCCGCTGGTCCGATCCTCTTCGCTCATGGTGTTGGTGTCGAACTCATGCACCACCTTTTCCTTCTGGCCTTGCTCCTGTGTGACGGTCATACAACTGTAGCGGCCACCAAAATCAAAGGAGAGTTCCAGCTCCAAGTCTTTGTCTACATCGGCCAGCCCTTCGGCTACGTAATGGTGCTTTGCCTGATCGTGTTGGTAGTAAAAAAGGGTAGGCTTGTTTTTGATGGTGCCTTTGTTCATTACCTCAATCTGGAAATCTACGTAGCTCATGGACTTGCGTAGATCCTCGATATAGTCTTCCCCTACTACCGCAATATTATCATAAGCAGTAGCTTCTACCCACGCGTACTCTATGGGGTTTAGTTGGGCCAGCTTTTCGTATACCATAAACCAACTCCCTTCTGGCGTGCGGGGGTGACTGCTATAAACCGAAAGCATCTTCCACCAGCGGCCACCAGGCGTGCCTTTCCAGTAGTTGATACCGCGAATGGTAGGCAAGATGATATTGCGAACTGCCCAGCCGTCTAGGTTAAGTGCTTCATCGATGATGCCCCCGTCGTAGCTCCGGCCACGGTTCTTCTTTGGCATTCGGCCCATGCTGATCTTTTGGAAACACGTACCATCAAAGAGGCAAACACTATGCGAATAATCCACTAGTGGTTTCTTACTTTTAGCAAAGTGCTTGGGTGGCACTTTATCCACTACATAGTGAATACCTGGCTTGAGTCCGTGCAGCTGGAATACTTCGTGTACATCTGGCATGATGTTACTATCAATAGCCTCAAAGGTGAGCGATAGGAGGAAGTGGCGAGAGCCCGGAAGGTTGCGCGCACGGTCTAGCATATCCTCTGGAATGCCTCTAGTTTTACCAGAAGCGCGCCCGCCTTTAAACACCTTGACTTTACATACTCGGTCTAGGAAGTCAATTACACGGTCATTGTAGTAGAGCGATATGTCGTTACTCTTCTTCGTCATGTGTCAGGATACTAAGTGCAGCAGGGTTGTTGGTTCGGCGGACTATTGGCAAGCGCGCGTTGATCATACTGCCTTTATCTGGGCTGTAGAGGTCATGGAGTTTATCAATCTTGCCAAGCACCCGCTCTGCTGCTCCATACTCATCATTGCGGATACACAGTTCGTACAAGCGATTGTAGCGCTTCTCCTGAATGATGCGCATGGCCTTTTTAGTGATGTCAAAGAAGTCGGCGTAAACGAAGGTGGCATCTTTAATAAGCTTGCCGATTTCTTTAGTAGAGAGGTCTGGAAACAACCGCTTTATTTTTGCCCTAGCGGCGCGTTGGTTCTCCTCTGCGTATACAACCCTGAAGGCAATATCTATTTGCTCCAGGTACTGCTCGTCCTCTTGTTCCAGGAAGTACCCGTCATCAAAATGCGCTTTGATGCGCTCCACTTGGCTCAGCTGCTGCCTAGCCTCTTCGGGCATCGTCTTGTGGGCTGTTTTACTCATTGGCTTTTTCTAATCTTCTTTTTTGGATTCTCAGCGCTGACCACCGTACAAGTATTTCCTGTAGTTTCTTCTGATTCTCCGGTAGCTGCTTCTTTCGCTTGCGGCTGTTTTCACTCAGAGTAAGGAGGTACTCAATACGGCGCTCTGTTTTCAATCTTAGGCTACTGACTCGATTGATTTCCTTTCTGCATTCATCTACTGTGTCGGGCAGGGGCTTTATCTCTTCCTCTTTGGGCAGGTAGCCGTACTGCTGAAGATGAGATAGTTTTTTAGCGGTAGCGCTTATTTGTTTGCTGATACGTTCAATATCATCGCACAGCATCGCCCGCTGATCATTCCCTTCATCACCCTCAGTGCAGCCGTGAAACTGTTGGGAGGTTCTTGCCCGCTCTTGGCGTAGTTTGCGCAGCTGGATAGCCAACTCGATCTCTGCCTCTGTCTTGGGTGTACCTATTTTGGTTTCTGGCGAATGCACCACCACTACAGCGGGCTTGGCAGGTACATTAGTGCTGCCATCAGCCTTGGCTTGTTTAAGGCACTGGAGTAATAGTTCTTTATTGCCCACGAATGGACCGCTGGATAACTGGGCGTAGTGCTGGCCATGACTGTCCATGCAGTGCCGCTGAAAGAGGACTAGGCCTTCGCTGTAGAGTTGATGATTAGGAGGCAGCGCCAAATATGTCCGCAAATCGCTCATGCTACAAGGATAGGAGCCTAGCGTCATCCTACATAGGACGCAAACAGACCTCTTGGTAAAGTGCACTTTTAGGTGGACTGCTGGACTGCCACTTATAAAACATTGAATACCAGCACATTAATACAGTCCACTTAGCCTGGACTGTAAAAACAACAACTGGACTGTTCTGCAAAAGCTGGACTGTGCCACTAAGTCCGTATCATATACAAACAGACCTGCTGACAAAGTGGACTTTTTTACTGGACTGCTGGACTAACACTTGTAACAAGCTGACTTACAGATACTTAATGCAGTCCACCTAGCCTGGACTGCAAAAACAACAACTGGACTGATCCCGCAAAGCTGGACTGTACCAATAAAAAAGCCCCACTCATACTAGAGTAGGGCTAAATGATAAGCATCTATGAAAAACTATCACGTTGACGATCTGCGTTTAAAGAACGCTAAGCTTGCCTTAGAATCCATGTAAGTCATTCGACGGATGTTAGCATGTAAGTGGGGTAGACACTTCACAAAATCCGAAAACAAGACTGGCTTGATCGGCTGTGGCGGCAGCGACCACATTACAGTTGACTCTGTTGGTGTTGCCACGCGCCACCATTTGGTGTAGTACTTATAATAGATATAGCCATCTGCTGAGTGGTAAAAATTCTTCATCACCAAGGCTACATAGAGATAAGCAACTGCACCCTTCTTCATGGTTCGATAAGCCGAGCCAATGTACTCTTCTTCTGGCGTTACAAAGTTTGACAAACCCCAAGCTAATTCCGCAAAAGGCGGTGTCTGCTCATTCAAGCTCTTAATGAAAACTTTTAAATGAGGGTAACTAAATAGCGCTACTTTACAGGCACCTCTTATGGCTACGTGGTCCATTATTGCCTTCGCATCTTCCAGGGTTTGCTTTTTGGTCATTATTGTAGTTTGATTAACTATTCCACAACAATGGGTTGCCCGCTCCCTTGAGACTGGCCTAGCAAAAGATGATAGTAGCAGTGCTTGCGAAACAGGTGAATGACTTCCTGCTCGTAGCTGGCTAATACCATTTTGGCCTGGCCCTGCGCTGATATTTCAGCCCAGATGGCGGCAATGGTGGTTGGTTGGTGATTCTCTCCTTTGTTACTGCGGAAAGATTGAATGAGTTGGTGCTCCTCCTCAGTTAAGCGGATGAGGAACGTTGGTTGGTTGTTGGTTGGCATAATAAATGATTTAGTAGAGGCACGGCACAGCTGCCAACCAACAACACTAATCTATTACTAGAAAAGGAAGGGTCATCCACGGTACCACCCGTAGATACTTTACTGCACCGGCCTCGGATCTTGGTAATCTTCATAGTAAATAATTAATTAATGGTTGGTTGGCAATTCAAAGATACGGCACTTCTACCAAAAAAGAAACCCCACTTGCAAGCAAGCAGGGTTTAGGCATCTATCTACATACAAACTACTGTGGTTCTTCGGCTGATTCCTCAGCCTGCTCTTCGGTGGCTTTCGCCTTTTTCTTTAGTTGAAACTTCTGCCCCCAGTAGTTGGCATCCTCCTCCAGTAGTTGCTTAATCTGCGCATTAGTGATTCTGTCCAAATCAATGCGCTTACCGCGTGCCTCAAACTGAGCAGGCAGGTGTTGATCAATAAACACGAAGGATTTAGCCTTGGGTAGTGGGTTGTTCATAGTGTACTACCTTATGGTGCTGGTGTGAAGGCTACGGCGCCGGTGTAGTTTGGCACTAGTCGGCCGTGGTTTTGGAAGGTAACGGTAAAGCCGTTTTGTTCACCGTTGATCACTCCTTGGATACCACCTTCAGCAATCATCGCTGCGCTAAACTCTGTACCCATCAAGCGCTTCGTGCCATCGATAGTACCAAAGCGAACCAGGAATTCTCCATTCAGCAGGAGGTTGAGTTGGTGGTTAACTGCGTCACGCTTGAGCGGCACAAAGACCGTCAACACGTTGGTGAAGCTTTGGTTGCCTGTACTTCCTTTAGAGTTATCAGTGAATTCAGGGGTGCCCGCAATCTTCCATTGAAACCACTGGCTACCACTATCTACTACCACATCACCACTAATGGTGTTGCTGTCCGCATCAAGTGCAGGTACGCTAGTGACGGCTGCTGCCTCAATGATTTCAATAGTGTTGCTGATATCCAGCGCGTGTTCTGCTGAAGCTAGTGCTATTGCTGCTAGAGCTGCGGACGGGGTGCCAGTAAATGAGCTCATGTTGTTCTGGGTTGCGTAAGTTTAGATAAAGGGTTTCTCCGGCCAGTTATTTAGCGAGGGTAATGATTCCGCTCTGAATGCTAACCAGTCGCTCCAGTTCGGCTTGGTTTTTTAGAGAATCTTTGGCCAGCACGGTATTGCCAAGGTCGTTGATGTAGCGTGGCACAGTAAACTTGTATTTGCTGTCATTAACTGCAAAAACCTGCTTCGGTGTTTCGTACTTCACCGGCTCTTCTTTCTCGGCTGGTGTGCCAGCGCTTTCCAGTGCGTCAATACGTGCGCTTTGCTGTTCAATTACCTGTAGGGCTTGCTCTAGCTTCTCCTCCAAGGTTGGTTTGTTATTTGCCATGGTTGTGGTTGATTTTGAGTTTTAAGCACGAGGCCAAGCCAAAGGCCCGACCTCGCAGGAAACTAGTTGAGTAAAACCCCAGTTATGCCTGGTCGTTGATGTATACGATACGTGGATCGAAGATGAGGAAGCCTACGCCACTCCAGAAGTCACACCATACATCAAGGTTACGGTGGTCTTGCTCCATCTCAAATACGGCGTCATCGGTAGGGTCGTTGTACGCGTAGTAGATGTTGCGCTTAGGCGTAAGAAGCACCCGCTGGCTGCCGGTCATACCTGGGCAGCTAATGATAGTCGTCATGCTACCATCTAGGCGGATCATGTCCATGGTATCTGTGTCCTCGTTTCCTGGGTGGTACCCAGACGCCGAACGATAAGCACGGCGGTACATGCGGAAGATTTCCGGAGCAACAAACATGCCCATTTCTTCAGTACGGTACTGCTCGTTGATAGCGTCGTCCATTTGCTCCAGCTGAGCAATGATAGTGCCGCTAGCCAACACACCTGTAGTGACTGGCGTAAGCACTGGAGTATCAAGCGCTTGGTCATCAGTGATGAGGGTGAGTAGGCCATTAAAAATACCAGCGGCGTTGGTAGGAGAGCCTACGGCGTCACCCGTCCAGATTTGCTGGAATTCTTGCTGGGTTTTGATCTTCCGCGCCATTTCTTCCATTGCCCAACGAGCAAATGGATAGTCCATTGCAGACTGCTTGGTCTGTTCCCGCTTACCCTTGTAAGTAAGCAAGTCCAGCTTAGGCGTGAACTGCATCTCTGCCTTCTGGAAGTGAGAGCGGATACGGATAGGGCGGCGGTTCACCAGGTCGGCTACTGCTTCAAAAGCAGCGGCCCAAGGCTTTACGATATCCTCTACGTCGGCCCACTCCAGCACTAATTCACCAGCGACTCCAGAGTAAGGAGTGAAGTGGCGAAGGCTGGGAGCGCCTCTTAGGATGAGCTGTAATACGTCGTCGCGGTGGTCTTCGATATAAGCACGGAACGCTTCTAATTCTGACCTGTTAACTGATTCAGCCATGGTTGTTTCTGTGTTTGTTTGAAGGGTTGTTATAAAAAGCGGCTACCGTGCTGATTAGCGCTGGCTGGCCTTCAGTGTCGTTTGGCAGAGATAGCGTGAGCGGCGATCTCCTTCTTCTTGTTCGCTGTTGAATTGAGCGGGCTGGGCTACTGGCTTTTCGCGTAGTTCTTTGACTTGATCCGCCAAGCGCTGGTTGTCGGCGGATAGCTGTAGCATTTGTGCGTACATCTTGTCAAAGCGGGCCTGTATTCCTTCCTCCACCTGCACCTCTTCGGTGGTGGGTTCTACGGTCAGTGCTTGTTCTTCCACTTCAGATTCGGTGGTGGGCTCTACTTCTGCTGTAGTCGTTTCTACTGCTGGCTCTTCACTAGCGAAGTAGGCCATCATGTGGGCGAAAAAGCCCTCTTTGCTTTTCTTGCTCATTTCGTTGGGAATTAGCGGTATATCTAGCTGTTCGCACATCTGCAAAATCTTAGCAGGATTGCTGCGTACAAACTGGAGGATGTCGTCGTTTTCGCGCAGCCACTGCACGGTACGAACGGCGAATTTGTCTTGGTTGAATTGCTCGCTGAAAAGGGACTCCGTAGCGGCGCCGGATTCTACCAAATCGGTATGGGTGTGGTAGGCACCTTCCTCTTCGTCAAACTCTACATACACCTTCTGCTCTTCAAATTCGTGTAGCAGTGCTCCAGTGAGTGGGTCGCGGCGTTTGAGGATTACTTTCTGCTGTGTTTCAGGGTTGTACTGATAAAGGTTTGAGCCTTTGAATACAATGCTGGACATCACAAAATCATTGGCTTCTTCAGCCATGTCCAACATCCATTCTCGAATACCTGGATTTTTGGGGCTCTTATCAGCACTCTTGAGCAGGTGAAGGTCACCTACCATCTGGTTATCGCGCTTGCGCACATTGTAGAAATACCCCATCTGTGAACCCATGGTGGTATCACTTAAAGAGGGGTGGCCAAAGCGGGCCTTATTGCCGGTTTTAGAATAGTGCTTTTGATCGTAAGCTACTAACGCCTCTATGAAGCTTTCCTCCAGGTGTACATTATGTGTCTTGGCTTCCCCTGCCTGGCACATCACTACATCGTAGATAATGCCCTTTTCCCGGTCGATCTTAGTGGCCGAGAAATCAATAGCGATTGGATTGGATTTGAGCCAGCGCTCCATACTGCGTTTGTTTATGCAGCAATGATAGCGGGGCTACGCGCGCGCCAGTAGGACGAAAATATTTAGAGGAGGGTGTAAAAGACGTGGAAGCCAGCGGCTTGAATGCTGGCTTCCACAAAGACAACTACCGAATAAGCAATAGCATATTGCCAGCGCTGCCACTCTTTATTTTTCCATTGCGTGAAGGCCGCTATAATAAGTAAGGCTAAGGCTAATTGTAGGCTGGTATTGAACACGCACTTGGCTAAATGCCAGGCATCTGTAGCCCAAGAGAGTGCCGTTGCGCTCAAAGGAAAGCGTTCTTTGTATTGCAGATTAAACAACCTGTAGTATAGCTTGTCTGGTGCGGGGATAAGTACGCCTTCTTTATCCTTGGCATACTTTGCGGTGAAGCTCTTCTTTGGGTTCCAAAACTCGGGGTTCCAGTCCGCGGCAAAACTTTGCTTGTACCGAAACTGTAGGGCATCACCTATGCCGTTGGCCAGTCCGGCCAAAAAGCATAGGGTAGCAACGATGATGGTTAAACGTATCATTTACTTGGCTTTTCAGGGGCTTGCTGTGCGGTGTTGGGCGGTAGGCAAGTTTCTCGGATGGTGTGTACACCGTAGTTAATCCACTTGCCTGCCAACCAACCTTCTGGCACCTCATACAGTAGTAGCAACTGCTCTTCTGTCATGGGGTAGTTGCTCTTTACTCTGTATAGCGGTTTCGCGGGATCTCTGTCTACACTCTCTGCACTTACAGTGGTGCCTGTAGGTGTTCCAGGTTTTTGATTTACCGTGGTGTGGATATCCTGCGGGTGACTCAGTTGTATTTCTCCCCAGACCTGGTATTCTGCGCGGCAACGGTTTTTTGGGTTGTAGTCCACGGAGTACACGACCGGGTTGATAATATCCATGATATTAAAGCCCTTGTGCGTGGTGTATTCTGTACTAAGGGCCAGGGCGTTGAATTCTGCGGGAATCTCAGCGGCTTCGTTTTGTGCTGCCTGATAAGCATTGTAGCCTACCATGGCCATTACTCCGGCGAAGAAGGAAATGGTAGCGATAATGAACTGTTTGGTAGTGGGTAGTTTCATTTTACTCGGTTTTAATTAAGCGGATAGTATTGGTTTCGCTAACAGTATTTGGAGTAGCCCAGCTTGGATGTCTAAACACCTTCCGTTCCCGGTTATCCCTATCCCACACAACAAGGTTTGATTGCCCTGCAATATTGATATGGAAAGCCCACTTTGCCCAAACCGTGACATTGAAATTCCCTTCGCCATCTGTTCCCGTTGCACGAAGTAAATCTACTCGATTAGGATGATCAATGATGTCAACCAAGAAATTGGTGCTATCTGTAATAACTCGATACCGGCCTTTCAGCTGGCTTTTGTAGTCGGCAACTAAGATGCTATCCAAGTCTGCACCCAGACCGCTAATTAAATTGCCCGCTGCGTTTACGCCCCTTAAAAAACTCCGGAACGAAAATGACCTGGCTAATACCGCACTTTTTTCAGAAGCTGTGTTTTTCGCTCTGGTAGCGATCAAATTGATCAAGCCTAAAGTATCATAGGCAGGCGGGATATACCGAACTACAGTATCATTAATACCTTCTATACCATTATTCGTTATTTCAAGATTGCGAAGAATAAAAAGACTGTCTCGGTAGGATACATAAGTATCCTCTTGGATAATGATTTCCTGAGACTGAGCAGAAAAGCCCAGTAACAAAAGCAATGGAAGTAATAGAATTATGCGTTTCATTATTTTTCAATTATTAGGTTCAACATTAGGCCTTCATAACTAGTGCCTGTAGTGGTTATGTTGGGATACCACTTTTCCCCCGTTACTAGCGTCCGATTTAGTGTGCTTTCTCCATTAGATCCCGTCACACTCAGTCCGCCAATATTAATAGTGCCATTACTCAACTGAATCAAAACCGATCCAGTCCCGGCAGTATCAAAACTATATTGTACACCAACTAATCGAGCACCATTTAAATGAGATGGAACGCGCCACCCTCTATAATCAGCCGAGCCAGTAGTTAAAGACTCATCATGTGGATGGCAATACACCGGAATTACCAGCGTATCCAATGGAGAAAATTCAACGACTTTATTAGTATTTGTTAGCCCTAGATAAGTGTGTGGGGCTTCTTCGGTTATATCAGGAAGGAATACATCACCTCTAAGGCTAATATTATCGTCTGCAAACGTAAGACCAGCATTGTCAGAAGTTAGAGTTGATGTGAAATCTGGCACAGTCCCTGAACCACTATACACACCATTACCATCTGAAAAGTTTGTGGAAATATAGTCGCCTACTGCACTAATACTAATGCGAGAATTTTCAGCTGCGACGTTATCAAATATTACTATGTCCTCAGTACCTACTGCCGTAGCTAGGCCGGGTAGTTCACCAAAATCAAGGTCGATAACGATTTCCCGGCCCACACCATCTCTTGTATCTATTCCATTTGATCCACCTAGAATAGAAAGTGTCTCGCCATCAGCAATGTTGATACTGGAGAAATCGTCGGATTCTACATTAAAACTAGACATCGTTCCACCACCTGAAATATCACTCAGAAATGCTAAATCTTGCGTTGTTGTACCGTCGTGAAACTTTGGACGGCTTTCAGAATCATCGACCCAAAACAAGCCCTTTGTAAATGACAGCGTTTGGTCATGCGGCGTTAACAAAATAGCGGCATCACTACCACCAAATTCATATCGAGCCAATGGTGCCCTAGCTGTGGTGCCTTCATTAAACAAGTATTCCCCGTCTTCTGTGATCCTCAGATATGTGTCAGCATCTTTACCGATGGTGTATTGATACCCTGCACCCGTGTATGCCTTGTACTCTCCGCCAACCCTAATACCTACAGTGTTTGTGAAATCGCCTTCACTAAAAGAAGTGTTGTTGGCTGGTATATAATATTCGTATACACCTACATCATCAGCACCCGCTGCACTTGAGTTAGTGTTATTGGAGTGAATCATTGATGCGTAATATGTGGCCGTGCTTCTTTGTATTGTAGCACCCGGAATGACCCCCGTGTTTTCATAGGTCACATTTTCCAATCCGGTAAATCCTGCACCCGCTAAATCTGTCTCTCTATCAATATCAAGAGCGGAATAATCGAAAGTATATGATGTATTCCCAGAAAAGTAAGCGTGCTTTAATCGAAAGATAGCGTCTAGTGTTTCCGCCTCATCCCCAATGATTACGTGTAATGTGCCATTAAAAATACCAATCTGCACTTGGTTTGTCAACCACGGAACCCTACCATCAAGAAAAGCGGTACCTCGTTGCAACGTAGTGTTGTTATGCGTGTATCTAAACAAGACCACCAAAGTGCTAGAAACTCGATTTGAAGTCGCATTGTCTTGACGGTGCATATCAAAAACTAGCTCAGCGTTAGCACTAGCAGTGAAAGAAATACCCGTATTTATCACATAAGCCCCAGTCCCGGTGCCGTTCAATACCTTTTCGGTACTAAAAAACGTCCCAGAAGAGTCCGCTTGATACTCTCCAATTCTTTTATTTACAAGGTCCGAATTAACGGTAAAAGGATCACCACCAGAACCATCTCCTAAAATAGTTGCACCATCACCAACTTCGGTAGAACCGCCACCTAAACCAATGTCAGCCCTTAGTGCTGTGATACTATCCTGATTCACACTAACCGCCGTTTCAAGCTCTTGCAGTGCGCTTTTTGTTGTTGGGTTATCAGAGATGATGTCCTCGGAAAATGTGCCTAGATCGGTTGACCCTACTGGCATTCCAGACTGAGTAACAAGCGCCCCCGCAATGACATCAACAGCAGTCACATTAACTGAAAGCTCTGTTAGCGCCTCATGTGCATTTGTACTAGCAGGTAGGTCTGCAATAGCCGACGAAAGTAATACTTCACTAGTGTTTTGATCTGCTGTTGCACCAGCCTCAATAGCGTCTAACTTGGTCTTGTCTCCTGGGAGCATCAAAGATGCATTTGTAGTACTCCCGGCTGGGATAGTAGCATCAGTGCCAGTGTCACTAGCTACAGTACCGTCTGCAGCGCTGGCTGCGTAGGTTAGGTTAGTGTTGCCACTTCCTCCTCCTGTTCCACCACATCCATTGACGACATTGTGGTTGTGGATTTTTGCTACCACTGCTGGTGATATACCAGTATTTCCTTCTGGTATGCGGGGGATGCAATTGGAATTATCTGGCTTTCTATAAATTATACCCATTCCACTTGGACCAACATTATTGTCCTGCATCTCTACCACTTGGAGGCTAGATTGCACAAAATTGGCACTAACTATAGAGTCAATTTGAAATAGTAGACCTTGGATATCAAAAACTAAATATCCCTCCTGGATCTGTGTGGGCAAATATCCGTTACCTAGTTGGTCTACAGGGTGGTTGATAGTCAGCTGGAAGGTGCTGTCATTTACAATTGTTGTTGAGCCAAATTCCGCACCAATAACAAAAATTGTGTCAGCTTGAGCATTTACAATATTACTGACAAGCATGAATACTAAGACCGTCACAAGCTTTGAAAAGCGTATCATATTACACTGGTTTTCCGATAATTATGAAGCCCGTTGCTCCAAAGTTGCTCATGTTTGGAAAGACTGCTGTAACCTGGCCAGTTGTTGGGGTTGTCTGGTTAATTGTAATACTTTGGTTTTGGCCAAACTCCGCGCCGGTCAAAGCGTTTAATACAGTATAATTTGCGTACAACAACTCACTATTTGTAGTTGTGATAGTAAGTTCAACTGTATTGCTTCCAGTAGTGTGCGTATCGTTACCCGTCCAATGAAACCCTAGCAAGGTCGTGCCTAAAGGAATAGACAGACTATATTGGCCAACGATTGTCTGAGTTAAGGTGGGAGCGTTGCTTCCTGAGTATCTAACAAACATGCTCATTTCTCCACCTGCCGATATTGTTGCAGTTGAAAAGTCAGCGGCGGCTACACTAGTGTTGGTTGAAGTTTTTACCGCATCCCCTTGTTGGTCGATGATCCATTGATCACCATTAGGGTCAATGACAACTTCGTTAAAGTTGGTTGTGTTTCCAGATGCCGTGGGTATAAAACCAATAGCCGTAAGATTTACGTCAATTGCACCATTGGCATTTTGAGCCCAAAATGCTTTTCCATCCGCATCAGTATAAATGCTGTAGCCTAGACCAGGTGCTGGTTCTAGGTTGCGAAGCTTTACGTTTGGAGGCGCAGCACTAGTAAGCGTACCAGCAATCAATACGCTGGTCAGAATCCAGTGCAAATAGGATTTCGATTTCATCACTTGAGATATTGTAATCCACTCCAGGTTGCAAATACATGCCATCTAGTCTCACTATTTGACTATTAGGCAATGGAGTGTTTGGTAAATTAAAAGTGTAGCCGCTTAGTTGGCTGCTTGATATAGAAAGCGGGAATTGCTGCCAGCCCATTATTGATAAAGAGCTGCCATTGTCTATTGCATAGAAAACGTCAAAAGTATCTTGGTCTCCTCCTGGGTCTCCAGCGAACAACAAGGAAATTGTATTCCCAGAAATGTTAAAATCAATGCCTGGACGCAGTACGATTGACGCGTTGTAGATAATTAGCAACTGCTGATCGGCTATTGCTGAATTTGTAAGTACAAGTGTTTCGCCACTACTATAGGCAGAAGACTTTACAACCCGCTCTTGCGCAAAGGCACCAACAGCAGCGCCACTGGTCTGTGTACCATATATACAGTATATAGTGCCTTCTTCTCCACCCTGCACTTCATCATTAAATAATAATGTTAGTTGTTGGCCATTTACTACGTAGTGTTCACCGTAGCGTAAAGAAACCGCTTGGTTATAGACAACCTCTAAGGCATGAGCATTAAACGGAGTATGGTTGAGCTCCAGCACTTTCCCCGCTTGCCAGCCTTCGGGCAGGGCATAAAAAATTACATCCAGATTAATATTGGCCTGACTGTAGATTTCAGTGATACTTTGCCCAGAACTTACACTCCAGTGAATAGCCGGTTGAGTGGATGACCTGCGGCCAACGAGCGTGTGACCATTAAAGCCACCTCTATCGTTGCCGGTATTCAAGTCCAGCTTGACGCGTTGATTGCGTAAGAATTTTACAATGCCGTTTGCATCCCGGTAGAGCATGGCATACCGGCCATGTCTGGTTCGTTGCTTTAGCCAAGTCACCTCTGGGCGGTCCTTCGGTATTCTTATCGTGAGTGATTGCTCCCAGAAGATACCGTCGTCGTTCTCTTGCTCTGTTTCACTGAACGAACTATTGCCAGGGCTGAACCGCATTCTATAGCCCTCGGCACCGTTACGTAAGACTAGGCTACCGGAAAGAGTAGCCGCTTGGTTGTTGTCAAAGCTGAAGCTATAGGAAGGCACACTCAAAATATCAGACTCTGGAAATGCCAATAGCTCAACCAAAGAGCCTTGGTTGAGCCTATCAAAGCCAGCGTTAACTAAGCTAAGCCTTCCCTCTATTGAAATGATTCGAGAAAAATCATATGCCATAACACCTGCTAAAGTACAGGCTGCGGCTGCGGGCGGTTAGTACGGCAAAGGTAGGGGGTTTGAGCAATGATGCTATCTATTTCTTCTTGGGCTGCTGGCTGCGTGACCACCTCAATACTGACTTTGCTAACTAATCGTTGAATAGTTCGTGGCGTCAACTTGACAAACTTTGCCACTTCATAACTACTCATCCAGCAATACTGAGACAATAAGTAGCATAAAATCTTTCTTGGGTGGGTGATATCTCTAGTTCTACAATCTTGCGGGACGTATACGAATCCTTTTCTATTTTTTATATTTCTGTTTAGTAAGTTGCAAAAACCAACATTATACACATTGTTGCAAGTTACTATCACATCTCGATAGTCGTAAGGGACTCCGCTAAACGTGTCGCTTTTTTTAACACTTCCAGGGTCAATTTTATGTGTATTTACGACACTCTTTTGCCTTAGTTTTTCGAGTAGCCTGTTTTTTCTTTTCCATGAAGTATAAGCACTTTCAAGGCCATAGTCATCTTCCTCTATGTTATTTTGCTCCAGCCAATCCTTCATTGCTGTTTGAGCAGGTTTGCCTGCACCTACTTGAGCGTGCACATAAATGAGCACTTCATCTTGAAATATCTTATGAAGAAAATAGCCCACGTACACTTGTCGCTTCTTTGCTAATAGCCTTGCAGCTAAATTAGCAGATACATTAACAGTGACTTTTTCAGGAAGCAGCTTTTGCAGGCTGCGATATCGATGAGTGCCGAGGTTCATGGGGTCACCTTGCAGATAGGTGTACATGATATCTCTTCTCTCAATCTTAGCGATTCCTGGACCATAGCGCGTTTCAAATATTCTTTTGGTGAGCAGGCTCACACACAGGGTAACTTTTGGCATAATAGATAGATTTCCAATTCACCTATCTATTCGTATATCATCATCTCATATAAATATACGCAATACTATGTAGTGTAGTTGCAACTAAATACTATAATTGCGCTTGCCTGTGTATTTGTCAATTGGGCGGAGGGTCTGCGCAATTACATGACAATCTTCTGCCTCTTTCGCTATTTGGATTAGCTTGGATAAATTGAGGCTTGATGAAAAAACTACCTCTCTGTCTGGGATATTGGAGTCACCTTCTAAATAGTGAATATGAATACTATCATATGATGAATCAGCCAAACACCTAAAAAAACTAATGATGTCTAGGCTACATTCTGAACGGAATTTATAGACTTTCATTTAGATGCTCCTTTTAGTGGTTATTAAATATCTCCGCACTCGAGTATTGCGGTTTCTAATGAGAAGTCGATGTAGAAAGTGTCACCTTCCCACCCTATGGAGAATCCACCACTGGCCCAATTCTCTTTCTTCTCCCAAGCATTTTTGGCCATCTTGTACACCTCTTTTTGAATGGTAGTTACTGATGGTACACCAAAGTCCTGCCAATGCCAATCGACAACCTTCATTACTTTGTACACCTTCTCCCAATCAAAGCGATTACCAATAACCCGCCAAACGCGATCAAATGATTCATTCTTAAACTGTTCCATTTCACGCTCTGCGGCTTGATCCCAAGCGTCAGATTCAGATAGTCCTTTGTCAATTCTGTCTAGCAGTATTTTTGCTTCCTTTTTCATAATTGAAAGTCTGGTATTTATGCAATCCTGAACAGCTGATTTTGGCCACTCAGGATTGCGAGGTTATTATTTCTGATAAGTTCCTACTACAGATCGCTTAACTCGATCTACTTGGCGCTGGCGAAGCCACTGCAAGGCTTCCTGTAATTTCGTGATAGTGATACTACCCTCTCGACTAGGTACAAGACCGTTCTTGAATTGCAAGTCGGAAATCATGGCGCTTAGTAGGTGCTCATGAAGTGTACCCTCTCTGCGCTCTACCTCTTCATCCTTCAACTTGCTACCGCGAACAAAATTCAGATCGACGTAATTGTCGGTCAGCTGAATCCCCTTGCCATCTACTACTTCATAACATGGTAGCTTATAGTGGGTGCCTTGCTCTACAATTTCAAAATCTTCTTTTAACTCGATATTCATATCTATTGATTAGTGCCCGAAGGCGGTTAGAATTTACCTACTGTTGCTTCATTATGTGCATGGGAGAAGCCGCGCTCAAGGTTTTCGATTATGTATCGAAGATGCTCTGCACTGTCCCAATATCCCATTTGATGCGCCCAATGAATATTTGCAACCAATCCTTGGATAAGCCCTTGTGTCTGAACTTTCATTCCAGCTTGGTTGACAAGGCCATTGTTTTTCCAGGGTGCTTCTATTTGGTCGTCAGCAATAAGCTGGACATCACAAGAAACCATCTTTGACTTTCCGGTTTTGAAATCGGCCTCAGCAGTTACTTTAGACGCCACTATGAATTCGTATTCCATATTGAAATGCTCTATTTGGTGGAACCCTCAGACTCCTGTTTTTCAATTCTATTCAAGAAGCGGCGGGTATACTCTACCCATTCCCCTTTAAATCCTTCTCCTGGTGTTACAGTTTTTTCAAACTCGTCTACCATTTGCATAATCGCCGCGGCTTCCATAGGAGTGATTATCACATTTTGGCGTAGCGTTTTATCATCTATCAACTTCTTAATCATTATTTAGGCTCCTTTTAGTGGTTATCGGAAAGTGACGTCACCGCCATCCGTGTTAATGATGAAATTCTCAGAGTGTTGGCACAGCATGTTTGTGCGGCAAAACTCCTGGGCTTGCTCTTCTGTGTCGAACAACGCCATAAGGTCGTTATCGTCTGCACTAAGAATTGGAAGGGCTTTATTTGCGTCACCATCGCGTAACGCTATGATCATGTAAGGCATAAGTGCTGATTTTAGTCGTTATCAATTATTTCACACGTCAACTTATTCCAGTTTTGGGTTGGCGCGTGTGAATTATCCGGCACAACTACATAGAAATACCTCGTCTCATCTACTATTGTACCGTCAAAAGTTTCGTCAGTATCTATAGGGTGCCATCTTACACGCTTGCCCTTTTTAGATGTTTCTTTTTGCTCGTCAGTCATTACCGCTCCTTTATTTAAAAATTGATTCAATGAATTGTATTGCTGGAATGGTTACGTACCAGGTGAACGCGAGTGATAAGGCTATCGCTATTGGCAATGTGATGCACCATCCTATAACCTTAGTAAGTATTCGTTTTACCATGATGCTCTTTATTGTGAAATTGAAAAAATGATTTTTAGCGCAACAGTGGCCAATGCAACCCACCCAGCAACTTTAAGGGTCCACCGAAAAGGATTAGCCAGCCTTTCGGGGGCGTAACCTTGTCCGGGGATGTGTCCCCATTCTGAACTTTCTACAAAGCCTCGGTCTTTTGCTGCTCTCCAGGCTTCGCGTCCGGTTCCCGGTATATCGTCTGCTTTCATCCCCGATCGGTAGAGGAAGTTCCATACCTCTCGGTAGTCATGGGTTGTCATTGTCCTCGGTTCATTTGGGTATTTCTTAGCCACGGGTACGCTCTTTATTTTGTAATTGAATTAATGTAGTTAGTCAGCACCATTCCTGTTTCCAGGAGATCTCCCATTATATGGTCAGTCCCATGATCTCCTGGTGGGTAGGATTCGATTAGATTTTCAAAAGCGTTCATCGCTTCCTGAACTTCATCGGGTGTACTTTGCTTAACTTCAACGGTCCGCTGCGCCTTAATACATTTGTAGCCCTGGCGCTTGAACTTCCGCCAGTTGCACCGGCTTTTATCCCAGAAGCTCATAAACTCCTTGATTGATGCCGTGCGAGTCCTTTTGAAAGTGTAAGGGAGGATAAACGTGCCTTCATTGGAAGCAACAACCCATCCCGTTTCTATATCTCGAGTGTCAGACATAAGCCCTCTATTTGGTGGAAGTCGAAGCTTCCGGTTTTTCAATTCTTATATTGTCTCCTATTTCTTCAATCGAGTGATCGCGCACGCCCAAATCCCAGTAGGCTGTTCTATCCCATTCAATATCTACAGACGAGTCAGACACCCCCACAATCGTTCCATAAGCTCTACCGCCTCGCCACGATGGTCCGCCATCCCTGTTAAAGAGTGGAATCAGTGTTTGATCGTATTCACTTACCCGCGCCCCTATTTCTATTCCGTCCATAATTGAAATGCTGGTATTTATTGAATTAATGTAATTTCTGTTTCGTCTCTGTAAATAATCCGGGGGCAATACGCTGGCCGGTAGCCAACAATCTCTAATTCGTACTCAAATATTTCGTCGCATAATTCCAGGTCTATTACGACGGCCTCAATCAATTCGTCGGCAGCTTTAGTCTGGACTTTACTACCAACTGGAAAGTCGTCATGTACGTCGGTCGATGTGTTCATCGTTGGCTCCTTTAGTTGTTATTTAAAATGTGTTCGCGTTGGCGGTAAGCATCTTTTGCAAGGTCTACAACCTCAGAAATACTCTCTCGG
>JBCBEC010000025.1:0-95625 GCA_038528965.1 Bacteroidota bacterium | reverse complement strand
TGACTGTGAGTCATTGAATGCAGTGACCAATGTTGGTGGTGATATGATCTTCAACCCTCACGGTGAATTCTTCATTCCACCAGCTGGTGGTTTCGGTGGTGGTGTTACGCCATTCAACTACGTATCTGGTGGTCAGCACTTCATCTACGTTACCAATCAGCCATACGATCGTTGTGCAGAGTTCCTCGACCGCTTCGGTAGCGGAAGTGCACTGCGTAAGGTAGGCCCACTGGGTGATGTTACTTGGGCGGGTATGATTGCTCTACCTCCAGGTCGCCAAATGCGGAGCTACGCTGATGGTTTGATCCCTGAGGATGTAATCGTGAAACTGCGTGTCGATAACCCTTACCAGGTAGAAAAAGGTACGGGTGAATTCAACGGCTATCCTACCTACCGCTTCAAGCTGGAAGGTAAGCAGGCTGCTGAGTTAGATGAAATCGCCTTGAACGAAGCATTGCAGGCGATCAACGTAGTACCTAACCCTTACTATGGCTTCTCGGAGTACGAAGATTCACAGTTTGAAAATATTGTGAAGATTTCGAACCTGCCAAGTAAGTGTACGGTAACGATCTACTCGCTAGACGGTAAGTTTATCCGTAAGTACGAGCGTGACGAAGTAGGATCAGTGCCAATCGGTTCTAACCGTGCTATCGATCGTGCGCAGATCAACCCTGATTTGGAATGGGACTTGAAGAACTTCCGTCAAATTCCAATTGCGAGTGGTGTATATCTAATTCACGTATCGGCTCCTGGTTTAGGAGAGCGTACGCTGAAGTGGTTTGGTGTCAACCGCCAGTTTGACCCTTCAGGTTTGTAAAAAAGTCATCTGGTGTGGAGTACGTTAAGCCATCATACTTGGCGTCCTCCACACAACTACAGTTGGCTATTTTCGGCTATTGCCCACCTGGTGGAGTAATGCCAAACTTTTAACAACTCACGGTAATGAAAAAATCATTATACCTATTTACCATTTGCTCGTTTCTGGCGGCGAGCCTCTTTGCCGGTAACCCCGACCGTCAAGGAGAAGCAGGTGCTGCACAGCTCCTGCTTAACCCCTGGGCTAGCAGTGCTGGCCTCCACTCTATGAACACATCTTTTGTGTCTGGAGTGAACGCCCTGCGGATCAACCCAGCCGGGATGGTACGTATCAACCGCACGGAGTTTGCGCTGGGTAGTGCAAACTACTTGCAAGGCGCAGATATTCGTCTGAACTCACTGGGACTAACCCAGAAGGTGGGCGAAAACAGTGCTTTTGGGATAAGCCTGATGTCGATGGATTTCGGCGATATTCTAGTGACTACCACGGACCTTCCGGATCCTGATCCAGACGGCCCAACGTTCAATATCAACTTCTTTAACCTGGGACTTTCTTACGCTCACGTGTTTGAAAACAAGGTTTCTGTTGGTGTTACCCTGCGTGGTATTTCGGAATCTACTTCTGATGTAGCAGCCTTCGGTTTTGCTATCGACGCGGGTGTGCAGTACGTAACTGGTGAAGACGATAACTTCAAGTTCGGTATCGCGCTGCGTAACGTAGGTTCACGGATGTCATTTACGGGACAGGGCTTGGCTACCAACGCCCCTTCTCCAGACGGTGACGCCTACAACTTAACGCTGGCTCAGCGTTCTGCTGGTTTCGAACTTCCATCTATGTTGAACATTGGTTTGAGCTACGACTTCCTCATTGGAGGTGACGGAACTCACCGTCTGACAGCTTTGGGTAACTTTACTGCTAACTCTTTCTCTCGCGACCAGATTGGTGGTGGATTGGAGTATGCTTTGAAGGAGCGCTTCATGCTGCGTGCAGGATACCGCGTTGATGTAGATGCTGAGATCGATCAGGAGTCTATTTACTCTGGTCCTAGTGCTGGTGCATCTATCAGTGTACCTTTAAGCAAGGAGCGGAAGAATAACACATTGTCCATCGATTATGCTTACCGTACCACTAAGGTGTGGGATGGTACGCACAACTTTGGTGTGCGCATTAACCTCTAGTATGGCAACTGCCTAACTATAAAGAAATGTACTAGCGAAGTGCCCGGGAGCTTGCTCTCGGGCACTTCGCGTTTTATGACAATTGTTTAGGGATGGATACTAAGCTATTTCATGGATAGTTACGAGAGTAAACTCGAACTGCCAAGCACTGCCTTGTCAAGCTTACAGTGCTAAGCCAGAGCAAACGATATCTGTGTAAGGGGGCTTGCGCACCATTGTGAATTGTCGTATCTTTACCGTCCAAATCAAACAAGAACGTTTTCCCAGTTGAGGTGAAAACGTTCTTGTTTTTTTGTCTTGAACTAGGCCTTATTAGTCAATTTAGGACAGTTAGTAAGGCCATATTCTACCTATGTAAAGACGGAATTTGGCAGGCTTGCAGATGAGAATTCATCTTGCAAGGTGTCGATTTCAGCTAAAAAATAAAGTGTTATGTCTAAGGTGAGTTACATGACCCAGGAAGGGTACGACAAGCTGAAGAGCGAACTAGAAGAACTAAAAACAACAGGCCGGTCAGAGGTAGCTAAGGCAATTGCCGAAGCACGAGAAAAAGGCGATTTGTCTGAGAATGCCGAATACGACGCAGCTAAGGATGCCCAGGGGCTTCTGGAGCTGAAGATCAATAATATGGAGAAAGTGATGGCTAACGCTCGTATTTTGGATAGCAGCGAGCTGGATACCTCCAAAGTTACGGTACTGTCGAAGGTGACCATCAAGAACCTTAAAATGAAGAAGGAGTTCACTTACCACCTGGTATCAGAAAGTGAGGCCGATTTGAAAGCGGGTAAGATTTCTGTTAGCTCTCCTATCGGAAAAGGACTACTGGGTAAGGCTGTTGGTGAAATTGCTACGGTAGAGACTCCTCGGGGTAACCTTGAGTTTGAAGTTTTGAACATTACTGTATAGCAAAGGAGCAGCATCAGCCTGCTGTCGTTCAGTAGGTTGATGCTGCGCCAATACCTATTTGCCATGCCTAGTATATTTAGCCGTATCGTTGCCGGAGAAATCCCTTGCCATAAGGTGGCAGAGAGTGAAGCCTATCTTGCTTTTCTGGATATTAATCCTCGGGCAAAAGGACACACTTTGGTGATTCCAAAGCAAGAAGTGGATTATATCTTTGATTTGCAGGAGAACCACTACGAAGGCCTTTGGACTTTTGCCCAGAGCGTGGCAAAAGCGCTAGAACAAGCTGTTCCGTGCCAACGAGTAGGTGTGGCTGTTATTGGCCTGGAAGTTCCTCACGCGCATATTCATCTGATTCCCATCAATCGCGTTGGCGATATCAATTTTGAACGCCCGCCCTTGCAATTTAGTCAAGAGGACTTGACGGTCACCGCCGCGAAAATTGCTGCTGCGTTTCAATAGATACTTAGCGTGAGCTTTGCCATTGACCTCCATGCAAGAACAAAAGGAATAATAGGCAAACTTCACAGTACTAGGTACTTGGTAAAAGGTATTTGGTATAGCCCTTACTTAGCGATAGTGAAATCCAAGTACTTTTTACGGTGCACTAAGTTACAGTAAGCTTCGGGTAGCATACACCATTAATCATCAGTAGTTCACCTTAATTAAGGAGGA
This sequence comes from Bacteroidota bacterium, assembly GCA_038528965.1. Classification (GTDB taxonomy): domain Bacteria; phylum Bacteroidota; class Bacteroidia; order Chitinophagales; family Saprospiraceae; genus Lewinella. The sequence goes on along the minus strand of JBCBEC010000025.1, from coordinate 92,052 downwards.
CCTGGCGTATTTACTTCTGCCGATCTGGATTGTCTTTTAGAAAAGCTTCCCAACCCTGGTAGCGTTTACCCTGCGTGACCGAATTCCTGCTTTGATAGTAGTGGCACATTGCCACACCAAGGGCGTCAGTAGCGTCTAGTAGCTGTTCACTCAAATCTAATTTGAGCTCTCGTTCCAGCATGGCGGCCACTTGTTCTTTAGAAGCGTTTCCGTTACCGGTTATAGACTGCTTGATTTTGCGTGGCGCGTATTCCTGCACGTCTACACCACTAGTCATTGCTGCAGCAATGGCTACTCCTTGTGCTCGTCCCAGCTTCAGCATCGACTGAGCGTTTTTGCCGTAGAAGGGCGCTTCAACCGCCATTTCTTGGGGCTTATGCGTAAAGATGACTTGCTTGAGCCGCTCAAAGATGCGTTGTAAACGTTCTTCGTGTCGGGGGAATTTGCTCAAACGGATCACACCCATCTCGAGCATCCTGACTTCCTTACCCGTTATTTGTATCACCGCAAAGCCCAATAGATTAGTGCCTGGGTCTACACCTAGGAGCTTATAACTCTTCTGCTCTTTCTTTGACTGCGGCATAAATTATCCACTATCCTGGGATGATAGGGTGAGCAGAGTGGTAAATGATTTGTAACCTTGCACTGCTTACCCACTATTACTTCTGTTTGACAGCAAGTTGTTCAACTGCTCAAAGTTAAACAAAATGTTGAAATATTGAGGTTTTGTTAACTCGTAATTTTAGTCAAGGTTGGCGCACTTTTTTCACTCCCGCCAGACGGAGGTCCCTCCGCAGGTTTACTGGTGGGGTACTCTTATTGGTCCTGGTGTGGCAATTAGCTGCTGGGCAACAATTAAGTGAATGGTGGGCACATCTGAAGGCTTCTTGGGCACAAGGAGCTGGCTGGAAATACCTACTTCCGGCGGTCTTACTAATGCCAGTAAACTGGACTTTAGAAGCACTCAAGTGGCGTCAATTAATGGCACCGAACCAAGTACTCACCTGGCGTGCTACTTGGGCTTCGGTTTTGGCGGGAATCAGTATTTCCTTAGCTACTCCCAATCGGATAGGTGAGTATGGGGGCCGAGCTATGGTAGCTCCCGCAGAGCAGGCTGTGCATATCATCTGGACGAGCGTGTTGGGGAGCTTGTGCCAATGGACTGCTTTTCTGGTATGCGGCTGGCCTTCGCTCTGTTTTTGGTTTCGGTCTTGGTATGGCTGGTCCTGGGGGCTAACCGTGGTTTTGGCACTATTGATGCCAGCTTTAGTTGTTCTGGCTTGGGCCCTTTTATTTCGCTTGCGTCTGCGGCGCTATTTGTCCAAACTGCTACGGCGCAATAAATGGTGGCGTTGGCTGCAAGGTCGCATGCGCCATCTGTCGGCCGTGCCGGTGCGGGTGGCTTTATCGGCTTTGGTGCTTGCGCTTCTACGCTTTGCGGTTTATTGTTTCCAACTCTTGCTCATCCTCTGGTTTTTTAACGCTCCGCTAAGCTTTGGTGAGGGTATAAGTGGTATTTTTAGCATCTATTTAATACAAGCAGGCATACCACTGCCCCCGGGACTCAGCGTTATAAGTCGTAGTGAAATAGCTGTACTGTTCTGGCAGGGGTTGAGTGTAAGCTCTTTATCAATTGTAAGTGCAACCTTTAGCGTCTATCTGATCAACCTGATATTGCCTGCCCTTGCGGGAACCTGGATTCTGCTTCAGAAAAAAAGTAACCCGCGTTAAACTCAAAAAGCTTTAGTCTGTAGATATTGTTGCAAAACCCTGATAACAATGAGGCAAAAAACTAAACCGCTGGTATTCGCGCTTTTATTACCGCTATTGCTTGCTTTTGGGCCGGTAGCGAACCAGAGCGCCGTTACAAACCTGAGTCCGTGCTCTACGGAAAATAGTGTCTTTTCACCGGGTGAAGAGATCGTCTACAAGGTATATTACAATTGGAATTTCGTTTGGATGTCTGCCGGAGAAGTGACCTTCCGGGTCTATGATGATGATGACGAATATCATTTAAGTGCTCGGGGTAGAACGTACTCCTCCTATGACTGGTTCTTCAGCGTGCGGGATAATTATGACTGTTACATTAATAAAGAAACCTTGCTGCCTCGTCTGTCCATTCGCGATATCCAAGAAGGCAATTACGAGCGTTACGATCGTATTACCTACGATCAGGATGCCAATCAGGCGACCTCGGTAAAAGGACGTAGCCGTGAAGATGCTACACCAGAATCATTTAGCCTGGATGGCTGTATGCATGATATCTTGTCGATCATGTACTATCTGAGAAATGTAGAGGTAGATAATCTGCGTCAAGGTGATGAGGTACCAATTTCTATTTTCTTTGACCGCGAAACCTACCCGCTGAAGGTCAAGTATCTGGGCACCGAAGACAGAACTAAGGTAAAGGGAATGGGCCGCTACAAGACCCATATGTTTAGTCCGCAGCTCATTGCTGGTGAAGTATTTAAAGAAGGCGACGAAATGACGGTATACGTTTCGCAGGATGAGAATAAGATTCCCGTTTTGATCGAATCACCGGTTTCTGTAGGTTCAGTCAAAGTAGTGCTTAAAAGCTACAAGGGCTTGCGTCACGATTTCACCGCAAAAGTGCGATAACTATGCGTAAACTGGGTACAGCAGTGATTGCCATTAGCTTGGTAGCACTCTTGGGAATTCAAATCTACCAGTTGTTGCGTGGTGGCCAGGAAGAGACTACGCAAGTAGAAACGGCAGTGCTGCTGGAGCAGATCAGAGAGGTCTGTAAGCTGGTAACGGTGGAAGGAGAGTTTAGTGAGCTGTACACCGAAAAGAACCTGCGCGAGGTAACGCTGTACCTGCCAATTCCCACTTATTGGGAGTTTTCCAAAGAAGCCATTATTGAGGTGCGCGGCAAAGTACTAGTCGGCTACGATATGGAACAGCTGAGTATTAAGATAGACAGTACCAAGCGGACAGTCACATTCAATAACCTCCCAGAGCCCGATATTCTGGCCATTGATCACGAAGTGCGATACCGCAATTTGGAGGAGAGTTTTTTTAACAGCTTCTCACCGGAAGATTATACCCAGCTCAACAAAAATGCAAAAGAGGCGCTGCGCAAAAAAGCCTACGAAAGCGAACTCTTACCTAAAGCACGAGCGGAAGGTAATACGATGCTGGAGGGCCTACGCTTCATGATGGAAAATATGGGTTGGCGTCTACAATACGAAACGCCTGCCACCCTGCCCAATACTGAAAGTACTGGCGTAGCTGGCTAAAAAGGACTATCTTGAAATAACGCCAGACTACCCACTATGTCATCTTGCTTCTACCAACCCTCCTGGGCCCAACAGTTTTCTTCCTATCTGACTGTGGCGGAAAGTACCCGTCTGGGCGGAGTAGGGCAAACGCCTTACGAAAGTCTCAACTTGGGTTTGTTTACAAAAGACAAAGACGAAGTGGTAGCCCAAAATCGCAAGCTCTTTTGCAATGCGCTGGGCTGGGATGCCGAACACCTTTCGGGCGGCCATCAAGTGCACGGCGATCAGGTGCTACGGGTGCACCGGCCGGGGCAGTGGGAAGGATACGATGCCTTTATTACTAATCGTGCCAATGTTTTACTTTCTGTTACGATTGCCGACTGCACACCGGTACTCATCTTTGATCCAGTCCAGCGCGCAATTGGGGCGGCTCATGCGGGCTGGCGTGGTACGGTGGCGGGTATCGCTGGTAAGTTACTACGGCATATGCGAGATGCTTACAGCACCCAGGCAGTAGATTGTTGGGCCTTTGTGGGTACCTGTATTGGCCGAGACGACTTTGAGGTGGACGAAGATGTAGCTACTCATTTTAAAGAAGAGTTTAAGCACTGGGATGAAGAAAGAGGAAAGTATCTAGTGGATCTAAAGGCTGCAAATACTACAGCACTCCGTCGAATGGGCGTGCCAGCAGATCAGATCGAAGTTTCTGACTATTCTACCGTACAACACAACGATCGTTACTTCTCACACCGAGCAGAAAAGGGAAAAACCGGAAGAATGTTGGCGGTGATCGGGCTACGCGCTAGAAAATAGCCCGGCCTTGTCGGCTAAGTTGGTAAAGCGCTTTGAGGGGTAAGGTTTTATTACTGATGGCTGGATTGTTCTCACCATTCAAATGCTGCTTGGGAAAACGCAAAGTGAATAAAGACCCATTGGTACCTGCGTCTACTTCTATCGTGCCACCGTGGATATCCATGATCTTTTTAGCAATGGCTAGCCCCAGACCAGTACCCTGGTACCGGTTTTTATTGAGCCGATGAAAGACGGTAAAGATCGCTTCCCGGTCGGCATCTGGTACCCCAATGCCGTTATCTTCCACCGAAATGATTATCGCCTCCCGGTCTTCCACTGCTTTAAGCCAGATTTGCTTATGCACACTTTCGTTGTACTTGATACCATTCTCCACTAGATTTTGCAAAATCATGTGTAGGAGAATCGGACTGGCGTTTAGTTGGTGGTCATCTACATCCAGGTGGATAGAAATATTAGTTGAGCCTTCTATTTTGACAAATTGCCGCTCCACTTTGCGGAAGATCTCACTCAAAGCCACGGCCTCTGTGCGGAGTTGATTCTGGTCTAGATGAGCTAAGGACAGTAAATTCTCTGTCATGGTATACAATTCCCGAGCCGAATGCTCAATCAGCTGCATGTATTCTTGGGAGGAGGAGGCCTCTCCTTGTTGGCTGGTGGTTTGTGCGATTTTGGCGAAGGACACAATATGCCGCAGTGGTGTACGCAAATCGTGCGATACCATATAGTTAAGGCGCTTGAGTTCTTCGTTAGAATAGGCCAAGTCGGATAGTAGCTGCGTGTTTTTCTTGTTAGTATAAATGATTTGACGGATAAAATTATTGGTGATGAAGACTACACCAAAGGAGATGCTCAGAAAAACAATGCAGTTATTTACGATAGTAGACCAGCTATCAATGACACCAAATTCTTGCAGCAAGAGGATCTGACTGATCACATAGAATACAAATACGTAAGCGACCATGAGCATCAGGCGCCAGGTCGAACGGAAAAATAGAACGCAGAGGAGTGCCATGAGAAAAAATGCATACTCTGCCTTAATGGCGCCTTTACCACAAACGATTAAGGCGAAAAATAGGATAGGATAACCAACGGCAGTGAGGGTACGAGCTGCATACTGATGTTGGCTAAATTGGAGATAAAAAAGTAGCAGATTAAAACCTACAATAGTTGATCCACATCCAACTACCGGTAGATTACCAAGCCAGAGATTGAACAGTGTAAAAACGAATGCACAAAGACTGGAAAGAAGGAGTAAAAGATTGAGGTGGTAGGTTTTATCATTATCCCAACTATGGAAGGAGGGGTTGGTCCCAGAGAGCAGGAGCTCATCGGTGATTCTTGCAAAGAATGCCTTTGTTTTTGCCTGGGTCATAACTGCTGGGCCGCTTACTGCACAGCCATTCAAAGAGCGCTGCGGTAAGCAAAATGTTTGGGTTCAGAAAACTTGTGCGTTTGTTCAAAAAGGCAAATTGGCTTAGTAAATATACGTATTTTTTCTATTGTTAACGCACGCTGAACCCTTGAGGCTATGGAACGTACAGCATTTCGGTGACCTCTGGCAGTATTGCAGCTTGCCAACGCTCGTATCCCAGCGCATTCATATGGAGGCTATCACTTACAAATATTTCTCCTTCAGGGTATTTTGTTTTGGGGCTTAACATGCTATTACCAATGTCGAAATAGCGAATATCAGGGTTGTTGAGTCGTTTGATGAAGGTGGCAATTAAACGATTACCTTTTTCAAATTCTGGCCACAACTCCCAGCGAGCGGGAGAAGGTTTCATACTTATGTAAAGTACCTTACTTTTTGGCGAGTTTTTCAAAGTGAGCCTTAAGAAGGTGCGAAAGGCTTCCAAAACATCTCTGGCTTGGTAGCCATCAGTGATATCGTTTTCCCCACAATACAATACAATTAGTTCGGGCTGGTGAGGGGTAATTACATCATCAAAGAAATAGTTGACTTGTCGGAGTGTTGATCCGCCAAACCCGCGATTAAGGACCTGGGCAGGAATACTGTCAAAGTCGCTTTTCAAAGTTTCCCACTTGCGAATACTCGAGCTTCCAGTAAAAACAATGCGGTCAAGCGTATCGGCAAGTTGCAGGTCTTCTTCGTTGAATAAGTCCATGACTGGCTGGTACCCCAGGAACGTGGTATCGAATGGTACAATGATGTTATCTGGGTCGCCCAACAGGGCTTGCATGCTCTGGTAGCGCGGCGCGCAACTCAGCATACTGAATATCAGGATCGCCAAAATTCTCTTCATGGTACTATGGTTCTTCGCTCTTTAGACGTCGTTTTGCGACGAAAGTTAGTCAGCTAAGTTGGACTTTATAGAACTTTTAACACCGAGTAGAAGCAAAAGATCGCTTATCAGAAGTGGCTAATGGCCCTTTAACGACAGTTCTAGGCCATCGTAGGCGATGTCAACTCCGGTGGGAAGTAGCGTGCTCACCTCAGCGTGTGTGCCCATTTGATGGCTCAAGTGGATCAAGTAGGCTTGCTTCGGTTGGATGCGATCAATCAGTGCTAACGATTCTTCTAGGCTGACATGACTGTGGTGTGGATTCCGGTGCAGCGCACTGATGACAAGAATATCCAGGTCTTGCAAGTACGCCAGTTCTGCTTCGGAGATAGTTTTAATGTCGGTAATGTAGGCAAAGCCCCCAATACGATAGCCCTGTACCGGAAGCTTGCCGTGCAGATAGTGGATGAGTTGAATGGAGGTACTTCCTATTTCAAACTGGCGTTGGTGGTCAGTAATGTGCAGTTCAAAACTCGGAGCACCAGGATAGGGGTTTTCTGCAAAGGCATATGCGAAGCGTGTTCGGAGCTCCTGTGCTACCCGCCCGCTGCAGTAGATGGGCATAGGGCGCATACTGCGAAAAATGAAAGGGCGAGCATCGTCCAGACCAATAATATGATCGTTGTGTTCGTGGGTCAGTAAAATAGCGTCGAGGTCCGTTACCTGGGCTTTAAGCATTTGCTGGCGAAAATCTGGCCCAGCATCGATTACAATATTTTGCTGATCGAGACGAATCAATACTGAAACGCGCAGTCTTTTATCACGCGGATCTTTTGACTGACATACCGTACAATCACAGCCTATTACCGGTATCCCTTGAGAAGTGCCCGTTCCCAGAAAAATTATTTTCATGCCTACCTGTGACTTTTTGACTTGCTAGCGTCTCAATAAGCGAGTAAACACCCAAGACGAAACATACGAGCGGAAAGCTACACATTTTTTATCCCAAGCAATGGTCTCAGATACAATCTGACATAATCCCACGAACACATTTATCCATTCGCCTTTGTTTGACAACATAATAGGCACGAAAGTTATCCCTAAGCAGAGGTCCGATCCCTCTGCTTTTTTCTTTTTATGGCAAGGCCATAAAAAGAAATCCGCCGAAGCTTTAGCGTAGGCGGATCCCCCTATCGGTTTCGCGGAATTCATTCCGCTTACAATCCTCACAGCGGAATGAATTCCGCGAAACCAATAAGGAGACGAACAAGGCCATCCCTCCGACATCTCCAAGAAATCGGAGAACTTAATCCAGGTCTAAATAGTTGATTCTCTCCTATTGCAAATGAGCATAAGGCTCATCCAGCATCCTCTCCAGCTTAGTCCCTGCTTTCACAACGGTATCGTAGAAGGTATACATGACGTACACTTGGCACATACCGTACCCTAGCCCTATCAGCAGAAGGATGGAAACAAGCAATGATTTTAGCGTAGAAGGACGCTGGGGGCTAGTACTTTTACGAGTAGGTATTTGGTATGGTGAAAGGGGGATAGGATTTGCATTAACGGCTTTCATGATAGTGGTGTTTGGTGTTGAAGAATAGCTGTAAGTTGCTCTTCAATAGCCACAAATCATTGGTGCCTAGGGTAATAGGTAGTTTTGGCGGGGTAAATGGTAATCGGATGGAGTCTGGCCTAAAATATAGCAGTCACCTGCGCACGTCCTACGTGTACGGTAGGCGCTTGTCCCGTTTGTCGGCCCTCGTAAGTAAGGGTCATTTGTAAGTAGCGCCCCAATTGTCGGGTCAGGCTAGCGTTCCAGATCCAGTTGCGGCCGGGTTGCAGGCCATTCAGAAGGACAAAACCTACCGGCGAACGTGGATCACCATCTAGTTTTAGTTGCACGTAGCGGGCACTCAGCCGTAGATTCTGTTGGTAGTTACCTTCCAGCTGAAACTCGTTCCGCCGGATCTGTTCATCACTTTCTGGCAGTTGATTGGTTTCTTCTTGCTGCAAATAAGTGAGGGTGATGCGGTAGTCTTGCCCAGGTTGGTAGCTGATGGCGGGTTGCAGTAGATAACCACTCAGGTTAAAGTCTTTGTTGTTGAAGAACTCTGAATCAGAGGAGCGGAAGGAGCGAGCGGTTTCCAAGCGTAAAGTACTGGCATCAGTAATATTCCAACGGGCCCGTAAGATGGTGTTGCGCTGCAAGCGGCTTTCAAAGCCCGTTGTGGGTACCTGCCGGCGTGGCTGTACGTTGTGCTCGAGCTGTAGATCGTATTTGGTGGAGCGGCGGTTGAAAAATAGAATATGCCGCTGATTGGCACTCACGGCAACTAAGGCGCTGTCGGGTAAGCTGAGTTGGAAGGGGTTCCAGGTCTGTACCCCTTCAAAAGCGCGAACCTTGCGGTTGATCGATAAGCTGGACTGCCAAGAAAAGCGATTGACAAACTGTTGCCACTTGACCTCTGATTTAGCCCACCAACGGCTGGGGTCAATCTGCACGCTTTGGTTGAGGGTGACGTTATCGGTGCGTATGAATTCATCGGTGAAAATGCTCACCCGAATGTGGTCTGCAATATCGGGAAAGGGAGCAATTTCCATTTCGTTAGGCTGAATTTTGCCGTCGTTATTATACAGGCTATCCAACCAAATGTACTGGCCTTGGCCAGCGCCCACAAAGAGGTAAACAAATTCGATCAGTGGTTCTTGCCCCGAGCCAATTTCGTAAGTGGTATTACTCCGCAGGCCTCCCTTTAGCGTGTTGACGGTGGCGTCTATTCGCCCTAGCAGGGTTCTTGCGGGTTCTAGGTTGGTTAGGTCAGTAGAGAGTACTTGTAGCTCGCGGTAGGTGAGGTTTCCACTGGCATTGAATTGCTTACTGGGCCGCCAGCGCCCCACCATTTCACCTTCTGAAGCCCGGGCTGTAGCAGAGAAATTAGCACCATTCGGTGAATAATCGAGCCGGGAACGAAAACTCGTTTGCCACTGCCATTTCTCTTGTTCGGGGCTGGACAAGGTAGCGGCGTAGCGTTGAAAGAGGAAGCTGCTAGCACTAAGTTCTCCATCAGCGCTGGGCCGGCGCTCACTGCGTTCTTCCTGGGCTTCAAAGCGTACCTTCCAGTTGTTCCATTTACTGAAGGTTTTCTCGAGTTGTAGATTGGGCCGTATAAACCGGCTTTGCTGATCCGGGCTGGTACTGCTGAGCCAGCTGCTGCGGGCGTCGATCTTCCAGCCTTTATCCTGCCAACTTAGTTGTGTGTTGTGTTGCCGGCCATCGTAGAGACTATCGCGCTGGAACGTACTCCAACGGTAGATCAGCCTTCCTTTCTGTGGATAAACCAAAGCAACTTGCGCACCCGCCAACTGTTCCTCCGCGCTAGCAGTGCTGCCAATTCCGTTGATATTCGCCAAGTTCCAATCCCGTAGAAATTCTGGGGAGCGGTACGGGTTGATCGCCCGAAAATCGCGTTGTACATATTCGTGGTTGATCTGAGTTTCCAATTGCCAGCGGGTAGAGTCTTCACTCAACTGCCAAGCTTGAATCCAGTCTAAACGAGTAGCCAGGCCGTTATCATCTTCTCCGTCCAGTTCGCTAAAGCGGTTGAGGTCTTCTTGACTAAAACCTACTTCGGCACGAATACTCCCGTTTTTACCTGTTTGGTATCGGCCTCCGGTTGTAATTAGACGTTGTAGCTGCGGTGCTGCCAGCTGGCGAACTGGAGCATAACTGCCCTGTGGACGGCACTCATCATCAGGAGGCACCCAGCGGTAGGCGCGTTCGTTGGCCGTTAGACTCAGGTCTAATTCATAGTCACCTTGGCCTTCGCCTACGAAAGAAAAAGACGCCACCAGTAAGCCTTCGGGATCAAAACGGAGAAAAGAATAATTGACTGCCTGCCCACCACAATTGACCAGCGTGTCCACTTGGCTATAAGTAGCGCGCTGACTATCGGGCGCGTCCAGGGCAGTAATAGTTGAGATAAAGGCATCGCTTAGCTGGTCACCTGCGGTTCGCAATTGCTGCCGTTCGGCCTCACTGAGCTGTAGGTCACCAGTGGCGGTTTTACTATCCTGCTGACTGTAGATATTCACGTAAGCCTGCCAGCGATTGCGTTGATAAGTTGAATTGACGGCGTATAGTGAGCGGAGGTAGCGCTGATCAGCGTATTCAAACTCTATCGTGATCCGGCTATCCTTGGTGATGAGCCTACGGGCGGTAAAAGTGACCTCACCTTGGTTATAGTCGATGGTGTAATCGGCATCGCGGCCACGCTGCAGCTCTTGCCCGTCTAATAACACTTTTTCTGTTCCCGCTAGGATGATAATAAAGCGCTCGCCCTGGTTGCCCTGTAGTTTGTAAGGGCCCTGATTGCCTTCCACTGCTGTGATCTGTTGCCGTCTAAACTGTCCTCTGGCGATCGCCAGACTGGCGTTATTGGTCCAGGTTCCGCCTTGATCATCTTCAAGTAGATTGGAAAAACTAGCACCTTCCAGCTTTTTGAAATACTGCATGAAGTAGGTGCCGGGGCTACGGAGTTCGTAGTCACCAGCCGTAAGGCGATTTTGATCTTTTTCCAGGCGAATGAAAATGCGGTCAAAATCACGCAATTGACGCGTATTTCCTTCGGGTTGAATGGGAAGATTTTCATCAGTGATAGCCGCGGTTACTTTTATACCATCGCCTAGTTCTCCACCCAACTGTAGATTAAAACTGGAATTGAGAACCAGGTCTTGTCGGTTGCCGAAAGAGAGCCCTCTGCTGAAGCTACCACTGTAATTAAGGCGCTGCCCATCCAGTAAGCCACCATCGCGTGCGTAGGGATTGTAAGTACCGATTAATAAACCTTCGGGAGTTTCCTCCAATTTAGTGGTATCCAGTAAGGCGTAGGAGGCATTGAAGTCGTAGGGAAGTACACGATAGCGCACCAAAACGCTATCTGCGCCACTGGGTTTCAACCAACGAAATTCTGCTTGTTCGAATTGGAAGTAGGTGGAGTCATAAGCTCCTCCCTCCGGGCGGAATGCCTGTAAGCTGTACGGTAGAACTGTAAGGCTATCTAATTTGGAGGCACCTTCACCCGGGATCCACTGGTACCGCTGATTGTTCCACGGCCCGTCTTGTGCACGTAGTTGCCCCAGTAGGCAAAACAGTCCAAATAATCCCAGGAGTAGTTTTCTCAACATTTTTTGCCTTACGCCACCATGGTAAGGATGCTTGGTCGTGCTTGAAACGGGAAAATTCCGAAAATATTGGCTGATTACTGGCAGGGAGGCGTCCGCTCACCAACAAATGACAGCTCTTATTCCTTTACAAATAAAAGGAAGGAGAATTTGTTGCTTGAAGTGCTCGCTTGCATTACTTTAAAAACGCGTTACGATGAAAAAATTAAGCTTCTTGTTAGGGCTCTTGCTCCCTCTAATCGGATGGTCACAAGATGATGCAGTGGTCACACCACCGAGCGACACCCTAGAAATTCACGCGGTAGCAGTGGCGGAGAATACGGATTCAATTCAATGGACCATCCTAGAGCGTGATCCTGAGATCGATGCCCTTGTCGCTTACTACAAAAAACTTGATCCACCCGTTATTACGTTTCACCGTGGAAACTTTGGTCGGACCTGGTGGAATCCGTGGGGTGGTCACACCTATTACAAAATCAATGGGCAGAGAATAACCAGAGGGGGCGTACAGGAATACCTCGGAGAGGTTGCACCTCTGGCCTACAAAGACTTCACGCGGGGGCAACAAATACGACGCGGTGGCAAGAGATGGTTGTTAATTGGGCTGGGTGGGTACCTACTTACCCTAGCTTCAAGTGACCAAAGCGTTCGTCGTGTGGGTTTAGGAGCTTTCATTGTGGGTGGTTCCTTATCGCTGGGTTCTGTAATTGCTGGTAATAGTCGCCAGCGGCGGGGAATTAACTACTACAATTCCGGCTTTTAATACCGAACAGAAAAGCTTGATTCTAGATTTTCCAATGGAGGAAACAAAGAGGACCTTTTCGTTCGGAAACACGATAAAATATTTCAAAAGGCTGTAGTGTGCCAAGCTATTTATCCCATGGAACTAGCCTTGGAGTTAGCTTATCGATCAAGTCATAAAAGCCATGCTGAAGAAGAAACGCTATTTTATAAAAATCCAAAAGGGTAGTAGTCTGGTAAGGTTTGAGAATAAAACGATTGCTTTCACTTTTGAAGATGCCGAGCCAGATCGAGCTTTAAAGTTTGAAGCTCAGATATCAGATTTTGTGCTGTTTGAATCCATTCTGGAAAGCAATCTCAAAAAACTAGATTTTAAGCCGCGCCCTTGGATTAAGAACGTGTTATATTTCTCCATCCCTAATGGCCTGGACGAAGTACAGCTAAGATCTTATTTTGATGCTGCAGACCATGTTGATGCCGCAGAGACATTTCTTGTTCGCGAAAATATTGCCATTTTAGTCAATCCTCAATTTCAAAGATTCAAAGACAAGAATGTCTTAGTGATTGGTTTGTTTAATTCGAAGATTGAGTTCTCGGTCATCCGAAATTTTGAGTTTGAAGAAAACAGGAGCTATTACTGCGATCCTGAGCTTTTGAATGTTAGCCAGGTAGCTAAATTCTCGAGTGCTATTTCAGAAACCATTAGGGATGCTAAGATTGATGAGATATTGGTAGTTAACGAACGGAATGATTCGTTTTTTCAAGAATTGAAAATGAGCCTTCCTAGCTACGAATTAGTGAACGATAGAGATAATTTGATTTTGACGGGCCTTGAAATTGCAGCTAAACAGAAGGTCGAGCAGGTGATTGTCAGACTTACATTGTGATTAGGTGCAAGAGCTAGGGAAATTGTAGGTATATGTGACTTTGGAGCTTGCTCCGCATTATTTATACCGAAGCCGAAGTGGTTTGGGAATCCAAACCATCTTCCTTACGAGTATATACTCGCGTGAAGTAGTTTGGCGAGGCCCACCCCGCAGGAGCAGCGCAGCTAAACTACTTCGTAAACGGTATAGATACTAAAATAAAGCGCTCGAAATGGTAATTACACGTCTCTTATCAATAGGTCTCCTGTCCGTTTTATGTACTTTATCAACTGTTGAAGAAGTAGTAAATGCTGGCGAAAAGGTGATATTCATACGAGAATGTGTCGGTGTGTATGAATATGATTTGACCACCGACGAAACAACTCTCCTTTTCCAGATTGATGATGATATGGTTGTGGTTGAAAATCCTTTTAAGCGGCTAGAGCATGGTCAGTTGACTATTGGTTTTAGGTTAAGCGAATTTGAGAATGATTCGATTAGATTCTATGTAGGCTCTTATGGTTTAAAGGGAAATAGAATGACCACCACTTTCTACGAAAAAGAAAAAGACTATCAAGTTAATGTGATCACTTTTGACCATACTAGCAATCAAATGAAAGTCGATACTTTTTATGATTGTAAAGGCTTAAGCTCGTCCTGGAGGTATCTAAAATACAACTGCATAGAAGGGAAGAAAGCATTTGAAAGATACTATTCAGAGGATTACTCCAGCGAGGGTGACAGAGCGTATTCCCGTAAAGGGGATATATACCTCGCAGTTGGGGATTCAATTGATCAGATAACGGCCTTTTCTGGAGAGTTTAGTCCAAAGTTTGGGAGTGGCTTCTTTGAACCAAACTTCGTGATGAATGATCAAAAGATCGTATTCCGTAAACTAGGAAGCTTTTGGGAGCGACAACCAGAGGAACTGCATTTATATGACATAGCAAGTAAAACCAGCACGATAATAGCAGAGGGGACCCACAGCAACATAAAGCCATCGACGAACGGAGAAGCCATTTTGTATTGGGGAGGAAAAACGAGTGACGGTCTTGAATGCCCAGAAGGTGATATCTGGCTGCTGGATTTGACAACTGGTGAGAAAAAGAAGATTGGCGTTGGGTTAGATTTTACTTGGAAGTAATTATTAGCTCAATACTCAGCTAGTTTAGCTGCGGTAAATAGTATTACTTATTAGCATTTTTTAGCTGAAGTTTTAATCAATTAGAAGAAGAGAAAAATGAGCCCGTCCAAATATGCTGAAATACTAAGCCAATACAAATACAGAGAAGGATATGCCACATTTAAAACGCACGATGGTTGGTTTGCAGAGCATATCGTAAATGGTGTGCTAAAGCTGCTGCTAAAGAATACGCTAGTAGAAATAAAAGCAACCAAAGACCTCAGGAAGTATGATTTTGTCCTCCTGACAATTCAAGTTATGCCCGTTGATTTCAACGAAGAGGATGATCACTTTGAATTATTATTTGAAATCGCAGATGTGATAACGGAAAAATTCGAAGTGAGTCAAAAAGAGGATAAGGAGCCGTGGCTTCTACACCAATTAGCAGATATTTGTATCCACAATAGCGACCAAGTCAAATTAATTGAGAAAAGGAACCCAGGCTTGATATCAAGCGTTGTGGCGAAAATTGGGAAAGTTAAATATCAACCCGAATCTTACGGTCCACAAATGTATTTCGCGGCATATAAAGCGATAGGACTATTCTGGGATATGCCGAAAGAACGAGCAAAGGAAATTATTCAAGAAGTGTACTTGAAGCATTTTGATGGAAGGGTTGTTGAGGAAACGGAAGCCTTAATCGAACACTTGAAGGAAGATGGAAGCTGGCAATAAGGCCGGCAGTGTTTGCAGCTAAATTTAGATAGCGTAAATGACTACCTATTACAAATACTATTTTGAAGAAGACAATGAGGAACAATACTTCGAATTGGATGAAGAGCTTCATTGTTTAAGATCAATGTCTTTAAAGGAGGGGACATATAAGACATCAAATATGGCAGGTGATTATTCCCTTTCTGAAGGCAGCTTTGTAGAAGTACTAGACCAGTTGACACCTATTGAAGAAAAGGAGTTTCAGCGTAACTGGGACATAGCCATAGAGCCATACAGGCAGAAGTGGGAAGCAATAGAAGAGGTGATAAAATCTGGTCAAATAATAACCGCTACGATTATTTGCTTTTACCCTCAAGGTGTGATAATGGATATCGGAACTGACTTTGCAGGATTATTGTCGATAGCAGACTGTAACAAGGTGTTTAGT
Organism: Bacteroidota bacterium; assembly: GCA_038528965.1. Lineage (GTDB taxonomy): Bacteria > Bacteroidota > Bacteroidia > Chitinophagales > Saprospiraceae > Lewinella. Next base: position 76,678 of record JBCBEC010000025.1, on the reverse strand, counting down.
GAAGAAAAGCAGTACCCAGGGAATTCTGCTAAGTTTAGAGTAATGGGTTTCGAGGAGGAGCAAATGTGGATTATTCTAGGTAAGGTAGATTAGTGGTGTTAGAAAAGCGTGCATCACAGCTATGATAGAAGCTACGTTCTTTTCGCGAATTCTAGTTATAATTTCGAGTGTGATTTTGAATAGATTTATGTTCAAAAATGAACACCAAGTGTTCACAAATAGTGCTATTTCATTGGGTTTAACCCTTTAAATGAGCACAATTGCCGCTAATTCGGGCCATCTGGGAATTGGCACTGTTTTCGGTATATAATTAGCAGACTCATTTTTAATCCTAAGTAAAGTACGTCTGCTATGCTGCGCAGTTACCTCAAAGTCGCTTTTCGAAACCTTCTGAAAAACCGCTTAGATACTTCAATCAACTTCTTGGGATTGACCGCAGGCTTGACTTGCTTTCTCCTGCTAGGAATGTACATGCAGTATGAGTTAAGCTACGATACGCAACACGAACATTCAGCGTCCATTTATCGCATTGCAAAGCAACAACGCGGAGATGTATTTCGCGGAGAGGATCGCTCGGTGCAAACGCCCGCGCCCTTAGCATCGACCTTGGTAGAGTCATTCCCGGAAGTGACTGCTGCTACCACTTTGCTGGTGCGTAAAGAGCCACTGGCAATGGGGAAAGAGGTGTTTTATCAAGATGGCCTGTTTGCAGACGAACGTTTATTTGAGGTTTTCACCATTGATACCAAAGCAGGAATAGGGGCAGAAGCACTACAGGACCCTAATTTTGTGCTCCTGACGGAGTCAACGGCTACGCAGTATTTCCCGGATGAATCTCCCTTGGATCAGACCTTGCTTTATCAAGATAAGCTCCTTACCGTAAAAGGGGTGATAGCTGATCCTCCGGAAAATCAGCACTTTTCTTATGATTTTATCACTTCCCTTAAAAACCTTCCTTTTTACGATGAGGAAGATGTGTGGTACAGCAATACATCCTGGTATAGTGATAATTATTACACTTATGCCCGTTTGAACGAGGGGGCGAATGCGCAGGCGCTAGAGGAGAAGTTAGCCTCCCTTGAAAGTCGGTATACAGCCAAGTATTTTCCAGGTGAAACACTTCCGCGTTGGTTTCTACAGCCACTCGAGGATATTCACTTGCATTCGCAGCTCAATTATGAGATAGAAGCCAACAGTGATATCCGCTATATCTATTTACTAGGAGCCATAGCGCTGATCATCTTTTTGTTGGCGTTTATCAACTACGTTAATCTTTCTACAGCACGTTCTTCACAACGTTATACGGAGGTGGGAATGCGAAAAGTGTTGGGCGCGCGCAAACGCCAGCTGGCTTACCAGTTCCTAGGAGAGTCCTCTATCTTGACGTTTACCAGCTTTGTCGCAGCGATTATATTGGTGAATATATCCCTTCCACTTTTCAACCAATTGCTGGGACAGACCATTCCGTTCAATATCATCTTCAGTGGCTTCCTGCTGCCCGGAATGATGTTGACAGCTTTGCTAATTGGAGCCCTTTCGGGGCTGTATCCCGCCTTTGTACTTTCGGCTATACCACCGGTTAAAGCTTTAAAAGGTGGCCTCTTGAAGAACGCTAAAACTGGGAGCCTACTGCGCAATACCTTGGTTGTAGGACAATTTGTGGCAGCCATTGTCTTAACCATTGGTAGTATGGTTATCTACCAGCAGCTGCAGTATATTCAATCAAAAAAGTTAGGGTACAATCGTGAGCAAGTCGTCTATTTGTCCTACAAGCAAGAAGGCGTTTTTGAGAAGGTACCGCTGATCCGTAACGAATTACTGCGGCACCAAAATATCGAAAAGGTTTCCTTTGGTCGTTATCTCCCGCTAAACATGGATTCGCAGACCACCGCGGAAGAATGGGAAGGCAATGAGGCCCAGGCGGAGCTCAGCATCTACCGCAATTATGTAGATCCGCATTTTGTGGATTTATTTGAAATGGAGTTGGTAGAAGGGAGGTCTTTCTCAGCCGAACACCAGACCAATTCTATTCGCAGTTATTTGCTCAATGAGTCTGCGCTTGCTGCTTTGGGATGGACATCGGCAGTTGGTAAGCAATTTCGTAAAGGTCAAGTGATTGGCGTAGTAAAGGACTTTCACTTTCAGCCCTTTAATCTTTCTATTAAACCCCTTTTCCTGGCCATGCAAAAACCCAATACTGCAGATCAAGGGCACGTCATTTTGAAAGTAAAAATGGCGGAAATAGAGGAGACCCTGGCCTTCGTCCAGGAGACCATGAAATCTATTCTACCGCAGGCTCCTTTCGAATACGGATTTTTGGATGAATCTTATGCTGAATTATACGGTGCTGAGATTCGCTTAGGGAAAGTCTTCAGCATCTTTACCCTACTTGCGTTGTTGATCGCCTGCTTAGGATTGTTTGGTTTGATTACCAACCAGGTGCTACAGCGCCGCAAGGAAATTGGCATTCGCAAGGTAATCGGAGCTACCCTATCCAATATCGTCATGCTGCTATCCAAAGACTTCCTTCGTTTGGTTATCCTTGCTACTCTTATCGCTTTTCCTCTTGCTTGGTGGGGAACGAATCGTTGGCTTGACGATTTTGTCTACCACATCGAAGCCCGCTGGTGGATTTTTGCGCTAGCTGGCTTGACAATTCTATTTGTGGCCTTGCTTACGGTGGGTTTTCAAAGTGCCAGAGCTGCGATGGCGAATCCTATACAGTCATTGAAGACAGAATAGGGTGCGTTAGTGCTGAATGGTCTTTTTCTTGTTTTACCTTAGCTCAATAAGACCATTTGACAGAAGCTTATGAGAAAGTTGCTATTGGTGCTTGTGTTACAAAGCATCGGTTTTCAGATGATGGGGCAGTCCTTTCCCGCCTCTTGGGAGGGATACTGGTCCGGTGAGGTAGAGATCTGGGGTTCGGGTGTACAGCAGGGTGCTTTCCCCATGTCGTTGGAGATAAAACCAACGGATAGCTTATGGACTTACATTATCACCTACGATCACGGGCGTCTTCCAGAGCCGGACATCCGCGAGTATTCCCTCGTGATCCTGGAAGACACGCTAGGGCATTACGCCATTGACGAGCATAACAGCATTGTGCTTGATGCCTACTTTATGGGCGGTTGTCTTTACAGTGTTTTTGCGGGGATGGGCAGTCAACTTCAGTCCAGGATTTGTCGAGACGGCGATGAGCTGGACTATGAGATTACCTCATTTTATGAGGAGCCTATTCGTTCTTCCGGTGATACCGTTATGGGAACAGATACGATCCCACCTATCGATAGCCATCAGGTCTATAATGTGATGAAGGCTTCTTTATCACGTAAAGACTAGGCGTTATCTGCGTTGGATTCTTAATTTTAAGGGTGAGTTTTGCCTGTAGTCTTCTGTCTTTATTCCCAAGTTATTTATGCAAACCTCATAGTACTTGGTATTAGGATGACGCTTTGTTAACCAATTCCAAGTACTTCGTACCAAGTACATTACACCGTGAACTGTGGTTAGGAAACACCAATTATGAATTGGCCAAGCCCAAAGTTCACGTTAATTTTACTCTCCTACCTCCCAACTACACAACTACACTATGATGAGAAGGAAAATTATCGTTTGTTTGGCGGCCTTGTTTTTTGTGAGTCAGTTCGCGTTGCAGGCACAGGAAGGCAATAAGAAATCGTTACCAACTATTGCTGATTTTACCAAGGATTGCGAATCTTACGAGGGGTACTTTAATTTTTATTGGCAGGAGACGAGTGGAAAAGTATTTCTATTAGTTGATCGTTGGGACGAAGAGTTTCTCTACGTGAATAGCTTAACGGGGGGAGTGGGCTCTAATGATATTGGATTAGACCGCAATCAGCTGGGTTCTGATCGGATTGTCAAGTTTGTGCGTTCTGGGCCCAAGGTTTTGCTACTGCAGCCCAATTATGAGTATCGGGCGGTTAGTGACAATGAGGAAGAGCGCCAATCGGTAGCTGATGCCTTTGCCCAATCGGTTTTATTTGGATTCAAGGCGGTAGCAAAAACGGATGATCAGGTGTTGATCGATCTCACCCCGTTTTTGCTACGCGATGCACATGATGTGTCAGGCCGTTTGAAAGGCCGCAAACAGGGTAGTTATAAGGTAGATACTAAACGCAGTATTATCAATCTAGGACGCTGTAAATCCTTTCCAGAAAATACGGAGTTTGATGCCTTGGTGACCCTTAGTGGAAACGCACAGGGTGGACTGATTCGCTCTGTTACACCTGATTCGGACATCGTGAGTGTGAGCCAACACCACAGTTTTGTGCAGTTGCCGGATGATAATTACAAGCCACGCGTATTTGATCCTCGCTGTGGCTATTTTCCGTTCAGCTATTTTGACTATGCCACACCGATCGATCAGCCTTTGGTGAAGCGCTTTATTACTCGACACCGCTTAGAAAAGAAGAATCCGGAAGCGCCGATGAGCGAAGCGGTGGAGCCCATCGTTTATTATCTGGATCGAGGTACGCCGGAACCCATTCGCTCGGCTTTGTTGGAAGGAGGGCGCTGGTGGAACCAAGCTTTTGAAGCCGCTGGTTATCGCGACGCCTTTCAGGTAGAGGTATTACCACCGGATGCGGACCCCATGGACGTGCGCTATAATGTGATCAACTGGACCCACCGGAGTACGCGTGGTTGGAGTTACGGTAGTTCCGTTGTGGATCCTCGCACTGGTGAGATCATCAAAGGGCACGTACTATTAGGTAGCTTACGCGTGCGCCAGGATTTTCTCATTGCTCAGGGCCTTGTTGATGCCTACGAAAATGGAGAAGAAGCTGATCCACGTCTATTAGAAATGGCGCTAGCCCGCTTGCGTCAGTTATCCGCCCACGAAATTGGTCACACCCTAGGATTATCACACAACTTTGCGGCAAGCTACAACGATCGTGCCTCTGTGATGGATTATCCGCATCCCTATTTCCGGATTGATGCGGATGGTGAAGTTGCCTACGATCAGGCCTATGATGTGGGAATAGGAGATTGGGATAAGCGTACGATCATCTATGGTTACCAGGATTTCCCAGAAGGCACCGAAGAAAAAAGTGGTTTGCTAGCTATCCTCGCTGAAAATGAGCAACTGGGCCTCCAGTATATTTCTGACCCCGATGCCCGCCCAGCCTTTGGTAGTCATCCTTATGCCCACCTGTGGGATAATGGACAATCGCCCACTGAAGAACTTCGCCGCCTAAGTATCCTGCGGAAGAAGGCGTTGATTAATCTAGACGAAAATAACATTGCAGTAGGTGCACCCATGTCTACACTGGAAGATGTGCTGGTACCAGTGTACTTCATGCACCGCTACCAAACCGAGGCCGTGGCAAAAATTGTGGGTGGTATTAACTACAGCTATGCCGTACGCGACGAAGGTGCTCCTGATAAGGTGGAAATCCTACCCAATGAGATGCAACGCAATGCCCTCCGTGCACTGCAAGAAACGTTACAGCCCAGCTTTCTGGCTATTCCAGAATCGGCCTTAGACCTCATTCCGCCACAAGCCTATGGTTACCAGCGTGGTCGCGAGCAGTTTAAGGTACATACGGGCAATACGCTCGACCCTATGGCTGCGGCAGAATCTTCTGCCGACTATACCTTGAGCTTCCTGCTGAATCCACAGCGGATGGCAAGATTGGTAGAGCAATCAGCCCGCCGTCCTTATTATTTATCGGCCACTGAGGTGATGTCTACCTTGCGTCGCCAACTCAAAGAGCAGGTGGTAGGTGGAGCAGGAGATTACCAGCACGCTATTTCTCGGGTAGTAGAGCAACGCTACGTGTATCATTTAATGAAACTAGCTGCCCGTTCTGATATTCAACCTCAAGTGTCGGCTGCCGCGCTGTCTACCCTAATCGATATTGAAGGAGAACTGCCCGAGCGTTTGAGTAATACTGCTACGAACAGTCCGGATCGTGCGCACCTGCGTTATCTGCGTGAGCAGATCGCTCAGTTTAGGCGTACGCCCAAGCAGTTTAAGGTGCCGGCTGCACCCGCTTTACCAGATGGTTCGCCCATTGGTTGTGGTGGTATCCACTAGGGGGCTATCACTTATACGGTAGGGTAAGGTGGTAGTAGGCAACCTTTAGTAATGCGGCTAGTGATTCGGTATCCTAATGATGGAACTGCCCATTGGTCTGGGCTGTTTAGCGCATTAGAACTAAGAGTTAGCCGTAAAAGTGAAGAAATATCCTGATCTATTGTCCCCTACAGTTAATGATATTACCAAAGCGCTCATTGAAGAAATGCTGGCTGTCATTAGGTTGAAAAAGAATAGAACAGTGATTACCCCGCTGAATTTGCTAGGGTGCAATGGAGCCCCTATTGCAGATAATGAATGGGTGCTGAGCCAAAAGAGGAGGAGAAGGAAAATCCTCCTAATCCTCAAAGAACTTGAACAAGAGGGTGTGCTGATACGCAGAGCCGCCAAGCAGGATTTTAAAGGAATAAAAGAGGTAGGGTATAATTTGTGTGAATAAAGTGGTGATTTTCTCGGAAAGCTGAGTATATAGGTAATGATTGACATCTCTAATAATTGCACCCTACTCAGCAGTGCCTCTAGCATAACTTCACTACAATTCAATAAATCGCTATGCGTCTATTTGTACTCACTTTTGGGCTGATCCTTGGCAGTCTATCTGGTGTCATTGGCCAGGACAATACTACCCCCAATGTGCTTTTTGTTGGAAATAGCTATACCTACTTTTGGAATTTACCCCAAACAGTAGCGGTTATGGCTGCTGAAAAAGAGGTACCGCTAGAGACCCGACAATCCACTAGCGGCGGAGTAAATCTTGGCCAACATTGGCGCGGTGAAAGAGAATTAAATACCCAGGCACTCATTCGTAGTGGCGAGTTTGATGTTGTGATTATTCAGGACCATAGTCGTCGGGCGATCGATCATCCAGATAGCCTTCAGCACTACGGCAACCTCCTGTCGGATTTGTGTCGAGAATCAGGAGCAACACCCTATGTGTACATGACTTGGGCCCGCGAGTGGGATCCCTACATGCAAGCACCAATTGCGGAACAATATCAACGCTTAGGAGAGCGAATTGATGCGGAGGTGATTCCTGTTGGATTAGCCTGGCAACGGGCAAGAACATTACGCCCATCGCTCCCATTGTTTGACCCAGATGGTAGTCATCCTTCCCCTACCGGAACTTACCTCATAGCCTGTGTGGTATTTGGTGCATTGACCGGAGAGAGCCCCGTTGGCCTCCCGCACCGCATTGTGAGTACTGACCAGGATGGGGAAAAGCTATATCTCAATATCCAGTCAAAAGAAGATGCCCTCTTTTGTCAAAAAGTAGCCCAGGAGGTATTAACCACGGCTGCACTTTTATCAAATACACCGGTGAAGAACTAGGCCTTATGAATTTTAATACCAAGACTTTGGGTCTAGCGTTGGGCCCAATTTTGTTTGTGCTGATTTTATTGTTCTTCCATCCTGAAGGCCTAAGTAAAGAAGCTAACGCGATTTTGGCCAGCACCGTCTGGATCGCCGTGTGGTGGATTTCAGAGGCGATTCCCATTGCGGTTACCTCACTTTTGCCCATCATTCTATTTCCGCTTACGGGCGGGCTTAGCCTTAATCAAACGACGGCCTCTTTTGGGCATCGCTACATCTTCCTCTACATCGGGGGCTTTATGCTAGCTATCGCCATTGAACGCTGGAATCTCCACCGCCGTATCGCGCTTAGCATTATCAACCTGATTGGCACTAACATCAAGCGTATCATTCTGGGTTTTATGGCGGCCACGGCTTTCTTATCCATGTGGATTTCCAATACCGCTACTACCGTAATGATGCTTCCTATTGGCATGGCCATCGTTTCACAGCTCCAGGATAATCCGGATACCATTGAGAACGAAAATAAGACCTTTGGTAAGGTGCTCATGTTGGCCATTGCCTACAGTGCATCAATTGGTGGTTTGGCTACCCTGATTGGCACCCCTCCAAATTTGGTGTTCGCCGGTATTATTGAAGAGACCTACGGTATTGAGATCACCTTTGCCCAATGGATACAATTTGGTTTACCCATTTCTTTGCTGCTACTGATCATCTGTTGGAAGTACCTGACGGAGGTGGCTTATAAGTTCAAGCAATTGGCCTTCCCCGGTGGGCGTGCAGAGATCAATCGTCAGCTTACCGCTTTGGGGCAAATTAGTCGGGAAGAGAAGACCGTCCTAGCCGTTTTTGCCAGTACTGCCTTTCTGTGGATAATCCGTTCACCCCTCCAAAAATTGGTGGAGGCGAGTTGCGAAAGCAAGGAAGTATACGAGCAACTCTTCATTGCCAAGTTTGATGATACTATCATTGCCATGATGGCGGGGATAGTTCTGTTTCTATTGCCCGCAGCACCGGCCAAAAAACGAGCGATCATCACTTGGGAGGAAGCAGTCAAATTGCCCTGGGGAATTTTGCTGCTATTTGGTGGTGGTTTGGCTTTGGCACAAGGTTTTAAAGTGAGTGGCTTGGCGCAATGGCTGGGTGAACAGATGACATTAGCGGAGGGCATTTCGGTATTGATGCTACTGCTCTTGATTGTGGCTGCGGTCAACTTCCTTACGGAGATTACCTCAAATTTAGCTACCACATCAATGATGCTGCCCATTTTGGTGCTGTTGGCCCAGGCGGTAGATGTACACCCCTACCTGTTGACAGTTGGTGCTACTGTGGCCGCTTCCTGTGCCTTTATGCTGCCGGTTGCTACACCCCCGAACGCAATCGTCTTTGGTTCGGGTTATTTGAAGATACCGGTGATGGTACGAGCAGGGATTTGGATGAACATTATATCGATAATCATTCTCACGGCCTTTACGTATTTTCTGCTGCCTTACCTCTGGGATTTTGACCCCTCCCAATTTCCGGTAGACTGGGTGAAGGAGTAAACATTAGGAAACGCGCGGATTTCTGCGCAGCGACCTTGGTTGGGGGAATAGATTTCTGAGTATTTTGTCAGAGACTTTTCAAACTACTCAATCCTGTCACATGAGAATGTTCTCTGCCCTGATTGTTTTGCTATTGCTTTACACTGTTGCAACAGCTCAATCCAACGACGAATTCCGATCTGTACAGCTCCAGGCTGAAATTTCTGATACCCCACTTGCCATTACGCTCAGTTGGGATGATCAAGTGGAAGCGGCTAGTGATATTTTGGTATTCCGAAGATTAGCCGGTACTACTTCATGGGGTTCAGCGATCGCTACTCTGAGTCCTGGAACGCTTACGTATCAGGATACGGATGTGGAGGAAGGTGAGGCCTACGAATACCGGGTGACAAGACCCAGCTCAGGCAATACGGGCAATGGCTACTTGTACTCGAGTACAGCACTAGCAGCACCTGTCAAGCGAGGAATTTTGATTTTGGTTATTGATGATGCTTTACTACCAGCACTGGAACCAGAAATCGAGCGTTACCGCCAGGATGTTCTAGCTGATGGCTGGTTGGTGAAGTCCCTGCGGGTTTCCGCCACTGAGGTGGATACAACGGTGAAAAACAGTATTCGTACCATCTACGAGCAGGCTCCGGATGAGCGCCATGCTCTCTTTCTGCTCGGGCATGTACCGGTTCCCTATTCGGGCAACATCGCTCCGGACGGACATACTGATCACCGCGGTGCCTGGTCGGCCGATGTCTTCTACGCCGATATGGACGGCACCTGGACCGATACCTTCGTGAATGACGTTAGCGCATCCAATCCTCGCAATCGCAATATTCCTGGTGATGGAAAATGGGATGCTAGTAGTATTCCATCTGATTTGGAGCTGGAGGCTGGTCGGGTCGATTTCCATAACCTCCCTCGCTTTACTGAAGACGCGATTACGCTTACTCGTCGCTATTTAGATAAGAACCATGCCTTTCGGCGGAAACAGTTTTCAGTACCCGCACGCGGCCTGATTGAAAATAATTTTGGTGGTTTCGCCGAAGGTTTTGGGCAGAATGGCCTGAAGAATTTTGCAACCTTAGTTGGGCGAGACTCAACCCGTTACTTAGACTACGATATACTCAAGACGGATAGCTATCTGTTTTCCTACGGCTGTGGTGGTGGGAATTATCAGGGAGCGAGTGGAATTGCCAACACCCAGGCTATGACTACGGATTCATTCCAGTCGGTCTTTACCTTCTTGTTCGGCAGCTATTTTGGCGATTGGGATATTCAGAACAATTTTTTGCGGGCGGCGCTAGGCAGTGGTACCATTCTCACTAACGCCTGGGCGGGCCGGCCCAACTGGGCACTGCATCCCATGGGGTTGGGAGAAACGATTGGCTATTGTGCCAAGCTCACCCAAAATAACGCTAGCTTTTCTTATGATCCTGGTTTTGGCAATCGTTCGGTGCACGTCACTTTACTTGGCGACCCTACCTTACGGATGCATATCATTGCGCCTCCTACCGATTTTGTCATAGGGGAAGATCAAGCTGGAATCCAATTGAGTTGGGCTCCTCCCGTTGCGGAAGATGTACTGGGTTACCATGTTTATCGCCGCAACTTCGTCGCCAATTTCTATGAGCGTCTCAATGAGGAAGTGCTTACTGATCTGTTCTACACTGATCCCTGTCCCTTACTTGGCGATAGTTTACAATATCTCGTCAAAGCTGTTCGCTTAGAAACTACGCCCAGCGGAAGATTCTACAATGAGAGTAGTGGTGCAGGTGGAGATATCGCAGTAGGTATTGATCGCTCCGTTATAGCAGATTTCACTGTTTCTATTGATGGAGGGGAGGTCGAATTTATCAACCAGAGTACCAACGCAACCACCTACGAATGGGACTTTGGTGATGGTGCTGCCAGTACAGAAGCATCCCCCACCCATCTCTTTACTGATGGCATATACCAAGTGCAGTTGATGGCGCAGAATTCCTGTTCCGTCGACTCTTTTACCGTACAAGTGGTCATTATGACGGTGGGGACAAGGGAACTAGCTGAGTTGGGTTTGCGTATTCTGCCCAACCCCGTCACCAGTGGCCAGCTACAAATTGTAGCAAGTCAGCAACGGGAAAATGTAAAGGCCCTACTTATTGATGCCCTGGGGCGAGTGCGGCTACAACAATCTTTCGAATTGTTGCGACAAGAAAGTATGGATGTAAGTACGCTGGAAACCGGCATGTACATCTTGCAATTAGAGGTAGATGGTCGGCAGGTGCAGCAGCAGATTGTCATTCAACAGCCGTAATTGGACTCGGTGTCAATTTTTGAGACCGTATTGCATCGCATTTAGAAGTAGTGTATCTTCGTGTTGTTCACCCAGGGAGTAGCCCCAAAATACTTCCTGACCAGTTGGTCAAGACTCGGTGAACAAATCGACGAATATGCCTTAGGCCGATGAGTGCCGCTTTTCATCCATTTGTGTTTGGGATGCTTAAGCAATCAAAGTTGACTCATCTTTACCGCTGTAGGCAGGTGCTGGATTGAACCGTTGGGGAATCATCCGGATAGATCGAGCACTATTGATGCTGAGTATAGTCTTGCTCAGTATTTCAGAGGGGGCAGTAGGAACGCAAGTTTCAACCAACTGCTAATTCTGAGTTATCATTATCAGATAACTTAGCTAACGCTTGTGTGATCCAGCCATTTCATTTATTGAAGGTAAGAGCTGGATAGATAGAATGGCTTTGAGCTGCACTGACAAGGTCAGTAGCGGAGCAGAGCCTGCGTGTCCTACATCCGAGGAGGATGGGGATGGCTGGTGAACCGGACCAAGAGGGTGGGCCCGCCGAAGGCGCTATGCACCAATAACACTCCCCTTAGCGAAACCACTCAAACCCACAAGAATTATCCCTTTACTAGGGCATCTGATCAATCACGGATCGTGGTTTTCAATACTTGATTCTTTGCCGGTCTTAAATTGGGTGGTTAACAGCTACTAGAAGCGGTCAAAACTAGTATCCGGAAGAGGCACGGGACATAACTCCCGGCCTTTCCCGAACGGATGGGTTTGAAGCGTGGGTGAGTATTAGCCGGAAAATATTCAATCTTCCGGCTCGTCAGGGGAAAAAGGGAGCATGCTTCTGAATAGGTTTGGGTAGAAGCACGCTCCTGTTAAACTCCCCTAAAAAGGCTCTTTTGGCCCCACCCCAACTCTCCCGATGAGAGAGGGCTAGGGGGGGGCTATTTCTTAAACTGCCTTGTATTGCCAGGCCGTATTACGATTCTGAATGCTTAGATGTAGGGGATTACGCAAAGTAGTGCGCAGAATTTTTCGATAGGTTCTACTCACCGGTAGCACGTGCTGAGCTACCGCAATGCTATTGCCGTTATGGTTGGCGATCCAGCGAAGGTTAACGATGTAGCTGCGGTGTACTTGTAAAAAAGATGTCGCGGGCAGTTGCCGAATGATGTCGCGCAGTGCGCTACGGTACAAGATTTTGCGGCCATCCTGCAGAAAAATCCGCACATAGACGTGCTCGGATTGTATGAAAAGGATGTCTTGTACAGGGATACGGGTACGTACTTTTCCTTCTACGAGCACTATGCTCGCGTTGCGATTGGGGGTGTTAGGGTAAAGCATTTAAAACTGGGAGTTTAAAAGAGTTCCTAAAAATAATTTCAATGGTAAATGCCCGACCATCACCAAAAGGTAAATGGTAGCATTAACATATTTTGTAGGACGTGTTCTTATAGCCTGTACCTAGGGGGCACAAGCGTGCTATAGCTGCGGCAATTAAGGGGTAATTATCAATAACTTGCCTAGTGTAGGGACGAATGGTAGCTCCCCTGGGACGAGTGGGGGAAATTGGCATTTTAGTTATATTGAGATCAGAAACTGTCCCCTGTTTATGTTTTTGTGGAGGAACCCTCACATTCTGGTCGTCTATGGCTTACTTATCCTATACAGCTTTCGCTTGTCTGGTCAGACCGATCGGCAGTATACCATAGATAGTCTTGAGTCACATGTACTGGAAGGACAGGCAGATTCTTTACTCTATACCACACTCTGGGCGCTAAGCATGATGAAGGCCAAGGCTAACACTGATAGCTCTGTAGCCTACGCTTGGCAGATGATTGCCTTAGCTGATCGGATGGGAGAATTGCCTCGGCAAATCAAAGCAAGGTGTGTTCTGGGTGGGGTGTATTTTCGGGCCAACATGATGGATTCTGTCGAGCAGGCGACGCTCAGGGCAATTTCTATTGCGGATGCCTGTGCGGAACATGACTGTTGGTTTGAGAAAATGCACGCCATTAAACAGCTGCGTTTTCCGCTACGTAGCCGAGGGCAGGTGAAACAAATTATCCATAATTGGGAAGATTTTCTTACTACACCAGATCTGCCAAATAGCATTGCCTTTGAGGTGCGTCGGTTGATGTCTTACCCGATGATGGAAATGGGCGATCACGATGGAGCCCTACGGGAATTAAGTATGGTGTGGGAATATGGCAAAGAAGCTGATGATCAACCCTTGTTATGTAATGCTCTGGGTGAGCTTTCCGGACTTTATGATTTAATGGGCAAAAAGGATAAGTCATTGGAAGTGGTTAAAGAGCGACTCCGCATCTGTCAGGGCCTGGGTGACTTTTATGCTACTCGACATACCCATAATCAATTGGGACACAGTTATATCGACGTGGAGCAGTACGACAGTGCGGTTTGGCATTTGCAGAAGGTTATAGAAATGTCGAAGCCTGATGAACATGTCTATCCCTATGCTCTGGGAGGACTCATTGTCGCTACCCCTTTTGTGGATCCCGGCCTTACTCAGCAGTACGTCAATGATATGAAAGCCGCCATGCGACGGCACGAAGAAGGTTTGTCTCAGTTTATGCATCAACGCCAATTTATTTACGGTACACTGAGCAGGTATTATTTGAGTGTCAATCAACATGCCTCTGCTGAACGCTACGCGAAAGAGCGTTTGGCTTTGGTGCGGCAGTATCAAAGTGATACTACCGATCTGGCAGTTGATGCTTTAGAGCTATTAGCTCAAACCCAAGCGGCTAGTGGTAAATATGCATCGGCCTGGGACAATTACACGGCTTTCCACGATCTGCGGATGACCATGATCAGCCGTAATCAGGAAGAGGAGCTAGCGCGAACAGCAGTGGAACTAGAGTTGGCCGAAAATGAGCTGGCTCGACAAATAGCCGAACAGGAAGCTGCGTTGGAACGCCAAACTTCAGCCACGCAGACTAGATTTTTACTAACTATCCTCGCTGTGGGCGGAATTATCTTGGCGGTGGTATTGTGGGCGTTTCGCCGATCACAAGCCGATAAAAGAATTATCAGCGAGAAGAATCAGCAGATTGAAGAGTCGCTAGCTGAAAAAGAAGTCCTTTTACGAGAGATTCACCACCGAGTAAAAAACAACCTCCAGATTATCTCGGGCTTACTTGATCGGCAGGCCAGAAAATCTTCGGATGAGTCCGTGCGGCGCTTGGTACGGGAAGGGCAGGAGCGGATCCAAAGTATGGCCCTGATTCACCAAAATTTGTACGAATCAGAACAGCTGAGTGGAATTGATATCAAGACGTATTTACGCGAATTAAGCGGTAATATTCAGCACAGTCAGCTCGTGAATCCAGGTGAAGAGCAGATTCAACTTGAGCTAGATGTAGCGGAAGAACACTTGGATATTGATACCGCTATTCCGGTAGGATTGATCCTGAATGAATTGTTGACCAATTGTTATAAGTACGCCTTTGAAGGTAGAGCTGGTGGAAAGATAAGCGTGGCTTTTAACAAAAATAATGACCAGTATGAGCTGTTTGTCCGCGACGATGGAATCGGATTTAATCCCGATGATACCGCTAGGAAAAGATCATTAGGACTTAGCTTAGTCCGCGGGCTGGTCCGCCAGTTAGATGGTACTATCGAGTGGCTTAAGGTGGAACGTGGAACGGCTGTTGCCATCAAGTTTTAATCTGTAGAAATACACCAGCTGTCTAAAAAAGAACCCTACTACATGATCGGTGCTTAACTAGAGGCCCGAATGTTTTACCCCATTTAACAAGCAAAAGATCAAGATATGTCAAAGGCTTGATCAAAGCTAAGTTTCTGTATTGACCGAGCACTTACTCAGGAAATTGTGATCTGGCATTATGAAAAAAGTTAGGGTACTTATTGTCGAGGACGAATTCATCACTTTGGATACACTCCGAGAGGAATTGGAGGAGCTCGGGTACGAAATATCTGGCGACGCGATGAAGGCGCAGGAAGCGCTGACGATATTGGAACGAGGAGATACGGATATTGCCATTTTGGACATTCACCTCAAAGGAAGCGAATCGGGCATCTGGCTGGCGGAGCAGATTCGTAAGCGCTATAAAATTCCCTTCATCTTTTTGTCGGCCTTTAGTGACCGTACTACGATAGCCGAGGCGGCGGAGACCCAACCCTCAAGCTATCTAGTCAAGCCCTTTACTCCTGCTGATCTGTACACCGCCATTGAAATGGCGCTACTGAAGCATTCGAAACACCAGGAGCAGCTTCAACTTACTGATGGTCAGGCAAGTGTGAAAAAAGAACTCCTCATTAATGATAGTATTTTCGTCAAGGATGACTTGACGTACCGCAAGATTCCATTGCGCGATATTTGTTATGTAGAAGCCTTCAAGAACTATCTGGAGCTACAACTAGACAATGGCCGTCACATTATACGATCTACCCTAAAGGACTTTCTGGAAGTGCTACCGCAAGATCATTTTGTGCAAACGCACCGTTCTTTTGTTATCAACCTGGAGCGGGTCACCGAGATTGGTGGAAACTTTGTGGTGATCAATGACAATAAGGTTCCAATCAGTCGAGGACAGAAGGAGGAGGTTTTGGCGCGTTTGAACTTTTATGAGTGAAACCCAATCAGCTGGCCAAAGCCGCCCGCATCTCCTTTCTAAAGTGCAGGGTCTGCAACATCTTTTCCAAATCTGCGTGCCAGCGCCCGAAGCTGTTATTGCGAAATGACCAGCCAGAACGAAATTGCTCTAAAAGCGCAGGATCACTACCGTAAGCAGCAGCTTCAAATATTTGGCGATAATGCCATAAGTGCCAGTCGGCGGTGCGTCGACCTTGGATAACGTCCTGAAAGCCCAGTACCACAATTTTACTCAGTTGGGTAGTCCAGGGGTGAGTACTAGTGCTTAGCCAATATGCGGGTAGGGTGTCCGCTGGAACCAGAGGCCCAAACTGTTCTAGCCATTTAGTGAGGCTCTGGTTGAAAAAATCAGCCGTCGTTTGCGGTAGCAGTGCTTTAGCTTTCTTATTGTTCCACAGTACTTCTTGCCCACCGAGTAACCACCAGCGGATCAAGGCTTGCTGACCTTCTTCCTCAGGGAAGCGCATCAGGCTTTCGTTGAGCGCTTGGAGCAAGGGGAGTGAACGTTCCGTTTGGGTCATTAACTGCACCAGCTCAAAGGCAGATATCTTCCACTGACCAGTCCACCTAGATATTGGGATACGGCTAAGCACCTGTTGTAACCAATTGACCTTTAGCCCACCCGGCATTTTGCTACCGGTAGGATAGATACCGTATTCTTTGCTAACCCCCGGAATATGCTCCGGTAATTTTAGCTTGAGCTGCTTGCCTTGAAACTGTAGTACCTCAGATGCGAGCAGAAATAGTTGTTCTACCAAGGCACTCTCTGGCAGGCGAGTAAGCAGATCACCTGCGGCTACTCGCACTTCTTTGCGCTTAGAGCTTAGGCAATGTTGTAGAAAAGTTTCATCCGCTGGACTAAGGTTTACCGCTAGTGCTGGCAGGACCCTTGCTTGGGCCCGATGATCAAGATTGAGCCAGTGGTCGCTCAGGCTATCACGCGCAGCTTCGGGATCAGCTTGGCGGTAGGCGGCAAGTAGTTCGTACTGCTCTTTACCTATTCCGGTAGGCCAGTCATCCAAGGCACTAAGCTGAGGGAGCAGCCTTGACCAATGTGGATGCTGCCGAATCAGCCAATACTCTGTTTTACCCAATAGGGGTTGGAGCAAACTCCAAAGTGCTGGCGTCTCGGTACACTGATCGAGCAAGGCTGGGATACTTTCAGCGGGCAAGCGCTTTTTGTGCTGCCCAAGCAGGCGGATGAATTCCGGTAGGGCCCGCTCGTGATGCCCATTAAGGATCAACTGTAAATGCTGTACAGAACGCCAGGAGCAAGCTTTTCCTTCGGTGGCTGGTGGCGGTGCGGGTATGGCTTCTGTCCACTGCGGCAGACTTGCTGCACCCTTTGCTAACAAGTGAGTCTTCCCCGCAAGTTCTAGTAGCTGAGAAGGAGTATCCTCCGCATTTATGCGATAGGTATCAAGCGTTTGGGGCCAATCATTAGGCGTAGAAACCTGATCAGTGCCTAGTAGGACATTGCGCAGGAGTGACTGCCAAAGTTGCGGACTTGCTGATTTACCCTTTTTCACAAGCCCAAAATTAGGAGAAAATGACCGGAGTTTGGCAACCGTTTTAAATAGCTTTTAGAGGCAATAGGGGCGAATAAAGTTTGCCCAAGTTTGAATTGTGCCGACAATATTTTACCACGGCTCGAAAGCGGCCCTATTTTTCCTTTTGATACAGTCAAATAATCCCCTCATTTTGGGTGTCAACTACACTAAGAAAGTTGAGCTTGCCTTTTGATTATCAACACAAAAGCCTATTTTTGCTGCCGATTTACAAGAACCTATTGTTGACATTTCCACAGAACGATTGATTATGGCAAATATCGGTCAAGTAAAGCAGGTGATTGGTCCGGTTGTAGACGTGAGTTTCTCCGGCGAAGGATCCAAGCTTCCCGAAATTCTGAATGCATTAGAAATCAAGCGCCCTAGCGGCGAAACATTGACCCTCGAAGTACAGAAGCACTTGGGTGAAGACAGCGTACGTACCATCGCGATGGACGCTACTGACGGTCTTACTCGTGGTGCCGAGGTAGTAGATACTGGTAAGGCGATTGCAATGCCGATTGGTAATGCGATTAAAGGCCGCCTCTTTAACGTAGTAGGTGAGGCTATTGACGGTATCGGCGAGGTATCCAAAGAGGAGTCTGCTCCAATTCACCGTAAGCCACCAGCTTACGAGGAGCTGTCAACAGAGAAAGAAGTACTGTTTACTGGTATCAAAGTAATTGACCTGATTGCCCCTTATACCAAAGGTGGTAAGATTGGTTTGTTCGGTGGTGCTGGTGTAGGTAAAACTGTACTCATTCAGGAACTGATCAACAATATTGCCAAGGGATACGATGGTATCTCTGTATTTGCCGGTGTAGGTGAGCGTACGCGTGAAGGTAATGACCTAATGCGCGAGATGTTGGAAGCTGGCATTATCAACTACGGTGAAGACTTCCTGCACAGCATGGAAGCCGGTGGTTGGGATTTGAGCAAGGTTAGCAAGACCGACTTGGAGTCTTCTAAAGCTACCTTCGTGTTCGGTCAGATGAATGAGCCTCCTGGTGCACGTGCACGTGTAGCTCTATCTGGTCTGACCATTGCAGAATACTACCGTGACGGTGATATGAGTGACCCAACTGGCGGTCGTGATATCCTGTTCTTTATCGATAACATCTTCCGTTTCACTCAGGCCGGTTCTGAGGTATCTGCCCTGCTTGGTCGTATGCCTTCAGCGGTAGGTTACCAGCCAACTTTGGCTACTGAGATGGGTGTGATGCAAGAGCGTATTACCTCTACCAAGCGTGGTTCTATTACCTCGGTACAGGCGGTATACGTACCTGCGGATGACTTGACTGACCCTGCTCCAGCGACAACCTTTGCTCACTTGGACGCAACTACAGTACTAAGTCGTAAGATTGCTTCTTTGGGTATCTACCCAGCAGTGGATCCACTAGACTCTTCTAGTCGTATCCTTGACCCAGCGATCTTGGGTGAAGAGCACTACAATTGTGCCCAGCGTGTGATGAACATCTTGCAGCGCTACAACGAATTGCAGGATATCATTGCTATCCTTGGTATGGAAGAATTGTCTGACGAAGATAAGCTGGTTGTAACCCGCGCTCGTCGTGTACAGCGTTTCTTGTCACAGCCTTTCCACGTAGCGGAGCAGTTCACCGGTACTCCTGGTGTGATGGTATCTATCGAAGAAACCATCAAAGGCTTCAACATGATCATGGACGGTGAAGTAGATCAGTATCCTGAAGCAGCATTCAACCTGAAAGGTAGCATCGAAGATGCGATCGAAGCAGGTAAGAAGTTGTTGGAGGAAGTTGCTGGCTAAATAAGTACTACATTATGAATATTGCTGTATTAACACCAGATCGGGAAATATTTCAAGGCGCTATCACTTCTGTGAAGGTTCCTGGTGTAAGTGGTGAATTCCAAGTACTCAAGAATCACGCCCCGATTGTATCGGCCCTCGAAGAAGGTAAAGTGACCATTGAGACCGGAGACGGTGGCTATTCTTACTACGACGCTGCTTCTGCAGCGCGTAAGGAAGGTAATACCGCTGGCAATAAGCTGGTCTTCGAAATCGAAGCAGGTTTTATTGAAGTACTGAATAACGAAATTTCCCTGCTCGTACAGGGTGTGACTCAACTATAGGTTTTCCACCCACGAGGTGGATGAATTCTGATCGTCCCGATTGGCTTGTGCTGATCGGGACGATTTTTTTGTGCCTTCTCCGCTCTTCAAGTTGGTATTAGCACTTGACAATTACCCGGGTTTAGGTTTATTTTGAAGGGCGTACTTCACAAACTGAATAGGAGCGATGGCCGAAAATTGGCGCTTATGAAGAAACCGTCTTTGGAATTAGGAAATAAGCTCTTTCTCCTGCTCCTACTTGCTACCATATTAAGTGGATGCAGTCCTCAGCGGATCAATTTTGGTCACGTCAGCAATAAGACCGTAGGGATCGCCAGGAAAATTGAGCGCGCTGGGGAAATTCATACTAGTGCTACTGGTATCGAGGGAAAACGATCGAAGGTTTATAAGAACTTCCTACAGTTTACCAAAGTAGCGACCACTGATGAACTAGTAGCGCTGATGCTGCACCGTTCGCCAGCTGTTCGTGGGTATGCCTTCTGGGCCTTGGCCAAAAGGGATTATCAAAAATTGGATGAAATTATCCTTGAGTACGCTAATGATCAACAGCCCGTATTTTTTCTACAGGGGTGCATAGGAGGCGAATATCCCCTCAGCGATCTGATGAGCATGATAGTAAGCCCCAATAGGGTGGATTTGACCTGCCGAAAGTTAACTAAGGAGGAGTTTGCACGTTTGCATCAGTACAGAAGGATGGTATCATTATTTGCTCAGGACAACGGCCTGGTGAGTTGGCCTGAGAAAGAACTGGAAAACGGCCAAAGAAAAGTCATACGATTCGATTTTTCCTTTGATGGACCCTGTACTACCCGGCCGTGTGAGCAATACGGCGAGAACGCTGTAACCTTTGATTTTTTAAGGGCAGTGTTGGAGCGCTATCCGGAGATGGAAATTGGTATAGGGGTGTTTTCAGCAGCCGGAAGTAAATATTCTTACAATAAACAAGTTTGTCAGCGCAAGGCAGAGGGAATCATGCACGAGCTAAAGATTCTTGGCATTTCGCAAGAAGGCTTCCTTACGCTAGGTTTTGGGAATGTTGAGATGAATCCTGACTATGCACCCATTGAAGATACCGGGCCTAGAAGCTGCTGGATAGAATTTGTCGTCATGGAAAAGGGAGCAAAAAAAGAGCTAACACTAGTAGCCTTCAACGAACAGCTCAATACCATTGACTTTGCTGAGGGGGCAAATGTTGATAGATTAGAGGATTACTTATTGGCGTGCTTGGCACAATTGGAATTGTATAAGAATCATTCCCCTTCCTATGATTTATTCCTCACAATTTTTGACCAAGCCAGAACTGGACCGAAGGTGAAGTTTGAGGAATCCTGGAAGGATATTTATGCGCCAGGCCAAGATTGGCCGGAAGCCGAATGGGATGCTTTAAGCAGATGGGAGCGCGTCAATCACCAGCTTAAGACTTTGGCCACGGATTTGATCCATACGCGAGCAGTCCGAAGTCAGGCGGGAGATACAGCAGAAGAAGCGCGCTATGAGTGGGATTCCGAAGGTGGCATCAGATTCTATAATGGTACCACCCCCAAGTCGATCTTAACCTACGCCGCCACCAGATTCGTTGGAGCATATCCACCAGCGGCTTATCAGGTGGTTGAGGTAAACTGGGATGACTTCACCCATCCACTTTGGATTGGTATTTCTTATGAGTAAGCGTATTTTAGGGTAATGTCAAAGAATATCTACCGCTTCAAATAATCTTAGTTGAAAGGCCCTGATAACATGGAAGTTGAACTTCTCGAAGACCGTATCCGATTTCCGAAAGGCTACTTCTGCAAGTATAGCTCGGTACACCAGTCTAAGGAAGTCACCCTTGATCAAATCAATGAAGTTAATCTACGGACCCAGCCGTTCAGTGTGGTGGTAGATCACAAAGAGGTGATCTTTCTACCACAAATCTCGAAGGAAGAATTGACATCCTTTGCCCGCCGGAACCAACTCAAAATTTCCGAACGATTCGATATCTGGGAGGCCATAAATGAGCCGTATTTGGACACCGCGTTTTCCAAGGAACAAGAACAGGCGACTATGCAAGCCCTAATTCACAATGGCATTCCGGAAGCGGAGGTGAAAAGTATCCGTAAGAAAATCTCGCTTATCATGTCCAGGAATATGTTTGCTTGGGAATGGGTTTACCTGGGGCAATTTGATTACCTCAGTTGGAGCCTACGTACGAAGAAGATATATTGGTGGAGTATGGAAATTGCTCTTAGGAATTACCAGAAAGGTGGACACGAATGAAATTCGAATTTGGTGTCGCACTACTATCTTCTACCAGGTCAAAAGTGAGATTAAGAATCTTTTCTAATTCGTTTTGGATGATGCGCGCCTTAGATAAAACTTCTTTGTTTTGATACATAATTGTAGGGCTGCGAAATATTGTTGAAGATCGAGAATCTGACTTTTGTTTGATAAGGGTGTAGCCACTGGATAGCAATTGTTGTTCTAATCCAGGGGGAATCTTAGATGCCTCTATCAGAATAGCGTACGCAGAATTTTGGATCTGAGCTGTAGTGGTAGATAGACTTTCTCGAATGGAGGCATTGTTTGTAATAGAGCTTAATCTTAGACTGGCAAAGTTGTTAATTTTGCTAAGGTTTTCTTCTCTCTTATCAAAGAAAGTTTCCAGTAATTTTATCTTGCTTATTAGCCTCTTTTTTTCCTTACTGCGTCTGTAAACTAGGTAGCTCATTAGGATTGTGGAACAAAAGAATATACTCGTTAAGGCGATAAAGAAATAATCTGGAGATTCTTCTTTTGTTGAATCAAGAGGCTGTAACGTTATCTTTCCTCGGGCCTTATTGTTTGTTGCGTCAGTTGCTTCTATCGAAATAGTGGTTTCCTCTCTTGTATCACTAAGAGAAGCATATAGAGCGTTGTTTATGATCAATACGCTCTGGGAGGTATCATTAAGAATATTAAACTCCACAGGCTCAATTAATCCTTCGTATGATATTGGGTACCTAAATTCTTGATTTTGGGGCACTAGCAAGCTTGCACTCTCAAGACTAGCAATAGGCCGATCGTCTAAAATATTGATAGTAGCTTGCTCTAATATCGTTGAGTCACCTTCCTGATTTATAAAATAGAGCGTTGTCTCAAATAAACCGTGTGTGTTCGGCACTCCACTAAGGATTAGGCCACTAGTAGAGACTTCGAGTCCTGTATATAAGTCTGAAATCGACCAAACTAGCCGTTCTTGCTCTAGTAAATCAGATTGTAGCTCTACCGAACCCACATATCTACTTCTTTTTCTTCCGTATTCTGGTAGTTGTAGTGTTATTTGAGGTGTCGGGGGGTAAATCTCTAAAAAGAAAGACTGTTGTATAACGTTTTCCGAATTGTAATTATGAACATCTCCTTGCGAAAAGCCTGCTCGAGCATTACTAAGATAGATTGATATTGAATCACTGAAGGGGGTTAGTGGGATACCTCGAATTTTACCATCTTCAAGCGTTAGGCCTGAAGGTAAACGTTTATCATAGCTCCAAGCATAATCGTAAGAGCCTCCTGTGGCACTAATGGTTGTTTCATAATAAGTTCCAACTCTACCCTTTTTTAATGCCTTTTCTTTTGTAAGGAACGCTAATGGGCGCATTGTTGACCATGTACAAGAAGGCCGAATAGCGATGGAGAATTCTTCCTCGACAGAATTACCTTGAGCATCGCTAACCCTTACTCTAATAGTATCCTCTTGAAATATTAACGAATCTGGTGGAAACCCATCAATGACCCCCTGCCGGATTGAATCTGCTTGTACCCAAGAGGGCGGGTTGATGTATTCATAAGATCGGGCACCTTCTCCACCGGTCACTATGAAATTAAAGTCAAAACGATACTCTTCTCCTACTACCGCCTTAGGCAGATTTGAAGCGGCAGCGAATGCTAAAAACGACTTCTTTTGGAGGTCTTTGGTTATATACATATAAAGGACAAGCATGATAAAGAAAATTGCTAGTCCGTTTAATACGACATCAATAAATGGAGAGAAGAGACCATTCTCTGAAGAGTTAAAGAGCTTCTTAGGCATAGCATTCCTCTTTTGTGATCATTATTTACTGATATCACTCTCTACGACAGGAAATTGCCAGATTGCAATTTCTTTTTCGTGACGATCAAGTCCTAGAATATAGCTACCATCTGATGTAGTAACCATAGAATGGCTAATGGCTTCGCTAACGCTGAAGCTTGTCTTTTTCTCTTGTAGTGATTCAGAGGAAAGTAGTTCTTCATAGGCCCATAATTGCCCGGAGGGATTGACTTTCCAAATAGAGAGTTTTTCTTTCACCGAAACGGCGATCCAACCATTTAAACCAACACGAATTTTGAAGGGGGCGGCTGAAAAAGACTCCCATCTACTGTTTTTAAGTTCAATGATGGAAGATAATTTGGGATTCCAATAGAATAGTTTACCGCTTTTCGTGAGTAGAAGAAGGCTTCTGCGCTCAAGGGCATAAATATTGGCAATGGAAACACCTTCAGGTAGCCAAAGCTGGTTGGGCGCTTTCGATAAAAAAATTGGTCCAGCCCCTTTTGCGATACCAATAGAGGGGGTGAATATAAATATGCTAGACTTTTTGGGACTGCCTAGATCGTTGCTTTTGTCAAGAACATATAAGGTTTGCGAAGCATGATCAAACGTATGAATGTCGCTTAAGAGAGACTGTTCAAACCTGTATTGGAAAATAGGGTTCTGCCCTTTAGTATATAATTCAATCGTTAAATCTTCGTCTAATCGGAAAAGTATAAAGTATTTTTCTTTTCCAATTTGTTTAGATCCCACTGCAACAATCCGTCCATTGGAGGAACTGATGAACTTCCGTTTAATCTTAAGTTTTGATGGTCCCTCGGTGAGCACTTTATGCTTTGGTAGAGAAAATAAGTGAGCCTCGTTTTGAGCAGTGTTGCCAATGAACATACCAAATGCATAATAAATAGACTCATAAGAATACGTCGAAGAGAACAATTGAATTGTTTTTTCTTCAGTTAACTGACACTCCAATAAATACTGATTTTTTTGAGCGTTTATGCCTATTAGGCAGCTATTCTCGTATCCTTTTGGACACCAGAGATTGGTAAATTCCCATTTGTCGTCCGGAATTTGGGACTGAGAGAAAAACTCTTCGATGGCTTCATTTAGACCTTCTGTTTTTTCATTAAATTCAATGATGGGATCAAATAGTACATCTTTTATTTTTTGGAAACTAGGGACTTCAAAAATCACTTTTTCTACCATATGACGTGTGTGTAAAAGTAAGCTGCTAGTTTCTTCCTCTACTGCGGTTAGTGCCGTAAATCTCTCTTCGAGTAGAATCATTAAGGCATCAAAATCTATATCTGTTCGTTTCTTCTTTTCAAGACTCAAGGAATGGCCACTAAATTCATTGATGAGTAGATCAAAGTAATTATCAATTTCTACCAACCGCATACTTAGCCGTTTCTTCACGACAATATGGGCGAACCCAATAATCAGTAACCCCCCTAATCCTAAAAAAGTAGTGTTAAAGGCGAAAGCCATTTGCCCAAACATATTTTCAATAGCCTGTTGGCCTGAAGTCGCATCTAATAATACTTTGGGGTCCATCGCTCCAATCGCGGCTGACATACCCATTACTGTGCCTAAGAATCCAACTGTCGGGAGTGCAATTTCTGCCCAGCGGACAAACGCAAAAGAGGAAGTAATGGAATCTTCTATCTTTTCCAGGGTTTTCTCTTTATGGCTCAAAATGGCAGAATAGCTTCGGCTCTTCTGTATAAATAAGAGTATAGGTTTTAGATAGGAAAGAACATATACACCAGTTAGGGGATAGTTGAAATGAAATGTAATCTCGCTCTCGGGGTCATTTTCAGTCGTATCAAATACTTGGCCGTCTCCCAAGCTTTGAATGATTTGAAAAAATTGATCTAAATTTCCACTGTTTGCTCTCAGCAGCGACAAAAAATCACGTTTAAATGCTCTATTAATACGGATCATTGCAAAATGATCTGAGTAAATGAGCCACAAATAGCTGATACCAAAAAAGAATAGGAAAGCAAGGAGGAAATAGATGACTATACTGCCAAATGGTTCTTCCTGACCGTTGGGCTGGATGCTAGCTGCCAGTAATAGCAAAGCGGCTGCGAATAATGATGTACCTAATGATTTGTAGAAAAATGACCTTTTGAAACTTTCGTCTTTAGTCGAAAACCAATATAGCGCGACTACTACTAATAATACTGCGAACCAGATTAAAGCAGCAGTATTAAAACTTAAGATAGATAATAGCATAAACAGGGTTTTAGTGATTTAATTGAACGTTAATGCATAGACCTAAGCTCTAATATTGGTCGGAAGCCAAGTAGATCATAATTTTTAATTGTACTATTGATTAATTTACATGGGATACGCATAGTATCTATTTCTGTGAGGAACGACCCTCCAATTTGGTAATAACGCCCTTCAGAAAAAACGACTTGAGGGACTAAACCCGCTAAATCATATATGCCATGCTTTGTGGGGGGCGATGATTTAATATTGGGTTGGGGTTCCGCCAGTGTGGGTAGGTGCTTCGATTGAAGAAAGTCTAAGCAGAATTTAAATTGCGCCAGTTGTGGCACTTTGATGATGTAGTCGTGCTCAAGTTGAAGATTTGCATGCTCGCAAAAACTCGAAATATCACTAACCGAAAGACTGTGTTTAGCTCGTGAGGCAAAGCGATTATCAGATTCTCCCATTATCCTTGCCCATTGAAGGTTTGTAATAACAGTTTGGGCCATATAGAATAATTGAGCGTTCTTAAGCCCTCTTGGAGATACTTCAATCCCAATAGGCTCAAAGCTTATGCCCAGTACTTCTACCGTATTAGTTTCTTGGGCTAAGGCTGGGATCATTACCTTGATGAGCTCTGATGGGATACAAAATGCGCTTCTTGAATATCCTGCTAGATCATCTCGAGGAGCAACATATGCGATCATGCCAATAACTGTTCTGGTCTTTTCATCTAGAACTGGGGCGCCGCTAAAGCCATGTGTTATTTGAGTGTTTCCTAACCTGATAAGTTCAAATTGCTCCTCCTGAGTAGCACCTTCCATTCTTGTTTTCTGTGCAATCGTTCCGGTCTCATCCATTCCGAACATAGGCTTAGCCTTTGGGAAGCCATAAGTTCGAAATTTGTGGTTTAAGGAGCGATCAGAACGGCCTAGTGATAGAGGGCTTGCCTTTGATGGATAATCCTCATCAACTCGTAGACAAACAATATCACCAAGGTGAGGTGGTATCCACTTAAGTATTGTGCAAGCAACGGTACTGCTTTCGTGTAGGAAAGAGATCCAGACTTTTGATCCGATTGGCATAAATGCTTCAGGGAAAATATGCGCACAGGTCAAAATTAGCCCTTCTGGAGACGCTAAGAATCCCGTACCAAGAGTGTATTGCTGCTTGTTATCTAAAATCCTTACAACAGACTTTCTCAAATCATGGAACACAAGTAGAAGGGTTTAGGTATGTTATTACTTATTCCATTTAAAGACAATCTTCATGTGTGCCTCCGAACCAGCTTTAGCAATAACTGCACTAGTGTCGGCTGTGAGTTTCAAG
The DNA here is from genome assembly GCA_038528965.1 of Bacteroidota bacterium. GTDB lineage: Bacteria > Bacteroidota > Bacteroidia > Chitinophagales > Saprospiraceae > Lewinella. The sequence continues at coordinate 49,595 of JBCBEC010000025.1, read as the reverse complement.
CCCATCTCCAGGGTTAATTCGTTGGGTGGGCTGGGTAATTCTTTGATTTTATCTACGACGGTCTGCGCTACACTCTTAATTGGATTTAGAGCATTACTAAAGTTCATCGTAGCCTTCTTAAACTTCTTTGCCGTCCCTACAGGCGTTAGCGTAGTCTGGTTTGAAGGCGTATTGATGGGACTAATCTCAAAGTGGATTTCCTCAGTACTTCCGTTGTCTCCAAGATCAAATGTGATGATACTTGTTTCCATTTCTTAATTATTAATCATGACTAAATATGGTTATTCGTGTATATAGAAATTTAGACATACTCTAAAATATATCCTGTCCTACGAATCTACTCCAAGTGAAGTTACATTAAAAAGCTGTCTGTTTAATATTTAAGAATGGGGAGTACATAGCAGTATCTTGCACTAGTTAGTAATGAGCTAAGAGAAAATGACTGAAAGATATAATAAGCGAGTATTTAATTTTGTTGGATAGGTGGTCGCGTTTTCTGAACTAGTAGACCGTAGCAATATGCGCCCCTACATGAGTTGGTGGAGATAGCGCCAGAGTTGAGTCATACAAGAAAATGATTAAACCTATTAACCACAAACCACAATGACCAAAAAACTCATTTACCTAGGTGCGTTCCTCGGGTTCGTATTTATTTCCTTTCAGCTCTATATCCAATTCAATAGATGGGATAAACTACGCCCTGTTGTTTACGTTGATAACTTCACTGGCAGTGATATTGAGATCAGTCAATCGGGTGAAACTTGGTTGACAATTAAAGACCAAGAAACGCTGGTACGAAAAGACCTTAAGCCAGGGAAAAGATTGCTGTATGCCAAGAAGCTGCACGATGGCGCGGTAGATACCATTAGGATTAATGTTGCCAAGGGCGGTAAGTACGTTATCAACCCATTTGGAGAAATGGCCTACGCCATTGGTCAAATCATGTACGCCAAGAACCCTGGTAGCGTCACGGAAGATGAAGCGGATGGGCTCATTAAACGGATTACTGCGGAACGAGTAGTGAAATTTGAGGCCGAATTTATCTTTGAGCCCCCACCGGTACAAGTGCGAGAGTATGTCCAAGGTGGAGGAACCTTACCCCACCAAAACTACACCCTGAGGAAAACTTTTATTAGAAGACTTGATGGAGATAACTTTCCGCAGTTTACCAAAACGGTGCCTCCTGGACAGGCGGAGCAAACAAGCATTCAGCAAACATTATCAGGAGGCAGGATAGAAGTAGAGCCCGCTAAAATAGAGACAGCTGCCCCGCGAATGACTACACCGGAGACTCAGTTGGATCACGTTAAGGAAATTTTAGCCAACCTAACAGCCGGCGATACTCCTCAAGCTATTGCCAACTTGGCACAATTGGATGAGGAAGCATCTACTCACTTAAATGGTCGCTACGAGGATCTCCGCAAACGGCAATTGATGGGAGTCCTATCATTCGAAGATTGGCTCATCGAACAAAATAAAATTGATTTAAGCATCTACGATACCTTGCCCTTAGACGGGCTAATCCAACAGGAAATGCCTTCTGCCGAAGTACAAACCCTGTTGGATGCTAATCAGGTCAATGCAGCCTTGGATACCCTAATAAAGGCAGGATACACAGATGCTGTGTTGATCGCTGGAAGCCTAGCCAAAGTCGAGCGGGCACAGCAGAAAGGAGTGATTACCCAAGCCGTGTATTCCGCTATTGTAGCCAGAAAGAAAATGGCAATCAAAAATATGCTGAACTAAATTGTTCTTGCGATACCCACAGCTAACCACTAGCGGCCCTCGACCAAAAAGTCTTTTAAGGCATATAGTAGCGGCTCCGCAGTATTAGCGTTGGTAAACATGATGTAACCACTCTTTAGCTCATCGTACATTTCAAAAGTGCAGCGGAAATCACCATTGTTACCACCGTGGCCAAAGACCAGTCCGTGAGGAGAGTCGCGTAGGGCAACCCCTAAGCCAAAGCCAGCTTTATACCCATCGAGCCAATCCTCTTCGTCCATAACGGTATGGAAAGTGAACATGTCTTCTGCCTGCTCTTTTGTTAACCCTTCTCGGTTCATCAGCGCTAGCGCAAAGGAAGCAAAGTCCTTGGCCTCCGTATGCATGCTGTAGGCCATGCCGGGTTCATCGGGGCAGTCAAACATATTTGGGGTGCCGTAAAAATGGCCCGCTACTTTTAGGTCGGTAAGCTGGTCGTTGCACATGAAGTAGGTGTTGGTCATCCCCAGGGGCTCCAGTACTTCTTTTTCCAGGTGAGCTTGAATAATTCCTGGCATCTCATCACCTCCGCCTCCGGCAAGTGTGCGTTTTAGGTATTCAAAACCTTCGCCCGAGTATCCGTAGGTAGTTCCAGGAGTATTGATCATTCTTCTACCCCAATTCGGCAAGCCCGTTACGTGGGTTAATACATGCTTACCCGTAATCATTTTGTATTCAGGGTATTCTTCCAAATCTGGAAATGCTAGGGACTCCGCTAGTGGTTTGTCAAGATCAAATTCTCCGCGCTGTACCAGGCGATTCATGGAGTAGGCAAAGACCAGTTTGGTGATCGAAGCCGCCTCAAAAACAGCCTCATCTCTCAGTGGCGTATTTGCAATACTATTCTCTACACCGTAAGTGTTGTGGAATACGAGCTTACCATCCTGGATCAGCGCCAAAGATACCGCAGGGATATTGTAGTAGCTTTGATAAGCCTCCACAAATGCATCAACTTGCTCGTGCGATGCTGTGGTAAAGGGGGAGTGCAAGATGCCCTTCTCGGGAACTAGATCTGGCTTAGTAGCTACGGCCACTTTAATCGCGTCCATCTTAATCGCTTGTCCGTCAGCTACCGTTAAGTTGGGAATGCTACCGGTGCTCTCTATTCGATCCATTTCAAACCAACTGCCTGAGCGCCAGCTTGGAGGTATGGTGACTTCGTAAGTGCCAGGAGGTAGTTTCAAGCTATATCTGCCTAATGAGTCAATGCTGGCATTGGTAAAGGTATTCGGATTGTCGGTATCCGAAAATCGAACGGTCCACGGCCAATCATTTCCGGCCTCGTCTTGCCACTCTAATGTTCCCTCCACGCTACTAATGGCCTGGTCGGATTCCAGCAGCACGATGTCTCCAATCAAATTTGAATTCATAAACTTTTCGCCTCCGGGTGATCCCCAGGTGATCATGACGTGGTCTTGGTCGGTATCCTTGTCGAAGACGCCATAGTCAAACCCAATCATGCGGCCCGCTTTCAGAGGACTAGCAATTTCAATTTTCCACTCGTAGGTGACCACATTACCCGTGCGCTCAATGGCCAACTCAACTTGTTCAAAACTGGCATTTTTAACTTGCGGATAGAAGGAGAGGCCCTCCTGCTCGACAATCTTGCGGTGATGTTCGTCTATTTCGTACGCAATCACTCCTCCTCCTTCCGGGCTATGCACAGGGTCAAGGTAAAGTACCTGAAAATCGTGGGTGGTAAAATGACTATCGTCGGGTGTCTTTACGTAGTCATCATCAGCCATGGTTACGGCGATGTATAAGTGGCCCGTTTTAGCATCGTAGCCCCCACGCCAGGTGGCTAGGCCATCTTCCGGTCCGTCAATGCCGTCTCCGTAGTGAACGGTTTGCATTTTGTAGATTTCTATCTCAGCAGGCCAGTCATCTAACTTGCCGTCTATTTCAATATTCGAGATAGGATAGATGTAGGCGATGGCGCCGTTGTTGGCGTTTAGAAAGGTACTACTGAGGATTACAAATAGGAGCGTAAGAAAGGCCAAGGATTGTGTTGGTCGCATCAGAGGTGGTTTTTTACTTTATAGGACTCAATTTATGACCTATAGTTGCACAATTCTATCTCAATAGGTAGCCAAGCAGTGCTTTGTTCTGTTTTATGTTTATCAATTGAGTATCATGTGACGCCATTCCTGGTCATTGGACTTTAAAGCTGATAAGGATTGTGAACGAAATACTACAGCAATACATCAACCGCTACGTGCAGCTGAATAAGCAGGAGCAAGCGCTTTTTAATCAACTACTGGATACTAAGGTCTTTGGTAAAAAGGCACTATTGTTTGAGGAGGGGCAAGTTTGTCGGCATCAGTATTTTTTGCTGGAAGGCTTAGTCCGCACTTTTTATGTAGATAGTAGCGGAAACGAACGCATCACCCAGTTTGGCAAAGAACATTGGTGGGTAACCGATATGGATAGTTTTATCCACGAATCACCATCCCGGGTGAGTATTCAAGCACTGGAAAAAACGACAGCCTTAGTCATCTCCAAAGAGCGCTTGGAAGAAGCCTACCAAAGCATTCCTAAAATCGAGCGCCTATTCCGCAAGATCTCCGAAAAGTGGTTGATTGCTCAGCAACGGCACAGTCGTTTTTACATGAAAGCCAGTAGTAAGGATCGTTACTACGGCCTGGTGCAATCTATCCCTAATTTCGTTCAGCGGGTACCCCAATACATGATTGCCTCCTACTTGGATATCACGCCAGAGTATTTGAGTGAGTTGCGGAAGGCTTCGCGCTAATTTTTTCTTAAGAAATCTTAAGGAGATCAGGGGGCTTACAGGCCTAGCTTTGTTCCATTATCACCAAAAATGAAAACGATCATGGAACGTATCTCTTTTAAGGACCTCCCGCAAGGTATGTTTGAAAAATTAATGGCGGTTGAATCACTCGTGAATGGCGCTAGCCTAGACTTTCAACTTTTAGAACTTGCCCGTCTGCGGGTTTCCCAAATCAATGGCTGTGCCTATTGCGTGGATATGCACTACAAGGAATTGAAGCATGCTGGCGAAACAGATCTGCGACTATCTTCTCTTGTTGTGTGGGAAGAAACAGATTACTTCACCGAACGCGAAGAAGCCGTTTTGGCTTTCGCCGAACAACTCACGCTGGTTAGCGAAAAAGGAGTCTCTGACAAACTCTTTGAACAGCTCGCTCAGCATTTTGAAAAGCAAGAGATTGCTTTACTTACCCTGGCCGTTGCCCAAATCAATACCTGGACTCGCCTCATGCGTACTTTCCGCTTTACGCCGGGCAAGTATCGGGTGCAGCAAGCAGCCTAATAGAATTTTGAAATTGTTATCAATGCGAAGAGCGGTTTGGTAAGTGCCAAACCGCTCTCCCTATTTGTAAAAGTTAAGACTGGAAAATCATCCTAACAGAGGTGAAATAGTCTAAACACTCCTATTCTTTAATCACCTTAGCCGAATAGACCTCCTCCGCAGCAGTCATCTTCAATACGTATACGCCAGCGGGTAAGCCACTTAGATCGTAAGAGGTGCCACCGGTAGGCTGCACACCTACTGTGCGACCCAGTTGATCTAGTATCTCTATTCGATCGGCGGTGAAGCCATCTAACTGCACCATGCCAGTGGTAGGGTTAGGGTAGATATTGAAGGCCGTGTGACGAATATCCTGTACCCCCACCGTTTCCAATTGCGTAACTTCCAAACAGTAGGTGCCAATAGCGGCATAGTCCTCAGCAGCTACGTAGCCGTCTACCATCAAGAGGTAATTCACACCTACTTCGGTCGTAATCTCAAGGAAAGAGTTGTAGACCTGATTATCAAAATCCTCATCATCATTACACGCTACCGCAACTGGTGCGGAACAATCGCCGCTGTACAGGGCAAACTGTGTGTCGTTATTGATCATTGGATTGATCGTATCACATTGAATACCGCGCAGGGTGTACTTTTCTCCGTCGCCGGTGAAGGCAAACCACATCGTATTATTGAGTACCGGTGCATCACCAAACCAGCATTCATAACCCGTACCGGGATCATTCTCAGGATTATAGTCCGTATTATCCTGTACATCAGATATCTGTGGGGTATTGATGGGGCCACCAAAGAGGCTATTGATGTCGATGGCGTCAGTGCAGATATCACCGGGTAGCAACTGGGCATCTTCTACTGTGATCATATCACTTTCGCTCACCACGCAACCAACATCGCTTGTAACGGTATAGGTTACAGTCACCTCACCCACTCCAGCAACGGTGGGGTCAAAGGAGAAGGTCATGCCATTATCATCATCGGTTACTCCGGGGCCACTGTATACGCCACCAGCAGGACTACCGCCGCTCAAACCCGTTTGCACACCAGCGTCTAAGCTAACGGTAGTAAGGCTACTACTAAAACTGACGGTAGGTACCGAAAAGACAAAGAGATTGACGCTCGCGGTACTCTCTCCGCAGGCGGTACCAGAATCAAACATATAGCTTAGTGTATGAACATCATCACCAGCAGCAGCCGGGTCAAAAGTGAAGGTCATGCCATTGCCGTCGTCCGTTACGCCCGGGCCACTATATACACCTCCAGTAGGTGTTCCACCGCCAAGGCCGGTTTGTACGCCGTCGTTTTCGCAGTAGGAGTTGTCGGCTAAGCTTAAGCTGGCTGCTTGCCCTAATATTTCTTGTGGAACATAAGCGAAACAAACGGGCTCGCCTAGGCAGCCACCAGCAGCCTGTACGTAGAACGTCCAGGTGGGTTGAGCAAATGATGCTTCAAAAGTGGAGCCCGACCCAAAAACGGATAAGTCGGTACAACTTTGACCACTATTGGTGCCGGCGGTCCACCGCCATTGATCGGCCCCGCCTAGTTCTCCAATTACTTGTAGTGTTACCGGGCCATTCGGGCCATCGGGGCAGCTGATAACCTCCACGCCAGTAATGACGGGTTCACAAGTTTGCGGAAAGCTATTCGTGAAGTTGGTGGTGCTCAGCGTGATTCCCATCGTCGGGTTGGGATCAGAAAGCGTCCAGTTGGCTGGGTCTTCCAGGTCAGCAATGGTGGCGTCTACTCGGTTAGCGTCTGGGTAATCTGCGGTGATACCCCCACCGCCGTCAATGTTAAGCAGTTGGATGGCGGCGTTCGGATAGTCAAGTGCTGGGTTTTGATCAACGGGAGCAGCAATGACGGCCAGCCACAGGAACGCATGAACGTCAGTGACGGTATTCCAGGGGCTAGCAGCATTGGACGCAGAGTAGGCGTAGAGCTCATCGGTGGTATTAGCACTCCAGGTTCCGGTGCCGGCTACAATTGTTGCGGTTCCGCCTGCTCCTCCAACGGTGAATGTTTGGTCGGAGGTCTCGGTGATCAGCACTACCTCTCCGGTGGATAAGCCGCCGGCGGGCACCGTATATTCCAAATGACCTTCATTAAAGTTAAAGGCGTTTAGGGCATCCGAAAATTCATCTTCTGTAAAGTAGATTTTCTCTCCGGCTGGTAAGTCTTGGGTGGCTACAAAAGTAAACTCGTCGGCGTCCACGTGGTCTACACCACAAAAGATAGCTTTAGGGCCTTGTGCCTGAAGCGAAAAGGAGCCGAACAAAAACAAGGGTAGTAGGAAAAATAGATGCTTGTTGAGCTGTTTTTTAGAAAGTAGAAAACTTTGCATAAGGTGTTCTTTTGATGAGATAAAAAAGGAGAAAGCATTGCCCCTCCTTTGGATATGGGAACAATCGTGCTGCATCTACAAAATTGTAAATGTAGGTGTCATTTTAGTGGGAGAAAAACAGTTTGATGACAACTGCTAGACAGGATTATCACTGCATTTTAGGCAGCTTCAGGGGGATCACCAAAGAAAAGACGTTAAATGTTCTGAATGGCACTTTTAATGGACTGGCCAGAGAGTGTAATCTCAATGGAGAACGCTTGTAGGGAGCGGTGGATTATGAAATTATTCTTTCAGCCTTCGCTTCAAGGTAGGTCTTTTAGCTACGCTACCTTCACATATTGCTGCTGCAAAATTTCCAGATGATGGTAAGTGTGTAAAATAGTGAAGTACACAAACTCCCGAATAGTACACTTACCAATGGCAGGGTGTGGCATGACGTACTCACTCATTTCCTCTTCTGTCCAGTGATCCATCGCTTGAATGAAATCCCGTAGTTCGTCTTCAAATCTTTTGATCAAGGTCGGGCGGTCAAAGGTGCGTCCGGCTTCCGCTTCAAAGCTACCTGGAGCCTTGATATTTCCACGCTGCAAAGCACCTTTGTACTTCTCCACCATACCCTGGTAGCTGCGCTCCGTTCGGTTGTTCTTACCAAACATTGTGCGCAATCCCATCTTGGGCATGAACATCCCTTTACTTACCGATTTAGTGCTTTTTATCAGATGGTAAAGGTGCCCGGCAATCGTCCATTTGCCGGGTACGAGTTCGGCATTAAAGTTAGCTTCCGCTTGTGCATTTATCCAGTCAATAACTGCTTGAAAGCTGGTTTTAAGGTCTTCAATGAGTTGCGCTTTGGTGGGTGTTTCCATGCTATTTGCGATTTTAAATTATAGTAGTTACTTTTGATAACTATTGTAAAGGTAGTTATCATTGGTCTGATAATCAATGCATTACAAGCGGTTAACTTAGTAACATGAAAGTAACTAAAGCTGATAATCAGGAGCTTAGCCTCAAAAATAAGGTTAAAGTATTCTTCAATCGCTCTATGCAGAACCGCAGAGAACGCGGTATTTGCATCACCAAGGATGTCATGGCGGTGCTATTGGATAAATGGAGCCTTTTTGCCATTTATAATCTAGCCTACTATGAGACGCTCCGATTTGGGGAATTGAAGACTAACATTCGTGGAGTATCTGCCCGGATGTTATCCGTTACGCTTAAGAAGTTGGAACGAAATTTAATTATCGAAAGGAAGGTGTTCGCGGAGGTACCCCCAAGGGTGGAGTATCGCTTGACTCCGTTTGGTAAAGAACTAGCTGAGAAGACCGTGGATCTCAATGGCTGGTTACTGGACAGCTATCGAGAAATGGGCTGATGTCATTAACGTGATGCCCAATTTTTTTAACCCTTCCTGGCTCCGCGGGGTTTATCCCGCCGCAATAACCCCCGCAAAACAATATGAAAAAAGCAATCTTCGAACAATACGGTGATCTGGATACCATCAAACTTGTCGATGTCGAATCACCAACGCCGGCAGCCGGTGAAGTGTTGATTAAGGTAGCGTATGCAGGTCTCAACCCTAAAGATATTCTCATTCGTAAGGGCAAGTTTAAGCGCCTATCCGGCAAGCAGTTTCCGCAAACAGTTGGCTTTGAATTTTCGGGAATAGTTGAAGAGTCTAAGGTAGATTCGTATCAGGCAGGCGACAAGGTTTTCGGCATGATCAACGGTTGGAAAGGTCGCTGTTGTGCCGAGTTGGTTCGTATTAGCGCTAATGAGATTGCACCGGCACCTGCTGATCTGTCGCATGAACAACTATCCGGTATTCCACTAGCTGGCCAGACTGCCCTACAGGCAATTAGAGATATCGGCGGTTTACAGCCCGGTCAAAAGATCTGTATCAATGGAGCGTCCGGTGGAGTGGGTACCCTTGCGATACAAATTGCCAAAGCGCTGGGCGGGCACGTCACCACAATATCTAGTCAAAAAAACACTGCTTTCTGTCAATCTCTCGGTGCCGATCAAACGATAGCTTACGATCAAGAAGATGTGCTAAAAAGCCAGCAGCAGTTTGACGTCTTCTTTGATGTGTTTGGAAATTATTCTTATCAGAAAACGGCACGTTTGCTTACCGCAAATGGGAAGTACGTTACGACCGTTCCCAAACCCGAGATCTTCAAAGAACAGTTCTTTAATCTTTTCCGCAAGAAGAAAGCCAAAATGATCGTGGTTAAGTCGAATACTGCGGACATCCAATGGTTGGCGGAGCATTTGGCTACTGGTAGTATCATCCCTGTTGTGGATAAAGTATTTTCCCTGAATGAACTGAAAGCCGCCCAAGCGCATATCGAATCAAAACGAGCAAAGGGGAAAGTGGTTATTAGCGTGCAGGTTTGATGATGTCTCTTTTGTCTGAAGTGCAGCTTTACTCTTTCTTGATTTAGCTATTAAAAAGAGACTTTAAATAATCCAGGACACCAACTTTATGATTTTTTGCTACGGATATATTGAGCGCCCTAACCACCTTTCAGCACCATAATTCTTTTCGCCGATTTTCTCACATACTGGCGAATTAGAGCCTCTTCTGCCTCACTAACCTCAATACCGAATGTGGGTAAATCAACCCTGATGTTCTCAACGGATTTTAAGGCGTATTCTATCTTTCTGATTACTGCTAGGAACGGTAATTGGAAACCAGTAAAATCGATTAAATCACCACTTCTCACCTGACCCTTCTTAACATCACCAACAATCCATAAATAGGGGCGGTTTTTCAACCTGAAAATGCCGTCCAGTAAGAATTCCCCGGCGATGGAATTATGCCAAGTGAACTTACAGTTTCTGCATTGTCTCGCATACGGTGTATTTGCGATATATTGACACTTAGGGCATCGGTTTATGACATATTGATCTGGTGAGTCTCGTTCTATTCTTAGCCCTACCTTAACAATGAAACTATCATAGCCTTCTGCAAAGGCTTTTTCGACATCAAAGTGCTCATCATATCCTAGCTTCTCCGTAAAGTGTTTTTTCCATGCTTTATGAAGCGGCTTATTATCAGCATCCTCATAAGCCTGCAATTTGAACCTGTACAGTCTTTGCTTTAAGGCGCTGCTTTCTTCTTCCAATAACAATCGGGGGAAGTAATCCACAATGTATTTAGCCTCTTGCAAATTCATTTTATGGTCATTAGGTTCGTTCGTTGTTATCAGGTCTTCAAATTGAATCCTAGTTCCTAATGTAAGGTCTAATAGCGTATCTTCAAGCGCTTACATGCAAATAACAGTATGAAACAGCAATCGAAATACGTACAAATTCTGGAGCTGATCTTTTTGATGGTGCTCCTGTTTGGCATCATGTTCGTCTCCACACGTTTTAGTTTTGTTGACAATCTAAAGCCAGATAACCCCACGGAGAAGTACATCATGCTTGTGGGTATTGTTCTTATGGGTTTTGTGGTCTTAGGCGTGCACGAACTCGGCCACTTGCTAGTGGGGTTAAAGCATGGCTTTCGCTTTCAATTGTTTGTGGTGGGGGCCCTGGGGATAAAACGTGAGCAAGACAAGGTTAAGGTTTATCTCAATAAAAATCTGGGCTACTACGGTGGAATAGCGGGCACCTCGCCCCAGAACGATAGCACTGATAATGCCAAAATATTTGCTAGGATTTTATTGGCAGGCCCCATTGCTTCGGTCCTTTTTGCCATACTCTGTTTTTTGCTGGCTTTCCTAGTGGGTAAACCTTTGGGCGTGATTTTCTACGTGGGGGCGCTTATTTCTATTGCCATATTTCTAGCGACTACGGTTCCTTCAAGAACTGGCCTGTTTTTTACCGATCGAAAACGTTACCAGCGACTGGTTACTCCCGGGAAAGATCAGGAAGTAGAACTGGCTATGTTGAGTATCATGGGCAAGTATGCTCAGGACAATTCGTACCAGAATGTGGAAGAAAAGGATATCGATCTTCTCATTGCTGATGACTTACCATTTATTCAATTCTTCGGCCACTTCAACCGCCTCTGCTACCAACTGGAAATGACGGGTGAAATCACTGAGGCAGCACAAAGAGATTACGATGAGGTAGCGCAGGCCATGTCCGAAAATTTGGTCATTGCCTTTAATAAGGAGATTGATAAGTTGAAGGAGAAGCTGAGTACAGCCAACTAGTAAAGAGCAGCCTTGCTTTTCGTATTTACTATTATTCTTCCACTCAATAGCATACCCGGATTTCAGACACTAATTTTTACTTTTATCGGGCTATGGAATGGATATGTAAAGAATACGGTAAGGCGGATAGCCTGCACTATCAGGCACTTGAGAATCTTGCGCCCCAAGCACATGAAGTCCAAGTTAAAGTTAACTACGTAGGCCTGAATTTTCCAGATTTACTGGTTATTCAAGGTAAGGATCAATATCGTCCAAGCTTACCCTTTTCTCCTTGTGGCGAAATGAGTGGGGAGATTGTGGCAGTGGGTACGAAGGTAGACGGATTTAATATTGGCGATCGGGTCTTCGCGGGAGGCATGGTTTGGGGCTGTAGCAAGAGCAAGGTCTGTGTGCCCGCTCAAAATGTCTACAAGGTTCCTACTAGTATGTCTATGCAAGAGGCCGCGGTGTTACCTTGTGTTTTTGGTACCGCTATTCATTGCCTCAAGGATAGGGCTCAGCTACAGGCGGGGGAGACCGTAGCTATTCTGGGCGCCGCGGGTGGAGTAGGTTTAGCTACGATTCAAGTAGCCAAAATGATGGGCGCCAAAGTGATCGCCTGTGCTTCGACCCCAGAGAAACGTGAGTTTTGCTTACAGCACGGGGCAGATATCGTAGTAGATTACACGAATGTCGACCTTAAACAAGAGCTAAAGCGCCTCACTGATGGTAAGGGAGTAGATGTGGTCTGTGATCCCGTAGGTTCTCAATATTCCGAACCGGCTCTGAAAGCAATTGCCTACGGCGGACGCTTCATGGTGCTGGGCTTTACGGCCGGGCAGATCGCGCGCGTGCCACTGAATTTACCATTACTCAAGACCGCCCAGATTATGGGGGTTTTTTGGTCCACTTTTGCCCGGAGATTTCCACCGCAAAATCGTAGCAATATTCACCAAATATTGCAGTGGTACGAAGAGGGGAATATTAAAGTCCACGTAGACGCGGTATATCCGTTTCACGATTTGCCGCGCGCTTTTCAGGCCTTGGAATCTAGAACAATTAAAGGCAAAATAATACTTGACTTAGCTGCTCAATAAACCATGAACCCACAACCACCTATTACTACCGAACAACTTGCACAAATCTTACGAAACGATGGGGTCTTGATGATTCCTGCGGTAACGGGCTATCTACTTATGGGGGCCACCGCTAAAGGCGTAGAGAAGATCTTTGAAATCAAGCAACGGCCCGAAGTAAAAACGATCGGACTAGCTGCTACACCAGCCATTTATAAGGCTTTGTGCCGTTCCCATTTTCGCACGGCTATGTGTATGATCAAATACCCGATGGGGGTGATCGACTACGCAAATACGGAACATCCACTCTTCAAAAAGCTCCCGTCTCTAGCCAGTAAAGAAGGTAAAATAGGCTGCTTCTTTAACGCTGGTAAACCGATTGTCGAACTAGCGGAATACTGCTACGAGCAGGATATGCTACTAATGATTACCAGTGCCAACCCCTCGGGGCAATCCATTGTTCAAAAGATTGCGCAGGCGCCCCAAGAAATGTTGGATGCCGTGGATCACGTTATTGAAGATGATGCCTTCATTGCGAAAACCCAACGCTCCTTTGAGCCACCCCACTCTACTATTTTAGACCTTACTACCCAACAGGTCCTCCGCGTGGGGCTTTATGCTAATCAGATCAAACATCGGGCCGTCCAGTTGGGAATGCTAAAGGATAAAGGTGGGCCATTCGTGTATGATGCCTTCGCCAAGCCGCCGCGCTCGGTCATGTTTTTGCTCAGTTACAAGGCCAGCTCATTTGATAAAATATATCATTACGCACAGGCCGATTGGTTTGTGTTGGACCTGGAAGATAGCTGCCCACCGGATAAAAAAGAGGCAGGACGAGCGAATATTCAGCAGTTTATGCAGGATGAGGTCTCTTTTGATAAACCCATTTTTATCCGGATCAACAGCCACCGCGATGAGGTAGCGTTTGAGAAGGACTTGGCACTGTCCTACACTACTAAAATAACGGGCTTCCTTTTGCCCATGCTCCGTAGCCCGGAGGATATCCACTATATAGAGAAAAGGCTGGAGGAAGTAGAAAAACGAAATCAGCTTCCGGTAGGGCATTTTAAGTTGATCCCAATTGTCGAAACGGCAGCGGCTATTCTGGAGGCGAGGGCCATTGCTGGTGCGTCAGCACGGATCTGTGCATTTTCCTGGGGGCACGCTGACCTAGCCGCGGATATCCATTCGGTGATTAACGAAAACAATAAGAAATTTGCTCGCACCCAAGTGGCTTGGGCTGCCAAGTCTTTTGGACTACCGGCGATCGACGCGCCTTGCACTGATGTAGAGGATTATGAGGGTTGCCGCAAGGAAGCACACTGGGGAAGAGCACAAGGTTTTGATGCCAAGTATGTTCTCCACGAACGGCATCTTGCCATTGTTAATGAAGTCTTTGGCATTAGTGCAAGCGAACATCAGCGACTTAATACTATGGTAGAGGATTACTACCAAAATGGGGAAGGAATGTACGTTCACCCCAGTGGCGAACTACTGGCTCCTCCTTTTATCAAAAACATGGAGCATGATCTCAATCGCCGGATTAGCACTACAGTTCAAGATACCTTTCACACGTTAACGGCTACGGCGCTGCAAAAGCAAGCGGACGTTCGTTTTCATGTGGGGCAAGTGTTGGCACCCAAAAATCATATGACTATTGATGAAGCTTGGGTGAGCCAGTGGAAGAGCCTAAGCTACAACTGCCAGCGGATTGAAAACGATGCGGTCTTCACCCGAAAGCTTGGTTTTAAGAAGCACCCTATTCCTTACCAGGCGATGATTCATTACGGTATCGCTCAGGTGGTAGACTGTTTTTCGAGCTACAGCAAGTACCATTTGGGGGTACTGGACGGTCGTCAGATTAGGCCAGCCTACAGTGGAGATACCTTCGCGGTGGAAATGTGTATCACGCGTATGACGCCTAGTTCCAACGGGGCATACGTTATCGTGGAAAGTAAGATCAATATCAGCAATCAACACGAGGAGCTGGTCTTACAAATGAGACGCAGATCGCTCTTTGATGCCTTTGAGATCCCGGCTACTATTGCACCGATTCCGGAACGCTTTTTAGAGGTGCCTCTGAGCGAAGAGCAACTGGCTATTGAGCAGCAAATCTTAGCGGTCCCTTCCTCAGAAAATACGCTTACCGCGGATCAACTGCGGAATGCTTCTTTAATTCGGCACGACATAACCAGCATGCTGGATTTGTCACAAAGTAGTTTGTATTGTCATTTCTTTCGCAACGTCCACCCTTTACATCTCAATCATCTTCGCTTCGATAAAGTAGCGATGAGTGGTGGTGTAATATTACCAGTTGTTTGTGGCATTGTAAAAGCAGAACTGGGTTCGGTTTACTGGGAAGAATTGCTGCAAACGGCTCACCTCAACCCAGTCCGTGACGGTGACTTGGTAGGAGCGTTGAGCTACATTGTGCGTCAAGCGCAAATCGCGGAGCAAACGATTGAATTGACTTTACGCACTTACGGAATTCGAAACCTGGATGTGATGAATGATCTGGCGGATTTACCGATTCCTGAAGAGCTTTTTCTACACGAAGGTTTGAAACCCAGCGAAATGGAGCGAATGCTGCATCTTTGTTGCCCTAAGCTATCGCGAAAACTGGTGCTTAAGGTAGATTGGAAGGTGAGGGTTGGCTTATCTTCTTAAGCAGGTTGAATATTTGATAATCAGTTCTTGTAAAGATTTTGACACATGCAGCTCCAGAAACAAATTACCGATTTTATTTACGGAACGAACCGAGTACGCAGGAAATATGAGGCTAAATATCCAGCAGAAACGGTTCTAGCCGCCGATGCCTGTAAAGGAACCCGCGTCAAAGGGGAGGAACAAATTGAGCGAGGCGCCAAGTGGGTGGTTTCAAAGCGCGCGGTGATTATCTTGACGGACAAAAATATCAGCTGCGGTGATTGGTTAATCAAGCTAGACGATATCGAGAAGGCCACGCTTGTTTTGTTTGATAGCTTTTGGGGAGCAGGGCAGGTATTGCAAATCAAGACGAAGGAACAGTTACACTTTCAATTTGGCATGCAGCGTAATCCAGCGTGGGACAGCCAGGACGCCCTTCCGTTAACGGTGGAAAAGGGAAAGCTTAAGTATTCCTGGTATAGTATCATTGTCCGACTGCTGGCGGTTGCCTACTTACTCTATTTATTCCTGCGTTAGTTAAGGTCTTTCTGCGCTCAAGCGGAAGAAAATAGCAGAGCAATACACCAGAAAGCGAACTAGTGTCATCAACTAAGCGGCAAGTTGATAACTAGATGTTTGGTTAGTCTATCTCAGTACCACGCTTGCTGTCCTTAATCCAAGAAAAAGTACATGCAAAATCTGGAATTGCTGCTTTTGATAGCATCATCTACCTATCTCGTATTTCAAGTCTTCACCGGAAAAATAATGAACAAGGCCTATGCTGTTGGCCTGTTAGCAGCAATGCTTGTTGGCCATCTCGCGTTCGAAGGTGCGCGCTGGCAAATGATCCCCGCTTATCTCATTTGGCTCATTGCAATGATAGCCGCCGTTCGCGAACCAAGGCAGCAGCCCTCCGTGCTACTCAAAGTATTTAAAGGTGTAGGCTTGGCACTTTTACTGGTATTGGCAATTGCGCTACCATCCCTTCTCCCGGTTTTTAAACTACCTGCTACCACGGGCCAATTTACGGTAGGTACTACTGATTTGTTGCTGGAGCTAGATAGAGAAGAGGTCATTACCGCCGACGAGACGGATACCCGAAATTTCATGATCAAAGTATGGTATCCATCTAAGGAAACCAGTGGAGAAATGGATCCTTATGTGGATGTGGCTGGGCGCAATGGCTTTGCAAGAAAGTACGGTTTGCAGCCTTCCATGTTGAATTATTTAGATAAGGTGGAAACCAATGTTTATCGGGATGCTTCCATCGCCAATGAGCAATTCCCAGTGCTCATCTTTTCCCATGGTTATAATTCTAAAGCCAATAGTTACTACGCCCTTTTATCAGACTTGGCGAGCCATGGTTATGTGATCTTTGCACTTAATCATACCTATGAAAGCACCGGGACGACTTTTCTGGACGGATCAGAAGCCTATTTTGATTACGAGTACGCCAGCAAAATTGAATCCAATACTTGGCACTTAATGGAGCCTGTGGTAGAAGCGTTCAAAAACGAAGTTTCGTTTGAAGAGCGGCACCCTATTGTACGCAATGGACTGCTCAATTACTTTGTCCGTGGTATGGAAGAACGCTGGGCAGCAGATATCATGGACATTGTCAATGAGTTGGAGCAATGGAATGCCGATGGACCATTCGAGGGTAAATTAGACTTAGCTCGTATCGGCGTCTTTGGTCATTCCCGTGGTGGTGGCTCAGCGGGGGAAGCCCTTCTTTCCGATAAGCGCATTAAGGCAGGCGCTAATCTGGATGGTGTCCAGTGGGGCCGCATCGTGGATACGACTTTCCAGCAACCCTTTCTGTTCCTCTCCGCCGACTGGCCGGCTGATCACGAAGATCTGAACCAGCATGCTTATGTAAACAAAAGCCAGTCTGTCTTCTACGAAGGTAAAATCCTCCAGTCGGGACACAGCAACTTCATGGATATCCCATTCATGGTGCCTTTGCAAGCATTGAGTCAGGCTGGCGAGATTGATCCTACTTTGGCTATTGAAATTACGCGTGAGCTAACCAGGTCTTTTTTTGACCAGCATTTGAAGGAGAGCGATGCCGATATAGAAGCCCTTGCCAATAAATACAACATGCTAGAACTTGAGGTGTACTAGAGAGGGGCTGGGCAATGACTTCAAGGTGCGGACCAGCCTTATCGAGTTTTGCTAGTAAATCGTGTTGATTGTTTGTCTTGTCTGTCATGAAAACCAAGCTCTCAGAGCTGGCCACCTTTGTGATTCAATGGAGACGTGTTTCCTATCGATAATAGCTTGTATTGCGGATACCATTCATGTTTTGTGACTGATTTTCAATTTTTTGAGTTTCTTTATACAACCAGTATCAACTGGTGATCCAACTCTACCCTAAAACGATAATCAAGTCCAAATGCAGCGCATAGAAAAAACCATATTCATCAGTTATCGTCGCACCAATACGCCCTGGGCACTCGCCATTTATAAGGATCTGACCATGCACGGTTTTGATGTCTTCTTTGATTACGATAGTATCAAAAGTGGGGATTTCGAGCAGATCATAACACAAAATATTAAGGGACGTGCGCATTTTCTGGTTATCCTTACACCTTCGGCACTGGAGCGTTGCGCTCAACCGGGTGATTGGCTACGTCGTGAAATCGAATACGCCATTGAGACCAAACGGAATATTGTGCCCCTGTTTTTAGAAGGCTTTAGTTTTGGTACGCCTTCTATCGAAAAATACCTGACGGGGCAATTAGCTACCCTCAAAAAATACAATGGCCTTAGTGTGCCCGCAGAGTATTTTGATGCGGCGATGAGTAAGTTAAGGAAAGAGCGGCTTAATGTGGCCTTGGATACTATCCTCCATCCTATATCTACGGCAGTGAAAAGAAAAGTATTACAGCAACAGACTGCTGCTAGTAATGCACCTGAAATAGAGGAGACTACGCTGACTGCTCAAGAGTGGTTTGAAAGAGGCCTAAATAGTGAAGATAGTGATGATGAAATTTATTGTTACACCCAAGCTATTCGCCTAAGACCAGATTATAGTCAAGCTTACTACAATCGTGGGATTGAACGTAAAGCACAGGGCGATTTAGCGGGGGCTTTAAGGGATTATACGGAAGCAATTCGCATTAAGCCCAGTGATACTGATTCGTACATTAATCGGGGTGTTGCTCGTTATGAGCAAGGCGATGTGATAGGAGCCATAGCAGATTACAGTGAAGCTATTCGCATTAAACCAGATGAGGCCGTAGCCTATAACAATCGTGGGAATGCCCGCGATATGCAAGGTGATTCTGCAGGCGCACTGGCGGATTATACGGAGGCTATTCGTCTAAAAGGTGACTATTCTTTAGCCTATTTTAACAGAGCAATCGTACTCGGCAAGCGAGGTGATAAAGCGGGAGCCATAGCAGACTACACTAAAGCTATAGAAATCAATCCTGATTATGCTGCTGCTTATAATAATCGTGGGATTACCCGTAAAAATCAAGGAGATTTCTCTGGAGCTATAGCCGACTACAATGAGGCTATTCGTCTTAATCCTAATTATGAATCGGCCTATAATAACCGAGGCATTATTCGTAAAGAACAGGGCGATTTAGCGGGAGCTATAGCTGATTACACGGAAGTATTACGGATTGATCCAAATTACCAAATAGCTTATAACAACAGAGGAAATGCCTTAAAGCAAAAAGGGGATTATGCGGCGGCAATAAAGGACTATACAGCATCTATTCGTCTTGAGCCTAATAATTCTGAATCTTATTATAACCGAGGACTTGCCCATAGAAAACAAGGGAATTTAATTGAGGCGATAACGGATTATACGGAGGCAATCCGACTTAAATCAGATGACGCCGACACTTTCTATAACAGGGGCTTCGCTTATAAAAAGCTAGAAAAGTATATGCAAGCTATTGGGGACTACCAAAAATACTTGGATCTGGGCGGTGGAATCAGAGACGGAGACCAAGAAGAAGTAGAGGAAATAATTAGGGATTTGAAAAAGAAAATCTGATACAATAGGTGACTTCTCTAGATAGGTAGTTGGCTTAATAAGAATGTTCCAGAGGCCTCCCTCTTCAAATAATTTCCTCATCTTGTATGGGAGAACGATATGCATCTTAAATGGTGCCCAAACCAACATTCCCATACGATGAAAAGAGTACTCTTTTGCCTATTTATGACCTTACTTTGGCTACCTTCTCTTCAAGCTCAAAACAATTCCTCTTCTGCTACCGGTTTTGACGAATCCCTGTACAATACCATGCAATGGCGTCTGGTAGGCCCTTTCCGTGGGGGGCGCGCTGGTACCGTGCAAGGGGTGATTGGCCAGTCTAATCTTTACTACATGGGTACCGCTGGTGGCGGTGTCTGGAAAACCATCGACGGTGGCAACAGCTGGTCCTGTATTTCCGATGGCTATTTCGGCGGCTCCATTGGTGCGGTAGCAGTGGCGCCGAGTGATCCCAATGTAATTTACGTAGGTGAAGGTGAGCAGACTGTGCGCGGTAATGTGTCTTCAGGTAACGGCCTCTGGCGTTCTACGGATGCAGGGGAAACCTGGTCTTCTATTGGCCTAAAAGGCACCGAGCACATTGGCCGAATTATTGTACACCCTACTAATCCCGATGTGGTCTATGTAGCCGCTATGGGAAATCTCTGGATTCCCAACGAGGAGCGTGGATTGTATCGCTCACAGGATGGTGGTCAGACCTGGGAAAAGATTCTCTACGTCAGCGATAAAGCGGGCTCCGTGGATGTCACTTTTGATCCCAATAATCCGCGCATCATGTACGCCTCTACCTGGCAGATCAAGCGCAACGGCTATCGGATGGACAGTGGTGGCTCGGATAGTCATCTCTGGAAAAGTACCGATAGTGGAAATACCTGGACGAAGCTGACTAACCGCCCGGGCTTACCAAAGGGTACCATTGGCATTATTGGGGTAACCGTTTCCCCACTCAACTCAGACCGTGTTTGGGCAATCATTGAGGCGCAAGAAGGTGGTGTCTTTCGGTCGGATGATGCCGGTGAGACCTGGACGCGCACGAGTACCAACCGCAATTTGCGTCAACGCGCCTGGTACTATAGCCGTATCTATGCCGATACCCAAAATGAAGATCGCGTATACGTGCTGAACGTAGGTTTCTGGCGCTCCAATGATGGCGGCAAAACCTTCGAACGCATCCAAACGCCACACGGTGACCACCACGACCTGTGGATTGATCCACACAACAATAACCGCATGGCGGTAGCCGACGATGGTGGAGCACAAGTGAGTTTTGACGCTGGTGAAAATTGGACTACTTATTACAACCAACCCACCTCACAGTTTTACCGTGTTACCACTGATAACCACTTCCCTTTCCGCATCTACGGAGCGCAGCAGGATAATAGCACAGTCCGTATCCTGCACCGTTCGGCGGGTGGGTCGATTACGGAAAAAGACTGGGAGCCTTCTGCCGGTGGTGAGAGTGCCCACTTGGCCCCTGATCCGGAAAATAACGACATCGTGTACGGTGGCACCTACAAGGGTTACATGATGCGTAAAGACCATCGTACTGGGCAGACTCGTTCGGTAAATGTTTATCCTGATAACCCCGCCGGTTCTGGCGCTGAGGTGATGAAGTATCGCTTCAATTGGAATTTCCCCGTCATGTTCAGTCCCAACGATCCCAACCGATTGTACGCGACTTCAAATTACGTACACGTTACCACGAACGAAGGACAAAGCTGGGAAGTCATCAGCCCGGATTTGACGCGTAATGACCCCGAGACAATCAGGTCTTCTGGTGGCCCCATTACCCAGGATAATACGGGTGCCGAATTCTATGCCAACATCTTCGCTATCGCTGAGTCCACGCTGGAGCCTGGGGTCATCTGGACCGGTAGTGACGACGGCCTCGTCCACGTGAGCCGCGATAATGGTAAGACCTGGACGGATGTGACTCCTAAGGATTCGCCCCGCCTGAATATGATGAACTGCATTGATGTGCACCCTTTCCAGGAAGGTGGAGCTTACCTGGCCGCGACGCACTACAAGTTTGGTGACTACCAACCCTACCTCTACAAAACGACCGACTACGGTAAAACCTGGACCAAGATTGTCAACGGTATTCCTGCCAACTACTACACTCGTGCCTTGCGAGCTGATCCGGTACGCCCGGGCCTCTTGTACGCCGGTACCGAGTGGGGCATGTACATCTCCTTTGATGATGGAGTCAATTGGCAGCCGTTTCAGTTAAATCTACCCATCACCGCTATACGCGATTTACGTATCCACGGTGAGAGCCTGATTGCGGCTACCCACGGCCGTAGCTTTTGGATGATTGATGACCTGGGGCCAGTCCGTCAACTGGACAAAACAGTAGCCAATGCGCCTCACCACCTCTACGAACCTAAACCAGCCTACCGCATGGCGCAGGGTGGCCGGCGTGGTGACGCTAGTCTTCGTTTGGCCGGAGAGAACCATCCTAATGGTGTGCTTTTCAACTTCTTTGTCAATGACCACGAGGGCCAGCGGGTTTCGTTAGAGATCCAGGATATGAAAGGGCAAACCATCCAGACCTTTAGTTCAGATGCGAAGGATAAAAAGCAAAAGCTGAAGATAAAGGACGAAGAGAATCGCTTCGTTTGGGATATGCGCTACCCAGGCTTTAAAGAGTTTGATGGTATGATCCTCTATTCCTCGCCCAACCGCGGCCCCAAAGCCGTACCCGGCAACTACCGCGCTATTTTGCGAGTAGGTGAAGAAGAATCAGCTACCAGCTTTGAAATCCTGGCCGATCCTCGTTTGGAAACCACCCAAGAAGATTATGAGGCGCAGCTGGCTTTCTTACTCAAAGTCCGTGACCGGGTAAGTGAAGCCCACCAGGCCATGGTTGATATCAACAGCCTACGCGAAGACATCAATTACTTCAAAGGCAAGTTGGCGGATAAGCCCGATTACGAAGGTATCCTCCAACTCTGCGATCAGCTCAACAAGGACATGAGCGTCATTGAGAATAATATCCACATGACCAAGAACCAGAGCCGCCAGGATCCACTCAACTACGGTATCCGCATTAACAATCGCCTGGCCTTTCTCATGGCGGATCAGCAGCGCGGTGATTATCGCCCCACTGACTCTGCGGAGGAGGTTTACCAGGCCGTTTCTGCTGAGCTGCAAACGGAGTTAAATGCGCTGGATACGCTACTAGCAGAACGCCTGCGCGAAATCAACAACCAAGGCCGCAAACTAGGCGTACAGATTATGACGGACCGCTTGCCGCGGAAGGTGGAGCCGTAGGGTAATGGTAGCGCTATGAATTAATTTTCATTGGTTCCGCGGGATTCATCCCGCTGTAAAATAAAGAGGAACGTTATCTGAGTTTGCAAAAATCGTCCTTGGGGAATGTATTTACGTCACTTCCTATAGCCAGAAAAAACGACAGCGGGATGAATCCTGCGGAACCAAAAAAGGATAGTTGAAAATAACGCAAAAACACTTAATACCACATAGATTATGTCTTTAAAGATAGCATTAGAGCGCATTCGAAAAGCTAAGGAAGAGAATGCTATTGAATTGGATTTGAGCGAATTGGGGTTATCGAAAATTCCGAAGAAATTGTCTGAACTTAGGCAGTTGACTGACCTGGATCTATCTCGAAATCAACTGACTGAGATAAAAGGCTTAACGCAGCTTACACAACTGGAGGGTCTTCGTTTAAGAAATAATAAAATAATAGAAATAAAAGGTCTTGAGGAACTAACACGACTGCGCCATCTTGTTTTACCAGGAAATCATCTGAAAGAGATCAAGGGTGTGGATCACCTTACCAGGCTAACCTATCTTGATTTGTCAGCGAATCAAATACCAGAAATAAAAGGTTTAAGTAAACTTACTAGATTGACTTATCTGAATCTAGATTTTAATCGCCTGAAAAACATAAAAGGTTTAGAGCAATTAGCAAAACTGACTACTTTATATTTATCTGGGAATCAGCTGACGGAATTAAAAGGTTTGGAAAGATTTAAACGGCTATCCAAGCTCGGCGTGAGAGATAATAGATTAACTGGAATTGACCCCACAAGTTTACCTCCAAATCTAAAAACACTGTATTTAAATGGTAATCAATTAGCGGAAACAACATTCTTAAAAAATCTGCCTAACCTAACTAATCTCTGGATAGCAAGGAATAAGTTAACTTATTTACCAGAGGTTTTGCTAGACCTGAATCAGCCAATTCTTTGGAAGGGATCAACATCTGAAAAAGCTATTTGCGTCGCCAATAACCCCTTCACCGACCCACCACCCGAAATCATTAAACAAGGCAACGACGCCATTCGCGAGTACTTTGAGCAGCGCAAAAAAGGAGAAGAACTACTACTAGAAGCCAAGCTTATTCTACTCGGTGATGGCCGCTCCGGAAAAACCTCCTTTGCGAACCGCCTTTTGGGTAAGGAGCTACCGCAAGAAGCAGACCGCACCCAAGGGGTAGATATTGCCATTGGCGAATACGAATTTCCTTTAGCCAATGGCAAAACCTTTAAGCTCAACATCTGGGATTTTGCCGGGCAGGATAAATACAAAACCCTCCACCAACTCTTCTACACTGAAAGTAGCCTTTACGTCATGGTCGCGGAAAGTGGGAATATGGGCACGGACTATGATGACTGGTTTCAAACTGCCGAGTTATTTGGAGAAGGTAGCCCGCTGGTCTTGGTACTCAATGAGTTTAAGGAGGGCATTGGGATGGGTAGCTTCGATAGCAGCTACTGGAAGAAGCAATTTCCGGAGCTGCTGAAGGAGGTGTTTACGGTGAACCTGGGAACCAAAAACAACTTCTCCACCGCCGAAGAATACCTTCAGCTGCTGGCGCAGACTTTGCCGCACACCAAATACGAGTTTCCCTCCAATTGGGCCGCTATCCGCAGGGTGCTAAACGCGAGAAGGGATGAACAGTACATTACCCTACAAGAGTACCTGAAGGTCTGTGCGGAAAATGATCTCCCGAAAGAGGAGAGCGCACTGGTCCTAAGCTCGGTACTGCACAAAATTGGCGACTGCCTGCATTACCAAAAGAGTGAATTATTGAATCAGTTGGTCATCCTGAAAAATGAATGGGCGACGGAAGCCGTCTATAAGATATTGGATGATGAGATCGTGGCAGAGAAGCAGTGCGGGTTCTTTAGTATGAAGGATGTGAAGCGGATCTGGAGCAGCTCCGAATACAAATTCATGCGGCCGCAGCTCCTGGAATTGATGAAACAATTCAAGCTGGCTTACCAACTGCCCGGCAAAGAAGAGTTTGTAACACCTCCGCTGCTGCCCCCCGCCCGCCCAGCGCATTTCACCTGGCCAGAGCTGGACTCCTTAGAGCTCTACATCGAATATGAATTTTTACCCAAGGCCTTGCTCACCCAGTTTATAGTCAGTCGCCACGTAGATATTGCGGAGAGTAGGACGCTGGTATGGCGGCACGGGGTAGTGCTAGAATGGGAAGGAGAAGCCCTGGGCGAAGTTTCGAAGACCAAGCTGCAGGGCAAGGACGCCATATATATTCGCACCCAAGGTGAAAACCGCAAAGGGATGATGACGGTGATTCTCAAGACCCTCCGGGACTTGCACGCCGAGTATAAAGGCATTAAATACGAAGAGAAAGTGCCTTGCATTTGTGAAGGTTGTAAGGAAGGAAAGAACAAGCAATACTATTTCGACTTTGCCCACTTAAAGCTGCGCGTAGAAAAAGGGCGATTATCTGCGGAATGCGATAAATCCTTAAACACGGTAAATGTTCTGGAGCTATTAGAGAATACTTTCGTGCTGGAACGGATCAGGGAAGGCTACGAACTTACCCTTGATGTAGAAGCCGCTCGCCCTACAAGTACTGCCCCCAAAGTACTGAAGCTATTCCTGGCCTCTTCCTTTGAGCTCAAAACGGAGCGGGAAAAAATTGAGCAGGCGCTGAACAGAAAGAACAAGATACTCAGGGAGCAAGGGTTCACAGTGGATCTACGCATTTGGGAAGACGGAAAGCACATTGGTACCTCGCTCCGCTCTCAGGATAATTACAATCTGGAAATTGAACAATGCGATCTTTTTGCCATGTTGTTTTACTCCAAAGTAGGTAAGTACGCTCTGGAGGAATTCAAGCTGGCCAAGTCTTTGTACGAAAAAGAGGAAACGCCCAGAATTTGCATTTTCCAAAAGGATAAAGACCTGCCCAGAAACCTCAAGAAAGCAGATGCGGATAGCCGCTACGCCTTCTTGGACCTATTAGAGAAATTAGAGCATTTTCCCACGCTCTTCCAAAACGAAGATCAACTCGTCAACCAATTGGAGGATGTAATTGACAAGTTGTTATTGGACGAAGCTTTTGTTAAGCGACTAACAGTAGCGTAAGTATTTAACGCTAGACTAAATACTTATTGGTCCATATTGCTAAGCAACCATAGAAGATATTCCCAGTCATTAATACCAACTCATTCAAGCTACTTTTAAACCACCCAAGGCTCCTTAGAACACCAAGAAAACCTCACTACTACTTTTTCAACCCTATTCCTCACGTAATATTGCGGCCGAAGCCCTTGGCGTAGGAGGGCAACCAAATTCACCAATCCAACTAACTAAGGCTGCCTTGGCGGCCGAACTAAATCAACTAAATCCACTACCCATCCCTTCGCTATGAATAAAACCATACTCCTCCTCTTATTCATGACGCTTGCCGGCTCGGCCTTCGCGCAAAACATGTTCCGAACTGCTTGCCAGGGTAATCTAGCTCGACTGGACAGCCTTCTCGAGGATACTTCCGTTAATACGCAGGACTTTCGTGGGCGTTCACTGTTGCATTGGGCCGTTGCTTGTCGTCAAAAAGAAGTTTTTGATTACCTGGTCGAAAAGGGGATTGATATTAATCTCGAAGATCATGATCAGGAGACGCCACTGCATATGGCGGTGCGCTTCGATAATGAGGAGTACTTCAACCAACTAGTGGATTTACAGCCCAACCAAGACTGGATCGAAGCATACGGACCTTCGCTCATGCAGAAGGCGGTTCTGAAAGAAAGTCAAGCTTTCATCAAACTACTACTGGCTCATGGAGTGGATATTGATGCAAGAAATGACCGTGGGAGTACGCCGCTTGAAATTGCCAGTAGAATTGGTGCTACCGCAATTGCGGATTCCCTCCTGCACCTGGGGGCAAATCCGGATAAGGTGCGTACGATCGAAGTGTTTGGAGATTATATGGGGCCAGAGCGCCCTGAGGAAACGCCACTCATCTTCGCCCCCAACTTCATCTCCACCGAGGAGTATGAGTTCGGTTCTGTTTTTAGTGCGGATGGCAAGGAGTTTTTCTACGGAGTAGATGTCAACGGGAAAGCAGAAACCCGTTATTCCAAATTGGAAGGTGAGCGCTGGAGTGAACCAGTAATCATCCTGTCACACGAACGCTACGGTTACAATGACCCCTTTCTTTCGCCGGACGAAAACCGACTCTATGTGATTTCACCAATGGCCATGGATGGGGTAGGAGAACCTAAGGATTATGACATTTGGTATATAGAGCGTACGGAGGAAGGCTGGTCCGAACCCATAAATGCGGGCCCCAATATCAACTCAGCGGGCAATGAGTATTACATCTCATTTACAAAGGATGGTACCATGTATTTCTCTTCCAATGCAAACGCTCCCGAAGGGGAGGAGGGTAACTATGATATTTACTATTCGAAGTATAAAAACGGGGAGTTCCAAGAACCAATAGTCCTGGGAGACGCGATCAATGCCTCTGGTTACGATGCGGATGTCTTCATTGATCCAGACGAATCCTACATTATCTTTTGCTCTACCCGCGAAGAGGGGCTAGGCCGGGGTGATCTATATATCAGCTTTAAAAATGAAGATGGTAGCTGGACAGATGCCGTCAATATGGGGGCACCCACTAACACTGTACACCACGAACTCTGTCCCTTTGTGACTAAGGATGGTCAATACTTTTTCTACACTAGTGACCAGGATATTTATTGGGTAAGTACCACTATATTTGACGAATTGAGGGACCAGAGCAAAGAATAAGATGAGAGATTATCTCGAGCACATTACCGGTAGAATTCCTGATCAGGATTGGGAAGCTTTCCAGGCGTTGAGTTATCCAGAACAGCGAAAAAAAGGTGACGTTATCCTCGAGTTTGGCAAACAATGCAAGCACATCTGGTACTTGAAGAAAGGTGCCGTTCGCAAGATGGAAAACATCAATGGTACTAACAAGACCACCCATTTTTATGTGGCACCATTCATGTTTACGGTATACCGTAGCCTACTCAGAGGTGTTCCTTCCTTGATGTCTATTGTGTGCGAAAGCGATTGCGAGTTTGATGTAATTCCGTTTTCCGAACTCGTGAAGTTGTATGATCAGTCCCACGCTGTGGAAAGGGTAGGCCGAATTATTGCGGAACATCAATACATAGAGGAGTTTGACCTAAGAAGGGCACTGCTGAATATGGATGCTCTCGAGCGCTATGAATATTTGGGGACCCACCAGCCAGAAATTTTTCAGCATTTTCAGTTGAAAGACATCGCTACTTTTATGGGCGTTACGCCAGTATCTCTGAGCCGTCTCAGAAAACTCAGATGGGATAAGCGATAACTATTCTGTTTCACGGAATTCATTCCGCCGTAGAGATTAAAAGCGGAATGAATTCCGCGAAACCAGTAAGTAGAGCATAACAAAATCAAAGTCAAAAAACCAGCTCAGTCATCCATTCTGCGGAAGCACAATGTTAACCCAACACTAAGATCCATACTTATCAAATGATAAGTGCATTAGGGTATTAATGTGAGAGTTTTGCTGCCAGGAAATAATTCTCACATTAATACCGTACCAAATGGATACCCTCCTCGCCAAGCAAGCTATTGCTGAACTGCACTACAAGTATGCCCGGGGCATTGACAAAAAAGACTGGAAAACCTTCCGGTCTATCTTCCACGATCAGGTAAATGCTGATTATTCTAAATGGGGCATGGGCGCTGCACAACAAATGTCAGGTGATGATTATGCCCAGCTCGTACAGTTTTTGTTCGGGAAGCCCGGCTTGGTTACGCAGCACTATATGACCAATTTTATAATCGAGGTTGACGACGATACTGCCCAAGGAGATACCTATGTCTTTGCCCGCCACAAAATCGGTGACGACGTCATGAGTCTCAATGCCTACTACACTTGCCAGTACCTAAAAACGGAGCAAGGCTGGAAGATTACCGCCGTTGAAATGACGCCACGTTGGGATGAAGGCGCGGATGTAGTTAAGTTCTTCAATATTCCAGACCCACAACCTTCTGAACGAACTTACTTGTTCGTTACCGCCACCCCCATCATGGAACACCATGATGCCCTCGAACGCTATGTTGGCGGAATCATCCCTATGCTCATGCAGGCCGGTGGACTACCGCCAAAGATCATGAAGCAAGACCAATCTATCGTTGGCCATCAGGACACCTTCATGTCTATGATTGTGGAATTTCCCACCAAAGCGGCCTCCGAAGCTGGAAAGGCGGTGTTCAATAGTCAGGCTTATGCAGAACTGGTACCCGACCGGGATAAGGCGTTCAGCAAAATGAACATCTCTTTCTATTCAGATATGCCGCAGAACTAATTGCATTAAAAAACAAGCTTGGATTATGCTGATTATTATAAGAAGCTTTTTGATCCTCTACGGTGTAATTGCACTGGGGACTGGTTATCTCGCGATGACCAGTCCGTACGATGCCGCAGTTGACCCGATGCTGGATAACTCTCACCGCTTTATTGCCGCTATTTGGGCTTCTATGGCCTTGGCATTTTTCTACTGTGTTTGGAACCCTTCTGAAATAGTGCTCTTCCGCTTTTTGATGATTAGCCTCTCCATTGGGGGAGTGGTTCGAGCAGCAAGTTTGATCAATTATTCACCCACCCCCGCCATTGTCGCTGTTATATTACTCGAGTTGCTACCTACGCCGCTACTTTGGTGGATGCATACCCGTTTATTGGATAGTGGTAGCCTTTAGTGAGCGGATAGAACGACTTTTGTTGCTGATGAAGATAGGGGCAATATCACATATATATTTCACCTTGCTCTAAAATCGCCTCTTCATAGGCCATGATGGTTTTGAACTTTTTTAGTTGGGCACCATTCTTCTTGTCGCGCTCAATATCTAAACGCGCTAGTTCGTCAAATACTTCGTTGATTAGGGTTTTAGGGTCATCCCAATCTAAGTAGGTGAAATAAAAGTAAAAATTCTCAGCACCTACTGTGCCGTATTGGGTTTCGTCCTCCCAATCACTAAGGTTAACTTCTGTATCGTGATATTTTTCTTTGGAATTAAACTCCCAAGGGATTCCAATCCGGAGTTTTTGCTCCTTATACTTTGCTAGCAAAAGTGTTCCATCTTTATCGCCGTAGATAACTAAGCGCTTACCAATGTATTTTAATTGAAAGTTCTCCTTCAGCCAATCTGAATTCTCGTGGATCTCCTTGGTCATGGCATTTTCAGCATTGATCAGCTCTTTTCGTCTGGCTTCTCTCTGCTGGATTTTCTTCTTTAGTTGTGCCTTCCCTAAAATCCTTACTACTACCAAAAGGATGACAAAAACTATTATTCCGATTACATATTTCATGCAGCAAAGTTTGGTGCTTTATCTATTAATAGCTGGGCTCCGTTCATTGTTGCCGAACCTACACGGCCCGGCATTGTTTGTGAGCTTTCCCATTAGAGTCTCAAAACATAAAGGTGATTATTCATTGAGAAAATGTCTACCCCGCCTAACTAAATTAACAATCTAAGAGGGTTTCGGCTTATAGGGCTAAAGCTTCGGCTGTTTGGGATAATTCCTATTTGCTACGGAGGTGCATTTTTGGACTAGACCAATCGTAACAAAAACGGAATTATGAAAAAATATATGCTAAGCGCCTTTTTCGTTCTTGCCTTTTTCGGCTTATCTGCCCAACAGGCCGCTGATGATATACTTGGCCAATATTGGACCGAGAAGCGTGAAGGGAAAATTGAAATCTTTAAACAAGGGGATAAGTACTTTGGTAAGATCGCCTGGAGAAAAGAAGCGAGAAAAGACACCGAAAATCCCGACGAAAGTTTACGTAATAGGAACGTAATCGGGATCATATTCCTACAAGACTTTGTTTTTGACGGCAAAGATGAATGGGAGGATGGGACCGTTTACTCAATTGATAATGGCGGCACCTACAGCGGAAGAATTTGGCTGGAAGATGATGGAGAGACCTTGAAAATGCGAGGATATATGGGCATTTCGCTACTGGGCAGGACAGCTACCTTGAAGCGAGCAGATTAGATTCCTTCTTTTCACCATTTTGAATTCCTGTGGCATGCAGCAAAAGCAGTTTTTACCTCAACACGCCTTGATAACAGGAGCTACCTCCGGTTTAGGTTTGTACCTGATGAAAGCCCTGTATAAAAAGGGATATGTGGTTTCGATCATCTGCAGGAACAGCGATAAAACGCGGCAAATACTCAGGCGCTATCGGCTGGATAAAGTTCGCCCTTACATTGCTGATCTCACCAACCTAACCTCCGTTAAAGCGGTGACCGAACAATTGCGCCAGCAAGAGCTGCCAATAGATCTTATCATCAATAATGCCGGTTGCCTGACCACCGGCTATAAGGTTTCAGGTGAAGGCTGGGAATACAGTATGGCCATTAATTACTTTGCGCCCTTTGTACTGGTCAACAACTTAAAGCCATTGTTAGATAGGAGCCCTAAGCCGCTTATAGTTAATGTAAACTCCAGTGGGCATGCTGGCCAGCAAATACAACTTGATCACCTTAATGAATATTCTGGCTACCAGGCGTATGCCGTGTCCAAATTAGCCAATACTCTATTTACTATTGAATTAGCCGCAAAATTGGGGGAGAAGATGACCAGCATTGCCTTTGATCCAGGGCCTATGTCTACCGGTTTTGGTGGCAACTTGCCTTGGTGGTTTAAGCAGTTTATGCAAATTTTGAAACCCCTTCTACCTGCCCCGCGTTCGGTCGCCCAGGATTTGCTGAGAATACTGAAATCAGAGAAAAACAAGCTGTCTAATGGTGGATACTACAACCGATCCGGCCTCTCAACTTACCGAATTTCGGCGGTCGAGTTATCTAAGAAAGAAGCACTTTGGCAGACCACTACTAATCTTTTAAAGGATTATCTACTCGTTGGCGCATCTAAGTGATATTTCACCTAATTTAGGGGGCGAAGTTTTTTACTACCCGATATACCTCCGTTGGGCTACTTAGCTGTTGTAAAACCAGGAGGGTAACTTGACCGAAACTGTGGAGAACATCTATTTCGTAGCGGCTATTCTAGGGGGGCTTCTCAGTCTAGCGCTGCTTTCTCAAATATTTACCGCTAGAAAAGGCAGCTTCTTTCTGGGCTTGGTAATCGTGATTTTCTCTTTTGAGCTATTGCTATCCTGGGGGGCTTTGTCGGGCTACAACAATACTCCCGGAGCTTTTCCCTTTGGTCTTTTCCTCAACTACCTTGTCATCCCGCCCAGTATTTGGTTGTTTGTTAAGTACAATACGGACCACAACTTTCGGATTCAGTCTTGGCATTTGTGGCTGTTTGTGCCGGCCTTGTTGGAAACAGCACTATCGCTTTTTGCACGAATTACTTCAACTGGCTTGCGGGGATACGGGCTTTGGGTCTTCTTTGTTGATTACCTGCCGCTATTGGGGGTTATCGGTGTCCTGACTTACTTCTGGCGCACTTACTTTGTGCTAAGGCGACAAAATGCTTTTAAGGCAAGGAATAAGCAGCCTATTCCGCAAATCAGATTATTGGTGCTCATGTCTGCGCTTACGCTTATTTGCTTGTTTTGGATTGTATTTTCCTTTGTAGGCTGGGACTATTTTGAAATCATAGAGTTGATAATGGTCCTACTCATTTTTGGCTTTGCCTTTCTCAATTTTCTCGATGGACAACATTTTCCGACAGTCCTACAAACGGAACCCGGCGGAGATTTTCCCAACTATGATGATCCCGCGCAGCTAAAGCGCCTAGATCAAGTACTTAAACAAGAAGGACTTTTCTTAAATGCTAACCTTTCCTTGAAAGAACTGGCCAATCATTTGGATTTACCCGTTCGCTATGTTTCCTACCTCATCAATCGCTATCATCACAAAAACTATAAGGAATTTGTCAATGGCTTCCGCGTAGAGGCCTTTCTAGAGAAAGCTAAGTCTGGCGAGCAAGAACACAAAACGCTGCTGGCATTGGCACTAGAATCTGGTTTTAGCTCCAAGTCTACCTTCAATCAGGTGTTCAAAAACCATACGGGGCAGTCACCGTCGGCTTATTTGAAGCAGAACGGTTAGGATAAATTCATGAGTAAGGCTAGAAACACGTTTTTAGAGGTCCAGAAACGCGTTTTCAAGCGCCATTGCTGGATGGTGTTCCTTTCTTTGTCGCAAAAACAAGCCTATGAAAACGATTCATCTCCTAACTGCAATCATGCTGTTTTTTGCCACTGCCTGCACCTCTAACAGACAAGTCCAAAATGCCGGAAAGACGGATGCTACGGCAAAAATCCACTTTAATAAAAACGTAGAATTTTTTGGTTATGTCATTCAATTGGCGGAGCCCGAGGCCCACGACCCTAATCATCCCATTACCCCAATCCTAGCGCAGGGGGCAAACGATATCAATATTCCCGCATTGCAAAAGATCTATGAGACCGGCGGGCATTTGCCTTATGATACCTTTGTAAAGCTCTTTTATACCTTACCTGAGCTTCCCCTACCGGAAAATTATACCATCTCCAGTGAAGTGCTGAAATCCTATGGTATGACTACCGAAGAAGAGTTGGAAACCATGAACGCTTTGCTGGGCTACGCAAATCAATTTTACCAATCTTCCCAATTTGAAAAGATATGGGCAGCTCTAGAACCGCACCGCCAGTCGACCCTGGAGCTACTGGAAGATAATCTACCATCAACGGCCCTACTGAGGCAGTTAGAAGGTTTCTATCAGCAAGGTTTCACCGGCTACGAAGTCGTTCCCAGTTTAACCATTTGGTCCGGGCCAGGTTGGGGATTTCAAACGCTAGAGCGCGAGGGGAAAGTAGCCAATTTTGTTCTCGGCCCCTTGGAACCAGACTTTAATTATACCGATGGTGCCCGCTTTGAAAACTTAGCCATCCACGAATTTGGGCACTCCTTTGTGAATCATGTTGTTTTGGGGACAGTTGGAGAGCAAATCACTCAAACCGAAGCCCTATTTGAGCCCGTAAGAGAGGCCATGGCCCCTCAGGGATATCAAAATTGGGAAACTTGTGTTATCGAGCACTTTGTGCGGGCAGGAGAAGTACTTATTCCTGAACTAATGGGTAATACCACGGCCAGCCAAGTAGCCCTAACCAGACATGCGGAAAGCAGAAGCTTCATTTATCTCCCCTTCATTGTTGATCAACTGCGGGCATATCGCGTAAAGCAAGACCTCCCCTACGAGCAAGCGGTACGGAGGACGATGGATGATTTGCGTGAGATAGTGATGGAAAGGAAAGAATAGGGTTAAATTGCCACATGAGCATATTACGTTAGTTGGCAAGGGGGGCTGTTGTTGCTATGTATTAGTTTCTATTTTAATATTTATGACATGTCAGACAATACCCCCTTTATCCGCTCGTTACTTCTCTGTACCCACAATTGATATTCTCTTCTACCCTTTTTATTACTCCACTCAGTCCAACTTTCCCCAAGTTATTTATACCTGGTTGTCTTGCAACCCGCTAACTTGGCGTACTAGTTATTCATCCGTTTTCAGGGGTAACCAGAAGGTCCCATCTGATGATCGGTGGAGTTGAGTTGGCATAGCGTGCTTTTCAACCAGGTGAATGATTTGTCATAAACCAAAAACAAACACTATGTCAATGAATCATTACTTGTACCTCTTTTTATTGCTCGTGCTAGGAGCAAGCCTTCCGGCCCAATCGGTTACTCAACTCGTACTGGTGGATGCAACTACCGATGAGGATATTGGACCACTAATGGATGGTAGTACAATCGATTTAACAGCTGTTGGAACCAGCCTAAATGTCCGGGCGGAAGTCAGTGGCACGGTAGGGAGTATCCGTTTCAGTCTAGATGGGCAGACCAATTTTCAGACGGAAAATGTTGCCCCTTATGCGCTCGCCGGTGACACTGGTGGAAACTACAATGCCTGGACACCTGCCTTAGGGACTCATATCCTTACCGCAACTGCCTACACGGGCAGTGGAGCTAGTGGCTCGGTGCTCAATGCAGTTACGGTCAATTTTACCGTGACGGAAGAAGAAGTGGAGATTGAAGTGCCAGCCGATCCCGGGACCGGAGCTGTGACGGTAAGCGGGGAATTAAAGAAATGGCACAAAGTCACCTTGTCATTCGATGGACCGTTCTATTCTGAATTAAACGCGGGAGTCAATCCTTTCTTGGATTATCGCCTGATCGCCACCTTTACCAATGGGGAAAAAACCTACGAAGTACCAGGTTACTTCGCCGCTGATGGTAATGCAGCAGAAACAAGTGCTGGAGAAGGCAATGTTTGGCGTGTCCACTTTGCTCCGGATGAGGTTGGTACCTGGACGTACACCATCTCTTTTCGTTTGGGGAGCCAAGTGGCAATCAGTACGGTGCCTGGTGCAGGTACTGCACTTCCTCCGATTGACGGTATCACTGGAACGCTGGAAATTGGTGAGTCCGATAAAAGTATACCAGACAATCGCGCCCGCGGGCGCTTGCAGTATGTTGGACAGCGTTATCTGCGGTATGCAGAAACGGGCGAGTATTTTTTGAAGGGTGGTGCTGATGCTCCGGAGAACTTCCTGGCCTACGAAGACTTCGATAACACACCAAATGCCGGCGGACGTAGAAAATCCTGGGCGCCCCACGCCGCTGATTGGAATGCCGGTGACCCCAGCTGGCAAGGCGGAAAAGGCACGGAAATAATTGGGGCAGTAAATTACTTAGCGGGCAAGGGCGTCAATGTTTTTTCCTTTCTAACGATGAATATTCAAGGAGATGATCGCAACGTCTTTCCTTATCTAAGTGACGCTAATTTTCGACGTTTTGATTGCTCTAAACTGGATCAGTGGGAGATAGTGCTAGAGCATGCGGATCAGTTGGGTATGTACCTCCATTTCAAAACTCAGGAAACGGAGAATGATCAGCTCTTAGATGGCGGAGCACTGGGCGTAGATCGTAAGTTATACTATCGGGAACTGCTGGCTCGTTTTGGTCACCACTTGGCGCTCAATTGGAATATGGGCGAAGAAAACACGCAAACGACCGCACAACGTATTGCGATGGCCGACTGGTTTGCCAGCCAGGATCCCTACCAACACAATCGCGTAATTCACACTTACCCGGGCCAAATTAATGCGGTGTACAGCGAGTTGGTTGGCGATCAGTCTGATTACACCGGTGTTTCTATTCAGACGAATTGGAATCAGGTTCATAGCCGCACTGCAGACTGGGTGGAGAATTCTCAAGCAGCTGGCAAGCCTTGGATTGTAGCAAACGACGAACAAGGCAACGCCAACACTGGTGTACCACCCGACCCTGGCTATCCGGGCTATAATGGTAGCAATCCTGATCTACACGATATCCGCCAGCAAGTACTTTGGGGCAATCTAATGGCCGGAGGAGCAGGGGTGGAATACTATTTTGGCTACCAATTACCAGAGTCAGATCTAAGTCTACAAGATTATCGCAGCCGCGATTTGAGCTGGGATTATATCCGTTATGCCCTATCCTTCTTTCGAGCACTTCCCTTTAGTCAAATGGATGCTCACGATGATTGGGTGACTAATGGTTGGTGCTTTGCGCAAGAAAATCAAAGCTATGCGGTGTATCTACCGGATGGTGGCATTACCTCCTTACAGTTGGTAGATAATGGTGTCTATAATGTCCAGTGGTACAATCCACGCACGGGTACCTTCCTCCTAGGTGCTGTTGAGAGTGTTTCTGGGCCAGG
This sequence comes from Bacteroidota bacterium, assembly GCA_038528965.1. Taxonomy (GTDB): domain Bacteria; phylum Bacteroidota; class Bacteroidia; order Chitinophagales; family Saprospiraceae; genus Lewinella. The sequence goes on along the minus strand of JBCBEC010000025.1, from coordinate 13,350 downwards.
AATTGTTGATTTAGGTGAATCGCCTGCTGATCCGGAAGAGGATTGGGCTATTCTGGTAACCCGCGATCCAGGGACTAATCAATCGCCAGTTGCACTTTTCACCACTAGTGTTACTACTGGTCCAGCGCCTTTGACCGTTTTTTTCGATGCTACTGATTCCTACGATCCCGATGGCACAATAGCACTTTATAGCTGGAACTTCGGAGATGGTACGATTACGGAGGGAATCACGATGAATCATACCTACGAGGAAGCGGGAACTTATATTGCATCGCTTCGGGTAAGTGACAATGCTGGGGCAGTTGCTACACAGGAGGTAACCATCGTAGTCACGGAGTCGAATCCTATTAATTGTGAAACATCAATAACCCTTTATGCCAGGGACTTTCCGTACGAAGACACTAATTTTTATCTAGACGATTTCACCGGTATGGATTTGTTGGCCATTAATCCTGAACAGCACCAGTCGGCAGAAGTAGCGCAGGTATTCAATGGAGAGAACTGTGTGTATGACCTCACCTTCCACGGTGTGGGAGAAAGTGACGGCCAGTCCAGGTTCAAACTCTTTATCAACGACGATTTTCTGGGTGCCATTGAGTTCCCACTCAGTGCGCAAGAGTGGGAACTGGGACCGGCGTATAACACTACCTTCCCCCATGTTCCCTTGAATCAAGGCGACGAAATTCGGGTGTACGCCGAAGTAGATTCCGATGGACAGGAATACAGCAGAGCACGTTGGCTTAAGATCGACTGTATACCGGCCGCGGGCTCAGGCGACTGCGCCGCGATTTGGGAAGAACAAGATGGCTTGCTGGTCATTGAAATGGAGAACAATGAGTTGATTGAATCTTGGGAGTCAGCAACCACAGTACCTGAATACACCGGAGATAGCTACATTCAATGGACCGGTGATGATCACTACAATGCCACGGGTAATGGGGTACTCCGTTATCCCATCCAGATTAACAACCCAGGCACCTATATTTTTGACTGGCGCGTGGGCGTCGGTTTTGGGGACGACAGTACGGAACATAATGACAGTTGGGTGAAGATTCAGGCTGATAATTACTACGCTGAGCGCGAGCAGAATGGTAGTTTAGTCAAGCCCCGCCCGGCCTGCGATTCGGATCCAGACTATGGCTGCCCCAATGGAAATACCAGAGATGGTTTTTTCAAAGTGTACGGTGGTCCTCTGGAAGGCTGGACCTGGCGAGCCTTTACCAGTGATAATGAGCCGCACATCATCCATGCCACATTCGCTGAACCCGGACTTTATGAGATCGAGGTAAACGCGCGGTCATCTTACCATCGTGTTGACCGGATGGTCCTGTACCATGAGGACTTAGTAAGCCAGAATTCTGCCCGGCAGCTAAGTAACGAAGAAACGCGCTGTGAAGACTCGGGTTTGTATCAACTAACGTTCATCGTGGGAGATGGTAACCAAGCCCTGGCCAATGCCACGGTAACAGTAGCGGGGCAAGACTACCTGACCCAAGCGGATGGTTCAGTTACTATTACCAACCTGAGTAGTGGCCTGTTAGCTTACGCAGTTAATTTAGGCGGATATGTTCCCCAGGCTAGCGAAATCCTTCTATCAAGAAATACGACAATTCTGCTGACTTTGGATGCTGTAACAACGGCTGAGGATTTAGAAATGACCGATGTAATCCGTCTTTATCCCAATCCGGCACAGGACCACATCTATGTAGAATTACCCACTACTGAGCAGAGCCAGATTCGCGTATTGGGACTTAATGGACAGATATTACGAACCCAGTTTTCACAACAGCGGCTTAATCCAGTAGATGTATCACTTTTGCCAGCTGGCACTTATCTCATTGAGGTTATCAGTGATGGTTGGCGAACGAAAGCCCTTTTTGTAAAGGCTCGTTAATATCAAGTTGCGACCAGCATTTATAGTCCTCCAAGGCAGGGTTCTTAGATTTTGCCTCGGAGGACTCTTTAGTACTTTCTAAGTCTGATAACGTCAAAACCTCGTCTAGTCCTACAAGCTTACCGAAACTCCAGAAAATCCACCTCCAAAGAAAATGGCCCCTCCTTCTTATCATTGGTCACAATGCCAAGACGGATGGTTGCCGCCAAGGCCTCTTCCGTAGGAACGCTACCAATCTTGCGGCCAACCTGGTAGAGATCAAACTCGGCTAGGGGAATCTCAAACGTCTGCCATTCTTCCGTAGGTTGGAAGGCCTTCTTGAAATAGGGATTATACCAACGGCGATCATTTTCCAGTACTACTGCAAAGGATTGCCCCTCGCCTCGTGCTCTAATGACGAGCGTTTGGTAGGCGGAAAGGTCTACTGCTCCAAACGGGCTGCGCATCGAACTGAATCCACCATTATTCGCTAGAGAAACACTCCCGCTAAAGGAGAGGCTATTGCTATTGAACGTCATGCGACCCTGAGAGAGCCCCCCCATTACACCGTCCAGGAGCGGTCGCCAAGCTTGCCCGTCTTTTTCGTTGCCAAAATCAATGCGCATAGGTTCGGTTGTTGAACTGATCAGTAGAAGGGAGAACACGAAAGGGAAAAGAGCGATTGCTTTCATAAATGTAGGTTTACTAATGCACTGTTAAAACGTTAGGCACCTTATCAAAAGAGCCCGGTTCTGCTTTGTAACAGTTGTAAACCAAAGCGGTTGTAAAAAAGGGAGGCAGTTATTAATAATTGAATTCGCTTTCTCCTCCCGATGCGTATTTCGGTTCTAGGAATTCATTCTGCTTTCAACCTCCACCACGGAATGAATTCCTCGAAACCATGTATGGGACGAATTACAGAACAACCCTATTCTTCCTAAAAGTGGCAAGCTCCTCGTCCAAAGTATATCGTTTCAGCAATAGTGCAACGTTACTAATGAACACCTATACAGGTAAACACGCTATCACCCTAACGGGGGCCAGACAACCTATGCGCCATGAAGAAACAAGTTGTAACCATCATCCTGATGTTCTCGATCCTGCAAGCAGGAGTATCCTGTAGCTGTAGTTCTTACCTCCTTGATCTACCCATCCGGGAAATGGGCTGGACCCAAAGTAGGTCAGCTGGAGTTGGTAGTCCATCAGATCTCATTTTTACCGGTACCCTACTGGAGGCCAAGCGGGTGCAGGAAGAAAGATTAGATTTCCTCTATCGGAAAGGTGCACAAGATAGATATGAGATGGTCTTTAAGTTGATCAAATCTTACAAAGGCAAGCAAGCTGATACCATTAGAGTTAGGACTAACCTCGGAACTGACGCTTGCGGTTTTACTGCTCCGCAGAATACAGATTGCTTAATATTTGCGGGCCGCAATGGCAACGGATTCTACTACACCTACCGTTCGGATTGTTGCAAGAGCATCAGTAAAGCCAATGATGAGAAACGCTACAACAGGTATATTACTTTCCTGGAGTCGATCCTTAATATGACTGATGGAAACTATGATTTTAAGCAAACGCGTACTTATTGGGAGGGCGGCTATTCGGCGCAAAACGACACCCTTGATTTACTGAGCTATCAGATCAAAAATGGCCTGTTTGATGGACGCTGGAAAATCACTGATCGCCTAGGGCGAGTACTGGAAGAAGGGCATTACGACCAGGGAAAGCGTGTTGGTACCTGGAAAATTGTCTCCTTTCTCAAAGGTGATGGAGGAAATTCAGCTACTGAAGTCGAACACTTGCAATACCGCGACGGGCAACCCTGGAAAAGTGAGGTCATTATCGAAGAGGAAGCCTTTAACTATAGTACTGGTAGATCTGAGCTAGTCCATCGGCAGCGCATTAGTAAGACGTATGAATATGATTAGAGAGTGAAAGCCTAAACGAAGCGTCATAAAGCTGTAGGACTAAGTTTAAATCTGGACAATGTTTAATAGATGAAGTATTTAGTATTAGTCATTTTTGGGGTCTTTACATTGAACACTCTTGTAGGCCAATGCGCGCAGTTGCAGGCAATCCAGCGGACAATGGATCAGCACATCGCCTTCCAAGATCATCTTAAGTTGTTCAGCTTGTTACAAAATGCGGTTTTGCCGCTGGATAGGAATAATTTGGACGAAGATTGTAAAAGGCGCTATTCACGCTAGACGGATTAACGCATTGAAGAGTTGGTGTCATTACGAGAGCTTTATCTAGGGTTTAATAGATTAGGAACATTTCCAGGGCAGCTCTGTAGTTTGCCTGAGTTGCGAGGTATAAATCTTTCCGCGACGCGCATTAGTGAGATTCCAGATTGCATGGCCAAGTTGACTAAGCTTGATGTTTTGTATTTGATGTCTAATAGGATTTCCGATATCCCAGAATCTATCTTTGAATTACCGAACTTAAGTGTTCTCTTTATCAATGATAATCCCATTAAGTCTTTGACTACTAGAATCGCAGAACTGCAGAATCTAAAGATTTTGATTGCTTCTTCCTGTTCTTTGGCAGAACTCCCGGAATCTTTATACGCAATGGATAGCTTGGTAGTGCTACATCTGGCAGGAAATCGACTTACCAAATTCCCAGCAGATTTGCCCAGAATGAAAAGCCTTCAATCATTGGACTTGTCGTATAATAAAAACCTTCCTGAGGAGGAGAAGAGAAGAGTTATAAAGGCGCTAAGATTTGAGAACTAGTGCCTCGGTACTACAGCCCGGAGATTGCACAACTTTATGATTCGGTTTTTTTGTCAGGTAAAGCAATGCTTGCTCAGTGATAACAAGGTGGAGAGTTACCTATCCTACGCCATCCACCGTTCAACACAAGTGCAGCTTTTTAGCAAAGCTATGAGTCCTTAAGGATGAAAAAACGCGATAACTATGAGATACCTGATTACTACACTACTCCTACTTTGTTTCTCCTACGTTTCCGCACAAGACATGGCTCAGCGAGTTAATGACTACGCTAGTTCCTATGTTAACACCAGCGATTTTAGCGGCTGTATTCTGATCACGGAAAAAGGCGAAACCATCTACGAAAATTGCTTTGGTTTTGCCAACCGTGCTTTTCAGGTAGCCAATGATCCCACTACCAAGTTTAAGATAGGCTCCATTTCGAAACAGTTTACAGCAGCAGCTATCTTGATAATGGAACAGGATGGATTACTCCACACGGATGATCTACTGTCTAAGTTCTTTCCAACCTATGCCAATGCGGAAAAAATCACTATTCAACAACTGCTCACGCACACTGCTGGGGTCAGCGATATTTACAGTATCCCCGATTTTAATAAGCTTTCTTATCAAAAAACATCGATTGCTGACTTAGCTAAGTTAGTACTGGAAGCAGCGCTCGTTTTCGCACCCGGTACGCAATACCAATATTCTAACGGAGGCTACGCCGTTTTGGCCGATATTATTGAAAAGGGTACCGGGAAGACCTATCAGGAGTATCTACACGAAAAGATATTCAAGCCATTAAATATGACCGCTAGTGGGCATAATAAAGGCAGTGAGGTGGTTGCCAACTTGGCTGTAGGTTATGATCCAATTGACTATAATGGCGTGAAGTTTACCGACTATCTAGATCCAGAATTGTTGAAGGGGGGCGGTTCACTGTATAGCACCGTTCACGACCTCTTAATCTGGATACAGTCACTTAAAGATCGATCACTTTTGACGGCGGAATCTTATGATAAGTTACTACATAATTACGGTCATAATTATGGCTTTGGTATCTCGCTTTACTCCTCTTTTGATCAAGCTGTTTTTGGGCACGATGGCCGCGTAAACGGATACATTGCTGATTATCTACACTACAAGGAATCTGATCACACCATTATTGTTCTGGGCAACTTGCAAACCGGTGTTGCTGACTTCTTTCGCCGAGATGTGGCGGCTATTGTCTTTGGTGAAGCCTATGCCAGCAAAGCAAAAACCACTCCGGTAGCAGCTCAGCCTTTGGGTAACCCGGAGAAAATTTTAGGTACTTATGCCTTTGGTCCCAGCTTTAACGTCTACGTGGAGCAAATAGACGGTAGTATCCAGGCACGCGCCAACGAAGGCGCATATTCCGAATTGATTGAATTGGAAAATCAGCGGTTTTTTAGCCGAACCTTGTACTCCTACATTGAATTCGTTGCGGATGAAAAGGGACAGATTAGTAAAATGATCTGGATAAATAATGATGGGAATCGGTTTGAAGGGCTTAAACAATAAACCGATTCCGCATTACTTTAGGCTTATTTCTTAAAGGTATTGTGTCTGCCCTTTTTGTTTAGTTGTGATGTAATGTGTTGATTTTTAATTTATTGCGATTACTCTTTCTAGTAGTCCTAGCTTCTTTTCTGAAAAAATCTTATCCCCTTCTCACGTTTGTTAGTACTGCTTCGTCCTTAGGGCAGTAAAGACAACGAAAAAATGGCATATTTATCAGCTTACATAAAAGACCAGCGTATGCCTGCCAGACGAGACAACCTGGATACCCAACTGCGGTCACTGTTGATGGCTTGCCAGCGGGATGATCGTCTGGCACAACAGCGCCTGTTCAAACGCTTCTATGATGCCCTCCTGGCCGTGTGCTTGCGCTATACGCCAGATAAGGATACCGCCAAAGACCTGGTGCTAAGAGCATTCACTAAGATCTTTCGCGGCCTACCCAAGCTAGAAGACCTTACTGCCTTTCCGGCCTGGGCTAAGCGTATCACCGTACATACTTGCCTGGATTACGTACGGCAACAGCGGACCAAAGCGGACCTGCCACTAGAGGAGAGCCCCGAACCCGCTGTACCCGCTAGCGTACTTGATAAGTTTGCGGCCGAAGACCTCCTAGCTCTGGTGCAACGCCTACCCAGCCAGCACCGCGCTGTTTTCTCTCTTTACACGCTGGAAGGATACAGCCACGCTGAGATTGCCGAGCAATTGGGCATAACTACTGAAAACTCGCGCTGGTACTTGTCTAGCGCTCGCAAGAAACTGAAATCCCTCATCCAAACGCTTGAACGATAAAAGCTATGAATCATCAAGATAAATTCTGGCAAGCCTTCCGAGACAAAGTTGAAGACTACTCAGGCAGCGATTACAACGCTACTGAGTGGGCAGCGATAGAGCAAATGCTCGATGGCGGAGGGACAACCAATACTACAAGCGCGGCCACTGCCGCTAAGCCTTGGTGGGCGTTCTGGCAACTTTGGGTGGGCGTTCTCATCCTGTCAGGAATAGCGTTCTGGGCTCTAGCAACCACCGATCTAAACTATCATACTTCGGCCACTGAAAGCAAGAAAACCGAAGCTGAGTTGTCAATGACCAATGAAAATGTTGTGGAAGAAGAGCAATTGACCGCCGCGCTTATGCTAAACCCAGATCAGAACGAAACTATAAACGAGCAGCTGCCAGAGCGCCAGCCTGCACTTGCGGAAAACACTGCTCAAGAGGCTAATGACAGCCCTTTGTCTACCCGTATGGTAGTCACTGAGGCGAATGCCTCAACAGATCAAACGGAGGTGTCCTCGTCAACTACAGCCTTGAGCAATGCTACCGAGCAGACTACTTTGGCGGAAGCACCTGCGAACAACCTATCGGAGCCCGCTCCCGAGGCTGTAGAAGAGAACTTACCGCCAGCTCTCCCAACGGAAGAGGAGCAGGAAGAAGTTCAGCAAGAAATGGCTGCGGAGTTGTCTTCTTCTCTCGCAGCATCTACGAAGGAACAGCTATCCGGAGAATCCCAAGAACGCTTAAACTTTGCCCCCACTACACCATTAGCTACAGCTGAATTAGTTGGTATAGAAGGTAGTGTTATGGAAGAAGCGCTACCTGTGGGCTATCAGACAGCATCAAGCTATGCCTCTGTTCGCTGGCGACCTGGATTTCTCTTCGGTGCAAGTGCTATTCTCACTAATACAGGTGGAGGAGAGATCGCCTACGGACCCACTGTCGGTTTGTCTCTACAACGTCAGCTGAGCCGTCGCTGGGGGATAGAACTAGAGGTAATGGCTCGCCTAATGGGCAATTACGACTTGACAATCTCTGCGACTGATACTTTCGTTAATCTCTTAGGGCAAGTTGTGTCCCACACTGAGTCAAATACGGTGCAAGAGTATCTCTCACTTGATATACCACTGGTCTTCCGTTATCGCACCAACCAGCGTTGGACAATGGTAGGTGGCTTGCGCTATAGTTATCTCGTACCCACGGCAACAGCAGGATCGATCCAGCTGGGCTCAGGCCAGAGTGCCGCGGTATTGGAGCGCGTGAGGGCAAAGCAAATTTGGGAACACGACTATGGCGTATTACTAGGCTTAGAGTATAGTTTTCTATCCGATTGGAGTCTGCAAATGCGCTATACCCAAAGCTTGATTGACCTCAGTCCTGATAACTTATACCAATCAACCGAAACCCACTTGAACGCCGATCTTCAAATTACTGCACGCAAAAAATTCTAAACCATGAAATACTACCCATTAATCTTCATTACTCTGCTTGCTTTAGCTTTCTCCAGTTGTAAGAAGGATATCGATATTGAACCCGCAATGCCGCTACCTGATGACCAACCTTTTTTTGTGAGTGGAGAATTCTATGATACCTATGACACCACAGTGCGCACCTTTGCGATGGATATGCAAAGAGATGAAGAAGACCACGTGCTACCTGGAATCACCTCTACAACCGGAGCCAACGATAATCATACCTATGCCTTAAGCGTAATGTCTTTTAACTCGAAGGTTTGGTCTCGAGATGCACCTTTCTCAAACGAAGTGGATGATCCTTTTTTGAATCGTCCCTATAGATTAGTTGGTGTTCGGTTTGTTAGCGATCGTCCCGCTAGCGCGTATGATCAACCTTTTACGAAGGAAGAACTCGAAGACTTACTGCAACCTGGCAGCTACTCCTTGGGTACCGCCCCGGGCCAGGTGGAGATCAGTGCAGTGCGCCCCAATGAGGATCTACGTATGATTGATCCAATACCGCTGTGGGAAAACAGCTACAACCAGTTGGAAATCCTGGCGGTAGAGGATTTTGAATACCAAGGCGCTGTCGATGAAGAACCCGTGATGGGCAAGCTCGTACATCTACGCGGACAAGGGGCTATTAAGTATCCGCTGTCTGGTGAGAACCGAACCTATTACCTAAAGTTGGAAGGAAAGTTCTTGTACACTTACGAGTAACTGCTTACCGCAAAATCAACGAACATTTCTGTTTTATACCCAAGTGGAAGGGGTGCTGCTAGTCAGCATCCCTTTTTTGTAATGTGGGCTTTGCTGGGGATAATTTAGCTCACCTAGACAGGGCCAGCTTTAAAAGCTCTGCTGAAAAAATGGAACTTTCTGAGGGCAAATGAGGTAAGGATTTATAAATTAGCGAGATAATTCGGCGAGCAAACTTGTTTGTCTATTGAAAAAAGATCTAGTCTGTTTATCATTGGTTAGGCTAGAAAATACCGTAAACCCTGCTGCAGTAACAAGAAAAACCACCTTAAAAAACTGCCGCATCTAAATCGCGTCTCCATTTATGGACCACCAACATCTTCTTTACCAGGAGTCGGGTAAGTTTAACCCAACTGGACTCCTTCTCTCTATTCTTGCTTTTGTGCTTTTAAGCATTGTACTCGGGTACGTTTATGTGCTCATTATGATGTTTATTCCACTGATTTACTTCAATGTTCTAATCACCATTGGACTGGGGATATTGCTTGGCTATCTGGTGCGAGTTAGCACCAAGCTAAGTCACAATCGCAATGCTAAAAGCCGCATGATTCTGGCCGCCGTTTTGGGCTTGCTAGTTACTTATTTCATGTGGGTCGCCTATTTACTTTACATTGCCAATGGTGCAGTCATGCCCAGCATTTCCGAGTACCTAAGCGCATTGCCCTGGATTGTCACTGACCCTGGCAGTTTCTTCGACTTAATGTCTGTGATCAATATGATGGGTGCTTGGTCAATTTTTGGATTAACCTTCAGCGGCATCTTACTGGCCTTAGTTTGGTTAGCTGAAGTGCTGATCATTATTGGCGCTCCGGTACTTTCCGTTTTCGGTAGTGATCCATATCCTTATTCGGAAGCAATGGGCAAGTGGTACCCCAAGTATACCCTCTCTGAGGAGTTCGCGGCTGTCTCTGCTCCAACCAGCTTAATCAACGATCTTCAGGAAGATCCGGTTAAGACCATCGAAGAGCTAGGGATGGGTACGGCCAACTACTTCAGTAGAATTCACGTATTCTACCTTCCCGAGGAAAAAGACAATTACCTCACTTTCGAAAAAGTAACCGTAGAAACCGGCGAAGAAAGCAAAGAGGAGTCGACAATCATTCTCAACAACTACCGAGTTGATAAGGCTACTGCTGCTAAGATCTTGGAAGTGCACAAGAACAAGCAGATAAAAATGGCGGTGTAAGGCCTAGCCACGGGCAATAATTATTGAAGTTGTCTAAGGTTTTGGAATGAAACTAGTTGCAAGTGCTTGATTCTGAAGACAAAGCTCATTTTGAGTTTCGTACCTGGAAGGTCCGGGACTCAAAAACTTCATTGTTTACCCGCTACGTGAAATTGGTTTATGCGCATCAGTAGGTGCGTAAACCATTTTTTGGTAGGATTCAATCAAATCTTATGAAGCTTAGTAGAATTATCAGTTGTTTAGCACTCGTTTTCTTATTCCTTGAAACCTCAGGGCAGGTCATTTTAAACGGAGACTTTGAAGATCATAATTTCTCTTCCTGCCGGTATAACCTGGATAATGACCAATACACCAACTCAATGAATCATTTATGGGGATTGGGAAGCGGAAATGAACTGGATGTTCAAAACAGTGCATGTGGCTATGCTGAGGCCCCTAGCAATGATTGGTTTGTGTCTTTAGCAAAAGGCTTTAGTGGGCAGTATGATGAATTATCTCTCAAGATGAGTGAGCCGGTCGTAGAGGGCAAAGTATATGAGCTTACCTATTTCGAACTTGCTGCTGATACTTTTGAAAATAATCTTATCCCACCGGAGATTGGCCTGTCGGCAGATTCTCTATCCTTTGGGACCGTCATTCACACTTCTACTCTAACTGATTTTGATGTTTGAAATTTCCAGACCTTCACCTTTACCGCACCTCTAGACGGAGAATACTTGACCGTAAGGATTGATAGTGCAGGAGATATGAGAGGTTGGATATTTGTGGATCAATTTGAAATTGTACTTCCCACCAGCACGCAAGAAATTCAAGCATCAAGTGCTAAAGTTTATCCCAATCCTGCCCAAGGACAAGTAAGAATTGAGTCGGAGTTTCCAATGGATGAGGTTTTTGTACTGGATATGCTGGAAAGAATAGTCTTAGCTACAAGCTGTGATCGAGTGAAAACTATCCAATTGGGCCTTCCTAGTTTAGTTTCAGGGAATTACGTGCTCAAAATTGGTGGCGGCCGATACGAAACAGTGAAGTTCAGCATAATAAAAGACCAATAAAGGTGATGCTTATGCCACATCATCCGCTATGCAAAACGGACCCTAAATGACAACTCAGGTTGACCAGTATTTTTTAGTAGGTTGTGGGCGATGCTCCTTGGGAGGTACACCCGATTGCAAAGTCCATTCCTGGACTACTGAACTGGCATTGCTGAGGTCGTTGGTGTTGGAAACGGAGCTCAGGGAAGAAGTGAAATGGGGAGTACCTTGCTATACCTACGAGCAGAAAAATGTGCTCTTGTTGAGTGCATTTAAGGAGTACTGTACTATCAGCTTCTTCAAGGGAGTTCTTCTGGATGACCCCGAAAATTTGCTACAAAAGCCCGGCCCTAATTCGCAAGCTTCGCGGGTGTTAAGGTTTACCAGTATTGCGGAAATAGAACCTGTTATTGATGAGGTAAAGGCCTTGGTACAGGGTGCCATTGCTGTAGAAATGGTAGGGCGGGAGGTCGTCTTCAACAAGAATCCTGAGCCTATACCGGAAGAGCTAAAGCAAAGATTTAAGGAAGATCCACCATTAAAGAACGCTTTCGAATCACTTACCCCCGGCCGGCAAAGGGGATATATTCTCTATTTCTCGTCTCCGAAGCAATCCAAAACAAGGGTCGCACGAATTGAGAAGAGCGTAGGGAAGATTCTGCGTGGAGAAGGGCTGCACGATAAATACCAGCGTAGGAGGTAAATAGCAGAGGATGCTCTTTTACATCACTTCGTTCGGGCTCTGACACAACCCGAGTGAACCGAAAGGCACTCGTCTCTATTTCCTAAGTGGCAATTTTGTCGCCCCAAAAATTGAGATAATTCTACTTGACATGAAGTGCATTAAAAGTCAGTGGCTTTCTGTGGCAGTTGTTTGCTGCATTTTTATCCTATCCGCATGTACTAAGGACTCTATCGGCACCGGTACGCCAAACCTGAACAATACCACTATTTGGACGGGATCTACCATCACCTTTACCAAAGCCAATGGAGCAGACCCGACCCAGCCGGCGAATCAGGATCAAATTACCGATCTGGTATGGATCACGCGTGGTAATACCGAAGGAGGCCAAATTTTCAATGCAGTAAGCGAAACCGATTCGGATAAAGACAACAGCCCCGCTGGAACACTTTGGGCGGAGGGCACTACTGCAGATCTTCCAAATTTGACCTTTGGCAATTTCCGCGCCACAGTTGACAAGCCTAAAAATGCCGTAGGGAAAGACCTGGTATTGTTACTGGTGGAAGAAAATATCGCTATCGATATCAAGTTTACCAGCTGGTCGCAGAACCGCTTGGGCGGCTTCGCCTACGAACGGTCTTCGAATTAGTAGTAAAGTCTGTTGTCTCTCATTAAGTCGTGTCAAGCCTTGTCTCATTAAGTCGTGTCAAGTTTTGATGGGACAATGTTGATTTGATTTTAGCTGATTATAGGTTTCAAGTAGTTGCTCCGATCGGCCTTGCATGATGTCTTGACAAGATAGCTGACGAATGCTCTTTTGATCAATAATTTGATCATTAATATCGCGGAAAACCAGTTGTAGCGAATTCACACAAAATGTGATTTGGACCTGTACTTGAGGTTTGCCTTTAGAGAGGTAATAGGTCTTTCCTCCCAGGACAACAGTTCGACCTTTACTTACTTTTCTGAACCATGTACAGCGTGCTAAGAATTCATAAACTCGTTGCATGTTGAAGAGTTTTTGTTCTTGTTCAATGCAGTACTGGCGGCCAGAATGACGAGCTTCCGGATAGTACTCCAAAGGTGCTTTTCGACTTAGCATCCGATTAGGTAAGAATCGATTGAGTCGATCACACCGCTGTTGGCAGTATTGCCAAAGTTCTTGCCATGAGCTATAAGTTTGCCCCCGAATAACCTGACGCTCAATAATTTGATGAGAGCGTTCGATAAGAGCTTTTTCTTGGGGACGCGCGTGCTTTATGAAGCATAATTCGACGTCCAACCCAATAAGCCATAGGTGCCATAAACTCGGGACTGGAGAAGTTGATTTAT
>JBCBEC010000024.1:0-95748 GCA_038528965.1 Bacteroidota bacterium | reverse complement strand
GTGAGCCTAAAGCATTTTTCCTATTCTCAAGCGCAAAAATCCAGATGGATACCACAACAATCCGAAGCCTAGGCGAAAGCGTTTTGGGCGAAAGCCCCCAAGCTATTATCCGTAAGACCATCGGGATGTGTAATGAAGTGTACGAACTGCAATTGGCAGATAAAAGCTACATCCTGAGAATGAACCGGGAGAAAGAGTGGATCTACGGCACGCATAAATTCCTTCCGCTTTTTCAAGAGTTGAAAATCAAGGTACCTCGTATTATTGCCGAAGACTATTCCAAGTCGATCTACCCATTCTGTTACCAAATACAGACCAAAATAGCGGGGCAGGATTTAGCCATTGTCTTTCCTGAATTACAAGCGGAAGACCTTAGGAGCGTAGCCAAAGAGATATCCAATATCTACGACAAATTCAGTACCCTTCCTGATCAGGACACTTTTGGTGGACTAACCGGGCTGAACGAGGAGAAGGAAGAAAGCCTTTTAACGATTCTCGAAGCCAGGAAGGAATCTATAACCGCAAGAAATCAAGTTAGCAAGGTACTTGATGAGAAGATCACCCAAATACACGATGATCTCCTTGAGGACTACAAGTCGTACTTCCACAGGGTGAAGCCCAAGCTTTATTATGATGATATGAGCTCGAAAAATGTGATGATCCACAACGGGGAATTCAATGGGCTTGTAGATTTAGACTTTCTCTCCAAAGGTGATTATTTGGAGGGAATCGGAGGCATTATCGCAGACTGGTACGGAAGCGAAGCAGGTGAGTACTACATTAACCAAATACTTCAGAATCAGCGACTCGATGCATTTCAGCAAAAGGTAGTGAAGGTGTATGCGATATTTCACCTGATTCTCTGGACATCCGAAGAAGGCATTCGCTTCAATAGCAACTCGACTGGGGAGATCAACTGGGCGAGGGTGGGGGAGAGAAGGACCAAGATACTTGACTTGTATGCTAGCATAAGCTAAATAGCAAGTCAAAGTCTCAATCAAAAGTAGGTCTGGTATAAACTCGTAGCGATATCTTGCAATGCGTCTCCACAGCTGTGGATCATCATTGATTCATCATAGCCTTCGATTTCGTAACCTAATGATAGCACCATGCACAAAACCGTTCTTACGCTTCTATTTTTTGCGCTATTGATTATCCTTCAGGCTCAGTCAAGCCTATGGACTGTTTTTTCGGAAGGAGAACCTGGTACGAAAAACAACTTCTATGTGGACTTGCAGGACGATGAAGACAATTCGAGCTCCATTCCCATTTCCGTACTCACTGGAAAAACTGCTGGCCCAGTTTTTACCATCATCGCCGGGGTGCACGGTGTGGAATATTCCTCTATTGTCGCGGCGCATGAGTTACTGCAAGAGATAGATGTAGAGCAGCTCAAGGGTACTGTGATCATCGTTCCCTTGTCGAATCCCAGCGCGTTTTATGGCCGTACACCTTTTCTGAATCCACAAGATGAGCTGAACCTGAATCGAGTGTTCCCAGGAAAGGTGGATGGTACAATTACGGAGCGGATTGCCCACTTCATTACCACAGAAATTATTCCGGTAAGTGACGTTTTTATCGATATGCACGGCGGTGATGCCAACGAAGATTTACTATCCTTTATCGGTTATTATAATAATGAGGGACAGCCAGAAAATACCGGCACCATCAAGCGTTTGGCGGAGGCCAGCGGATTTGGGTATGTGGTATCTTGGCCCTATACGCTGAAGGCGGACCAACCCGCTAAATATGCCTTTAAGCAAGCGGTACAAGATGGGAAAGTGGCCCTGACGATTGAAGCTGGAAAATTGGGTAATGTGCAGGCGGATGCGGTACACCTCATCAAAAGTGGGATCTATAATCTCCTGGCGGAGAATGGGAATTACGGTAGTGCTCCCAAAGAAATAGTTGACTTTGTTTATCTGAACGAGCAGGACTATATTAAGGCACCGGAGCAAGGCTTGTTTTTTAGCGAATATTCCGCAGGCGATCAGGTAGAAGCTGGTGCTACGATAGGTGTGATCAAAGATGCGTTTGGAGCGCTCATTACTACGGTTACCACTCCGGTTGCGGGCACTATCCTCTATAAAATCGGCACGCCCCCGGTGAATGTAGGAGAGACGGTAGTGTGTGTTGGATATCGCTTATAAGAGCCAAAATTAACGAGATCAAAGCATGAGTTTTTTTAAAAAGTTATTCCAGAAAGAACCAGCCAAAACCATACAGACCAACGAAGAGTTCTGGGCTTGGTTTGTGGAACGCGAACAGGCGTTTTTTAGTGCCGTGCAAGCGGGCACCAGTATTCGGGAAGACTTCGTTCAACCCGTATACGAAAAGCTGAACGAGTTGCGCCATGAATGTTATTCCTTGTTGGTGGGTAGGTCCAATGAGGAACAAGTTCACTTTATTATTTCGGCGGAAGGCGTAGTGAAGAACTTCGTCTTTGCAGAAGATCTAATACATGAAGCCCCAGCGCTGGAGAATTGGAAATTTACCGCATTAAAGCCCGCCATTGATATTCAGGATACGGGGATCAGAATGGCGGAGGTAGAGTTTACTAAGGAGAAGATTAAGTTCTATCCGCAGGAAGTAGAAGGCTACCCAGACTTGATTGCGCTAAAAATCACCCACGCGGATTTTACCGAAGAACAAAAGGATCTGATCAGTAATGGCGTATACATCTACCTGGACCACCTTCTGGGCGAAAGGAATTTTACGTCCATCGTAGATCAGATTGAGGTGGTGAGTGAGGCATCCATCCAGGAACAATTGGTACCGATTGAAAAAATCACCGATTATCTCACCTGGCGACAAAAGGAATTCGTTGAGAAGTACAAAGGCCACCGCAGTGCTACTGAAGAGGATGAACATACCGTCTTCGAGTCAAGCTTGCGATCCGGAAATACTGCTTTTGCTACCCTAAATACGGAACTGCTGAGATGGGATAGTAAAGCCTCCCACCCTTGGATGCTTACCATAAAAATAGAATATGATACCAAGCGGGATGATGGCCTGCCGGATGAAGGCGTACAAGAAGAGTTGGACCGCCTGGAGGACTTATTTAGAGAGGAGCTGAAAGACTCAGAAGGGTACTTGAATATCGGAAGAGAAACCGGTGATTGGCTCCGGGAAATTTACTTTGCTTGCCAGGAAACAGATTGGTGCTCCAGGAAAGTGGATGAAATTATCCGTGCCTATGAAGGGGCCTTCAAGCTTGAATACGACATGCATAAAGACAAGTATTGGAAGAGCCTGGAACGGTATGATGTGGAATAAGAACCTTAGGAATGGTAAGCGCAATATTGACAGAAGTGGAAATGAAATCACACAGATTTACTGAAAGGAAAAACAGGAATCCCAATCGCAAGAAATGACCTTTATTCAATTATTCGTCGTAGGGGCAGGCATAGCGCTACTACTGTTCGGAATTAGATTTTTTCGGGAAACCAAAATGGGGAGTCTAATGGCGTTCCTGGTTGCCTATTTCCTTTTGAAAAATGCCTTTTATGGCGACCTATCGCAGAGCGGCGATAAACAAGCTGCTTTTAAAAATGCTGAACTAGCGGAAATTCAATCGATTACAATATTTCCAAGTCAAAGAAGGGATGTCCTAACAGCGGATACACTGCGTATAACCTCGAATGTAGAGATTGAACGAATTCAACAGTGCTTAAGTAAGACGAAACAGACACTGAAGGGTAATAAAGGTGAGGACTGGGCATGCGTTCTGAAAATACAAAAAGACGATACTGAAGAAATATTTGCAGGAATCTCTAAGAGTGGGAATCAGACGATCATAGAAATGTACTCTGAAGGGGAATATGGGGTGAATTATGGATCGATGATTAACAATGAACTTGGTGTGGTACTTGAGGAAATCATTTTAGATCATGCTCAATAAATTCAATCAAGAAGTAATGAATTTCTTAAATTTGAAATAGGTTGTTCATAAGGCGCGCTAAATGAAATTGCACAAGGTTATAGAACGCATTGCAGCTTGGCGCTATCGTAATTATGCGCCCCTTAACGTTAGCGCTACCGCCAGGCATACTAGATTTAGTGAGCACCTGATTAATGAAAGTAAGATCACCTTTCAGATCGTAGAACTAGAAGGGAAAGTCAAGTTCGTTAATCGCGGGACGATAAAAGGGATTATCCTGGCCCGTGATGCGGATATCTACAATTATGGATTGATTGAAGGTATCGTCTATTGTAAAAAAGGGACTCTGCACTTGTATGATAAGAGTGATTTTACGGGGGTAGCCTATAGCTACATGATTGGTTTACAACCTGGCTGTAGTATTGACACTTGGATAGGCCAAGACTTAGCTGGATTTATGGAGTTAACACAAAAAAGAGTGAGCAGCTCAGACCTGGCGGATATTAAACGAATCATCAGTGCTTGGCAAGACTAGTAACTAGGACTGCCTTAGCTTAGAACAAGCGTTCTCACCCTTTCCATTCTCTGTTAAAGACCCTTCATCGAACCGTATCTATTGGCTTCGTACGCTCTTTCACTAGTGCGTACTCAAACGCATATACTATGCTTAAGTATCACTTCTCTCTATTTCTCGTTCTAGTCACTTTCAGTCTTCACAGTCAATGCCCTACCGGTGATGTTTTCCTCCGTACACAAGCGGAGGTAGATTCCTTTGCCGCTACTTATCCAACCTGCCAAATGATCATGGGGAACTTGAAAATCGGCCCTGATGAGGAATCAGCTGATATCGTTAACCTCAATGGCCTGGCGAACCTCAATACCGTAACTGGTTTCTTGCTGATCGATAACAACAGCGCCTTAACCGGTATTGGTGGCCTCGCTTCGTTAACTACCGTAGGCGGAGATCTATTGATTCTCAATAACCCTGCCTTGAATTCCCTGATCCCTTTAACAAGCCTTACTTCTCTGGGCGGCTCCTTACGGGTTAATGGCAACGCTTCTTTGTCCAATGTACTTGGGCTCACTGGTTTGACTGAGGTGCCTGGAGATTTGAATATCGACGGTAATGACTCCATGACATTTCTGCTTGGCCTAAATGCCATCACATCGGTGGGGGGAGAAGTACAGATTTCCCAAAACCCAGCGCTGACATCCTTCGTTGGCTTAGAAGGCCTTAGTTCGATTGGTGGGAGACTGCTCATTTCCGATAATCCGATGCTGGTTTCGCTGAACGATCTGAGCAAACTGGAATCCATTGGTGCAAATCTCACCCTTGCGCTCAATGCGAGCTTACCCTCGCTCGAAGGGCTTAATGCGCTCACTACAATCGGTGGAAGTCTGGTCATCACCGATCACGCTGCGCTGAGCTCGCTAGAAGCACTCCGTAATTTGACTTCAATTAGTGATTTCCTACAAATCACTTTCAATCAATCTTTGATTTCCCTGAATGGTTTGGAGAACATTAATCCCTCCACTTTCTCGCTTCTGTTTATTCAAGACAATACCTTGCTGAACAGCTGTGCTATTGAGAGCATATGTGTCTACCTGGTTGAGGAAATGGAAGAAGCAGATATATCTGCCAATGCGGAAGGTTGCAACGACGAGGATGAAGTAGTTATGGCCTGTATTTCATCTACCGATCATGTGGCTCCGGCAATGATCGCGTTGGTTCCTAATCCAACCGCTGGCCAGCTTCAACTCCGCGATGTCAATGCTGAACGAGTGGATGTATTCACGCCCCAAGGGCAGCGTGTGGCCACCTACCAAAACCCTGGTCAGCTATTGAATTTGAGTACCTTGCCAAGTGGTGTGTATTACCTGCACTTGCTGATTGATGGTGAGGAGTATGTTGCACGGGTACTAAAGCTATAGGATGTGGACAAGTTCTTGGAGAACTCCGAGTTCTCCAAGAGCTGCAAACAAGCAGAAAAATGAAACGCAATACCAATAAATTCATCTCCTACCTTTCGGGTGTAGCGGTATATCTGCTGCTACTTACAGCTTGCGCGGGGCCAGAAGCACCTTCTGATCAGGCACGAGCACTAAAAGTAAGTGGCACTCCACCCACCACTGTGGGCACGGTGGACGCTAGCACCCAACTCAAATACCCCAGTGGTATTCGCACCATTTTCGAAGACGACCAGGGAAATACCTGGTTCGGTAGCCATCAGGAAGGCGTTTGCAAATTTAATGGTGAGACCTTCACTTACTTCACCGAAAAAGATGGCTTGAGCAACCGGCAGGTCAGGTCCATATTCCAGGATGAGGCGGGTGTCGTATGGTTTGAGTGTGGCCGGGGCATTAGTAGCTACGACGGGAAAAAGATAGTGGCCCACACCCTCAAAAACTATTTTTCGAAGTACCAGTGGCAGCTAAGTACGACGGACCTATGGTTTAAGGGAGATGAGGGTACGGCCTACAATGACCTGGAGGGTGCACCTGGTGTTTATCGTTACGACGGTCAGCAGCTGAGTTATCATACCTTCCCAATTGAGCCGTCGGAAGGATGGTTGAGTCATTATTCCGTATCAACATCCTTTGTAAGAGGCAAAAACGGGCGGGTCTGGTTTGGTACTTATGGTGCGGTCATTGGCTACGATGGAACCTCCTTTACCATCATCGACGACCAGAAGCTGGGGCTTAACGAGGAAACTGGTTATCTGCATGTTCGTAGCATATTTGAAGACAGCCAGGGCCGACTCTGGGTTGGTAATAATGGTATTGGCGTTTGGTTGCATACTGATGATCGCACTATCCACTTTTCTGAGGAAAATAACCTGATCTCTGAAGGGAGTTTAAGGCATGGTGGCTACCGTTCCCCTCCTGGAAGCTTAGAGCACGTTTTTGCCATTGGCGAAGACCCGGAAGGCAATATCTGGTTTGGTGATCGGGATACCGGAGTCTGGAGATACGACGGAATAACTTTCACGAACTTCACCGAAGCAGATGGACTCACCAGCAAGCACATTTGGCAGATTTACACCACCAAAGCTGGAGAACTCTGGTTAGCCATGGGCGACGGCAGTGTCTGTAAGTTCAATGGTACCGCTTTTGAAAAGATATTTTGATTGCAATATCTTAGCCTAAACGTACTTAAATCGTTCTCGCGAATTTGTTTATGCCTTGAAGATTGTTGCTCTAGTGCTAGAAGTCGGTAGTGCGAATTTATGGATCTATGCTTTTCTTGTTCTATTTATCGCTGCTCTAGCGGTGGCCCATCAAATTAGAAGGAGCGCTTTTCCCAACCTTCCTTTCTTGGGGCCGAAGAAGTCAGGGGCTGGAACCTATTTCTTTGACTGAAGACTGCCCTGTTCTTGTTGATATTTGCCACAGGATGTGGACTTCATAGAAACACGTTCTAAAATAGGAGTATAGGTTCGCTCAACCCGCGCTAAGGTCTGTAATTGTGTAACTCTCCTTTATAGCTTCGATATTTCAATTAAAAAATCCCTATCTTATAGGGGTGTATGCTCTTTGCAATGAAGAAGCGACTTTCTCTTTTATACCATTTATCCTACTAGACATGAGAACTCTATTTGTATTTACGTTTTCAGTTGTCGTCTTTTTGTTTGTTGGCTGTGGAACAGATGATGATGTCTTCGAACCAGATGACATGGAGCCAGAAGTACCAATGGAAGATACTATTGTGGTTGAGGATACCATAGTAGTTCCAGTTGAGGATACCTTAATGGCGTGTGCGCCTCCGGTGCTAAACTTACCTAATCTTGGTTCTTGGGATATGCAACATATTAATCCAGCAGTAACTGGGGATATTTATATGTTGACCCCAACAGTTGGTCTAGTCGTATCTGGATCCGATGTGCACAAAACTATTGATGGACTTGTATCACTCGATGAAATAGAAGGTGAAGTACCTGAAGATAGATATGTACTAGAAGTGATATCAGAAACGGATTGGATCATCGCCCAACATGCAAGTGACAATGATGGATACTTTGTATCTAATATTCTGAAAACAGAAAATAGTGGCCTATCATGGGACACTTTAGCATTAGCAAGTAGAGATTTGCTTCTTGTGACTAGTCTTCATTTCATTGATTCAGAAAAGGGATTCGCCATTGGATCTATTCCATACTTAGATAGTGGTTTCTCAGCGAGAGCACTGTTGGTGACCACGGACGGGGGACGGACTTGGACTCAAATCCAAGAAATATCACAGCCTGAATCTGGAGTGTATCACCCTCCGGTACAGTTTGTCAATGAAACGCTTGGCTATTTTCTGGATAGAATGAGACTATATAAAACGATGGATGGTGGGATGACCTTTGAATCGCAAGGTCCGCTCGTGTTCTTGCAGGATTTATATGTAGTTGATGAGACGACCATTTATGGCACCAGTGACTCAGAAACATTGCTATCGACCGATGGTGGACAATCGTGGGAACAAATTTTGGACTTTCCAGCTACAGTTTTAAGAATAGAAGGGAACCTAGCCTTGCTGATAGGAAACTCAGAAAATACGGTATGCCTAGATGAGAATATGACACCGGTGTTTCAACCTACTTGGTCTTTTGTAGAAAAAGTGGATGAAATATTGCAGGTCGACACCTCAAGTGTCAGAGGATATCGGCTTAATTACGTTGAGCGCTTTCCTGAAGTGACCTTCTTTAGGCTGGGATCAAAAGTTCTTACCGTAAGGTAATAAGCGAAGAGGTCGTTTCTACCGCTAGCGTAGGTTGGGCGAGTATGCTCGTGCTTCGCACTGGGCAGGCTTATTGCAGGCGCAATGAGATAAAAAGACTAAACTAGGTTATTTTAATCGACGCATGTTTTGCGCAGAAAAACAGCTGGCACTTGAGCCGCCAAAAGAAATCAACCGAAGGCCTGCTTTGCTTTTTAATGGTCTATCTTAGCGGCATTACTGTTTTCAATTGTTCGATATGCATAAGTTTATGGGGAGGATCGTTTCGATCATTTCTTTGTGTTGCCTGTTCGCTTCAGGTGTGCAAGCACAGTTTATCTTAAATGGCACCGCCATGGCTATTGGTGACTCTTGTTTCCAACTCACGCCCACCGAAGACTTCCAGGCAGGCTCCATTTGGAATGAGGAAAAAGTCAACCTTAATGAATCATTTGAAGTGCTGGTAGACATCTTTGTGGGCTGTCAGGATCTAGAGGGTGCAGATGGTATTGTGTTCGGTTTGCAACCGGTTAGCACGGCCATAGGTACAGCAGGAGAGTCTTTGGGCTTTGGAGGTGTTCAACCATCGCTGGGAGTAGAGTTTGATACCCACGAAAATATCAATTTAGCAGATCCAATTTTTGACCACATCGCAATTATTCGAGATGGTCAACTCAATCATAATGTTCCGCAGGGCGCACTAGCAGGGCCCATCCAGGCCACCTCCTTCACGGGGAATATTGAGGACTGTGAATATCATCCACTACGCATCCGCTGGGATGTAGAATCATTAACGCTCTCCGTCTATCTCGACTGTGAATTGCGCTTAACCTATACCGGAGATATTGTAAATGATATATTCGGTGGCGACCCACTGGTATTCTGGGGATTTACTTCCGCTACTGGCGGCTTAAATAACATCCACGAGATCTGTTTCAACTACACGACCTTCCTCGATCAACTAGTGGACCAAACCATCTGCCCAGGAGAAGATGTACCCTTGGAAGCAACTGGTGGTGTTAGCTATTCCTGGTCGCCGGCAGAAGGATTATCTGATGCCAATATCGCTAACCCAATTGCTTCACCTACAGAGACGACTACCTACGTAGTGGAAGTGACCGATGATTGTGGCTTTACCTTTACCGATGATGTAGTGGTTACAGTGGATAATGATCAGTTTGAGGCCACTTTGATTACTGATCCTGCTGATTTGACAGAAATAAATCCAGGGGGCGAATTTGTGTTAGGGCTACTTATTAATCCTCCGGGGTCTTATCTCTTTGGTACACCTGTGGATGTGCTTGGTAGTACTCTTTCAGAGCCGGACTCTACTGTCACTACAGCTGACGGTAGTATTGCCTATTTTACTGTTACAGCTTCAGTTACTGATACAGGGACGGAGACGCTGATGGCTGTTGTTACCTCAGAAGATGGTTGTGTGCAAGAAGCCACTTTGAGCTTCGAAATCAGAGGCGGGCTCTACGCAATCCCCGATATTTTCTCGCCTAACGGAGATGGGGTCAACGATTTATTCGGGGTTTATTCGGCTATAGAAGTAAGCAATTTCAATATGCAAGTATTCAATCGTTGGGGGAGCAACGTCTACGAAACCAATAGCCAAGCAGCACTTTGGGATGGTACCTTCGAGGCCGATCCGGCACCCTCAGATGTGTATCTCTACCAGATCAATTTTGAAATTGGAGAGCTGCAGTTTGAGGAAAAAGGCTCGGTGACTTTAGTGCGGTAGTAGTTAGGAAATGAAAACCCAATAGGACACAAGGACTGCTACGCGTAAGGATTCTAGATCATCTAAAACCAAAAACATGCAAAATCTAATCAAGCGATCAGGTTTAAGACTGCTCGTTGTCCTACTTGGGTTATTACCATTTCATGCCTGCCAAGAAAAAACGCCATTTGCGGATCAGTACAACGCAGAATTGCTGATTGCCTGGAACGCAAAAGTGATGGAACTGGCAGTAGCCGAAGATGGCTTATTGACGCTCAAAGGTGTTCGTACGGAAGCCATGATGCACACAGCCATACACGACGCTCTCAACACTATTGAGCTAAAATATACTCGCTATTACTTTGTCGGCGACTATCGCCAGGCAGAACCGCTAGCCGCGGCGGCACAAGCTGCTTATGAAGTGGCCGTAAGTCAATTTCCGGATCGGGAAGCAGACTTGATAGAAGAGCTCCAAAAGTGGTTAGCTACCGTAGAAGATGGCGATGGTAAAGCGCAAGGGATTAACTTAGGAAAAGAAGTAGCGGCAAGGATTCTTGCCAAGCGTAAAGATGACGCCTGGAACGGGGAGGCAGGCTACACTTGGCACCCGATGGCCCCCGGTGTTTATGCCGAGTTCAATGAGCATAGTGGTACGCCAGAAGGCTTTGTTTTTGGTGCGGGCTGGGCCGCCGCAAAACCATTTCTGCTAGAGCGTCAGGATCAATTCAGATCTCCGCCTCCACCAGCCATTGATAGTGAAGCTTATACGGCAGCCTTTAATGAAGTCAAAGCCTACGGTAGTGATAAAAGTGAAATCAGAACAAATGACCAGGCACATTTGGCGATGTGGTGGAAGGATTTTGTAGAAAACTCCCATAATCGACTCGCCCGGGAACTGGTGGTCAAGGAAGGCCTCAATCTGTGGGAAGCAGCTCGGGTTTTTGCCTTGCTTAATATGACGGTGTATGATGCTTACGTGAACGTGTTTGATAATAAGTTTCACTACAATCATTGGCGGCCATACACTGCCATTCGCTGGGCCGCCAACGATAATAATCCTGATACCGAAGCTGATTTGGAGTGGAATAATTTACATCAGCATACCTACGCATTTCCATCCTATCCTTCTGCGCATGGTACAGCCAGTACGGCTGCAATGACAGTTTTGGCGAATACTCTAGGTACTGGTGATGAATACAGCTTTACTATGACCACCACGGAAGTAGACGAAGCTGGGCCTTTCTCAGCAAAAGTGAAAATGGACCCTCCCACCCGCTCTTTTAACAGTTTTTCGCAAGCTGGATTAGAGGCCTCCATGTCCAGAGTTTACCTTGGTATTCATTTCCGCTATGATTCTGAAGAGGGGCATAAACTTGGCACCAAGATTGGGAAATACGCAGTACAGAACTACTTGGTGGAACTGGAAGGAAAGGAATAATATCTAGGGGGGATAATTCAGGTTTTTCCTGTTTGAACTGCTGTCTCAGTTGCCAGAGACAATTTTGTGGTGGTTTTTATGCAACGAATTGCAGGTACACCTTGTCCGTAGACACAAGAGGTGAAAAGATCATGCTCTACAACGCTAATTAATTCCATTCTAAAACGATGAAACGTAGCCCACTTTTTTCTTTACTTATCATTTCGGCGATTTTTATAATCCAACTCCCCACTTTGTACGGGCAAAAGATAGCAGAACCTTTCGAGTTTCAGTTTGCAGGAAAGACCTTAAGAGGTCTGATTGAGAAACCGCAGGATCAGCCTTCTTCCGCAGTTGTTGTTCTCGTTCCGGGTTCCGGTAGGACCAACTTTGTAGAAGGTAGATGGTTCTCCAGTGTCCGCGATCAACTGGTGTCCTTTGGCTTGACCGTGGTGTTCTGGGATAAAATGGGCTGTGGCCAAAGTGATGGCGAATTCAATATTCTACAACCGGTACAAAACTCTGCCAAGGAGGCGCTTGCTGGAATACAGGCCATTAAAGATCAGCAAATACCCGGTAGTGAAAAAATTGGCTGTTGGGGTGTAAGTAGAGCCGGGTGGATTGTTCCTTTGATTAATGAGCAGCAGCCACTGGACTTCTGGATTTCCATCAGTGGAACGGATGACAAAGAGAACTTTGGCTACTTGCTAAAATCCAATTTACGCATTGCTGGAAAAAGTGAAAGGGAGGCTGAGTACCTCTTTCAGGCCTGGATGAATGCGCATCGCGTGCAATGTACGGGCGGGAGCTACGAAGAGGCTCTACGTGCTGCTCAACCCCTCATGGAAGATAGTTTGAGCAGAGAACTGTTTGGTTACAGCAGCGAAGCCGAAATTACAGAAGCAGCGAAAAAGGCCTACGCCAAAGAGACAGCAGACTACACCAGATATGGCTACTTTGATCAAGTAAGTCGCCTATGGGTAAACATCAAGGAATTTGACCAGACCCTATT
Organism: Bacteroidota bacterium; assembly: GCA_038528965.1. GTDB lineage: Bacteria > Bacteroidota > Bacteroidia > Chitinophagales > Saprospiraceae > Lewinella. The sequence goes on along the minus strand of JBCBEC010000024.1, from coordinate 83,011 downwards.
GAAGGTCAGTTGCCCGGTTTTGGCACTGTTCGGTGCCAATGACTCCCAAGTGGATTGGCGTAAAACCAAACGTTTGTACGAAAGTACGATCGGCGAAAACCCCGCCACTAGCCTTACCACCAAAGTCTTTGAACAATGCAATCACAACCTGCAAAAGTGTATCAGCTGTGCCTGGGGAGAGGACTTGTCGGTATTAGGCTGGCAGGCCTGTGGTGGATATTATGAAACGATGGAGACGTGGTTGCGAAAGCAGGGAATTATCAACTAAGGATAGATAGTTTTTGCATTTGATATAAGTACCTTGTCAGTTGAACAACTGTATCAGGTACGCAAAACGAAAAAAGATAACGGTGAAGAAACTTGAGGTCAAAAAAGGCCAGATCCTACAGCACAAAGGTGAGGTCCATACCAAAGTGTACATCGTTAAGTCAGGTCTACTACGCAGCTATACTATTGATGACAAGGGTAAGGAACACATTTTTATGTTTGCACCAGAAGATTGGCTGGTGGCGGATAGCTCACCTCCAGAAACTCCTGCCGAATTGTTCATTGATGCCATCGAAGATTCGATTGTCATTGAAAGAGACAAGGAGATTACGAATGGGCATGATGCTCAGAAACTTATTAATCGACTACAGGTACTTCAAAAACGAATCATCATGCTCATGAGTGCTTCGGCTATTGAGCGCTACGAGCATTTTGTAGCGACCTACCCAGATATCGTCCAGCGTGTTCCACAGCGTATGATTGCTTCTTACTTAGGCATTACCCCGGAGGCACTGAGCACTGTGAAGCGCCAACGACTCAAAGAACGCTAGCCAATAAACCTATTTCTTAATCTACATTAATGCACTGCGGCGAGCAGGTGACTACTTTTGGTCTGTTATCTTTGACGGGCTCTACACCGGTGTGTGCAGGGCAAGTGATTTGCTATAACAACAAAATACATTAGTGTGAAAACGTACAAAATTGTCTTTTGGGTGAGTACAGGCTTACTCACCTTATTGATGCTCTTTTCGGCGGGAAACTACTTCTTTAAAACCGAAATGATCAAAGGTCTTTTTGAAGGATTTGGTTATCCTACTTATATCGTTATTCCGCTAGGGATAGCCAAAGTGTTAGGCTTGATTGCTATTTGGTTGGTGCCCAATGAATCACTCAAGGAGTGGGCTTATGCCGGCTTCTTTTTTGATGTGGTCCTGGCCTTTTTTGCTCATGTTATGATCAGTGATGGACAGCAAATGGGGGCCGTGATTGCTTTGGTATTACTCCTTACTTCCTATTTCTCCAGAAAACGAATGCTCGCGCAAGCTTAATACTATGAATAATCTTAAAGCCTTCTTGAAAATATCCGCAGTCTTATGGGTGATTTGGGGTCTCGTACACATGTTTGCCGGTGTGATGACCGTTGGTGGCGTCTTTGGCGGAGACCTCAGCGTGCCGATTGCCGGTATCGCCGATGCTGTCAATATCGATACCCTAAAGATGGATTACCCCGAAGCCCTGGGTGGTATTCTGGCCCAACATGGTTTCAACCTGCTGTGGTTTGGCCTAATTACTACCATTGCGGCTTTCTATATTTGGAAAGGTAATGTCCAAGCTGTTTGGTGGGCGGCCATTGTGGGCGGCCTAGCAGATTTGGGGTATTTCCTCTTTATTGACTTAGGAGGTTTCAATAACTTCGTGCCAGGTACCGTAATGACGCTCATTTCCGCTTCGGCAATTATTCTGAGCATGTATGCGATCTACGCTCGCAAAGAGGCTTAGCGTACAACGATCATAAAGAAATGATAAGAGCTCTGCTTCGGCGGGGCTCTTGTTGTTTCGAGCTTGCTACTATAGCTGGTTCGAAGCAGTTATTCGATCCGGCGTAATTTTCTCATCTCTTCAGCATTTATAGGGGTGGTTTCTACAAATTCACCGTGCATTCATCAGCTCCTTTCTCTCTGCTTTCCTATATTAGTCGGCATCCAAAATGCCAGAATGCCACTCACCAAAGCCACAATAGAAGACATCGCCGACCTACAATCCATCTGCCGCGCTGCCTACACTCAGGTCTTCGCTAGCCATTGGGAGTTGGATGGGTTAGAATTGTATCTGGAGCTGGAATTTGGCACGGATCGCTTGCTCAAAGAGCTAGCCAGTGATCAATACGAATATCACTTCATAGCTGACCACGGCGAGCACATCGGTTTTCTAAAGTTGAACTACCAATCTGATCCTGCCCAGTCGGAGCAGGATAATTGCGAATTGGAGAAAATCTACATCTTGCCGCAGTATGGAGGGCGGGGAATAGGACAAGAGGCAATGGCTCAGGTCTTCGAAATGGCTCGGATCAGAAACAAGCAACAACTATTTCTTTGTGTGATTGACACCAATGTAGCGGCAATCGCTTTTTACCAAAAGCTAGGGTTTAGTTTTCATTCTCGCGCTCGTCTGGAAGTACCACATTTTAAGGAGGAGCTTAGGGGAATGCATCGAATGATGCTTGAGTTGACGGACTAAGGAGTAATGAGGTTGTACATCAATGTCGAGTCTAGCTAATCCAACACTAGCGCATTTGTGTTTCAATCATTGACCCATAAGATTTACGATGGAAGTAGTTCTGATACAATGTAATTCGAAGGCTGGCCGTGAATTGGCTGAACAGTTAAGGCAACTAGCTGCCGAATTGGACCTGGACTTTAAGGTGGAAGATAAGGTTCGATCGCGCGATCATTTCGCACGTTTGTGCCTGGAATCCGATATGGTCGTTGTGGATGTAACGATGTCCGAGGGATTCATGGAGTTGGTCCAGCATGTTGATCCGCAAATACAACTGCACCATGTTCTTAAGGTAAGCAGGTCTTTTACGCCACTAAATATGTTTAATGTTCTAGGCGGCGGTGTGGGCCAATACCCTTACCTGGAAGGTGAACAAGAAGGCTGGGATAATGCGTCTATTCTCACCTACGTGAAAGAGCATACTCTTCGCATCATGCATATCGATTCTGAAACTTACGAAGTACACGAGTCAAACAACCCTGCCTCAGATGTGGTGCAGAATTCTTGGGAATATATTCGCCGATTAGATCAGGCGTACTTTCATTTGTTTATCAGCTATCGGAGTTCGGATTATCAGCAGGTGCTGAAAATCAAAAATAAGCTGGACGGGAGCATCCACCAGGAGACGAATAAACCGATTAAGGTTATTCTATTCAAGCCTGGGGAGCTGGCCTATGAAAATGAGCTCCTCTCTGCTATGCGCAAGTGGCAAATCCTGGGAGCATTAGAAGAACAGGTGGCTAAGTGTGATGAGCTGTGGATTATCGATTCTCCAACCTACTATAATTCTTGGTGGACCACCGGAGAATTGTTTGCGGTGAGCTACCTTAACTATTTACTGGAAATAGGAGAGGGGGTAAGAACGCAACCAATAACGGTAAGGCGCTACAATGTGCAAGAAGATACCATCAGTGAAAAGATTCAGCTGAATCCCAATTTTGATGAGAATCTACGTATGCGCATCGCACAACACACCACTCATACCAGCTTGCACGAAATCGCTATTGGGTATCAGAATAAACTCAAAACGGACCGATTCAAGAATATCTACCGAAAACTATCGCGGGTCGGTTTAGGTTGGGCTTTCCGGAAAGGAATTACAAAGCTACAGTACCGATCACTCAAACGCGCACTCCGGGAATTGCCAGCAGACGCGCAGCAAGAGATGCTCGAGCGCTATAGCCTGGACGGCCCCGTTGAAATCAATACGGAGCAATTCGAGGCGGCTTTGAATGAATACCGCTGGACGGATGCGTTTTGGTTTCATCCATTGTTACCAGTTGGAACCCATAACTTTCTCAAAGTTCAGGACGGTGGGCAGATCATCGAATTGGATACGGATGCCTTTGTCGCTTTTCAAAACGAATCAGTCTATCAATCTTATGATCCAGCTGAGCTGAGTCGCTTAATTAACCAGCAAAATGGTCATTTAAAGGTGAGCGGACGGACCTTTGAAGTAGAGAGAATGCCCTATCGGTTTTTCCTTCACAAGGGGGCAGCCACTACTTATCTGATACCACTACCCATCTATGTAGCACGGGAGCAATAGTCTTTTAGTTGACTTTTTGAGATCAAACTTTTCTAATTTACGTTTTATTGAACAAGGGACCATAAGTAACCACCGTGAACTATATCTCCATCAACCTATACCGTAAGATGATCGATCATGCCCTGGCCGAAGGCTTGGATCGTAAGCATTTTGAGCAACTGGCAGTGCCTATCGATGCACTAGATTCGGTAAAGGCTGTTCCTGCTGATCAATTTTTTGCTTTACACGAAAAATTAGACGACTTGCTCGGGCCAGGCTTTTCTATTCGGGTGGGACAGGAGATGAAAATGGACGATTACGGGCTGCTGGGACTATCGTGGAAAACCTGTTCACAGGCAAAAGAGATATTTGAGCGCAGTGAGCGCTACTTCATGTTGTTATCTAATACTTATGTGTTCAAAGTAGAGGAGCAGCATGATTACTCCAATATAATGCTCTTTCGACCGGCTCATCGGCGTGGTGTGGAGCTATCTAACGAGGCTACTTTCTCGGCTACGGTAGTGGTCCTTCAGGCGATGACAGCGTCTGACATCGCACCGGTTAAAGTCTCCTTTCAGCATGGCCCTCCGGCAGATTCGGCGGATTACCAACGAGCATTTCAATGTCCCATTTTATTCAACCAGTCACAAAATTTCTTGTCCTACCGTAGTGCGGATTTAGAAATACGCACCGCAAAAGCTGATGCCAGTATCAATCGTTTCTTAGTCGAAAGGGTAGAGGAGGAAACCAAGGGCATTGAAGTTATCGCCAGCCGTATTGTGGCAGATGTAGAGAAGCTCATCCGAGATGCCTTGCCCAGCGGTATTCCTAGCATTGCCCGCGTTAGCAAGCACATGGGGATGAGTAACCGAACGCTCACTCGCCGTCTTGCGGAAAGTCAACTCACCTTTCGCGACCTCATTAAGAAAGCGCAAGTTGATATTGCCAACGATCTCCTACGAAATACGGATAGTACGATGGCTGAAATTGCCTTTCAGACCGGCTTCTCCGAGCAAAGCGCCTTCAGCCGTGCCTACAAACGTTGGACGGGCCAGTCCCCCGCCGAATTCCGCAAACGCTTTCTTTCGTCTCCGTCCGACTCCTGAGGCTAAGGCCGGCGGTGCCTGACGGAAGAAAAGTGTAATGCTGGCCCAAACTGTCAAAACATTGGCTCACTGAGTCAAGTATCCCCTTCCCAATTCCCTGAATTTTACACCTGTAATCAAACACAGCGTGTAAAATGAAACCACCATCCTTCACCATCATAAGAGCCATCTTCCTCCTGGCGGGAATGGCACTATTAACTGCATTTGATCTACCATCCACCCCTGTAGCTGACCCACTAAAGGAGGAGGTACTTTCGATCCTAGATACCAAATGTAACGTCTGCCATCGCCGTCAGAACCCTTTCATGGTGTTCAAACAGCATAATATGGAGAAGCGGGCCAACCGCATTTATCGGGCCGTATTTGTGCAGCGCCGCATGCCAAAGGGCAATGACATCGAACTTACCCCCGAAGAGTATGCGACACTGGAACAATGGCTTAAGTCAAAAATCAGCGAATAATGGAAATCACGATGAAATCACTCACACTCTACGGAGCAATCACTCTTACTGGTTTATCTGCCGGACTCTTTTACGCCTGGGCTGTTTCCGTTATCCCCGGTACCCTTAAGGTGACGGACAGCACCTATCTGCAAACTATGCAGGCCATCAACCGGGCTATCCTAAATCCTGCCTTTTATCTGAGCTTTTTTGGCAGTTTGATCCTGCTCGGTTTGGCTACGGCCTTCCAGTTCCGAATGGGTACACCCTTCTGGTTGCTCTTAGCAGCAACAGCGCTCTACCTCGTCGGTACGTTCGGCGTAACGGCTTTCGGTAATGTGCCGCTGAACGATCAATTGGATGTGCTCAATCTGGCCGAACTCAGTCCGGATAGACTACAAGCATTCCGCCAAGACTATGAAATCAAATGGAATCGCCTACACATGATCCGAACGATCTGTTCCGTGGCATCCTTCTTGCTGGCCCTACTAACGGCATTCACTAATACAAATCCATAGCTCCTATGCGCCGTTCGCGTGCATCGGGAGACGCAAGCGAACGGCGTATGGAGGTCAATGCCCCATAAAATACCCGTACATCTGATAGCAAAACAGGAACACCCCGGCAATAATCAGATACGTATTCGCTGCCTTGTAGAAAGCTTTATAGGTGCGGTGCGACTGCCAACGGGTAATGATAAAGACAATCGGAATCAAGGCCGCAATTTGGCCCAATTCTACCCCCACATTAAAGCAAACGATCTTAGCCAGAAACTGCTCCGCCCCCAGCTGGAAAGACTGCAGTCGCGTGGATAAACCAAAACCGTGGATGAGGCTAAAAACGAACACCATCAACAGCAGATTGGGCGATTTGACTTTGAAGTACTTTTCAAAACCTCCCAGGTTTTCGAAGCCTTTGTAAAGTACGCTAAGGGCAATTACTGCATCAATCAAGTGTTCGTTGGCTTTAATGCCAAGGTAGGTGGCACTGATTAAAGTGATACTGTGCCCGACGGTAAAAACGGTGATAAAGCGTACAATATCCCGGAAGCCGCTTAGATAGAAAATGACCCCTGCGAGGAAAAGCAGGTGATCGTAGCCGGTAACCATATGCTTAGCGCCCACCAGGATGTACGCCATTAATCCCCCTTCAGTGAGGGTAGCTTGGTCGGAGGCACTTACGCCGTGGGCCGCTAGCAGTAAGGGATAAAGCAGCAGTAGAATTACAATGGGGAGAGAGTAAGTAGATCTGTTCATTTATTCTTGACGGTTAAACCAGAAAAATAGACCGGCTACCAAGGCAAAGCTGGCCAACCAGTAGATATAGGCAGGAAGGCCATCTTCCTCCTCTTCGTCGTGCGTGTGTGTGGTTCCATCATCGTGCGTATGGCTACCTTCAGCATCGTGGCTGTGGCCCTCACCTCCGTGCTGATGTCCCTCAGCGTGGCTATGGTCGCCATCGACATGACTGTGGCCAACTTCAAAGGTGAGCGTAGCCCAGTTGGACTCGTGGGTCAGGCCTTCTTCCTCAGATTTTACCAGGTGAATGGTGCGTAGATACCAATGCCCATCGTGGGGGATTTTTGCGTAAAATTCACCTTTTTCGTTGGTGCGAATTTGGGCTACCGCCGAGTGCGTATGCCCCTCTTCACCGTGGCTGTGATCATGATCATGGTCGTGTGCTTCTTCGTCGGTACCTACGTAAACCAGTTGATTAGCCAATGGCTCACCTTGCCATAGCAAGCGCGCATTTAGGGCTTCGCCTGCGTGTAGGTGGTAAGGGTTGTTTAATGGTACGAATTCGATAGGATAGCCCAGAACGGTTTGCCAGTCGTCGGTGCTCTTATTCCCAACTTGAAAGACCGTTTTTACGTGCTTAGAATATTTCTCGACGGCATCCTCCTCTAGTTCACCATTTTCTTTACGCCAATTCAGCATATCCAGTACGCCATCGTGCTCCAGATAGTCGTTGAACGATTCTGCTTCCATTTCAATATTCCGTGCCCGGGTAGATACGCCGGCCACCCAGGTGCCCGCCCCGGCGGTAGTGAAATCCAGAATAGTCATGCCGGCTTCTTCGCGCCACTGAGTAGTATCTACGGTCCAACGCTCACCATTGCCGACCAGGCTTACATCTAGCATGCGGTTGCGATCAATAGTGTTTTCGCTCGTACTGAAGGTCCCGTTGTAGAGCTTAATGCTAGCTGCAGTATCAGGCTGCAGGAAGTAACTGTCGAGCTTGAGGTACATATCATGGCTACTGAATAGGACAAGCGCCACAAATGCGATGATCAGTTTTTTCATATGCGGAGGATTAGGCTTTAAATTCTTCCGAAAACGAAGGTGTTATTATTCCCAATTCAATCTTGGAAAGGACCAGCCAAAAGTAGTAAATGCGGCGCAGTGCAAGGTGGTGGTGGCGTAGTTTTCACATCTTGTTATCATCTTTTCTTGGCCCTTAGGGCATAGAAGCGGTCAAAATGTTTTCGCTATTACCCGCAGCTGATTATTTTGGCTGAACGTTGGCCACTTGTTTTATAAGCAACCCCAATTGTCCCGGCTATTCCACAATCCACTAGATGCTTATGCGAAAACACGAATGGCGAAAAAAGGAGAAACAATGCTGCCTGCCGAAGGCGAAGCCAAAATTGCTTGCTATTCCTAGCTCGCAATTTGTCTCGCTCTCTGGTGCGGGTAACTCTAATTCGGAAGCTTTTGCCGATTGCATTGGCGTACTGTATTCAATTGCTTACGCCATAAAAATGAACTCGCAACAGCTGCGCCGCCTCTCCGAAAACCATCGAGAAGTATACCGCTCTGATTTTCGTAAGGTGGCACCAGAAAAACTGAAGATTACCCTGCGGTTTAAAGTAGCTAAAACCTAGCCAGTATGAGAGTAGTTATGTGGGGAGCATTTATCGAAAAAGGGGATTTCACCGAAGAGGAAATTTTAGGGCATTTAGGATACTCAACTTCTAAAGTACAAGCTGATGCTTTGGGCTTTGAATCTGCGGTGCTCCATGTACTGAGAAAATCAGCTACTGAATTTCCCAAACAAATTTTTACTAAGACAACCCCACAGAACTACCTCATCCTAGTGGATGGCCAATATTCCAGAGTGAGTTCAGATATAGAGGAAGAACAACTACGAGCGCATCAAATAGGGCAAGGTAAGCTGTATAAATTTACCTATGACAACTATAATAATGAGGTAGCCTTTGCTGTTTACGCAGAGGGAGAACTGGAGCGTTATCTTTACTGTTCAGCCCATTTGGGCCCTGTGGAATATGGCCGACAACTGAGATTGGAGCCCGAAACGAAGGTGGCTTACCAGACGAAGAACCTATTTGAGCAGTTAATTCCTGCCTATTAATTATGCCTGGGTTCTACATTCTTTCGTAAACTAAAAACACAGCCATGCCCTGCCGTTCGACTTATCCATCAATGACCAGGATTGAATCAGCGCTTTCGAGGATCTACTACATTTTTGATGAGCTGGATGGAATAGAACCAAAGCCTGGGATACCACATCCACGGCTAAAGGAAGGGGACTGTACTGAAACTCGCCTGCACCAAGAGACCAGTAAGCTGTGTGCTACGCTACAACAGATTACGGATATGCGACAGTACTCTTTGCCCGCCCAGAGCTGGTGGTTGCAGCATCAAATTTCCGATTTCAAACGCCTACAATGCGAATATGATAAGCAATTACCAACAGCAACTGGTCAGGGCTTGTCCTCTTACGAACAAGCGCTTTTAGATGGCCATACATTTTTGCGAACGATGGTGGTCGACGCTTGTAGTATGATTAGTTTACGATTTGAGAACTTCAACCAGGAGGGGAATCCAGACTGGCAGCGTAATATTACCCGACATAGTTTTGTTCAGCTAATGTCAGTATTTGAGTTGTTCTCTGCCTTGCTGTATTGCAAACTCCAAGGGCGAATATTAGAAGACCACGATCGCTTCAAATACTATGATTCCAGTGAAACCTACTGGACAGACGCACTTTCAATTTCTTATACGGATATCCTTCCCTTTCAGGATCAATTTGACCTGCGGCGTTATTACGAAAAATTTGTGTTGGTTACCATGCGGGAGAAGCCTGCGAAAAGTCATTTTCTGGCTGTTCCCGTAAAGCGAGCGGAGAGTGAGCATTTGATCTATACCATCAGCGATTGCACCAACCTCATTAGAATCATCCGGCAAGTGGTAGACGAACTGATTGACGCAGTCTCGTGAAAAATACGAACTTGGGAATGAAAGACTACTTCTCGTTGTTGGAGCTGTGAGCACCAAAGTACCACTGCATGCCATTCAAGCTTACACCCTTACTAGATCGGATGGAGGAATTCTACCTCCTCCCTCGCAATCGCCAGCGTTTTGAGACCTATTTGGAAATGATGCTGGGACCTGATCGGGCCGATATCGTTTTACCCATTGCTTCCTTCAATCCCATGGGCAAGGACTTGGTCTTGAGTAAAATCCAAGCCCTGAAGCACGTCAATGCCGAAGGGATAGCCAAAGCGGTAGTAGAAGAGGTCAATAGGAAGCTGGAGAAGACCACTGAAGCGACCATCAATGTAGCTTTAAACGTAGTGGATGATTTAGGGGGCGCCTGGTCCAACCGATATACTACAGACTATACCAGCAAATTTGACTTTGGTGGCACCTTCAAGCGCCATTTCTGCCTGCCCTACCTCTGGACGAGTGAGACCTATACCGAAGGAATAATCCGCCGTTGCTGCTTGGAGTATATCTACCGTTTTGCCCATTGGCAGAAAGCGGGTAAGCCCGAAACTTTGCGAGCGCATGTAGCGCAGGAAGTATTCGTTCAAACGAATGTGCACCAACACGGGCTCCATACGGAGATGGACATAGACACCGCAATAGCGGAACTGGCCCAAACCGAAGCGGAGAACAGTAATTACAGTTTCATCTTTAATTTCTTTTATGGCGACGCTGCTTGTGAGGTACTCAGTTACCCAACCCACGGCATAGCTCAAGGAGCAGGGTTTCATTATGCTACTGCCTTAGCAATACAAGCTAGTAGATAGGGGCTGGGCTTTCGTTGTTCCGTCCTGGTCTGCTGATTATTGGGATTGGTCTAGTATTACTGGAGAATACTACAAGAAACAAGAGATTGAGAAATACGCTAATGACTACCTATCTATGACGATTCAAAATCTACTTGACCGAAAGCTTTTTGTTATTCTTGGCGTAGCCCTACTTGTGGGCTTGCACATACTTTGGGAGTATACCCACGGTGGGGTAACAGTCCATTATCCATTGGCGGATGAGACCATGCCTCCCGTTACTAATTGGTGGGGCTTACTTACGGTACCCTTACTCACTTGGCTGGTGCTGACGTTTATTCAGCGCAGAATCAAGCATCGGGCAGAGGCTCCGGAAAGTTCCAGCAAAGCCATCCTTAGCAACTTTCTTGGGGCCTTACTATTTGGAGCTATAGCGGGTACCCTTTGGGAAGTTGGGGCGGCAGAAATTCTGCAATTTTTCATCCTACTACCACTGTTCTTGTCCTTGTTCATTCCAGTGCATCGGGTAGAACATTGGTTAGGCTTTGTATTAGGTATGACCTACTCTTTCGGAGGTGTCCTGCCCATTGCCATTGGGCTAGTATTGCTGTTGATGAGTTTCGTGATTCACCGAGGTATCAGGGGCGGGGCATTATGGCTTTGGGCTAAACTTAGCCGCTAGAGACGCATTGCAATGCGTCTCCACCACAGAATATCTTAAAATAAACCACCTATGAAAAAATTCCTACGCATCACCCTCATTGCCCTGGTGGCCATTGCCGGTATTGTTTACGCTTACCGCTCTTATGTTAGTTACCAGGAGGAAAAAGCACACCAGGCTTGGGTAGCCACACTTGAGCATACCGCTTCTCCCAATGTTCAGATCTGGCCAGATACAATACTCGTTGATTACCTGGATGAAAAACGGACCCTAGCCCTGTATTTGCCGGAAGGCTATGAAACGGATTCTATCGATTATCCGGTGATTTACTTCCTGGACGGACAATCTTTGTATGACCAAAAGATACAAGAAGGCACGGAATGGGAGGTAGATGAAGTGTTGGATAGCATTGCTAATCTTGGTGGCCAAAAGGCCATTGTAGTGGGCGTCTACAACACAGAAGATCGCCTCAAAGAGTACAAACCATTTCCTTCTGATCGCTGGTATTCTGATAAACGCGGCACTACGGGTGATCTACATGCAGAATGGATTGTCTCTTCGCTCAAGCCATGGATTGACCAACAGTTTCGTACCCTACCAGCCGCAGAGCACACCGTTATTGCTGGTGCTTCCTTGGGTGGGTTGATGTCCTACTACATGCTTATGACCTACCCGGAGACCTTTGGTAACGCCATTGTCTTTTCGCCTTCCTTTTGGGTAAGCGAAGATGTCTATAGTTTGCACAAGGGCAATAGGGCGTTTGCCAAGCAAAAGATTTATTTTAATGCAGGTGAGCTGGAAACGTCTACGGTAAGCAGCATCGAAAAAATGCATGCTATCCTCTTAGAACAGGGCATGCCAGCGGAGAATATGAAGTTGGATGTGGAGGCGGAACTGGGTCATTGGCATCTGACTTGGTTAAACGGCTTTAAAAAGGCCTATCCTTGGATTCTCACGGGGGAAGGATAAAACGGAAATAGATGAGAATAGTCCTGATATCATTTTGCAGTCTCCTACTTCTAAGTGCTTGTTAAAAGCAGGTACTTCCGATATTTATCGTATGCCGTTGAGGGATGTGGAGCCATTACGGCATCTGTTACTAAAAACGCCATGAATTAGGGTATGACAGAGATGAAGGCATATTTGGATAGTATCCACGAACTCGAGGATGACTTGCTTCGTCATTACCTGTCGTATTGGGCGCCCTACGCTGCACCACGCAGGACAGTCATTACTGCCCCCGGTGAGGTGGAGCACTATCTGTACTTTGTCTTAGAAGGGGTGCAAAAGCTGTATTACATGGACGATGTAAAGCAGCATGTGCTAGCATTCAGTTATCCGCCTTCTTTTAGCGGAGTCATTGAATCATTTTTTACCCAAACCGCTTCGCGCTATTATTTGGAAACGGTGACCAAAACCCGCTGCTTACGCATTGCCTGGCAGGATCATCAGCGCTTAATGGATGAACACCGGGATATAGAACGCCTATTCCGCAAACTAACAGAGCGCTTCATCCTTGGAATGATGCAACGCCACCACGAGCTTATGGCTTTTGATATGGAAACGCGTTTCCGCACTTTTGTGGCCCGGAGCCCACACCTCTTAGGTATGGTACCCCAAAAGGATCTGGCTTCTTATTTGCGAATGGATTCTACGAATTTTAGCAAGCTCATAAATAGCGTCCGTATCTAAATCTTGGTCTATACCAACTCACGGCTTCGGGAAACAACTCAACTTTGCGCTAACAACAAAATCATCCGAACATGGAGCACTGGCTCAAGCAAATTGATCAGAATACGGTAGACTTTCAAGAGCGTTTTAGTCATCTCTCTCCAACGGCCCTTAACTGGAAACCTACCTCCGATACCTGGAGCATTGCCCAAAATTTAGATCACCTTATCGTTATCAACGAATCTTACTTCCCCGTTTTTGAGCAGTTAAAGACGGGCACCTACCAAATTCCCTGGTACGGTAAAATTCGGTTCATCGCCAACGGTATGGGTAAAATGATTTTGGGGGCAGTAGGTCCGGATCGCCGCAAAAAGACAAAGACCTTTCCGATCTGGGAACCAGCCAGCAGTACCATCAGTGATGATATCTTAGACCGCTTCGTAGCCCACCAACAGCGGCTGAAGGAAGAGTTTCAGGCCTGTGCAAAATTGCTAGGACAAGGGCAAGTCATTTCTTCCCCCGCTAATGCAAGTATCGTTTATCCACTAGAAACAGCCTTCGCTATCATCGTCACCCACGAACAACGCCACCTCGCTCAAGCCGAGGAAATGCTAGCCCTACTACCCGACCTAACTTACGAAACCAAATAAACTTCAAGCGTTGTTCCCAAGCGTCTCCCGACGCGCAGGTGACGCGCAGGCCGTGGTTCCGAGTTTACTAATTCAACCAACCCTGGCCGCCGTAGCTTTAGCGAAGGAGGCTCAACTAAATTCACCAACACAACTAATACCCCTTGAAACACCAACTCCCCTTCCTCCTCCTCTTCTTCACCCACCTCCTCATTGCGCAAGACCAACCCGCGCTAAGCACGCAGATAGACACCCTCGTCCACCAGCGCATGCAGCAATACCAAATCCCGGGACTGGCAATTGGCGTAGTTCAAGGAAATGAAGTTTTGTATAGACAAGGCTATGGTATACGAGATATAGCGACCCAAGCGCCCGTAACTGCTCAGAGCATATTTCACACTGCCTCCATTAGCAAGCTATTGACGGCACAGGCGGTAATGCAATTGCAGGAAGCCAGAAAACTAGATTTAGATGATAAGGTCATAGCCTTGTTGCCCCAGCTACAAATTGTAGATGAGCGATTTCATCAGGTTACCGTCCGCCAAGTTTTGAACCATACAGCTGGTCTGCCAGATATTAAGAACTACCGCTGGGGGCGCCAGCATGAGTCGATAGAAAGTTTGGAGCAGTATATGTTGTCGCACAAATTTCGCTTGCGGGCAGAGCCTGGCAGGGTATTCCAGTACTCCAATTTGGGCTACGATTTATTGGGCTACCTCATTCAAGAAGTCTCAGGCGTGAGCTTTGAAGATTTTATGCAAGAGCAGGTGCTCCGTCCCACAAATATGCTAGCGAGTGATTTTCGCTATTTCCGTATACCTGGGGAGTTGCGGGTAAGTCCGCATACGAGACGCAGACTTGGTGGGAAGATTGTTCCACGGCCTACTTATCCGTATACCCGTGAACATGCACCCAGTAGTACCCTAAACGCCTCCGCTGAGGAGCTCTGCTATTGGATACAGTTTGTACTCAAAGATGTAGGCCATGGCGATGAAAGTAGGTTCCGATCTATGTTACAGCCATCTGCCCCAGCGAGTCCTTATATCGGTTTGGGTTTTCAGTTGTTTGCGGTAGAAGGACAGGCTGTGGCTGGCCACTTTGGTGGGGATCAAGGCTTCCGTTCCTATCTTTTGTTGGTGCCGGAAAAGGACTTAGGGCTGGTGCTCCTAGCCAATTGCGATTACAATGAAGATTTTCGGCAAGATATCCTGCATTCCGTTCTGAGCTTGTTGTTGAAGTAAGGCTCTAAATCAGCGTAGTTCTCGGAGAACTCGAAGTTCTTTGAGAACTGTCTCAGCTTTTTCTCAAAAAAATCCCACTTTTTTCATCCGTTTTCATTCGTCCAGTTGTCAGAGTGGCAAATCACCGCGGTCTTAATCCACTTTTTTAACAACGAACAATGAAAACATTAAGCTTTATGACTACCACAAGTTTGCTAACTCTTTTGCTGCTTCTATTCTCTTGCACTGATGATGATATTACTGCTGCAGAAGACACCGCCAAAGAGCAGCTACAGCAACTGAGCGGGACCTATATGGATCTGGAACCCTACGCCTACGGTGAAGCTTTTGGCCAACGCATCTTTACTTTTGAAGATGGCACCTGGACCCTCCGCTTTACCCTGGGGCTAGACCCACAACTTACAATGCCGGTATTCGAATTTCGTACCTACGGAACCTATGAAGTACTGGAGCCATCAACAATTGTAGCGGATGCCTACGAGGCGCTATTTTTAGAGGAAAAGAAGTTTTTAACCCTGAAAACGGACAATCAGGAATTAGCTTCGGCCTTTGGCTTAGCTGCTTGCGGCTTGCAAACTAATGTGGAGAAGGACATCTCCGTAGAGGGCTGTGCACTTTGGGCAGCCGTTGCAGTGTGTAATGAGGATCACGATTTACTATCACTAGATGAGGAAGGCCTGTTGTATTTCGGTGAACGCCCTGCTGACAATAATATGTGTACAGCGGATCGCCGCCCTACTGCCCTTACTCCAGCCGTGACTAAGATTTAATTGCGCTCACCTTCAAAACTACAAACGATGCAAGTATTCACTAATTCCAACTACAGTGTAAACTTTGACGAATCCCTGCAAACCCTCCACTTTGGTTGGGAAGACGGTCACTCTGGTATGAGTTACGAGGATTTTCAGGAAGCCTGCTGTAATTTCATCGGCTACGGGTTTGAATATCAAGCGAAGCATATTGTCATTGATGTTCGTAATTTTCAGCTGCAACTTCCACCTGAATTTCCAGCCTGGCAACGCGATGAACACTATCCGCGTTACCTCAAACTAGGAATCCAGAAGGTAGCTTACATCATGCCAGAAGCTGCGTTAGCACACGCGAAAGAAATACCCGCTTCAGATGGGCATTTCGCACTGCGAAACTTTGCTGATCCTGCTATCGCAAATCGGTGGCTCTTGAATTAATAAAACGGGGCCAGTTGGCTGATCCGACTGGCCCAGTCCAATATCCAATCTAATGGATTCAATTTATCAACAAACACTTGAAAAGGCTACCGCTGGCGACATCAACGCCTTTCAGTCCTTGTTCGCCGAGTTTCAAGATCAACTCAAGTCGTATCTGTTTCGCATCATCGTCAGCCGAGCGGACGCCGAGGACATAGCACACGATACCTTCATCCGGGCTTTCGATAAATTATCGTCCTTTCAGCAAAAGGCTAGCCTGAAAACTTGGGTGTTCCAAATTGCTACCAATTTAGCCTACAATGAGCTGAAGAAGCGCAAACGCTGGGACTTGGATGTTGCGCAGCAAGCCAAAACGCTGGTAATTGGAAACCCGGCCTTGGCCCAACGTATAGAGCACGTAGCCCACAGCTCACCCTACGGCACGTATGAGATCAAAGAGCACATTGATACTTGCTTTACGTGCATTGGCAAGAATCTGCCCATTGAAAATCAAGTGGCCTTACTGCTGAAAGACGTTTACGATTTCTCCGTGCGGGAGATTATGAAGATATTGGATAGGACGGAAGGCCAAGTCAAGTATTACCTACAAGCTGCCCGTCAGGCTATGACCGACACCTTTGACCAACGCTGTGCTTTGGTCAATAAGGAAGGTACTTGCCATCAATGTTCCGAGCTTAATGGCTGGTTCAATCCCAAACAAAACCAGCAAGAGGCGAAGATGAAGATTCGTATGGTGTGTGATGCCGCCAAAGTGGATAAGGAAAAGCTGTTTGCTTTGCGGATTCAGTTAATCAAGGGTATTGATCCACTCAAATCTCATGGGAATGCTTTACAGGAAATACTAATGGACTGTAACCGGATGGCAATGGGAGAGCTGTAAGGAATTGTGCGTTGCCGCAAAAGCGATATCTTGATGCTGCTACCAGGATGTAGTACCTGGTCTCATTGTATTACGGATCATTCACTGTAGTTTCTTTTTGGAATGACTTATCAAGAAATCATTGCCCGATTACACGAATTAGCCCAGCCCGACAAGGTGGCCTACAAGGAGAAAAAATTCGGTGTGGTATCCCAAAACGCGCTGGGTGTTTACATGAAGGATATCAAGGAGTTGGCGAAAGAAATTCCCAAGGATGATGACCTTGCCTTACGCCTTTTTGATTCTAATATCTATGAGGCTCGCCTTTTATGCAGTAAGCTATTTAGCCCGAAAGCACTGACTGATGAACTAGCCGAAAAATGGGTGGTAACTTTCGATAATTGGGAAATCTGTGACTCCTTTTCCATGGGCATCTTTGCCCGTAGTCCGTTTGCATTGCCTTTAATCAATAAGTGGGCATCAAGGACGGCTGAGTTTGAGAAGCGAGCGGCCTTCGCTACCATGGCAGCCTACTGCATGGCGGATAAAAAAGCGGGTAACGAAGTATTTCTGAACTTCCTACCAATGATCGAAGCGGCTGCGGATGACGAGCGCAACTTCGTGAAGAAAGCAGTGAACTGGGCCCTGCGCGGTATTGGGAAGCGCAACATAGACCTGAACCAGGAGGCAATTGCGTGTGCTAAACGAATTCTACGACAAGACAATAAGGCAGCTCGTTGGATAGCCTCCAATGCGTTGAAAGAGCTGGAAAAGGAGGGGGTAAGAATATCGGATTATCCCCGGAATATCTATCGGAAAGGCGAATTGTAGAATTGCCGCTATCCGCAGCACCTTCTCCCAAAGTAACCAAATGGTATCGCACGGCTAAAATCTCTCCATGCTCATTGAACCTTCCTTACTTGATAATGATTACTCTAGAGTAATATAATTTGCATGAACCACTCCGGATCAGCCGATTTAGCATTGATGGGAGGCGCTATTCCGCCTTGGCTTTACGAACGCATGAAGAAGTTAAGCCTGGCAATCGTAGAGGCTATTCTCACCGAGTATGGTCATCAGGCTTTTCTGGCTAAAATGGCTGATCCTTTTTGGTTTCAAAGCTTTGGTGCTGTTATTGGCATGGACTGGAACTCCTCCGGTGTCACAACGGCGGTCATGCGCGCACTTAAGTCTACAGTTAATCCACACTCCAGGCAGCTTGGGCTATATATCTGTGGGGGCAAGGGCAAACAATCACTGCGCACGCCTGCCGAGTTGGAGGCCTATGGCCAGCGTACGGGCCTGGATGGTCTTGCCTTGGCCAGAAGTAGTAAGCTGGCCGCTAAGGTGGATAACACGGCCTTGCAAGATGGCTACCAATTGTATTTGCACAATTTCGTGCTGAGTGATAAGGGAGATTGGACCGTGATTCAGCAAGGCATGAAACCCGAAGATGCCAGTGCTCGGCGCTATCATTGGCATTCTGGTCACTTGGACTCCTTCATACGGGAACCCCATTCCGCCGTTTGCGGAGAGCAACAAGGCGAAATACTAAATCTGGTAGCCGACTCAGCCGAGCCCACCCAGCAAGGGGTATTGCAGTTGACTCAAGAAAAGCCAGAACACATCCTACGGGAAATCCCTCGCCTGGTATTACCCAATTACTACGGTATGAAGTCAAAGGATGTAAATCTAAAGCGCTTGGGTAGCATCCTGTGGCTAGCGCAAGAAACCGAAACGCGTAATTTTGAAGAGCTCCTTTTACTCAAGGGCCTGGGGCCACGCAC
Source organism: Bacteroidota bacterium (assembly GCA_038528965.1). Taxonomy (GTDB): domain Bacteria; phylum Bacteroidota; class Bacteroidia; order Chitinophagales; family Saprospiraceae; genus Lewinella. The sequence goes on along the minus strand of JBCBEC010000024.1, from coordinate 64,323 downwards.
CTTGCAATCACTCACGCTCGTGAGTGAGGTCATCCACGGCACCTCTTCCCGTTTCTCAGATCCCGCTCGCTTTTCTTTTGCCCACGGCAGTAAAGGAGGTAAACCGTTTCCGGTACCCACTAAAGTATACGATGAGACGATTAGTGCTTTGCGCAAAGCCGTAGACAGGGCCAAGATTGGCCAGAGTGATAAGCAGCTTGCCATTCAAAAATTGAGTCAATTGGCCCAACAGGCAGAAGAAGGCTTTACGCCCAAGGATAACTTGAAAGCCGTACTTGAAAAAGAAAAACGCGAAGCTTGGAAGCACGGTGGCCGTACAATTAGTGGCTTTAGCAAGAAGCCCCCCAATCAACAGCTGCGCTTATTTGATGATGCGTAAGTGCTAGCTTTTAAGGAAAATGTTGCCCGAATTGACATTCCTACTAGCGGTATTTTTCCTTCGAGAGAAAAACCTCAATCCTAATATTGGTTTCTCGGGACTATAGTGTTCGTTTTGTTACCCGTCCCATGCTAGATTGTCCATGTCATGAAGGGCGGGAGGCCTGCCCCGGTACTGTTTGAGCGGAGCGAGTTTAGCGGGGCGAGCATTTTTGGTTCGTTTTTTTGCGATTGAAAAAATGAACAGCGCCATGGGCAAAGCACCTTGCAAATGCTCCAATTAAGAAGTAGATTTTGAGTGGAAACGCTATCTATTTTACCTCAGAGCATGGGACGGACCAAAAACAAAGTCAATCATACAGCCCTTCTCGCACATTCCCATAACACAACAATGCCAAAATCGAATTGGCGTTCTTATCTTGACAACGCTCTCAAGGTTTTTTAATGAGCCACACATTATGGTTGTAAAAAAGCTCCGGCTACTCTCTATCTACGGCAAAGACTTTCTCTTTTATGCTGCACTCATTACTTTACTCACTTACTTTATCTTTTTCAATACGGGTATCCATGCGTTGAATATTATCATTTGGTTTAAAATAATCACCAGTGCACTTGGTGCTTTCATCCACCAAAAACGAAAAGCTAAGGAACTCTACTTTTATATGAATAATGGTCTGGGAAAAAGAGAACTGATGGTTGCCGCAGCAGCCATTGATGCACTGGTCTGGGGCATTGGATTGGCCATTTTAGTGAACGCTAAGCTATGAGCGAATCGATTACAATTGACAGTGTCTTCCTCAACTTTGGGCAGCAGGAAGTTCTGAAAGGAATTCACCTCAATTTTGCAGCGGGTCAGGTAACCGGTATTTTAGGACGGAATGGCTGTGGAAAATCCTGTTTACTCAAAATTATAACCGGGCAGTTGCGAGCGCAATCCAGTCACATTCGTTATCAGGAAAGAAAGTTGGAAAATCTTTACAAGGTGCCTCGACTAATCAATTATGCACCGCAGCATGAGTTTCATCCCCAATCCCTGCGACTAAACCAATTGCTGGCTTTCTACGACATTGACCAAGCTGCCTTTTTGGCGCAATACCCTTTCTTAGCAGAAAAGATCGATGACCGATTTTATACACTGTCTGGTGGAGAAAGAAGACTGGTGGAAGTACTGCTGGTGCTGGAGTCAGATACCAAATTCTCCATTTTAGATGAGCCCTTTACCCATGTTATGCCAAAGCATGTTGAGTTGCTCCAGGAGCGCATACTTGCGCTAAAAGAGAAGAAGGGCATTCTAATCACCGATCATCAGTACGAGAACGTAATGGAGATTTCAGATCGGATGTATCTGATTGCCGAAGGAGTTGCGCGGGAAGTTAAAGGAACAGAAGGTCTAAGATCTTACGGCTACCTTAGATGAGTTGAGTCTTGTTTTCAAATACGCACAACCGCAACACGAACAAACAGCTAACCGTAGCAGATACTAGCGTTTCGTTGTGCTCGCCTTGCTAGTGGCCTATCTTCTATTCGTTACTTCAATTTTTTGACGAATCGGCCAGTCATGAACCAACTAAACTCGCTATGCATACTACTTGCTGCACTCCTGTCGTGTGGTACCCTCTATGGAATCAACAGCTATGTGAAAGGAGATTCCCTCTATGTTATCGCTAAATCCGGCCTTAATTTACGCACGGGCCCCAACCGCTACAGCGTGGTGCGAACGATCATTCCTTACGGTGATCAGGTTCTGAGCCTGGAACAGCGCCATCCCTATGGGGTCAGAATGGAGGAATTAGATTCAGTTCGGATTATTCCACCAATGAAATGGAAGAATTCCGAGCAGATAACGCACGCATACTGGATGACCGGCCGCTGGGTAAAAGTACAGTATCAAGAACTTGAAGGTTACGTATTTGATGGTTATCTCTCCCATCACGAACCATTTAAATTCTTTCCAGATGGAAGGATTGAAAGTTTACAGGAGTATGTGATGAGGGAGTACAAGTTATTGCGGAGTGATACGATCACTTATGAATTGGACGAAAAAGAACCACACATTATCCATACCTATGATAATGGCTGTGTGCTGCACGAGGTCTGGGGCGCTAAAGCTGGTGGCACTATTATTTATGTCCACAATTTTTCCATAGAAGAATTGATGTTGTACATCAGTTACATCAATGAATACGAAAAACGAAATAGTAATATGTATCTCATTAAAGCCAATCGGAAAAACGAAGATTATACTTTTGAGGGCGACATTGATGGTATTCGAATCACAGCATTCGGCTCATTGTTAGTAGTGAGCTATTCAAACTGGTGCTAATACCATCCTGAAAATATTGATATCAGTATCTTTTGTAGGGCTAAGTCTTGAAATGCAGCACTTTGCCAGTCTCCCTAAAACGTATTCCCTAGCTGCTTTTGTTCCAATCCCTCAATTTCAAGGCTAACTCTTATTCTAATTCCCATCCTAATTCTAATTCTCGACCTAATTCCAATCCCCACTCTCCGCCCGACGAAGCTGAAAGCGCAGTCGGGCCACTTTTACTTTGATTTTCATTTTTACTTAAACTTTCACTTTACTTTTACTGAACCCCCTTTCCATCTACAAAATCCCCCCATTGGTATAGTTAACTACTTCCTTTTGTAAGGGCTTTCGATTTTAGCTTTCGCTAACGAAATCACCTGCTAATGAAAACACCCGACTCCATTATTGCGGTCCGCAATTTGGATTTCTACTTCAAGGAATTTAAGGCGCTCGACCAAATAAATCTGAATGTGCCTACCGGCAGTATATATGGTTTTCTTGGACCCAATGGCGCTGGTAAAACCACCACTATTCGCGTACTGCTCGATCTATTTCACGCTAAACAGGGTGAGGTGGAGATTTTTGGGCAGTCGATTAGGCAACACCGGCATGATATCCTCAGTCGGATAGGCGCTCTAATTGAGGCACCTTCGATTTACAAACACCTCTCTGGGCGGCAAAACCTCGAGGTGCTACGCCGTATGCTGGGCCTTCCGAAGCAGCGGATCGACGAAGTACTGGAGATCGTACGCTTGCGCGAAAATGCGGATAAGAAGGCCAAAGAATACTCCTTAGGTATGTGCCAGCGCCTGACCTTGGCTGCGGCCCTACTAAACGAGCCCGAGCTGCTCATTTTGGATGAACCTACCAATGGCTTAGACCCCAGTGGCATTATTGAAATGCGTGAGTTGATCCTGCGGCTCAATCAAGAGCATGGGAAAACCATCTTTTTGTCGAGCCATATCCTTTCGGAGATTGAGAAGTTGGTTAGCCACGTAGCTATCATTGATCGCGGGAAGATTTTGTACGAAGGTACATTGGCCGGTTTGCAGCAAAAGAGTAACCAAAACATTACGGTGGCGGTCAAGAATCCAGGTCAGGCCATGCCGCTCCTTTCCGAGCACAATTATCAACTCTTGGAGCAAACCGCGACGGGTTTTGTAGTACAGGTAAACACGGAGGAAGAAATCGCCGAGCTCAATCGATTATTAGTCATGAACGATCATCAGGTCTACCAGCTGTCACCTGCCGAACAGGGACTAGAATCCATCTTCCTGAACGTTACGCAAAAACTCGACGCATGAACCCAGCAATAGCACTCAGTCGCGGTTTCCAGGCCGAAGTATATAAGTTTCGCCGCACCTTCCTCTTTTGGTTCCTTATTCTGGCCCCTGGTTTTGTGCCGGCCATTAATCTGATCATCTTCTTGAAGAGAGGGCGTCAGATTGTAGAGGCGGGAACTAACGCCTGGCCCCATTTGCTCCAAATGAGCATCGAGCCTGGCAATATGCTCTTCCCATTTTTTGTAATGATTGTAGCACTTTTCGTGAATAGTATCGAAACTACTTCCAATACTTGGAAGCTCATCTACACCCAGCCGCTATCCCGCCTCACGGTATATCTTTCCAAGGTGCTGGTCTTTATCCTAATGCTCTTTGTCAGTCTCTCGCTGTTCGGCATTTTCTCGATTGGGGTGGGCTGGCTAGTAGACATTTTTATGCCCGATCTTGGTTTTGATCAGGCCTTTAAGACGCAACAGTTCTTTCTCGTTCCTACCCGTATTTATTTGATGACATTGGGTTATGCCTCATTACAGTTCCTCATAAGTCAGCAGTCCAAAAACCTGATTCTACCACTCGGTATTGGTATCGGCGGATTGATCTCTTTCTTGATCCTTGCCCAGGGTTGGGAATATGTGGAGTACCACCCTTACGGCTTTCAGCTCCTGGGTATTGGTGATTACGCTGACCTGGATGCCTCCTTCTGGGCACAGTCGAAGTTTATGATTCGTAGCCTGGGGCTGGCTTTGGTGACCTTCAGTGTAGGTGCTTGGTTGATGTGGAGGAAGCGGATTGTTTAAACAGTTGAATTAGTTGGTTAGTGAATTTAGTTGAGTTAATTGATTGACGACCTAGTTTAATCAATTAACCCACAGCATATTCTAATTCCAATTCTAACGTTAATTCTAATTCAAAACATGCTTGTTCAATTTTCGGTAGTATAGGCGAGGTGGTGAAGCTACCTTTGTAGCAAATGATAAGAACTATGACTTTTCAGGAGCAGTACGACGCCATTGTCCGTAAGGATTCGAGCTACGAAGGCTTATTTTTTACGGCGGTCAAAACCACTGGTATCTTCTGCCGCCCCACCTGTACAGCCCGCAAGCCCAAGCCCGAAAATGTAGAGTTTTTTGCGACTACCCAAGAGGCGATCCAGCACGGCTACCGCCCCTGCAAGCGCTGTCGTCCGTTGGAAGACTTGGGCCTTACACCTCCGTTTATTGCTGAAGTACTAGCGGATCTCCGCACCGATCCTGAATTGAAAATCAAAGATGCGGACCTCCGCCAACGGGGCCTGGAGCCTGCTCAATTCCGCCGCTGGTTCAAGAAGCATCACAATATGACCTTTCAGGCCTACCAGCGCATGATGCGGCTCAATAGTGCCTACTACCACATTCACCAAGGTCAACGAGTAACGGATGCGGCCTATGGTCACGGCTTCGAATCCTTGAGTGGTTTCAATGAGCGCTTCCGTAAAGTTTTTGCCGGTAGCCCTACCGAGAATGCGGGCAAAAGAGTCATCCATATTCATCGCCTCACTACGCCGCTCGGCCCCATGTACGCCTGTGCTACGGATGAGGGTATTTGTCTGCTGGAGTTTACCGATCGTCGCATGTTAGAAACGGAGTTTAAGGATTTGCGCAAGCGCCTTAACGCGGTAATCCTCCCCGGTCTTAATCCACATTTAGAGCAAATAGAGCGGGAACTGCAAGAATATTTTTCCGGGCAGCGCCAATATTTTGCGGTAGCATTGCATACGCCTACTACGCCTTTCCGACAACTGGTTTGGGATGAGCTCGTGACAATCCCTTACGGGGAAACCCGCTCTTATCTACAGCAGGCCCAAAGAATTGGCAACCCGAAGGCCGTTCGAGCAGTAGCCTCCGCTAATGGGCACAACCGGGTAGCCATTGTCATTCCTTGCCACCGCGTTCTTGGTAGTGATGGTAGCCTCACGGGTTATGGCGGCGGCTTGGCGCGTAAGCAGTGGTTGTTGGATATGGAGCGGAAGAATGTTGGTCATCTAATCCAGACCTAGAATTCGCCGATTCTCTTCCCGGTCAGTTTCTCCACCCGCGAAATCATCAAAAGCTTTCTCGGTTACTTCAATGATGTGACTTTGGATGAAGGGCGCCCCTTCACGCGCGCCCTGCTCCGGGCTCTTAATGCAGCATTCCCATTCCATCACAGCCCAGCCATCATAGCCGTACTGGGATAAGCGACTGAAGATGCCCTTGAAGTCTACCTGACCATCGCCTAATGAACGAAAGCGACCAGCTCGTTCTTTCCAACCCTGGTAGCCACCGTAGACACCTTGCTTTCCGGTAGGGTTAAACTCCGCATCCTTTACGTGGAAGGCAAAGATGCGCTCATGATAAATGTCGATAAAGGAGAGGTAGTCCAAACCTTGCAGGATAAAGTGGCTCGGATCGTAGTTGATGCCCGCCCGCGGGTGTCCATCTACTGCCTCCAGGAAAAGCTCAAAGGAAATACCGTCGTGCAAATCTTCGCCGGGGTGCAGTTCGTAACCCAAGTTTACGCCCGCGTCTTCGTAGGCATCCAGGATGGGCTTCCAGCGCTTACCCAGTTCACCAAAACCTTCTTCCACTAGTCCCGCCGGCCGCTGGGGCCAGGGATACATAAATGGCCAAAGCAGCGCACCACTAAAGCTCACGTGCGAATCCAGACCCAGGTTACGACTGGCCTGCGCCGCCCACTTCATTTGCTGCACCGCCCACTCGGTTCGTGCCTGTGGCTTGCCGTGTACTTCTTCCGGCGCGAAGGTGTCAAACATACTATCGTATGCCGGGTGTACGGCTACTAGTTGCCCTTGCAGATGCGTACTCAGCTCGGTGATAGTTAGGCCATGCTCGGCAATTCTGCCTTTCAGTTCATCGGCATACGTCTTGCTGGTCGCTGCCTTTTCCAAGTCAATCAAGCGATCTTCCCAGGTCGGTATCTGTATACCCTTATACCCTAATCCAGCTGCCCACTGGCAAATATTGTCTAAACTATTAAAAGGGGCTTCGTCGCCCATAAATTGAGCCAGAAATACGGCGGGGCCTTTGATGGTTTTCATGATTAAATAGTTGAATTGGTTAGGCCTCCTACGCTAAAGCTACGGCGGCCGAGGTTGGTTGAATTGGTTGATTTAGTTGGCCTCCTACCTTGCCCGTCGTACTATGGTATTTTGGCAGGCGTGGCGCTAAAGCTACGGCGACCGGAGTTGGTTTAATGGTAAGTTAGTGGAGTTAGTTGAGGTAATTGAAATCACCCTTATGTGTCCTTATATGTCTTATATGGTTCAAAACGAACATGATATTAGCGCTATAGATCAAAGTGGTGAAAGGAAACCTCTCTAGGCTTCATCCTTTGGTGTTCTTAGGTGACTAAGGTGGTTCAAAATCAAGTCCTACATCTTCGTCCACTTCTCCGCACTTTGGCTGGAAGCTACGACCTTTTCGATGAACTGCATACCGCGTAATCCATCTTCTACCGTTGGAAAATCACTTAGCAGCGGATCAGGTGTTTCGCCAGCTAAACGGGCTTGGACGCAGTGCGCAAAGTTGCGATAAATATTGGCAAACGCTTCCAAATAGCCTTCCGGGTGTCCCGCAGGAATTCGGGTATGTGCCTGGGCAGCAGGGGAGAGCTCACCTACTCCTGTTCGGCGTACTTCTACTGGGCGGTCAAGCCACCTTGTAGTTAACGTATTGGGTTCCATTTGCCGCCAATGAAAGCCACCCTTGGTACCGTAAACTCGGATGTTGAGGTCATTTTCCTCTCCGGCGCTGATCTGGCTGGCGTGTAGGATACCTTTGGCACCATTATTAAAGCGAAGCAATACATTTCCGTCGTCGTCTAGCGCACGCCCCGGGACAAAAGCGGTGAGGTCAGCGCAGAGTTCAGTGATCTGGAGGCCGGTGATGTATTCGGCCAGGTTTTCGGCGTGGGTGCCAATATCTCCCATTGCACCCGCTATACCAGAGCGTTTGGGATCGGTACGCCAGTCGGCTTGTTTTTGATCACTATCCTCCAGTTTGGTGCTGAGCCAGCCCTGGGGGTATTCCACGACAACCTTACGAATCTCCCCTAGTTCACCGTTTTGGATCATGGCTTTTGCCTGTTTCACCATCGGGTAACCCGTATAGTTATGAGTAAGCGCAAAGATCAGTCCGGTTTCTTTTACTAGAGCGACCAACTCGTGCGCCTCCTCCATGCTAAAGCAAAGCGGCTTATCGCAGACTACATGAAAGCCATTCTCCAGCGCCATCTTGGCTGGACCATAATGCACATGGTTGGGGGTGACAATGGAGACAAAGTCCATTCGTTCGCCTTCGGGTAGTGCTTTTTCTTTTTCAATCATCTCGGTGTACGAACCGTAAACGCGATCCGGAGCCAGGTAAAAGTCTTCGCCGGATAACTTGGATCGCTCTGGGTTACTGCTAAAGGCACCACACACCAGCTCTATTTGACCGTCCAGTGCTGCGGCCATCCGGTGTACTGCTCCAATAAAGGCACCGCGGCCACCGCCTACCATGCCCATTCTAATTTTTCTTTTGCTCATATTGATTGATGATCGTGTTTTGATGTTGTGGTTTGTGTGGATACATATTGCAACATTGGCTACAGCATGATACGTTTCACCTGGCGTTCGTGCCGACTGCGCTCAGCCATGAAACCCATTAGGTGGCTTTCCATGGATGCTGCCAAGGTAGAGGTTAGTACGTTGGCATCTTGCTGATCAACAGCCTGTAGCCAATCGCGGAGTAGGCCCCAGTCGCCACCACCGTGGCCCGAATCGAGCTCGGTGTTTTCGTGTACATTCCATTTCTCCTGCTCACCAGTCCGGAAATCAGTATAATTACCGTACACATTACCCCGGTTGCCGGCTCCCAAAACAATGCCGGTAATCTTCTTCTGTAGTATGGGTTTACTGGGAGCTATTGGGCGAAGATGGAGGGTGTGATCTACGGGTTTGCCCCAAGCAAAACCGCCCATGGTAGTGCCGAGCGATAAAAAGCCAAGTTTCCGTAAGATTTCACGGCGCTGTTCAGATACTTGCATAGTAGATCGTTCAGATAATGGTTGTTCCAATTTGCCCAGATATACTTTTGGACTAATGTAGAAAGTAAAAGGTAGAAAGAGATCTGCTTCCTTCTACCTTTTACCGTCTACTTTCTACCGGGTGAGGTTAATAGTCCCCAGGCACTGGCATCGGTTTGTTTGATCAAACCTCACGTTAATAATACAAACTTTTCGGTGATCACCGACAAAAAGTAGGTTGATCCTTATCCCAATTCGGGAGGACTTTTACCTTTGCCCTGGCAATTATTTCAAAACCACCCCGCTTAGGGCCAGTCGTGTGATTCACCAGTCCTAAGTAAGTGATGATAGGCGAACAGAAGGAACCAAATTATGGCTACCACCACCGCAATGCAATATGATAAGAAGGGCGTAACCAAAGCGACCCAGCTAAAGCTCTACGAAGACCTACTCCGTCCTCGAATGATTGAGGAGAAAATGCTGATCCTACTACGCCAAGGCCGGATTAGTAAATGGTTTTCTGGCATTGGGCAGGAAGCCATTAGCGTCGGAGCTACAAATGCTTTGTTGGATGATGAATTCATCTTCACTATGCACCGTAACCTGGGAGTGTTCACCACCCGGCGCTTGCCACTAGAACGCCTGTTTGCCCAGTGGCAAGGGAAAGCCAGCGGTTATACCAAGGGCCGTGATCGTTCTTTCCATTTTGGTGCACCAGAACATCACATCGTGGGGATGATTAGCCACTTGGGACCACAATTGGCCCTGGCTTCCGGAGTTGCTCTAGCTAACAAACTAGGTCAGGAAGGTCGTGTTTCTTTGGCCTTTACCGGCGAAGGAGGTACCAGCGAAGGTGATTTTCACGAAGCACTCAATACCGCTGCCGTTTGGCAACTACCCGTCATTTTTATCATCGAAAACAATGGGTATGGCCTCTCCACACCGGTGAGTGAGCAATACCGCTGCGAAAACCTGGCTGATCGTGGGGCGGGTTATGGGATGCGCTCGGTGATCATTGATGGTAATAACATTCTGGAAGTCTATAGTACGATCCGAAAATTAGCCGCGGACTTGCGCGAAAATCCGGAGCCCGTACTGGTAGAGTGCCGCACCTTCCGCATGCGGGGCCACGAGGAAGCATCTGGTACCAAGTACGTGCCGCAGCACCATTTTGATGAATGGGGTAAGCGGGATCCACTGGAGAACTTTGAGCACTTTCTGCTAGCGCAAAAAGTGCTCACGAAGAAGAAGGTGGAACAGCTGCGGGCCAAGATCAAAGCGGAAATCGAGGAAGGGTTAGAAAAAGCGTACGCTGAACCCCCGGTAGAAGCTAATCTGGAGCGGGAGACGGGTGATATTTATGCACCTTCTACCAATGCCATAGTAGCACCCAGTGGGAGCACGCAAGAGCTGCGCTTTGTGGACGCTGTTAGTCAGGGATTACGGCAAGGCATGGAACGCCACGATAAATTGGTGCTGATGGGGCAAGATATTGCTGATTATGGTGGCGTTTTCAAAATCACCGATGGTTTTGTTGATGCTTTTGGCAAAGATCGGGTAAGGAATACGCCACTTTGTGAGAGTGCAATCTTGGGTATTGGGCTAGGGCTGAGTATCAAAGGCTGGAAAGCCATGGTGGAAATGCAATTTGCAGATTTCGTCAGTGTTGGCTTTAACCAGATCGTCAATAATCTCGCTAAAATCCATTACCGTTGGGGCCAGCAGGCCGATGTTGTAGTACGTATGCCTACTGGTGGTGGAGTAGGAGCAGGGCCTTACCACAGCCAATCCAATGAGGCTTGGTTTTTCCATACGCCGGGCTTGAAAATTGTTTATCCTTCTACACCAGAAGATGCGAAAGGTTTACTCCTGGCGGCCTTGGATGATCCTAACCCCGTCATGTTCTTTGAGCACAAAGCCCTGTATCGTAAACTCTCGGGAGACGTGCCAGAGGACTACTATACCACCGAGATTGGTAAGGCACGAATAGCCCGTGAGGGTAAGGAACTGTCTATCATTACCTACGGAATGGGTGTGCACTGGGCACTAGCCGCAGCGGAAGAGTTGCAAGTAGATGCTGAAGTGCTTGATCTGCGTACGCTTTTGCCGTTGGATTATGAGGCGATTGCCCAAACGGTGCAAAAGACCAATCGGGTGCTCTTATTGCACGAAGCTACAATGACCGGAGGTGTTGCTGCTGAGCTGGCCGCCTACATTGGCGAGCATTGCTTCGAACATCTCGATGCACCTATTTTAAGGGCTGCTGCCCTGGATACTCCGGTGCCTTTTGCCGGTGATCTGGAAGCTCAATTTTTACCGCAAGAGCGCCTCCGTAAGCAAATTCAGGCCCTTCTGGCTTATTAGGCAAAAAAGCGTGCTTTTGGGACGGTAAAAGGCGTGTTTGGAGTAAATTGAGGTGCTAATTGCTTAGAATACGGTCGAAAACGCATTTTGGTAAAGCAAATATTTCGGCTTTAGCCAAAAAGGCGTACATTTGAGTGAGCTTTGAGAGTTAATGAATAAAGCCACTCGCCCGGTTTTATACCCTTCTAAATACCTACTTTTTGGTTCCGGATTTTCAGGTCAACCGTGCTGTTCAGTATGTTGGGATGTTCATTTGTAAGTCCAACGGTACCTATACGGCTTTGAATTGAGTTTGATTCCCTAAACTCTTCCCAGCGTCGGTATAGTTTGTACTTTTGTGGCTCAGAAAAAATCGCAACTGTATGAATCTGGAAGATCTGATTGCCGTTAGTGGTTTGCCCGGCCTGTACCGAATGGCGGCCAACCGTAGTAACGGCCTGATTGTAGAAGATCTGGAAACGGGGAAACGACGTTTCGTTAGTGCCCGCAAGCACCAATTCACTCCGCTTGGCTCCATTGCCATATTTACAGATGATGGAGATTCGGTAGAATTGGCAAACGTGTTTCGTAACATGCGCGATCAATATGACGATCGACCACCGGTAGCTACCAACGCAAAGAATGATGAACTCTATGATTACTTTGCTGATGTACTACCCAATTATGACCCTGATCGCGTGTACCCAGGTGACGTAAAAAAAGTCATCAAGTGGTTTAACAGTTTAAAGGAAAACGGGCTGTTAGCCGAAACGGAAGAGGAAGAGTAATTTTAAAAGCTACCTACCGTTGCGGTTGACAGTTAAAAGAGAGAGGCCTAGTCCTCTCCGACGACAACAAGTCATTCTTATGAGAGCAACCGCACTCCCGCGCGCAAGGCGAAGGAATTATCTGCCTGTCAGGTTCAAGCTGACGGTATGGGAGCGGTTACAGCCATTCTACGAGGAGCTATTACAACGTAAACTTTTTTCGCTCACCGAATTAGAGAATTGGTTGCTAGACCGCAGTGAACTAGATGCCTTTGTTAGTGAATCTTTCGCCTGGCGCTATATCAATATTTCCTGTAACAGTAACGACGAGCAAGCGCAGGAAAGTTACCAGTACGCTATTAAGGAACTTTCCCCCAGTATCGCTGATTATACCTTTCAACTCAATTCTAAGCTAGTTAATCATCCGTTGCGCGATCAATTAGATCCTACGCGTTTTGGTATCTATCTGCGTGCCATCAAGAATCTGGTGGAGTTGTTTCGTGAGGAAAATGTAACCCTGGAGACGGAGGTACAACTGGAGAGTAAACAGCACGGTAAAATCTTTTCGGAAATGACCGTGGGCATTAACGAGGTGAATCTCACTCTGCAAAAGGCAGGAGCACTGTTGGAGGAACCAGATCGCGTTTACCGCGAGCAAGTTTATCATAAAATCAACCGTCGCATCTTGCAAGATGCCGACAACCTGGAAAGCCTTTACGATCAGTTGCTAGCTAAGCGCCACGAGATTGCGCAGAATGCTGGTTTCTCTAATTTCCGAGACTACCGGTTCCGTAAGCTTGGGCGTTTTGATTATAGCCCGCAGGATTGTACCGATTTTCACGATTCTATTCGCGACGAGATTCTACCATTGGTAGATCAACTCTATGCACATCGTAAGGAAGGGCTAGGACTTTCAGAACTACGCCCCTGGGATTTACACGTTGATACTAGTGGGCAATCTCCCTTGCGTCCGTTTAAGAATATGGATGATTTGGTCCAAAAGGCCAGTGTGTGTTTACAGCGGGTACATCCCCAATTTGGCGATGTACTGCGCCAGATGCGTGAGATGGGGCACCTTGACCTGGATTCCCGCCCCGGCAAACGGCCAGGTGGCTACAATATGCCTCTTCTCCTTACCGGAGTACCGTTCATTTTTATGAATGCTAGCCGCTCACTTGGCGATATGCGCACCTTGCTGCATGAGTGTGGCCACGCGGTTCATTCCTACCTCACGCGCGATTTGCCACTGAGCTTTACCCGCCGTGTACCTTCAGAGGTGGCTGAGCTGGCCGCTATGAGCATGGAATTGCTCACCATGGACCATTGGGATGTTTTCTTTGAAGATGAAGCTGCGCTACGTCGTGCGCGCTTACAGCAACTAGAAAACGTGCTTAAGGTACTGCCTTGGATTGCCACTATCGATAAGTTTCAGCACTGGGTGTATACGCATCCGGGGCATTCGCAGCAGCAACGCAAAGCAACTTGGTTGAGTTGTTTCCGGGAGTTTAACTCATCGCACATCAACCACCAGGATCTGGAAGAATACGAAACGCATCTGTGGCACAAGCAGCTGCACTTATTTGAGGTGCCGTTCTACTACATCGAATATGGCATTGCTCAACTTGGAGCTATAGCCATCTGGAAGCAGTACCGTCAGCACCCAGCACAGACCGTTGAGCGCTATCGCACGGCCTTACGCCTGGGGTACACCAGAAGTATTCGAGATATCTACCAGGCGGCGGGTATCGAGTTTAGCTTTTCACGCAGCTACGTCAACCAGCTCGGGCAGTTCATCAAGGAAGAAATTGATAGCTTGTTAGCCGAGGAAAACCCGCAGGCCTAGTTGCCGCTCCAGAGTGATCGTAATGGATTATTACTGTCGCTAAACGTTAGGAACTCCAAATCAATAATTGGTACCGACAGGAGGCTGCCATTGTGCTCCGTGGCAATGCGTGGTTGAGGAGCATCTGTCCAGTTTTCCCAGGTAAACGATAGGCCTCCTACCGGAATAATTTTGACCCACATCTGCCAGGATACCGGTAAGCCACTTTCGTCAAGATGCCAGAGATAAGCATCACCAGGTGTGACACCACCGCTGCTGTAACTGACAAGTAGCCCCTGCTTTCCATCCTCCAGTGTCACTATTTCCCGGCTGGTACCAGGGTTGAAGGCCTTCATAGGAGCGCAAAGCCAGAAGCTATCATTAGCAAATTGAGACCAGGCTTTTGCTAGCATCTTTTGCTTTTCTTCGGTAGCAGTTACCTCCTTTCCGTCTACGAAGACCTTACCGCTTTGATCAGTAGTACGCAGTAGGACTTTGTTGTTTCCCCACTCTACCACCACAGCTTGCCGGTCTTTGTCCCACATATAGGCGGTGCCAGTACGGAATTTCCAGCTGACGAAACGGGTACTATCCCACGCCATTTTATTGACGGCCGTTTCCATTTTACGGGCCAGTGCATCAGCTGCGGGACCTGCTTCACCTGTTGGTAATGGTTGGTTGGCAAAGAAACCTGCAATCACGCCAAGCAGGATTAAACCAAGGATAGAAAGGCCGATGTATTTTAAAATTCGTTTCATGTTTTTCAGTTCGATTTATAGTGCATTCAGCTTGCGCTAAACAAGGAAGCGTTAAAAATGTTCCAAATCTGACATTTATATGTTCAGCTATCAAGATCTTTTCCTATTTTAATACCGTTATTAGATAACACTTGGAAAAGTTATTATGCTTTAACAAAGAAGTGTTAAACAATTAACGAGTTTGTCCGTTTTTAGTGAAGAAATGTTGGTACAACCAATATAAGTGTTTACCTTTGTGAACGCGTTCAAATTTCCTGATAAGACGAAAAAAATCAGGAGCTCTCTAAGAAAAAGACTGGTAACAGTCTAAAGATGTTAATAGGGTTTTAGGTGTTTATTTTGGGATCGGTACATACGTACCGATCTTTTTTATGCCCTCAATTGAAGCAACAATCCCAGACAAAGCGCGGGGCTTAGGTCTGGGATTGCGGTGTTAAACAGGCCTTATTTGATGGTATTGATCTCGATCAGTAAGTGAGTCGGACTAGTTTTAGGCGATTCCGACGTTCGCTAGGTATGATAAGTTCATTGGGGCTAATTTGGATAGAAGCCCGGAAACGGAGTCGCAAGTCGAGATTAGTAGTACTGAATAAACTGTTGCGATCATACTCTCCCAGGCCGTTGATAATATACTCGCTAACGGTATTTTCAAACCGGATCTCATCATTGAATAAGAAACGCAGACGCCCCGGTGTTTCGAAGAGAAAATAGCTGGAAAAAACGCCATTATCGTCCTGGCTGTACTGTTTCTTATGGAGTATGGTCTCCCAGTGCAGCTCGCCGGTAGGGTGAATGGATACAATAAATACCTCCTCAAAGTAGAAGTCGACGAGATTACGTACCGTCGCGTCATAATAGACCCTGCTGGTCGTGCCAGTGCGTCTTTGTAGCTGCTTATTTCGCTCCGCAATAAGTAGTGCTCCGCCATCGCGGCGTAAGACAATCTCTCTTGCGGTAGTTTCATTCAAACCTTTGCCTTCTCGATAATCACGGCCCAGGAGATTTTGTAAAAACTCCTCAGAGAAGGGCGTAAACTGCACTTTTACCTTTTCGTCGGTATCAGGCTGGTAACGAAGATAAAAGTAGCCTCTAGCTCGTTCTACATTATCCTCGGTATAGAGGCCCGCCGCCACAATTTGGTTATTCAGGTTGTCGGCCTCAAAGTATACGTCATACGATAGGTACCCCTCCATCGTAATATTGGCCATTCGGGGTTCATCCGAGCCAAAATAGGTTTGTATCTGGTAATAATGCTGTTTTCGCCGGGAACGGAAATTATCCTTCTGGAAGACAAAACTAGCAGCCCCTCGATTGTCCACTAAGGCTTGGACAAAATCGCGACCGTAAAGCACATCCTGTAGCGGAAACTTGCGCTCCCAAATCAGGCTTTGGGTAGGTACGTCGATAGAGTAGGCGTGAATCATATCCTGGTTTTCCACGTAGTAGAGCAGCATCTTTGACCGATCCTCAGAACGAATGAGTTCGAAGCGAGGAGTGAAAAACAGATATCCTAAATCTACCAACAAGCTCGAGTCTACCAAATTAGCCGCAGGGTCATAGCGGTGGGCTTTAATTAAAGTATTTCCCTTCTGCCGGTAGGAATACACTACGGTAAAGTCCTCACGAGTTGGGACAATACCTAGGATCTTGGGCAGGCGCCGGTCCAGTGTAATCTCTTTCGACCACGTTTGCCGCATCTGAGAATTGAAAGCTTGTACTTCAAACTCGGTCTTGCGATCGCGAAAGAGCAGGACGTGATTGCCAAGCTCGCCTAGCACCTCATAAGCAATATCGGTGTTGATCGGAATTTCTTCAGATACAGTCAATACTTGCGCTTTGCTAAAGAGCACTAGGAATAATAACGGGAGTAGTACGAGCTTTTTCATTCTTCTAAAGCATTAGGACGGCTGCTAAAATAAAGATACACTATTGATTAAACGTAGGCCTTGGAGTATAAGTTGTTAATAATTTGACGTGCGAAACACCGGTTTTGCTATCATTTTGGTAATTCCACTTACCTTTGAATCGGTTTTATGAAAGTTCACAATGAGCAGACGCAACAAGCTACAGAAATTCGCCGATCTACAGTCGTTTCCTAATGTGTACGAAAACTTCCACCACGACAATCCTCAATTACTGGGGATGGCAGGAAAGGAAGTAGAACTGCGGGGAGAGTGGGCGAAGACGCATTTTAAGAATCAAAAGCCCATAACGCTGGAATTGGCTTGTGGCCGTGGCGAATATACCCTGGCCCTGGCGGAGCGGTTTCCCGAGCGCAATTTCATCGGAGTAGATATTAAAGGTGCCCGTATCTGGAAAGGCGCGCGCATTGCCTTGGAAAACGAATGGCACAATGCTGCTTTTTTACGAACACGTATCGAACAGATCGCACACTTTTTTAGCCCTGGAGAGATCAGCGAAATTTGGATTACTTTTCCTGACCCATTTCTCAAGAAAGGCAAAGAGAACCGACGCCTGACCAGTCCACGTTTCTTGAATGAATACCGTAAGATCATGGCTACTGGTGGTCTCATTCATCTGAAAACGGATTCTCCAGAGCTCTACGAATTCACGCTGGAGGTGCTGTCTGACTACGAACACGCCGAGCTGCTGCTAGCGCAAGATGATATCTATAACCAGGAACTTATCATGCCCGAATTAGCATTTCGGACCTACTACGAGAATATGCACTTACGAGACGGTAAGACGATTAAGTATGTACGTATTCGCTTAAATTAATATAGTTAAGCACCAGATAAAACGAAAAAGGATCGGCTCCCGTGTGGAAACCGATCCTTCTTTCTTTCCTGTGATAGGAGCTTCGTTATCGCTTACAGCTTGTGCATCAATTTGGTCACCAACTGCTGAGCGTCGCGATCAATCAAACGAACCACGTAGGTTCCTTTTGGTAGATCAGAGATATCGTACCACTGTCCGTCGTTGTACGTAAAGTTCTTCACCTGCTGGCCGGTCAAGCTAAAAACCTGAACGGTTGCCAGTTGCTTACCCGCCTTCACCGAGAACAATCCGGTAGAAGGGTTAGGGTAAACCTTAATCTGCTGGCGAGTAACATCCACTGTACTTGAAGGATCGGCATTGAAGTAGTAGACATTAGATACACTCAAGTTAGGATCATCACGGTCTGTAACAATTACTTCAACTACTGCACTTCCATCTACACCACCTGGGTAAGCGTGTACGTCCATGGTACCTTCACCATTAGGTGTGAGCATGAAGTCTGCAGATTCAACAGTAGGGAAATAGCACTGAATATTGTCACAAACAGCGGTTTCCCACGTCTCTGTTTTTTCAATGACGTTGCGTTCCCACGTTAGGTTACGCTCAACATCAGCAGTGTTAATGATCGTAGAATAACCTACGCCTTCAAATTCGCTGGAGGGTAAGTCAGATACTACCGCAGGGCTAGTACTGAACTCTAAGTTCTGGGCAGCAAGTCCGAAGGTTAGCAATAGAGAAAAAAGTAAGAGTATATTTTGCTTCATACTGGTCTGATTTATTGTACTTAACAAAAGTAACTTAATTCAAAAGACTAGCCAAAAAAATAAATCCGTCCCGTCTGCTAGGTGACGGGACGGAAATTAGCCTTAATTACGGTTCCCAATAATGGGAGTTGTAGAATGGCTTAGTGCTGTACAATGAAACGACGATTCAACTCGCGGTCAGCATTGTACATGCGCAAGAAGTATACACCATTAGCGAACTGAGAAACGTCTAGTGACAACTGGTTGCGGCCAGTGTTGTAGTTCTCAGCACCCAACTGCTGAACGCGCTGTCCAGTAGCGTTGAATACTTCTACTTGTAGCTGACTTGCCTGCTCTAGGTTGAAGTCTACGCGTAGCATTTCGTTCGCTGGGTTAGGGAACATGCTGATCTCGCTTACTTCCGTCAATTCCTGCGTACCAACAATATCGCTGATGTTGATGTTGTCCAGGAACAGGTTGTTACCCCAAGCAGAGGTAGCCAGGAAGCGAACGTTGATCTCTTCACCGATGTAGTCGCTTAGCTCAATAGTTTCGGTTACCCATTCGTCTGCGTTAGGAACGAAGTAAGGCTCGTGACCAACAGTGGTGTTCAGGCTGTTACCAGAACCGTCCCAAATAGTGGTAAAGGTAGCAGCACAGTCAGTAGAAACCTGGATGCGCAGGCGGTCGCCAGATACACCATCAAGTGAATAACTAGCACTTGCGCGATCAAACACTAGTGCAGGAGCTACAGCTCCGCTCAAGTCGATCTTCTGGTAAGTCAATGAAGCATCATCAGGCGTAGCACCTGAAGGGTTCCATTGGTAGAAGTTGATGAAGATAGAGCGATCAGAAAGACCATAGCCACCGATAGCGCTTCCGTCGTCATTCTGTGCTGGTAGCTGGGTACCATCATAAACGATGAAAGAATTACCACCAAACTCACCAAGTGCAATACTAGGAATAACCAAGCCTGTTTCTGGATAAGTCAGGTCATAGCTTTCGTTGTCTTCTTCTAGCTCAGTACCGATTGGTGTTTCGGAAAGTGCACCATATACGGTAGTCAATGACTGGTCGTTGAGTGTATTAAGATTAATACCCATGCCACTGTTGACTTCCAATAGTGAGAATGACAACGCATTGTTAGCTTCAGCCAAAACAAGCTCTGAGAAAGTGATATCTGCTGTTTCACCTGGCGCCAATGTTCCAGTGAATTCCATTGTTTCTACCACAACGTCGTTGATAGAAGCAGCAACTACTGCTTGAGTAATGTCTACACTACCATTGTTACCCAACTCTACGATTGGAGTGATAGAAGCACCACACAAACCAACGGGATCAGCAGTGAGGTTGCCACCAATAGAACCGTCAACACCGTTAGCGATTTCCGCAGGTTCGGTGTAAGCTGCTTGCCAGATTTCCTGAGTAGAATGATCTTGTACGAAAGCGATTACGCGCATTTCATTCAGACCATAGATATAATCAGGAATAGCACCAGTGATAGTTGTTTCCCAAGTCTCACCAGCCGCAATAGTTGCCATGGTAGTACCTTCTGCATCGGGGTACATTTTACGCATTACCTCTTCGAAGTGCAGCTCTCCGTTGGATCCGGGCGCAGCGGGGTAGATGATATCGCGCTCAACCAGAGCTACTTGTAAACGACCGTCAGCCATGGTGAAGTCTTCACCACTTTCGTTAGTGATCGCAACAGTGACTGATACTTCGGTAACGTCTTCGTTGAGTGTGTGGGTTACAACCATGCTGATCGGCGTAGATTGGTCCGAAGCATAATCGATTACCGCCTGGTTGTGACCGTAAGGACCACCAGCGTAACCACCGCCAGCGATGTCCCAAGCACCAATACCGCCGCCGTAAGAATCGTCGCCAGTAAAACCGTCCAACCAAGCAGTTGGTACACCGCTCAAGCCATAGAAGTTGGCACGAGTTTGTACTTCACTTGGGTTTTGCTGGTTCATTGGGTCAAACCCTGGGAAAGCAGCCTGGTACTTGATAGAAATTACCTTGTCCGGATTCGCCCGCAGTAGTGCGTTAAAATCTGGATTTTGAACTGCACAAGGTCCACAAGAAGCGTTGGTGAAATGCTCTACCAAAGCTATGCGCTGAGCTTGCGCCATTAAAAAGATAGGTGCACACGCTAGTGCGAGAAGTAGAAGTTTCCGCATCATACTTTTAGATTGATAAAAAGGAATATTGCTTATTTGCCCGACAAAGTTAACATTTAGTCGCTATGAGGACCTTTGCGCCAAAATATATTTTTTCAAAGGCAAACTAGGAGACAAAAAAAGTGGTAAACCAAATGAACTTTGGTCGGGTTTCCTTTTTTAAAATCTAAGCGTTTTCGTCGGCAAAATTTTCTTTTGTGCGCAGTAAGAAAGCGGCTATCAGCGTGATCAATAAACCAATCGGGAAGATCTCCAGAAAGGTAAAGCCCGCCATCACCCAGGGGTTGCTGTAGCTCGCACGCATTTCTTCCATGCGTTGAATCTGTGCCGCAATTTCTTCTGCACTCTTTCCACTCTGCCGGATTTGCTCAAGCTGTCCTTGCCAGTAGGTCTCCATCATTTCCACTCCACCGCCATTTTGGTAATATACCATCCAGCCTACTACGTAGAAAACAGAAGCGATGAGTGTAATGATTAACCCCAATTGCACGCCCTGTCCAAAGGTAATACGGCCCTCCTGCTTTTGATCTCTTTGGTTGCGGATACCGAAGTAGATCATCGAAAGCGCAGCGAGCATGGTAGTATACCCAATCGCTTCACCCCAGTCTGCGAACTGTTCTCCAAGGTAAAAGCCAAATTGTCCAAGAAGAACAAGAATAACGCCTGCAATAAGGCCAAAAACAAGTGCTGTACGTTGCATGATAGATGATTTTGATTTATGCGCAAGTACCTCCTTTTCATCGACTTATGCCCTCACCCGAAAGTACCATTCTGGGGTTTAGTACTAAAATCACCCGAAAGTAGGAGGGGGGGAGTTAGAATTAGAATGGGTACTAGAAGCTACGCTAGCAATACAACTATGTGAGATGGTCCTCCGAAGCCGCAGACAAAAATGGACCAACTAAATCAACCAATCAAGGCCGTAGGCTTAACTAAATTCATTTTATCCGCCGGAGCTTTAGCGAAGGAGGATTAACCCAACTAACTACAGCCGACGCAGGAGGCTGAACTAACCCAACTAAATTCACCAATTCAACCAACCAGTGCCGCAGGCACAACTAAATCAACCAAATTCACTAACCCAACTAATCAACTACTCCACCAACCCCAACTGCTTTCCCTTCTCCACCGCCTGGGTACGCCGGCGCACATCCAGTTTCTGGTACAAATTGGAAAGGTGTGTTTTGACCGTATTTAGAGAAATGAATAGTTGATCGGCAATCTCTTGATTGGTGGAACCGGTGGCAACCAATTGCAGGATTTCGTATTCGCGTTTTGAGATGCCCAGTTGTTGCAATCGCTCGCTGGGATCTACGACTGTCGCTGTTATGGCCTGACGAGGACGGCTAAGTTGCCAGCCCGCCCACAGCCCCAAACCCGCAAAGAGGATGGCAATGGCGAGTATGAGCCCCTCGGTGGAGAGGTCGCGAACACTGTAGCGGTATTCTACGGTCTTTAGCACCAAAGCGATAATGGCCAGTGCTGCACCATAGATCCAGTTGGCGTATTTCATGCCGACAAGTTAACCAATTCGTAGAAGTGTGGCAGGGTCGTCCTTTATCCGCGCCGCTCTTTAGTTTCCTCTAGCGCGAAACCTATTTCTCGTATCCCGGGAAGCGGATTGCGCCGCGAGTATTGCTCGATGGTAATCTGGTATTTACCAATCTGGTTGAAGTAGGCGCCCTGTTGGATAGGAATATCGAGTTGGCAGGCTTCACTGCTACATTCACCTAACCACTTTCCCACCTTGTTGGCCAGTTCTAATGATACTAGTTCACTGAGGCGCTGGCCGTTGGGAAATTTGGTGTGTACCTGCACATAAAAGTTCTGGAAAGGGAAACGTTCGTCGTGCTCCAGGAGTAAATGCAGATTGTAGATAGTAAGGGAATCTTCAATCTCAAACTGAGCCGTGAGGCTATCCTGATAAGTCCAACCAGCCTCTGGTATTTCCAGCGCTGATTCGTGAACGAAGTTGGGGCCACAACTGGCTAATACACTTAATAGACCCAGAACGGGGAGAAATCTCAACATGCGGAAAAGCTTGGTGATAAGCGATAAGGTAATGCAAACAGAACGCCTAAAAGTAAGCGGGAAGTGTTCTAGTCATTGAACACTTCCCGCAAAGGTCTGAATATTATGACGCAAAAAGTCGATAAATAATTTTCTGCGATTATTAGCCTTTAAAGTAATCGCGCATACGATCAAAGAATCCACGATCTCCTTTACCAGGCTGTGGTTGGAAGTTGCTGCTTTCACGTAACTTTTCCAGAATTGCCCGCTCCTCATCGGATAGCTTCTTAGGTGTCCATACGTTGACGTGAATCAACTGGTCACCTTGACCATAATCCTGCACATTGCTTAGGCCTTTGCCTTTGAGACGAAAGATCTTACCAGATTGCGTACCTGGCGGAATCTTGATTTTCACGCGGCCGTCAATGGTTGGTACTTCTACGGAGGTACCTAAAGCGGCGTCGGCGATATTGACGTACAGATCGTAGATGAGGTTCATCCCATCCCGCTGCAGATGATCGTGCGGCTTTTCTTCGATGTTGATCAAAAGATCACCGGCAGGGCCGCCCATCCGGCCTGCGTTTCCTTTACCACGCATGCTAAGCTGCATTCCACCTTCAACGCCCGCTGGGATAGGAATCTCAATGGTCTCTTCGGCGTACATGCGGCCATCGCCCTTACACTTGGTGCAACGGTCCTTAATGATCTGGCCGCTACCATTACAAGTAGGGCAGGTAGTAGTGGTTTGCATTTGCCCCAGAATGGTCGAGCGCACCTGGCGCACCATCCCCGAACCACGGCAAGTATTACAAGTGGAGGTAGAAGAGCTGTCTTTTGCCCCGCTACCGTTACATTGGTCACAGGTGACTTGCTTTTTGACCTTGATTTTTTTGGTGACTCCTTTGGCAATTTCTTCCAGACTCAGGGACACTTTAATCCGCAAGTTGCTACCGCGTTCCCCCCGGCCGCGGGTAGAGCGGCCACCACCGAAAAAGGATCCGAAAGGACCACCAGTTTCACCGAAAATATCACCAAACTGGGAGAAGATATCCTCCATGGTCATGCCACCACCAAAGCCACCACCGCCGCCTCGGTTGGGGTCTACACCCGCGTGGCCAAAGCGATCGTAGCGTGCTTTCTTATCCTCGTTACTCAGTATCTCGTAGGCCTCTGCGGCTTCCTTAAACTTTTCTTCGGCTTCCTTATTATCCGGGTTTTTATCCGGGTGGTACTTGATAGCGAGCTTGCGGTACGCCTTTTTGATCTCCGTCTGCGAAGCCGACTTGTCGATACCCAATACCTCGTAATAATCTCTTTTTGCCATTAGCTTCTTTATTTGCCGGTAACGACCTTGGCGTAGCGAATAATCTTGCCTTTCAGCGTATAGCCTCGCTCAATGGTATCAACGATTTTCCCCTTCAGCTCTTCCTTCGGGGCAGGAATTTCCGTCAAGGCCTCATGCAATTCAGGATCAAAATCCTGACCAGTAGATTCCATGACCTCTAGGCCGCGTTGCTTTAGGGTGTTGTTCAGTTTTTGGTAAACCAACTGAATACCTTCCTGAAAAGCAGGTGAATTTCGCTGTTCTTCCGGTAGGTTCAAGGCCCTGTCAAAATCGTCCAAAACCGGCAGTAGGGCTGTCAGGGTGTCCTGAGCAGCGGTACTCAACAAATCTACGCGCTCCCGAACGGTGCGTTTTTTATAGTTTTCGAACTCCGCCATCAGACGTAAGTACTTGTCACGTAGCTCATCGCGTTCGCCAGCTGCTTTATCACCCTCTGTGTGTTCTTCAGTTGGCTGATTGTCAGTATCTTGGCTTTCGTCTACTTGGGGTTCTTCAACAGTATTTGTAGCGTCCTGCAGCGGATCTTCCTGCGGCGCTTTATCCTTCTTTTTACTCATGAAGTGTCAACGTTTTTTAAACATCACACCCATGTACTGCAATTACTTTGCCAAGCAGGTACTTACGTCATTTTGACAGCTGTTGATCTAGCAGGCGTGCCACCTGACCAACTTCCATATTGACACCAATGATTTGTCCTTGAGGATCAATGAGATAAGAGGTGGGTACTTCTTTGATGCCGTAGAGGCTAGAGATGGTGCCGTTGAAGAATTTGAGGCTAGAAGATTCGTCCATGAGGTGGTAGGGCCAGTTGAGTTGATCTTGGACAATTGCTCGCGACCAACGACTGCTGTCTCTTTCAACACCTACATTTACTACTACAAAGCCCTCTGCATTGTCGAATTGTTCTCCCTTGTATTTGCTATGAAGCGCCACAATACTGGGATTCTCTGACCGGCACGGGCCACACCAACTTCCCCAGAAGTCGAGTAGTACGTATTGACCACGCAAATTTTCCAAGGCAAAGTCACTGCCGTCAATCAGCTGGCCACTAAAGTTGGGCGCCGGCCGGCCATTGGTGAACTTCGGCATGAAATAAAGGTAGCGGCCGATGTAAAAACCGGCAACGAGGAGTACAGCTATAAGCCATCCGTATTTCTTGAGCATGACACTTTTTAGCCATTAAAATAAGTTTCTGCTCGCAATGGTTGACTAGGTGGAGTGCTCTTCGTCCGCACTGGGACGGTTGCGCGGGTGAAATTGCAGGATTGTTTCCCGTAAATAATCCGAGTCCAAATGGGTATAAATCTCCGTTGTGAGAATGGATTCATGACCCAGCATATCCTGTACCGCTCGCAAGTCAGCGCCGCCTTCAATCAGGTGAGTAGCGAAGCTATGGCGGAAGGTATGTGGGCTCACATTTTTTTCTATCCCCGCGGCCTTGGCGCAGTCCTTAACAATATTGAAGACCATCACCCGACTCAGCCCTCCGCCGCGGCGATTGAGGAAGACCAAATGATTGGCCTCGGGTTTGATGTTATTATGGTGCCGCCGTACGCCCTCAATGTAGAAGCGTAGGTGCTTTAGGGCTTCTTCTCCAATCGGCACCAACCGCTCTTTATTTCCTTTACCAATAATCCGCAGAAATTCCATCTGCCAGTGTACATTTCGTAAGGGCAGTTGAATGAGTTCGCTTACCCGGAGGCCACTCGCGTAGAGCATTTCTAACATCGCTCGATTGCGTAAGCCATGGTCGGTACTCAGGTCAATAGTGGCCAGCATGGCTTGTATCTCCTCGTAGGTGAGTACCTCAGGGATGTACCGGCCAAGCTTTGGTCCTTCCAATAATTCTGTGGGATCCTTTTCAAACGGAGCCTCCGTATGCAGATACTTGTAGAAGGTTTTGATACCCGATAATACCCGCGCTTGTGAACGCACGCCCAATCCCAAGGCATTGAGCCATTCTAGAAATCCTTCCAACTGTTCGCGACTGATATGGCGCGGTGGCGTCTCATCGCTATGCAGTTCCAGGAAACTCACCAATTTTCGCACATCACGCACGTAGGCTTTGATGCTGTGCTCGGACAAGGCCAACTCCAACTTCAAATACGCCCGAAAACCGCGGATGGTGATCTCCCAGATCATGCGTGAGGGTTTAAGGGGGGTAAAAGTAGGGAATGGGAATTAGAGTTAGAATTAGAATTAGGGTTAGAATGGGGATTTAATTTGAGTGAGAATTAGAATTAGTGAAAGTGACAGTTGAAGTGAAAGTGCTTTTTAGATACTCAAGACTTCTACTTCAACTGTCACTTTTTAAGTCTGCATATCTCAATTTTGCAGTCGTTTTCAATCTCAATTGCAATGCCGATCAAAATCAAAAAGAAGCTGTTTAATCCTCTCATTGAAGTTACGATTGTCATTGCCATTTTGATTGTCTGTGGTCAGAACACTGGAGTGGAGTTCCTCAATTCCCATTCTAATTCCCCCGTCAGGCGTAGCTTTACGCGAAGGCGCATCACTCTAATTCCCTCGTCCGACGTAGCTTTACGCGAAGGCGGATCATTCTAATTATTAACCCTCCCTTGCTCATCAGCCGAGCCAGTCTGCCTATTCCGGGCGGCTTTTACGCCAGTGTTACCAAAATTGTAAGAATAGGTTAGGCGAATGCGCCGCTCGGCGAAACCGAAAAGACCGCGATAATTGAGGTTGATTTCGGGTTGGTTTGCTTCTGATTCCCAGTTGCCTTCCAATAGGTTGGTGGCGTTTAAGCGCAAGCTGCTGCGTTCGCTTATCTGCTTTTGTAGTCCAATAGCGATATCGCCAAATGGTTTTGAGCGTACCAAGCCGAAAGCTACCGGTGACATGAAGAAACCTGATATTTCCAGGTTGATATCCCCTGGGAGTTGTAGGGTTTGGGTTGTATTTCCCCGAAAGGTGGCTCCGTCTAAGCTGACGGTCTCATCACCAAAGGTGAACTGATTCTCTTGCCAGAAGCCGACTAGGTTGTTTCTCATAGACCACCAGGAAGTAATCTGTAGCGGGAAGGATACACTCAGGCCTACATCCTGCTGATAATCCATATTTACGGCGGCGTTAACCTGCTGATTGGTTTCGGGATCAACCTGGGGCTGGAAGCCAGAGATGGCATCATCGGTGTAGCCGTAATTTAGGGATATAAACCAGGTTTGAATACGGTAACCCAAGCTAAAGTTGTTGCTGTAAGCCGGTTGCAAGGCGACGTTACCGGTCATCAATGTATTGGGGTCCAGGAAGATGACAAAGGGGGCAAGATTGGTATAGGCCGGGCGGTTAATACGACGGCTATATGATAGCTGTAGTTGCTGACCATCCGTGAGATCACGTGATAGGAATAGGCTAGGGAACAAGTTGCCATACTCTCGGTCTACAATATTGGGTTCGGTGAGTGTGCCCAGGTTAGAATCGGTGTATTCATAACGCAAACCAGCCTTGGCGCCCGTTTTGGGACTGATCTGCCAAGAGAGTGAGGTATAAGCGGCACCAATCTTTTCTTCCAGGGTAAACTCAGCGGTGAATTCGGGGTCGCTTACCCATTCACCGTCAATTAGGTCCTCTACGCTGAAGTCATTATTAAATTCGGAAAGCGTGCCCTTTACACCCGCTTCCAGCGTTATCCCTTCGGCCAGTTCCCGGCTATAGTCCAACTTACCAACGTAGATGTCGATTGGAGTTGTTTTGCCTACCCGGAGCTCTTCTTCTGATGTCAGGTTTCCGTTGGGATCAAAGTAGCTATTGACGTAATCGGTGGGGTTAGAGTTTTGGTAATGAGCATAGTCAATATCGAAGGTGAGGCGGCCACCGGCCTTAAACTCGTGTTGTAGGTTAATGTTGCCCAGCCAGCTGCCCCAAAGATTGGTTTCGCGATTATCCACAATTAATTGGTCTGAGAGCTGCCCGTCGGTAAAGCGATTAACGGTGTTTATGGCATCCATTCGCCAGTGTCGTTGGGACCAGGTGCCCAGGATTCCCAAAACAGTTTGATCTGACAGTTGAAAGTCTACGCCTAAACGTGCATTCTGACTGGCTGTGGTGGGATCGCGCTCACTTGAGTTGTCATTTTCCAGGAGCACACCTTCATTCAGGACAGAACGGTAGTTAGTGAACAGCTGTGCGGTATGGTTGAAATTGTAACCGTAATCGCCATAGACATTGACTTTTCCACGGCGGTAGTTGAAATTGATATTGCTGCCATACTTCTCATTGGCGCCATAGCCCGCAGAGGCGTTGAAGTTACCGTTTAGGCCCTCGTCGAGGTTCTTCTTAAGGATAATTGAGAGAATACCGGCATTGCCTTCGGCGTCGAAATTAGCGGGCGGAGTGGTAATGATTTCAATACGCTCCACATTATCGGCAGGCATGCCGTCCAGCATTTGGATCAGTGTTTCCATGGGGAGGCGGTTGATCTTGTTGTTGATCATGACCACCACACCAGATTTACCGGCAATAGCAATGCTGTTGCTCTGGCGATTGACAATGATACCTGGTGAACGTTCCAGTACTTCCAGGGCAGTACTTCCCGCCGCGGTTACACTTTGGGCCACGTTGACCACCAGGCGGTCGATGCGCTGTTCGAATAGTGGTTTTTTGGCTACTACCTCTACTTCTTCCAGCTGTAGCGCGCCACTCTCCATTTGGAAAGCACCAAGGTCGCGATTACTCTCGCTAGCAGTAATTTCGAAGGTGGAGGAGAAGAGGTCGTCATAGCCAATCAGGCTAATACCAAGTAAGTAGTTCCCGCTAGGGACATCTTCAAACTCAAAAGCACCATCGTCTTCGCTTACGGCACCTTTTACGAGTAGCGAATCGGAAGCATTGAGCAACATGACACCCGCGTAGGAGAGCGGACTTTGTTCATTGTCGTAGACGAAGCCGGAAACAGTGGTTTGAGAAAAGAGGGTAGTGCCGGATAGCAATAACGTGGCTACTACCCAAAGGAGTGCAGTGGGGTGATTCATAACTTAGGTTTTGGTGTATTACACGCCTCATCTGCCATTGGCTCAAACCAAAAGCGACAAAAATGTAATACAACAGTCGGAGATACCTTTAAAGATGCAGGATTGGTGGGAATGGTTGCTGTTAAATATGTCTCACTACGCCTAAAATGATATAGACAACCGATTTTTCTAGACGAACGAATAAAAGTTTACTAAACAAGTTGGAAGAAGTTTGTCTTTTTAATAAATTTTTTGTTTAAAAATAGACTTTTACTTAACTTTGCTTGAATTATTTATCTTCGACTTTTATTAAAAACAGAGACGAAAAGATCCGACCAGTTTCTCCGCGCTGGTCAACGTGAAGCATTGATTTATGAGCGAAACGCAGGACCCCCATAAGAACGGACAAGCCACCAACGGCCTAGACGATAGTATTATCACCCTAAAGGGGATGTACAAGGATTATTTTCTGGATTACGCCAGTTATGTAATTCTGGAACGCGCCGTACCTGCGGTATTGGATGGCTTGAAACCTGTACAACGCCGGATTCTCCACTCCATGAAGCAGATGGATGATGGGCGTTATCACAAGGTGGCAAACATCATTGGACAAACCATGCAGTACCACCCCCACGGTGATGCCGCTATTGGTGATGCACTAGTCAATTTAGGGCAGAAGGATTTAATGATTGACCCACAGGGAAACTGGGGAGATTCTCGTACTGGGGATCGCGCTGCTGCTTCACGTTATATTGAGGCCCGACTGACTAAGTTTGCCTTGGAGGTCGCTTTCAACCCACAGACTACCGAATGGCAGTTGTCGTATGACGGCCGGAAGAAAGAGCCGATTCATCTGCCGATGAAGTTTCCGCTGCTGCTGTGCCAGGGGGCGGAAGGTATTGCGGTAGGTTTGAGTACTAAGATTCTTCCCCACAACTTCATTGAGTTGATCAAAGCTTCCATCAAGATTTTGGAAGGAAAACGGGTGAAGATCTACCCAGACTTTGATACACGGGGGCTGGTTGACGTAGCTGACTATCAGGGCGGTAAACGTGGTGGTAGAGTGAAGGTGCGCTGCCACATTGAAAAGGTAGATAATAAGAATCTGGTCATTCGTGATCTGCCTTATGGCATCACGACCACTTCGCTGATTGATAGCATTATCAAGGCGAACGATAAGGGTAAGATTAAGATTAAGCGGGTTACGGATAATACGGCTGCGGATATTGAAATTGCCATTGAACTGGCCTCCGGAGTTTCCCCGGATTTGACGGTGGATGCGCTGTATGCCTTTACCAATTGTGAGCTTTCGATATCGCCCAATGCTTGTGTGATTATTGACGATAAGCCGCACTTCTTGACTGTTGAGGAGTTGCTGCATATCTCCACCGAAAGCACCAAGGCGCTGCTGAAGATGGAGCTCGAAATCCGGCAAAAGGAGCTGGAAGAGAAGCTGCACTTTGCCAGCTTGGAGAAGATCTTCATTGAGAAGCGTATCTATCGCGACATTGAAGAGGCGGAGACCTGGGAGGCCGTACTGGAAATCATTGAAACCGGCTTGCGTAAGTACGTACGCGTACCAGGAGAGAAAGCTAAGGCTGGAGATGACCGTATCGTTCTATTGCGAGATATTACCGAGGATGATATTGTGCGTTTGACTGAGATCAAGATCAAGCGGATCTCCAAATACAATACTTTCAAGGCGGAGGAGCAAATTGCTAAACTCGAAGAAGAGCTGGCACAAGTCAAGCATGATTTGGCCAACTTGACGACTTACGCCATTGCCTACTTCGAGCATTTACTTTCTAAGTATGGAAAAGGGCAGGAGCGCAAGACGGAGATTACCACTTTCGATAAGGTACAACCCGCCCAGGTGGTGGTCAATAATGCTAAGCTGTACGCCAACCTCAAGGAGGGCTTTGTGGGCATGGGCTTGAAGAAAGATACCTTCATTACCGATTGTTCCGATATTGACGATATCATCGTCTTCCGCCGCGACGGTAAGTTTATGGTGACTCGGATTGCGGATAAGACCTTTGTGGGTAAAAACATCATCCACGTCGCAGTCTGGAAAAAGGGAGATGAACGCACCACTTATAATATGGTGTACCTGGACGCCAAGACTGGCCGGGCAATGATCAAGCGCTTCAACGTGACGGCAATTACTCGAGATAAAGAATACGATCTGACTACCGGGCACAAGCTCAACAAAACATTGTACTTCAGCGCAAACCCTAATGGTGAGGCTGAGATTATCAATGTTCAGCTTTCGCCGAATGCTAAAGCGCGGATCAAGAACTTTGATGTTGACTTTAGCGAAATCGCCATCAAGGGCCGCGGCTCCAAGGGTAATATTATGACCCGCTACGGGGTACGAAAGACCGTGCTGAAAGAGGCCGGTAAATCTACCTTGGGCGCCATGAAGTTGTGGATGGATGAAGTGAGTGGTCGCCTCAATAAAGCTGAACGCGGACTCTTCCTGGGAGCCTTCGATACGGGAGATCAGCTGCTGGCTGTCTACACCGATGGGAGTTATGAGGTGATGGATCTGGATCTGAACAAAAAGTTTGAACCCAAGGAGCTGTTTCACGTGGGTAAGTATGATCCCAAGGCCGCTATTTCAGCCATCTATTATGAAGGGGAGCGGAAGTGGACGATGGTCAAGCGTTTCAATGTGGAGACGACAAAGACCGGGCAGCGCTATCCATTCTTGACGGAGCATAAGCAAACCAAACTGCTTTACGCAACCGTAGACGAAGCAGCAACCGTGGCTTACAACTACCGCACGAAAGAAGGTAAAGTAGATAAAGAAGTAGCGCTAACTTCTTTCATTGATGTGAAAGGCTGGAAGTCTTTAGGAAACAAGCTGGAAGATGTTAAAATCACCATTCCTAAACGCCAACCTAAAGCTAAAGCAAAGGAGAAAGCGACAGCGGCCAAGGGCCCAAAAAAACTAAGTGCAGGTGATAGCATTGAGTTTGACCTTGAGGGTGACGGACAAACTAAGATGTTTGACTAATGATACACTACGGTGCCGCCACTGAGGCAGATCTTCCTAAGATATTGGCCTTACAACAGGCTAATTTGCCCAAAGCAATCAGTGCTGCTGAGGCCTTGGAGCAAGGTTTTCTGACGGTAGAGCACGACCTTTCTCTTCTAGGTGATATGAACGACGCCTGCGCGCACACGATTGCAAAAGCGGGTGATGATCTGGCGGGCTATGTCCTCAGCATGACGCGCGATTTTAGCGGTCGGATCCCCATTCTCGTTCCACTTTTCGAATTAATTGATACGCTCAGCTGGAAGGGTAGATCGGTGTTAGATGTACCCTACATCCTGATGGGACAAGTTTGTGTAGCCAAAGCACATCGTGGTCAGGGCGTTTTCAAGGGCCTCTACCGCGAGATGCAAAAACGGATGGCTGCTAATTTTGAACTCATCATTACCGAAATCTCCACCCGGAATACCCGTTCCATCCGTGCCCATCAAAAGGTAGGTTTTGTGGATATGCATCGCTACCAGGCTCCTGATGGAGAGAATTGGGTGGTGGTGGGTTTGGAAACGGGAGTTAGTTGAATTAATCCTCCTTCGCTAAAGCTCCGGCGGATAAAATGAATTTAGTTGGGCCTTGACGGCCCTGATTAGTTGAATTAGTTGAGCCTGCGGCTCTGATTGGTGAATTTAGTTGAGTTAGTTAGGCCTCCTTTGTCGGCCTTGGTTGGTTGTATTGGTT
Organism: Bacteroidota bacterium; assembly: GCA_038528965.1. Lineage (GTDB taxonomy): Bacteria > Bacteroidota > Bacteroidia > Chitinophagales > Saprospiraceae > Lewinella. Next base: position 31,898 of record JBCBEC010000024.1, on the reverse strand, counting down.
ATGCCTACGGTATAGGTTAGTTTGAGAGTCGGACTGATTGAGTGTTAGAAGGTTCGATTGTTATGTTTGTTTGGGAATTCTAATGTGCTCTTATGTGTCTAATGTGGTTTAAAATAATCAGTAGAAAGGACTTTCTTGGTGCTCTTGGGTGCCTTGGTGGTTCAATAAACTAATCGACCGCCTCCACAATGAATACCGCATTATTATTGAGGTCATAGAACCCAAACTCGTGGGTGCCCCAAGGGGTATTCATCCGCAGTTTGTCTGTTGGGACCGTTCCTCTTTCGATAAACTCCTCGAAGATGGGTTGAATGTTCTTGACAAAGATGCGTACTACGGAGCCGCCCAGTAAGGGGTCATCCTCTGTGTCGGCGTGCCATTGTAGATGTAGGTACAGATGCTCGCGTTTGAGTACGGCGTACATATTGTCATGGGAGGTGGCTGCAAAACCAGTATGCTTTTCATACCAGGCTACATCTCGTTGAATATCCTGACTGGGCAGTACAGGGACGGTAGATCGGAGTTCAGTTTTCATAGGACAGCATGACTAGTGAAAGGAGGGTTGATTAAGCGGTAAGTGGGAATAAGTTGACTTAGATGATGTTCCAAGTGGGCGATATAATCCCAGATCAGGTACCCAAGTGAGGAGGCTGATCCCTCAGTTGGTCGATTCATTCCGATGATGTGGAAATTATGGTCTGAGGTAGTTTCCTCCAGCAAGTCTACAGGTATGCCTTCCACCAGGCGAGCCAAATGATAGTTGACCATCGCCCAGGTTTGGATCAGTTCGCTGAGCTCGCGCACTTGATAGGCATTCTTCTTTACCCAGGCATTCTGGTCATAGCCTTGGAAAACTAAATTTCCTTGCTGATCGGCGCGCAAGAAGCGCTGATGGTTGTTATAGGCAGAGTCGATGAGGTGACCCAGAATTTCTTTCTTAGACCATTTCTCCGGCTTGGGCTTAGCTGCCATTTCTTCACTACTAACTTGCTGGAGTTGAAGACGGGCAGTCATCACAATTTGGTCCAGGATCTTGCTGTATTGATTCATGTATGATCGGGTGTATGTGATTGTTAAGACAACGCAACGATTAACGCTCCCAGCGGTCGCTTTTGCGAATCATTTCTTTTAACACTTCCAGGTCTATGTCCTCTAACTTATTCAGGTAGAGGCAACCTTTACCCGTTTTGTGCTTTCCAAGCCTTGCTAGGAGTTCGGTCTCTTCGTTGATATCGTACATCAGGTAGATGCTCAGCCGGCTTTTACCGGGCGAAAAGCCAACGTGAAACCACTCGTATTCATCACCATTCTTTCGTTGGTAGGAGTACTTGCCAAAACCCACAATGCTAACTCCCCAAATCTTCGGTGGGTAGCCCGTGATTTCTTCCATCATCTCAATTAGTACCTTGCTATCAGCCTGGCGGTATTTGGGGCTTACATCCGCAATGAATTCGCCGACATTTCGATCTGTCTCTGAGTTGACTAGCTTTTTTTTGGCCATGGCATTGATTTTTCTGAGTTGATATTGCCTTCAATAAAATTACTCATTTCCTGATGGAATCGGGAGAAGTAAGTAGATGGTATGATCCATGTAGCAGATCGGGGTACGAATGTAGGCCTGGGTATTGATAAAAGGCATCCTACTGTCTTTGATCGTCTATTTATTGCTGAATTTGTTATTGTAAAAACTACCCTAATTACCCCAGCAAATCACTACCTTAGTTGGCCGTTACGCAAACGCAAAAATTGCTGAGGACCTTATGAAAGCAGTGATCCCCGTTGCGGGAGCCGGGAAACGCCTACGTCCGTTGACGTACACTCAACCCAAGCCGCTGATCCCGGTAGCTGGGAAACCCATCATTTCCTTTATCATCGACCAGTTGGTGAGTATTGGCGTTACCGATTTTGTCTTCATCATCGGTTATCTGGGAGAGAAAATCGAGTCGTACGTTCAAGAGGCCTATCCGGAGCTCAATGCCCAGTTTGTGGTACAGGGAGACCGAAGAGGGTCCGGCCATGCACTTTGGACCGCACGGCAAACCTTTGCTGATGCGGAAGAAATCATCATCTTCTTTGGTGATGTGATTATCGATGCCAACATTGAGAAGATTGTTAACAACCCTCATTCTTGCCTGGCGGTAAGAAAGGTATCCGACCCCCGCCAATTTGGCGTAGTCGAGCTGAAGCAAGACGGAACCGTTAATCGGCTCATCGAAAAACCTCGTATTCCCAAATCTGATTTAGCCATGGTGGGGGTGTACAAGATCAAAGAGGTGGACGTGCTTCTCGACGCGCTGGACTTTAATATCAGCCGCAAAATCAAGACCGATGATAATTATCCCCTAACCGACGCGCTCATGCGCATGGTAGAGAAGGAGGTGCATTTTGACATCTACCCCGTGGATAATTGGTTTGATTGTGGACAAAGAGAGGTGTTGTTGGAAACCAATGCTATCTTCTTAGATCGGGAAGGCTTCGCTTCCAAGGATATACCAAATCTGGAGAATTCCATCATCATCCATCCGGTCAGTATTGGCAAAGACTGCAAAATTGCCAACAGTATTATTGGACCGCACGTAACGGTGGGTTCTAACGTCAATATCAGTAACGCGATCCTCAAAAATTCTATCATCGGTAATTATACCAGCATCAAGGAGGTTATCCTACAACGGTCGGTGGTGGGTAATGATACTTCCATTACCGGCTTGCGGCAGAGCTTAAACATCGGAGATAATACAGAAATCGATTTTAGCAACGGGTAGAAATTCTATTTAGCAACCTGACTTTTTGCAAAATCGGGTTTGGGTTTGCTATCAAATAGAGTTATTTTTAGATTAGGCAAAATAGTCTTTATCTACTCATTAATACGCTAAAACACGATCTGACATGGACCAGAAGAAAACTCAAAATCGCAAGCAGCTCCCTCAAGCACTGAATCAAGCAGAACTCCGTCAAGTTAAAGGTGGATATCGAGAAATGGTTGGCGTATCGGCTGGCTCTCAGTTTGTTCGCTGGGATGAAGTAGATATCCGTTTTAATGATCAGGCAGGTGGTCTGCAAGGATTGATACAAGGAGGTGGCAGCACTATGACGAGATCTTTACGCATAAGTAAGGAGCGTCGTTAAGAGGTAGCTCCTACCGCTTGTTGCTCTACTACTTCGGCAAATGAAGCGTTCTGCGCTTTAGCTTCTAGCCAACAAGCAAAATTAAAGAAACGTAGGATCGCACGATCCGCAGGGTTCAAGTCAAGATGACTGAACTTCGAAAGGCTGTTCTCAAAGACAGCCTTTCGCTCTCTATGGCCTGGTGCTTGACTGGCTTGGCGCAAACAGGCCAAGAAGAATTGCTCAAAGGTATTATAGCGCCCACTCTTCTGCAGGCTTCGCTGGGTAGAACGTAGTAAGGAGCTCAGCAAAATAGTATTTCCCAATTCAAAGTGTATGATCAAGTTGAGCAAGCGCGCCAGGTGCTGCAGGTCCTGCTGTTCCACCGAACGAGGCAAACTGAGCCACTCATTGAGATAAGTCAAAGCCTGGTCATAGTCTTCCACTCCAAAGTAGATGTAGAAGTATTGGAAGAAAAAAGTACTGCGCTCAAATAGGTTCTTGTCTAGCTTTTTCAGCTCCTTAAGATGGTCCTTCAGAATCCGTAGACCTTCCTCAAATTTACCGGTGTTAATACAAAGGCTGAAGTAGTTATTGTAGTACTGCCGGTGTATCTTCAGTTGATCATCAATGGTTTTGGGCTTGATCGATTTAAGCTTTTGCAAGGCAATTCGCGTCTCGTCGTAACGCCTCAAATAACCACAGCTGGTTGCATAATTACTTAAGACAGAGATATATTCGGACGCGTCTTCTCGTAATAGATGAGGTTTAGTTTCCATCAATTCCACCAGCGTTTTACATTGGCTGTAGAAGCTCAGGCGATCACGCAGTTGGTAGTCCAGTAGCGTATGTGCCCGATAATAGAGCACGGTAGCCCGGAACGACAAACACTGTTCCTCATCTGCCAATAAAGGGTGCTGCTTGATCCTTTCCACTTGTTCACGACCTCCTTGAGAACGTACGGTGTTTTTCCTCACCATCAAGTAAAGCCGATAGAAGAGCCCCTGGTAGGTCTTGATGTTGCTCATCTGTTGCAGACAACGTTCTTCTTCTTCCTGCAAGTTCTGTAAGTGCGCATCGAAATAGTCGATGTCGGCATTGGCGTAGGCTAGTTTTTTCTCCCAGTCAAGTACTTCCAGGATCGTGGCAAACTGCTCGTACTGTAGGGCAATCTTCTTGGCTCGGCGCAGCAGGTGCTTACAGTCGTTCAGGAGCCAGCGACGATACAGGGAACGGACACTCTGTAACAAACTCTTTAGCTGGTAGTCAATGGAAGTTTGTTCGTCGTACTGCTGCAGACTTCTCAGGATGAGATCGTAGAGATAAGCTTTGAGCTCGGAATATTTGCGACTTTGAATTTCCTCATTGCCATAGACGGCCCTCTGCAGTGCTTCATCCTTAAAGACTTCCTGGGCTTCGATTGCCTCAAATAGTAGCCGATATTTGCTATTGGCTTCCATCTTGTTCACCACCTTAAAGTAGCGCTTCTCTGAACCTGAGAGCGACTTGATGAGGTCAAATAATCGGCTGGAAGGCGTCTTTGGCATAATGGTGTTTAGAGGATTACTGGCTTACTTGGGGTCTTAAAATTAGGCAATGGGTGAGTAATAAACCAGACATTAGGCATTTTTTAGCAAAATCAAGAACCTGACTTTTAACTGCTTTTTGGGTTGTTTTGGCTTGATTTCACAACTAATATGCAAAGCAAAAAACAACGTGCCATGACTGCAATCTCCGGAAAACAAACAGTACTACCTACAACTAATCGTGCCCTGCCACTACCGCCGACCTCCGCAAAAATTGCTTTGCCCATTACGGATGGACTACGGTTTGAGCGGGTCGAGAATATCGTGTATCTCGAAGCCGCCGGTAATTACACCTTTCTCCACTTCCAGGATGGGGAACGTCTCTTGGTTTGTCGTACCCTACAGGATATGCAGAGCCGTCTCTCTGCTCCTCACCGTTTTGTACGGATTCATCGCTCTTATATCATTAATGTCGATTATCTGGAACGCTACGTGCGCGGAAAGGGAGGCTACGTAGTGTTGGAAGGTAAGGTCAGTTTGACCGTCTCCAATAGCCGCCGCCAAGAATTTTTAGACTGGCTGGAATGCTACTTCCGCTAGTGGATTGCCGCTGTAAATATTGGTTATCTTCGCGGCATGCGAATTGCCGTGAACACCCGCCTGTTATTAGCCAACCGCCTGGAGGGTATTGGACGGTTCAAGCATGAGGTGCTTCGCCGCCTGGTCGAGCGCCATCCTGAGCACGAGTTCCTGTTTCTCTTTGATCGCCCTTTTGATCAGCGCTTTCTGTATGGGGCTAATGTAAAGCCTTTGATCGTGCAGCCGCCAAGCCGCCATCCAGTGTTATGGTACTTGTGGTTTGAGTGGGCCATTCCCCGTATCCTGCGCCGCGAAAAAGCGGAGCTGTTCTTGAGTATGGATAACTACTGTTCGCTTAGTACGCAAGTGCCTACGCTAATGGTGACCCACGACATTGCCCATGCGCATTATCCCGAGCAGGTGCCACTGGCTGCCCGCTGGTATTACCAGCACTTTGTGCCGCGCTATTTACGCCGCGCAGATGTGCTGATCACGGTATCGGACTTTTGCCGCAAGGATATCAATGCACAATATGGCATTGATCAGGACTTGATTCGCGTTGCTTGCAATGCCGCCCATCCCGCCTTTATTCCTTTGTCGGAAGACGAAAAGCAGAGGATTAAAGAAAGGTATGCCGGTGGACAGGACTACTTCTTCTATCTGGGCGCTTTGCATCCCCGCAAAAACATCATTGGCCTAATGCAGGCTTTTGATCTATTTAAGGCGCAGAGTGGAGCTGCAGTAAAGCTGTTAATTGGTGGACGCTTTGCTTGGCAGAGTGGTGGTATTCGAGAAGCCTACGAGCAGATCATGGCTAAGGACGACATTGAGTTTTTGGGTTACATCTCCGATCAGGATTTGCCACAACTTACTGCCGCTGCCCTAGCTCAGACTTACGTCTCCTTGTTTGAAGGTTTTGGGGTACCCATTATTGAGGCCATGCAAGCTGGGGTGCCCGTTATAACCTCTAATGTCAGTTCTATGCCCGAGGTGGTGGGTGATGCCGCCTTGCTGGTTGATCCGAAAAGCCAGCAAGCTATTGCGGCAGCCATGCAAAGAATTTACAATGAGCCAGGGCTACGAAATCAACTAATTGAACGAGGATTGGTGCAGGCCCAGAAATTCAGTTGGGACAAGGCCACAGATACAGTAGAAGGAGCCTTGCTGGCGCTAAAATCTGCGGGGTAACGCCAACTTTTTTCTTAGCTGGTGGGGTTGATATTTTGCCCGCCGGATGAATTATTCGCTGGTGTAAGAAGAGCAGACAATTAGACGTGCCTCTGCCCACCTGCTTGCCAGATTACTATTGGATAAACAATAATGAAGAGATGAACCCGTACAAGCACGCTGAGATTTCGGTGAGTAAACGAGGAGGAAAGGTTGAAGATTATTACCCTATTCACAACTTCTTGGATGCCACTAAAGAATTATGCAGCGATAACCGACATCGCATTCTCCACAATTTGTGGGGTATCCGTCGGGTCGTGATTCCAATCTTTGGACCGGTACTGGTGAATAGCGATGGTAAACAGGTGAATGTTAAAGACCTCTGTGAACAAGATCATGTGCTTCCTGACTACCGCAACAGGTTCATTCCTACCCTAAGCGATTTTGTTTTGGCTTTTGATGAACTGGAGGAAGAAGAAATCAGTCAGATCAATCGCATCTACGATAGTTACAGTGACAATAAAGAGGTCCAAGAATTACTGCTCTCTCCTTTGAATGTTTCGGGACATGTGAAGTCGCTCAGAATTACGCATAATACTTGGTTTTGCAATGAGATTATTCCAAAAGTATTTTCACTTAAACCCAAGCTTGAAGGAGGGGCAGGTATTCAGCTATTTACCAAGATGAACTTTCACCTGTGGATGGATAATGGCGCCGCCTTGCCGGCCTCTGCCCAGAAAATGGAGGCTTTGCTATGATGAAGTACATGATTAGAAGCATTGGCTGGGTGTTTGATGATTCCGTCTTTGAAAAAGACAGTTTATTCAAGACAGTAGCCACCTACACAGATAGAACGGAAGCGCTTGAGCATCTCAACTGCTTAAATCGAGCGTTCTTCTTAACTCATTTAAGCACGCTCTATCAATATAAATTATGGGATAATTTCGGTGAAGCGCGGCAGGTACACAGAGAAGAATTGGACGCGTTTTTTATCAGGGAGTTTGGTTTCAACCCCACCATTGCTGTGCATCCTTGACACCAATCTTATTCCATAACCATGTTTCTGGAAAAACCAACACCAGAGCAAGTTGATCGGCTAATTGAAAAATCGGGACTGCGCTTCTTCCAATTGATCGAAATGGATGAAGAAACGCCCTTTCTCAAGGCTCGTATTAACCCGGAGTATGCCAAAGCGACAGATTACTTTTGCGATTATGACTCAGAAAGAGTTTTGATTTTTAGTTCGGAAGAACAAGCCATTACCAGATTTGTAGTGAGGGATATGGAGCATTATGCACATACCTTCAGCAAACACGCCCTATTAAGGCAACCGCTTTCGGCACTGACAAAGTTTCCAGCAATCCTTGAAGATCTGATCTGGGGTAGCGAGGGCTTAACCTATTCTGATGGAGGCGTGCAAATCGCAGCGAGTGTAGATGCCAAGGCCTTCACGAAATTGAATGCGCTTTTGCTTAAGCCGTTCATCCTATTTGAGACGGCGGCCAAGGAGGATGAACAAGTATATGATCAGGGCCAGCTGCGTTGGGTGGAAAAAGAGAACCGCCAAGGATGGGAAGAGGTAGAAAGCAGGAACCAGGCTTTCGATTCCAAGGAAGATCTGAAAAAAAGTATGGACTATCTACGATCTTACTACTTTCAGTTGCCAAACGGTAAATACTTTAATTACGAACGGATCCTGACTGAGTACTTGGGCCAGCTTCTGGGAAAGCCTGTGCAAAACCATGACTATCGCAATTATATAGAAGTGGGAGAGCAGCGCTTTATTTTTTGCGGAGTAATGGTAGAAGCAAAGCAAAAACAAGAGCTGCATGAGGTGGAATCTCTTTTTGGATTTAACAAGCAGCCGATTTTACTGGAAAGCAAAATTGGACAAGGCACGGGCAAAACCCTCCAGGCGGCATTTGAAGCCAGTTTGGAGGATTGGTTAGCGAAAAATAGAACACTAATTCTTGAGTTAATCGAAGCCGAAAGCTAGCTTTCCGGTGCGGTATTCCCTTTCTTTCCGATCAGTAACCATAATGTCCAAACTATACCAATAGCGGTTAGGATTAAAGCTATAAACTCTGCTTGTGTAAAGCCGCCAAGTACTTCGTGCCGGTTATTTACCCGAATTCCTTCGATGAAGTAGCGCTCAATACCATTGAAAATCAGGTAGATGGCGAAGAGTAGGCCTGGCCAGGGAGTCACGCGTTTACGCAGGCTCCACAGAATTAGGCCAATGGTAAACGCCATCGTCGTTTCGTAGACGGAGGTGGGGTACACTGGATCAGGGAGGTGGCTGCAATACCTGCCCACACATTCGGCCATTTCCACGCCGCGGTTGAGCACGTTACGTGGATAGTCCTGCGCCCAGAGCCAGTCCGGAAGGAACCACCAATCGGGCTGTGGAGCAGCTGGGATACCCCAGTCACCATCACCAGAGAAGTGGCAACCCATGCGGCCCACGCCGTAGGAAACAATAAGAGCGGGAGCTACTGCGTCTAGTACCGGAAGTATCTCTATGTTCTTACGCCGGAGGTAAATGTAGGTGCCGATAAAGCCACCAATGAGCCCGCCGTAGATGGTCCAACCATCGCCTGAAAGTAGCTGCCCCATGGGGTCGGCGAAGAAGGCTTGTGGTTGTTCTATTACCGTGAATAACTTGGCTCCTATTACTCCTGAGATCACCGCTACCGTGGAGATATCCATGATCCGGTCGTGCGGGAAGATATCTTTGATTACTTCTTCCGGGCCGTCACCTTTTCGCCCTTTGTCGATGTAATAATAGTAAGCCGTGAGGAGGCCCGCGCCTAGTATGCCTCCCAACCAGCTTCCTTTCGTTGATAGTACTACGGTCGAAGGATCAGCCTGCATTTCCGCCAAGTGCTGAGTGACATAAAGTAACTTGAAACCCACAATGAAGCCAAAGAGGCCATTCAGTACATAGTCTTGTACGGTAAAAGGCGCATTGCTAATCACCTTGGCTTTACTGCCGGAGAACTGGCCAATTTCAGCACGCCGTTTCAGTTCAAGCCGTAGTAAGTAAGCTGCTGATAGAACGGCTAGCGCAACCAATAGGCCGAAGGTCTTAAAAATGCTTAGCCAGTTATCTGGAGTCGTGCCGAAGAGATCGTGAAAGACGTAAGAGAGATCAGGATACATTTTAGCGGTGGCGGTTTGGCGAAGGTTTCCATTAGTAACACAAGAATAGGGTTTATTGCTGAGTTTTGAATTGGCTAGGTGGAAAAAGTCCCTGGAGGGGTGTTAATCTTTAAGGCAATAGCTGCTTTTACTCTACGGAGTTACTGGAAATGTAAGCACCACCATCTGAGTATATTGCTTCCACATAAAGCATAACAGCTGCTATTTCCTCATCCGTAAGATTGATAAAAGAGTTCATTATCGTTGGTCCCCACTCTTCCCAAAGCTGCTGCGCCCGCAAGTTTTGACCTTCCTGTATCATCTGTTGGGAATTCTGAATCCAGGCGTACAGCGCCTCTTCGCCACCGTATGCTTCCCAGCGTTCTAACGAACCGCCTAGGGCTGGACCAGTAAGATTTGTTTTCATATCACTGGCATGGCAAGCGGCGCAGTTGTTGCGAAAGATGGTTTCCCCCAGCTTATATTCTTCCGACAAGCCCTCGGGGACGTACTCTATTGGGCTTACCGTACCGCACCATCCTCCAGCAATAAGTGGCTCGTACCTTACCCATTCCTGGTAACAAACGAAAGTGAATAGAAAGGTCAATAAGAATAGAAACAGCTGTAAAATAGGAGAGAGGTATCGGAGCATCGCTTTTCCTATAAAAATAAGCCCTTTCAGGCAGAGATGCTACTACACATTATCGAAAACCGTATCTTTGTGGACTTTACGAAAACCAGATATGTCAAGCAGCGAACCAGCGACTTCTGCATCGACTTTTACACTTGAATTGCATACTGCTACGGAGGAGGAACACAACATCTACGTAGTAGGTAATTTCAATCAGTGGCGGGTTGCTGATGCTGCTTATCGAATGGAGCCAACTCGCCCAGGAGCTTACCAGCTTACTCTGCCACTGGAGAACTTACCCGAAATACTGGAATATAAATATGCCCGCGGAAATTGGGACCACGTGGAGCTGGGAGCTGATGGTAACGACCGGCCCAACCGCAGGGTGCCACGCAGCCAAGGGCGTGCAGTAGATCGGGTAGAGCGCTGGAAACAAGATAGCTTTAGTTACCCCAATCATTTTCTACCCATCATTGACGTATTTGGTGATGATATTGAGCTGCCAGAGACTATTCGTACTCGGCGGATTGCGGCATTGCTGCCCTACAATTACCATGACTCAGATCGCCAGTATCCAGTCTTGTACCTGCAAGATGGGCAGAACCTCTTTGATGATTATGCACCTTACGGCAACTGGGCGGTGGATAAGCGCCTGGCACAGTTGCAGTCGCAAGGACTCGGCGATGTCATCATAGTGGCGATTGACCACGCTATGGATAAGCGAATTGTCGAGTTTACCCCTACCACAGCCACTACCCAGTTTGGTAAAGGGCAGGGGAGGTCTTACGTTCGTTTCATGGTGGATGTACTCAAGCCCTACATCGACCAAAAGTACCGTACGCTTACCGGTGGCGAACACACCGGTATCGGCGGAAGCTCCATGGGCGGATTGATCAGTATCTACGCGGGTATGATGTATCCGGAGGTTTTCCAACGTTTGATGATCTTTTCACCCTCACTTTGGGTGACCCCTAATATTCCTTTCCAACTGCTCAATTTTGCGCGGCCATACACGGGGCGCGTATATCTTTATGGAGGCAGAAAGGAAAGTGCTACAATGGTTCCGAACTTAGAACGTTTAAAAAGAGCTATTGAGCGCAAAGCGAAACATCATCAGGCCGAATTTAATCTTTCAGTTGATCCCGATGGAGAGCATAACGAAGCGCGCTGGGGGCAGGAGTTTCCCGCAGCACTAACTTGGTTGTTTTATCCTGATTCTACGGCTCAGCATTAGGCCTAAAATCCCAAAAAACAAAACATGACCACACACTTTCAGCAACAGCTACCAACGAACACCGACCAGATTATCCTGCTACCAGTAGCTCAGCAAGCTAATTCGGAAGTAGAAAAGGCGCATTGGGAACACATCGCTCAACTATCGGGCCTTAGCACTACCAAGTTGCAACACTGTTTTAGTGCAAAGCATAAAGAGGTGCTGGTACTCCCAGCCCCTGAGGCCGATTTTATTCTTTTAGGCCTTGGCTCGGATTTGGCTTTCGGTAAACTGCTGCAGGCTTTTCAACATCTGGCCAGCAAGCACCAGCGAGCACTCCGTAGCAATACCGTACTCTATACCGAATTGATCGCTCAAGAACAATTGTCACCACTGTGCGAAGCAGCAGTCAATGGCTTATGGCAAGGTAGTTATCAGATTGGTCAACATAAGACGGCTAATGGTGATCCTGCCACCGTCTACGGTGAAGATTTCAAACTTACGATCGTGAGTGCGGAGGCCGACCTTAGCGCCTTGCAAGCCACTGCGGACCGGGCACAAATCATCGCTAAGGCGCAAACGGAAATCATGGGGTTGGTCAACGCTCCAGCTAACCATAAGCATCCTCAGCAATTAGCAGATTGGGCAGTTGCTTCCGCAAAAGAATACGGCTACTCTGCCAAGATTTGGAATAAGGAGGAGATTACTGCGGCCGGCATGGGTGGGCTTCTGGCCGTCAACCAGGGTAGTCCGGAGCCACCGGTTTTAATTGTATTGGAATACAAAGGTGAACCGGATACGAATGGTCGCCTGCCCAAAATTGGCTTGGTAGGAAAAGGCGTCACCTTTGATACGGGCGGTCTTTCCCTGAAGCCTTCCAATAACATGCACTACATGAAGAGTGACATGGGGGGCGCAGCTGCCGTATTGGGTACTATGGAGGCCGCCGCTCGGCTTAAGCTACCAGTGCACCTGGTTGCGGTAGTACCATCAACAGACAATTCAGTGGATGCGCAAGCGGTGAAGCCCAGTGATGTGATTGGTACCTACAGCGGCAAAACGATCGAAATCATTGACACCGATGCGGAGGGCCGTTTGATATTGGCGGATGGACTATCCTACATAGTGCGTGAACACCAGCCACAGGTTGTCATTGATTTGGCTACGCTTACGGGCTCTAGTGTACGTACATTGGGCTATCAGGCAGCTGCCTTGTTTAGCAAAGACGATCAATTGGCGCATCACCTGGAACAAGCCGGGCAGCAAACCGGAGAACGCGTCTGGCGCCTCCCATTGTGGGACGAGTACGGTGATGACATGAAATCGGATATTGCTGATATTAAGAACTTTAGTGGGCGCCCCATCGCCGGAGCGATCACCGCTGCCAAATTCCTGGAGTTCTTCACGGATGAGCATCCTTCCTGGGCACACCTGGATATTGCCGGTACGGCTTTTGGTGATACGCCTTACGCAAAAGGAAAAGCTGCTACGGGCTATGGTATTCGATTGTTGATTCAGTTCATCGACTCTATCCTTCCTTCCTAAATGAACGTGGATTTCAGTCAGGAACGAGCTGACTATGAGGCTTTTTGCGAAGCTGAACCTGGAGTACCGCTCTGCTGCCACCCTTGGTATTTAGACCGGGTGTGCCAGGGTGGAGTATGGGGAGCGATGACACTGCTGCAAGACGGAGCGCCTAATGCCGCCTGGCCCTTCTTTGAGAAAAAGCGCTTTGGGCTGCGGTATGTGACGATGCCTCAGTTTACCAAGTACATGGGCATACTGTGCCGTTCAGATGCCGCTACCGCAACGAAATTAAAGTGGGTAGAGGCACTATTGGCAGCCGCGCCCAAGTGGGATGGTTTAGACCAACAGTGGAGCACTAGTGCGGAGTCTTTTATTTCATCTTTACCCGCGAGCTGGAAACGGAGCAGCTATCATACTCATCAAATTCAAGTCCGTACGGACCAAGATTGGCGTAGCCAAATCAACCGGAATATGCGCCGCAATATTCGCAAAGCAGAACAACAGTTGCAGTTGCGCCTCGACCTAGATTTGCAAACCTTTCATCAAGTGAGTGAGCTGAGTTTTCAGCGGCAAGGCTTGCCCCTTCCGTACAGTTATTCGGCACTCGCTCAACACGATGAGGCTTTGGCCCAGCGCGGACGCCGGCAAATTTTTGCGGCTGTAGATGAGACTGATCGTATTCACTCGGTGGCTTACCTTATGTGGAGTGATACCACGGCCTATTACCATCTATCTGGTGATGATCCTGAATTGAGGAGGAGTGGATCTGGTATTTGGTTGATTGCACAAGCGCTGGATTTCGCTCGCGAAAAAGGACTGCAGACCTTTGATTTTGAGGGTAGCATGATCCCCGCTATTGCGGCCATTCGCGAACAGTTTGGTGCAGAACGAGTGCCCTACAGTCGGGTGCAGATGAGCCGTTCTACGCTCTACAAGGCACTAAAATGGTGGCGACAACGGAATTAATTCGAACTATTGGCGCAATGGTGTTTGAATATCACTCAGCCAGTTGCGATAGGGTTTGGCAATGAGACGACCAGAAAGCAGGAGTACATCCAAATAGGCCTCGTATAGTTGTTTTTCCTGCTCTAATAGTAGCGCTTGCCGCTCCAGTACGCCCATTGTGGCCTGCAAATAAGTTTCCGGGCGGGTGATGCCTCTACTTTGTAGCGCGGCGGTGCCAAATCTACTTTCATAGTCATTTAGGGCCGTCTCCAGTTGCTGGTAAGCTATTACTTGGATGGCCATGTTGGCTTCGGCGTCTTGCAGTTTTTGCAGCCATCTTCTTTGGCGTTCCAACTCCTGGTTTTCCTCTTCAATCTGTTCCAGTTTCAGGTACTGAGCTTTTACGCTATTAGCAGAACGGAAAGGAAGGGTAATCCCCGCACCTAGTGTTACCTGCTCCCGCAGCACTCGGTCTTCATCTTCTCCCTGATAGCGGAGCTGCAGGAAATTGAGTCGATTTCGTTCTTCGGCCTGTTCGGCGGCTAGTTCTAGTTCGACCAAGCTACTGGTGAGTTGCTGCTCTTGCACGTTTAATGGCACTACTAATGTGTCGTTTTGCCAAACCAACCAGTTCTTTTCAAGTTGACTAGGTCGTGGCCAGATACCCACTGCCAGTCGATTGGTAGTTTGCTCAGTCCAGAAGGTGTACTGTTGGCGCCCGGCTTGTAATTGTTGCTGTAGGAGCTGCGCTTGTTGCTGCAGTTCCAGACGGTCGTCTTCCAACTCGAGCCAATCGCTGTAGTGGCGTTCTCCGTCGGCCTGTATGCGTGCTTGTATGACTCGCTCCCAATCCTCCATTACCGGAATTCGTGACTCAAGTAGTGCGAGATGCTGTTGTTGATAGCGGGTATCAATGAGGAATTGGTAGCGCCGGAAAAGTAGTTCTTCTAGATAGGCTTCCTGGCGAATAAGGAGCAAGCTGTATTCTTGCTGGTTGATCCGCTCTTGGACCTTAATCTGGCGGCTGGAGTTCAGTTGTAAGCGCAGGGCATATTCCTGCAGTTGGGGATTAAACTCATGGGTTTCTGTCCGAAACTCGAGTTCTTCCAGCCGTGGAATCTTTAGGGCATTTTGGTTGGTGAAAAAATCCAACTCGCGCTGGTAGGCCTGGTAGCGCTCATCTTCCCAGGCTGATTGTAGTATTGCGGTGGCATCGTCTGCTTGCGCGCTAAGGGCAAACGGTAGACTGTACACCAAGAAGACGGTGAGCGAAATAGCAAATAATCGGACCATCCTATTCGGTGATTTGTTCTACCAATACCCGCTCTCCTTGAATGAGCTGATTTTCGGCGGTGATCTCCAGTAGTACTTCGCGGCCCCAGGCCTGTACTGTCGGATCACGTCGCATACGCACGGGAAGCTCTCGAATCTTGTTACCTAGGCTGATAATAGTGCCCTCTATCTGGTAGTCTGGCGTTTGTAGAGAGGATACCGTGAGGATGGTGCCAAGTGGGAGGTCCGTGAGCTGTCCTTCTGGGATGTAAGTGGTTACTTGATTAGGGTGCAGTTGGTAGATGTTGAGGATGGTTTCACGGCTGCCTACCTGTTCTCCGGCAATAAAATTAACGGTACCAATCACACCACTCACGGGGGCTCGCAGCTCTAATTCAGCCGATTGCCGGTCAATCTCCTTGCGGTCTATACTTACCTGTTGTTGCTGTGTTTCTAGGAGCTTTAGTTCCGCTTGTATTTCTCGATTTAGATTTTGCTGTAATACCAGAAATTTAGCATCTAGAGTAGCTCGCTCGGCCTCTAGGGCAGCAATCTCCGGATTAGCGACAGCTTCAGGTGTCACCCCCTCGGTGCTGTTTAAATTTTGAAGTAGGGCGGTATTTTGAGTTTGCTCGCTTCGGATTAGCGTCAGCTTATTTTCTATTTGAAATAAAGCTTCGGCCTTCTCTTCTTCGATTTCTTTGCGTTCACTGGTCTGGCGCGCCAAGAGTTCTTGTTTTTTAGCTTGGAATTGTGCCCGGTCTTGCTCTAGACTAGCTTCCTGAAAAGGGATGTCTTTGCGCTCCAGAACTGCCAACAATTGGCCTGCTTCTACTGCTTGCCCTTCCCTGATGGCGATACGTTGTACCACTACCGGATAGGCTAGGCTGAGGTCCAAATCTTGATTTTCAGCAATACCGTAAAAGGAGGTAGGGTGCTGTTGCAGTTGGCGGGTAAACGGAACCACAATCAATAAACCCAGCACCATAACAACGTAAATCGGATTGATCTTCATACGACTATAGTCTCTTAGAGTACTTCGGTTTGTTGCTTACGGCTGATCCGTACATCAAATAATACCTTGGTGTTCAATAGCGCCTCCAGCAGGTCTTCTTCCTTGGCTTTGGGCTTCATCACTGTAACGTATTCGTAGCGGAAGAGCTCCCTTTCGGTGAACTCTTCAACGGAGAGTTGTAGTTGCCGCAGCTCGATACGTTCGCAGAATTGCAAGAGGATGGCTTCAATTTCTTTTTCATCCAGGGGATCCATACGGTCGCGCTTGAAGCGGATGCTACCCTGTAGTTGCGTTTTGCCGAAAGGCGAGTAACGGAGTAAAAATGCGGCTCCGCAAAAGGATAGCACCCCGGCAAAGGCCGCATTGAAGCCATACACCCCACAGGCAATACCCGTAGCCAGGGAGGCAAACATGAAGATGATGTTACGCGGATTGTTGATGGAGGTACGGAAGCGGATAATGGCCAGTGCCCCCAGCATTCCAAGGCCACGTGCCAGACTGTCACCAATGGCGTGCATTACGGTAGCTGCTACAATGGCACCCAAAATTAGGGCTTGGAGGAAATGGTGCGATAGCCGAATCTCCGCAGTGGTTTTTTCGTACGTAAACGCCAGAAGGCACCCGAGTAGGAACGCCAATAGCATAGCGTAGGCAGTGGAGACAAAAGTCGGGTTGGCCACGTTGGTTTGAAACAACGATAAATCAATCATGAAAAAAGATAATAAGGGGGCGTAAGTTAACTAAAAGTAAACTCCCGGCTATTGCTGTAGCCGAAATTTACCCACCTTCCTGCAAGTAAACCGACAGGTGGACGGAGCTTGTTTTCTCTTGCAATTGTTTTATAGTCCTCCAGTCTTGTCAGCAACATGGGGCTCCCCTTGGGCCAAGAATTCTTTGGTCACGATGTTCTCGGAGGAGAGGGGCTGTACCTACTATACGATAATTGATTTCGCTGCACCTACTGCTTAATTAGAGTAAGTTTTGCGGATCATTAAGCTATTCCTGCTGATCGATTCAGATTAGAAGCCCAGGCTAATTATTATTTTTAGGGCCTTATACCAAATTACGACGTCTATGGTATTTCGTGGATTTTTTACACTGGCCTTGCTGGTATCGGCAAGTGTTTTCTTACTTGGGCAGGACAAGCCCTCGTTTTCCTATTTGGATGTGTTTGAGTTAGAGCACGTTCGAGACCCGCAGATTTCTCCTGCTGGCGATATGATTGTGTACCGCCGTATGGGTTTTGATATTATGAAAGACCGTTCGGTGGGGCAACTCTGGATGGTGGATGCGGATGGAAGTAACCATCAGAAGCTGACCAGTCGCGAGGGCAGTGAATCTTCCGCTCGTTGGTCGCCAAGTGGTGATCGGATTGCCTTTGTCAGTAGGGGAGAGGCTGGCTCTGAGATATTTGTGTACTGGGTAGCCAGTGGAAAAATGGCTCGCCTGACCCACCTTGAGGGATCACCCTCCAACCTGGCCTGGTCGCCGGATGGGGAGTCTATCGCATTTACGATGAAGGTCAATGTGGCACCACCCGTTATTGCTAAGATGCCCTCTAAGCCTAAGGGCGCCAAATGGGCAGCTAAACCAAGAATCACTGATCGTTTAAAGCACGAAGCGGATGGTCGGGGTTACCTCAAGCCGGGCTTTACTCACATTTTTGTGGTGCCAGCAGAAGGTGGTACCGCCCGCCAACTGAGTAGCGGAGACTTCAATCATAGTGGTTCCTTATCCTGGTCACCGGATGGTGATCATATCTTCTTTTCGGCTAACCGCAATGAGAATTGGGAATACGATTTTCGCAATAGCGAGGTGTATCGCCTCAGTGTAGCAACTGGCGATATTTTGGCCTTAACTGACCGCCAGGGACCAGACAACAGCCCCATGGTTTCGCCGGATGGTAAGACCATCGCTTACCGCAGCTACGAAGATAAAGTACAAGCTTACCAGGTGACAGACCTCTACCTGATGGATGCGGATGGTGGTAACCAGCGCGTTATTTCCGCCGAGCTAGATCGCAGCGTAGGGGCTATGAAATGGAGTAAGGACGGACAGGGTCTGTACATCACCTATGACGATTGGGGAGATACGAAAATAGCTTACCTAAGTACCAGTGGTGCGTTGAGAGATGTGACTAGCAATCTGGGTGGCACGTCGATTGGCCGGCCCTACCCAGGCGGTTCATTTAGTCTCTCTAACAATGGTCGAATTGCT
This sequence comes from Bacteroidota bacterium, assembly GCA_038528965.1. Classification (GTDB taxonomy): domain Bacteria; phylum Bacteroidota; class Bacteroidia; order Chitinophagales; family Saprospiraceae; genus Lewinella. Next base: position 13,560 of record JBCBEC010000024.1, on the reverse strand, counting down.
TTTACCCATTCGACTACCAGCGAGCCGGCTGCCTTAGCTGTTGTTTCTGCTAACGGTGGCGAGCCAGAAGTGCTCAGCGCGCTCAATGCCGATTTATTGGCCCACCGCGAACTAGGTGTAGTGGAAGAGGTTCGCTACCAGTCGAGCTTTGACCAACGCCCGATTCAGGGATGGATTGTGAAACCACCGAATTATGATCCGGAGCAAAAATATCCACTGCTGGTAGAAAATCACGGTGGTCCAATACTGAACTACGGCGCACGCTTCTCTGCGGAAATGCAGTTATACGCCGCCGCCGGCTATCTGGTGTTTTATCCTAATCCACGCGGCAGCACCGGCTACGGTGAGGAGTTTGCTAATCTCTTGTATCACAATTATCCGGGGGAAGACTATCAAGATGTGATGGACGGGGTAGACTACCTATTGGAACAGGGCTTGGTAGACGAAGAGCACCTCTACGTGACTGGCGGTAGTGCTGGAGGTATTATGACAGCCTGGATTATTGGTAAGAACAACCGTTTCCGGGCAGCCGTGGTGGCCAAGCCCGTAGTAAACTGGATTAGCAAAACCCTGGTGGCAGATAACTACTACGGTTATGCCAATTACCGGATCAAAGGCCAACCCTGGGAAAACGTAGAGGATTATTGGCGTTTTTCGCCACTATCTCTGGTAGAAAACGTGGAAACACCAACTATGGTGATGGTGGGTATGAATGACTTGCGTACCCCGCCCAGCGAATCGAAGCAACTGTACCACGCCTTGAAGCTGCGCCAGGTAGAGACGGTGTTGGTGGAAATTCCAGAGGCCAGCCACGGTATTGCCGCCCGCCCGAGTAATCTGATCACTAAGATTGCCCACACGCTGGCGTGGTTTGAGAAATATGGGACAGAAGAGGAATAAGGCTTTTGTTGCTAGTTCTCGGAGAACTTTAGGGGTTCTCCGAGAACTTATCTCTTCAAGTTCGTCTGGAAAAAACCTGACTAGGAAGCCCAACGTACCGCCTGAATTTGCAACTGCCGTCCCATCCGTCCCCGACTTAGATTAGGGTATTGAATGGCAATGTTGTGGCGATGAAATCGGTAGAAGGGCTGTCTTGTTAATGCATTAGCTGCACTCAAGGCCAGCTGCTCAGCAATTTCGCTGCAGTGCGGATATTGGCGTAGACAGTCGCTCATGAATGGCAACACACTCGGCACACTTTCTCCTTTTTTGATGTGGATATAAAGCCAAGTGATGGCCTGTGCCGCCGGTAGATTTTGGCGATTGATGGGGCAACAGTCATCAGCACTCAGTGCTTGACGCTGGTTGTGTAGTTGTGCACAGCCTTCCAAGAGCTGCCACCATTCAGTGATCAATTGCCGGTGGTATTGCAAATGGCGAGACCAGTGCGTCATCTTCATGAAGAGCTTGAGATCCTGTGGAGGATGACTGCCTTTTCCCAGTTCTAATAACGCTGCAGTTAAGTGCTGCGCTATTGCCTGTTCTGCGGGTAGAAGCTTATTGATGTATTGCTCCAGCACTTTTCCAAAGCGATCACAAGTACATAGTTCGTTGTCTAGATAGGAAGTGGACGTTTCTTCCGGATCTTCTTCTTGGCGGCCCAATAGCCATTTGAATAGGGAGTTCATAGGGATGCGTTTCAATGTGTTTTCTCAAATCCCTACTAAGATACGGATAATTCAAGTATTTGTCAACAGTATGCGTATTTTTTTATTAATGTAATTAATTTGATTATAAAATGAAAATATCTCCTATTTTGTAAACGATTTGACGGCACTTGGGAAATGTTTATCTTTTCTGACTTATTCACCGCTGCAAACCACAATTCACATGCTTAGGCCATCCATTTTTGTTCTTCTATTAGCTATGACTGTCGGGTATTGGAGTTGTTCTACTCCTACCGCTGGTTCGCCCTCAGCACCGAGTTTTCAGATCAAATTACCGGCTGAACTAGCGGATGAGGCCCTGGATGGCCGCCTGTTGGTTATGCTTTCTACCAATACGGAAAACGAGCCGCGTTTCCAGATTTCGGATGGGCCGGGAACACAGTTGGCCTTTGGTATGAACGTTGAGAATTGGGAGCCCGGAACGGTGCTGGAGTTTCGCCCTGATACACCGGGTTATCCGCTAGTGAGTATGGCTGAGATTCCAGAAAGAGAGTACCAGGTGCAGGTTCTACTGCATAAGTACGAGACCTTTGAGCGCGGTGATGGTCATACCGTCAAACTACCGATGGACCGTGGTGAAGGGCAGCAATGGAATAGGGCACCAGGCAACTTGTTGAATACGCCGCAAACGCTGACTATTGCGGGAGGCAAGACCTACGAATTGGCTTTTGATCAAGCAATCGACCCGATCACTCCTCCGGAAGACACCGAGTGGGTAAAGCACGTAAAGATTCGGTCTGACTTACTCAGTGAATTTTGGGGAAGGGATATGTATTTGGGTGCGCACGTACTGTTACCGAAAGGGTGGGCCGAGCACCCAGAAGTGAAATACCCACTAGCTATTATGCACGGGCACTTCCCGGCGGACTTTGGCGGTTGGCGTACGGAGCCCGCTGATACAACTGAGCCCTGTGTTTACAGTTCGCGTTTTCAACTAGACTGTTACAACCGTATTGTACAACAAGAGGCCTACGATTTTTATCAGGCTTGGACTGGAGATGACTTTCCTCGTATGCTAGCTATTGAGATTCAGCACGCCAATCCTTACTATGATGATAGCTACGCTGTGAATTCCCAAAACCTGGGGCCTTACGGTGATGCGATTACTTATGAATTAATTCCTTACATCGAAGAACAATTCCGTGGTATTGGCGAAGGCTGGGCGCGCTTTGTGTACGGTGGCTCTACCGGTGGCTGGGAGGCACTGGCGGTGCAGGTCTTGTATCCAGACGATTACGGGACCTGCTACGCGGCTTGCCCCGATCCCATCGATTTTCGGGCCTTTTGCTTGACTAATATCTATGAGGATAAGAATGCCTATTATTTGGAGAGTGAGTTTAAGAAGACCGAAGTGGCAGGGCGCCGTGATTATCTGGGTAATGTGAGCAGTAGTCTCCAGGATATGAATCAGCGCGAATTGGTACTAGGGACCCACAGCCGCTCCGGGCAGCAATGGGATATTTGGGAGGCGGTTTACAGTCCTGTAGGAGCAGATGGCTACCCACAACGAATTTGGGATAAGGTGACTGGCGAAATTAATCCTGAGGTATCAGCCTACTGGAAAGAAAACTACGACCTGGCTTACATTATGAAGCGAGATTGGGCCACACTTGGCCCCAAACTGAAAGGTAAGGTGCACATCTACTGTGGTGATATGGACAATTATTACCTCAACAATGCGGTTTACCTAGCGGAAGAAATTCTGGAAGAAACTACCGCCCCCTACTACGATGGTGAGGTGGACTACGGTGATCGGGCCGAACACTGCTGGAATGGTGACCACGGTGAACCCAACGCGATTAGTCGGCTTCGGTATCATCAGATGTTCATCCCCAAGTGGGTAGAAGAAGATATGCCGAAGATTGCACCAGCGGGTGCGGATGTGCGTTCTTGGCGGTATTAGGAACGGTGGTTTTGGGGTAGGAAAAACCAAATTTCAGGTATAAACACGTTAACGCATTGACGTGGCTACACCAAAATTTTAACACCCAAACATTGAAGAAAACAACCAAGTTTATTGCTTTTGTCCTCACTCTGGCCCTGCTGGCTAATACTGCTTGGGCCCAAGACACGAGTGATGTGGTGCGCCTCCGAAACCTGTCTTACATGAAGCTGGAAGTGGTAGAGCGGGTTGATTGTGATGCCACTATTGATAATTTGAGTGCGCGAATTTGCAGAAACTTGGCTTTTCAAGCAGCAGATGCTAAGTTGAACGAGTTATATGTGAGTTATATCGATCAAATCGAAAACGATTCTATCCGTAAAGAAGAGAAGGACTATCATGCGGCTTGGGTAGCTCATCGGAGGCGGCTTAGTCATCAAGCGGCGGAGGGTTATCGAGGGCATGTGCTTGGGTTGATTTACCTTGGCTATATGACCCATTTAACAGAAGTGCGGATTGAGGAATTGAGGTATCTTTTAGAAGGTGAATAGTAATTGACTAGGTTGAGAGTTAGACGCTATATTGATATATCTTAAATTTTTAGCTAAGCCAAGTAGGCGTTTAACGAAAGGAAGAGTGAAAAATCAGAACAGATCTGGCGCTTCAATGACTTTTCCGCGAAAAATAATTTTTGGCGGTATGTTATTTGTGGTAGCTATTGCTTTCCTAAGCTGTCGTCAGACAGTGGCAACCGGTGAAAATGTTAGTAGAGAACTACAGCAAATTCACTTTCAATTGGAGAAAAGTCCGCCTGATTCCACGGAGATATTACTGCGCCAGGCAGAATTGCTCCAAGCGCAAGCTTCTGTTCCAGACGCTCTTAAGGCACATACCTTTTACCATCGAGGGAAATATCTCTATCAGTTAGGTCAGTTGGATTCCGCTGCTATCCTGTTTCACGATGCCATTTCTCTAACTCAAGCACCAATTTCAAGGGCGCAATCAGAGTATTTTCGAATGGCCTGGGCGGCCTATTCCGCTGTAGGGGAATACGGAGAATGCCTCGCTATTAGTAATACCCTGGAGTCTTTAATTGGCACCATTGCTTCTCCAAGGCAAAGGGCCTTACTATACTTTATCCGAGAAAATGCCTACCGGCAGCAAGGGGATTTCCAAAAAGCAAAGGATTATAACCTGCGTTACATTGAACAACTGGAATTAGCAAGAGATACCTATGGTTTAGTCTCAGCAGATTTCTCCAAGGTTTTCTACGCTTACTATATTAATCAAGACGTTGACGAAACGTTTGCTATTCTTGGCACATTAGTAGAGCAAGAAGATCAATATTCTCACGATCTTAATCGCCTTATACATGGCGAATATGGAGTCTATCTTTTCTTCGAAGGGGCTTACCAGAAAGCCTTAGGTGCTTACCAAAGGGGGCTATACCATGTACACAGGATGGAAGGTGACCCAAATCAGGGTATATATTTAGCAACCTTCTATTCTAATATAGCCGAAGCGTATATTCAATTAAATGACTTCAATAATGCACAAGTGTTTTTGGATTCTGTCCATCAATTAGGACTCGAGAGCATTCCAGAAGATGTCCGTAATAATACCCTCCGTTATCAATTGGAGTTGGTCTATCGTGATCGACAGGGCTTAGGTCCTATCATGAGTGCCTTAGATAGCATTTTATGGTATCAGGATCAGCAGTTTTTGCAAAGAAATGAATCGGAGCTTAAGGCTTTACAGCTCGCAAATGAAAAGGAGAAGAAACTATTGGAACAAAATAAGCAGGAAGAGTTACAAAACTTGCAATTGCAGTCCAGGCAAACTTTTCTGTTAATCCTATTTGCGATCATTCTCTGGATCGGCTATTTGCTAAATCGTCAGCGGCAGCTGTACTTTGAGAAGCAGGAATTGCAGTTGCATCAGCGGTTGCTGCGCGCGCAAATGAATCCACACTTTACCTTTAATACGCTCTCGGCCATTCAAAATTTGATTAGTAAAGATCCTCAAAAGGCCATCAGCTATCAGCTGAAATTCTCTCGATTATTGCGGCTGATTTTGAAAAACTCGACGGTCAATTTTGTACAACTTGATGACGAACTGACTACGGTGGAAAAGTATCTGGAACTACAGCTTCTTAGGTTTCCCGGAAAGTTCGACTATGAAATCGTATTAGAAGGAGTAGAGCGTGATAGTCTTAGCTTCATTCCACCGATGTTAATCCAACCAATGATCGAAAACTGTATTGAACACGGCTTTGCTGATATAGATTATACGGGCTTGATAAAGCTCACCTTGTCTAAGGGGAGAGATGATTTTTTGTCTTGCTCAATCAAGGACAATGGGGTTGGAATTCCTATCGATAAAATAGGTTATCGTAAGACTAAGTCAACGGAGTTAATTGATTCTTTTCTCAAAAAACTAACCCCGCGAGGATTATCGTTAACCAACAATGCAGGGCGTATGACGGGAGAAAAAGGAGCACTTGTTGAATTCTTAATTCCTTGTAAAAACACACCAAATGGTTAGAGTGATAATTGTTGATGACGAATCAAGTGTACGTGAAATTCTGCGTGATTATTTAGAGCAGCACTTTAGCCAAGACATTGTAATTGTAGCAGAAGCGGATAGCTTAAAGAGTGGTTTAGCTCTAGTGGCCCGACATGAGCCCGAACTTTTGTTGTTAGACATCCACTTATCTCCGGGTACTGGTTTTGACCTGTTGGAACAGATTACATACAAGGGGTTTGAAGTTATTTTCATTACGGCTTACGACCAACATGCCATTAAGGCGATCAAGGCAGGGGCACTGGATTATTTGTTAAAACCGGTAGATGGTGATGAATTCAAGGCTTCCGTTAATAAGGCTTTAGAGCGTATTGGAGAAAGAGATTCTATTCAAAATAAGCTAGAACAGCTTATCAATGTTTCAAGTGAATACTTTCGGGGGACGGAAAAAAAACGGGTCATTCTAAAAACCACGGAAGCCGTATTTGCGGTATACGAAGAAGATATATACTACTGCCACTCAGACGGTCATTATACCACATTTTACACACGCGAATTGGGGAAGGTCGTTATTACAAAATCGATGAAAAAAGTGCAGGAAATCCTGTCTGAAGATACCTTCGTTCGCTGCCATCAATCCTATCTTGTCAATAAGGAGCATGTCTTAAAATACGACAAGCGTGGCACATTGATTATAAATACAACTGCCGAGATACCGGTCTCTTATCGCAGAAAAGAGTACACCTTAGCACGAATCTTCAATTAGGTGTTCGGGTAAAATAGAGAACTGTACCATTCCTGTTTTTTCGAATATGGAATAGTGTTAAACACTATTGTAATACTTGCAGGCGTAATTGTAAGCGCACTTTTTTAAATCTTAAAAAAGGTAGTATTTGCTTTTTATCAATTAATAAAACCTTTTAATATGCCCCATCAACTTAATGTATTTCCCCGTTTTTTTATCTACACTTTATTCTTGGTTGGACTATTAAGTCAGTATGGCTGCCAGGAAGAAGCACTTGTCGAAGAACTTCAAATAGCCACTCATACAGACAATGATTCTGGTAAAACTACGCTTTCAAAACGCTCAAGTCAACTTGATAATCATGATATTCTAGAGCGCAGAATGCAATGGGCATCTTACATAGCCGCTAGGGTTATTTACATGGATGAGGATGCCCGATTAGAGGTGATGGAATTGTTGAGCTTGCAAAGTACTCCTGCGATTGGCTTGGATCAACTTCTTATTGATGGAGCATACACTCCGAGGTTTCGAGAGCTCTTCCTTCAGTACGCTACGTATCAGCTTAGTAACATTGATGGAGATGAGCAGTTTTTTCCTGAGCCCTCACACAATCAAGTAATACCACCAACTTCACGTCAAAATAACCTTACAAGTATTCGTGCTTTTCTTGATTTTTTGACTGTAGATAACTGTTTAGAGTTGTTTTTTGTTAATGCGTTCGTCGAAGGTAGAAACAACGACTATTACTCTACGGCACATCCCCTAACGATTGGCAATGACAATTATGGTTATAAAATTTCTTATACAATAAGCGGGCTAATATTTCCAGGACAAGATGTTAATGTAGATATAGATACACAGGAGGCTGTCGCTAACCCCAATTTAGCTAACTCAAGGAATAAGATTATTGTATGTAGACCTCACAGGATAGTGGAAAACCCAAGCTGTGGGTACGCTGAACTGGAGAGGATAGACTTTAGATTGTTTTTAAACGAATAACAGAAATATTCAGTTTAGAGACGGCTCATAGTCCTGTTGTAAGTTTGTTTTCTGTTAATTAAGTGCCTCAAAATAAGTCGTTAATGACTTGTTTTGGGGCGTTTTAGATTATACGCTCATCAGCTGACTTTCGGGTTTTACTACCCGGCTGTTTAATAAGTATTTTACTCGACATTTCGAACAATCTATTACGCCGATTTACCTCTCTTGTGTGCATATCTCTTCCTCTCTAAAAGGCGCTTTTGTAATACAATACTACGGATTTGAAATAGGGCGAAACGCTGATTCAGCCGCTATTGTGAGCAGTGAAAGTGGCGCCTAACTTTATGCTCAGATCATTAGAATGACATAGCATATGAATTTTAAAATCCTCATTTGTTCGCTCTGTTTAGTCGCGTTTTTCCAGCGCCTTCGCGCTCGTTGTTGTCCAGGTCTGCTTTGGGTAGAGTAGACAACAAGGCTAACAAAACTAATGACCGTCGAAAAAGCTGAACAACGACTTAAAAGAAGAAAGTAGGCGTAATAAAATCAAAAATTCAAATCATGAAAAACAGTATTTTGTTTTTGCTTTTCTTCTTGCTCTTTTCCTGTGAAAAAGAAGAAGTTTTAGAACTACCTAATGTAGTGGAGTCGGAGCAACAAGGAACAGCGAGAGGCGGACTGGGGACATTTCCTCCAACGGGCTGCCCAGTAGGTGATCCCACCTCTAGTTTTCGACTCAGTCCTTATGTAGAACAAGCAGGAACTTGCAACGGTCTATATCACACTGGCTACGAGTACGAGACCGTAGTTTACGCGGGTAGTGCTAAACCCTATACGCGATTAGTCACAGTATTTGGTTGGAGAAATGGTAATCGCTCTTCTATTCCGAATACCTACAGCCTCACCATACCGGCTAATGATTATGCCTCTAATCGGGTAAATACCTTTCCCTTTGCTCATATCCGGTATAACTCTATTTTAATGGAGGTGAGTAGTGTGTTGAAGCACACCTCGGCTGGCTGGGTGGAAGAAACAGACTACCGGGCTACCTGTGCTTCTATTCCAGTTGAAAACTGCTACGAAGAGACGCTACCTTGTCACCTGACCAACACTTGTGATGATGACGATGAAGGCCCAGCAACGCTTTTTTAAGTGTTAAGCTTCATCGAAGCGAAAATAGATAGCAGCGCTTCAAACCATAAACTATAACCTGAATTTTCCAACTGTTAGAGATGAGATCTAGATGAAACTGTTGATGGTCAATTTTTATAGTTGGAGTAATTCAGGTTGTATAATCACTTTTAAATGAGTAAACATGAATAGATCATTTATTTTTTCGAGTCTGACTATTTTATTTTTGTTCTTCATTTTAGCATCCTGTAATACGGAGTCTTTAGAGGAAGATATTACTCCGGTATCCATTGAGAAAAGCCGTGGCTTGGCTCCGTCACCTACGCTTGGAAATGTTTTTGTGGGAATTGTTAGAGAAGGTTCTTGTGATGCATTAAAACATCATTATACCATTTATGCTTCGGCATCAGAAACTCACACTGAAGACCGAGAAGTCCAGGCCGGAGTTGTAAAAAACGGAGCCTTTGTCGAAGCTAAAGTACTGATAATTCCTGCCGGTAAACGTGTATCTAATAGTGTTGCAGCTTTCAGCTATGCTCCTGAAACACACGGTGATGTAACCGCTAAAGCATTCAATATCTTAGTTGGTGGCCAAATAATCAGCGGCTACAATTTCCCTGCTGTACAATATGATGTTCAAAATTGCTATCTCGAAGATTTTGGCTGTACCGGTATTTTTGGTGCAGATGATCCCAATACAACAGCAGTTGAGAGTGCGGGTGATGCTGACAATGACGGAATATGCAATTTCTCGGATATTGATGACAACGGGAACAACTTTCCTGATGTTTGGGAAGATTAGATGATGCCTAAGTTTTGAGAAAAAGAAGTTGCCAGTATTAAATCAGGTCCAAGCAATAGTAGCGTTCAATAAAAAGAGGCTGCCTCACTAGAAGCAGCCTCTTTCGTATATTTTAACAAACTGCGCAGATGCGCCACGTCTTAAATATCTAGTAACAATAGATTTGGATTCTCCAGCAACTCCTTCACTCTTACCAGGAAGGTAACAGAAGTACTACCGTCAATCACTCGGTGGTCATAAGATAGCGCCAGATACATCATTGGGCGAATCTTCACTTCACCGTCGATTGCCATTGGGCGCTTCACGATGCCGTGCATGCCCAGAATAGCGGACTGTGGCGTGTTGAGGATTGGTGTGCTGAGCAAAGAGCCAAAGACCCCACCGTTTGTGATTGCGAAGGTGCCGCCTTGCATTTCTTCTAAGGTTAGCTCGCCGCTGCGGGCGCGGCTGGCCAAGCGCTTAATCTCTATTTCGATTTCGGCGAACGACAGAGATTCTACATTCTTGACGGGCGGTACTACCAAGCCGGTTGGCGTAGAGATGGCAATTGAAATATCAGCGTAATCGTGGTACACCAGCTCATTGCCATCAATAAAGGCGTTTACGTCTGGCTTTTCCATCAGTGCTTTAGCACAGGCCTTAGCAAACAGCGACATAAAGCCAAGCTTTACGCCAAACTTCTCCACAAATTTCTCCTGTACTTGCTTGCGCAATGCCATGACGTTGGTCAGGTCCACCTCGTTGAAGGTGGTCAGCATAGCAGTCTCGTTCTTCGCCTTGGTTAGGCGTGTAGCGATGGTCCGGCGCATGCGGCTCATCTTCTTACGCGATTCTCCTCTGCTGAAGTCTGCTCTCGGAGCTGGTGCGCTAGGTGCAGCAGCTGTTTTAGCAGCAGGTGCTGGGGCAGGGGCAGTAGCCTTTTCGGCATCAGCTTTGGTGATTCGGCCATCGCGGCCGCTGCCTTGTACATCGGCAGGAGAGATATTCTTCTCAGCTAGAATCTTGCTGGCTGCTGGGCTAGGGTGACCACTAGCGTAGGTTTCCTTGTTCTCTGCTACGGCCGGAGCTGGAGCACTGTCCTCTTTCTTCTCTTCCGCAGCTGGTGCCGGAGCAGCAGGCGCACTGCTTGACCCACTACTTACGCTGGTATCAATCTTGGCTACTAGAGCGCCAATCTCCAGGTCATCATCTTCCTTTGCTACGTGAATGAGCTTGCCAGCGGCTTCGGCCGGAAATTCGAGGGTGGCTTTGTCTGATTCAAACTCGCAGATGGGTTCATCCAGCGCTACAAAATCACCGTCGGCTTTTAGCCATTGAGAAAGGGTTACTTCGGTTATGGATTCCCCAATTACAGGGACTTTCATTTCTACTATACTCATGAGCAGTTATGCTGTGGCGTTGTGTGGATTATGGGGCATAAGAGCACCCAATTTTCTGCTACCGCAAACTTGCATTCTTTGCCTGACAAAACAAAATTTGCCTTGACAAATTTGGTGTTACAGCAAGCTCAGGGCCTTGTATTGGCTACTCAACTGTGTTAATAACACTTTTAACGCCGATTTGGGTCGTAAGTGTAGTAGTGGATGACTGCCGGTGAGTCCTTTTTTTGTTCGTTGGAAATGTACAGATTCCCCTGCTCATCAAAGCAAAGCCCCTCTGGTTGACGATGAAGATTCTTAGGCAGTTTATGAATGTGCATAATATTACCACCACGATCAATGATTAGGAGTAGATTCCCTTTGGAGGAAGTGAGATAAAAATGCCCCGTAATGGGGTGGATCGCTAGGGCCGTAGGATTCAGATCGAAGTCTTCCTTTTCGGGGTCGAAAATATCGCACAACTTAGTGTGATTAGGACCAGGCGTGCACTGACGTAGATAGGCATCGAAAGCATGGCGATCTAACAAGATTAGCGGCTCTTCGGAGAAAACTTTTGTTCTTAAATCAAAACTATAGATGGCTTTGAAACGGTTGGGGTCAATCTCATCGCCCGGCTCCGCTTTACACGCTAATAAGAGTTGCTGATTTTTGGCATCGTAGGCAAATCCCTCTATATCATTATCACTGCCCAGGAAGCCATTGAATTTCAGCACGGACTGATGTACCGTCCCAACACTCACCACCTCATAAATCGTCCCCGAGCTTTTGACGACGTATACATTCCCATTGGCCCATTCTACACCTTCGTAGTCACCTTCTTTCCAGAACGGGATTTGCTGTACCGTGCGTCCACTCTCTTTATCCAGCATAAATAAGGTTCCCAATTCGTCTTGAATCGCAAAGAGATAAGAGCTATTCGGGACGTAGGTCAGGCCTGAGATTTCCATGAGCTCATCAGAAATACTCATGCTCGCACTGGGGTTCGCCCAGTCGTATTGCCCAGAATAGTTGGTGTTTGATTGAGCTAATAAGCTAAATGGCAAAAGAAGGAAAATGCAAATAAGTTGGTTAGTGGTCATCCTACTGTAGTTAATGGCTTATGGAGGCTTCTTGATTGGTAAAGCCGATCCGGATAGTGTTAGTGGTAGTGTGGCTCACAGCAGTAGTATTACATTAACTGAAGGTCAGAATAATTTATTTCATGAGGTAGTCAGATGGTTAACAATGATAATTTTTGTAAATGCCCTAAAGCACGAAATTTGGTACTGAATTTTACTTGGATGTAATTTTAACATTTTTTCGCGGTAACAATTTGCTTACTTGGGCGTTTCTATTACGTCTCAAAACAAGTAACGAAGGTAAAGGCCGTAAAACGCTTTTTCAGGAGAGATTTGCCATGTTAACAATCATCATTATTACGCTCATTTATCGCTGGATAACTCGCTTCTTCCGCAATACACAATAGTATCCAGTCGCATTCCTGCTATGCATCATTTATTCTTGGAGTAGAATCCAATTTTGATGCAAGTTTTATCTTTGCGCGATGAACGCATGGATCAAGGCCATACACGAATATTGCACTGCTCATTCTACTCCTCCTCCCGATAGCCTCTATCAATTAGAGCGAGAGACGCATCTCAAAACTTTAGCTCCACAAATGTTGTCTGGTCCACTGCAGGGTCGTTTTCTGGCCATGCTCAGCCGGCTCATGCAACCGCAGTCAATTCTTGAGGTGGGGACTTTTACCGGCTACGGTGCGCACTGTTTAGCCGAAGGGCTAGTAAGCACCGGTAGGTTGCATACGATTGAAGGAAATCCAGAGACGGTCTTCCTTATCCGTAAGCACCTCCAAGCAGCAGGGCTGCAGGACAAAGTGCAGCTACACCAAGGTGATGCCAAAACCATTATTCCCACCATTGAGGGCCAATTTGACCTGGTTTTTCTTGACGCTAACAAAAGAGAATACGATCAGTACCTAGACCTAGTTGCCGATCGTATCCGCTCTGGTGGCCTACTTTTGGCCGATAATGTCCTATGGAGCGGTAAGGTAGTTTCAGGTGAGCGCGATCAGGATACCCAAATGCTGGATGCGTTCAACAAACGCGTACTGGCTGATGAACGTTTTGTTAACCTCATTCTGCCGCTCAGAGACGGTTTATTGATGGCGCAGAAACTATAGTTGGCAATTGAAAAGTGTGCTTCTGAATAGATAAAATGAGGGGCAAAACGGAAAAATTCCGCCTCGTTGTATATTTGAGTTTGAATATTAAACCGTTCCATTTTTGTTTAGCAATACGTCGGCGTATATACCATTGTCTTTGAGTAGCCCAGTGAATTTGAGCAATTCATTAGAAGAATGATCAAATTGACTGAGCTACTCAAAGACAATGGTATATACGCCGACGTATTGCTAAACAAAAATGGAACGGTTTAATATTCAAACTCAAAAA
>JBCBEC010000023.1:0-100479 GCA_038528965.1 Bacteroidota bacterium | reverse complement strand
ATACAGGACGAGTATCTACAACTCTGCGATCAGGTTATTGAAGTTAAATATGATTTTGTACACATGATTTTTCTGAAGGGCTACGGATATGGCTTGATCTATCGAACCCAACTGGGCCATTATGAAAAATCTGCAAATTCTGCTGAGGACAAAAACTCAATATCTGGCCACTTTGTCAGCATTCGACTCAGGAGTTCATCAAGTCCTCGTAAACTCTTGTCACGGTTATTTTCAGCCAATCCTCCCACATAATTGATTCGGTGGCTACTCAAAATGGCAGGTTTCTTCGCAGCAAAAGCTGCTTGAGTTTTTGTCAAAGCGGAGTCCACCCAATCCTGATTAGGCTTTGGCGTGGGTTCGAAGAAGACATTTCTAACTGAATAGTATTGCCCCAACCGGTTCTTCTGCCCAGTGAAGTGAAGTCTTCGTCGATATTGTTCTTTCCGCGGCACCTGCTGTACCGCCAGCCCCTGTAAGGATCGTATACCATTCAACTGTAGCTCTGCTTCCAAGCTCGGATGCCAGACGTAGGCAGGAGCAATAAAGGATATTGCTTTATAGCCGAAATACGATTGAAACATTTGCGCTGCTTCTTCCAGTGCCCGAGCCTGAAAAGAGGCTTCTCCTGCCATGCCCCATTGATCAAAAGCCGCCAGCAGATTCTTGCGTTTGTTTCCCATTTTTGAACGGTAGGGGACACCAAAACAAGCTTGCTCGAAAGCCTGGAGCAACTCAGTGTTCCCCTGCTTTAGTTCCCGTAGCCAAGCCAACGCATGCACATGTTCACGGCCGTGCAACTGAGGGTAGAAGAGCTTGCTCGCTATTCCTTCCTGCCATAGCGCTAGTGTTTCCTTTCCATTGGCCTGTGTTCTGAGCACCGTTTGGTCAAAACGCTCGTAGCTGTAAATTTCGAAGGCTGCGGCCTGAATTGCCGGAAAATCAGGGTTGGCCATAATCGTATTGGCCGTGATAACCGGATGGTTGCCGTTTTTATCCTTATGTCGGCTAAGCACTTCAAATAGAGCAGCCAGATCAGCAGCATCGGCCAGCGTATCGTAGCGGGAAAAGGGGTCATTGGCTACAGCAGGATTGTTGGCCGCCAGGCTTTCGTAAGCTGCCCGGCTAGGCATTCGAATGGTACCCCAGTCATCAGATTCAATGACCACCAATTTCCGGTCGGTATGCCACCCCCGAAAATTGATATAGCTTTTTACCAGTTCATTGCGCCAGCGCCTTATGCTCATTTTGTTACGACGATATTCGCCATCCTATTGATCCTCCTCCCCTACCACGGCTATTACTAGGTGGTGGTCAACTGCTCATACAATTTGATATCCTTGCGAAGCTTATATTCAACAAAAGTCCGAAACCAGTTTGCCTGGTAGTATTCCAAGTGATGGGAGTGCTTAGAACTATTCTTCCGCCCTACTTCAATATCATCCGTATCTACTCCAATGGTATTCAGTATGCGAATCAGGTCTTCCTTCAGGTACTGCGTTCTACCAATGTGTTTTACGATGATGTTACCCTGCTTATCCGTTAGATACCCCCAATTGGACTTGTAAGGGTACAACATGGCCCAGATTTTGAAGGGTAATGATTTGGCAAACAACAAACGGATAGCAATTTTCAGCTTAGCCCAAACCTTGATATCCGGACGCTGATTCCAAAGCCGCTTATGACCCCGGTAAAAAAAATAGCTGGAGACAAATTTCGCCAGTGGATCCCGAACAAAAGCAATTGTTTCGTGCTGGTCGTAGTAGTCCGCACCAATTTGGTTGCGAATGTCTACTGCCTTGGCGTGGCCAAAAATCTTGAACGTTTGCTCTCCTTTCGGCACTCGGTTTTTGCGGGCATCCGGAAGATGCTCCAACAGGAGTGACTGAACCGTAACCGTACCGGTTTTCGGAGAGGCAATAAAGATGATGCGATGCTTTTCGGAATAAATCATATGGTAAGGAGGTCGAAGTGGATAGGACTTACGGCTTAATTAAATAGCTCGTTTTCGGGTAGGGATCAGCCCAGTCGTAGACATCCAACTCAAAACATTCAACAATATCAAATAAGCGGCGAGCTTCTTCTTGATCAACTTTACTTTGCCAGCGCTCGATCAGCTTCCGGCGATCGGCGGTACTATCTTCCATCATAGCAATCGTTTCTACTTCCGATTGTACTTTTACAGCAGATGGTATACTCAGCTGTTGGTAGATACGATCAGGATGAGCCAGCCCTAATTCTTTCACCAGATGCTCAATAATGGGTTGAGGTTCCACAGTCAGTTGTTCATAGGTCAGAACGATCCAATCTGCACGACGGCGGTTCAGTGCCAGTTTATTCTGGATCGACCAGGACAGGACACCTTTTTGCAAATAGGAACCCGTTTGTTGTATCTCCCGCGCCAACTTTACCTGTACTGCGCTAAACTCACTCAACACAGCTTCGGAGCACAATACATCCAGGCGAGGTAGAACCTTACGAGACAAACTGACGGCAATAGGATGGCGCAAAAGATATACGACTCTACCATGGCAATTATCAGCAATATCATTGATAAAGTATTCTCCCCCGTGAATAATCTTATAAACGATTCGGCTGGTGCGCCAACGGTGATAGTTGCGCAAGGGATTGGGGTTGTGGTAGCGGTGCTTACCTGCTCTGATATTGCCGAAATAGTCAATCAGTTTTGCGCTAGTGGATTCCCCTTTAATGTACAATTCATCGAAGGAAGTTAACTTGGTTTGCTGGCGCAAGAAGTCTCCTTTGATGTTGAGCGGTTCATTACAGAATTTGAATTGTTCTTGGGTCCAGATCAATTCCATCAACCAAGTGGAACCACTACGGGGCATGGAAAATAGAAACACATCCATCTCCTTACCCGGGCGGTGAATATTGGAATAAGACTTGATAAATCGTTTGACCGTATTCATACTAAACTAAGCCTTGCAAACTCTTTTTATAAGATCCAGCTCAGAAAATCTCTGATTGAAATTTCCAGTCCCTCGGGATAAAACCACCCTAGAAAGGGTAAGCCCAACATGAAGACACTGACGTAGTAAATCACGTTAGCCATTTGGTAAATTATAAAGGGCACGAAGATGAAAGCAATCATCCCGAGCAGGATGGCGTGTAAATCGCGCACTTTCCTAGACAGCTTGGTCCCGAGGCTTCGCCGGAGGAACATGACGAGGGCAACGATAATAAATAAGCCCGCCAACACCGCCGTTCGGTTGTGCAGCGCACTGATAGAGCTAGTAATATTAGCCAAACTCAAGGTGAGTAGCCCCATGGAAAAGATGCCCTGCTCCGTACTGGTCATGCTTCTGGTGTAAGCGCCGCCGAAGGCCAACAGAAAGCTGACTGCCAGGATTCCAGTATTCTGCAAACCCAGTTTTTGCGAGCGACGGTACCATGCATAGTTGCCACTGTTAAGCGTTTCTCTTTTTTGTGAAGGGTCCTCTACATAATAGGCGTTGAGCTTTCCTTCTCCAAATTCGTTTCCCGCTATAGCGGAGAAAATCTGATTATTGAGGTTAAGGAAAAAAGAGGTGACAAATATAATTAAACAGGCTGCCCGGCCTAAGCTCTTTTCACTAAGTAGCAAGGCCCCCCAGGCTGGTAGCGCCATAATCAAAAACGCCACGTGACACAAGGGTGGTAGTAGCATCAGGAATAGATATTTCCACTTACGGGTTTCGTAATAGCCCAGTGCCCCGTAGACTAAGATCCAAATACCAGTTTGCGTTCGAAACTGGTTGATACCATCTATTCCTTCCCAAATGATAAAAATAAGCGCAAAAAAATAGAATAGATAGCGGTATTTAAGCTGTGGAAGTTTCGCTAACAAATAGATGATAACTCCGGAGAAAAAATAACCATACACAAAGGCTACTACCACGTGAAATAGGCCAGGAAGACCAATCACCGTACCTAGCAGATAGGACAGTACATGAATGTAAACGTCCCCCTTGGTGCCTTTAATAGGCTCAAGCCTGAGCATTGCCATCAATTCCGTAAAGAATTGATCGAAGCTGTGATTCATGTAGTACTCATACACCCGCCCCTGGTGTACCAACCCATCCGTTCCTTGATCGAGCACAATCAGGGAGCCAAAAATAGTGATAAAAAGGACCAGCAGCCACCGCTTGTAGTGCATATCTCTGGAGCGTAAACCTACTACCAGAGATAGGAACGGTGAGATAGCCATCAACAAGGCACTAATACTCAGTTTTTCTGCTAGAGACTTCACCTATACAAGTTCGCCAGTATACTTTTCAAATAATTCTAGCCATTGTTCGCCGACCTGATCAATAGTAAATCGGCGTGCATTCGTGCGGCAAGCTTCGCGCATTCGGGCTCTACTTTTCTCGTCTTGTGCCAAGCGCAAGATAGCGGCTGCCATTTCCGTGGTGTTGAAAGCGGGAATTAAGCAGGCATCCTGCCCATCGTTGACAATCCAGGAAAGTGCTGGGTAGCTATCAAAAGCTACTGGAATTACCCCATTGGATTGTGCCTCCAGCAATACACTGGGAAATCCTTCGTAGGATGAAGGCATTATAAAAATAGCCGCCCGTTCATAGTATTCCGTCGGCACCTGGAACCCTCGCAAATATACCCGGTCTACAGGAGCTTTGGCTAGCTGTTTTCGAAGCTCTTGCAGATAGGGACCATCACCAACAATTTCAAATTTCCAATCTGGAAGTTGATCTACTAACTCCCGCCAGACGGGCAATAACAAATCGGAACGCTTTTGGCTGTTGTTAAGGCGGCCCACATACAAGAGAACCTTCTCTTTTTTTGCAATCTGATCCAACCTGAACCCAGGGATAGAATTAGGTATGCCAGCCACTTTATCAGCACCAAAGTCCCCTACAAAATACCGTAACTCATCAACGTTGGCTTGTGAGGCCGTTGGTAAAACAAAGAGGTCATTATCTTCCAGGATGGCCTGTAAATCTCTGCTGTGTTTACGTTTATGATAAGCCAGCAGCAGGCGATGCCCCAATGCATTATTCAATAAACGCCCGGCCCATCCGGGCAGAACTTCCGTAGCGTACTTTGCCAGATTGTTCTTGACACTGAAGAGCGAATTATTGAGGCACCCCAGAAGTAGGAAACCCAGTTCTTCCTTAGCCGCCTTCAGTGTTCGCCGTAGCCCGTGCTCGTAAGGCATTTCATTTAGGACAACGTCGGGCTGATACTTTTGTAGTACCGCTCTCAGATGAGTAAGGTTAGCCGCATTATTGGGGCCTCCTGGTTCTTGTGCATGCTCCAATGTACCGTAGTGCGGTGCAATGTGTCCGCTATTCTTCGTAGAGTAGAAATAAACCTGATGGCCTTGGCTGGCGAAGTAACCACCAATTTTCTCAACAATACGCTGCACCCCTCCTTTAGTAGCGTCGAAGGAAGGTGTCATCACAAGTAAAATCTTCATAGCTTCATTGTGCTGGCGGGCATCAGCGCCAGTATTTTTTGAGCGACCTAACGAGGTTACGCGGAATCATGTTTCGAATCGTACGGCGTAGCACGTAGAGCGACCCTGGGAAAGTAGTGAGTCGACCAATTTCTTGGGTGATCACCCTTAGCTGCTCCGCAGATAAAACCGCCGCCTTAGCCTCTGCCGCAGGTGCTTCTGGATAGCTAATCTCTAGCGCTTCTCCAGCCGGCAGGAAAGTATTGAAACGGGTAAATATGGCTCGATTTTCTTCCAAAGCCTCTCCCGCCATCTGCTTATAATGTTTTTGTAAGTCTTTGTCTGTAGCCTTCTTATGGGAAGGTAGATTGTATAAAGCTTCCGAAACATAGGAGGCTAAAATGCGCCTTTCACTGGAAAAGGGTACCATCAGTTCAACTTCAGAAAGCGTAACGGATTCGTTAACCCGCGGCAGATCCGTGCGGAGCTCATCCACTATGCCGAGCCAATCCCGAAAAAAAGCGCCATTAATGAAATCGCCCCCCTTCTGATACTGCCGTAAGGTCCAGTGAATGGGTGAATGCTGGTGTACCTGGCTAAAATTTTCAAGCAAGGTGGGCAGTTCGTAGACTTTGCTCACCCAATGCCGGAAGTCTTTGATTTTTCCACCTTTACCACGGTGTTTAAAGGTGGATAGGGCGTGATCAACGGGGTTGCGGAAAAAACCCATCGCCCTGATTTGGGTAATACCACTTTTTTCTGCTGCCGCGACCAGCGTCTTTAGACCTGAGCTAGTAGCAAATACATGTACTAGCGCCTCTCCTGAGATCAAAATTTTTCCACAATTGGCGGCCTTGGCACTTTGCACCCAGGTCTGCTGCAATGCTATTGTTTTATTTACTTCCCCAGCGGCTAAGTAGTCTTTTAGTTTACCTGAATTTCCCGGGCTAATACTGCCACGAATTAGTGCACGTTCATAGCCTGAAGTCGGAAAATGGTAGTCATTATTTGCTAGCAATTCACGATTCAGCGCACATATACTTTGCAGATACGAGCTACCCGTTTTAAAAATGCCAAAGTGAATAAACAACTCCATTATTGTGGGTTAAAGCGCTTCCACCATCGACCAGAAACCCGGAAGCTTGTCCAGCTCTGTTTCCTCTCGTTTTTCGTACAGGGAATAGATCGTGCAGGCTCGGTGCCCGCCCATGGCCTTCGCGTAGAGCAGGGCTGGCGAAACATTGCCGATCACAACACAGTCTTTAGCATTGATGAACACACACTCTAATACGAGTTCATCCGGGAGGACCTGAACATCAAAGCCCTGCTTACAGAGTGTTTGGTACAGATAGTTGTTAGTGAGATCCTTTTTACCAGGTCGTAGCTTTACATATACGCCCCGTTCCTGTAGCTCGGAGCGAAATAGGTCAATGGCCTTATCAATAGCACGGTGATAGTAACTATCTGGTACACGCGTAAATTTACCCCGCGCACCATCTACCCAAATGAAGGTTTGCTCGAGCTTAATTCCCGCTGCCAGTTGATCGATATCCGGGCTATTCTCAGAGAGCTGTAGGACGTGCTTTTTGGCCGGCGGAATATCCGGGAAGGTCTGATCCGAAAAACCGTAGTAATTCACTCCTTCTACAAAGGCATAGGCATTATAGCTGTAGGGAACTGCAAGTAATCGCTGACTATAACCTCGCGCGGCCCACTTCATGGCCAGAAAAATATGTTTCAAACGATTGGCAAAACCGCTTACCCGATACGGATACTTCTTGAAGTACCAATCCCAAGCCAGGGAGGCCATCGTATCTCCTGTTCGATAGGAGAATGCCCCCTCTTCGAAGAAGTTGAAGGAAAGACACTTGGGATGGGTCACTAGTATCGCCTGGTGGTAAGACATCAGGTCGATATAAGCCACGAAGCTGCGCCCACCCAATATTTTATCGAGGTAGTGGTCTTCATTGAGTGGCGTATTGAGCCGGCGTAGGATCTGATACCATTTCCGGTTGAGGTTATCCAAATAGGGATATACCCGGTACTTGTCAATTGGTACGTGGTAGTTATCACTAAGAATGACCACATGCTCCACCGGAATCTGGAGCTGTTGGACGATAGCGTGAGCAGCCAAAAAGGTAATCGGTGAATGAACCGTAAAGACGTGAAAGTGCTGTGGACTACTCACAATTTCAGATTTTCAAATCAAACAATTGGACAATCCCCAGTACCTCATTATTCTTGGCCACCGGCAATACCCCAATCTTGTGTTCATTCATAAGATCCACTGCATCTGGAAGGCGGCTCTCCGGGCTGATGACGATGGGTCCGGACGTCATTAAATCTGCACCTACCAGCCGAAAGAAACTATCATCTTCGCGTTCCATGGCCCGGCGAATATCACCATCGGTAATAATTCCAGGTAATTGCCCGTCCGTAGCCACCAAAGCTACTCCCAGACGACTGGCAGAGATCACCCGTAGTATCTCCCGGATGGGGGTATCCTGCTGTACCCACGGTAAGTTATTCGTGTGCATGACATCTTTCACACAAGTCAGCAATCGTCTACCTAGTGTTCCTCCTGGATGAAAACGGGCAAAATTTTCGGCCTGGAAGTTGCGGGTTTTCATCAAAGCCACGGCCAGTGCATCCCCCATAACTAGGGAAGCAGTGGTAGAGGAAGTAGGTGCCAGGTCAAGGGGGCAAGCTTCCTTGTCTACCCGCACACTGATGTGATAATCAGCATTAACAGCCAGTGTGGAGGTTGCCTTACCCGTCATCGCAATAACGCGATTACGATTTTCCCGAAAAAAGGGAATGAGCTTGAGCAGCTCATCCGTTTCTCCAGAGTACGATATCGCGAGAATCACATCTCGTGATTCCACCATTCCCAGGTCACCATGGAACGCCTCTGCCGGATGTAGGAAGAAGGACGGTGTACCAGTGCTGGCCATGGTGGCCGCAACTTTCATACCAATGGTACCAGATTTCCCCATTCCAGTGACAATAACCTTGCCTTCGGCTGCCAAGATGGTCTCCACCGTCCGCTGGAAACTCTCATCCAGCTGGTGTACTAGGTTCTGGATAGCCTTGGCCTCAATATCCAGTGTTTCTTTAGCCAGATCCAGAATCGAGCTCATATCAGGATAAAATATTTATGATGCTTTGACATAGGAAACCTTATACTTTTGCCCAGCTTCTGTAGTCAATTTTCGAAGATAGGACCATAGGAAGGCTCCGATAGGATTCCCCTTATGGTCATTGTAACCGCCACCTTAGAAAGATAGACAAATACGCATCCGGGGTATGGTATTAGCAATGTGGCGATACACGACGGCAATCTAATTCCGCAATAATTCATTCGTCATCCACAGAATAGCCCAGGCTAACCAGATGTTCACGCGTTAACGCTGTCACCAAATCGTGATATTCCTCGGGTATTCTCTTTCTCCAGGCACCTTGCTGAGCACTAAGCTCAATATTGTCGTAAATCTCGGGTAAGTACGGCAATTCAATCTGCTCAAATAAAGATCGAAGGACGGTTGGCGGAGATTGGATTAGGTCTTCGTAACGATAGGTGATAATGTCAAGCTCTTCTTTATATGCTTCTATATGATCTATTGCAGATTTCCACTTGTCTGCAAAGACCTGAATGGCTTTTTCGTATCCACCAAATTGCTCCCAGCGGGGCACCCCATTTTTCTGGGCTTTGCCCCAGGAAGAAATCACGTCGCGTCCGTCCCGGTGGATGGCCAGTATATAAGCGTCGGGAAATAAAGCTCTTAGGACGTGTACACGAAACGTATTGGAGGGGAATTTGGTAAACAGTCGCTGTCCGAATTGTAGATCAGACAATTCCAGTTTCAGTTCTTTTTCCCGCAAAGCCGAAAATTGGTTTTCCATCACAATGAGCTCTGGCCCGATTCTAAGCTTAGTTTTCTGAGGGAAGTACTTATCCCAAATCTCTTTATACTCCATGCGGTGGGCGAAGTCCCTGAAAACCGAGTGATCCACCAAATCATTAATATTGTCTAGCCCCCCGAATTGACTTAGGGCATTTTTACCTCCCCGAATATCCGGATGCAGGTAAAACAAGACGCCGGAAATAGTGGTACCAGATTTCCCACAGCCAACCAGGAAAATTGGCCGGTCAAAGCTAGGCCTGGAGGCAAAGTACTTTCTTAAAAAAAGTGACGGATTAGGCTTTGGCCAAATTCTCATGCCTACTTCTTGGTTATAAAGCGTTTAAGAGTCTGAAGTGAGTATCTACTTTGGCGTGCTCGGCCATTTGTATATTCTACCCGCTTTTGTAAGTAGTCTATCTTACTCTTCATAGCAGCTTCTGACAGCGCGCTTATTTCGAGAGAAGAACCATCGGTTCGTTTACGACAAATCACCCCCATCGAAGGCGTAAGTGCCGGTAGGCCTTCGGTGTACATATCAACCACCTCAAAGCCACAGGCATTCACTAGAGAGGAGAGTGTGTCGGGATCATAGGAAACGACATGCCCTAGGTGAGCTGAAATGCCCTTTTTATTGTTGATAACGTTTGGGACCTCAACGTAAATCAGACCATCATCACTCAGATACTGATGCAATGCCTGCATAAAGCTTCGAGGATCTAGAATGTGCTCCAATACGTGGGTGGTAACTATAAAGTCAAACGCTTTAACTGCTGATTGAGCGAAAAAATCCTGATAAGTACCAACAAAAACCTGAGCCTGGGAATGTTTTTCAGCATACTGGCCAAACCCTAAACTTGGTTCTATTCCATAAGTACTAAGCTGTGGAAAATGTGTTTTGACAGTCTGCAAAAGCGTGCCTTCAGCACAGCCTACATCAAGTAATTTACCCTCATTTTTTTGCTCTAAATAAGGGCTTAGTTTGCTCAGAACAAACTCCGCTCTGGCCAAAAAAGGGCCGTTGGCAATGTACTCAGGAGTGGGCACTTCAATCGCCTCGTAATACTTTCGATAGGAGTGCTTATAAAACTCACTCATTTCGGCCTCAGTTGGTCGGGGGTTTAGGTATACCAGGCCGCAATGACTGCAAATAACAGTGGAAATCCCCATTCCATAACGATCATTATCGTAGATCGAATAATGGGTACTATTTTCACATACGGGGCAAGGAATCGCCTCTTTTTGCAATTGACGATAATACACCTTAGCGTCTTCCTTCTTCATACCTAATTGTTAGTGTTATCCAATTGAAATATAATAAGTGCTTCTGATCTAACTAGCCTTGAGCATTCTCTGCAGAAATTCATGTACTGAAGTATTGCTCAAGTCTCCCCCTTTTTCTATTAGTAGGAAGTGGTTGGCAACAAATCTTGATCAATCAGCATTTTCAAGAAGTCGTATTCTGCCTGATACCATTGTTTCAAATTCTTTACTGCTCCAGAGGACAGCTGTTTATCGTATTGAACTGGAGTAGCATGAGCAGCAAGCTGATGCTTTGGTGGCAAGGATGGAAGGTCAATCTTCAGTTTCTTCTTCAGCAGTTCAAAATCTTCTTGCAGGTTTTCTTGACGCAAAACCAGGACCAAATCATCACGTCTACTATTCCAGAACTCCAGGTCCTTGAACCAATCCCAGTAGGAAGATTTCACATGGCCAATCGCCCGCATGGCCTCCACAGCCTGGCTTCGTAGGTGCTGATCTTCACTACTCAGCGCTAATCCCAACTCGTTCGGGGTTTGGAAGATGGAAAAAGCACGAGCTTCTTCTGGGCGCCACGGGTTATTATTAGCAGGGCGACCTTGTCGCATACGCGAATAAAAACCGGAAACGAAGCGGTCAATTGGATCCCGGACCACAAAACAAAATTTCTCACCCGGTTCGCTGTGAAATAGGCGAAAACGGTGATTCTGAGCAATAAGAACACAGTGCTTATGAAAAGAAATTTTAGAACCAAACACATGCTTAACTGCGGTACCTCCGGTCTTCCCGATGTGAATAAAGTGAACAATCCGCTTTCCATTGAAGAGGTGCCATCGAATCAAAAATGCCAATTGAGTCCGCCGAATGCGCTGAAGGAAGCGAAAAAAAAAGCGAGGCAACATAGATGAGATATTATGCTAAGCCAGTATGCTGAAGACGTACCGCCAACTTTACACTAGTTTTTGTAATTCAACCATTCTTTCAAACACACTGGATTGATCGATCAGCTCCTTGAAGGAACCACTTTCTCGTATGGTCCCATCCTTCATCAATACAATCATATCTGCCCGCTTGACGGTAGATAAGCGATGGGCAACCATCAGAATGGTGTAGCGTCCCTGTAAGGCATCAATACTTGATTGGATCGCTTTTTCTGTTTCGGAATCCAGTGCGGATGTTGCCTCATCCATGATGAGTAGGTCAACATCCTTATAGAGTTCTCGCGCAATGGAAATCCGTTGCTTTTGACCTCCACTTAGGTTTACGCCATTGTTCCCTAAAACAGTATCTTCTCCGTCGGGCAAAGTATTGATGAACTCGGCTACGGCAGCCTGCTCTATTGCCTTGTGGAAGCGAGTGAGATTCTCAGGTGTTCGTTCCGCCCAAACGGTAACATTAGCAAAGATGGAATCATTGAAAATGACTGGCTCCTGCGTAACATAACCGATACGTGATTGGTAGCTCCTCCGATCAATGGAGTGCATTGGAATCCCATCAACCAGCACCGTGCCACTATCTGTGAGTAACAGGCCTGCTACCAGGCTTACCAGGGTAGTTTTACCACTACCGCTTTCGCCAACAAAAGCAATGGTTTTATTCTTGGGAATACGTAGCGAGACCCCATGCAGCACTTCTTTCTCTTCGTAAGAAAAGACTACATCTTCCAGAAAGATTTCCTGCTGAAATTTAGTAATCTGTTTTTCTCCGGGCGTATCTACATTCTCTTTTAGCTCGCTCTTGAAAGCAATCACATTCTCCAAAGACCCGTATGCTATCAAGTAACTATTCCAGCTGTTCTGCATCTTCATCAGTGCATTCAGGGCCCGATAGAAGAATAATAAGCTAATAACGATAGGCCCAAGGGCTCGGCCCATCATCTGAACCTGAACAACAATAACTCCTACCACTACTATTATCAACATCGGCTCCCTGGCCGACTCCAACAGCCCCCGGTAGATAGCCAGCCGCCTACGGCTCAACTCAATCTTTTGGACCGTCAAACGAATTTTTTGAGCAAAGGTCTTCAATAGACCTGTTGCTTTGAGGTATTTAAAATTCGCCACGTATTGAATAATCTGCCCCTGGTATACGTGAGAGTCTTTACTGAATAGACGGGAGGTATTCTTGGTTTTGCGATAGATAATCTTGTAGACGATGTTCGTCACCAAGCCTCCGAACGTCACCAGGAGGGTAAATAAGGGGTCGATGTAGAAGGCAAAAACTACGTAGACGAATAACAAGACCAGCTGCTCCATGGCCCGAAAATAGTCGTGGAATGAGCGGGACACACGGTCAACCTCCCCACTCACTGTGTTTTGCACCCGCCCCACATCAGCGAGGGCGTAATAACGATAGGTCAAACGGCTAAATAATCGGATGAGTTCAAAGCGCAACATCCGAACAAAGCGTTGCCGTAGTACTGCGCGGTAGGCAAGATTGCCAAATTTCACAATTCCCTTTAATAGGAAAAACACCATCATAACTGCCAAGACAGGGATCAAGCTTAACGAAATACCCAGTCCCTCTAATCCATCTATTAGAAATCTCAGTCTCCCTAGTTTTTCTGGATCAAAATTACTTGCATCGTCCAGCATCTGTAGAAGTGGAAAAAACATGGATAAACCAAGCCCATCCAAAATGCCAATAAACGTGCTAAAAACCAGCACCAAAAGCAGATGATAGCGTAGATAGTGAAAGAAAAAAGCTAACGCTTTGAAGTACTGCTTAAGTAATGTTTTGATTCGATTCACGCTACCGGATTAAACCGTTTTAGTCTTGATCCTTGGAAAATAATCTTCTCCAAATCGATTTCTTCTCGTCCTGCTCGTAGTAGCCGTAGCCATATCCGTAGCCATAGCTATAACCATAGCTGTAATTGCTTCCCTTGCCCTTTCTCATACCATTCAATATCAGCGCCAAGCCCGGGAGTTTATTTTCGCGTCGTATTTGCTCATAGTTGGAAATGGTTGCCTTTTCTGTCTTTCCGTAACGAGCTACAAAGAGGGCATTATCAATGAAGGGTTCCAACAGAAATGCATCCGCTACCAGGCCAATCGGAGAGGTATCAATTACCACATAATCGAACTCTTGTTTCAAATAGGTAAAGAGCTCAGTCAATTTTTCTCTACTCAGCAATTCAGAAGGGTTTGGGGGAATCGGGCCACTGGGTAAAACAAAAAGATTTGGATGGATATCAGTTGCCTGCACAATGTCCTCCAATTTATTATCACTCACGAGAAAATTCGTTAGCCCAACATTATCAGTGTCCGAGGAATTCTGCAAATATTGTACTAATTTAGGTTTGCGTAAATCCATTCCAACTAGAATAACACGCTTATTAATTAACGCCAAGCTAATCCCCAAATTAACACTGATGAAGGTTTTGCCGTCGCCACTGAGTCCGGAAGTAACCAAGATTGCTTTTGATTCATCTCCCTGCTTTGATCGAAAGAGAAAACCTAAGTTAGTCCTAAGTAAGCGAAAGGTTTCAGCAATAGCGGTACGGCTATTCGATCGCACTACAATATGTTCATCCTCGTCATGTTGTGGTACTCCGCCAAGTACTGGAATCTGGCTGAGGCGCTTTACATCTTCTTCACTGTACACTTTGTTGTCAAAGAATTCACGGACCGTAATCATCCCAATCGGTAGCATCAGGCCAAATAGCAAACTTACTGCATAGACTCGCAATGGAACCGGAGATATTGGTTTGTTGGCCGCCACCGGCGCATCCACCAAGCGGGCATTGGGTACTGTTATTGCGGCAGAAAGTGCGGTTTCTTCTCGCTTTTGGAGTAAAAATAGGTAAAGCGCCTCCTTAATATTTTGCT
The DNA here is from genome assembly GCA_038528965.1 of Bacteroidota bacterium. Classification (GTDB taxonomy): domain Bacteria; phylum Bacteroidota; class Bacteroidia; order Chitinophagales; family Saprospiraceae; genus Lewinella. The sequence goes on along the minus strand of JBCBEC010000023.1, from coordinate 86,077 downwards.
GCCTTTTTATCTCCAGCAATTCTCTTTCTTGCCTGGGAATCTGGTTGATCCGCGATTGTAATCCCTGGATTTTAGTGGTAGTTTCTCTAATCGTTAACTGCAGGGCCTGACGCAGCGAACGTAGACTTGACAGGACGCTGGTTTGCGCCTCCTCCAATTGCTTGTTTAGACTAGCAAGTTCAGGGTTATCAGGAGTAGCCGAACGCTCGAGTCGTTCCCTGCGAAGCACTAAGCCGTTGTAGCGCTCGATTTCCCGATTTAAACCCTCTCCGTCGCTAAGCATCACATTTGCTGGAATAATTTCAAAAGCAGCAATCCCTCCGGTTAGGCTACTCTCCACGTTGTTGAGTAGTTCCAATTGAATTTGCTGCTGAGTAAGTGCGTTATCATAACCACTAATCTCTGACAAGATTAAACCAACTGTTCCACCCGCTTCGGTTGATATGTCATTTTGCTCTTTATATCTTTCTAGCCCTCCTTCCACATTACTGAGCTCCTCCGTCAGTAGAACCAGTCTCTCATCGATAAACTCCAAGGTCTTCTTAGAGACCTGATTCTTATCGTCAATGGCTGCTTGGTTATAGACCTCTACTAATTTATCCAGGATATCAATCGCTTTCTTACGCACCGGATCCTCCATCTCTAGCGCTAAGACGCTAGAATAATCCGCTGCCAAGCGAATATTTAACTTAGATTGATAGCGGCCTACTGCTTGCCCCACTTCAATCCTCAGGCGCTTAGTAGATGATTGTTCCGATAAGGTTTTTGAAAACCAAAAAGTGTCTCGCTCGACTACCACTGCTTGTTTGTAAGTATGCCTGGTTTCTTCCTCATCATTAAAGATCGTAAAGCTTTCTCCATCGTTAATCTCCAATTCTAAACTAGCCCGCTTACGCGTACGGCCCCAGCGTACAGAATCTAAGATGATCGGACTACCATGGTATAGTTCAGTAGTTTTCACCCTTCCTACACCGTAATACTGCACATTTAGGCCTAGTTCACTAACAACCTGTGCCATTAATGTCCGCGATTTGAGGATTTGGATTTCGTTGTTGAGATTGTTACTAGATTTTAGAACGCCAAGCTCCTGCAATACCGCTTCTTCGGAAAGGCCTCCGCCCGAACCGGCATCTTGCTTAATTAATATCTTACTATTAGCCTGATAAACGGGAATGGTGTAACGCAGGTACATCCGGGCAGCTAAAAAACTGATACCTACACATAAAAGTACCCAATACCAATTGCGTAAAAAGGCAAACAGTAGTTCTCTTATTTCAAAACTATCTGGTACTTCTACCTGCTGATTATCAAATATAGAGTTGGTCTGTTCCAAAAGAGAATAGCGGTTTAAAAGGTCAGAGCCTTGTCAAAGTAATCACGAGGGTTGTAAGAGAGGTTATTACGGATAACCAGGGTAAAATACGCTGTGTCTGGTCCCGTACTGTACTTGTTTTTTCGTCCAGCGGTTCTATGTAAATGACATCGTTTTGCCGCAAGTAGAAAAAGTCAGATTCAAAGATTTGACGATCCTGTAGACTTACTCTCCCAAAGCTACGCTGCCCATTTTGCTCCCGAATTACCAACACATTTTTACGGTTTGCATATGGTGTTAGATCACCAGCTTGCCCAAGTGCATCCAATATGGTCACTCGTTCATTAGCCATAAAAAACGTGCTAGGGTTTTGTACTTCCCCCAGAACTGTAACCCGAAAATTAAGAAAGCGTACCACAATGACAGGCTCCTTTAAATAGGATTCTAACTCCTTCTGTAAGAGCAGTTTCAATTCATCCAAGGTCAAACCGGCTGCTGAAATCTTTCCAATTATGGGAAAATCGATCACTCCATCACTATTTACCAAGTAGCCAAGGAGGGGTCTAATGTTATTCCCTGTATTCAAGTTTTGACTCCCCGTTGGAGGATCTAAATTAAATGGCAAGGCAGCCTCAATATCCAGAGCTGTTACTTTGATGGACAGTAAATCGTCAGACTGAATCTTAAGCGTCGGAATATTATTGATATCCAGCGGTAGTGAACTAAAATCTTCCCCTTCGGTAAAATTCAGTAGCTCTTGATGAGAAACACAGGAGGAAATCGTAAGCACAGCCGCCATCATTAGTAGGAATAGCCTGTTCACGTCTATTATTTTTGCAAAGGTAGATAAAGAATTATTACCCACTCGTTATCAAATACTTACACTGTAAACCGACTTGTACCAGTCGATAAAAGCCCTGACACCTTTCTCAATGGATGTACTAGGCACATACCCTAGATGATCTACTAAATCTTTCACATCAGCATAGGTTGCCGGTACATCGCCCGGCTGAATATCCATCATATTTTTCTCGGCAACAACTCCCAACTCCTCTTCAATGGCTTCAATGAAATCCATCAACTTTACTGGATTATTATTGCCAATATTATACACCTTATAAGGCCCCTTAGAGGTAGATGGATCAGGTTTTGCTCCAGTCCAATTGGCATTACCTTTTGGAGGGTTATCAATTACGCGCACTATTCCCTCTACGATATCATCAACATAAGTGAAGTCGCGTACCATATTACCGTGGTTGAAGACTTTGATGGGTTCTCCTTTGAGCATCGCATCGGTAAATAGGAAAAGTGCCATATCCGGCCTACCCCATGGGCCATACACAGTAAAGAATCGTAGACCTGTGGTTGGTAGATCAAACAAATGGCTATAGGTATGTGCCATCAGCTCGTTGCTCTTTTTGCTAGCCGCGTATAAAGAAATCGGGTGGTCCACATTATCGCTCGTACTCAATGGCATCTTCTCATTAAGTCCATAAACACTCGAACTGGAAGCGTAAACCAGATGCTTAACATTATGATGGCGGCAGCACTCTAAAACATTAGTAAAGCCAATGATATTGCTATCAATATACGCCCGAGGGTTGATCAAACTATAACGTACTCCGGCTTGAGCCGCCAAATTAACCACCGTATCAAACTGCTCAGCAGCAAATAGGGCTTCAAGTCCATCATTGTCCGTTAGGTCCAGTTGAATGAAGCGGTAATGAGGGTTCGTAATACTGCTCACCAGCGTACCGGCTTGGATCGACTCCTTACTTATACCTGCTTCCGAAAGGCGGCCGTACTTTACGTTTACATCGTAATAATCATTGATAATGTCAAGGCCTACAATTTCGTGGCCATCGGCTATGAGCCGGTTGGCTAGATGAAAGCCAATAAAGCCTGCGGTGCCAGTAACAAGAATCTTCATAAGTAGATATTAATTCCAGGTACTTGCCAATAGTACCCGTTAGTTGTCTTAAGTTGAAACAACAGTCAATGCCATTAGCGCGCAAAGGGATGCTTCGCTAAAGGCAATTTTGCCATAGGGTGATACTCCCCTTGCAGTCCTACTGGTTGCTGCTGACGAATCTGATGCACAATCTGAATAGCGGAGCGGGATTCTGCCAGGGTAAACCCGCTACCCGCCAGTATACCTTGATAGCTGTGCGTATGTAAATCATTAAATCCGCCACTGAACTCAAATTCCTCCTCTCCGATGCGCAAGGATCGGTAGGTGCGTAGGCCTTCCTCGCTAATGTGCGCGGGTAGACAATCTTCATTGATGCTTAAGAACCAACGTACGCGTGCGCGCTCCAGTTCTAGCCAGCCGGCGGCCCGATCGTGTGTGTGCAGATGTACTACATTCTCCTGCACAGGACCAAACACCCATTGCAGCATATCAAAAAAATGAATACCAATATTGGTAGCAATACCGCCTGATTTCTCCAAATCACCCTTCCAGCTAGCGTAATACCAATGCCCTCTGGACGTCAGATAAGTTAGATCGACATCAAACTTCTGATTAGTTGCAGCCTGGGCTACTTTTTCCTTCAAAGCCAATACACTTGGATGAAGCCGCAGCTGCAAAATATTGTACACCTCTCGCCCCGTTTCCCGACTCACCTCTTCTAGTGCGTCGATATTCCAGGGATTCAGGACCAATGGCTTTTCGCAAATAGCATCCGCTCCTTGCCGTAGGGCGAAACGAATGTGCGCGTCGTGGAGGTAATTGGGAGAACAGATACTCACAAAATCAACTGCCGCTCCCCTGCGTTTGAGTTTATCCAAATGGCGATCAAATCGCTCAAACTCCACAAAGAAGTCGGCCGCAGGAAAATAGCTATCCATTATCCCTACAGAGTCACTCTTGTCGTAGGCCGCCAACAACGTATTTCCGGTAGCGTGTATCGCTTTCATGTGCCGGGGGGCAACGTAGCCAGCGGCACCGATTAAGGCGAAAGATTTTGGGCTAATGGTTGGAGTAATTGATGTAAACTTTTGAAGTAGGCGCCAAACTATTCAGTAAAAATATCAGCTACTTCTATCGAAAACCCTGGCAAGGCATTGGAGACGATCACCTCTCCATCAATGTAAGGCTTAGAACCTATGTAAACTCCTTTCTCGTTAAGGGAATAAACAGTGACAAATTCCTCTGCTGGCTCAACCATCCAGTACTCTGGGATGGCATTTTCTTCGTAGAGCGCAAATTTCTCTTTTCGTTCTTTTTGACTATTGCCAGGCGATAAGATTTCGACGACAATATCCGGAGATCCATTACAGCCTTGATCGTCTAGTTTATCTTCATCGCAGATGACACTAATATCGGGTTGAACAACTGTATCCTTACCATTCCTAATGAGTCTAACATCAAAGGGGGCATGATAAACCTTACAGACTTTTCCACGCAAAAATCCAGCAAAAAAGTAGTGTAAATTACTGCTAATTGCTTGGTGTCGGCGATTAGGTGCAGGAGACATCCTAAACAAACGCCCTTTGATCAGTTCCACACGCTCCTTAAACTCCCAAGTCAGATAATCAGCATAGGTATAACGCTTATTAAGGTCTAATTGATCTATGGAAGTAATACGGCTCATTTTATAAATATACGCCCGTTTGCTTGATTACGCAATGCTGTCTTTCTCTGCTACTCCCATCAGTTCACGGTTTCGGAACTGTCCCAAGTAAGGGTTAAGCAACTTGGCTAGCTTACGGTCCGTAAGCAAAACCTCCAAGTTCGTAGCGTGGCGTTCATGGTGCAGATCCGTGGCCAGGTAATCAATAAAGCCGGCCTTAAGCAAGCGTTCTGCGTGTTCTTGAATAGGTTTGCCGTAGTAACCGATCAGCGATAACAGGTTGAGCTGAAACTCTACTCCTCTACTCTTCAGCGATTCTACGCGGTCTCGATTATCTCTTAGGAATAAATATCGTTCCGGGTGAGCCAATATTACTTTATAGCCTTTAGTCTGTAATTGGAATATATACTGATCCAAGTTAGGTGGTGCGGAAACAAAAGACATTTCTACCAATACCCGTTTTCCCGGTAGGGTCAGTAATTCATCGTTCGCAATCTTGTCACCAAAGGCTTCGTCCAGTAGATATTCGGCTGCAGCGTCAATTTCTACCTCCAAGCCCTCCTTTGCCGCGGCTGCTCTTACTTCCCCTAACTTCTCCTTAATAATCGCCGGCGTATTCGGATACAGATCCGACATCACATGCGGGGTTGTAATAAAACGCTCAAAACCCATGGCCTGCAAACGTCGGATTAGGCGCAAGCTGTCTTCCACCGTCTTGGCACCATCATCAATTCCTGGTAAGAGGTGCGAGTGCAAATCCAATCCTAAGCTAGCGAAGGACTGGAGTGGTGGGGATTTTTTGAAGAAGTTAAACACGAGTAGAAGTTAGAAATACGAGGTTAGAAGTATGAAATGAAAGTCGGAAGTGGGAAATGGGAGGTCGGCGGTTTCCTACTTTAGGGTGTCTTTTTTGCGTTTAATTAAAGAGACGATAATGGCAGTTAATTGATCGGCTTCATGGTAGAGTTGTTCTGCACTTTCGTGAAGAGAGTCCCATTTTTCGTATGAACGAATTAAATCTAACCAATAGCAAGTTTCATCACCTTCCTCCTCGGCAATTCCAAGCTTAGCTAAATACTCTTTATCTGATCGCGCGCGAAAGGCGGCGCGAAAATTGGCTCCGGTTGATGATGCAGATTTCGTCAACTGAAACACCACATTTCGTCCAGTTGCTGTGCTTGGGACAGTTTCGCAAAACGCCCATACTTGCAGCACAAAGCGCTTGAATCTTTCTGTGACTCCGTACCTAGCCTCTCTATCTTCTACCAAATCTAAGTCACTCATCCAGATATAATTCAGCTACTAATTCCTCTCTACTACTTCCCATCTCCACTTTTCCACTTCCGATTTCCAACCTCCCCCTTCCGACTTCCCAAAAACGGCTTCGCCATCAATAAGTCGCAGAGACTTGTTGCCCAAAAACCGATGACAGGTTCAAATAATAGCATTCCTATTCAAGACGCAAAAGCATCTATTAAGGTACATCCCGGTAGGTACCAAAATTGAGTGGCTGTCAGGAGCCGCTCCTTATGGGCTTACCAGGTACATATCTATGATTAGACCTACGCCGCAGAAGAAGGCTTATTACGCAACTTGCGCACCTGCTGTGGAGTGACCTCCATCAGCAAATCATAGCCTAAAGTCTGCAGGGCAATGACTAAGCATTGTCGACCCTTCTTTTCCACTAATTTGCCGCGTAATCCCGTTAGTTGACCACCGATGACTTCTACCTCATCCCCTTGATGGAGGCTACTGACATCTGCTTCCACTCCTTCAATTTCGCCTACAATACGGCGCAAGAGATCAATCTCTCTTTGAGGAATGGCAAGAAGGTTACGTTCAATTTTCAGGAAACGTTGTACAAATTGGGTTTCCAGGACAGGTACATACTGAGATTGGGTAATACAAACAAACACGTAGCAGCTGATCAATGGTAGTTCCACCTTTTTGACCTTGCGGGTATAATGACGTGTCAGTTTTTGGAGAGGGACGTAGGCAGTAATGCCCTTTTTCTCCAGTAGTGAAACTACTTTTTTTTCACGTTTATAGCCCGTATACACTGCGAACCATCGTGCCTCGGTTGGGTGCAGATGGTTTTCGTGGGACGGTTTGGATGTTGGCGATGTCGTTTTCAAGCTCCTCGTCATGGGGTTAATTTGGATATGTCCAAATAACCGTGCAAAGTTACCCTTTATTTGGCTTTTGGCCTACTTTACACTAAGCATTCTCTCACCAACTCATGTCACAAAATTCCTTTTACAGGCGCCAATACGTTAATTTACTTTCTGCGGGGGGATAAGCGTAAAGCGCTTTGAGATCAAACAGGATTGGATCTTCCCCCATCATGTCTAAAAACTGTTCGGTCTGCATCTGCCGATATTCTTCGTGGGCTACAGCTACAATAACCGCATCATAATCGCCAGAAACCTGGTCTACCAGCGTCATTCGGTATTCGTGGGCCACCTCATTGGGTGAAGCATGTGGGTCTGTGAGATGAACATGCACCGAAAAATCCATCAGCTCACGTGCCACATCAATCACTTTACTATTGCGAATATCCGACACATTCTCTTTAAATGTGGTCCCCATGATAAGCACCTTGGTATTCTTCGGGTTTTTACCCTTCTGGATCAACATCTGCACCAGGCGTTTGGCAATAAACCCAGGCATTGCATCATTAACCCGCCGACCACTCAATATCACTTGAGGATCATAGCCTAGCTCCTTACTCTTATGGAGCAAATAGTATGGGTCTACACTGATACAGTGTCCACCCACTAAACCAGGGGTGAACCGCAGAAAATTCCACTTCGTACCCGCCGCCGCCAGCACCTCGTGCGTATCAATATTCATCTTATCAAAAATGATAGCCAGCTCGTTCATGAAACTGATGTTCACATCCCGCTGGGAATTTTCGATAACCTTAGCCGCTTCGGCCACTTTGATCGAAGAGGCTTCGTAAATCCCGGCTGTAATGACAGCTCCATAAACCGCAGCGATCTGCTCAAGTGCCTCTTCATCGGAACCACTCACGATTTTCAAAATCTTTTCAATAGTCCGCTCCTTATCACCAGGGTTAATACGCTCAGGAGAATACCCCAACTTAAAATCGCCAGCTGCTAGTGACAGACCACTCAGACGCTCCAGTACTGGCAAGCAGTCCTCCTCGGTTGCTCCTGGATATACCGTAGACTCATACACTACATAGTCGCCCTTCTTGAGCGCTTTACCCACTGTTTCAGAAGACTTAATGAGTGCCGTCAGGTCAGGTACGCGATGTTCATCTACTGGGGTAGGTACAGCTACAATATGGAATTGGGCGTTCAGTAGCCGACTGGGATTATCCGTAAATTCAATGTCTTTATTCTCGAAAGCGCTTGCCTCCAACTCTTCGGATGGATCAACTCCTCTTTTCATCATCGCCACGCGCTCTGCACTGATGTCAAATCCGATGACACGAAACTTCTTGGCGAGTTCCAGGGCTAAGGGAAGCCCCACGTAACCCAGGCCCACAACGGATATGGCTTTTTCTTTGTTGGCTAGTGCGGAATACATTTTCATTTGCGATTGAGGAGCGGCAAAGATAGCGAAATGATTGAGTTAGGCCAGCGGATTTGATGGGGGGAGTTGAGAACTTGACATTCCATAGAAATTGGGCACCGTAACCCATAATCCGATACTAGTAATTAGTCATTGCTCCTTTGTAACTATATGGTTTCATTTTACTTGCTACGACAAAATACAAATCGCCCAAACTAAGCGGATAAACCATACTTAGCTCGGGCGATCAAATATAATCCCACGGGATATACCTATAGCTCTAAGTGAATTAGTGCTCGGTAATATCGCCAGCTAGATTAGTACGAGTATACTTTTGGCTGGGGTTGCCGGAGTAATGGATATGGCCGCCGGTATTAGCAACTGCATCCAGATGTTCCATCGCCACTACGCGTGCTTCTCCGCCTGTGTTGGCTTTAACCTCTGTACGGTCGGCAGCGAGACGGGTGGCGTTATACATGCCACCAGTAGCTGCGGAGGCGTACTGGTTTTTCACACTTCCACTCAATTCCAATACCGCACCTTCTACGGCACCGGCTTCTAGTGTGTGTACCTCTAGTTCTAGATCAACTTCAGCACCACTACCGGCTTTGATCTCCAGTTGATCGGCCACAATTACGGCCTCGCTCTCCAGTTCTGCTCCCGCGGTAACTCTAATCTCCGAAAGGTCGCGGTAATGTACTGTCACGCGTAGTCGACGATCGCCCTTTACCCAACCATCTACCAGGCTCAGTTTTAGGCGTCCTCCGCGTAAGCTCAAATTGATATCATCTTCGTAGCGATCAGTATCTATAACCACTTGTTCGGTTTCTCCTTGCACTAAGGTTACATCTAGTTTTCCGGTAACAACCAGTTCATTAAATGGTCCTATTTGACGGGTGTCTTGCGCTGATAACATATTCGCAAGAAATACCAGTAAGAGAAGGGGCAGCTGTTTCATGTTTATTGGTTTCTTTAATGATGTAGAAAATGTGATTTTGATTTACGCCGTAACAATTGGATACGAACTTCGTGCGAAGTCCTGATCTTCATGAATTGAATAAATCGTTAAGTAACGTTACACCATACTGAGAATAAGAATGTCTGACCTTAGGATGTAAATAAACGATGGGCACCCCTATTTAATTATTTATTCTGATTGAATTACTGCCTCCACTCGACGAGCACGGCGTGCGGGAAGAATAGCGGCCAAGCCTCCAATTAAGAAAACGGTCAGTGCTACGATGGGAAAATCAAACCAGCGGAGGCTTACCGGATAAGCATCAATAAGCATACCGCCCGGCAAATTGATTATACCTACCGTAACTTGTAAAATATAGATGATAGTGGCCAGTACAAATCCGATAAGAATACCTACGCCACATAATAACAGCCCTTCGTACAGAAATAAGCGATAGATATCACCCTTGGTCATTCCCATCGAACGAAGAATGGCGATGTCCGTTTGCTTTTCCAGGACCACCATCCACAAGGCACCAATGAGATTAAAACTGATCAATAGCATCATTAGCCCCACAATTGCAAAGCTCAGCCATTTTTCAATTTGCATTAAACGCAGAAAGGAAGCTTCTTGCTCGTAGCGGTTCTTGATCACAAACTCCTCCCCTACCACCTCCTGGATCTTAGCGTAACTGGAAGCGACATCCCAGCTGGGAGCCAAGTCAATCTCCAAGGCCGAGCAGGCACCAGGGCGATTGAGGAGCTCGCGCACTAGATCGATAGAGGTGAGTACGTATTGATTCTCAAAATCCTGCTGTACGAGGAAAGTCCCCACCGGCTGTACTTGCACCGACTTGAACGGGCGCGTATCAAAGATGCCGCCACGCTTGCGCTTCGGCCAATAAATTGTAAGTGGACTGAACGGATCATTCACATCGACACCGAGCTTGTTGCGAATTCCTTGCCCAATGACTGCCATGGGTAAACCTTCTTGGGCCAGGCTATAGGAGCCTTCACGGATGGTAGAGTCAATTCCCGTAACCGTAGAGTAATATTGGTCTACTCCCTTCAGCAATCCAATGTCCTTATTGTCTTTATAGTCAAACATCGCCTTCTCCTCCAGCGTCTGGGCGATAATCTCTACCCCTTCAATTTTGTAGATATCATCCAGCATCACTGAGTCCACATCAAACGTCTTACCCTTTACGGGGGTTACCGTCACATCCGGATTGAAGCTATTGTATAAGCCCAGGAACAAATCCTCAAAACCATTGAATACAGATAGGATCAAAATGAGCGCTGCCGTACCAATAGCAACCCCAAAAACGGCAATACCAGTAATGATATTAATCGCATTAGTAGAGCGCCGAGCAAACAAGTAACGGCGAGCTATTTTAAGAGGTAAGTTCAAATTGATGTACGGTGTTTGATGTACGGTGTATCATGTACGGTGTACGATGCACGCTGTTTGGGTTATTGGGAGCTTGAATTAAGGAACGAATCCGCATGGAATCGCATTGTGCGCTCAAAAGTACGAATTGGACCTCCTACGCCACAGGCTTCGGCGAATAAAATGAATTTGGTTGATTTATTTGGATTAGTAATTTGGTTGGGTTAGTTGATTTGGTGAATTTGGTTGTATTAGTTGCGTTAATAGGGTTGGTTAGATAGTGGGGGGGGATTGTTGGAGTTCCTCAATCCAAATTCTAACGCTAATTCTCATTCTGATTCTGATTCTACCTCTTATTCCAACCCCTGCAGCGCGACCAACTTCTGATACTCCCCAGCTTGTTCCAGTAGCCCTAGATGGGTTCCCCGTTCCACAATTCGGCCTTCGCGCATAACGATGATCTCATCGGCGTGTTGAATAGTACTCAGGCGGTGGGCGATGACGATAGCGGTACGGCCCTGCATCAACTTAGTGAGGGCATCTTGGACCAAGCGCTCGCTTTCAGAATCTAGGGCGGAGGTAGCTTCGTCTAAGATGAGTACCGGTGGGTTGCGAAGGATCGCCCGGGCAATGGTCAGGCGTTGGCGTTGACCGCCAGAGAGTTTACTGCCACGGTCACCGATATTGGTGCTGTAGCCGTGTTCGGTAGCCATGATAAAATCGTGTGCATTGGCGATGCGGGCGGCTTCTTCCACCTGTTGTTGGGTGACGTCCTCCATGCCAAAGACGATATTATTGTAGATACTATCGTTAAATAGGATCGCCTCCTGGCTGACGATACCCAGCAGGCTACGCCAGTCGTGTAAGCGAAGTTCACGGAGCTCAACTCCGTCAATGGTAATACTTCCTTCGGTTACATCATAAAAGCGTGGCAACAAGTCTACCAGCGTACTCTTCCCGGCTCCTGACGCACCGACCAGCGCTACCACCTTTCCTTTTGGAATATGTAGATCAATGTGCTGCAAAACGGGCCCTTCTACTTCCCGGTAACGAAAACTGACATTACGATATTCGATGCCTCGTTCCACCTTATTGATGCTCTTAGCTTCCGGGTGTTCCGGTAGGGTATTGATGGCATCCAGTAGCTTTTCAATCCGCTCAAAGGCACCAATACCACGCTGGATATTGGAAGTCGCCTTAGCGATATTCTTAGCTGGGTCAATGACATTGTAGAAGGCAAAAATGAAGGTAATAAAGGTCTCTGCTTCCAATACGCCACTGAACACCTGGCGCGAACCGTACCACAATAAGGCCGCCACGGTAGCAATTCCTAAGAATTCAGATAATGGAGAAGCTAGATCTCGTCGGCGCAATAGCTTGGTCAATAGGTTGCGGTAGTTATTATTTGCGGTAGCGAACTTATCGCGTTGGTAATCTTCTGCCGCAAAGCCTTTGATAATGCGCAAGCCTCCCAGGCCTTCTTCTACCAAGCTTAATAGGTGACCAAGACGATCCTGCACTGCCGTAGAAGTACGCTTTAGTCGCTTGCCCAACCCACCAATAACCACACCGGTGAAAATGATGAGCAGAAAAACGAAAACGGTCAAGCCAGGGCTTACATAGATCATAAAGGCCAGCGCTCCGGTGATGATCAAAGGCTCGCGGAAGACGACTTCCAGCATATTAAGAATACTGGATTCTACCTCCTGTACATCGCTCGTCAAGCGGGCCAGTAAATCACCTTTGCGCTCTTCGCCAAAATAAGACAAGGGCAGGGTGAGTACCTGATCAAACATCTCCGCGCGTAGATCGCGAATGACGCCGTTCCGCACGGGAGCCATGAAAAACAAGGCCAAATAACGGAAAACGTTACGCAGCAAGTAGACGATGACAATCGCAACGCATACGTAGGCCAGAGCGGTTTCTTGCCCCTGCGTACTGATCAATTGCGAGAATTGATAGTTGAAATAGTCCGCCGTATTGGTCAGGCTAAGTCCTCCTTCCGGCAAAGCGTCGGTCATCTGGGTGCGATCAAACAGAATCTGGAAAAAGGGGATCAGCATGGGGATACTGATAACGGTAAAGACCGCAGTCAGGATGTTACAGGCAATTGCCGCAACCACCAACCCTCTATAACTACCCAAATAGCGAAGCAAACGCCAAAAACTTCTCATACGGCAAAGGTAAATAACAGTCGAACAAATTAAGTCCCGACTTCAGCATTTAAGAACTTATACATGCGATTACCAATGAGTATAGATCCGTTTTAAATGCTGAACTAAAAGAGGGAAGTTAATTTCCTGCCTGCTCGCCAACTCGCTTAGCAGGCAGGTTTGACGAACACTCAAAAGAATAAGAAATTAACTGAGTGTACGGCTAAATAGTTGCATTACCTTAAATTGGTATTCTCTAACGATTCTTGCAACCATGCTCCGAAATCACATCAAAGCGGGTCCCGCGCTCCAGCATTTTACCGTACGTGGCAAAGGCGATAGTCGTCTGGAAGCGCTCAGCGATGGCGTTTTCGCTCTGGCCATTGCCATGCTCTTGCTATCTACCTCTGTCCCCGAGACATTCGACGAACTGTGGCGCTTGTTTAGTGATCTGATACCATTTGGCATCTGCAGCGTCTTCATTTTTTGGATATGGCGCTCGCAAGTCATCTTTTTTCAGCGATATGGTCTGACCGAAGATCAGCGCGTCATCCGTTTATCTTTCGCCCTATTGATGTTGGTATTATTCTACGTTTACGCCCTGAAATTCCTCATGAATTGGCTCATTAATTTCTTTTCGGGTGGCCTGCGTAGTTTAATTTATGACTTGCCCTTACGGGAAACCGTTGGTTACTTGATGGAGGTCGTCAACTTCATGGATATGCCTAAATTGATGTTGATTTACGGCCTGGGTTTCATGGGGGTCTTTATGCTGTTTGCTTTATTGTACCGCTATGTGCTCCAACACCAAGGTACTTTAGAGCTTAGCCCGTTGGAACGCCTTGAAACACAGCATTCTTCCTATCAGTACCAGGGAATGGTCGTAGTTGGCGGAGTTGCCGTTTTCTTTGCTGTATTGGGCCTTTTTTCAGATTGGCCCTGGTTTAGCTTTCTCTCGGGCATGGCTTATAATCTCGCCATACCATTTAGTTTTCGGCTCTCGAGTTGGCGTAAGAAAGCACTGGTACAAGCTGGCTTAGAAAGGGAAGAGAGCAATGACTGATTCTACCTAATCGATCAACATTTCTTTCAGGATACGACGCAGATTCGTGATTTCGGTGCGTTTCAATCGATCACCATTGGTTTTACTGATCCGGCGTTTATCGATGGTACGAATTTGTTCCAAAATGATGTAGCCGCGCTGCTTATTCACCATCACCGGTACACGGGTGGGAAAACCCTTACTTTGGGTAGTAAGCGGAGCAATGATCACTGTCTGAAGGTTTTCGTTCATTTCATTGGGAGAGATAATAACACAGGGACGAACTTTGCGGGTCTCTCGGCCCATTCCGGGCTCCAGATTTACTACAACTACCTGGTATTGGTAATAGTCGATTTTTGACAAGAGTGAGTAGGGTTTGGGCCTGCTTCAGCTAGAAAACGCCTTACTAAAAACGGGCATCTAGCATCCAGCAGCCAATGTTAGACTGTTAAGTGGTTCGAAGGTCAATTTAGTGAAATTGTTGAATAACAACTACTGAGTAGAATACTTTGGAAGGATGTAGAGAGCGCTAAATTAGAATGTACAATCGGTCTAGCGGGAAAAGTCTTTAACGGTAATTATACCTGGAGGATATCGTCGCCAATCATTTCATCGAGCAAGGCGGTATCTTCGGAGAAGAAGTCATCGGCAAAAATCACTTCATCCTCCTGACTGGCATGCTGTTGAAATGCCTGCGCCCAACCCTCGCGTGCTACCGGAGAAGCTTTTAGCACAATACAATCGTCTTTCAACTCCAACTCTATGGTGCCGGACAGCTGATAACGATCTAATACATTCTTGGGCAAGCGAATGCCGCGTGAATTGCCTATGCGTACTATTGGAATATTCATAACACCGATTGTAATTACAAAGGGCTTACAAAGGTACGGTCTTTTTTTGGAATTCGCAATACAGCCAAAGACACAAAAAAGAACACGCCTCTGATCTTGCTCAGTGCCAGGTGTACTTAGTCATACCCGCACTAATAAGCAATAAATCAAAGGCGTGATCTAACAAAACGGTTTTGTAGCAGGTGAATTCCTCCTACTCCTCCATATCAAAATCGTTCAAGAAGCCCGTATTGAAGTTGCCATTACGGAAGTTCTCGTCCTTCATCAAGCGTTGGTGGAAGGGTACAGTGGTCTTGATACCTTCGATGATGAACTCATCCAAAGCACGCTCCATCTTGGTAATACACTCCTCGCGCGTACGCGCACGGCAGATCAACTTAGCAATCATGGAGTCGTAGTAGGGAGGAATGCTGTAGCCTGCGTATACTGCCGTGTCTACGCGTACACCATGTCCTTTGGAGCTGTGGAAAGACAGAATCTTACCGGGGCTGGGGCGAAAATCATTGAATGGATCCTCCGCATTGATCCGGCATTCGATGGCGTGGCCGGTAGGAAAGTAGTCATCGCCTACAATTGGCTCACCAGCAGCAATTTTGATCTGCTCTTTGATCAAATCATGATCAATAACTTCTTCCGTAACCGGGTGCTCTACCTGAATGCGGGTATTCATTTCCATGAAGTAGAAGTTGCGATATTTATCTACCAGGAACTCTACTGTCCCTACGCCCTCGTAATTAATGCATTCGCCGGCACGTACTGCGGCTTTACCCATTCGCTCGCGCAAGTCATCCGTCATAAAGGGTGAAGGACATTCCTCTACCAACTTTTGGTGACGGCGCTGGATCGAACAATCGCGTTCCGAGAGGTGAATCACTTTACCGAACTGGTCGCCCACAATTTGGAATTCGATGTGGCGTGGTTCTTCCACAAACTTCTCGATGTAGATACCATCATTACCAAAGGACGCTTTTGCTTCCTGGCGGGCTGAGTTCCAGTTCTTTTCAAACTGATCGGCCGCAGGTACAATACGCATACCTTTACCACCACCACCGGCAGTAGCTTTGATCATGACCGGGTAGCCAATCTCACCGGCAATTTTCTGACCCTCTTCCAGGTTCTTCACCAAACCATCAGAACCAGGCACTACCGGAACGTCGGCGGCAATCATTGTTTCTTTGGCCGTTACCTTGTCACCCATTTTGCGAATCTGCTCGGGGGTAGGGCCAATGAATTTAATACCGTATTCTTTACAGACTTCCGCAAAATCCGCGTTCTCCGCCAGGAATCCGTAGCCGGGGTGGATAGCATCGGCATTGGTGATTTCCACCGCAGCCATGATTTTAGGAATACTGAGATAAGACTCTGTAGAAGATGGTGGGCCAATACAAACGGCTTCGTCGGCGAAGCGTACGTGAAGGCTCTCACGATCAGCAGTAGAATAAACCGCGACAGTCTTGATATTCATTTCGCGGCAAGTACGAATAATACGCAGGGCAATCTCTCCCCGGTTAGCTATGAGTACTTTCTTAAACATAGGCTGGGAATTGGAGCAGGGCTGGCAGTATAGCCAAACCCTCAAAATGAAGCAGAATGATCAGGTTCGACTTACCCTTTTGGGTCAACGAGGAACAGTACTTGATCATATTCAACGGGCGAGGCGTCTTCCACCACTACTTTCACGATAGTGCCACTGATCTCGGCTTCTACCTCATTGAATAATTTCATCGCCTCAATAATGCATACGGTATCGCCTGCATTAATGGTGTCACCCACCTTAACATACACGGGTTTGTCTGGTGATGGGCTACGGTAGAACGTTCCTACCATTGGTGACTTAACCGCCACGTAGTTGGACTCGTCTGCTTCGTTCGCATCAGCTGCCGGTGCACTTGCCGGTGCTGCTGCCGCTGGAGCAGGCGCAGCTGGTACCGCTGGGGCAGCTACCGCTGGAGCTGGTGCTGCGTAAGTTGGACTAACCGCAGGTACTGAGATTACTGGAGTACTGCTGTTAGCAGAGCCATCAGCAGGCACGAAATGCTTAGTACGCACGGAGAGGGAAAAATCGCCATTCTTCATTTTCAACTCCGACAATTCTAGGCGACTAACGAGTTTGAGAAGATCTTGTATTTCTTTGGGTGACATACCGTCAAAGATTGGTTAAGTGACAACCGAAGATAGACAAATTGTGCCTCATCTTAGGCCTTGGGCAATTCAAGGAATAATATACAGACTACGACTTCACACGCTCTACATAGGCGCCGTTGCTCGTATCAATTTTGATCTTGTCTCCTTGGTTTACAAATAGGGGCACACGTACTTCCGCTCCACTTTCTACAGTGGCTGGCTTTAGGGTATTAGTCGCTGTATCACCTTTTACGCCTGGCTCAGTGTAAGTGATTTCCATGATCACGTACTGTGGCATTTCTAAGGTAAGTGGCAATTCTTTTGCAGCGTGGAAAAGGATATCCACCATTAGACCCTCCGTCAAAAGATCAGCACGGTCAATAAATTTCTTGTCAATCCCAACCTGCTCATAGGTTTCCGTATTCATAAAGTGATAACCCATGTCATCATTGTACAAGTATTGGTACTTGCGGCGCTCCACGCGTACATCTTGCACTTTATGCCCTGCTGAGAAGGTGTGATCGAGCACTCGTCCACTAGTCAAGCTCTTAATCTTGGTACGCACAAAAGCCGCTCCTTTTCCGGGCTTCACGTGTTGAAACTCTACAATTATGTAGATGTCATTGTTCAACTCCAGGCACATGCCTTTGCGAATATCTGAGGTCGTTGCCATGCTGTGTAAGAGGTTTATCTTTCAAAAAGCGGGGCAAAGATAGGCATATCATCCACATTGACAGGATTTGCCTCGTAAAAAATGGCTTGGCCTAAAAGGGGAAGCCGTTCTGTCTCCGGCTTCCCCTTCCAAATTACTGATGCCCCGGAAATGGGATCTTCCTTAAACCTCCAGTTCTCCTTCCTCCTCACGGAAGGCCAAGAAGAAGATGACCAATACTACGGCAGCAAATATGGCCGGCATGGTCCAAATCGAAGTCCAATTTTTCACCCCGGCTACATCGGTATAGCTATTGGCAATCATCCCTGCCACCTCAAAGCCAATCAACATACCGATACCGTAGGTGGCTAGCGTAATCAATCCCTGAGCAGCACTCTTATAACGTTCACCGGCCTTAGCATCCGTGTAAATCTGACCCGAGACAAAGAAGAAGTCGTAGCAGATACCATGCAAGGCAATGCCCAGGATGAGCATAAAGCCTTTACCATCTACATCGCCGTAGGCGAATAGTAGATAGCGAATTACCCAGGCTGCCATACCCAGGAGTAGAGTTTTCTTGATACCGAAGCGCTTCAGGAAGATCGGTAGCAACAACATGAATAATACCTCAGACATTTGACCAATAGTCATTTTGCCTGTGGAGTTCGCCATGCCGATGTCCTGTAAAAATGGATTTGTATACTGGTAATAGAATGCCAGTGGAATGCAAATTAGAATAGAACTAATGAAAAAGATTAAGAAGTTACGTTCCTTGAGTAGGGTAAGTGCTTCAAATCCTAATAGGTCTCCAATGCTTGCGGCTTTTGTGCCCTTTGCTTTTGGAGGAGTTTTCGGTAAGCTAAGGCTAAATAAACCCAACGCAAGAGACGCGGCAGCGCACATCATGAAGGTGTTCCGCAAACCACCAGCCTCGACACTCTCTTTCGAATCCCAACCAAAGGCATAACTGATCGCTAAACCGGCCACAATCCAACCAATAGTACCCCATACGCGGATCAGCGAAAACTCCTTAGCCGGGTCTTTCATTTGGTTGAAAGAAACACTGTTGACTAAGGCTAAGGTTGGCATATAGGCAATCATGTAACCCAGTACATACGGATAGAAAGTGCTGAAATCACTGGCATTGGCCAACTGATACATCAAAAAGGCTCCTACTAAATGCAAAACCGCGAGAATGCGCTCTGCATTGAAGTAACGATCGGCAATGAGACCGATGACAAATGGAGCAATGATAGCTCCCCAAGATTGGGTAGAAAATGCTTTAGCAATTTCTCCGTCAGCAGCCTCTAGTGTTACCCCCAGATAAGTACCTAATGTCACAAACCATCCGCCCCAGATAAAGAACTCCAGGAACATCATGATGGATAGCTGAATACTTGTACTCCTTTTCATACTTGATAGGTGGTTTGTTTCCCGCAAGGGGAACTATGTTTTTCGTTTTGTCTCCTAAATTTCTGGCAAAAACCGCGCTACAGCTCCCGAATCTTTATGTTCCGGAACCATACTCGATCACCGTGGTCTTGTAGGGAAATGTGCCCTTTGCGTGCCGTACCAAAGTCTGGCATATTGACAAACTTACTGTTGGCGATCCTATTCTCCCAGGCTTTATCAAACATGGTGGTCTCCACTACCTTGCGGCCATTCAACCAATGTTCCAATTGACCATCCTTGATTTTAATCCGTATGCGGTTCCATTCGCCGGAAGGGCGAACGGTTTCCGGTACCGCCGAAATCAGATCATATAAATCACCAGCGCGGTGCTTGATAATCTGTGCATCCGGGTGGCAAGTATTGTCAAGGACCTGCATTTCTGGCCCGGTGAGCCAGGGGTATTCGTATTTATCTGATTCCACCACGTTGTACATAATGCCACTGTTGCCGCAGGGTGAAATCTTCCATTCCAATGTCAGTTCAAAGTTTTCGTATTCCCCCTCCGTTACAATGTCGCCACCGTCGGCGGCTTGCCAGCCACCGTCTTGTCGGGCTACTACATCCAGCATCAACGCACCATCATCAATCTTCCAACTCGAACCAATGGTGTTCTTTCCAAAGTTGTGCCAGCCCTTGGTGCTTTCTCCATCAAACAGGAGTTTCCAGCCCGCTTGCTGCTCGGCGGCCGTAAGTGTGTTAGGCGCTGGTGGTGCGGGTGCCGGGTTATTCATCCCTGGCTGATCGGCCGGAATTTGATTCATCGTATACCAAGCCTCAGTTGACCACAAGCTGCGGCCTCCCGTGCTGGTCCAGTAGTACGGCAGACGAAGATAAATCACGTGCTCCTCCTTCATACCATCCAATTCCAAGAATACCCGCTTGCGATCTGCCGACATGTGCACCGATTGTACCGGCATGCGGCGATCATCCAGTTTTGGTCCACCGTATTCGTTGGTGGGTAAATAGTACCACTGCCGCACTTCGTATTCCGCAGCATCTACCCCGAAAGCAGGATCTAGTGGTTCTGTAAACTCAATTTCTACGCCATTGCTCTTGGCTCGTACTGCCAACATTTCAAAGGCAGGGTCGCCGTTGTACTTCAAGCGCTGAAGGCCATACCACAACTTACCACTGTGCTGCCAATTTCCGGTAGAACCAATCCCGCCTACGTACAATGCCGAATCAGGTCCCCAAACCAGGCGATTTACGCCGGCCTCCAAGCCCTGAATAAAACGGAATACGGAACCCTGGTATTCACCATTCACCTTTTCTACAAATACCCGTTTCACACCACCGTGAGTGACCTCACCGTGAATCATCTGACCCTGGTAAGGCCCATCATTCAGGTAAGAAGGCGTGGAAGGAGAATTACCAATTTCATCTTGCGGTAGCCAAACTACCGGTGGCTTCATCCGTAACTGAGCCACCCGCGCTGAATCCACCGCCCGGGAGCCAAAAAAGGCATCTTCCGTAATGTGTAGAATCTTAGAAGAAGGCAACCAATCGCCCTGATTATCCGCGATGAAGATTTCATCGTCTACGCCGATACCAACTCCATTAGGCGTACGTAAACCTTCAGCCACAATCTCCATTACCCCAGTCTCCTGGTGGATGCGCACTGCCTTACCACGATCCTTTGGTTGGTTGGGCGCACTTGCGCCACCAGGAAGAATGCCAATGGCCAAAGCCGCGTAGAAATAGGGTTGCTGATAAGCTAAGCCAAAAGCAAACTCGTGGAAATTGGCAGATACTTCCCAGTCGTTACTGACGGTGCGGTATTCATCCGTCATCTCATCCCCATCGTGATCAATGAGTTGGGTTAGTTCCTGTTTTTGCAAGATGTAAATCGAGCCATCCACTACCTTTACCCCCAGCGGTTCTGCCAAGCCGGTGGCGATACGCTTATAGGAGATTTTACTTGCATCGCCAGAACTCACACCATCTACAATATAGATACTTCCTTCTGCGTCCCAGGTGCTAATGACCATGCGGCCATCGGGTAGAAAGTCCATACCGCCTACTTTAGGCGAGAAACCATCCGGGCGCGCCTGGCTAAGTGTGTAGCTGGGGTGCACATCCGTTAAGGAAGCACCATCTCCGGCGATGATATTGTCTTTTGACAGGTCTGAACTCACTTCATCGGGCTGGTCCTGGCGGCGGTGCATCATCACAGAGGATGGTACCGGCTCAAAGCGCTGCGTATCGAAAGAACGCCAGGTAAGACGGAAGGTACGGCCGCCCAAGCCTTGGAAGAACAAGGCGCGAAACGGGTGATAACCCTCAGCGAGGATCACTTCTCCATCAATAGAAACATCGCCGTGGAAGCCGTCGTTATTGATCACCTCTTCCTCATCAATAAAGAGAACAGAGCCATCATCACTAGTGAGTCGGAAGGTGTAATTATTAGTCTTTGGAATGCGCAAATAGCCCGTTACCTCAATGGCAAAGTTCTCCTCCAAACCACCGAAATCAGCAGCGTAAAAGTTGACTTCCGGCAGGATGCCTGAAAACTCTGGAATCGCTTGGTAGTTGACATCAAAAACCGAAGCTACCTTACCATCAGTGAGGCGCAGATGCCCAATTGCTCCGGGTAGGAAGTCGTTGGTATTCACCTCAGCTGCCGGCTTTGCGGAAGCTAGATCTACCCCCTCATCGGTCTGAATGGCCGCAAGACGCTCTTCGTCCTCTGCATCCAAATCCATGATATAGGAGACCATGGCCCGGGCTTGGGCAGGTGGCAGATCCGGGTGCGGGGTCATCGCTGCTTCGCCCCAGTTACCGGCACCACCTTGCAAAACTTTATTCACCAGCATGGTCACATTGTCCTCTGTATTCTGGTAGCGGCGCGCTACATCTACGTAGGATGGACCAATGGTTTGCAGGTAAGTGTTATGGCAGGAGCGGCAGTCACTGCGGGCAATCAGGCGGTACCCCAACGGGCGACGCTCTTCCTCTTCTGCTCCGGCTACTTTATTTTCGTTTTCTACTACCGGCTTGGCCGTAAACATGGCCTTTAGGGTAGTCGTTCCATTACTATTCAGGGCTAAGGCACCGTCGACAATGACATTCGCAACGCGGGAGGTACCGCTATTTTCAGCAGTTTGCTCTTGCCATTCACCATCAGTACTGAGGTTGCTCGCAGTTGGTAGACTTTCGTACTGCGTAAGCAATAAAACCTTATGGCCTTCGGGTACATTTTCGGTAACGAAAGTGCGTTCCAAGCCAGTTTGCTGGTATTCATTGGTGGTGTACTCTGGTCGCTCTTTCACATTGATGACAGAACCATCCTCCAGCGTTAGTTCATATTTGATCCAAATTTGTCCGTCGACAAACTCATGGCCGCGAAACTGTACGCGTGGTCGCAATTCCTGGTCATTGTGAAAAACGCGCCAGGGTTGGCGGTAGGGTGAGTTAAACCACAGATTTCCCAGGGAACTGGGCTGGGGTCCGTGTACTGTGGTGTAAACTGCTCCGTCAAAATTCACACTTCCTTTCCAGGCTTTTGCCAGAGCGGCAGTTTCAGCGCTGTAGGCCAACCACAGGTTATCGTGTAGCGCTACGGTTAGCATACGTGCTTGTCCATCCAGGACAGAACGGAAAACCCAAGGCGAATGCGGACGCTCGGGTATAGGAGCATCATTACTTTGACAACTATAGAATACGATAGCCAGCAAGGCCACAATAAACAGGCGGTGACGGATCATAATGGGTGTCGATGGTTAGTTTACCGAATGATTCATTCTTCGGGGAAGGGGCAGGCGTAGTCGTGTCCACTTAATGTATGATGAACACTTACCAAAGCAAAAAAAGGAAATTATTCGGAAAATTTGCCCTTTTACCAACAGAACTTATCGAGATACAGCAGTGAAACCATCAAAAAATGTGGTACGAGAATCGTAGGCTCGTTTGCCGCAATTGGCAAAGGGGGGAATCACAGTTGAGAAAAGAACCATCCAGGCGATCTCCAGGATACAAGTCCGGAAAAGCGCGGTGACTACCCTGTTCATCTGGTGGAATATTGGTAAAAGGCCAGTTGCGCTGAATGCTCACCCGCACTCGGTCCATCTGAAGGCCTATACCGCCAATTATCGACGACTGCCACCGGCGAATATCTTCCCCAGCAGCGCCTAAATCAAACTTTAAAGAATAAAAGAATTGTGACGGATCTTGTCTTGCTAGATGGTATAAATTGTGCTCAAAACCGGTTTGACTGGTGACGTAAGCAGCTTGTACTCCTAGCGTAATGTACGGGCGCACAGATCGATCAGACCTGCCAAGATAAAAGCGTGCCTGCAGTGGAATTCGCAGGAGGTGCTGGCGTAGTGTGAATCGTTCCCTGGAATAACTATCATGCACACCAGTAGGACCGTAGTAATCTGTTTTCTGCTCGGCAAAAGCGGACCAGGCTCCAAAATTGGCACCAAGTTCAACATCCCAGTGAGGGCTTAGCCAATACGATAACCAAACTCCAAATGAATACCCCGGTCGACGCCTCTCCGTGGTGAGATGGTCCATTGTCCCGAAGGTTCCAAAATAATCATCCGTAACATCACCATTAACTCCACTATAACCCGCCTCCAGAGATGCGCCAAAACTGACGTAAGGCGTCTCGGCATCTTGCGCAATTAGAACGGTAACTGACAGAAGTAAGAGTAGAAAGCAGCGTAATTTTTTCATCTTGAGCACAGTTGTACATCAAGATCCAACTATTTATCCAAAGGTTAAGGACAATTATGCGAATATTTGGCGGCAGCTAATTTTTAGCTAGAAAATGCGGTACTGAAATCGGAGGCTTGTTTGCCGTAGCTGGTTAACGCGATAATCACAAAATAAGAAAGAGTCTCCGGGCGTATTTCCAATAAAATCACCGGAACACAAATCAGGATAATAGCGGTAGAGTCGATAATCATCTTGAGAGATATTGGTGAATGGCCAATTCCGTTGGATACTTAAACTGATGCGGTCCATTTGAATGCCAATCCCCCCCAGTAAGGACCACTGCCAGCGTCGAACATCCACCCAGTCGGCATCTAGGTTAGCGGTAGAAGTGAAGGCGTATTCAGTAGGTTCTGATCCCGTGCCCCCATAGAACCGACGACCATGATTCGTTTGTTGGGTGATGTAAGCAGCCTGTGTGCCTAGAGCGATAAAAGGACGAATACGGTTGGTAGCTTGCCCCAAATGAAGACGCATTTGCAGGGGAATACGCAGCAGATCCTGATCTAACCAGTAGCGTTCCAGGCCATAGAAGGTCATGATCCCTATCGGATTGTAGCTTTCTGATTCGGCTTCCGCAAATGCTCGCCAGGTACCAAAATTAATCCCTAACTCAATATCCCAGCGTGGGCTCAGCCAATAGGTTCCCCACAGACCCAGAGCATAACTTGGGCGACGTTCCTCAGTGGTGCTATACACCGAACGACCAAAGGGGCCGGAATTATCATCAGCAATGTAGTCCCTTACACCGCTATAACCAGCTTCGAGAGATGCGCCGAAGCTAAAACGAGATACTTGTGGAACGTCAGTAGACTGCGCACTTACAATTGTGGTAAGGAATAATAGTACTAGGGAGTAGAAAAGTCTTTTCATTTTTGACCGGATCTTATAGCACGTAAGACAGAGATCAACAACACGAGGGTTGGGTCTACTCCTTTTTGTAAGCCTAGCTGTAGCGTATTCTGCTAAAAAAGACGGTACGTAAAACGTAGACTAGTCTGGCGAAACTGGTTGGCACTATAGTCGCAAAAAATATTGTCCTGGCCATGTTCCCCGCAAAAATCAGGATAATAACGAAGGAGGGTATATTCACCTTCATAGGTATTACCCAGCGCCCAAGTGCGTTGAATGCTTAAACTTGCTCGATCCATTTGGATGCCAATCCCACCCAGTAAAGACCACTGCCAGCGTTGTATCTCATAGTATTCGGCAGCCAGATCACCAGAGAAAGAGTAAAAATTTTCGTTAGGTTCTTGCCCGAGAGTACCGTAGATAGAATGGGAAAAATTGTTCTGCCCCGTGATGTAGGCAGCCTGCCCACCAAAAGAGATAAAGAATCGCGCACGCCGCTCAGGCCGGCCAAAATAAAAACGCATTTGTAACGGAATACGTAATAAACCCTGTCGCACGGTGTGGCGCTCCCGACTAAATTGTACCGCAAGTCCGGTCAAGTCATAGATAGTATATTCGCCCTTACCGTAAGCACGCCAGGCACCAAAATTAAGCCCTAGTTCGAGATCCCAGTGTCGGCCAAGTTGATAGGCCCCCGACATACCCACTGCGTAGCCGGGACGGACCTCTTCGCTTGTTAAATTTTCATCATAACCAAACATAGTGGTAGAACCGTCTTTCACCTCGCTTTTTACACCGCTGTAACCCGCTTCTACCGACAAGTAGAAACTGAAGCGTGATGTTTTAGAAAGCGCTGCATCCTGAGCAGATAGCATGAGCATAGGGAAGGCCATTCCAAGACAGAGGAGCAATTTCTTCATAATCCACAATATTTCCTATTTGTAAACGAACGCGTATAAGCATATGGCTATACCTCGGTACATCTTGCGCTAACAAAGCGAATTACCACTGGCACGCCTTGAGTAAGATACAATAAAATGCACTAAAAGAGGTGATAACCAAGGCGGAGACTGGTCTGTCGCAGCAGGGGTTGCGTACTGCGCTCCACAAATTGGCAGGTATAACAAGTAGGCAAGTACACACCACGATCAGCGTAGAATAAATTCCCTTGCGGAAAGGCTTGCCAGTCGTATTGGAGGTGAATACTAACTCGCTTGAGCTGCACGCCCACTCCCATAAAGAAGTTCATACCCCAGGGGCTAGCTTGTTGAAACTGGACCTGATCCGGATTTTCATCGCGAGCGAATATATCCCTTCCTCTCGGTCCACGACCAACTAAGTCATTATCCCATGATACCCGCTGTGAGAAGAGCCGTACCGCCTGCGCGCCAAAAAGTACAAAAG
This sequence comes from Bacteroidota bacterium, assembly GCA_038528965.1. Lineage (GTDB taxonomy): Bacteria > Bacteroidota > Bacteroidia > Chitinophagales > Saprospiraceae > Lewinella. The sequence continues at coordinate 60,057 of JBCBEC010000023.1, read as the reverse complement.
GCTGCGCCAGATTACGCCCATCCAGTAGCTTATAGCGTGCACTGATCTGTGCCGCGAGTTGGCGCTGCTGGAAGCGCAGATACCGAGCTTGGCTAATCTTTAAGGATGATTCCTGATAAAATTCATCACGGGTGAGATCGGCCCGGGCACCTACCTGTCTAAAGGCCAAGCCAGCGCTCAGCTGCCACCGTCGATCGAGCGCATAGCTAATATTGAAGCCCGCGTTGAGTGTAGGCACTGGGCGTTCTTGCCAAGTATCAGTATAGGAGACCGCAGAATTGAGGAAACTAAAGGTCTGTTCTTGCTCGTTGTTGCCACTCAAGCCTACGCCGATTTCCGCCGCCAACGACCAAGGTGACTGTGCTGACAAGAGCAGCGCAAAGGTGCATAAGGCGGAGAGTAGTAATATTCGGCGCATCAGAAGTCGCGTTACGGTAGTGTAGAGGGTTCAAGGGATAAATCAATGAACCACATCGATCGTTCACATAAATTACGACTTAATCAGATGAGAAGCAAGCGCTTAGACGTCAAGATAATGTTATGACAAGAAAGTAAAGGCACAACATCTAGATGAGCGCATAGAGAAGTGGTTGGTTAGTAAAAAAGGTACTACAATCCGAACGATTAATTAACCAAAAAAACTAATCGCCGCTAACGCTCACTTAGCGAATAGCGTAGTAAAACCGAACCTCTACCGCCCCCATGTAGCGCAATGGAGTTCCTATTGGTGTATAGGTTTCGTCCCCATTATCGACAAAGTCAAGATTCCGGGGATAGGACGGAAACCCTTCCTTTTCGTGCTGAAAAAACTGGGTGGTACCAATAGCTAGGGTAAATTGATTAATGCGCAAACCCACTTCGCCGGTAAGTCCTAATTTCAGGCGCGTCTGTTCCAGATCATCGATATCCGCTAGTGGGATATCTTCATCAAAGGAAATAACACTCCGCTCTTGAACACCATTTTGGTTAGTAGGAAACCAGGTAACTCGATGCTGATGCTGGTATTTCCAGAGGTAAGTCAACTGGAGCCCCAAGCCCAAATAGGGTTGTACCTTTTCAGATTGCCCCCAGGCATACTGGAGCTGGAGCGGTAGCTGAAAGTACTGACTCCGCCAACCATTCTGGATTATTTGATTGCCGATAAATCTACCACCGATCTCATTGTAATTCGCCTCAACGCGTGAGCGGGTCCAACGGTAGCCTAGGCCCAGATGCAAACGCCAACGGGCGTGAAAGTCAAGCGCTGCCCAAACGCCCCCGCCAAAGGTATGCTGTAGGCTCTCCGTACTACTGAAGTGAAATCTTATCCCGGGGATACTCGATAGGCCACTTTGCTCTCCAGTGTTCCTCCAACCACTGAAGCCAGCTTGCTTTTGGGCACCCCAATGCCAAGTAGATTGAGCAGAGAGAAGAGGAGATATAGAAAGTAAGAGAATAATTAGAAGAGTGCGTGGCAGCATGAGAGGAGCGTACTAGTTGAGAGTGTAAAGGTCCCTATCACAACTAGCACTTTAAGAAGGGTATTGCCGTTCGAAAAGTATTTAACGGATCAGCTCTCTGCCTCCTGCAAAAACTGCATTTCGTACAGTTCGCGGTAGCGCCCCTTCTCGTTTTTGAGGAGTTGATCGTGGGGGCCAAACTCCACTTTTTTGCCTTTCTCCAACACTAGAATATTGTTGGCGTGGCGGATGGTGCTCAGGCGGTGAGCAATAATGATAGAGGTACGCTTCTTGATCAAGGTCTCAATGGCGTACTGAATAACGGACTCCGTTTCTGGGTCTACACTAGAAGTAGCCTCATCCAGGATAAGAATATCAGGATCAAAAACCAGGGCACGCACAAAACTGATGAGCTGGCGCTGGCCCATGCTTAGGGTAGCACCGCGTTCCATCACCTGATAATCGTACCCACCGGGCAGTTTTTCAATAAAGGGGTGAGCTCCGATCATCTTGGCAGCTTCAACTACCTGCTCGCGGCTGATATTTTCGTTCCGTAAAGTGATATTTTCAATTACCGAACCACTGAAGAGAAAAACATCTTGTAACACTATCGCAATGCGCTTGCGCAAGGCCTCCAGGTCATAAACGGGGAGTGGCTCCCCATCGATGCGAATGGCACCTTTTTGAATTTCGTAGAAGCGATTGAGGATATTGGTAATGGTCGTTTTACCCGAGCCAGTACTACCAATGATCGCCATGGTTTCACCGGGTTCAATAGTAAAGTCCAGGTCTTTAATGACCCAATCCTCATCGATATAGGCAAACCAGACGCCGTCGAATTCCACCCGGCCTTCCAGCTTTTCTTTCTTTAAAGTACCCTTGTCTTCGATCTGCTCATCGGTATCCAATACATCAAAGACGCGTTCGGCTGCGACCAAACCCATCTGAAGGGTGTTAAATTTATCGGCCAACATCCGGATCGGGCGGAATAGCATATTCAGATAAATGGGGAACGCTACTAATGCACCCAGGGTTACACCTCCAGCGCGAATCACATCTTGAGCACCCCACCAAACCATCAAACCCAGAGAAGCCGCAGCGATGATATCTACTACCGGAAAGAAAACGGCATAGTAGAGAATAGCATCCAGGTTAGCTTGCGTGTATTGGCGATTAATTTTGCGGAAGCGCTTCATCTCGTTCTTCTCCGCATTGAAGATCTGCACAATTCGCATACCCGTGATCCGCTCCTGCAAGAAAGCGTTCATGCGCTGGATTTGGGTACGTACCGTTTGGAACGACTTTTTCACTTTCTCCTTGAAGATGTAGGTCGCAATAATTAGGAAAGGCATGGTAATCAGACAGATCAACGTCAGCTTCCAACTGGTGTAAAACATGATACCCAGCACTGCAATCAGGGAAAGCAGATCGGCAATAATGGTGATAATTCCTTGGGAGAAGACCGTATTAATGGTCTCAATATCGTTGATCGTACGAGTAGTTGCCGTACCGATGGCCGTGCGGTCGAAGTATTGCAGCTTTAGACTAGTCAGATGCTGAAAGACGCGCACTCGTAAGTCACGAATCACGGATTGCCCCAGCCAACGCGTGGAAAAGATAAACACGTAGCGGAGGACAGATTCTGCTAACAAAACCACCAAAATGAGCAGAGCAATACGGGTAAGACCGGGAATATCGCTGGTAAAGATGTAGTCATCCACCATGACCTGAATCAGGTACGGACGGGCAATACCCAAGGGCGCCAGGACTACGGCCAGGATTCCCGCCGTGGCGAAGATGAGCTTGTATGGTCTGGCTAGCGCCAAAACGCGACCAAAAAGGTAGAGATCAAACTTGTTCTTGTCTTTTGCCATAGGCTATACCCAGCGCAAGCGCGCTATTCCACTCTAATGAATGCTTGACGGCAAAGATAGTTTATCTGTAACGACAGAAAACTACTAATTTAGGCACAAGCAATCGACACCCGATGAAGTATCTAGCTGTGCTAATGCTGCTCTTTCCCGTATGGTTGGCAAGCCAAACCTGTGAAGGCAACTTAGGCGATAACATCTTTGAAGAAGGCGACTTTGGCAGTGGCTCTTCTAATGTGCTACTGAGCAATCCAGGTATTGCTCCTGGTTACGCCTACATTACCAATCCACCACCAGGTGACGGTTTCTACACCATTACAAATAATACTGGCGTGTGGAGTGGGCTCTACCCTACCTGGCTCGCTATTGGTGATAACAGCAGCGATCCCAATGGCTATATGATGGTCGTCAACGCCAGTTTTGAAACGGGGCTGTTTTATGACCAGGAAATCGACAACCTCTGCGAGAATACGCAGTACGAATTCAGTGCCGACATTATCAATCTGGTTGCCGTGGGGGTGACGGCCCACATCGAACCCAACGTCACCTTTTTGATCGACGGTATGGCGCAGTTCTCAACGGGTGACATTCCTCAAACGGACCAGTGGCAGACTTATGGCTTTACTTTTTCGACCGAGCCCGGCCAGACCTCCTTGCGCTTATCGTTGCGTAATAATGCCCCCGGTGGTATCGGTAATGATTTAGCCTTGGATAACATCAGTTTCCGTACTTGTGGTGATGCTGCCTCTATCCTACCGGAAGAACCCGCCAATATTTGTGTTGATGGCCAACCACTTACCCTTTTTGCTACGACTACGGGTAATCAATATGACAACCCAGCCTATCAGTGGCAATTTAGCCCCAACGGTATCGATAACTGGATGGATTTACCCGGTGCCAACGATTCTACCTACATCCACGACATCCTGATCATTGGCGAATATTACTACCGTTTCCAACTGGCGAACGGCCCGATCAATTTGATGAACGAAAAATGCCGCATTAACTCCAATATCAAGCTGGTGAATGTGCGCCCCACAGAGTATTTTGTCACGGATACCATCTGCACCGGATCAACCTACGAAGTAGGCTTTTCCAGCTACACCGAATCGGGCATGTTTGTGGATTCGCTGATCAACACCTACGGCTGTGATAGCATCATTTATACGGACCTTACCGTACTACCTGATCCCGGAATTGCGGTAGATCTCGGCATTACTCCTCCTTCTTGTTTTAATGTGGCGGATGGAAGCATCGAGGTACTCAATATCAATAACGGTAGCCCGCCCTACGACCTATTTTGGAATAATGGGCAGCTAGGTACAGCCTCACTCATTGATCAGCTAATTGGTGCTACGAGCTATGATTTGCTCATCAGCGATCGTTTTGGTTGTACCGCAGACACGAGCGTACTCCTTCCCGCCCCGATTGCTTTGACGCTCGATCTAGGACCGGATCAGGACTTAGAGCTAGGTGACGAATTGACTGTTTCTGCTAGCGCTAATTTTACTATCAATGCTACTACTTGGAGCAGTACGACTGACCTACTCCCCTGCCCTAGCCCCGATAATTGTCAGCAGATTACTTGGCTCCCGACTACTACCCAAACCGTTTTTCTGACCGCCGAGGACGAAAATGGCTGTGTCGTCACAGACTCCCTCAATATCAACGTCACTCCGGTTTACGACCTCTACATTCCCAACGTCTTCAGTCCTAACCGAGATGGGGTTAACGATGTGTTCACGGTTTACGGAGAGAGCAAGCGCATTAATCGTATTGCCAGTATGGAGATTTTCAACCGTTGGGGGCAACTCCTTTATCAAGAGACCGATTTACCGGTAGGTACCAGCAGTGTGGGCTGGGCCGGGCGTTCGGCCAATAATCGAGTTGTGGACCAAGGTGTGTACCTCTACCGAATTGAGGTGGAGTTTTTGGATGGAACCATTCGGGAGTTTGCTGGTGATATTACCTTGTTGCGGTAGGGAACTACTTGCTATCGCAATGAATTAAATAAAGTGTGATGAGATATATAGCATTTGCATTCGTACTGCTATTGTCCCAATCACTACTCGCGCAACCTCAAAGTAAGAACGTCACGGTTGAATCAACCGATGGTAACAAGTTGAGTATTCTCAATACTTACCCTGATTCATTTCCGGTCATTTCAGTTGTTTTCAAAGCGGAACGCGATGGTGAGCCAGTCTGGGATTTAGCAATAGAAGACCTCAGTGTGTATGAGGACAATGATGCCTGCCCGCTGGTATCATTAGCATCCATTTCCACCAGAAAAGCGATTAATATCAGCTTGATATTAGACCATTCGGGGTCGATGGAAACGGATTGGTCACAATTTTACGTAACTAATGATCAGGGAAATCTGGTTTTGTCTTATGATCAAGACGGCAACCTGACCTCTGCTCAGGACAATGGGACACCACTTGACCTGGCCAAAGCCTCGATTAAGAACTTCATTGGCCGGTTTAATCTGGATAAAGACAATGTTGGTTTGATCGGCTTTTCTACCGAGATTGATGTCAGGGTACCATTGACGAAAGATACCTCCTTAATCAACTCCATTCTTGACACTATTCAACCTACTAATTTAACCGCTTTATATGATGCTGCTTACGAAGGCTTACAACAACTGCGGGGAGAAGATGGCATATCCATTGAAGTGTTGCTCACGGATGGAAACGACAATTCTTCTTCCAAAGGCTGGGCTGATGTAATAGACTTAGCCATTGCGGAGGATATTCCGGTATTTGTCATTGGCTTGGGGAATGTGAATGTAGATACCCTAAGCCTAATTGCGGAGCAGACCAATGGTGAATTTTTCCACGCAACGAAGGCGCAATCACTCGATAGCATCTACACGAGAATTAGTCGAAAGATTCTCTCCTTTTACGATTTGCGTTATCATTCCGTCAACACCTCCTCTATTGATCAAACCCGTGAATTGCGCCTAAACTTCAATGTAGCTGACGAATTCGTATTTTCGGACACCGCCGCAGTGAAACTACCGCAAGAGGTGATCCTCTACCTACAGGAGAAAGAACGGCAGCGGGATTATCTCATCTACGGAGGCATTGCCAGCCTTATATTGATCACTAGCGGTGTACTACTCGCCCGCTTCCGGAGAAGGGAGGACGACGATAAAAAGGAGATCGTTATCCGAAAGGTTTATCCCAATCCTACCTCTGCGGTAATCAACGTGATTCATAATGCGGAGGGTGGCTTCCTGGTGGTTAGGGATTTGTCCGGCCAGGAATTGCGGCGTCATGAGATTAAGTCCGTTCACGAAAGCATTGACTTGGGTGGTCTGAGCGGCGTTTACATTGTAGTCCTTGAAACTGATTTGGGGGTTTCAGATCCCGTGAAGGTTGTTGTTCAGGATTAAGAGCGTAATGAAGCTTACATGATTAAGAGTTAATAGATGAGTTATGGTAAATTATTGTAATAATGACCAATATTGAGAAACTCGAGCAAGCCTTAAAGCAATTCTCTGGCTTATCAGAAGAGGCCTTCGCACTATCGCAGGGCTACTGGCATGAAAAATCATTCAAGAAAGGTGATTGTTTCAACGCTTATAAGAGTGTCTGTAAAGAATTGGGATTTATTGTAGAAGGTACCTTTCGCTCCTATATTATTGACCAAAAAACCGGAGAAGAAAAGAACATATTTTTCTATTCCTCAAATGGTTTTATGACAGCCTATAAGAGCTTTGTTAAGCAAATACCCTGTGAGTACCATACCGAGGCAATTACGGAAGGGCATATTGTGTATATCAACATTCGGGACCTACTAAAACTTTATAAACAGTCTCATCAATGGGAGTGCTTTGGCAGATTGGCAGCAGAAATGGCTGCTAATATTGTCATCGAGCGAGTAGAAAGCTTTTTGCTAAAATCGCCGGAGGAACGCTACGTGGAATTAATCAAAGCACACCCTGATCTATATGAGAAGGTACCCCTCTATCACATCTCCTCCTACCTTGGTATCCAGGGGCCTTCACTGAGTAGAATCAGAAAAAGATTGGCCAACAAATAGCGATTTTAACCTAGGTTAAAGTATTTGACTTATCCTGCCCTCAACTTTGTGGTGTAATTAATTCATCGCAAATCATGAAAATGGCTAAGTCGAAACACATCGTTCTAATCCACGGCAACTTTATAAACAATCACGCTTGGTCAGCGTGGAAAAAGCATTATGAAGCACGGGGATATATTGTTCATACCCCCGCAAACCCGGGGCACGATGGCGAACCTGTTGCTTTACGAAAAAACATTCACCCTGATTTAGCTACAACCGGAATCACCGAGGTTGTCGAGCACCTTGAAAAGCTTATCGATTTTCTACCAGAGAAACCCTTAGTGGTTGGTCATTCCATGGGAGGATTGGCAGTGATGAAACTTATTGAACGAGGAAAAGCAATAGCAGGTGTAAGTGTGGATGGTGCGCCGCCAAATAATATTCCCGCTCCTTTTTCAACGCTAAAAATGGTATTCCCAGCGCTTGGGCTTTTTTCTACTAAAAAAACATGGCTGGGCAGCCGTAAATGGTTTGACAAGGCCTTTTTTAACACCCTTCCTACAGGTGATAGAGCGGCTGCCTACAATTCGTACGCAGTACCTGAAAGTTTCAAAATTAACACCTCGATCCTATTTAGTAAGTTTGGTAAAATAGATTTCAAAAAGCCACACGAACCACTGCTGTTCATTGGCGGAGGCAGTGACCGGATCTTCTCCTCCAAGTTTACGAAGAAAATAGCCAGCAAGTACAAGGACGAAAACAGTAAAGTAGATGTGAAAATCTTCGCGGGGCGAAGTCATTTCATCTGTGGAGAACCCGGTTGGGAAGAGGTAGCTGATTACATTCTCAATTGGTACGAAAATCTGTAATCCGCATTTGAGAAGCGGAAACAAATATTTCTAGAAAACAAGATGGAGTAAGGCTTAGAATTTCACCAGCTTTCGCGTAAACTGCTGCCCGGAGGCGAGTTGAATAGTGAGCCAGTATAATCCTGCCGGCTCTCCCGAGATATCAATTCCCTGCTCCACACCTGCTACTCTTTCGACCTCCCAAATCACCTTACCCGCAGTATTGATAATACTCAACTGCTGTAAATCTACCCCTGGTTTTAGGCCAATGGCGTACTTACCAGCAGAAGGATTGGGGTAGATACGGAGCCCGTGTTCTTCTTCAAGGTTGGTAACGTCATTGACTAGCGCCCACTCATCAAAGAGCGTTTGGAGGGAATCAATGGGTTCTACCCCAAAGGGTACTTCCAATACGTTGAGTTCCAGGTAGGGATCGGAAGCATCATCACTGGGGCGCAACACCCGCATGAAGGCGGAAGTGGAGGAGGTGCCACGATCCAGACAACGGCTGTCGGCACCCGGAATATTAGCGCCCTGCATGGCAGCCATGAGGCGTTCTGGCAAGGTGCCTGCGGTGTTGTTGAAAGCATCTTCCATGCCATCCAGCACTTCCGCGCCAAGCAGAATATTGCCTTGAATAGAATAAGTATCCCCAACGCGATCTCCCTTAAAGTCGGTTGTATTCACACCGGTATAGGCAGCGGTACGGATGTCTCCGTCCGGTGAAAAATCGAGAATGCCGTATTGCCGGAAGGTATGGTTAAAGCCATTGGCAAAACATTCATCATTTTCGATCAGCCAATCGATGATTTCCTGTGGGCTAGCTCCCTCGTCTAGCTGATCCATCGCATTTTCCAGGTTGATGTGTGGATTAATACAAATAGAAGCCTGAGCATTTACGCCACCACGACCGGGGATAATCTTATTGAGCAACTGGATTCCGCCGACGGCAGCAATACCATCTACGCAAGTGGCACCAGCAGCGCCAATTTCACCTGTTTCAGGGTCAGCAGCAATAATGGAAAAAGTGTCTTGCCCAATTAGTGTTTGGACACTTAGCAGAAAAATAAAAGGGAGTAGCCTCATCGTCTTTAAGTTGTTGCTTCCTAACGTGAGGCTGACTAAATCTGTTTACAAGAGCAAGCAGTAATTTCTACCAGCGATAGCCCATTTCCAGCCCCCCACTAAAGATATTCAAGTTTTCTCCTTCCGGGAAGAAATAGCGAAAGGTAGGTTGCAGGAACAGGTGGTTGCCATTAGCTAGTGGCCATTGCCAGCCTGCACTTAGGCGCACACTAGGCAGTAGACGATCAATGGCACCGGAGCGATCGCGCTCCCACAGTGTTTCCTGTTCATCTCCAATCTCCAGACTCGAGTATGTGGTGAGATAGAGGTTGAACGCAGCCCCGCCTTCCAGATAGAAGTGCTCTGCATTAGCGGGATGAAATCTAGCCAGCAAGGGAATTTCAACGAAGTAATCGGTATTTCGCAGGCGAACGCCATCGGCAAACTCGCCTGCCTCGAACATCAAACCACCGCCGCCAAAGTCTTCTGGAATAGTTTGCTCGTACACCAAGTTGTTCTGATCCCCAGAATCAAAGCGGAAATGGGTTAGGCGGAGGCCAGTTTTAATCCACCAAGTCTCGCTCAGTTTTAGGTCATAATCAACACCCAAGCGAAAGTGAAGATGAGGAGCTTCCTCAAAGGCAGTAGATAAGATTTGACTGGAACGTTCCAAGTAATCAATACCCGTCACCAGGCTCAGACCTTGTTGTTTTTGGGCAAAGACACACAGACATAAGGATAGTAAGATAGAACAGAGAGAAAGACGCTTCATGTTTAGAGAGATTTTGCGTCTGTAAGATAGTCAGAATTGAATTTTATCTCCGCTGCTATCGCAATAGGAATTGCGTTAATCTCTCAAACTACCAGTAAACTAGTCAATAGTTTTCATCGGCCTAGGTATCATTGATATTCCAGATAGATATCCCTTTCTAGAAAAACCGGCTCCTGCACGGGCCAATAGGATGGTTCGAAACACTCAATCATTCGTAACTCTAAACTATCGTTGACTAATCCATAGATGCTTGTATATTGATTGATGTAACTATTGGTCTGAATAAACTGAAAACCCTTATAAGGTGTGTCTAATTCAACTATCATATACCTTGGACATGATTTACCACCTCCAAAGAACTTCGAGCTAGTCCCTTTTAGAATTATCTCCGCTTTGTAATCTTGCTCTTCGTTATTATGATTCCTATTAGACAACAGTACTTTTCTGCCTAGGTCGGGCCATAAAACTTTGCTTTTAAATACTGGAACAATGATCGTTGTATCATTAATGACTTCTCCATGTTCAAAGTGGAAGTAGGTATGATACCTTAAACCTCCAACTTTTCTTGTAGAAAGAGTCATTTGGTTTCCATCGAACCAATAATCATGATAATGTCGATCATCCTCGAAAAATTTCAGTAAAAGTGCATCGGATACCATTTCATTATTCCTAAAAGATCGTACTCTCCATTCAGATAGAATTGAATCTGAGCTAGCTACGCCGTACATGTAATACACTATGTTACTATCGGCTTCAAAAACATGAGCAGCTTTGCGATATATCTTATCGATTTCACTCGTATCAAATAGAAGTAATTCTCCGGCTTCCTTGGTAATCTTCTCTCCATACATGAGAGTAGCGTTCTGAAACCTTTCCCACCTACCTCTACTGTTAAAACAGGCTACTAAATCGTTGGTATCAGCTAACTTATTTTCAGGCGTGCATCCATTAAATGACAATATTACACTGAGGGCAAATAGCCATAAAATAGCTTTGTCCATGAGCACATCATTTTCATTAATAGCTTTTCTAAATCGCTATTACCATATTGAACTAAGGTAATACCATTACCAGCGATACCCCACCTCAAGACCGCCACTGTACATTCGGTAATCACTTTCAAAGGGAGAAAAGTAACGAAAGGTAGGTTGAATACTTAGGTACCGGTCCTCATTAATTGGCAATTGCCAGCCAAAACCAAATCTCAAACTTGGCAGGATTTTATCCATGGTGCTATATCGAGTCCAATTTTGGCGGCGGCCGGTTACCAAATCTATAGTGCTGAATGTCGACAGGTAAAAATTAAGGGCTACTCCACCGTCCAGGTAGAATCGTTGTTTATCTCGAAAAAAATAACGGACCGAAAGAGGAATCTCCAAATAATAATCGGTATCCCGCAAGCGGTACCCCTCCGCTATATCTGCCTCCGTCAAAGTCGTCCCTGGAAAAAATTGGGGAACGAAGGTAAAACCATCAAGTAGCATCTCATCCCCTGTATCAAAGCGAACGTGCGTGAATCTCAAGCCCGAAATAAACCACCATTTTTCCTCAATCTGGTAGTGGTAGTTAATTCCCAAGCGATAATGATAAGGGGGAGTATCACCTTGGGGCGTAATGGTAAATTGGTTTCGCTCCACATAATCAACGCCAGACACTATACTAAAGCCTCTGGGCGCTTGGGCTAACAAACCAATGGAGAAAAATAGGCTACCAATGAAGAGCGTCGTCGATTTCATAAGAGAAAGTGCTAAATGTAATGTGAGAGGCCTCAACAAGAAGTTGCGCTATAAGAATAACGAGGCACACCTTCTGCCATTCTCCACATCGCTAACTATAACATTTTGAGAGAGGGGGCCAATCTCTCCCGAGTCCGCATAACTATTGGTAATGACTTTCGTGCTATTACCGTAGTCACCTTGATCGAGCTTGGCACGCATAATCCAAGAGCGACTGCCATTAACGCCTAAAGCAGCCCTTTTTTTGATCTGTACCATCGCTTTTTCACTTTCCTCAAACTGGTCCAATTCGACATTCGGTCTGGATAAACCTCTAGGCTTAAGCGTATTACTATTAAGCTCGGCATTCTCTTTTAACCAATCCCATATTCGCAAGTACAATTTAAGTACAAGATAAGATTGCCCATAATAGGAACAGGTAGATTGCCGACCAAAGAGTATCCCAATCATACATGCAAACAAGAATATCACCAACGGTAACCAATCTCCACCCCACCACTGAACATGCTGAAATCATTGTAGAAAGGGAAGAAGTAGCGAAACTTGGGCTGTATAATCAGGTACTGATTCCGATCTGTTTGCCACTGCCAGCCCGCTCCGATTTGTACACTGGGAAGTAATTGATCAAAAGAACCAGAGCTGTCTCGGCTCCAAGATCTCAATCGCCTGGAACCGAGGTCCATACGAGAAAAAGTAGTCAGGTAGAAGTTCACGGCCGCGCCTCCTTCCAGGTAAAAGCTCCCTTTTGTAGTAGGAAAATACCGGAGTGAAAAAGGAATTTCTGCATAAAGATCCGTTATTCGCCAGCGGTAGCCAGCGGCATAATCAGCTAATGTTAAATCAGTATCACCAAAAGCTTTCGGAACGTTACCAAAATTGGTAGGCGGGTCTTTTTCACCGGTATCAAAGCGAAAATGAGTCAAGCGGAAGCCGGTGACAAACCACCATTTTTCCGCAAAGCGCCGGTCATAGTTGACACCAAGACGAAAGTGTCGATGAGGGTCTTCATCGGTAGATATATAAGTTCGCTGGTCTACTCGAAAGAGATACTCTGCGCCTCCCACTACACTGAAGTAAGTGGACTTTTGGGCTAATAAGAAAATGGAGCAAAATAGTACTCCGATGGAGAGAATGGTACGTATCATAAGAGAGCGTGTTGCGTTATAAAGATAACGACGAAGCTCACTCCGCAGTCTTCACTAATCTAATAATAACCATTCTGACGAGGAGCGTCCTAATCACTCAGCACCCGCAAGATATCCGCTGCTGCTTTTGCAATTTTAGTGCCCGGACCAAAGATGCCAGCAACGCCCTGTTCATACAGGTACTCATAGTCCTGATGAGGAATAACACCACCGACAACTACATAGATATCATCTCGGCCTAGCTCGGCAAGTGCCTTAATTGTCTCTGGCACGAGCGTCTTATGACCTGCAGCAAGGGAGGAAATCCCCAGGATGTGCACATCATTTTCGGTAGCTTGGCGTGCGGCCTCAGCAGGAGTCTGGAAAAGTGGACCAATGTCTACATCGAAGCCAAGGTCCGCAAAGCTAGTGGCAATGACTTTTGCGCCACGATCGTGGCCATCCTGCCCGAGCTTGGCAATCATAATTCTTGGGCGGCGGCCTTCTACTTTCGCAAAGTCATCGGCTAATTGGCGGGCATTCTGAAAATCGTTATCCTGCTCGCTCACCTCTCCAGCATATACGCCGCTTATGATTCGATGAGTCGCTTGGTAGCGACCAAAATCGCGCTCCATTGCGTAGCTGATTTCCCCTAGCGTAGCACGGGCGCGAGCTGCTGCTACCGCCAGGTCCAGTAAGTTTCCTGTTCCCGACTTTGCGGCTTCGTGCAAGGCGCCTAACGCTCTTTGAACAGCGGCATCATCCCGCTTGGTCTTCACTTCGGCCAGGCGCTTCACCTGTGATTCGCGTACCGCGGTGTTATCTACTTCGAGGATATCGATTTGTACGGCTTCGTTGGTACGGAAAACATTCACACCCACAATTTGCTCTTTACCACTATCAATACGGGCCTGTTTGCGGGCAGCTGCTTCCTCAATGCGTAGTTTGGGTAGGCCTTGTTCTATTGCTTTGGCCATACCGCCTAGCTCCTCTACCTCTTGCATAAGCGACCAGGCGCGTTGGACCAGTTCGCCCGTGAGGTATTCCACATAGTGGCTACCGCCCCAGGGGTCTACGACCCGAGTAATGTTAGTTTCTTTTTGGAGGTAAAGCTGCGTATCACGAGCCACCTTGGCGGAAAAGTCGGTAGGAAGGGCAATGGCTTCGTCCAATGAGTTGGTATGCAAAGACTGGGTGCCACCTAAAGTAGCGGCCATCGCTTCAATGGCGGTGCGGGCTACATTGTTGAAAGGATCTTGTTCCGTTAGGCTATAGCCCGAAGTCTGACAGTGCGTCCGCAAAGCCATACTCTTCGGATTTTGTGGATCAAATTGCTTCACAATTTTGGCCCACAACAAACGCCCCGCCCGTAGCTTGGCGATTTCCATGAAGTGATTCATACCGATCCCCCAAAAGAACGATAGTCGTGGCGCGAAGTCATCGATTTTCAGACCAGCTGCTATTCCCGTGCGAATGTACTCTAAGCCATCCGCTAAGGTATAAGCCAGTTCCAGATCAGCAGGTGCACCGGCCTCGTGCATATGGTAACCACTAATACTAATGCTGTTGAAACGGGGCATATGAGTCGCCGTATAAGCAAAGATATCTCCGATGATCCGCATGCTGGGAGCTGGTGGATAGATGTAAGTGTTACGCACCATGAACTCCTTCAAGATATCATTTTGGATTGTTCCACTCAGCTGCGCTGGGGCAACACCCTGTTCTTCCGCCGCCACGATGTAAAAGGCCATGATGGGAATTACGGCCCCGTTCATGGTCATAGAGACTGACATTTTATCCAGTGGAATTTGATCGAAGAGAATCTTCATATCCTCCACCGTATCAATGGCCACTCCGGCCTTACCTACATCCCCCCGTACGCGCTCGTGGTCGCTATCATAGCCCCGGTGCGTGGCGAGGTCAAAAGCGACACTCAGTCCTTTCTGCCCTTGCGCTAAGTTGCGGCGGTAGAAAGCATTACTCTCTTCCGCTGTAGAGAACCCCGCGTACTGACGAATAGTCCACGGCCGTACTGCGTACATGCTACTGTACGGACCACGTAGATAGGGGGGTAAGCCCGCGGCAAAGCCCAAGTGATCATAGGCAGCAGTATCTTCGGCGGTAAAATGTGTCTTGACCGGAATTTGCTCGGGCGTCATCCTTTCCGGCCCCGCTTGAGTGCCGGCACTCAGATTCGGTAAATCATAGCGCAGGGGTCGGTCTTGAAAAGAAGGGCGAGACATAGAAATGGTTTTACAAACGGTTACGGGCAGCGGCTAAAATACGGTGGATTCTATTAAGGGCATATTCTAGATCAACTGATTTTTGCCACCTCTTACAAAAGCGTTGGTAAGTCGCTCAGTCTTTCTACACCGAGTTGGATCATGTTGTTCTGCAAGTCGTCCCGTAAAATTTCGATCACGTGCTCTCCACCGTATTCGCCAAGGGCCGCTACACCGAACAGGAACGCCCTACCCAAGAGGATAAAATCGGCACCCAAGCTCATTGCTCGCAAAATATCCAAGCCTGTACGGACCCCACTATCCATGAGTATGGCGGTTTTACCTTTTGCCACGCGGACAATTTCCGGTAGGGCATCAATAGCTGCTGGTGCTGCATCAAACTGTCGGCCACCGTGGTTAGACACCACTACGCCGTCTAAGCCAATGGCAATCGCGCGTTCTGCGTCCTGAGGATGGAGGACGCCCTTCAGCACCACCGGGCCGGGCCAATAGGTTTTAATCTCTTCACATATTTCCCAAGACAGATTACCGCCCAGACGAGATCGCACAAACTTACCGACTGACATCATGTCCTGAAATTGAGAATAGGAAGCTACAGTTCGCAGCTTTGGAAGCCCTCTACGCAGGGTATGCCATGTCCAAACCGGATGGGTAATGCCCTGCCAAATGAAGGCCGGTGTCATTTTGGGAGGCATTTGCAGACCAGCCCGCTTGGTTCGCTCACGACGACTTGGGGTAGGTACATCAGCAGTGATCAGCAGTACTTTAAAGCCAGCCTCCAATGCCCGATCCATTAAGGATTCTCGGAGCTCTTTTTCTCTTGGCGGATACAGTTGAAACCATCCTGTTTCACCAATATGAGGCGCTAAAGTTTCGGGTGTCTCAGTGGCCACTGTACTCAGAGAAAATGGAATATTTCGTTTAGCGGCAGCTTGGGCCAAAAGGACTTCTGCCCGTGGCCACATCAAGCCCGTTAGTCCGACCGGTGCTACACCAAAGGGCGCATCGTACTTTTGTTCAAACAAGGTGGTAGTCAAGTCTGGTGTCAACGCCCCCTGGCAAAATTGAGGCGGCAAGGTGATGGCATTGAGGGAATCGCGATTACGTTGCAGAAGCTGCTCCTCCCCTGTTCCGGCAATTAGGTATTGCCAGGCAACATCCGGAATACGTTCTTTCGCCCGCTGGGCAAGGTCGGAGACCGCAGGATAGTCGTGTAATAGCTGATGGCGGTATTTTTCGTAGGACATAATGGGTGGGATTTACCAAAGGCAAGGTAAGAGAATCACGACAGAAGTAGGGAAGGTCTTTAGATAGGAGAAGGAGACAATTAAATCTTATTTGTTTTTTATTTAAATTATTTTAAACATAATTTTTAAAATTGAGCAAAAATGGCGATATTACCACCGAGTAATTAGAAAAGCGCTCTATCATAGTTGTTTATTCCCTTCGCGCCGCGGGCGAAATAAGTCAGTGTTTTTATTCCCAGCTTTTCTGCTCAAATAGGATTTTGTGTGCCTTCGCAATGATGCGTCATTGCGAAGGGTTTGAATCCCATGCTTCTACTCACAGGGTGAGTCGAGGTTATGACTGGCTCGGGTGAGGGAGGGCCCGCCGCAGGCGGTCTGCCTCAAACAATCTATATTCCTTCTTTGTACCACAAGTCCGCTTAAACATTAATCAATCCCCATGCTCAATCTCCTTGTCATCCGCTCCACTAATCCAGCACAACTTACGACCTTCTACCAGTTATTTCTCCCACCCTTTAATTATCACCAACATGGCTCAGGCCCGATGCACTATTCGGTTGAGCTAGACCAGCTCGTATTTGAAATCTACCCACTGCTAAAAAATCAAAAACAGGCTGACTATTCTACTCGACTGGGGTTCCAGGTTAAGGATTTAGATCACGTCATAAATAGAGTGGTAAAAGCAGGGCAGCAAGTCCATACCCAACCAAAACAATCTGAATGGGGCTATCGGGCGGTTGTGCAAGATCCAGATGGTCGCAAAGTGGAACTACTGGAGGGGTAAATCACCAAACTCCAACAATTGGCTTACTATGCATATCATATTCTACTCACCAGCGATACGCACCAAACACCATCACCCCAACCAGCAAGTCATCTTCAAAATAGATATTGGCATAGGTATTGACTCCTATATTCAGCGTGGGATTGATTGGATATTGTACCTGAAAGTGTATCGGGAGGCCAAAATCAGACTTCCGTTCATTCACAAAGGTTTTGACATCAAATATGCCCAGACCACGATCATAGACATAACCTTGAAGATAAAAGTGCTTGTTGTACATATAGGTGATACCGCTTCCCAACTGAATATCAACGGCAGAGATTCGTCTCGTGACTTTCCAAAACAGGAGTGCTTCCAACCATAGTGCCCGATATTTACGCGTGTAATCCAGCTCACGCTCCAGCTCGGGAGGAAGATGGTTTCTTACTGCAAAGCGGTCTTGACCCTCCTTAATCGAATTTCCTAAATAATTTACGCGGCCAGCCACCTCCCAACGACGATGGAAACGGCCCTGATAGCCTATACCAAATCCTATTCTAGGAGAGTCAATCACAGTTCTCAGACTGTAACTATTCATACTCCCAGATCCATGGATCACTTTCGTTTTGTACCTAGTAGTAAAATCAATTGTCGTTTTGGATAGACTGGCGGTGACGCGATGGTCGATTTGGGATTGAGCATACCCAGACATTAACAAGAGGAAAAACAGCCAGCAATAAGGCCCGTAGTTGTGTTTCATAATAGCGCGTTTTCTTAAAACATGAAAGAAGAATAGCTCGGTAGTTGAGATATCAGTTCCTTAATACTCCTACTTATTCGAAAGTGAAAGACACTATGAAGTACCTTTTACCAACGGTACGCTCCGAAGAGCATCACCCCAGTGGCTATGGTACCATCAAAATAGGGGTTCACATGAGCATTGAAGCCAATTTTCATTACCGGACTTACGGGGTATTGGACTTGAAAATGGAAAGGTATACCCCAGCTTCCTCTGCGTTCTTCAGCAAAGGTGATGGAATCAAATGTACCTCGGTTCATATCCAGGAAATAGCCCCGTAGGTAGTTGTACTTCAAGTAGGCGTAGGTCACACCGGTACCAAACTGAATATCGCCTCGTACGTAAGGGCCCACTAGCCGCCAGAACAGTAATCCCTCAAACCACAAGCCTCGATAGCTTCGGGTATGCTGTAAGCGATCAATTAAATCTGGAGTAAGTATGCTTCGCGAAGCGAAATTATCCGCATTATCCTGGATCGTATTGCCCATATAGCTAGCGCGAACTGCAATCTCCCAGCGATCATGAATTTGCCCTTGATAACCAAGATTGAACCCTATTCCTCTGGAAACAAGATGGTCAGAAGTACCAAAAAAACCAGGCCCTATAGCCCCTGGTGATATAACACGCGTTTCCTGCCTGATATCCAGGTGTAAGGTTGTATTCGTCAAACCTCCGGTGACCCGGTGCTGTACGGTGGATTGGGCATAAATGGAAACAGACAGAAACGTAAGGCAGAGAAAAAGTAGAGCGTAATCGTTTTTCATCTTAGTTGGGGTTAAAGGTTGAAAAGCAGATCAATGACCTGGCCTATGATCCAAAGGCCAGAACCACTCTTTTTAATATCCCCACACTAGGCGCATAGTGCCAAACATTACTAGCAGATTAGCACTTATTTAACCATAAAGCGCTACCACTTAAGACACCTTTAACGCCTATTTTTGTTGCAAGCGTTGCTTAAGTGCCATAACTCGCTGATAAGAAGTTTGAAGGCGCTCTTCGCTTAGCTTACCCTCCTCCAACAGCTTTCGAATAGTCGCTATGGTCTTCTGCGCCAAAGTCTCGTCGTACTTGATGTTGTTCCCAAACACTAATATATCCACCCCAGCTTTGATGGTTTGTTCAATGATGGTCTCAAATGGATACAAGGTATTGACGGCTCTCATTTGTAAATCATCAGAAAAAACCACCCCATCATAATGAAAGGAGTCCCGCAGTATACCCTGGATATAATGCGGCGACATGGTAGCCGGATAGATAGAGTCGATACTGCGGTTAAAAACGTGAGCGGTCATCACCCCAATTGCTTGTTCACTGGCTAGTAATTCTCGGTAGGGAGTCAGCTCTTCGGGGGTCCAGGTTTGGGTCACATCAGTAAAGCCCTTGTGTGAATCACTTTCAGAGCTACCGTGTCCGGGAAAGTGCTTTAATACGGACAAAATACCAGCCTCTTCGTGGGGTGCAATCCAGGCACTCGCATGAGCTACCACGGTGCTGGTTTCCGCACCAAAGCTCCGCTCTATACCGCCAATAACCGGATTCTCTGGGTTGACATTTAAGTCCACCACCGGCGCAAAATTCACATTAAGACCCAGTGCCTGCAAATTCTGCGCATTAAGGGTAGCGTAATGGGTTGTGGAGTCCGTATTAGAGTTGGCCCCTAAATACTGGGCCGATGGCAAGTCAGGAAAACCGTAAGCTGATCGCAAACGTGTAACTAGTCCTCCTTCTTGGTCAATTGCAGTCAGTAAATAACCGGGTGCAATTGCTTGCATATCCGACAGCAATCGTTGTACTTGCTCCGGGCTGACAATGTTACGCCCACGCCGCTTAAAACCGATATCGTAGTCAAAGAGGATGATATTACCAATTTCCCCACTAGCAATCTGGCCCTTGACAACATCACTGACACTATCCATTTCCATACCTCGAAAACCGATCATGATTAGTTGCCCAAGCATCTGATCCGTAAGCACGGGCTCTTCTACTTGATGAATTGAAGATTGCTGTGGTTCCGAGCAGGCGGTGAACAGCAATAAGAGGAGTGCCAGTGGCAATATCAAATTGGTACGCATAGGAAAAGAATTTTACAGTCAGGGTAAATACCTCGCAAAATAAGCGGGTAATCTTAATCTTGGCATTGGCCTAAAGGTACAATTACCTCTCAGTAATTTGGACTTTCCCCTTGCTAGGTCCGTCATCCTACGCACCTCTGAAAAGCCACTTATTTCTCACTTCTCAATACTGATTCTCTAAGCTTTTGAGTCACCTTTTTCGGTATTATTGCTTATATTAAAGAAGTAAACAACTTGCCTTGCATGCCTGCAACCAAAAAGAAACAATGTGTCGTTTGTGGTGACGAAATTGTCGGTCGCCCTGATAAGCGCTTTTGTTCCGACAACTGCCGGAGCACCTACCATAACCGGCAAAACAGTGATCAGACGAACTTCATTCGCAATATCAATAATATCTTACGCAAGAACCGCCGCATCCTGGTCAGCATGAACCCCGATGGCAAGACATCCCTGCACCGTGATCGCTTGCTCGAAAACGGCTTCAATTTCCGCTATTTCACCAATGAGTATGTAACCCGCAAAGGCACGGTGTACCGCTTTGTGTACGATCAAGGCTATACGGAACGAGAGAATGGCTATCTTACGCTCGTTGTAAGACAAGAATACGTGGAATAAGCATGCGAGAATCACTGTTTCATCGGGAACTCCCAACTCAGCTCCCTCTGCTAGCAGCCTTTATATTTCTTTTGAGCACTCCCCTACTTTGGGGGCAGGCAGATAGTACTGCATTCCGGCCGCAGACCATGATCGGCCTACAATACGGAATGAGCTGGAACACCGTTAATTTTTCACCCCAAGTGGCGCAAACGACTTTGCAAGCCAACCGCTTTGGTGCCGCAATGCGCTACACCGCCCAACGTCATCTTGGCATCCAGCTGGAACTTGCCCATGACCAACGTGGTTGGGCCGAAACCCGCGATGATGTCAACAGCAATTACATGCGTACGATTGACTATATCGAGTTTGCGGCCTTTAGTCATATTAGCATTGGGCGTGGTAAAATTCGCCCTATCATACTCCTGGGTTCTTACCTGAGTTACCCCATTGCACAAGAGGAGATCATCCCAACGGATCCCATTTGGACGACAGCACCACTCCCCTACTATTTCGAGCCCCTACCGGAACGCTTGCAGTATGGCCTGGCGGGGGGGCTAGGATTCGAGTTGTTCTTTGAACGCATCAGTTTTCAGGTAGATGGGCGTTTTAGATCAGCACTTGGGGGTATTTTCTCCTCTGATAACGAAGACTTCTTTTTTTCAAATAGCCAGGGCCTTACCGCACAAGCGAGCTTCTTTATGCGCTTGTTTGGAGGCTAATGAAACCTAAAATGTATGTTGAATCGTCCAGGCAGTTCCAAAGCTTTATTCCGATCAACGTATTTGATCTACGTGGCACTGCTGCTGGGTCAGATTATCTTTTGTTTTATCACCATTTTCCTGATCACCCAACCTGATCGGGTCCTGAAAGAAGGCTCTGATTACCCTTTTCTAGCTTTGCTCATCATTTTCCTAGCAGCTGGAGCGGCTTGGTTTGTCAATCGCCTCAGAGAACAGCAAGCCCAAACAATTGATGCCAACCACGATGGCAAGGTGCTACACTACCGTACCACAGTCATCATGCGCAATGCCATGCTCGAAGCGGGCAACTTATTCTGCTTAATTCTAGCCCTTTTAGAAGGTACCATGGCACCTATCTTATTCTTTTGTCTTGGCTTGGGTATATTTCTGTATTTCCGTCCAAAAGTAGCAGAATTAGTGAGCGTCTATGGTCTGACGGAACAGGAAAGACAGCGGCTAGAACAGCAACTTAAAAACCGAGCTTGACCACACCTCCCACTTAACTATTCGCTCTCCTTTTATATTGCTACAAGTCGAACAAGTACGCAACGCACAGTTTTCTATCTTTGCATCCATGAAGAATAAATGGAATCGCATTCTCCTAGTGTTAGGGCTCATTATTGCCAACATTGGTCTTGATCAATGGACTAAAGTATGGGCTCGTGAAACACTGCAGTTTAAACCAATGGAATCCTATTGGAACGATTTCTTTCGCTTAATCTACGTTGAGAATAAAGGGGCTTTTCTCAGTTTAGGCTCCGACCTTTCCGATGGGCTACGGGTTGCTATTTTACACTTTTTCCCCGCTATTCTCCTGGGTGCATTAACCCTTTACGCCATGTTTTCGAAAGCCATAAACAAGTGGCAGATCATCGGTATGAGCTTCATTATTGGCGGTGGCATTAGTAATGTCTACGACCGGATTGTCTACGAAGCCGTAACTGATTTTATGAATATTGGCCTCTTTGGAGTACGTACCGGCATCTTCAACTTTGCTGATGTATCCATCATGGTGGGCTTGGGCATTATGCTTCCTTTTGCCTTTCAAAAAGAACCCAACCAGCAGCCATCACAGGAAGAGGAATAAGTCCTTTCCTACCAGTTTCCTGGAAACAGGAATGCCGAAGATCCGCGCTGGACTTCGGCATTCGTGTTTAGGGAAAATCGCTGTTTGAAACGTTCTACTCTACCTTAAACGTCAGCTTTTCTGGTCCCACTCCCGTAATGGTGAGTGATTTCCAGGCCTTTGGCAACTTGCTAGGTCTTTGTACCACTCCTTCATCCGTAATGTCTAAGCCTCCGAAACCAAAGATGACGGTTTGTAACGTACCACCAGCGCCGGTTGCGAAATAAGGATTAGTGCCACCTGCTGTCTCCGCAATGACGCCAAAAGGAGGTACCTCATTGGGTTGATAGCTTTTTTCAAACAGGCGGAAAGCCTCTTCTGGCTCACCAAGCTTGGCGTATAGCGTAGCTAAAACTGCCACTGACATTGCCGGTCCATTAGGTGACATTCGCGGCTCGTAGTACTCCAAATCTTGGCGTATACGGTCGTTCCCTTCTACGATCTTCATCGGATACGCTAAAAGGTTGGCGTCTGCTTGTTTGATCATTTCACCGCCATAAGTGTCATTTTCCCGCGTGGTACCATCCGGAAATTGGATGATCGGAATATTATCTGCTACGTGTGCCCAATCGGGGTTTGCCTTTACATCTAACTCCTCTGCAGCTTGGGTAGCGTAGCGCAACACCGTGATCGCCATCCCATTAGTATAGGCGTTGTTATCGATATTTTCTAACCACTCATTTGCTCCAATCACATTCTTGATATCGTACTGCCCAGGGCCGTTGCGTTCTACACGACTTATCCAGAAATCAGCTACTTCCCGAATGATGGGCCAGCCTCTTTCGCGCAGCCATTCTTTGTCTTGGGTTACCTGGTAATACTTCCAACAAGCCCAGGCTACATCTCCGGAAATATGGTGCTGGAATGGCCCAGTTAGGGCCCAAACGGGCGTATCCTCTGTACCATCATCCGCAGACTCCCAGGGATACATAGCCCCTTCGTAACCGTGGGAGAAAGCGTTCTGTTTCGCACTTCCCAGACGTTCGTAGCGGTATTCCATCAACGAGCGTGCCATATCCGGCTGCATGGCTAGGATAGGTGGATACATCCAGATTTCGGTATCCCAAAATACGTGACCGTTGTACCCTAAACCAGATAAGCCCATTGGGGAAAGACTGTACGAGGTACCGGCACGGGCAAAGGAGTAGAGATGGTACAACATAGAACGTACCGCCCGCTGCGAACGCAGATCACCCTCAATAATGATATCGCTTTCCCATAAACGATCCCAAGCCTGCTGGTGGCGCGCGAGCAAACGGTCGCGTCCTTCCAACTTCGCAAAAATGGTCAGGCGTTCAGCCTCATTGTGCGGATCTTCAAATTGCCGACTAGCACAAGCTGAACCAACTACACTGAAGGTGTAGGTTTCGCCAGCTGATATTTGCTTTCTAAACTTGGTCAGGTGGCGATTGTAATCCCAATCTTCGTGGATTAGGTCTGGTTCTTCTCCGTGCTCTTCTTCAAAAATAAAGCTTACGGAGGCCGCTACCTTTTGCTTACCGGAGGGACTATTGGCAACCGAGGTCATGAGAGGTACCAAAACATGCGGACGATCAATTTCCGCGTAGTAATTTCGCACGTCACTTAGATGATTCGGAGCTTCGATGGTACTGGTTGCCGTTATTTCCAGATCTCGCTTAGCACTTACCTCCACTATACTCATCGCGGTATAGGGTAAATGGCGAAGTGACATGAGTCGGTGGGTGACGGAAACATCATTTCCCACATCGAAGGTAGTCACCAGTTGCCCCTGACGCATATCCACCACCTGGGAAAAGTTGCTGATATCTCGCCGACCAATACGGCGTCCATCCACATCCAAATCCAGATTCATGTGATTAAATGTCTTCAGGATATTGGAAACGCGACCACGTTGGTAGTAATCGTACACGCCATTTAGCACTACGTCCTTCACTTTCATGGGCTCCGGTGAAGAAACAAGTCCAACTACACCATTGGCAACAGTAATCCCGTAGTAGTTATTCGGATCAATATCAGTGGCTGGAATATGCCAAGGTGAATCGGCGTAGTCTTGGCCCCAAAGGACGGTGCATCCCAGGGCGAAGACTAATAGAAGGGTGAATCGTATCATAACTCTATTTTCTAGCTTGTAGTCCAAAAATAATTATTGATCGCAAAACGAGCTAACGGCAGTAGAAAAAGCACCGGATTAAGTTAATTGAGATGTTAAGACCCGGTGAATCGTTTGCAATTATAGTTAGCGTTTAGTTAAAACCCCAAACCCCACCCAGCGAAACCCTACCCCTCATTCGTCTTACACATGTATACTCGCAAACTAAACCTGATCTAATGAAAAAAACTTTCCTCTCATTACTCATCTGCGCTAGCTTCCTCACTACCCAAGCACAATCTATTTTGGGCCAACAATGGCAACTCAAACGCGTGGGCCTCCACATTGGGCAAGACCAAGACATGCTCTCTGTTATGGACTACGACTATTTCCTCGGTAGTTTACGGACGGCTCCTGGTTTCGACTTCTCCAACATCGGTGCTACGGAGCAACATACCTACAGCATGCTTTGCGAAAATCCGCACCTACGGCTTAACGCCTCTTTTCAACATGCCAATCTACGTCAAGTGGAACTAGGTTTAAGTTTAGTAGGAATCTTCAACCGCATCGACGAAGTCGTCTACGCCACCCCCGGTAGTGACCCTTGGAGTGCCGATAGACAAGAACTCAGTTTCACCCAATACGGGAGTGAAATTGCCATTGAACCCACTTTGAGCTACCGCCTGCAAAATGGTGCCTGGGCGCTTACCGGTGTGCTTGGTGGAAATGCAGGTTATCACTTCGGCAACTATCTTAACGTAAATGGATACAACCTCACCATCTGTGAAAATACCGTTTCCTTCCGCGAAGGTGTAGACGAACCCGATTGTGAAACCCTGGATTACCTGTACGAGTCGGGCGATCAGCGCAACGGTTTTTCAGGCCGTATGTTTGCCGAAGTACAGGCCAGTTTCACCATTGCACGCCGGTTCGAAATGGGCTTGATGATGCGCCGCGGACTTGGTTTCCGCACTGTCAATGGTGGACCAACAGTAGGTACGAATCTACACTCGGGTGGCGTGTTTATGAAGTGGGTCTTGCGCGACCGGTATTAATGAAATAGTTGAGGTTCGCTCCTACAGTTGTTAGGAGCGAACCTCAGGTTTGACAGGGGGCAAAAATGACGGCAAAAAACGAGAAGACTAGTTATTTAATTTTTTCGATGGGCTTTACACAAAACCTCTCCAAAGCAAATACAAACAACTGTCTATCAGCAACCTAACCCTCTTATCGAGAAATTTAATTTTTTCGATGAGGATTTCACCTGACCATCCTTTTTCTAGTTTGACTACTCCGCGGCCAAGGGCTCTAGCATAATAGCCACACCACCGCCGGAAGCCAATTGTAAATCCACTAGATCTCCACTCTTCACTTCCCGTTCCTCTATTTCCAGGGCCGTAGGATTATCCTTCCAGTGGGCGTCCTCACCATCTTGATAAACGACCATGCGATAGGATCCCTTGGGTAGGAAGTCTAACGTTAGCGTTAAGGCGCGTTTTTCCTCGTCGGTGATCGAGCCGATGAACCAGCGATCACCACCTCTTTCTTGACGAGCGATGGTGACAAAATCACCGGGTTCACCGTTGAGTACTTTGCTCTGTTCCCAATCAACTGCTACGTCACGTACCCACTGCATGCCAGGCTGTCCTGCGGCGTGTTCTGGTAAGTCGCACATCATTTGTAATGGGCCGTAGACCACTACGTAAAGCGCCAATTCGTGCGCCATTGTATGCTTAACCTGATTATCTGGCTTATAGGGATTCATCAGCAAATTGAAAACACCCGGCGTATAGTCTATTGGTCCCGCCAGCATCCGCGTAAATGCTACTGTGGTGAGGTGATTAGTAGGGTTACCCCCCTCTGCTGACCAAGCATTGAATTCCTGCCCTCGCAGGCCTTCACGTGTCATCATATTGGGATAGGTACGACGCAGGCCCGTAGCCTTTATTGGCTCGTGTGCGTCAATGGCAACTTGGTACTTTGTTGCCGTTTCCAGAACTTTGCGATAATGGCGTACCATCCATTGGCCGTGATGTCGTTCACCCTCTGGAATAATTGGCCCAACATAACCTGTCTTGACCGCATGAATTCCGAGTCGTTGCATGAGAGCATAGGCCGTATCTAATTGTTGCTCGTAGGTACGTGGAGCAGCGGAAGTCTCATGGTGCATTACAATGTCTACCCCTTTTTCCTTACCGTAACGTACTACCTCTTCCAAATCGTAATCCTCGTAAGGTGTTATGAAGTCAAAGACACCTTCACGATCGGGAAAATCAATCCAGTGTTCCCAGCCGGTGTTCCAACCTTCGACCAATAAGCCCCGAATACCGTTTTCTGCACAAAAGTCGATATAACGTTTGGTGTTTTCGGTAGTAGCACCGTGGCGGCCACTCGCTAATTCCCAGGTAGATTTATCCAGGTGCATCTCCCACCAGATGCCAGCGTATTTCATCGGTTCAATCCACGATAGATCTCCCTCCAGTTTGTTAGGTTCGTTTAGGTTGATGATCAAGTTACTCTCAATTAAATCTCCTGCTTCTTCTCCCACTTGAATGGTCCGCCAAGGCGTAGAAAATGGTGTTTGCTGCTTGACCTTAACACCATCGGCCCAAGCCACCAATGCACTTTCAAAGCGATTCTCCTCCTTGTTTACCCGCAAGGTCATCCCTGCATAATCAGTCAGGTTAGCTTCGTGAAAACTCAAGTATAGACCATCCTCGGTTTTCAAGGTAACTGGCGTATTAACAGCGTTTTCAGGGATATACGTCTGCGCCAAGTTCGGATGATCGCGTTTTGTGGTAGCATCAATTTCGCTGAAGGATGTCTCATTGTAAATATGCTCGTAGATATCCCAGTCACCCGGTATCCACCAGCACATTGGATCTCCGGTGAGGGTAAACTCGGTGTGCTCCGCCATAATCAACGCACTATCCATATTTTCCTGCTCCGGGAAGTGATAACGGAACCCTAAACCATCATCATAGAGCCGGAATACGAGCGAAAACTGACGGTTTGGCTCTACTGTTTCTTGCAGCTCAATCGTCATTTCTGAATAGCGGTTCTGTACCTCGCGCTGCTCACCCCAGGGTTGTTCCCAGGTTTCATCTACGTCTTGCTTACTTACGCTTTTCACCTCCCAGTTCGCCTTTAGGTCAGGCGAATTTTGAAAAGAAAAACCTAAGCCAGAAGCAGGAATCACGGTCTGCTCACCGCGACTAAGACTATACGCGGCCTCGCCCCCTTCTGCCAAAGCAAAGTCTAAAGTGAGTTGATCGCTTGGAGAATTTATGGTGGTAGAATCATCACCTGCTACTTCTTTACTTGTTCCAGTACAGGCACTCATGATTAACAATGAAAACAGACCTAGGGAAAGACAAATATGAGACATTGGTATTCAACTTTAATGAGGACTTAAAGATAGAACGAGACTTGGTATTAATACACCTTAGCTGAAGTAATTTCGCGCCCTACCAGTTCTGTACTTGGTTATTGGTGAGCCTTACAATGCCATCCTAACCACAGTCATTCCAATGCAATTTACCAGCAAAAATTCCCTTAGTTTCCATTGTGGACACCTTCTTATACTTTGCTTGTCGTATTTTGTGTATGAATGCATCATCTGAATAAACGGGCTTAAATTCATGTTGAGAAAGTGTTTTGTCACACTCGGTTTAGCTTGTCTTCTACTCACTTGGCCCTTGCTATCCTGGACCCAGAAAGCCCATTCATGGCCCAAAATCTACCCTGCTTATTCTGAAGATTTCAAAGCCTACAAAACTTATCCATCCCTCTGCTTTATGGATGTTTTCCTTGATGAGGACGGAAAGCTCTGGCTATCTATTTGTGGATCAGCCTCCAGTGCAGGCATTGACCTTTATCAATTTGATGGGTACGAATTTAGCCTGGTGCAAGGTGCTTTCAATATCCTCAAAGGCACTACGACTATTTCAGGACTTTTGCAGGGGCATATCTTGTTCGGATTTAGCAATATTCCTGATGGTGATGAGACGTTTTTTTACGATTTGCACACCAACGAGCTGAGCATACCAGAAAGCAACATAGTAGGCCATATTCGGAAAATGCATCAGACCAGCACAGGTGAAGTACGCGTAGTGTCTGAAATAGAAGGTTTTTTTCAAATCTACGAGTGGAAACAAGACGAGTGGGAACGAATTAACCAAATTCCTATTGAGACGCAAGATACTATGCCTCAAACTGGGGAACTACGCTCTTTGATTTGTTCAATAGCAGAAGAGGAACGCTACTGGTTTTATGTCTCTAAGGGCCAGTATTTTCAATCTATGCACGCCACAGATGGACTTGGCCAGCGACTTTACCCCACAAATTTCGAGATAAATCCTGAAGCCGTTATTGGAAAAACAAAAAAACTTCGGACGGTCCAAGGCGACACTTATTTCTATCATCGAGCACGTGATGTAGCATTACCCTTTTTGCTGTTAGATCAAGGAGATAATCATTTTAAAAAGCTGCCTTGGGCTCCAGCCACTTGGTGGGGCAGGCATATAGCGATTGATCAACAAGGAAATCGCTTGTTCATATTTCAAGATGAAAGGGGCATAACCCGTGCTGTTCTGGAAGCCCCGGATAAGACAAGATATGACTATTCGGCATTTTTCAAGGATATAGCAGCTAGTACAATAAGGGAGGTAAGGGGACCCAACTTCAAAGAATTGCTCCTAATGGTTGGCGAACACGGTTTTCAGTTACATTTGGTCAAAGATGAAACTGCTATAATAACAGCGCTTAAGGGCCATTCGATCCGGGCCATGTTGGACTTATCTGAAGATGAAATCTTAGTTAGTAACCAAGGCAGAACATTATTCGTATTCAATAAGAGGTCCAGTGCAACAAGGCCCTGGATCGGGCAGCGGTCTGATCGAGGTTTTTTTTACTTGAGAGAAGAACACAAAGGTCGAATATTGTCCTCAGCCACTAATGGATTTTACCTATCGGATTCTACAAGAGAAAAAGAGGAATTAATCCCAACAATATCTGTAAGGGTTGGTCCTTGGGTCCCACTCAATGATCACCAAATTGTTTTTCGAGGAGATGAAAATTACCTTTATCTACTCGACCGCCGTACCAAATTATCTGAACGCCTAATTATTCAGGGTGGAACCGGAGCATTCCGTTTTGGAGATCAATTAAACAAATTGCACTACAGCAGAGAGGAAATCCTCTGGGCAGCTACTTCCAACGGCCTTTTAAAAATCGACTTGAAGTCATCATCTGTTGATACTATCGGCTTAGGCCCTCCTTTTTTGGATAGCCGCTTCATGTGTATGGAAGAAGATGAACAAGGTCGACTTTGGTTAGGAACCTACCTAGGCGGCTTACATATTTATGATCCTGAAACCGGAACACTGAAGACGCTCAATAGTCAACAAGGTTTAGCCAATAATACCGTCGTAAGCATAACGACAGATGATCAAGGGGATCGCTGGCTTGGTACTTACAACGGTGTCTCTTTGGTCTCTTCTAATGGTGACTTGATTCGAAATATATACGAAACAGATGGATTGATTAACAGAGAATGTAATCGCTACTCCAATCTAAAAGCGCATGATGGAACCATCTTAATCGGAACCATCGATGGCTTGAATATTATTGACCCTTTAAAGGTAAAACAACAACTGCGACGCAATGAAGCGCTTAAAATCTACTTGACAAGTATTAGTTATTACCATTCGTCCATTGGAAGAGATAGCCTTCGGGAAAACCAATTGAATGCACTGGAGACCATCCAATTACCAGCCTCCAAAAGAAACCTAAGCCTTCGATTTGCTACTTCCAACTATGTCAATGCTGCTGAGAATCAGTATGCCTATATGTTGGAAGGTATTGATGAGGACTGGATAAAGTTGGGTACGCAAGCCCGGCTTGATCTTAACAATTTACCGGCCGGAAAATATCGCCTGCTGATCAAAGGAAGTGATGGGTTGGGAAACTGGACGAAAGACCCACTGAGCATCTCTATTCACGCCAGGGAGCACTTTTACCGCCAATCGTGGTTTTATATTTTGATCGTGCTGCTGCTCGGCGGGTTGGCCGGTTTATGGATTTCCCGATTGCGCAGCTTGGTCAAAACAGCGACTCAAAAGATAGCGAAAGACAAGGCGGTCATAGAGCAGCAGGCAGAAGAATTAAAGGAGTTGGACCAATCAAAATCGCGTTTTTTTACCAATATCTCTCATGAGTTCAGAACACCGCTGACCATAATTAGCGGCATGGCGAATCAGATTGAACAGCAGCCGAAACAGTGGGCGCAGAAAGGTGCTAAAATGATCAAAAGAAATAGCAACAACCTCCTGCGTCTCATCAATCAAATTTTGGATCTTCGCCAACTGGAATCGAGCGCTATGGAGGTGCAGTACATTCAGGGAGATGTTGTCGAATTCCTTCGGTACATCTCAGAATCGTTCGAGCCTTATACCAATAGCAAGGGGGTAAGCCTTCATTTCCTCTCTGCCATCTCCGATTTGGTGATAGATTATGATCCGGACAAACTAATGAAGGTTACCGCCAACCTTCTTTCAAATGCGATTAAGTACACGCCCGATGGTAAGGACATTTATTTACATCTGGATCAAAAAATGGCTGGTGAAAGGCAACTACTACAAATCAGAGTGGAAGATACCGGAGCAGGTATCCCGGAAGATCAGTTACCATTGATCTTTGATCGTTTCTTTAAAGCGGATCAGGAATTAACAAGTCCTAAACCGGGGAGTGGAATTGGTCTTGCTTTAACCAAAGAATTGATTGAATTACTGGGTGGCGAAATTCACGTTAACAGCAGCGTAAATAAGGGAACCACTTTTACCATCCTACTGCCTGTCACCAATACCGCTCCCATTGAGTCCAGTGGAATACTGGAGGAAGACAATTCCAACGAGGAGCTGGCGAGTCTGGCTTATCCAGCCGATTGGTTACGACAATCAGAGACCCAAATGAACAGTGTCTCCTTTTTATCTGATAGCAAGCAGCCAAAAGCAGAGACAACTATTCTGATTGCCGAGGACAATAAAGATGTACAGGAATACTTGCGGTCTTGCTTGGAGGACTTGTATAAAATCGAAGTGGCGGAAAACGGGGCCATAGGAATTGATCAAGCATTTCAAACCATTCCGGATATTGTCATCACTGATTTACTAATGCCGGAAAAGAATGGCTACGAACTGACCAATGCGCTTAAAGCAGATGAACGGACCAACCACATTCCAATCATCATGCTGACTAGCAGTGTTGATTTGAGTTCGAAAATAACTGGACTGGAACAGGGTGCTGATGTCTACCTGACAAAACCGTTCACCCCACAAGAGATCAGACTTCAGTTGCGTAACCTCCTGGAAATGCGTCGAAAATTGCAGGAGAAATATGCCTTTACGCCCGAAAACACCCCAAATATCCGAAAGCAAGAGGCACCGCTTAATCCATTCCTCCAAAAATTTGTCGCACTAATCGAAAAGCACCTGTCTGACACGGACTATGGGATGCCACAAATCAGCCGGGCACTTGCTATGAGTCGTTCACAGATTTTCAGAAAAATCAAGGCGCTCACGGGCCATGCTCCCACAGATTATATACGCAACTTTCGTTTGCACAAAGGTCGTGAGCTACTCCTTAACACGGACCTTACGATCTCTGAAATTGCTTACGATGTGGGGTTTTCTTCTCTTAGCTATTTTTCCCGAGCGTTCAGTGATGTCTATGGAATCTCTCCCGGATCCCTGAGGAAATAGATATCGCCATTTATTTTAGGCTCTCTTTACTTAATTATTCACCTAGATCTCCATGCAACTAGCAAGTAATTGACTATCAGCCAACTGCACCAGGTCTCTTCCTGCCAAATGCAACCACAGTGAAAACATTTTCACGGCAGTGCAACTTCAATGAAACATCTTGAAACGAGGGTGAAAAACATCTTAATCCCTCGTCTGCACCTTTGAACCATCCACTGGAATAAATCCATTCCGTGCCGCAATGGAGAAAAGGAATGCCACATCTATCTAACACAAATAGTCGTCTTAAGGAGGTTAAATTGGTGGCCCAGTTAGCTGCTCAAAAGAAACGGCAACTATTGGATAGGATATGTGCGTCAAGTAGCAACACCCTTTTAAAGAAGCTGGGGTTAGCACAAGTTCGGGGGCTACACATAAATTGTGGAACCGGATCCTTGAGCCTGGCTATTCTCGATCAGCTCAACCCTAACTGTGAATTAGTGGCCATAGACCAAGATGAAGATCTCATCAAATTGGCGCGACAAAATACCAGGCTACCAACTGCGGCTAAGATCGAGTTCCTCACAGAAATGGCATTCCTACAGGAAAACCCCGAAACGTTTGACTTCCTGTATCTGCATTACCCCTTCTATTCCAGCAGTCATTTCTCCAGGGCAGATCATTTGTTTCAGCTACTGAACCCTGGTGGTCACCTCTTCATCTACTCGCTTCATTGGACAAAGATGAACGGCTTTCCACAAGAGCTTTCTTTCCAACGTTTCAAAGCCTTGTTAAGCACTTTTCAGAAAAGCGCTCCACTGCAAGGATTCACCGAATTGAACTTGCAGCGTGCGGGCTTTGCGTCCATTATTCTCTCATTTCAACCGCCGCTATTTCTGAAGGAAAATGACCGCGAACTGGCCTCTCTAAGCCTGAAAACAATAGCTCCATCGCTCCTACAAATGGAGTTGACAAACATCACTGATTTGCGGGAGCTACTGACGGCCTTGATAGCCTTTGAACATAAAACGCGGACCATAATCAATTTGCCAGAAGTGTACCACCTCAGTGCACGGAAACCCCCTTAAACCTGCTGCATACCATTAAACGGAAACAAACAATCATTAACAAAACTCTAAATAATCAGCTATGCAAAAGCTAACTTTTGGCGTAAGCCTGCTCCTACTAGTCCTGCTAGCGACCAACCTACAAGCGCAGGATGATCTAAAAATTAAGAACGCCTCCGGTACTACGCTCATGGAAGTACGCGAAGAAGGAGTCCTCATTACCAAACTCACCACCAACCAGCGCACTGCAAACGCAGCTAACCTGGGGAGTGCGGAAAACGGCCTAATAGTCTACGATACTGACACGCAAAGTTTCTGGACTTGGGAAAATCCTCAATGGATTGAGGTCGATATCGATCCTACTAATGAAATAGAACTACCCACTGGTGGCACTGATGGCCAAATCCTAAGTACCGACGGTGCTGGTAATTATGCTTGGACAGACGCGGGTACGTCTACTGGTGGTACCATCCAGGGTACCGATGGCAATACTTACAATATCCAGGCTGCGGATGATGGTGTAGGGAAAACCGTAGATCTCACTGCTATAGAATTATCTACGTATACCGTTCCAGCAGGTAATGTACGCGGAGAACATGCAGTTGATTTACAAACGGTTAGAATAAGTTCTTCTCAAGTGGCTAGTGGAGATTATAGTGCGCTTCTTGGAGGTATAAGCAATACCGCAAGTGAGAATTATTCGACGGTTGCAGGAGGAGTGTTCAATAGCGCCTCGGGAGAATTTTCAGCAGTTATTGGAGGTAACTTCAATTCAGCTAGTGGAGAAAATTCTACTGTAGCTGGAGGTAGTGGAAATACTTCTTCAGGTTTTGCGTCAGCGACTTTAGGAGGGTCCTTTCATACTACTTCTGGCGATTTTGCTGCTACCGTTGGGGGGATATTTAATACAGCTCCATCGTTTGGAGAGACTGTTGTTGGTCTGAATAACACCGATTATACTCCCAATGATTCAGATGGCTTTAATGCCAGTGATCGAATTTTCACGGTTGGTAACGGACCGAATTTGGCTAACAGGTCTAATGCACTGACCATCCTCAAAAATGGAAACGTAGGCATTGGTTTTGATGAACCCAATAATGCCCTACAGGTAAATGGTACCGTTAGCGCGACCGCTTTTGTGGGTGATGGCTCTGGGCTTACAGGTATTAATTTATCAGGAGATGACCTTGGAGATCATACCGCCACTCAAAATATCACGATGGGTAGTTTTACGCTTTCTCCTGATGGAACTGAAGATGGAATAAAGTTTGGTGTCAATAATATCTTTAGAATTGGAGAAGACAATAATTCAGCAACAGAAACTAACTCCTTTGTTGTCGGTGGACGAAATAATACAGCCTCTGGACCGCTTAGTTTTATTACAGGTGGAAGGTTTAATGAAGCATCAAATGCATATGCTTTCGTAGTAGGTGGAGGTTTCAATGAAGCATCAGGCAATTATGCTTTCGTACTAGGTGGAGAAGAAAATGTAGCTAGAGGATACAATGCCAATGTAGTTGGTGGATCATTGAATACCGCCGACACTGAAGGGGCTATATTTGGTGGTTTTGGCAACTTCGCTACAGCTCCCTTTGCTACCATTATTGGGGGGGCTGGTAATCAGGCTTCCGGTAATTATTCTTTTGCAATGGGAATTGGAACGACTGTTCCTTCTTTTGGCGAATTGGTGGTTGGCCGCTACAACACTACCTATACTCCTTCTAGTACTACAGCTAATGCAGCTACAGACCGCCTTTTTGTAGTTGGTAATGGCACTGATGAAAATAATCGATCAAATGCGCTGACAATTCTTAAGAATGGTAGTGTGGGAATTGGTTTTGATGAACCCAACAATGCCTTGGAGGTAAATGGTACCGTTAGCGCGAACACTTTTGTAGGAGATGGTTCTGGGCTTACAGGAATCACTATTTCAGAAGTGGATGGTGATCCTACCAATGAATTACAAGCGCTTTCCTACAATACCACCTCTAAAATTTTGACACTCTCTAATGGCGGAACTGTCGATCTCTCTGATCTGGATAACACTTTAGCTATTGCAACAGCTCAAACTACGGCAGATGTGGCTTTAGCAACTGCCGAGCAAAATGAAACAGATTTAGCACAACATTTATTAGATGATCTCGACCAGGATCCTGCCAACGAAATTCAAGACCTTTCAATAAATGGCCAAACATTAAGTATCAGTGGTGGAAATAATGTCACCCTTCCCGATGGAGCCGATAATCTTGGAGATCATACCGCCACTCAAAATATCAGCCTAAACGATGAGTGGTTGTCTAATGATGGAGATAATGAAGGCATATATGTCAGTTCGAATGGTCAGGTAGGTGTAGGTACAGATGACATTTCTACCGACCTTGAGGTACAAGGAACGGTAGCAGAACTTCGAATTACCGATGACCAAATACAAGCTAGTGGTGCGGGTACCGAACTGGGAAAAATAAGCTTCTACAGCAGAGATGGTTCCTTTGGTAATGATTATGCCCCTGTTGGCTCCATCGAACTCGTCAACACCAATGGCTCTGCCACACCGGATGCAGCTATGGAATTCCACGTATGGAACAATGGCTCAACAATTACCGAATACACGCCTTTGGTCTTATACCCTTCCGGAAAAACGGAAATTACCGGTGACCTGCAAATTAGTGGCGGAGCGCCCGAGGCAGGCCAGCGGCTCGTAGCTGCAGATGACAGCGGAAATACAACTTGGGAGAATGCGCCCAAAATCGCTTTTACGAAAGATGAAAGCATTCAGACTTGGGACGATACGGATGCCTGGCAAGATATCACTAGTCCACTTAGTGTCAGCACAACTTCCAGTTCACTAGTGCTGATCCAGGCACAAGCTACAGTAAGGCTCATCTCTGGTAGTAATACCGATGCATTTGAGTTTCGAGCGGTTGCCACTTCTACGTCGGATGGTTGCATCCAATCAGAAGTTTTTCTGAACGAGATTTTCCATGTTCCAGATACAGATTCTGGTGGCCATAACCAATGGACAACCGTTCCTTATATGGACAACTGGAACCCGGGTTGCGCAGCAGGAACTGCCACAATCACACTGCAAGTGCGCAATACGGGTGATGATTCATGGGCGGTGACCGATGCTATCCTTTCCTTGACTAGCTACTAGCCATAGCGCTATTCCTAATTCATTTAGACCTCGACTAATCGTGAGACCTAAATATCAATACATTAAAACAATGAAAGAAATAACCAATAGGGCTTTCTACTGGGCCAATAATCCAATTTTCAGATTAGGCCTATTATTCGTCGCCCTAATCACTATTACTTCCAACTTACAAGCTCAAGAAGACCTTAAAATTAAAGATGCCTCAGGTAATACCCTGATGGAAGTCCGCGAAGAGGGGGTACTCATTACCCAAACAACAACAACTGAACGTACTGCTAGCGCTACCATGTTGAGCACGGCAGATAATGGACTAATGGTATTTGATACCGATACCCAAAGTTTTTGGATTTGGAAAAGCACCGAATGGGTAGAGATAGATGGGACGGACTTAGTAGACGACGCCGATGCCGACCCCACCAATGAAATAGAACTACCGACCAACCCACAGGATGGAACAATTGCATATTACGAATCAGGAGCATGGCAAGCATTAACTCCAGGAACAAGCGGTCAAGTTTTGACCATGATCGACGGCGCACCTACTTGGGCCGACCAGAGTGAATCCGCTTGTTCAGGGGATCCGGTTTCTGATCAAAGTCATTTGACAATAGGCTTTTATAATCAAGCATTTTCATCAATGGGGCAAAGTTTTACTGCCGGTACAGATGGTTGCTTAACTAAAGTTAGGCTCTATTTAGGTGGAAATTTAAGCACAGCAGGCTACCAACTAAACCCTACTATTGAAATCCACGAAGGAGAAACAATCTCTGGCACCGCAATCTCCTCTGTAGAATACATTCCAATGCCCCTTACTGAAACAAGTTCAAGACAATGGTATGAAATCACTTTTTCCAGCCCAGCTGAGATTAGTGCAGGTAGCCAGTATACCTTGGTAATGAAAGGTAATTGTTCTCCTTCTTGTGGTCCAGCAGATTATATCATTACCAACACAATGCCCGGCAATCCATACTCAGGAGGCTTGATAATTTTCTCTAATTCCCAAGATGGAAGTGTCGACATGCCTTTTGAAACTTTTGTAACCAATTAAGTTAAAAGTTGGTTAAACAACTTCTCAAAAAATTCAATAATGAAAGATAGATTTTATCAATATTTTTCAAGCTTGAGTCTGGTAATTCTGATATTCCTGTGCTGGGGTATACCACTTACTTCTATCGCACAAATTTCTATAGAAACCACTTCCGGTTTGCAGCTGGAAGCTACCGGAGGTCTTGAACTGGAAGTCAGCGGCGACTGGCAAAATCAAGGCGTCTTTACCCCCGGCTTGAGTACCCTTTCCTTGGAAGGAGATGGAAATCAAAACCTTTTAAACACAAGTGGTGGTTTCTACAATGTAATCATTGACAAGTCTGGCGGAGAAGTATTCCTGGAAGGGGATATCAGTATCAATGCTGGATTACTGTCGGTGATCAATACCGATGTAAACCTCAATGGATATATCATCACCTTGAATCCCACTGCAACCCTAATGGAAACTGCAGGAAATACGGTCAAGGGGTCATCGGGATCAATCACTACTACTCGTGATTTAAACGCTCCTGCTACGGTTAATGTAGGCGGAATGGGGCTGAAAATTACGACTACCTCTGATTTGGGGAGCACCCAAATCGTTCGTCGGCATACCTCCCAAATGGTATTGGGCAATCCTAGTATAGAACGTTCATTTGAGGTTATACCTACTAACAATAGCAGTCTGAATGCCAATCTCGTATTCTATTATGACGAATCTGAATTGAATGGTGTAGACGAATCTACCTTAGAGCTGTTCTATTCTGCGGATGGTGGTGCTACCTGGGTAGCAGTTGATGGTACCTTAAACACCACTGACAACTCCTTAACGGCTAGCAATATTAATGAATTCGGGCTATGGACGCTGGCGGGCTGTGACGGTAGCATAACCGCTGTTTGTCAAGACATTACTGTTAACTTGGATGCCAATGGTTCCCTTAGCATTTTACCGGAGGATATTGATAACGGTAGCACGGCAAACTGTGGCCTTGAGACTTTGACTTTGGACGTAAGCAGCTTTTCTTGCGACAATACCGGCGATAATACCGTAACCCTTACCGTGGAGGATGATGAAGGGAACAGTAGTTCTTGCTCGGCTACTGTCAGCGTGGAAGATAACGAAGCTCCGGAGTTCTCCATATGTCCACCTGCTCTGCAGGTTAACTGTAACGAAACGCTATTCTACACCATTGACGCTAGCGATAATTGTGCAGTGGGTTCGATCACCCAAACGGAAGGGCTACCGCCTAATTCTGTATTCCCACTTGGTGTGACCACAAATACCTACGTAGCAACTGATGCGGCAGGAAATAGCACTAGCTGCACCTTTACGGTAACGGGCGTTGATAACCAGGCACCAGTCATAAGTTGTCCTGCACCGATTACGGTTGATGCGCAGTCAGGCACTTGTTCGGCAGTGGTCACCTTTGAAGATGCTGCCGCAACGGACAATTGTTCTACGGCAACCATCAGCCTCACGGAAGGCTTGGCTAGTGGGTCAGCTTTTCCGGTAGGCACGACCACCAATACTTTTACTGCCACTGATGAAAGTGGCAATAACACCAGTTGCTCATTTACGGTGACGGTCAGTGATACCGAAGTACCTGTACTCACCTGTCCAACAGACATAACGGTAAATACAGATGCCGGGCTCTGCTCCGCAGTAGTAAACTTTGAGGTGAGTAGTTCTGATAACTGCAACAGTTCGATTACTCAACTATCAGGTTTACCCAGTGGATCTAGCTTCCCGCTAGGTACCACAACGAATATCTACCTAGCAACAGATGAGGCCGGAAATGATGTATCGTGTAGATTCTTAGTTATCGTACAGGATACAGAGGCACCAACGGCAGTATGTCAGGACCTAACCGTAACGCTCGACCCTTCCGGCATAGCTAGTATCACGCCAGAACAGGCTGATGGTGGGAGCAGTGACAATTGTGGAATAGTCGATCTGAGTCTGTCTCAATCTACCTTCACTAGTACAGATGCTCCAGTTACTATGGTAACTCTGACTGTGACAGACGCAGCAGGTAACACCAACATTTGTACCGCTCAAGTCAATATTATCACGCTTTGTGACAACCCCGATGCCAATCCAGTAGAAATTTGCGGTAACGCTGACTTTTGGTCGCTCAACCAAGGAGTACAAGCACCGAATCGCCTCTTGAGCGCCCCTAATGGTGTTGGTGCTCGATTCTACCAGCTTAATGACCGAATTGTGGTGGATCTATCTAATACAATTCCGGTTGGTGAGACCTACACGATTCACTGGAAAAAACGCTCGAATACGGGACCTCAAGATGCCCGTTTGCGGATATATGAATCCGAATTCGGTGTAGCCTTTAACGTGAATCAAACACTGGTGACCAATCAGACCAATGGTTTTACCAGTATGGATGTGGTAGCGGCGGAAGACACCCGCTACCTGCTCCTGGAGAATCCGGGTGGTGGCGCAGATTTCTCTGTGGATGCTATCTCGTACTGTACGGAAGACTGTGTGGTGGACCCTCCAGTCCCTTATTGCGGCCCAGTAGGTAACAATACCGAATTTGAGTGGATCGAACGCGTCGTATTTGAGTCGATTGACAATACTTCGGGTAATGATTACGGCTATGGTAACTATACCAACCTAAGTACGGAGGTTGATGCGGGCAGCAACTACAGCATCGATTTTTACCCGGGTTTCAGTGGTGATCCTTACGATGAATTCTGGTCCGTTTTTGTAGACTGGAACCAGGATGGAGACTTTAATGATCCCGGAGAACTCAGTTTAGATCTGTTTGGCCAAGAGGTAAGCGGCGTGGTTAATGTTCCTAGTTCAGCAGCCACGGGCAGTACTGTTATGCGAGTCCTATTGCGCTACGATCAGTGGCCCAATCCGTGTGACACCTACTTTGAAGGTGAGGTAGAAGATTATACGCTGCAAGTGGCTCCTTGTGTTCCTAGCGGTAACACGGAATACGAATGGATCGAGCGAGTGCAATTTGCCGGCATCGATAACACCAGTGGTGATGACGGTGGTTACGGCGATTATCAGTCGATCAGTACTACCCTGAACCAGGGTGGAATCTACCCAATTACCCTCACCCCCGGCTACGCAGGTGCGGCCTTTAATGAGTTTTGGAGGGTCTTCATTGACTGGAACCAGGATGGACAGTTGAATCCCCAAACCGAACTCGCCGCGTTTGGCTACGGTAGCGGCCCGCTTAGCGGAAACATTCAGGTACCGGGAACAGCTAGCCTGGGAAGCACCCTCATGCGAGTTGTTGTAAGCTACGATGGCTGGCCCGCTACCTGCGCCACCGGATTTGCTGGTGAAACGGAAGACTATACCGTAATCATTGGTGGTTCCAGTGCCTTGCAAGCTGAGTTGCCA
Organism: Bacteroidota bacterium; assembly: GCA_038528965.1. Taxonomy (GTDB): domain Bacteria; phylum Bacteroidota; class Bacteroidia; order Chitinophagales; family Saprospiraceae; genus Lewinella. The sequence goes on along the minus strand of JBCBEC010000023.1, from coordinate 19,150 downwards.
GACTTCGACATCGCGACAGCAGCACAAGCCGAAATGGGGGTTTATCCAAACCCAACTAAAGGGCAAGTGCAAATCGATTTATCAGGTATTGCCACCGAAAGTGGAAACTTGATCATCCGTGATGTGAACGGCCAGATTGTCTACCAACAAATAGTTGATCGCTGGGAGCAAACGCGCTTTGATCTCAACCTCAAGGAACAAGACTTACCCGCGGGTTCGTACTTTATCCAGTATCAATCTGCAGAGAATTTGTACACGAAAAAGCTGATCCTTACGGATTAAGATAGGAGCTGCCTTTAGGCAAAGGCTTTACTGTCTTATTACATGATATGCTGTGCTGTACCCAGTCAATGTTTAATCATTGGCTGGGTATCTACTTAGAAGGAATAATTTTGCTGGTGCGAAGCAATAATCTACCTTGGATTTTCAGCTTCATCACTAAAAAGCGCCTGCAGGCGCACGCCTAATCTGGCAATCGACGCTCCACCTTCATACGTACCCAGCACTTTCCCTTCCTCATCAATCAAAAGGTAAAGTGGGTAAGATTGATCTGACCCAATCTGCAGTTTAAATCGATCACTGTAAGGGCTATTGTCATGCACGTTGAGCCAGTGCATACCATTATCCTCCGCGTATCTCTTCACGGTAGATGCTCGTTCATCTATGGAAATACTTAGAATTTCAATTGGATATTGCAGGTAGAAGCGTTTCAGGTATTTCTTATTTGCGATGCAGGGTTTACAGGCAATAAACCAGAAGTCAATTACCAGGGGCTTGTCGAGTAGATCATACAACCGGTACTCCTTATTATTTACATCTCGTATAACTACATTGGGAACGGTCATTCCCTCACTCCAGCCATATTCCGGTACCGGGTAGGCCAGGGTATCCCAAAACAAGTTGCTGCTTTCCTCCGTGCCAGCTTGTGAGTAACACCAGCTACATAGGCTGAACAGGCAAGTCAGTAATAAGAGCGCTTTTTTCATTTTCTGTAGGGTTTAAAACCCTTAAACGTTCAGATATCCTGCTTTACTATTTACCCCAAAGCAAGTTGCTGTTAAAGTTTAGTGACCTACAACTCCAACCGTACTCCGAAGGTTACAGCTTGGCTTCTGGGATAAAAGTAGCGGCGGTCTATTCCCGGAGCAAGTTGTCCCTCACGAGCGGGCAAATTAGGTAGATTATCATCAATTTCCGGCCCACTATCTACTATGCGCGGGCTGGGATCCGAACCGGTATAATTGGTAAGTAGCGCCAGATTTTGCCCACTCAAAGTAAAAGTCATAGCCTTATCATCTTTCCAATCCCAGTGATAAGCTACGCTCACGTAGTCCAATGAGACGTAGTTGGCAGATTCTAGATAGCGATCTGAGTCCTGTGGAAAGCCTTGGGTGTTCAGCGGTAAATCAAACTCCGTGGGCCAATAATTACGAATTTGTGGAAAGAGGGTATTCTCATTCATAAAGGGTTCCAACTCTAAGCGGAGGCGATTGAGTAAATCATGCCCGATTTCGCCCCGTACCAGTACATCCAGTTGCCAGTCTTTCCAACGCAACTGATTGCTCCAGCCAAAGGTATGAGTAGGTAAGCCATTACCGATTACCCCAAATCTGGCAAAGGGAGTCGATAAATTATTCCCAATAAACGGCGTGGCGTGGATGGGAAAGTTTTGTGTAATCGACTCATCTTCCAAGAACTGCCGCCCAATTAATTGACCGAAAGGTGCTCCTAATTCCAAATGCCCTAACCCAACGGGCCAAGCGAAGCTACTAGGACCCGCACCGAAGACATTGTACTGATCATTTTCATCAAAGAAGGCACTAGGCCCCGCTTCTCCCGTAGCCAGCAAGCGAGTCTTGGTATGTGCCCAACGCAATTGGGTATTCCACTTTAAATCTTGTCCGGTTTCATAACCTAAAGTCAGCTCCCACGAACGATTACGTACCCCCAACTGACTAAGATTATCGCCCATCTCATTGAATACCGAAAGTACTTCCGGCCGCTCTATCTTGACGATTGCGTCACTCAGATAGGATTCATAAAAATCAATACTACCATACAAACCAAAATGCGTGCTAGCACCTAAGCCAGCCGAAATAATCCGTCGCCGCTCGGGTAACAAATCAGGATTGGGGTTAAAGAACTCTTCGCGACCAGGGACGAACTGTCCTCGCGTGTAAGTGAGGTCACGAGGCTGATTCCCCACCTGAGCATAACCCGCTTGCAGGAACCAATCGGTACCGAAACCTAAAGCAAAGTTCGTAAGCTTATTTAAATCCAAACGAGTATCAATACCACCAAACAGTTGCCAGGGGGTATTCTCACCCAAGCGGGTGGCGCCTTGGTAGGTAAGGGCAGTACGTAGTTCAAGCCAATTCCATTTGAGATCTTCTTTCACAAAAAAGCTAATCAAGCGGCTACTTTCGTTATAATTAGATTGGTTAAGCGTGGTCTCTGCGGGTAGTATTCGCTCGAAATCCTCGTAGGTGAAATCATCTGTACCTAAACCCACCGCACTGGCAAAATCATCTTCCAGTCGAGTTCGCTGGAAGTTGTAGCCGCCTTCGATCTTCAGATTTATCCGCTTCGGAGTAGGCTTATACACCGCAGCCACCTTGTACCAATCTTGGCGTTGCTCCACCTTACGTCGTTGCACTGCTCCCGGAACTCCGCCCGATATAGCTTGGCCGCGAAAGAAGGAATAGGTACGATTTTCCTCACCCGAAATCCGATCATTGCCCTGCTGGGCCGCTTCTAACTCGACACTTAACTGGTCTGACAAGGTCAAATTGAGCTCGCCACTCAGCCAGTTGTTTACACGTTCTTCTCCTAATAGATTAGCAGCTTGTAGCGCCACCGGATTGAAATAATCTAAGGAGCTAGTGGCCTCAAAATAGTTGCGTAACGACAAGGAACTCTGTTCGTACCAGAGATCCATAAATGGTAGCGTAGGCGGCTCTGTGAAGAAAACAGGAGCCGTAGGATTGTAATGCGCTGCGTGAAAGAAAGTCGTCTTGTAGTCTCGTTCTCCCGTGCGCGACTGGCTAGCCGCACGCAGTTTGATGACCAGCCGGTCGTTCCACCACCGTTGTTGCAGCTGGGCAAGGCCACTCAATTGTTGAAAGGTAGAATTTCGCCCCACCCCCTGCACATCACGAAAAGAACCGGCTACCGACCAGGTAGTTCCTCCATCGAGCCCCTGGAGTTGCAGCTGATGACCTTGACTTTGTGCGGTGCGGGTCACTTCACTTAGCCAGTCGGTAGCATACCCATAGTCACCAATTCCTCCAGGGTCCTGACGGAATTGTTCAGCAGTAGCTACTTCGGGCAATCGCGTAGCTTGCTCAGCAGTTATTTGCCCTTGGTAGGTGAGTTCTAATTTCCGTTTGGCCGTTGGATCAATATCTACTTCCAACACGCCTGCTGCACCTTGTAAGCCATAGGGTACCAAGTCCACTGGTCGGCGTAAGAGTCGAACATTTTGAATGGATTGAAAATCTAGTAGTAAAGGATCAATGGCAGGCACACCCTCTACCGACCAGATAGGATCGGCACGCTGGGTAAAACTCTGAATTCCTTGCTGCCGCAAATGCGGTTCATCCCAGGGATCATTACCTGCTTGACTCACCAGCAAACCTGGCAATTGACCGCTCAGCATCTGATTAGGGTGGGTAAAGTGAAGCGGTGGGAGTTCTGCTGGTTTCACAAAGCCAGTAAACTGATCACTTCTTTGGGGGCCTGTCCCTCTCAGTATATGTTGATCAGATTCCCAGTTCTCCCAAGGTGACATCTGGATGGTAAGCGTGGTATCCGTTGATGGGCGGTCAATAATAAGATTATGGTAGCCAGTGTAGGAAAATACAATGGGATCCTGAATAAGAGGTATTTGACCAATAAACTGCCCTTTAAAATCTGTGACGGTCCCAGCTGTAGGTCCGTAGAGTATTGTGGCTCCAACTAACGGATTTCCAGTAACACTATCAACTACTACTCCCTGTATTCTTATCGAGTTAGGTACGGTATCCCGCAATAATCTCGCACTATATTCTCCCTTAGTTCCGCGGGGTTCATCCCGCCGTAGTAATGCAACCTTTGCCACTATGACATCACTGGCAAGCGAAGTCCCGAGGCTAGCAATATGCAGTGGATGCTCCGAAGTCATTTTCAACTCAGGATAGAGGCCAATCCCCGCCCGCCCCTGCTGATAAGCCAGCAGTCCTGGAAAGTATTGGGCAGCTAAGTTTTTCGCTCTGCGCGTCCGTCTTTGGGAACCACACTGCATTCGCCCTTCACCATCGTAGCTTCTAATACGCCCCTTATCATACTCCAGGATAATCAAGCCCGTAGATTGGCCACATAAGCTGAGTCGGTTATCATGAAAACACCCCATGAATACATGCAGCTCTTCCGTTCCAGCCGGAATTTCCAACTGAAAGAAACCATTCACATCAGACATGGTTCCCTGCTCCGTTCCAGGAATCACAATATTGGTACCGATTATTTCTTCCCCATCTTCCGAGATAACTTTTCCCGTGAACAAGGTGCCAGCACTAAGGACAATTGGCAAAGAGAGCAAGAGATAAACTGAGGCTAATAAACAAGTAGACCAATTCTTCACACCTTCCATTTTTTGCACGAAGTAAGATAGCAAAAGAAGTGTGGAGAATTGGCCGATGGAGCACCTAGCTCTCCTAATCTGGTTCGCAAGGTCTTGTGGGTGACAGCAATGTGAGGAATTAGAATTAGAGTGAGAATTAGAATTAGAATTGGTTGGGAGATCTGCTAAGTACTCTTTGCGTTTAGTACCATCGTGTTTCCAATTTTAATAAGGGTTTGAACCTCTTCAAGTAATTCCTTCCGCTTTTTTTGATCACCGTAATTAACATAGGCCACTATCTTATTAGCAGTACGGTTCTCCTTCAACTCTTTTAGAACGTTGATGACTTTGTGGATGAAATCTCTTTTTGTATTTGTTCCCTGAGCTTCTCCATAATGTAGAGCAGCGCTCCCCGCAGAACGCAAAATCTGATCAGCATAATAATGACCAACCGGATCTTTAGGTAACGATTTAATAAATAAGATACACTCCCCCGCATAGGCAACTAGGCGATCTTCATAATTGTAAGGCTTCATAATAATTACTGTTGTACTATTAGAAGCACATAAGTCACCTAACGTGACAAAAACATCACCCTCACCCCATTCTAATTCTAATTCTCACTCTAATTCTAATTCCAATCCCCCCCTACATCCGGCTAGAAATACCTTCCTTATTATCCAGCAACTTATTGACAATGAAATCGCCTACTTGCTGGCCTTGGGTTACTCCATCTTCAATAGCGGGGCGGTAGTGAATACCTCCGTATAGCCGGCTAATAGCTGCTTCTTGTGAAGCTTCCATGAAAGAATTGAAGCTCCGTTCCGGTAGGTTATACTTTACTTCTACCACATCCACAAAGCTGAAATCATCACCGTAGAGTTGGGTCAAGACAACTGCGGAGGCGGTTGAAATCACACTGTGCCCACTGGTATGCTCGGGGAATGGTGGAGTCTGCAAGGTCGGTAGCCAGTCTGGATCCATTATTTCGTTGATCACCGTTTCCGGACGAATCAAAGAGCTGCGGTACTTTTCATCCCAACAGCTGATGAAAGCATCATAGAGCGTGATACTCACTATGGCATGGGCCTGTACCGTCTCCATGAAATTGGATTGAGCCGTGCGACTGGCTACGCCAGCGATACCCATCCAGTGCCCGCCGGGAGTGATCTTCTTGGTGGCGTGCATGATGTGGCCAGTCTGGTTCATCACGAAAGGATTGCAGTCCCAAAAACTGGCGATCAGGCGTTGCTCTTCATCAAGGCTATTTCCTACATCGTATACCTCCTTCACCAGGCCGTGGAAAGTAGAACCTTCCGAAAGGTCGTAGGCCGGTGGTGCAGCGGGGCGGAATTGCGCAGCTGAATCGATGACCATGGTGCGCATTTTATTCCAGTGGGGCTCAATCCCTTCCATGTAGGCAGGAGGGGTGGGCTTCCAACGAGAAGGATCATCCGTGACGGAGAACTTCGGCATGGTCCGTGTCTGATCGTAATTATCTTGTTTAGCCCAAGCCCAGATGTGATCAACCAGCTCCTGCGCGTACGCCTTAGATTCCTTGATGGTCTTAGGATTAATCTGCCAATTACCGACAATGGAGTCCACCTGAGTTTGCCAATCTTCCATTCTGCCCTCCGAAAAAATGAGCTTCTTACCCACTTCGTTAAAAGCATACACTGCGGCTAAATCATAGTTGACCAGTGCCGTATCCGTGTCGCTGGTCCAGGAAGAAAGGCCGCTTAATCGACCTACTAAGCTTTCGTATTTCGCTTGTCCAGCACTCATCGCCTCGTAGGCAGCAATGGAGGGATAGGCGTATATCCTACTCGCTACCGGAGGAGAAAAAATATCATACACCTGAATTTCCGTCAGGTTTTCTACGCTTAGCAAAAAGAGTTCTCGCTCTTCCAGGTTCTCCCGGATCTCGGTCCGGCTGATATAGTCTTTTTGGCAGCCCACCAAGATGAATGCTTGGGCTACTACTATCCACATAACAATTCTGGACATAGCAAACAAGTTTAGGTTTTCAAACGACACCACCGCTTTGATGATGCTTTTTGTTGGTCCTATTATTTATTCTAAATCTACCACGTACGGGTAGTCTTGATTCGTAATAATGAGTCCACTGCCGTTATCAAGCGGCACCATGGCACGGGCATTTAATCCAGCGGCAAAATTAATCAATCGATTCTCACGAAAGGTTCCAGACTCGGCATCAAAATCGCCCAGCACGCCCACTTTAGCATCCATGGCGTTACCGCCAACTGCTACTAGTTCTTGATGACCCGCCACAAAGTGGATTTGACCCGAATCGCTATCAGTCACCAGATCTTGCACCGTCATCATTTGCAGCTGTTCTGGTAGCGGTACAGCTTGATATTGGCCATTCGCGCCGGATAGAAACACCATTGAACGCAGTTCATCTACGGTCTTGGTTTCCACCAAAAGATCCTGACTTTCCGGTAGTAATTCTTCGAAAGAACTTACGCCAGCAAATTCGTCGTAAGTCACGAAGTTCTTCTTCAAGCTTGGTAATTGAGAAACGAATTTATCCTTGGAACCTAGCGGGATATAGCGGTCAAAAAAGCGGAAGAAGATTAGCGGATCCACAAAACCATTGGCGTCAAAATCACCTAGGTATAGTCGTACTGGATTTTCCGCATCAGCGGTGTAGAGGGTATTGGTCCCCATATTACCGGCAATGATATCTAGCCTGCCATCTTCGTTGAGGTCGGCAAAGGCCATGGTATTCCAAAAACCACTTAGGTTGGGAAAGTCAGCTTCTTCAGCTAAGAACTCCATCTCGCCATTACCACTATTCTCCAGAATCGTAATCGACATCCAGTCTCCGCAAAGAATCAGGTCTAAATCGTCATCATTATCATAGTCTACCCACTCTGCATCTGTTACCATACCGAAGCGATGTTGATAGGCAATATCCACTCCTGTCCCTGCCCGGTTTTTCAACAAAAAACTGTAGGGAGACAGGCCATATGAACCGGGAATAGAACGAGCACCAACAAATATGTCTTCGTAGCCGTCCGCATCAAAATCCGCGATCTTCACGACACTACCGTTGGTATGCGGTAAGGATATGGGGATGCGGCGAAAATCCATATTGCCATTGTTCAGGTAAAGGCGATCTTCCAGTACCTTGTCCAGCTCTTTCGCAATACTCCCTCCACTCGTAATGTAAATATCACGATCGCCGTCACCGTCAAAATCAATGGTGGCAGCACTCACGTCCTCGTAACGAGCATCTTGGTTAAAAGCATTGACTGTTAGTGGCTTGAAACTGCCGTCGGCTTTGCCTTGCATTAAGGTCGGCGGATACCCGTGGGCACCACCTAGTAGCAGGTCCTTCACACCATCACCATCCAAATCCTCGTACAATACAGCTGGACCTTCACGGGAGAGGAGTTCTGGAATTAGTTTTTCCTTTTCGTCATCATTGAAATCATTTTCCAAATGCTGTATGGGCAATTGATCAAAGCTGGCCGCCACAGCAATTGAATTGAGGCCGACTTTAGTGCCGTTGGCGTCTTTTACTACGGGCTGTACCGTGTTCAGTGCTACATCAGCACCAGTCAAAACTTGGTAAGTTAGATCAGGCCAAAGGATCACTACCGAATCTACAGCAGTGGCATCTCCAATACCAAAGTGCAGTAGCTGAGACGAAGAAGATTGATACCCTTTAACGGCCTGTAGCTCCTGATACATGTAGGTTTCCCCCACATAGACGGTAGCCTTCGCCCCAAGCGTAGTCTGCCCACTAGGGTCTTGTAACGCAAGTAGTAAACCATTTCCACCACTCTGATCATATTTCAAGATACTGGCAGCTTCGTTGATATTGTTGACAACCAACTCTAGTGTACCGTCCTGGTCCAAATCAGCATAGGCCGCACCGTTGGAGAAAGTCGGTTTTCCAACCTGTGATTCAGAAAGTGAGGCAAAGTCTAAGTCCTCCTTCTGTAGGAAGAGGATATTACGCAGCTTTTGCACGGGCAACTGCTCAATCAGCTTACGGGTACGCTCTGGATCATCCTCAGCGTATTGCGAGATGATTTCGCTATTGAGATAATTGATGTAATCCAGATCGTTTGGCCGCTTGGCAATTCCGTTGGTAACAAAGATGTCTTTTAGGCCATTGTTATCAAAGTCTTGCAAGAGTACCGCCCAACTCCAATCGGTAGCGAAGGTGCGGGTTTTGAGGGCAATATCGATGAAGGAACCTAAACCGGTATTCAACTGCAAGTGGTTGCGAGCATACTGGTTTTCAAAACCAAGATCGGCCTTAATGCGCTTTACTTGATCGGTATCTTCTCCACCTGATTTCAAATAGACTTCTTCCGCAAAGGGAAGCATATCTGTGCTAAACACATCCGGAAGGAGGTCATTATTCAGGTCAGCAATGTCCACCCCCATGCTAAACTGGGTGGTGTGATCCGTCCAACTGGCAATAGATTCCGTGAAAGTGCCGTCACCATTATTGAAATAGAGGTAGTCATTTTCGTGAAAATCATTACCCACGTAGATGTCCGTCCAACCATCGTTGTTCAAGTCGGCACAACTCACCGCCAAACCGTATCCTAAGGGGCTACTGTAAATTCCGGTCTGCTCGGTAACATCCACAAACTTGCCGTCAGCCTCGTTGAGGCGATTTTCGTAGAAACGATCTCCCGCCAGCGGATCTTGCTCTTGCCGCTTTTGGGTATTACCATAACTCCGTACAGAGTGCACATTGTGATTGAGCAGGTACATATCCAAATCACCGTCGTGATCGTAGTCCAGGAAGGCCACTTGCGTGGAAAAGCCTTGGAAGTCCAGGCCTAATTCCGCAGACATTTCCTGAAATGTCCCATCTTTCTGATTGATGTATACCAAGTTATGAGCCGCAGGCAATACACCTACTCCCACTTTACTTACGTGGATATCGAGGTAGCCATCGTTGTTCAAGTCAGCCATCGCCACACCGGATGACCAGGTACCGTCCGTATCAATTTTTGCTTGGGCAGTATAGTCCTCAAATACAAGATTGTCCTTATTCAGGTACAACTTATCCGATCCCTGATTGGCCGTGAAGTAGATATCTTCCAGACCATCGTTGTTGATATCACCAATAGCTACACCACCTCCATTGTAGTAGTAGAGGTATTCGATGATATTCAGATCTGTACTCTCCGCCAGCTGATTCACAAAGTCGATACCGGTCTCCTCAGCGGAAAGCGCCGATACAGCAGCATTACCAGTAGCAGTGCTGTCTGTCTGCTGTTCGCCACCACAAGCTGTACCCAACATTACCAGTAACAGGCAGGCCAGGCCAGCCGATAAAACTCTATTCATAGTTCGTTTGATAAGTAACGACTTCGTCATCGTTCCGGAAAACGTAGATCGTTCCGTCAATAATTTGAATGTCCCGGATCTCTCCTGGAACAGAAAATCCAAGCTCTACCGAGCGGTCAGTGAAATTCCCTGTACCATCGTTAATCAAGCAGTGTCCATAGGAGGCGTCGTACATACCAACCTCCGGTTGAACCTTGTACAGGTTACCACCTAAGAGTAAATCCTGATCACCGTCCTGATCTACATCAGCGGCGGCGATAGCGTACATGGGACTAAACTGTACCTCTACCGGTAGTAGTTGCTTTTCAAATTGTCCATCTCCCTGATTGATCAGCACAATAGAGTTGAGCTCGTTAGCTTCCGTCACCACGGCATCATTCAACTGTTGCTCCTCAAAGATTTGCGTCATATCCGCGTTTTTGAAGGACTCAAAATCAGGGTATTTTTTCTGCAAATAGCGCAGTTGCTTTGTCAAGTTGTGGCGCAAGGCATAAGGATAGTCTTTGCCATCCTCGGCATTGAAAGTGAGAATACACTCGGGAAAGCTGTTCTGATCAAAGTCACTGTAGAACAGCTTGAGTGGGTGGTCTGCCCCTCCCTCAAAGCGGCTATTATTTCCCAGATTTCCAACTACGAGATCCAGATCTTGATCGCCATCTACATCTGCTACTTGGACCGTATTCCACCAGCCAGCATTCGCAAAGGGTAGCTCAGCTCGGGTGAATTTACCACCATCGTTTAACAGAATATGCACTTCAGTGAACTCACCAACCACCACCAAATCGGGCTGTTGATCACCGTTAAGGTCCGCAAACCTGGCATCGGTAATCATCCCCAGATCCGTCAGCCCCGCATAGTATTGTGCGGTGACATCCTTGAAGCCTCCCTGGCCATCATTTTCCAGGATAAACCCAGAACAACGCTCGCCGTAGCGACCTACTTTGATACGCTCACCCACAAAGAGGTCAAGATCACCATCACCATCAATATCGCCGGAGTCGACGGCTAGTGTACTCATTTTTTGATCGTTCGGAAAAATCTGGCTCGGTTCGCTGAAGTTCCCCTGGCCATCATTGAAGAAGAGTTGATCTTGGTACAAGCCAGAGAAACCGGTGATTTCCACCCCACCACTCGCCAGATACAAATCAAGGTCGCCATCACCGTCGGCGTCGAACAGATGAGCTGCAACGTGCTCCGGATCCTTACTGATATTATCGAGTGCTTGCACACTGAATTCACCGCTGCCAGTACCCAAGTGCAAGGTGCAGGGTGCTCCTTTAGGGCCCGGAATAATCATGTCCGTAGTGCCATCGCCATTCACATCACCGGTGGCAACACGTGGACCTTCCGTACTGTGCGCATGGTACACCAACCGCTCCCGGTTAAAGTCGATATAGAAATTTTCCTCGTGTTCGAAGTTCAGACCAGCCACTTCGCGGAAAAGCGCGGGAGTAGCACCAACCGCATTAGGGCCAGCTGGCTGAGCTTCGGCAACGTTCAAAGTGAGCTGTTGATTAACCGCAATCCCCGCTTGGGTAGTGACACGTCCATCTGGCCAGGTGACTGTTATATCCAGTTGCTCAGCATCCCCTACACCAATCAGAATAGTGGGGTCCATACTTGACTGAAATCCACGAGTAGGTTGGTTCTCAGCTACCCAAGCCTGATCGCCAGCACTAACATGAACCTTACTTCCGACGGCGAAGGGGTTGGATCCCTCCCCTACTAGCTTCAGCTTGATATAATTGCCCGAAGCGCGCTTGTTTTCGTAGACGAAGCAGGGCATATTGACATTGTTGACCACAAGGTCCAGGTCGCCATCATTGTCCAGGTCGCCATAGGCAGAGCCATTGGAAAAACTAGGCGCCAGCAATCCACTATTGGTGTATTCTTCAAAAACCAGTTCCCCGCCATTCTTATAAGCGTGGTTAGCTACCTTATTAGAAGGAATAATGTCAATCAACTCCTTGTAATTCACGCCCTGATCAGTGATAATGGCCTGAATAACAGACTCATTAGCAATATACTGGAGGTAATCCTGGTTGGTCAGATCTTTGTAAATACCATTGGCAATAAAAAGGTCTTTATAACCATCATTGTCCATATCAAAGAGCAATGCTCCCCAGCTCCAGTCAGAGGCCTCAACTCCCGCTAGACGACCTACTTCGCTGAAGGAATTGTTACCACGATTGAGGTGCATCACATTACGTGTAAACTGGTGGTGGTAACCATTGGTCACATTGAGTTGGTAACGGTCCCAATCTTCGAAGGTCGTAACTGTTTTTAAGCGTTGGTACTCCGAAGGCAGCATTTCGGTTACGAAAATATCCTGATAGCCATCGTTGTTAATGTCGCCCATATCCGCGCCCATGGAAGCTCCGCTGGTTGACAGGATTTGGTTAGTCAGGTCTTCTTTGAAGGTACCGTCTTGATTATTGAGGTAGAGGTAGTCCCGTTCAAAAAAGTCATTAGAAACGAAGATATCCTCCCAGTTGTCATTGTTGACATCACCGATCGTCACGCCTAACCCAAAGCCAATTACACTACCGTAAATACCGGCGGCTTCGCTTACGTCTACGAAGCGGCCATCTTGGTTCTGCATGAGCTTATCACCTCCCAATTCATCGCGCACGGGGCGCTCATTTTTACGCAAGTTAAAACTACCAATCGCCTGGAAAGAGTTGTTTAAGATGTAGGCATCCAAGTCGCCATCCTTATCATAATCAAAGAAGCTGGCGTGGGTAGAAAAGCCCTTATCATTCAGGTTGTACTCGGCAGCCTGTTCTTTGAAAGTGAGGTCGCCTTGGTTGATGTACAATTCGTTTTCCTTGTTGTCACCGGCGACATCGCCCGAGTTACAGACGTAGATATCCAATAGTCCATCGGCATTGATATCAACCATAGTTACACCGGTAGACCAAGCGCGGGCTCCGCCAACACCGGCAGTCTCGGTAATATCTTCAAATTGCCAATCTCCCTTGTTCAGGAATAAGCGATTGGGGCCTTGGTTGGACGTCATGTATACATCCGCCAGACCGTCATTGTTAATATCGCCAATAGCTACTCCCCCACCATTGTAAAAGTTGCGATACTTATAGACGTTGAACTCTGCCGTGTACGTAAGGTCGTTGCTGAATTCAATACCAATAGCCTCGTTATCTCTCAACTCAAACAAGTCGCCCTGACTTTGTTCTGTAGTTGGTGTGTTGCCTTCATTGCAACCGAAGAGCAGACACAGCAGTGCCCAATAAACTACTCTATTTCTCATTTCTTGTTTAGCTTATATTGGAGGTCTTCGATCTTCACGACGACATCCTTATCTCCCTTGATATACATTAAGATCTGGCGGTTCCCATCGATCTTAACCAGTGCCGGGGCTTTTGAAGTTTTGACGTCAATTTCAATGAAGTCATTACCCGGATACATTTCCATGAGATCCTTTTCCAATTGGATGATCAGGCTATCTGATTGCAATTCACGATTCCAGGGGGCCCAAGCCAAATAGGAATAGTTGATGCTCATTCCGCGCATGATATCGTCTTCATCAAAAAGTGCTTCGAACAGCAAGTCCTTTGAGTAGGTTGTCCGTTGTCCCAGCGAGTCCTTATCGGTAGTATGACGAACACTACCATTTCCAGTCCCCTGATCCAATACCCCCTCTTTATTAAGGTCCCAGCAAATCTCGAAATACTTTTGCTTTTCCAATCCCATATACAAACCGAACATCAGGCTATCGTTGGTCACTCCACTACTTAGTTCACGATCTACATATTGCTGGTATTCTGATTTACAACTCACCACAAACAAACCGATTAAGAAGAAACAGAAGACGTGCTTAATCTTGCTCATACAACTCAATTGCTCCGTCGTTAATGCCGACAATGATTTGGTTAGAATTAATTTTAGTCAATGATCGAATCTGCCCTTCGATTCCGATTGGTTGACAATCCGCAAAAATAATATCTCCTGACTGATTATCCCCATAACAACGCCAACCGAAGGTTGCATCCTGGCGGCCGAACTGGGGCTTGTAATTGTAGTCGTTTCCTCCCAGGATCAGGTCAGGCGTTCCGTCAGCGTTGAGGTCATCAATGAGTATTGCATTGACTGACGAATATTGTGCCTTCCTGGGTAAGGGCGTCGGACGCAGGGTACCCGCATCGTTCCACAGGATCATGCTCCGCCCTTCCTCCAGCTCTAACTGGAGCGCCGACTGTAACAGATTTTCCGGTACAAGAATTTCCAGTGGTGCCTGGGAAAACTCACCGTAGGTGCGGTATTTTTTCTTGAGTACCGGCATCTGAGCATACAACTCGTCGATATCGTGAATCGGGTAATGGCCATCTGGCCCGGCCTGACAACAGATTTGCTCCACGGTACCGTTTTGGTCAAAATCATTGATAAACACCGTGAGGCCATCCTGAAAGAAGTTGTTTTCCCCAAGGTTGCCCAAAACAAAGTCAGCATCGCCATCACCATCCAAGTCTGCCTGCTCTACGGTATTCCAAAGGCCACGGGTCTGGGCCAATTGATCTTGTTGCTCGAATTTCCCTTCCTGATTCAACACTATCGTAATTGGCATAAAATGGCCAGCGATAAGCAAATCTGGCCAGCTATCTCCGTTGATATCCGCACTCTCTATGGCAGTAATCAAACCCATGTCTTTACCTAGCGGGAACTCATCCAAACGGAATTGGGCACCGCCCTCGTTCCAAAGGATAATACAGCTCCCGGGCTGTCCGTAGCTATTGGTTTTCATGGCCTCTCCCAGCACCACATCAGGCAATCCATCCTTATTCAGATCAGCAATGGTAAAATCTCCGGAAGCCATAGGTGTACTGAACGGTAAGGCTCCCGTTGCTCTGGTCAATTGTCCGTTGCCATCGTTCAAGTATAAGGCATCGTGTAGTTCTGGAGAATAAATGGAGAATGCCTTCCCGCCGTGGGCCACGTAGAGGTCTAGATCGCCATCTTGATCACAATCAAAAAACTCCGCACCAACTACTTCGGACGGGCGCGAATCAGCAAACCAAGCCTGCGGCTCGTAGCCATCAGTAGTTGAAAGGTATAAGACAGATTCTTGGTTCTTTCCCCCGCCAATGAAGATATCCTCCACCTGATCACCATTCAAATCAGCGGTAGCCATGGCGGGCCCTTGCCGACCAGGCATAAAGAGCAGCATTCGTTCGCGATCAAAATGGTTGAGCTTAATTTCCTTGTGAGTAAAATCAAAGGCTGTTGCTCCGGTGGTCACCTCGGTTTTCAGCTGCGGAATAAAGGGGACGGTAGGTGCTGTTACTTCTGATTCAGCATAATTAATGCTTAGTTGTTGCCCCGTAGCGAGGTCAGTAAGTACGCTTACCTCCGCATTTGGCCAAATTACAATCAAGCTATCCACTTGCGCTGCGGCACCCAGTCCAAAGAACAGTGGGACGGCCGAACAGCTTTGGAATCCTTTAGCAGGGTAATGCTCAAAATAAGTGCGCAGACTATCCGCAACTATAATCACTTTGGCTCCAATAGCGTGCTGATTCTGATCGCGGTATTCCAATTTTACCGATAAAGTATTCGACTGCGTACTGTTATTTTGGTACAAAGAAGCGGGCGCATCCACATTATTGACTACCAAATCCAGGTCGCCATCATTGTCCAGATCGCCGTACGCACTGCCGTTGCTGAAGGTAGGGGCATCCAGTCCCCAGTTGGTAGATTCATACGAAAAACGGAGTTCTCCTTGATTTTTAAAGATGGCATTGGGTATCGCCCCCGAAGGCATGGCATCGATCAGGGTTTTGAGTACCTCCTTATCCTCATCAATCATGGCACGAATGCGCGTGTCATTAGCCATGTAGTTGAGGTAATCTTTATCCAGCAAATCAGAACGGATTCCGTTACTGATGAAGATGTCGCGCAGCCCATCATTATCGAAATCCTGAATTAGGGCAGACCAACTCCACTCTGAACTCTCTACCCCCGCTAAACGGCCTAACTCTACAAATTGCTCACCATCTAAGTTTTTGTGCAACACATTACGGGCAAACTGGTGGTGATAGTCTTTTGCTACCGCCAATTGGTACTTATCCCAGTTTTCATAAACCGTCTTTGTTTTGCGGCGATTACCTTCACGGGGGAGCATTTCTGTCACGAAAATTTCCGGTAGGAGATCATTATCCAAATCAGAAGCATCAGCTCCCATTGAGCCCATGGACAAGGAGGTAAAACTCCGATCAACCGTCTCGGTAAAAGTGCCGTCCTGGTTATTGAGGTAGAGGTAATCCTTTTCGAAGAAATCGTTAGAAAGAAACACATCCGGCCAGCCATCCCAGTTAAAGTCTGCCAGGGTGATGCCCAGACCATAGCCAATACTACTGGAGTAGATGCCGGCTTGCTGGGTGACATCCACAAACTTTCCATCCTGGTTTTCAAGCAGCTTATTACCCTCCGGATCATAGACATCGCGAAGGCCTTCCTTCATATCAAAACCACCAACCGAACGTAGCGAGTTATTGAGCAAGTAACAATCCAGGTCGCCATCCCTATCGTAATCAAAGAAGGCCGTCTGGATCGAAAGGCCAGTAATATCTAAACCGTACTCCGCTGACTGCTCCACAAAAGTGAGGTCGCCTTGGTTGATGAACAGTTCATTGTTGCGGTTTTCACCTTCTGGCTTTCCCGCTTTACAAACGTAGATATCCAATAGGCCATCGCCGTTGATGTCCATCATATTCACGCCTGCCGACCACACATTAGGGCAAGCGACTCCGGCTTGCTGGGTGATGTCTTCAAACTCAAAATTACCTTTATTGAGGTAGAGCTTATTGTCGACCAGATTGCCTGAGAAATAGATATCCAGCAGACCATCATTATTGATGTCCCCGAGGGCTACTCCACCACCATTGTAAAAGTTGCGGTAGGTATAAGGATTGTATTCCTCGGTATAACTTAAGTCGTTGGAAAATGCCACCCCGGTTTGGGCGGGCTCGAGTGCACTAAATAAAGTGGGAGTCTTTTTCGTTTCGTCGCAGGAAAAACAACCTAGGAGAAGGAGCAAACCGATGGTCACCACAAGCGGATTGCTTCGGTGATCAACCTTCCTATACTGCTGTTTTGACGATCTTACTATGACTCTCTTCTGCGACTGGATCGGGGAGTACTTCTTCATACTTTGCTTTACCCTAGAAAATCCCGCAATGATGTACCCCTACAATGGATCGAAGGCCTGATAAAGGGATGCTTGATTACGGTAGCATAAAGATACGGCCCTATTCCTCGTTCTCTAAATATTGAAGGCCTAATGATCGTGCAATTTGCGTTCGAATGGTAGTTTACGACAATGGATGCTGTCGCTGGTGACAAATATCACCTAAACAGCTCGAAATCAGCCGACCATTTGGCAATTAGGCGACCTTTTTCTAGAGCTAGTAACCCGGATTTTGGGTCATATTGGGATCGGTATCAAGAATGACTTGAGGAATGGGAAAGACATTTCTGTATGCTGCGGATACCTGCTTTTCCCACCAGGCATCATTGAACTTACCAAAGCGAATGAGGTCCGTACGCCGTGCTGTCTCCTGAAACATCTCGCGCCCCCGTTCAGCGAGGAACTCCTCCGCAGTCAAGGTGCCGGAATAAGTGGGCATTCCCGCTCGTCCGCGCAGGATATTCACATCCGGCTCAGCGGCAGCCCAGTTGTTACTAAGTCGGGCTTTGGCTTCGGCACGAATAAGATAGATCTCCCCCAACCGAAGGATCGGAAAGTCATTTTCCATAGAGCGCTTGCCATAAAGCTTAAAGCTAAATTTCGCCGCCCGAGCACCCGCCTCGCGCAGGGTATTGGGCGCCAACTCGTTTACCTCTGGGGTATAGTTGAGCTCTACGTTATCATCATCTGATTGATAATCCAGCAAAGCGGAACCGGTGAAGTCTACTTGAGGTCCCACCAGAAAACTAGCCTTGTGGCGCAGGTCGCCAGTATCGTAGGAATTGTAAAATGCTTCGACTGTAGCATATCCGTTCCAGGGCTGCTCATCCAGATGCCAGCTCATTTGACTGGAGCTATGCAAATTCATTTGGGCAAAATGCATCCCTATATTAGTGGTTTCGTCGTAGCGGATGGTGAAGATATGCTCAGCATTCCCCTCGTTATTGGGGGCAAAGACAGCGGGGTAACCCTCCAGGTACTCCGGATCTGAAGGCACACCGATTCTTCTACCTAAGTTAATTACTCGGCAGCCTTCATCACATAGTTGGTAGTAGCCGCTGTCAATAATGTAATTAGCGGCGATCAAGGCTTCCTCATATCTGGGTACGCCAGTGTATACTTCGGCATTGAGGTAGAGCTTAGCCAAGAGCCCTAGTGCAACGTAACAATTAATAGTATGCGGTGGCTGATCTGCGGGTAAAGTACTATTGCTTAGATCAATATCTGTATTCAGACCTGCGATCCCTAAGGCGCCAAGTAATTCTTGCTCCACGAAGTCGAATACTTCCTGACGGGAAGACTGAGGTGGGTTAGCTGCGGTGTCGGTAACCAGTTTGACCCGGCCATACAGATCAAGGAGGCGCCAATAGTAATAGGCGCGCAAGGCCCGAGCTTGTGGTACTTCCTCTTCGTCTAACCAGTCATTTTCAAACTGCTCATTTACCGCATTAATCGCGCTGTAGGTGATGCGCCAGGTACTGAGGATATTACTCGAATTGGGCGTCCAGGTATGCCGATGCAAACTGGCCAGACTACCATTAGATGTCCAATCATTTCCTTTAACACCGATAAACATTTCATCAGACGTAACTTCCTGAAGGGTGAAATAGCCCCCGTGATCAGCTGTCCCGGTACCACGCAGACTGTGGTAAATATTCGGCACTGTTGAGACCGGCCCGCTTCCCCAATTTTCAACTATTGACTCATCCCACTCGGTGATTTCGCCCACTAAATTTTCTTCGATATCCGTACAGGCCGTTAAAGACAGGAGGGCAGATAAGACCAATAAGCGCGTGGAAATCTGTTTCATTACTAAGAGGCGTTTATTCTAAAAAAGACACTCTAAGATAAGCAATCCCCTAAAACAAGTATCCCGGCTCCTCCACTAAGGAAGAGCCGGGATAACTCAATTTATCAAGTCAATGCTCGAATTAGTAAGTGCTTGGACAAAAATAAGTCAAGCAAAAAAGTTCTTTGAAAAATTGACAGTAAACTCCTTATCGTAGTTT